>NZ_JBIFNP010000001.1:5915000-6195000 GCF_043945595.1 Paenibacillus sp. TAB_01
TTGAGTCCTTCGGACTGATCCCAAACCGCCGGTTCGCCTTTAAGAACTTTATTCACCACATCGGTGCTAACGACCTTGCCAACATTCACCTCATCCTTGGAGGAGGTAACGACAATATTGCCATCCAAATCGAATATCCAAATACGCGAGTCAAAGGCTTGATCGAAAAATTGCAGCAACTCTTTGAATCCGTCATTCGGAACCGTTTGATTTTGTATAGCGAGATTGACCTGCTTGGCCTGCCGGATCATCTCATTGCTTTTGGAGTTAACTATGTATTCTTTGGCAAACAAGGAAATGACAAGGCCGACCGCGCACAGTCCAAGAAGTGACCGTGACGATGGAGCTGGTCAGCATTTTACGCAGAATGCTTTTATTCGGATTCAGGTACATGCTTCTACCTCAAATTTGTAGCCCACTCCCCATACCGTATGAATGCACACATTGCGACAAGGGCTTAACTTTTCTCTAAGTTTTTTGATGTGAACGTCTACCGTTCTCATATCTCCTAAAAAATCATATCCCCAAACCTGCTCCAGCAGCTGCTCTCTCGTAAACACACTGCCTGGAGATTTTGCAAAAAATGCGAGCAGCTCAAATTCCTTGGGGCGCAAGTCGACCTTCGCGCTTCCCGCGATGACCTCCCGGCGGGTGACATGAACGACCAGATCGTCAAACTCATATTGGGAGGGCGCATCAACCTCAATAAGCGGCTGCCCCTTCTGCATTCTTCGAAAAATCGCTTTGATCCGCGCAACCAGCTCTCTCGGGCTGAAAGGCTTGGTCATATAATCGTCCGCACCGAGCTCAAGACCGAGCACCCGGTCAAATTCATCATTCTTCGCTGTCAGCATAATGACAGGCACATCATAACGTTTAGTAATTTCCCGGCACGTTTCAAAACCGTCGATCCCCGGCATCATTACATCCAGTATCACAATATCAGGCTTCACTTCCGCTAATATGGCCAAGGCCGAGGCGCCGTCAGATGCTTCTATCAATTCAATAAGCTGCTGACGAAAATAGAGTCGTATGATCTCCCTCACATTCGGGTCATCATCGGCAATCAACACTTTCCAGGGCACAGGCGGTTCACACCTTTCTATGATCCTTATATAGGATTCTGACATCCTTTCCATTTTAAGTGGGTAGCCCGTAGTGTATTATTTATACGACTAAGGATTTATGTCGGCAGCATCCTCAGAATTTGCGTCAGCAAGCCGCTGCGGAAACGCATTTTTCCGGAAAGTTCGGTGCTGAATCCGACTCAACAAAAAAAGCCCTCTAGCGAATAGAGGACTTTTACAGTCTGATTAAAGTATGGGAGAAAATGAACTGCTGTTACCGAATTACGGTTAACAGGAATGCAATTTACCATGAAGAAAGCGCCGTTCTTTTCCATGTGTTGGGAGCGACACAAACATACATGTATCCGTTGTCCCAAGCGATCTCCCCTTCTTCTCCTGGAGCCGAGGACGAGGCCGGCGTCATAGATTTCCTGATGCGGACGCTGTCATCGTTGATATCCAGCTTCGTCTTGGCATCCGAGCTGCCAATACCAATGTTGCCGCTGCTGCGGTCAATCGTTAGCGGATTGTCCAGTGCTTTCCCATCATCGGAATAACGGATAATTTGCAGATTGGAGCCGGCGTTCCCTCCCGATTCCTCGGAAGTGTCGGCACGCATGGCCCAGCGGGGAGTCGTGATATTCCCGTCGTCCGCTTTGGCAAAGGTCAAATCGCGGTTAATGCCGCCGGTGCCGGCGATTCGTAAAATGCCGTCCATGACATTAAAGTTGGAGGAATGCGTGCGAATTTCAGAAATATCCTGGTCAAACGGAATTTCCAAGCGGGTAAACAGCTCGTTCGCGTTTTTGCCGTCGGGCGACATCGTCGTTTCAAACGACATATGATTATGATCGTGCTGCTTGGGGTCATTCGCTTTGGCGTGAGCGACGATAGCCGCTTTGTCTTTTCCGTTCTCGTCCAACCAGGAAATGGCCGGCTTTGCCCGGTCTTTCGTCCACTGAAGCCGAATCAGATCCGACAAGTGGCCTTCTGAGGAAATCCACTGCTTATCTGTAGAAAGGTGAATCCTATCGTTATGAGGGACCTCAATGCCTCCTCCCGGTAAAGAAGATTGCTGAAAGGTGTTGGCCATATCGCTGCCGCCCGCAAAAGCCATCCCTGAAATACCGAGAGCCGCACCGGCCAACAGGGAGACAACCAAACCCATAATTTTCATTTTGTATATCCTCCTTCGTGTTTCTAAAAAAATCCGGTCACGTCGGTCGAGGCCGCTGAAAAAGTCGTCGCTGCGAGGATAGGCTCCTTCTCCTGATCGCCGCTGTGCCAGAATTTCTTGGATTTGTCCCGCTTGCTGCGGTTGAAATCCAGGAACAAAGGCGAACGCTTGCGCTTTTACAGAACCATTCCGCAGGCTCCGCTCGTTTTTCAGCGGCCGCCGTCCGTGTCCGGCATGTTCTTTTATCGATTACCGTTCACTAGTTGAATCCATCTGACGTAATCATGGACAGCGATGCCGGAATAGCTCGGATAAAGAGAGAAGTTTTCCTTGACCTGTTTCAATTCCGACTCCATGAACGAAGAGTTCGACGTGTAAAAGGTCGTATAATCGGCTTCCGTGCTGGGTAACGTATCCACCGCGACGACAGCCTGTTTCTTAAGTGTTGCCGCCTCGAGGATGATAGATTTGGCTCTCGCTATAATGCCGTTGCTGCCCTGTGCGCTGTTGCGATAAGCCATAATGACGACACTGTCCGCCTTCTCCAGCAGCCATGCGCTAAAGGAGTAGCTTGTTCCCGGAACTGTACAGCTACTGATCCAGAATGGAATATCGAAGGCCATCGTCATGCTGCGGTCAGCGTTCCTCACTTCCGTCTCAATGAGCCGGATCGTATCCATCCATCGTTCGAGTACCCAGGTCTGATTCGTTCTCCACATGCCCAGCGTGTACGGCTCAATATCAAAGTGGTAGCCTTGAAAGCGTTCCATGGCATCTACTGAATTGTTATACTGCGTAACCGACGCAATCCATTGCTGGATGTAGATATGGTTATAGTCGTAGATCCAATCCGATTCGCCTGCCAGCGCTTCTACCTTGATACCCAGCTCAGTAGCTTTTCGGATAAAATTCCGGTAGGTCTCCTGGACCGGGATACGTTTCGTAACGAAGATAAATCGAAGTTAGCTTTTGGTTGGCGGCAAACTGAAGGATACTGTCACTTTCGGTTTCAATCAGCTTGCTGTCCCAGATCCAGGTAGATCTCTGTGCTTTGTCCGCCGAAGTTATCACCGCCAAATTCCGCTCATCCACCCAGTCAACATCGGCTCCAAGACCTTCACTGACAGCCCTAAGCGGAACCATGGTACGGTCGCTTTTGATGACTGCCTGAGCGTCCAGCTTAACAGTCTTGCCATTCACCGAGGCATAATTTTGACCAATGGTCAATATTGTATTGTAACGCTGGTTGTGTAAGGTTACCTGCTCCAACGAGCGGTCCCATTCCACCTCAGCTCCTAATTTTTCGGCAATTTCTCTCGCGGGAACCATCGTACTGCCCGTCTGCTCATCGATGTACGGCTGCGCATCCGTAAAGCTCATCCTTTCCCCGTTCACTTCCACCTCCAGCTCGGTAATAAGAGAATATACCGGAAGAAACAGAGGGACGCTCGTTAAAATCAGGCAAAAAACTAAACACGCCATCATCTTTCTCATATTTACATATGGATTAAACAACGCTATATTCAAGCTCTTCCTTTACCGCCTCTACTATGCCCTTTACGTAGCTGGACAGTTCCCTTTCATCCGGCCCCTCCGCCATCACACGCACCAAAGCCTCCGTACCCGAAGGCCTTACCAATACCCGGCCGCGGCCGGCCATTGCGCTCTCGACCTGCCGGATCAGCGCTTCAATGCGCCGGTTGCCTTCCAGCTTGTATTTGTTTTTCACCTGTACATTAACAACGAGCTGGGGAAATTTCACTACAGGGGAGGCAAGCTCTGACAGCGGCTTGCCTTCCTGCCGCATCACCTGCAGCAGTTGAAGGGCGGATAATACGCCATCTCCTGTTGTCGAATAGTCCAGCATAATGATGTGCCCGGATTGTTCGCCGCCCAGGTTGTACCCGCCTTTCCGCATTTCTTCCATGACGTAGCGGTCGCCAACCTTGCTTTTCAACGAATCCATGCCACTGGCTTGCAGCGCTTTGTGAAAGCCGAAGTTGCTCATGACTGTAGATACGACCGTGTTATGCCGTAATCCGCCGTGCTTGGCCATATGTGCGGCAAGAATATAGAGGATATGATCTCCATCCAACAGCTCGCCCTGTTCATCGACAGCAATCAGCCGGTCCGCGTCGCCGTCGAAAGCAAGCCCTGCATACGCCCGATGCTCCAATACGGCTTGGCGGAGCCGCTCCGGATGCGTGGATCCGCACGCTTTATTAATGTTCGTGCCATCCGGCCGATGATACAGCAGGACTGTCTCTACGCCCAATTCGAGGAAAAGACGAGGAGCCAGTAAAGAGGCGGCCCCGTTCGCGCAATCGAGCACGACCTTGCATCCGGCCAGCGGCCCCGATAGGGTAGACTTCAAATAGCTCACATAGTCCTGAGCGCCCTGTGCGTCATCGCGTACGGTCCCGATATCGGCCCCGATAGGCCGGGAGGCCCGGTGCGGATTCCCCTGCAGGAGGGATTCGACTTCCGCCTCCCATTCATCCGGCATTTTGAAGCCGTCTCTGCCGAAAAATTTGATCCCATTGTCTTCTACCGGGTTATGGGATGCCGAGATCATCACACCCGCATCCATCTGCGAGTGCCTTGTGACGTAAGCTACGCCCGGCGTCGGCAGCACGCCGAGCCTTACAGCGTCAATCCCTGCGGACAATAACCCGGCAACCAGAGCCGATTCCAGCATCGGGCCGGAAATGCGGGTGTCCCGCCCGATCACGATGCGCGGCCTTCTCCCTTCGCAGCTGCGCGACAGCATATCGCCTGCGATAAGACCTATCTCAAAGACAAGCTCCGGCGATAATTCGCGGTTCGCAACCCCTCTAACTCCATCCGTACCGAAAATAACTCCCATATTGGAACTCCTCTCTCCATGACTTACTAGGCAAAAATGCCCATTCGTGCATAAAAGGCCCGATTCGCCTCCTCCAGCTGTTCGGGGGTGTTAATCCCCATCACCTCCATCGGGTCCTCGAGGACGATCGCTTCAAATCGCTTCGAGCCGCCGGGTTTGAAGCACGGCATGCGCCGTTCCAAGCCGGTGGATCTGCTCAACGAAGGTTACCCGCATTCCCAGATACTCCCTCACCAGTTCCCCCTTATGCCTAATAACAGCCAATATCCGGTTAATGGGCATGCTTTCGAGCTTGTTGACCAGCCGTCCGATCATCGGCATGCCTCCGACGGGATGAAGCACTTTGGGCAGCTCCGACTTCATCCGCGTGCCTTTACCTGCGGCTAACAGAATGGCGAATGCCTCCATGTGAATCCCTCCCGTACCGTTTATTCGACCGTGACGCTTTTGGCCAGATTACGGGGTTTGTCAATATCGTTCCCTAGCGCCAACGAGGCATAATAAGAGATTAACTGCAGCGGAACGACCGCCAAAATCGGCGCCAGCAGCTGAAGGGATGGAGGGATGAAGCAAATTTCGTCCACCGCATTCAGCAGCTCTACGTTGCCTTCAACGGTGATCCCCATGACGTGGGCCCCGCGAGCTTTGACTTCTTTAATATTGCTGACCGTTTTTTCATAAAGATCCATATGTGTAGCCAGCGCAATAACCGGCGTATCCTTCTCGATCAGAGCCAAGGTGCCGTGCTTCAGCTCCCCTGCCGCATAAGCCTCCGAGTGAATATAGGAAATCTCCTTTAATTTGAGAGACCCCTCCAGGGCAACGGCATAATCCAGTCCCCTTCCGATAAAGAACAGGCTGTCCGCATCCTTGATGGATTCGGCAAACAGCTTGACCTCGTTCGCGTTCTCCAGTACCTTCTCCACTTGAACGGGGAGTGCCTTCAAGCCTTTGACCAGCTCCGTGCGACGCGCCGGATCGAGTGTCTGTCTCTCCTGCGCCAAGTAGACGCTGAACAAATAGAAGGCAAGCAGCTGGGCGGTATACGCTTTGGTCGATGCCACGGCAATCTCCGGACCGGCTTTCGTCGCGATCACATAGTCCGCATCCCGAGCAATCGAGCTGGTCGGCACATTGGTGATGGCCAATATTTTGGCGCCGTGTCTCCTGCTTTCATGCAGAGCGGCAAGCGAGTCCGCCGTTTCCCCGGATTGGCTGACGACGATCACCAGCGTTCGATCCGTGATGATCGGGTCGCGATAGCGGAACTCCGATGCGATATCGGACTGAACCGGAATGCGCGTTAATTTCTCAATCACCGCACCGCCGACGAGTCCGGCATGATAGGCGGTGCCGCAGGCGATGATGAAAATTTTATCCACGTCTTGGAAAGCACCCGCTGCGTGCGCCAGCTCCGGGAAGACGACCTCATCCCGGTCATTGATGCGTCCCAGCATTGTGTTTCGCAGCGTGAGCGGCTGCTCATGAATTTCCTTCAGCATGAAGTGGTCGTACTGGCCTTTCTCCACCTGGTCGGCGCTCCAATCGATATGCAGCAGCTTACGCTCCGCCGGCTCCGCTGTCTCGGCCTTCGTGATGGAGATACGGTCCCGGGTAATCACCGCCAGATCGCCATCCTCCAATATATACACCTCGCGGGTATGCTCAATTAAAGCCGAAATATCCGAAGCTATGAAATGCTCCCCTTGGCCTGCGCCAATAACGAGAGGGCTGGACTGTCTGACCGCGACAAGCTTGTCCGGCTCGCACTCCGCCATAACGCCGAGCGAATAGGCTCCCTGCAGCCTCCCGATTACTACACGAACAGCGGCGGCAAGATCGCCCTGGTACGCTTCGGCAAGCAAATGCGCGATCACCTCGGTATCCGTCTCGGAAGCAAAGGTGACTCCTTTGGCCTCCAGCTCTTTCTTCAGCTCCATATAGTTTTCCACAATGCCGTTATGCACGACGGTAAATTGACCCGACATATCCGCATGAGGATGGGAATTCGCATCCGATGGCTTACCATGCGTTGCCCAACGCGTATGACCGATGCCGGCCGATCCTTGCAGCGGCTGCTCGTCCAGCCGGCTCGACAAGTTGGCAAGACGTCCCTCGACCTTGCTAATTTTGATCCGATCCTGTTCCAATACCGCTATCCCAGCGGAATCGTACCCTCTGTACTCCAGCTTGCTTAGTCCGTTCAGCAGAATCGGCTGTACGTCCCTTTTTCCGATATAGCCTACAATGCCACACATCGTTGTTGCTCCTCTCTATGCTATTGATCGTTTAAACGCCTACGGCGAGCTTCACTTCTTGCTTCCGGATACCGGTGCCCAATTTATAAATATTGTCGGCCTGAATGTCCGCGAAAGCATTGCGCGTATCAATGATCGGCACACCTAGCGCGGCGAGTTCAAGGTTATTGAAGCAGCGGTGATTCGTGATCAGCACCATGCAGTCGTATTTGGCGAACGCAGATAAATCATAGTCCACCGATTGAACCGTATGCTCCTGCTTGTCCCGGAACGACCGGGCATGCGGGTCGTAATAATCCACATAAGCTCCGCTCTCCCGCAGAAGCTCATACAATTCCAGCCCCGGCGATTCACGAAGATCGTCCACATCCGGCTTGTACGCCATGCCCAGAATGAGAATCTTCGAATTGCGGATCGACTTCGCATACATATTGAGCACCTGCGATGCTTTATAACGAACATATTCCGGCATGTTGTCGTTAATGGACTGCGCCAGCTCGATAAATTTGCTGTAGAAGCGGAATTCCTTCGCCTTCCAGGACAAATACATCGGATCGAGCGGAATGCAGTGCCCGCCGATGCCCGGTCCCGGATGGAAAGGCATAAACCCAAACGGCTTGGTCGACGCCGCTTTAATGACCTCCCAGACATCGATATCCATTTTGTCGCACATCATGGCCATTTCATTAATAAATGCAATGTTAATGCTGCGGAACGTATTTTCCAGCAGCTTGGACATTTCCGCGACCTTCGGAGAAGAGACGGGAACGACATTTTTCACCACATGACTGTATAATGTCACGCCAAGATCAATGCAAGCCTCGGTCGTACCGCCAATCACTTTCGGCGTATTATGAGTGTTAAAGTTCGGATTTCCCGGGTCGACCCGCTCCGGCGAGAAGCAAAGGAAGAAGTCCTTGCCTACCTTGAGCCCTTGCGCTTCCAGCTCGAACTGAATCAATTCCTCCGTCGTGCCCGGATAGGTCGTACTCTCAAGAACGATCAAAGCACCGCGCTTCAAATTTTTCTTTATTTCCAGGACGACACTTTTAATATAGGAGGTATCCGGGTCCTGGTTATCATTAAGCGGAGTCGGAACGCAAATGCTGATCGCGTCCAGCTTTTGAACCGTATGGTAGTCATCAGTCGGAATAAACCGGCCGGACTCCACTGCATTCTTAATTTCCTCATTCGGAACGTCTTGAATGTACGACTGGCGGTTGCGAAGCGACTCTACTTTACGATAATCCAGATCAATCCCATATACGGTAAACCCGCCCTTGACCATCTCCATGCATAGGGGCAACCCTACATAGCCGAGACCGATCACCCCGATTTCAGCCGTTTTTTTCGTAAATTTATATTTTAAATTTGTGTATGTGTTCATCATACTCTCCACCTTCCCATGGTTTATTTCTAGATTAATGGCTTAATCGAGAATCCAGCTTCTTGATTCTCCACTCCAGCTCCGAAATGGAAAAAGGCTTCGTCACATAATCGGATGCGCCCAGTTCAAAAGCGCGGTCCATGCTTTTCGGCAGCTGCTTATCGGTGAGAACAATGACTTTTCCATCTGTCGCATAGTCTCTCTTGATTTTATCGATCAGTTGATAGCCATCCAGAATCGGCAGGTTCAATTCCGTAATCACCAGACTAGGCATCGTTTTCTCGAATTTCTCAAGCGCTTCGCTTCCGTCTTTGGCTTCTTCCACCTTGTAACCGTTAATCTCCAGCCGCAGTTTGACAAATTCCCTGCTTACCTCGTCCGGGTCGGCGATCAGAATGGAAGTGATCCCTTGCTGAATCCCTTGATTCATAAACAAATGAGTATCCCTGTTCTCTCCTTTCGCATGAAGTGTTGTGTGGAGCAGCTGTGACAGCGACTGTTCCGTCAGCTCTCCGCTCTCCGGGAAGCTGGCGACAACCATTTGACCTTGGAGCAAGCCCTGCCGTTCGATAAATTCTTTGAGAACGAGCGACACATAGTGGGTGTCGATCAGCTTTTGCCCGGACAGCACGACCCCGAGAAGGCCATTGGAATCCAAGTAGAAGCATTGAAGGGGCATCTCGAGGTCAAATCCGTTGACAAAGGTCTGCATTTGCTCCAGTACCTTCTGATTGACCGCTGTGCACGGAGCCAGAATGATTCCGCATGTTGTGCCGTCTTCATAGGAAGCCTGGACCCGCCGGGCCAGCTCCAAAATTGCCTCTTGAATCGGATCGTGAACTAATACCGCCATCTTCTCCACTCCTCTTATCTTCGATTAGAATCTATTTATTAAAATTAGTACGGACCATCGTTCCCCAGGAATTGTTGTTGCGCAGGAATTGGATATGTCCGTTTAATCGCCACCATACGCCAATCTGCCGATAGCCTACAAACATTAAGAACGAATATAAGAGCATTTTGTTTAAATCGCTGAGCTTCGGATAACGCCCGAAGGCGGTCTCTTCAATAAACAAGGCCCCCAGGCTCAAGGAAAAGCAGGAAAATAAATTCACTAAGGAAAAGATGACGACGGTGCTCCAGTCCGTCATATTCAGCAGCCAGTACCCTAATATAGCTAGCACGCCGCTGAGCCGGAAATACGGATTGAGCGTTTCAAACACGATGTTATAAGGCAGGGTGAGCAGCCCGAATACTTTGTATTTCGGACGGAGTACCATATGGATGCCTTCTTCAATCATATTTTTCAAATTTCCCCGCCCCCAGCGCTTGCGCTGGCTGCTTAGAATCCGATAGGAATCTGGGGCCTGCGTCCAACATACGGCGTCCGGGCAGAACGCAACCCGGTAAGGAATTTTATTCTCCAGGCAGTGCCGGTGGAGCTTGATGACGATGTTCATATCCTCGCCCGGATAGCCTCCCCGGTAGCCGCCGACGTCAATCACCTTATCCTTTTGAAAAACCCCGAAGGCACCGGAGATGATAATCAGACCATTGATCGCGCTCCAGCCGATCCTTCCGCCCAGAAACGCTTTCGTATATTCTACATTCTGCAATGCCGGCAGCAGCTTGCGGGGAAATTGGACATCCTTGACGATCCCGTCTTCTACCGTGCAGCTGTTGACGATGCGGACGTTGCCGCCGACGGCGATCGTTTCTTCGGGATTCTCCATATACACTCTGGCAATCCTCGTTAAGGCGTCCTTTTCCAGCAAAGAGTCCGCATCAATGGTTGAAATGAGCCGGTAATGCGAAAGATTGATGCCTGCATTCAGAGAGTCGGCCTTCCCCCCGTTTACCTTATCCACTAAGTAGAGATTGGGATACTCGGGATTATGGTACACGCCTCTGATTTTGCCTGTCTTAATGCTGCTTGAAAGCACCGGATGAATGAGCTCCAGCTTGAATTCTTCAGTCATGCGCTGCAGGGTAAGATCCTGCGAGCCGTCGTTGACGACGATTACTTCATATTCTGCATAATTGAGAGCCAGCAAGGATCTGACATTTTCAATAATGGTTAATTCTTCATTATAGGCCGGAACTAATAAAGATACCGGCGGCAGATGGCTGGAGCCGGACAGCTTATTCATCCGGTTATACTGGATTCCGCGCTTGATTGAAAAAATATGGCGGATCGAAAATCCGAATATGAAATAATAGACTAGGGTTACGAGAATCACATAGAACAGAGCGATATAGCTGTAAGACAACAGGAACTGTCTTAATCCGCTCAAGAAGGAATCCGCAACCGCTTGATACCCGAAAATCCACATGTACGTGCAGCCCTCCTAAACGACGCGAACCACTCTTGCCGGTTTGCGGAATATTTTGTCATAGGTGTACATCAGTGTGTTATACTGCGTCAGCTTATCCAGATGGTGCAGCTGCATCGACAAATGCTTGAGCTCTTCATCGATCAGCCGGTGCATGAAGTCTCCGCGATCCGTGCCCTGCGCGGCAGCTGCACTCTCGCAGACCGCAGCCATGCCTTCCTGCCCCATTTTGAGCAGGCCTTTGGCGCACGTATAGACTACGCGCTGATCCGCATCCGCCAGACTGGCTCTCATCAATTCCACATACGCAGCATTACGAAGGGTTCCCACGGCTTCTAACGTCAGCCTGCGAATATCGAGATTCGAGTGGCTGAGCAGCTTGCTGACGACGTTCCTAGGAAGCAGGCGGGAGCTTTTCAAATATACCTCCACCGCTTTCAGTTGAATGTCTTCATGCTTGGAATCCATAAGCCGGTAAACGGCCGAGGCAGCGGCTGGATCGGTGTATCCATTCATGCCGATCAGCCCGATCTGAATGTAAGCCGAATTGGTATGATTGACGTATTCCGTGTACAAGGAAACGGTATCCAGCTCCGAATCGGCAAGGATATCGGCGACCAGCTCATAGCATTTCTTATCGTGCCGCAGCAGCTGCTGGACGATAACGCCGAGATCCTGCTGGTTCCGGGCGCACTTGGCGGCGGCTCTCGCTACGACAAACAGTGAGGAATTTAAAGGATGTTCCTTTAGCATTTCCAGTAAACCCGTCATGGCCTCCTTCACTCTCATGCAGCCCAAATGGTAGGCGGCATCCAGCTTTACCGGATACGAACGGTGATGGAACCGTTCCAAATGATGCTTCACTAAGCCAAGATCCTCGCAAAGCCGGATCAGCTGCTGTCTCTGCCAGCCCGAGAAGCATTCCACCATATCGTTCAGCCTTTCCTGCATCGCCTCCCTTTCCACCTCATTCATAGTCCATGGAGGAACCCTTAACGGCTCCACGCCGTTAAGGCTGGCATGAACATAGGTCAAGTAATCCTTAAACTTCACTTGAAACCGGTCGTTCTGCCTCCTCCTTCGGATATTTCTCAGCTTGATGGCATAAATGAATGCGATACAAACCAGATTGAAAGCGATAAAGACATATAACGCTTGAATAGCTACGTCAATATTCGCGTACACCTTGTCAACTCCTCCCCTGCTTCAGCTGCCCGGCGTGCCGGTAACCGGGCCGTTAATCTTCTCCATAGCCTCTTTCATAATCGAGTAGCTCTGTTTAGGCCGTTCCACATAATCGACCTTGTCTTCCCACCGCTGCCATGTATACAACGGCATACGGGACACCGGAACCGGCTCTGCCGCAGCCGAGTCGTCCCGGCCCACGACTTTATCGTTCTGTACAATCCACGGAACGATGCGAACTCCTTTTACCGGGGTCACTTCGAATTTATTCGCAACCGGCTGATTGTAATTCATGACACTCAGCGAGCTGGGGTCGCTGAACCCGAGCAGCATCCAAGGAATGCGCATTTCCAGCACCTGTCCCTGCGCCTGCCACATCGCCTTCGAATTATAATCGGGACGCGACGGATCGCTGTAGCCTCTCTCCAATTGGCCTACCTCCACATCGCCGAACGGATGGCTAAGCCGTGCATCGGGATACTCCAGCAGATAATTCACAGCCAGCTTCCACGGCTTGAAAATTCCCGAATCATCCTGCTTTTCCTTCGGATCGATCTCCGGCAAACCGGAACGCTCATACAAGCGGGCGTGAAGATCATAATTGGAGGCTATCATCATGCGTCCTTGATTCGGATCCGCCAATTCAATGAGCGTTTCCAGACCTTCGTCCAAAGTAACGCCATGCAGCTGCGGCGCATGACGGTTGCCTCCCGGCAGCGTATCCGTCCCGAAATAAACGCTTTGCTTGGACGGGTCGAAGGGCTCGGACAGCTTGGCCATCAGGTAAAGGTAGCCTTCGTCATGCGTCGCCCAGAGCTCCTCAAAGCCGGGGGCCTGCACATCCAACCGCTCCTTATCGTCCCCCAGCTTATCCCAATCCGAGGCATCGCCATCGATATGAATATCGTCATCCTTACTCGGGAACATGCCCAGTACTCCGAAAAAGGATTCATTGGTCAGCGTGTTATACCAGTAGGCACGGCGATCGGCTTCATCGTAGCGTTGAGTGTTCCATGTCTTCTTGAACCATTCGTCCTGCCACGTGAACAGCATCGCCCCCGAATAGCCGGTATCGTGAATCTGCTGCAATAAATCCGCATCGATCTCACCCTGCTGCTGCTCGTTATGACCGCCTTGATTGCGGCCGAGCATGCCCAAGTGGGCTACACCCACAGAAGCAGGCACGCCGTACTCGGTGATCATGACCGGCATGTCAGGATGCGCTTCTTTTAACCGATGCAAATAGGTGGTGTAGCTGTCGATTTCGCCCTTGCTGTTCTTCATTGTCTGAAACGATTTATCAAATGCAAAAAAATCCGGGTAATACGGATACACATGATACGAGGCAAAATAGCCTGCGGCCCAATCCGCCGCCTCAATATGGGTAGGATCGACGCTAACGAGATCCTCTTCAAACAACGGCTCTCCCGGATGCTCCAGCGGGTCGGTCGTCACCCAATTGGCAAAAGCCATCGGATGCTGCCAGCCGAACTGGCTTTCCGTTTGCGCTGCCGTATCCATCATAAACGCCAGCCACTTTTCAAAAGGAGCCGCTCCCGGTTTACTCCGGAAATGCTTTCCTTCATAATCGGCGGTATCGGCATGAAGTTCGTTGGTCCCCTTCACCATCTTGGGATCCCATTCGGTGCCGACAATCCAGCCCATCAGATAGGGGCCCGCGTTATATTTGTACACACCTCCCGCTTTTCCCGAATGCGGCTCGGGTGTCAGCGTCGTCTTTCCATAAACCGCCGCAACCGCATCCTTAATTTCTTGTTCGAATTTCTGTTTGATCTTGGGATCGAACGCATCTTGCCCTTCAATCAGCTGTTCCTCCGGACTCCATATGCCCTGAACAAAGAACAGCGGATTTTTGGAATGGTGCATATTGTACTTGACCAGCGCTTCATAAAACTCGGGCATCATGATCGTATAAATGCGGATCACATTCGCGCCCATGCCCTGGATCATCTCAAACCATTTCTCGTAATCATCCTCCGAAATGGCCAATTCACCGGGAAAGTGCCCGGGGATGGTCGCTCCCATGTTGACTCCCTTGGCAAAGTAAGGCTGCCAGGATTGATTCGAATACTCCTCCACATTCGTTCCCTGGGTCCTGAACTTCACATGAATGCCGTCGGCCGTCGTCGTGCTTTCAATCTTGACCAAAAGCGGACGCAGCCAATAGTAGAGCCCTCCGGCTATAATCGCAAAGACAAGCCCAAGCTTTAAAACATATTTGAACCACTTGCCCATCGTATTCACCTTCGATAATTCCAGATAGTTATGCTGTCTGTTGTCATGTTACGACATGAAAGTACAGTTTGTCTGTTTTCTAAATGTTAAACATTATGATCATTTCCGCATCATTGTGTTCCTTATTTAAAATTTGTTATCAAAGTATTAAAAGATGATGAGAAAACGATGAAATTGTTGTTTTTATCCATTAAAAGGGTAATTAAGGAAATTATCAGAAATAATAGATTGAATTATCTGTCAATTTATGATGGATTAAGCGGCAAAGGTTTCACACTTTGACATCGATTATCATTTTTTTTATGAAGCTGCATAACAAAAGACCACATACTGAACGTACGTGGTCATTTGTTTTACCTGTTTATTATGACTGCTGATCCTTTACCCGCCCTGCAGCGAGTCTTTCTACAATAGTACCGCTGAGCAGCACAACCGCTGCCGGAATTAGCCAGAAAATCAGGCCTTCCGCTCCCCGCCGGCACCCGGGAAGATCCCGCGGACATCGACAACATACATCTGTCTCCGGCCTTCGTGCGTAGAGTCCAGGGAAAAGGCCGTTCCGGCACGATTCCACCGAGGATGCAGGTCGCAGCGGTAGTCGCCTTGCACCTCAGGGTAAGAGTACAACGACCCTAAAGTAACGCCTTGCTTCCGCTCCAAATCGTACAAGTACAAATGCCGGTAGCTGTCCTCATCGGGATAGCTGTCGTAAAGCAGCAGCCTGCGGTCCGGCGAATAGCTGCAGTGGCCGTCCTTCAGGAAGAAGCCGGTATCTACCGGCTCCACCTCATGAGTCCTATCCTTCAGCACGTACAGCTGGTTGCCGGCGTCCGAGCCCTCCGCTCCTCGGGAATAAATAACGAGATGCTCCGGATCTCTCCAATGATAATGCGAGGCATAAGAATAATCGCTAAGCAAAAACAACTCCGTGCCGTCATGCTTGGCGGTAACAATCGCCGTCTTCCAGTGCGCAGCGGATGCGGTTGGGAAATTGCGGACCAGACAAACGAAGCGAGTTCCATCCGTATTGAAATTAATGTGGTTAATCATAATTTTATGATCCTGACCATTAAAGAAGTCTTTCGTAAAATCCCAAATGGCTTGTAAAGAAAGGATCAGCTCGCTCCGTCCGGTCCAGGAGGTCTATCCGATAGATGCCGTCGCCCGACGGATGCGGCTCTTGAGCGTAAGAATCCGGAATTTGAGCGTAACCGTAGCCCGGGCGAAAGTCGAACATACGGCTGAAATTGACGCTGAGCGCATATTTCCCCGTCGGGTCCACATTCGTAACCGGCTGCTCCAGCAAACGCTGCTCCTTCGTATGGACATTCAGCACGACCCCTGCGTATTGACCTCCGCTGAACGTATTGAAAATAATTTCATCCTCCGGCGCCAGCGGATTCCACTGCAGCATGGTCCCCTGCTGAAAATTCCAGGCCGTTGTTTCCGCCACAGGCGTGTACTGCTTGGTGCTTGTATCGATCATGCCCAGCTCGGCTTTATCGTCCTTATTCTGCAGCCGGTCCCAGAAGGATACTTTATGAACCAGATGGTACCGGTCATTGTGGCTCCAGGCCGGATTATCGTAATAGCCGTAAAACTGATGGCCGCTGCCGTCCGTTAATCGGTCCAGGCTGACCTGCATATTTTTCATCCGCTGTATGTTCATTTCCGACGCCTCCGCATCTTTTGGCATTTGCTTGGTTTATTACGTTTCCTGCCGACACCTACTCCTTCAGAGCGCCGATCAATACGCCTTTGACAAAAAAGCGCTGGATAAAGGGGAACACAATCAGCAGCGGTGCAATCGCCGCAACCATGATGGCGAACTTGAGGGTTAAAGAAACCAGAGCGCGGGAGTCGCTTACATCCCCCATCATCTCGGTGTTTTGATCGAGTATCAGCATTTCCCTTAGAAACACTTGAAGCGGATACAAGTCCCGCTGGCGGATATAGATCAGCGCATTGAAGTAAGCATTCCAATGACCCGAGCCGTAAAATAAAGCGATGACTGCGATAATCGGCTTGGATAACGGAAGCGCCACTTTGGCAAAAAAGTTGAGCTCGCTGGCCCCGTCAACCTCGGCAGCATCCCGCAGCTCCTGCGGAATATTCATTTCCAAATACGTTTTGGTAATAAGCAGATTCCACGTCGTCACGGCCCCCATCACGATAAGCGCCCACCGCGTATCCAGCAGTCCGAGCGATTTCACGATCAAATACGTCGGGATCATGCCCCCGTTAAAAAATAAAGTAATCACAATAAAGAATAAAACGATTCTTCGTCCGGCTAGTTCACTGCGCGACAGAGCATAAGCTGCGAGCAGCGTGACCGTCACATTAAGTGCTGTTCCGCACACGGTATATAGGATGCTGTTGCCATACCCGAGCCAGATGGTATCTGTGGACAGCAGCAGCCGGTAGGCGCCCAGCGACAGCTGGACCGGATACAGCAGCAGCGGATGGGACAGGACCGAGGCAGGATCGCTGAGCGATGCCGACAGCACATAGTAAAAAGGATAAACAAACACGATCGCAGTCAGCACAAGCAGTGCATAAATCGTGTAATCGGTTCCATTCATTTGCCTGGATAACCGGTTCATGTCAGCAGCACCCGCTTTCATCAAAATCGTTTACCACAAGGAATAGCCGCTCAGCCGGCGGGCCAGCTTGTTAAATATAATAATCATCAGAAACGTCAGCACCGAATTGAACAAGCCTACCGCCGATGCGAAGCTGTACTGCTGCTGCACCAAGCCTGAGCGGTACACGTAGGTGCTCAGCACGTCCGCCGTTTCGTAGGTGCTTGAATTGTACAGAAGAAACACCTTCTCGAAGCCAACGTCCATCACGCGCCCCAGATCCAACAGCAGGATCGTAATGATCGTCGGCTTGATTCCCGGCAGACTGATGTGCCAAATTTTTTGCCAGCGGCTTGCCCCGTCCATATCGGCGGCTTCATACAAGCTCGGGCTGATACCGGTCAGGGCGGCGAAATAAATGATCGAGCTCCAGCCTAGCGTCTGCCATACGCCCGAGGAGATATAGACGGTGCGGAACCAGCCCGGTTCCCGGAGAAAGTCAATTTTGCCCGCACCGAACATCGAAAGCAACCCGTTAATAAACCCTGTGGAAGGCGAAGTAAAGGTCACAATCAGGCCGGCCACAACGACGGTCGAAATAAAATGCGGCAGGTAGCTGATCGACTGGATTACCGTGCGGAATTTCGTATGCTTCACTTCATGCAGCAGCAGGGCAAAAATGATCGGAATCGTAAATCCGAATACAATGCTGTAAGCCCCGATGAGAAATGTATTGCGGATCAGCCTGCCGAAATAAATCGAATCATAAAAAGCTTGAAAGTGCTTGAAGCCGACCCAGGGACTGTTCATCATCCCTTGGAACGGGTTGTAATCCTGAAAGGCAATGAGCGTTCCATACATCGGAGCATAGTGAAACAAAATATAATAAAGCGCTCCGGGGGCTAAAAACAAGTACAGCACGATATTGCGCTTCAGCCGGTTCCGCATCCATAGATTGACCCGGGGCTGGGCCCGCGACATGCTTTGCTCCAGTTCCATCCTGCCTCGCCTCCGTTAGTTCTTCGCTTTAAGTACATTGCTATAACGCTCATAGGCTTGGCTGTACAGCTGGGTCAGCCGGTCCGAGCCGATTTTTTTCAATCCTTGCTGGAAGGCATCGTAATCGCTGAACGGCTTCTTCCCACGAATAAACGCATTCATGTTCTCATCCACATAGGTGTTGATGTCGCGCTGCAGCGACTGGACCTCGCCAAGCTCCTCCGGCGTGAAATGCAGCGCGGGCACCTTCTTCTTCCCGGCATTGGGTACGGACAGCGCATTTCCTTTCCTGCCTTCATCGCTTAACGTCGCTAAATAATGCTCGGGCATCATGGAGGACGGCCAGCCGCTCACATAGCCGACATACGTGTTCAAATAGCTCAATACGTCCAGCTTCGGATCGTTGGCTACTTTATCCGTATAGGTTGGAACCCCGTCCTTCATCGTGTACGTATCCCCCTCGATTCCGAAATAAAGCAGCAGCGCGCCTTCCTTGGAGTAGAAATAATCCATCAGCTTCGTAATTTGCGCCGCATTCTTCGTAGTGCTTGTAATCGCCGTTCCGCGGCCCGGATCGATCTCATTGTGCTTACCGATAATATTCCGTTCGCCCGTTGGCCCCTTAGGCGGCGCCATAGCGATAAAGCCCGGGTTCTTGTTCGCACCCTTGAGCATTTTGTTATACTTCGTTAAATAACCGGCATATGAGCCGTACATAAAGCCGGACACCTCCTGCATCACCCGGCTGTCGCGCACATCCGCCTTCATTCCTTCATACTCGGGGTCGAGCAGGCCCTCGGTGTACAGCTTATTCAAATATTGCAAAGCGTCTTTGTATCTCGGTCCGTCGGTCCGTACTTGATCTTGCCGTCTTCAATAAAAAAGTCATCCGTGCTGTTCGGCCCTCTGCTGCCTACCCCAAACGCCCAAATGATCGGGTTCGGATTATCTGTGAACGGAATTTCATCGGCCTTTCCGTTGCCATTCGGATCTTTTTCCTTAAACGCTTTCAAAACCTGGTACAGCTCATCGGTCGTGTCAGGCGCCTTCATGCCGACCTTCTCCAGCCAGTCTCCGCGCAGCATGAACCCGGCAAATGTCTGGGTACGCGGATCCAGCAGCAGCCTCGGGAAAAAGTAAATATGTCCGTCCGGCGCCGTAATCTGCCCTTTGACCGCCGGATTGCTGTCCAATAGCTTTTGCAAGTTCGGAGCGTTGCTCTTGATGAGGTCCTCCAAGGGCTGCAGCGCGCCTTGACGACCGTACTGGTCGGCGAGCACCGGATCGATATGCCCGATTAAATCCGGCAGCTTGCCCGAAGCCATAATCAAGCCCAATTGGGCCTTGTAATCCTCCGAACCGGGAGCCGCCGTCGTTTCCCATTTCACCGTCACGTTCGTTCTCTTGGCAATTTCCTTCCAGACGATCTGGTCATTGTAGCTGGTCACGCCGCTGGATCCGGCAGCCGGAATAAAGTCCGCCCAGCCATTGACGGTAAGCGGCTTATCCGTGCTTGAGGTTCCCGTAGAGCTTCCCGTTCCGGCTTCCGCCGATGGGTTCCCGGGATTGCCGCTTGCCGGGCTATCACTCAAGCAGCCCGCAACAACACTGGACGCGGTCAAAAGTGCGGAAAGAGCTAACGCAGATACGCTTCGTTTGGACATATTAATCCTCCCTTGGATTCGCGGTTTTGTGGTTATCCATTCATAACGGAACAGCCATCGACCCGGCACACGCTTATTTTGCGAACGCTTTCAATATGTGTCAAAATAGACCTTAGCTCCTCCCTTCTTCCTATAGCCCAGAGCTCGTTCTTCTATAGGTTGTAAGTTTTCATCTTTCCGTCTATGCAGCTGTTGAGCTTAATACCTAGATTATATCTAGTTTCAGCGATTCCTCACATTGACAATTGAACCATCCTTTTGTATATTCTGCTCATTCATACACTTCATTCAGGTGAGGGAGGATCAGCCGTCTTGAACCATGAAACGGAGTTTCTATTCACTGCGCTTCCGGAGCCTTACTACGAAGTCAACTTTTATAACCGCAAAGAGCATTGGGAAATGAGCGAGCACCACCATCTCTATTATCAGTTTATTTTTATTATTCATGGCGTTCTGTTCCTGCATATCGACGGGGAAACGTATCCGTTAAAAAGAGGCCAGCTGTGCATCATCCCGCCCCATCGCAAGCATGCGCTGAAAACCGACCAAGGGTACTACCAGTTCGGAATTAATCTGCAGAATGAAAAGGACCGCAAAGGGCTGATTGCCCTGTTCGAGGCTTACATTCATGACTTCACCGTGCTCGAGTCCCCGGAAGTTCTCGATCGGCTTCCTTCGATAGAGAAGGAGTGCGGCGAGTTCACCAAAATTTCCAAGATCAAAGCGGCGAATCTGCTCGATCAATTACTGACCGCCTGCATAGAAAAAGCGATCGGCGGCACGGAGATCGTCTTCAAAAACCAGCTGCTCACCTTCCTGCATAAAAACCTGCACCGCAAAATTACCCTTCACGAGGTTTCGCGGGAGTTAACGGTCAGCCACTCCCACCTGGAGAGGCTCGTCAACCGCGAGTTTGGCTGCGGCGTGATCGAGCTGTTCAATCAGCTCCGCATCGATAAGGCCTGCTCTTTATTGAGCAACTCGAACTTCAGTATCGAAGCGATTGCCGAGCATCTCGGCTTCTACGATACGTCTCACTTCTCCCACTTCTTCAAGCAGAAGATCAAGATGAATCCGACCCAATATAGGAAGCTTAAGCATTGGACGAAGTGAGGGGAGGTAAAAAAAAGGGGCTGTCCAGAAAGTCAGTAAAGCTGACTGCTGGACGCCCCGTTTTTATTAAATGTTAAAAATAGGCACAAAAAAACCGTCTTTTCCTGTAAAATGAAAGTTACCACAAAAACATCTACAGAATGGACGGTTTTTATGCGTAATCTGACGACTACTACGAAACAGTATACCATGCAACAGACACTTCCTCTAGGGGATTTGGAAGAAAAGGCAGTTTCCAAAAAAAATCTGGCCTCTACCTTTCAAGCCTATGACAATAAGCAAGCTCAGATGATTCTGGATTTGGAGCTATTCATCCCTGCTCACCATGTAGCACGTGTCATCGATGAAATGATTGAAGCGATCCCGGACGAGCAGCTGTTTGCTCACTATACGGGTGGAGGCCGCAGTTCCTACCATCCCAAAATGATGCTCAAAGTCATTCTGTACGGCTACTCGCAAAAGGTCTACTCTTGCCGAGGTACCGAAAAGCTACTGCGCGAAAATCTCCCGGCGCTGTGGCTGGCTGCGATGCAGCAGCCGGACTTCCGGACCTTGAACGACTTTCGTGGGGTGCGGATGAAGGCACTCATGGACGAGTTGTTTGAAACGATGATCCAAAAGCTCATCGCAGACAACTACATCACGATGGAAAACTACTTTCTCGATGGCACGAAGATCGAAGCTGACGCAAACAAGTATTCGTTTGTGTGGAAAAAATCCACGCTTCGCTTCGAGGAGAAGCTCAAGGCACAGGTACAGGCGACCCTTGCGCATATTCATACCCTTACACAACAAGAAGCTGGTGAATACGCGGCGGCAGCCCCGGACGAGCTCTCTGCCAGGCTCGAAGAAGCAGCGGCCGTGCTGGAGGAGAAGGTCGAAGGATTGACGGAACAACTCGCCGAGGCAAGCGGCAGCGAAGAGCGGAAAGGCTTACGCAAAGAGCGCCGTGCCTGGAAGCAGCCGCTGAAACAAATTCGGGAGGACTTTTTACCCCGGCTCGCCAAGTATGAGCAGCAGAAAGCGTGCTTTGGCGATCGCAACAGCTACTCCAAAACCGACCCGGATGCCACGTTTATGCGGATGAAGGAAGACCACATGAAAAATGGTCAATTGAAGCCGGGCTACAATGTGCAAATGGCCACGGACAACCAGTTCATTTTGTTTTATAGCCTTCATCAGCAACCTACCGATACGCGCTGCTTCATTCCGCATATGGAGCGATTGGCCGCGTCTTCTTTGCCGATGCCGAAAACGGTGATTGCGGATGCGGGCTATGGCAGTGAGGAAAACTACTTGTATGCGGTGGGCGAAGAAAGAGAACCGCGATTTGACTTTCTCATTCCCTATGGCAGCTACATGAAAGAGAGAACGCGGCGCTACAAGAAAGACATTCGCCACGCTTCGAACTGGACGTACGAGGCGTTGGATGATCGATTCCTTTGCCCGAATGGCCGTTACGTTTGTTTTAAGAAATACCAAACGAAGAAGAACGCATCGGGTTTGGAACAAAGCTTCAAGGTGTATGAATGTGAAGATTGCAGCAACTGCCCTTTCAAGCCGGCATGCACGAAAGCAAAGGGGAACCGCCAGGTTCACTGGAATACGGTGTGGGAAGAATTAAAAGCAAAGGCCAAAAAGGCCCTTGAGGATGACGAGAAATCCGCCATCTATGCTCGGCGTAAAGTCGAGGTAGAAAGCGTGTTCGGTCACCTCAAGGGCAATCGGTCGTTCCGTCGGTTCTCCTTGCGGGGACTGGATAAGGTTCACACCGAGTTTGGCATTGTAGCTTTGGCCCACAACCTACTAAAAGTGGCGGGCATCCGCCTTGCTGCATTTCTGCACAAGCAGGCACACAAAAAGGCTGGACGGAAAACCTTACGTTTTCTCGCCCAACCTTTTTATTTTGGGGACTTTTTGGACAGCCCCTTACCTACTAGGGCAATACACTAACTTATGAGAGTTTTCAGTTTGATTAAATCATCCTTAAAGTATCCGTACGAGTTTAACTCCCCCTCCGAATTTTGATTACTCTTATCAGAAATATAATTTATTTTGTTCTTGATCGAATTACATATATCTAAAATAGTTTGTCGGTGATCCGGGTTACCTTCTGATTCGAAAAATATAGTTAATCGAATAATTAATCGTTCTAATCTGGTTCTAAAAATATATGGCCTAGAAGATCCGGAAGCAAGAAGTTCATCCAATTGTGTATTAAGAAACTGAGTATTCATACACAACTCACCTCCCTTTCTTTATCTAAAGCTAAGTGAATTAAGTCTTCTGCGTGTTTTATCCAGCTTTGCAAATAATCCTTATTTATTATATTCTCGACAGCATGTCCTAAGTTCAGATTTCTAGTCTCAATCAATCTGAAATTATATAGTTTCTCATACTCCTCTAAGGTAATCGGAAACTCTCTGCCTAAAATATCCTGGCATTGTTTTACAACGCTATACTTTCCAAAATCGTATTTATTATACAGGAAACAAAGAGCTATACATGTGTTCCTTATTATTGAAGCAAGAATTGAAAGATCATATTTGAGTGTAACTGCATCCATCTGGATTGATTTTTTTATATCACCACAGACCTCAAGATATTCAATCAAGTTTTCTCTAGTTTTTAAGTACGGAGGTAATGTATCTAATAAAGAAGATAAGAAAGGGGTTCGTGAATATAAAATTTTCCCCTCATTTTTAATGTGCCATAAAAAGTAAGATCCATATTTGTGCATAGCCTTAATTGATGATTTTCTATAAACAGATAACCAATGATATGGAAGTTCTAATTCTTTCTCAATTTTTTTCTTTCTAGCTATTAAATTCTCTTCATCACAATCTTCAACTATTATTAATAGATCAATATCGCTTTGGTCATCATAATCCCCCCGGGCATATGAACCAAATAAGCATATAGAATCCACAGATCCATCATTGAATAATTTGTATTTTTTGTTTAATATATCGAATTTAATCATATGGATCCCTTACCTTCTGTTGATGAATCTAAACAGTGCAGCAACAAAAAAACCCATTAATACAACTCCAAATGTACCCTCGATAACGGTAATAGTTCTAACAAATGGGTTAATAGAAGTGAAATCAGAAGTTATAGTTAGAAAATTACAAAAACTTAGATATAAACTCTCAGAAAAGTTTAATTTCTTTGCTATAGCTTGAGAGGAATTAGCTTCTTTAAACACACTGTCCTGCATATTATAACATATTGCAAATATTAGCAAGATAAAAAATATAACAACAACCAAATTCTGAATTCTTTCGCCATAGCCCCAGATGAGCTTACTTATCTGACTATTTATATATTTAATCAATCCAACTATTCTATCAATGGTGTCATATTTTTGCTTATAATATTTTTCCTTTTGAAGGAGCATTCCTAGATAATGCTCCTCACAAGCTGATTTTTCTTCAAAAAAGAACTTTCGATAATTTTCAGAATCTCCAGCTCGTAAGCTTTCCAGTGCTAAATTAGTACACATTTTCCATCTAATGTTTGATTGAGCCGGAAGGCAATTCTTAACCTCATCGTATTCAATATAACAGTTCTCGAAAACTGTAAATCTTATATCACATTGAACCAGTTTGATATTATCAAATGTACAATTAATAAACTTACATCCCACAAAATTAATATTCTCCAAACTCGTTTTTTTAAAGTAACAATCTATAAATACGCTTAGTGAAAAATTACAATTAGAAAGAGTTGATTCCTTAAAAGAAACCTTTGCAAAAGTACTATGATTTATTGTTCTATGATCCCACTTTAATTCCTTGTCTTTTCGTTCATCGGAAATAATAATGCCTTCGTAAATTTCTTTCTTGCCTATAGAGTCAATCATCCTTCTTACTCTGCTTAGAAAATATTGATCCATCTTTTCGCCTCTCTAACCTTACATCTTATTGATTATTATACTAAATTAGAGAGGGATAGGAAATAATTTCATATTTTTTACTTTGTTCACAAGTTATTCGAGCCTAGAAAACAATTATAAAAGCTACAAGACAGATAATTAAAAAAATCCGAGATACAAGGGATTTAATCAAAACAAACTCATAAGCGTTTGATCATTTCTTTGATTTTATACGTTCTGCAAAATACATGAATCCACATTCATCACGAAATCGTTTCATACGAGAAAAGAATCCCTGCATCACCATTCAAGATGATGTAGGGATTCGATTGTGCAAAGACGGTTTCGCTGCGCCTATTTGTTACAACTTCTAATTAATCACATATTTCATTATGCGTTTCACTACATCATTCGCAGCTGCTTCGATTGAATGCCTGCTTGTATCGACCGCGATTTCCGAGCTGCCAGACGCCTCATTAGCGCTCGAGCTGACTGCAGAAGATTCATTCACATAAACTTGAATATACTCTTTGCCGATAATGCCCCGCGCGGCTGCCCGGTCGCTTTCATTAGGAGAATCATACGAGACCAAGGCAATGAGCCCTGCATCGTTCAACAATTTGGCCGTCTCCGCCACGCGCCGCGGCGATTCTTCCCGGCCATTCTCCAGTAACATGGTATGGAAGCCTGTGGATACCAAACGTTTTTCGACTTCTTTGGCAACTGCTGCTTTATCCGAGGCCGGACCGTTGAACCAGAGGGTTAACGGCTTCTGCCCTTTTTGCTCGGCACGCACATCTCTGGTAACTTCCGTCTCCAGCCGTACAATGCTGGCAGAGCTTTGAAGGGCTTGGTCAATGACTCCGCAAGCCGAGGTCATATTGGTTACGCGGTCGATCAGAATAAATCCGCCGATGCTTTTATAATGTTCAAAAGAATCAAAAACGATGTTATCCGATAAAGAAAATTCACATTGCGCCAATTCATTTTTGACAATATGTTCTGCCGGAACCGTATTTCCGGTATTAATATCAATTTTATGCGCAATGGCCGTCACCGTACCGGGCAGGACTTTCGTTCCTACCTTGACCAAATAGTTTTTACCGGGAGTCAGTACGGAATCATCCATCCATAGAATCGTGGCGCTGAAGCTGTCCGCCTCTTTGATCTGACTGTCCTTTGTGAAAACACAGCCCCGCGAGACGTCGACTTCACGGTCCAATTGAATCGTGACAGGCTGTCCCGCATGGGCCGAATTTCTGTCTTGATCTGTCACCAGGATGCGTTTAACCTTGGCCTTTTCACGGCTGGGCAAAGTCGTCAGTTCATCGCCGACCGCGATACTCCCTGCCTCGATCTGGCCTTGGAACCCGCGAAACGTATGGTCCGGACGGCATACACGCTGAATCGGCATCATAAACTGCTTCGCATCATCCGTGTTATGCACATCCACATTTTCTAAATACGACAACAAAGGAAGACCTTCATACCAAGGTGAATTTGGCGATTTTCGGGTAATGTTATCTCCTTCTGTGGCGGAAACAGGAATCACTTGGATGCTTTGAAGGTGAAATTCAGCGGTCGTTTGGAAAAAATCTTCTTTGATCTCATTAAATCTCTTCTGATCAAAGCCGACCAAATCCATTTTGTTTACAGCTAAGACAAGATGTTTAATTCCCATAAGCGCGCAAATCCGAGCATGGCGCTTGGTTTGAGTAATGACCCCTTTGGTCGCATCCACAAGAATGACGGCAAGATCCGCAAAGGATGCGCCAACCGCCATATTCCGCGTATATTCCTCATGTCCCGGTGTGTCCGCTACAATGAACGAACGGTGATCTGTCGTAAAATACCGGTAGGCCACATCGATCGTAATCCCTTGTTCACGTTCGGCCAGCAGCCCGTCCAGAAGCAGGGAATAGTCAATTTTACCGCCGCGGCTGCCCAGCCGGCTGTCCAGCTCCAAGGCTCTTTCCTGATCGGCGAACAGAAGCTTCGCATCATAAAGCATATGTCCGATTAAAGTGGACTTTCCGTCATCGACACTTCCGCAGGTAATGAATTTAAGTAGACTTTTCATCTTAAAAGTAGCCCTCCCGTTTCCGTCTCTCCATACTTCCCGCCGCTTCCTGGTCAATAACCCGAGTTGTCCGTTCGGATGAAACCGCACCAAGCGTCTCCTCGATAATGGTATCCAGCGTATCCGCTTCCGACTCGGCACCGCCAGTAAGAGGATAACAGCCTAAGGTGCGGAACCGCATCTTCTTCATTTCAATTTTCTCATGCGGCTCAAGCTTCATCCGGTCATCGTCCACCAGAATGAGATGCCCGTCACGTTCGATAACGGGTCTTTCCTTTGCAAAATAGAGAGGCACAATATCAATGTTTTCTCTGCGAATGTATTGCCAGATATCTTTTTCCGTCCAATTGGATATCGGGAAAACGCGAATGCTCTCCCCTTTATTAATTCTGGTGTTGAACAGCTTCCACATTTCCGGACGCTGGTTTTTCGGATCCCATGCATGGTTTTTATTCCTGAATGAAAAAATCCGCTCTTTCGCACGCGACTTCTCCTCGTCACGTCTTCCGCCGCCAAACGCAGCCGTAAAGCCGTATTTGTCCAATCCCTGCTTCAATGCCTGGGTTTTCATAATATCGGTATACGCGGCGCCATGATCAAACGGGTTGATCCCTTGTTCAATCCCTTCCTGGTTCGAGTGCACGATCATGTCGATCCCGAATTCTTTCGCTTTGCGATCGCGGAATTCGATCATTTCTTTGAACTTCCAGGTCGTATCAATATGCATGAAAGGAAACGGCGGCTTCTCGGGATAAAAAGCTTTCAGCGCCAAATGCAGCATCACGGAGCTATCCTTGCCGATCGAATACAGCATCACGGGATTCTCACATTCCGCCGCTACTTCTCGTATAATATAAATCGCTTCAGCCTCGAGCTGGTCCAAATGCGTCAGTTCTTGTATGGAATCGGGTTGTTCCAGATGCGTCGGTTTTTGCACGAAAAGGTGCCTCCTTTAATCCCCACTAAGTTTATAGTATTTCTTTATATCCTATCAGATTCTGGCTTTTATGCAAAGTGGTAAAATGTAAAATTCTCTGTATTCCTATTATTTTTCTTCGAATTAGTGAAGTGTTTATGAAAAAGTGGGGATCTTCACTAATATCAGCTGGAGAACTGTAATACCCAACAAGAAAGGTGAGCGGAAATATTGAAAAAAATAAAAAAGCGTGCTCACCCTAAAAGTGAACACGCTATTTAACTTTTTGAGCAATTACTTAATCAATTAATCCCGATTTTTGCAGCAGTCTCTGAATGATGACAGCTACCTCTGCCCTCGAAATATGTTCTTGTGGCGCCAGTTGGACATCGCTGCGTCCTGATACGATTCCCGCCTGGAAGCACGCCGAAATATTGTCTTTTGCCCAATCCGAAGCGGCATTCATGTCCTCGAAAACAGCCAGCGCCTGGGAAGCCGGCATCTGACTGCCCACAGGCAATCTGGTTAATTTCATTGCATTAGCGATCATAGACATCGCTTGCTCCCTTGTAATATATCCTTCCGGAACGAAGCGGTTGTCTTCAAATCCGTTAACCAGATGATACGTATAAGCGGTTTGAATGTATGCGTTATACCAGTCTGTCTTATTCACGTCACGGAACGAATTCGCATCCTGCGTCAGCTTCAGCCCGAGACCTCTCACCAAAATAGCCGCAAATTCCGACCGGGTGATCGACTGGTCAGGATTGAAGCGATCGCTGCTTACCCCGTCGATAATCATTCGGGAGCCTAGATCGTTAATGGACTGCTTGGCCCAGTGCTCCTCTACATCTTTAAACTCAAGCGGATGCCAAACAACAGCGTACAAGCTGTTCGTCAAGCTGTTGATTTTCGCGTAATAGTGACCGCCGATCTGAACAATTTTCGTTGGCACATGCCGTACGCTGCCGTCTTGCTCCACAACGATCGCCGTGGTAATTTGGCTAGGATCCACATCGTCTGGAATTGCAATGCTTCGCTCCACATAGGCATCGAACTTGCTGATCTCAATGTCTTTGCCCTCATAGCTTCCTGTCACAGTGAATTCTACCGGCTGCACCACGATCTTGAAGCGCCCTTGCTCGGCAGAATCCTTTACTAGCTTGACTGCATCAGCTGCCGGTTTTGCAATTTGAATCCGGATGTTAATTTGTTTCAAATCCACATTCTGGCCCAACTGCTTGGAAATCGCTTGAATGTTAATTTGCTGGGCGGGCAGAGAATACGAAGCCAGATCGGTCTTGACTTCAATGACCGCCTGCTTTTCTTCCATGCTGTGAACGAGCTGCCCGTTCAATTCTCCAATCACCACATCTGAATCAGAATGCACGGGAATCGTAATAATTGCGCCTTGGCCTTCGCCATCCAGCTTTGTTTTCATTTTAACCGGATCTAGGACGACAGATGTCACAATCCGTCCGCCGACTTGGGCTGTCGAAGCATAACCGACACTCTCCGCTTTGCTGTTGACAAGAACGTCCGCACCTTGGCTTGGTGTTGACGATTCATTAGCTGAAGGCGTGCTGGTACTCGTACTGCCGCTGCCGCTCGAATTTTTATGAGGTTTATAAGGTGTGACAACATTCGAAGGATCAGAAGCCAAGCCCTCTCCCACCGAATTTATCGCTTGCACAGTAAACGAATAAGAAATTCCATTCGTTAGATTCGGAATTGTCATCGGGCTTTCGCTGCCCGTTACACTTATTTGTCCGTCTACGGATTTGACCAAATAGCTTGTAATGACGCTGCCGCCGTTATCCGCCGAAGGAGTGAAGCTAACGGTAGCCTTACCGTTACCAGCCGTAGCGGTGACATCTGTCGGAGCAGCCGGAACGGCAAGCGGGGTAGCGCTGACTTCTTGCGAAGGCTCGCTGCTTCCGCCGGCATTCACTGCCTTAACGATAAAATAGTACGTATGACCGTTAATCAAGCCCGGAACATCAACGTTAGCTTCGGTTCCTCCCACAACTAGGAAGTTCTCTCCGTACGATCCCGAAAATTCACTGCTGTATACGCTATATCCGACAGTCGTGTCCACAGGACTCCAAGTCAGGCTGACCTTCCGGTCTCCTCCAACAGCGGACAAAATGGTCGGAGCCCCCGGCGCCGGGATCTGAGGGCGTGCACTCATTTGACCGGAATGCGCGCTCTCGGTATCCCCTTTGATCGCGCTGACAGAGAAGTAATAGGTAACTCCGTTCGCAAGACCTGTAATATCCAATTGATATACAGATTCCCCTACCGTTTCCTGCAAAGTACCATAGGAATCCGGAGCCAAGGATTTATAGACCTTGTACGCGGAAGCGCCCGGCACTTCCTGCCATGTCACTACCGCATGGGAATCCCCTGGTACGACGGATTGGAGAATAGGCGAATCATTCGGCTGAACGACCTGCTCTACATGAAATGTGACAGGAGTGATTTGATCGCCTGACACGGTAACTAAAGCCGTATAGGTTCCAGGCGGCAAATTATTTTTTGCATAAACGTTAAACGTTGTAGAAGGCTCACTGGTTTGAAGCTTCGTTGCCGCCGGCTGGGTTATCCCAAACGCATCCGCATTTGCACCGCTCAGGCTGGTCGCAATGTTATTGACATCATCAGTGCCAGTCATGCTGACGGATATGGTTTTTGTCTCTTGCTTGCCCTCGATGTAACCTGCGTACACGTCCGAAAGCTTCTGATCATCGATCGGAATCAGCGGGCTGGGAATCGTAATGCTTAGTTCCCCAGGTCCGATACCTTTAAATGAAAGGTCCCCCGTGACTCCGTTGGCGAATGTCGATAATACCAGCACATAATTCGCATTCGCTTCAAGCTCCAGATCCGGCATATACGATAATGGGCGATCGGCGTCATTATACGTGTCATGACCATGCGTTGAAGGATTCGTATCGTCGTTTCCGGCGATCAAATTTTTCAGCGGCTGATTTGGATCAAAACTATCCTTATATAAAAATAAGACCGAATCGCTTACGTCACGCCCACCAAGATCCTTCAAAGCGGCTTGATCTACCCAAAGCGAATATTTCCCTGATATTTTCGGCGTGACATTGGTATAAAAGTAATTGAACTTATCGTCCGATACCGTAGTAATGTCCGAGGAGTCATATACCTTGGAAACGTCTTCGGATGGAAGATCCGGTCTTTGAAAGCTGCGCTTGCCATCCAGCACTCCTGTGAAAGACGATGTTTGAAGCTCTTCGTCTTGGGCTGAAGTAATCAATTGAGGTTCGCTTATGATTTCCGGATAAGTGTTGCCTTCGTAATCCACCAGAGTAACTCCCCAGCTGATATATTTGCCTAAATCATCCTCAGTGATTCTATAGATCCCCCCGCTATAAACGGCATCCTGCACATCCTTGATCGCGTCGCCGGCATCAGGGCGGGAACTATCATTCTTACGATACCACTTTATCGTCGACGGATCGTAGTAATACGGCACCGGATAATCATATTGTCCCCTGAGGAAATAGTCCGGATAGGGAAGTCCGCTCACCTTCAGATTGGAAATGGACGGGGCAGCGACATTCACGGTGATAGAATCGGTAAAGTTGTTATTCAACGTTACCGTTATCGTCACGGTTCCCGTCGTCTTGGCCGTGATAGTCCCGTAAGCGTAACCTCCGCTAGTAATAAGATCGGATGCCTCCACTATGGCCGGATCGGAACTTTGAAAATGAAAACTTTGTACCGTTGCATTGGAAGGTTTGATCTTACCGTAGATGTCGAGCACATCACCGACAATTACATTTAATGTTTTGTTCGAGATCGAATATCTGTATGAAGACTGCTCAGAAGATACGGACGGATACATACTGATCCCTTCTGCCGGAATCGGATCAGCGTAAATTCTGTTCCCGGTAACTGGGAATACCATCGCAATCAACAATAAGAAAACGATGATTAATTTAAAAGACCTGTTTGCCAAAAAGCTCATGATTCAAATCAGCCTGCCCTCTTCTCAAATTCATGCTGCATGTGTGACACTTTTATTGCTTTCTTAATCTCGCCCGAATCAAAATGTTGCTTGCTGTCTTACCTCCTTCGAGCCTCTCTCTCGCCACACAATAGTTGTAATTCCCCCTAATACGAGATCGATTGTTTCGCAAAATATTGTATAATTCGAGAAATTATAACATGAATTTCCGGATTCGTTAAGAGAAAAATAAGGACTTTAGGCCCACTCCAAAATATAGGTAAAATTGTCCATTTTATTGGACTATTTATCCAGTTTAAGGTGGATTATTGATAATCGGTTGGGCATTGTATGCATATGTATGCAGCACTAAGAGAAGGGGTATGTTCCGTGAGGGAAACATAGGTATAAGGACATAGAGGGGGTTCGCCGCGGCAGGGCATTCAGCTTAATTAGATAGACTTCATGTGAAGAAGTCGACCTGATTATTAGGGTTTAGCCATTCGTTTGAGGTTGGGAATAATAATAATGGCCTTATCGATGGTTGATTCCTTCCAATTTACACTTATCCTACCCTCTCAAGCTTCTCCAAGCGCTTCATGCAAGCTATGGCTACTTCGATATGTTCCGCTTTAGGCTTTGAAGTGAACAAAAATCTTTGAGCCAGTCCTCCAATCCAATAAAAAGGCTTCAATAGAACATTGAAAAGCTTATGATCAACTAAAAAAATCTCCATACCGATCGGACCATGCAATCATCATTTTAAATATGAACCATATTTTTACAGGAAATAGAAGCAAAATGACCAAACCGATAAACACAGTGAGATTGGTTCCACATCGATAATGAATTCTGCTTTGCACTTGAACGTTGGACACTGTTAGTTCCCATCTCTTTCCAAGGCGTTTGCTGCCATGTGTTCGGCTGCATGATACTTTCCTGTCGGTCCGAAAATAATTTCAAAAATAAGAAATAATACACAAGCAGTTACACCTAAAGCTAAAAGGAGCAGGCTCCAACTCCAGATTTCAGAGTGGGGACTAGCGAAACTCGATGAAGGCAGAAACAGACTAGACGCCCCAATAAACAAGAGGATTCCATTCAATGTCGCTGTCAATTTATCTTCAAATGACTTTCGAATAAGCTCCGTACTCCACGGATAAATGAAAGACAAGCGATTCTTTTGTAAGAATTTGAGTTCATTCTAGGAGCGAACCCGTTTAACAACTCATCTTCAATCTCGATACTTCCATCCGAATTACGAATAGCTGTAACCTGATAGTGATCGGAAACAAACATAACTCCATTTCGATATGCTCTGCCCCCAAGTGTCTCCATTTTTCATCTCTCCTCTTTATTGCTGAACCTTTCTTCTATGTTCATGAACATGTAGACTTCCTTAAGCTGTGGGACCAGCTCCATAATGATCGTGTCTTTCACTACGAATCGAACCTGCCCTAACATTTGATCATCAAACGTATCGAACACACGCCCTGCACTTCTACACCCTCTAGGTACAGTATGGGTGCTGTTAGCCACATAATATTAAGTTACTAAAATGAATTGACAATAGTTTGTCAGAGAATGGATGTTCGTAAGAAGAAAATTAAGCAATCCGCTGCTGCTGCAGAGGAAAGTTGATTAACGATTGTACGATCAATCGAATCGTTTCTTTACATTGATTCACATTCACGTATTCCTCATCCGTATGTTCATATTCATAGCCGGCAGACAAATTAACTGAAGGTATTCCGAGAGAGGCAAATGTAACCGCATCGCTAATTCCGCCCTGAACAGCCTGCCAGCCGGACATTCCGCACATAGTTCCCATAGCTTCGAAATAATCCCCTAATTGCGGATCACAGAACCTCATTCTGCTGTTACGTACGACGATATCTCTGTTTCCCCTGCGGTCAACGACAATGCACAACTGTACATCTTCAAGCCATAAGGGATCGATCTGTTCAGAGCCGACTCGTCCGATCTCTTCTTCACAGGTAAAAGCGAGTTTCAAACACCCCTGAAACGAAGAGTTTTGATTGAGTGTACGCAGCACATCCAAAATAATAGCAATTCCTGCACGGTCGTCCGCTCCCAACGGTCCGCTGCTGCTGGACCAGACAGCTCGTTCCTGCACAATTTCACGATCGGGATCGACCCAAACGGTATCCATATGAGCACAGAGCAGAATTGTCGGTCCTACACCCGTGCCGTATGCTTTTTCAGCTAGTACATTGCCATAAGAGTCTCTTCCCAAATAATCAACTTGTCCTTGCAGACGCTTAATTAGAAAATCGGCAACTGGACGTTCCATGCCGCTCGGAGCCGTAATAGACAAGAGTTCAAATAGTTCATGTTCAAGCTTATGCATGGTTTTGTGTCTCCTTCTCATTTAATAGTGTCGTCATCCACTGGCAGAGCCCTTCAAAATCTTGGGACAATGCTTCCGCTTGCTTGCGCATGCTCCGATTTTTAAAGCTTGTGCGGCGAAGAGCCCTTAACTGAGAGGCACTTTCCCGTAAAACGAACGCCATAGAAACCGTATCCTGTCGTATAGCACGGGCCGTCCATTTCGTGTTCTCACCTAATGCAGCCTGCAAGCTTGGGCTTCCATTCGTAGAAATCACAACTTTCCACTCATAATTAAGGCTCTGCCGCTGTAAAATACGCTCACTAACCACGCGGAACCAAGCAGCAGCCCAAACACTTGCAAAATAAATGCGCGGCTCGTGCCTTCCATGCCCATCACAGCCACCAGTTACCAAAATCCCCGCTTCACTCAATGCCTTTACAAGAAAAGCAATCCCTTTATCGAGCGACAAGGTGTTCCAGCGCAAGCCGTGATTCCGTTTCGTGAAAGCCTTCCACGAATCGAACGCATTAGGAATCGACGAGCGGCCGTATCGAACTGGCATCACCTCAACTGCCCGCAGTACCTCAAGAGGCATAACCGGACTCAACACCTGCATTTGATTACCGGAGTAACAAACCGGAATTCCATGATGTTCAAGCAAATGACGTACATCCATCAGATCCTGCTTCCCATTTCCAGTTGAGAAAATCACTCGATCCTCCTGCACCCTAGCCAGGAATCCTCGTTTAGCCAGCGCTTCACCTAGTTTTTCAGCTGGGCCCATCAACATCTTTGTTTGTTTTTCCATTCGAATCATCTCCTCAAAATGTTTGTGTTCCTTTGATATCTCTATTAAAACAAATGCCGGTTACAGCCTTGTAACCGCACAAAAAAACCGAGGGAATCTCGACCTCAGTTGAGGTCAAAATCCGCTCGGTAGATATCATCTTCACGATAAACAATTTGATATATGGACTCCATTTGATGATTCCAGGAATAGCCTTCTTTGGTTGTCAGGATGATCTGGTCCATAGGTTCAGAAAAACATGGTGCCAGCTCCGCACGTAACCGGGATATATTCGTTTTCACCCATGTACTATTTGGGGGCATGGGGACTTTAAACATTCTTGAAAAAATATCTTCCTTACTACGCGTTGCAGGGGATTCTAACAAATATCGCAGCAAATCTGCCGACCTTTCCGTAATAGACACTCTTCTTCTCGGCATGGTTTGGACGATATATTGACGTGGAGCCTCTACATAGTTAAGCGTTACTGCCTTAACCTCTGTCCCCTCTTCCAGTAGCTGCAGCAGCTGCTCTTCACTAATTTGCTCTTTTCGATTATTAGTAATGATAGTATATGGTTTGAATGGTTCTTCCGAGTAAATCTGATCCTCTGTTTCGGTAATGAGAGGTCGTAACGAATCACCAAGAGCCGTATTGGCCAAGTCGCGCCACTTTCTTTGGATTCTGTCCATGGTTTGCTGGCTCAGTTTTTGATAAGCCCGTGCTTGATAGCAGAGCGCTTTGACGATTTGCTCATCATTAATACGATGCTCTGACAATAAAGCTTGTCTTCTGAGGGCCCGCTCGAATGCGCGAGCAGCACTATCCCACATTTCATCGTAGTAATATAAGAAACCAAGCCGATAATTAGCCAGGGAGTGCTCCCTATCCATTTTCGTCACTTGCTGAAAAATCTCCCGCGCCTTGCGCATATGGCTTCCCCGCATCTTGAAATCCCGTCCGAGTTCAAGCAAGCAATGCACTAACATGCTCTGAAACCGGTGCTCACCAGGGTTTATACGATTCAGCTCTTTGTAAATCTCAACACCGCGATCCCAGTGACCATTTTCGTGTTCAGCGAATCGAGGATCGTCAAATGCCTGTTCCCAGCGTTCCTCTTCGAGAAGGAGATTTTGGTATAATTCATGCTCTTGAGGAAGGTCCGTGTTCATCTCGTTGTTCTCCTTTATTGTTTTTTACTCTCAACATCCCCGTAACTCCTTAATCGTATGTGCTACTGTATCCACACGTATAGCACGCGTTTCCTTTTAACAACCTATCACTCGAGGTTTACCGTAAGTGGGCAAACGCATCGCTTGCGTTTTATAAAAGTCTGGATTTTGAAACGAAGCAAGCCGCTTGATTCGATTTATTACTGGGGCTGATAAGCCATACTTTTCAATATAGATCATATTAGAAAAGGTAGAGCTATTAAATTGCCAAATCCGCCTTTTGGAAGCGTATCTTGATTAGGAAATAAACGGTCATAGGAACCTAGCCCAAGCTCATATCGATTTTCCATCGTCTTGGTTAAAAGAACACATCCGAATTTACGAGCCAACCTTGCTTCAACGGGCTGATCAAAAAAAACCATATATGCCCTCCGTTTCCTGAACGTGAGCATTCCAGTGTAAAAGGTATCTGAAGCTCTTTGCAGGTTATAATGACAGCAGCCGCATCTTGCCTCCAATCTTATTTATCAAAATCAATAGCTAGAAACCAACAAGTTTCATCCTGGAGCATAGGGTAAATTCCGATCGTACGATTAACCTTCGCATCAAGATGGTGAGAGATAATCTCATCAGTTACAGGAAGAAACTCTCTATGAGTACCCTGAGTTTCCTGTTTTGCTATCCCATCTATTGGGATATACGTCTTCACGGCCACGAAATAGATTGCGAAATAAAGCAATCTTTTCACTAGGAGTAGAGTGATTATGGACTGTACCCTGTTCAAGCTCTATCTCAGCGATAGAACCATGAATCACAGCAATAGCATCAGTAGAAATAGAAGAATCACTTAAACCATTGATTCTCAAAATCATCTTTTGTAACAAGCGCAAGCTTTTGCTTCTACTGATTCCTCCGGAAAATAATTGTTTGGTAGACACTAGAACAAGAAAACCGCCCATTCACAAAATTGAGACAATAGACGGCTGCATAGATATTATGTAGAATCTAAATTTTTATTAAAGGAACTCCGAATTCGTTCTGGACAAAATTGTCAAGCAAATAACCTCTACTCATGAATCCCATTCCTCATGTGATCTGTTCACCTCATCAAGCAGTTCTCTTCCTCTTTCAGGAGATAACGTCCCAGCTGCTCCAAGGAGATCATCAATGGAATAATCCTCATCCTGTGCTTCTACAGTCTGCTTTTCTAGATCAATGATAACACATGAACATAAATTTCAATCGACATTAATTGTCCTACCATTTAATCAACTGTTCCATTTTTTCAGAGAGCACTGCAAAATGTGGAGGGTTATGTTGCGAGTCTGATATTCTAACATTAATCATCCGAAATCTGCCTGCATTATCTCATCGTCAATGTTTTTAAGTACTAGTTGATGAATTGATTTTATGACATACTCAGTTAATTCAATATTTCAATTAACTATAAGTTAATTGACTGGAAAACCTTCTAGTAGATCGAAATTTTCATGATTTCCATCAATGATAAGAGTTGTATATGTGACATTCTAGAGCCCGTTCAGTTCCGCCGGGAAATGATTGCCGAATGGAAGGAGATTCAGCCCTACTATGAATCTGTTTGAGAAAATATTTAATCACCAGATCTCCCGGTTGGAGGGTTCCGGTACCTTCATGGTCACATCACACGAAAGGGCATCTGGCTCACTCGTCGCCTTCCGCTCAAGCACAGTCTAAAAATTAGCCCAGCTTGTGCAAAAAGTTTGAGATGCCCTCGCTGATTTCTACAGGCGCCTCCAAGAGAGAAAGGTGGCCGCTTTTTTGCATATCCTCAAGCACCATCTCGCGAATATTTCCTTCAAGAGGAAGTAAGGCAATGTTGCTCAGAGCGACCACATAACCCTTCCACTTAAGCTCTCGTATAAGCGCCTCTGCATCAGCGGCCAGATCCTTAATCGTATATGATACAGCTGATTTGTCCGAGTTCCCCCATCCGCGATGATCATAAGTGATGCAGCGGTAATTCTCCTTGAGATCACCAACAATTCCCCCCCTGGTTCGTGTTGACCCGCCATAAAAATGTAAAAACAAAAGTGCAATGTCTCCTTGGCCCTGTTGTTCCACATAAAGTTCGACTCCGTTAACCTGATAATGCACTTGCTCCTCCTATTTAAGTAACAGTATCTGTTGCCGTTTTATTAGGTGGAGTCTTCACTAAAATTCAAACGACGATGGAAAACGAATTGTCGAGTACGACTGTTGATCAATTTGGTCAAGAGTGGAATAGTCAAATAAAAAGAGTTTTAACTGCGACAGCGGCCAGAAGACTAGATCTTTAACAACTAGTCCGGCGCTGTTGCTTTTATCAGCTCGGTCTTTTACTTCTTGACAGTGCTCAATGAAGTACCAGTTGTTTGCTTTTCTTCAGAAGCTTTTGGGCTCGTATTAAAGTCGATCGGAGCGATGCCTTCCGCTCGCCACACCGTGCCTCTTTTCTCGTACTCGAACATCTTTTCAACGGAATTCGCGATTTGAGGCCCTAACTCACGATCGACCAAATAAAGGGCCACATCAAGTCCCGAAGTCACGCCTCCCCCGCTCACGAATCGATTACTATCTTCAACGACTCTTGCTTCAACTGGAATTGCACCGAGAGCTCCTAACGCAGCCATGCCTAAATGATTGGTAACCGCATGTCTTTCTTTTAACAAGCCTTCCATCGCAGGCAGCAAAGTACCTCCGCATACTGTAGCCACGGTGACTTCCTCATTGTTAAAAGCTTGTTTCAACATAACAGGTAAGCTTGTCCTCATGGCCTGCTTTAAAATATTCGGAATGGCATCCTTTGAGTCTCCCGCTGGCTTGCCCGAAGCTCCAGGCACCAAAATAATTCCCGGTCGATTTGGATCCAATGCCGCTTGCGCTTCTAGGGCAGGCCCATTTAGACCACTCGGGACAGAACGCTTGCCTTCTGCGGAAACTAATTCTACAGTAACAGCCCCACCTGAGTACATCCCCGCGGCAGCGAATACTTCATATGGCGCCAATGCGTCCATTAGATCGAATCCATCGAATAATACAATTTGAACCTGAATACTTTTGTCCTTATTAGTATTAGTATTAGTATCTTCTGTTGTTTTTGCACTTGCTGTAGAGATAACTAAACTTAGAACTAATGCAAATGACATGAACAATCCCAATATTTTTTTCATTCTTATCCCTCCTTGGATTGACCAATATCTCTAATTATGAAGCTAGGAATAACCAGTAGCAGCACAATGGAGCCGTAAACACCAATGATATAGCTGGTAGCGTAAACAAGACCGAATCCCTGATGAAAAAGAAAAGTGATGAGATGAATCAACAAGTTCGTAAAGCAAAAGGCATAACTTCGGATCATCCAGTTCTGGTGACGAATTATGCGTTTCTTTTTGATTTGTACGAGCGCCATTATGGTGGTAAGAAGCCATATCATATTAAGTACATTAAACCCCATACTGGTTATTTTCCCTCCAGTAGCGTAAGGCGCCATATATCCGGAAGTAATCACGACAAGAAGGACGGACACTAAATAAACATAGCCGTTTATGCGGTGAAACTTGCGGCTCTTATTAAAAATTCGGTTGGAGAAGTTTAGCAGTCCTGTCGCCATGGCGATGCAGGCAAACACAATATGAACGTGCATAACGTTTATCCAGACCAGAAGATTAAGCTCGCGCTTCAGGCCGATTTTTCGATTTAAAAATGCCTTAGCTCCGGGATCGATAATAAAATTGGTGACCAAAGCGTAAAGGATAAATAGAATAATGATGCAGGCTAAAAGCCCGTATAATGTTTTCCGCTTCTCCATGCGATTCAGACCCCCGCGGCTTCACTTTTTTTGCCAATTCGCATTTTCGGCTTAGGTAACCCGCTTGCCTGTCAATTTGGATGCCGGCAGTATGCCAGCCCTAGCGAATCCGGTCATGCGATCTTCGTCGGTAGCGACTTCGAATTTCAGATTTAAGCGCATGGGTTTCGTAATGCGCAGCGACCAGGTAAGCTTGTTATTCTGAAGCAAAGGGTTTATAAACTCGACCGTCTCATCTCCCTGTGTTGCCTTGCCTGTAATCGTCCCATTCCTTATGGAAATGGAGATCTTGACCTCCAATTTCCCAACGGGTGTAACAATTGTCGTATCCCAATCCCCGTCGAAGTCAGATTCCCTGGATGATTTTATATCCAAGGTGTCGCAAGTCATTCCTGCTTTGTTCGTCGCGATGACCCTTTCTTCTTCGGTCACTACCAATTTAGAAATAGGTGCAATTCCTGTTTCCCGCCAAACCGTTCCTCTTTTATCATATTCAAAGAGTTGCTCTACCGCGTGAGCGATGCGCGGTCCAAGCTCGCGTTCCACGAGATAAAGCGCTACATCGAGTCCAGAAGTAACGCCGCCGCCTGTAACCAGATTACCGCTGTCCACTACGCGTGCCGGAACGGGAATGGCACCGGTTGCTCCAAGCACATCCATGCCCAAGTGATGCGTTACCGCCGGCCTGCCCTCTAAGAACCCTCCCATAGCCAGCAACAGGGAACCACCGCAAACCGTGGCGACGACGATGTCTTTTTGCCCGAGTGCCTGCCCTATCCTATCGTTCAATTCTGTACTCAGTACCCGCGACAGAATAGCCGGGGGCGAATCGGGACCATCTCCTTCGACGTCACCCGAAGCTCCAGGTACAAGTATGATGCCTGCGCGTTCTGGGTTCAGTCTGCCGCTCGCTTCAATTCTCAAATTGTTGATACCGCTAACGACGGTTCTCGGCCCTTCAGCGGTGACAAGTTCCACGCTTACCGCGTTCTTAGCATACATTGCAGCGGCACAAAAAACCTCGTAAGGCGCAATGGCATCTAGAAGATCAAAACCATCAAAAAGCACGATTTGAACCGCAATCATCCATTAACCTCCTCGTTTCCAAAGGTTGATCCTCTAACTTGCGGACTGATGAGGAAATTGTTATTTTTGTTAGAAAGATCATTTAGCCTTTGATATTCCTCCTCCTCGTTTTCGCCCCTAACCATCCGGCCTTCTAGAATCAAAGCAATGGCAAGGCCATTTTGATTGGAGTCTCCGTAGCGATGACCAATCGCATAGATTCGAACGACCACGAAAGAAAAAAGCGTGAGACAAAATAGAGCGCCAAATGGAAAAAACGAGAAACTGCCATGTTCCATATCCATGTTACCCTCCTTCATCCGTTTTTTGCGTTGAACGAGCCCTCACTCGAGATAGTTGTCGTCCGCAAGAAGTAGCATAACAAACGAGTATCTCAAACTAAGTTGTAAATAGTCACAAAACAATAAATAATTCCTCACAAATCGAGTGGTTCCGTTAGTTTCTAGAGAAAAAATGATAAACTAGGATTCAAAGGTGGGAGATTCATGAGTGAAGTCAATACGGTACTGGTTGTAGACGATGATCAAAGCATTGTCGAACTATTGAGGGACTTTTTGGAGTGCGAAAATTTTCGCGTTTTGACCGCATGCAATACCATTCAAGCATGGGCTTTATTTGAGCAGAGTTCCATTCAATGCATTGTTCTTGACATCATGATGCCGGGACAAAACGGGTTTGAGTTATGTCGCCGAATTCGGACGGAGAGTAACGTTCCAATCCTTTTTTTGAGCGCACGCAGCGACGATGTGGACAAGATTCGAGGGCTGACGCTAGGCGGTGATGATTATATCGTCAAAACTGCTTCACCCGGCGAAATCGTAGCCAGGATTAAAGCTGTATTGCGGCGTTCTGCTTCCCAGTTGCAAATAAATGAAAAGATCTTGGATTTTGGCCGCATCAAGATAAATCTATCTGCAAGAGAAGTGATCGTGGATGGGAAAGTTGTTGTGCTCACTCCAAGGGAATATGAGTTGTTACGATTATTTATCGAACACCCCAGGTATGTTTTTTCATATGAGCAGTTACTTTCAAAATTTTGGGATGGGGTGGGCGACAGGCATACCATTCGAGTTCACCTCAGTCGACTTCGCGAAAAGATCGAACCCGATCCGAACCATCCTCAATACCTGGTTAACGTATGGGGAATCGGGTATCGATTTGAAGGAGGTTAACATGAGAACACTTCGCATTCGTTCGTTTACGATACTACTTTTCTTCTTCGTACTTTTAGTGCCATGGATTTTCTATGTGGCAGCACATTTCATGGAGACAAAAACGCTCAACTTCGAAAAAAAAGGTTTGCAGGACGAGATTCTGCAGAGACAAATGATCGAGATCGTCCACCAAATAGAAACCAATTCGGACAATTGGAGGGATCCGAATTGGCAAAACCAATTGTTTAATAAGTTGCAGCAAGCGAAGATGGAAGCGATTATACTATCCGCTTCAGAACAGGAAATTTTTCGTTCTAAGCCTCAGAGCCATAACGCATTGTCTTCTACGGAAAGGTTCTCCATCCTAGAAAACGGTCATTTACTTGGAAAGGTCGTTATTTATCTGCCGAAGTCAAATGCGGTTCAGATCATTTCGATCTTTGCCGGATTATTGTTTGCATTCTTTATTATCGGTGTTGAAATGCGAAGGTTTCTTCTAAAGCCTCTCGAAAGGATGAGCAATTCAGCTAGGAAAATTGCCGCAGGAGATTGGGAGGTGGAGTTACCCAGATCCAGGATCACCGAAATCTCTGAAGTACGTGATGCTTTTGCAGTGATGGTGGAGGGAATTCAAAGTGCTTTTCAAAAACAAGCGGAATTGGAAGAAGAACGTCGATTCGTGATCTCTGCTGTCGCGCATGATCTACGAACCCCGCTCTTTGCATTACGAGGCTATTTGGATGGTCTGGAGCAGGGTATTGCCCAATCTCCAGATAAAATAGCCAAATATTTGGCGGTTTGCAAGGAAAAATCGGCGCAATTGGACCGGTTGGTAGAGGACCTTTTTACATTTACAAAGATGGAGAATGTGGAGATGAATCTTCAAAACCAGACGATTGATTTTAACCTCATCATCTTGAAATCGATTGAGAGTTTAAGTCCGCAAGCTCGGCAAAAGAACATCTCGATCTTGAGCCATACTGTAGACGACTGCTTCATTAATGGTGACATGCACTTATTGGAACGTGCGATGAACAATATTTTGGATAATGCCGTCAGACATACACCCTCCTATGGCGAAATTGATATTCAATGTTATAAAGTGAGTAAAAAATTGATGTTTACAATACGGGATACGGGTCCGGGCTTCTCCTCGGAAGAATTACAACGAGTTTTTGAACCTCTATATCGTGGCGAAGTGTCTAGAAATCGTTCAACTGGAGGCAGCGGATTAGGGTTGACTATTTCACACAGGATTGTAATGCGACATGGAGGTGAACTTTCCGCAAGTAACCATTCGGAAGGTGGAGCACTGCTAACAGGTTGGATACCTTTAGCAGCACCCTCTTTCGTCAGCCGTACAAGTTGAATTATCTTGTTCAGCAAACTTGATTCTGGTGTCAATTTTCAAATAAGTTTACCACTTCCTCTCCATCCCCGTCCAATTACTTCAATCCCTTGTTAGATCGGCTACACTTAGTTGGACAATAAAAATGAGGGCTTGTAGAATAAACCTAATCCTAAGGAGCGGATCTCTACAATGCCAAAACAACAAAGACGTACATTTACAGCAGAATTCAAAAAACAAATGGTAGAACTCTATGAAAACGGAAAATCCAGAGCAGCAATTGTGGAGGAATATGACCTCACAGCCTCCGCTTTAGATCGCTGGATCAAACAAGCCCAATCGTCAGGTTCCTTCAAGGAGAAGGACAATCGCTCTTCATCCATTTTCTGGTTCTCAAACTCGCTGCCCCGATCCGTATGAAACCACTGAATCTGCCGTAAATCGCCCTGGACCGAAGCAAAGGCACGAGAAATCAGCGCAGCATCCTTATGAGGACCTGCACTATGGCCGATAATTTCCCGGTTAAATAAGTCAACCAGCACACAGATGTAATGCCACCGGTTCTGTACCTTCACATACGTCAAATCGCCGACAATAAACCGCCTGGCCTCCGTCTGGTCAAATTCACGGTTCAGGGTGTTGACGGCCGCCGCCTCATTCGATGCGGCTTTATGAGGCTTATACTGTGCCACGGTGTACGTGGATACCAGGCCCTGCTCCTTCATGATCCGGCCGATCCGGCGTCTGGACACGGTCAGCCCGCGTTCCTGGAGCTTCGCCTTCAGTTTCCGGGTGCCGTAAGCTTTTCGATTCCTGTGGAAGATATCTGCAATGCTTTCTGTCATTGGGTTTTCCTTAGCGGCTTCCCTCGTTTCGTAGTAAAACGTGCTTCTGGCGATTTGCAGGACGTCGCACATTGCTGATACCGAGTATTTATCCCGGTTACTCCGGATGATAGCTACTTTCGTCCCATGATCAGCGCGGCTTGCTTTAAAATGTCGTTTTCCATTTTCAGACGCTGGTTCTCTTTCCGTAAAGCGATGAGTTCATTCTCTTCCTCTGAACGATTGTCTTTCTCGGAAAATGAACCTGTCGTCTGAGCCTGTTTAATCCAGCGGTCCAGGGCGGACGCCGTGAGGCCGTATTCTTCCACAATCGCCGCACGGGATTTTCCGTTTTCGTAGAGCCCCACCATCTGTTTTTTGAATTCTGCTGTAAATGTTCTGCGTTGTTTAGGCATTGTAGAGATCCGCTCCTTTGCTTGATAGGTTTATTCTACAAGCCCTTATTTTTATTGTCCAACTAAGTGTAGACGATCCAACATCCTCCGACCTTGCCCCACAAGGGTTCCCCTGGATTTACCTCCCCCTTTGAAAAAGAGAAAAGAGCCGAGAAAAAACAGGAAAATATCCCCGCTTCTCGCTCGGCTCGTAGCACGACTTTTTAGGCTTTAGTACGACTATTTAGGCTTTGTTTAAACTTTGATTGCGTTCTACAGCTAATTACAATCATGTCAATTTTCAAATAAGTTTGTCACTCCCTCTCCTCCCCCTCCAATCGCCACAATCCCTTTCCCCACAAGGCTTCCCAGCCTTTCCCCCTCCTATTCCTCAATCCTAAGATGCAAAATAAGTTTGCCGCTGTAATCGGAGATCTTACAGGGTAAAAGCCTGAAAAATCACCTGAAAACAGCAGGAAAAATGCAAAATAAGTTTGATGCTGAGACCAGGGAAAAGACTAGGCAAACCTGGTATTAAAGAGTAATTGGATTGGGTAAACCGATTGGGAAGAGCATTCAAAAAGCATGAGAAGAGTGATTAGCAGAACCGATTGGAGATGCCTGAGCGAGAGGCTTTAGATGGGCAAAAACGTAGGGGTGGCAAGGGTTATGGATTGGGGCAATGATTGGGATTGCACTCAGCGGCACGAGACAAAAGGAGGAAATTGAGGGCAAGTGATCCCGCGGCGGCAGATTGAATTATCGGTCTGGGAGATCGCTTCGGAGTCTGTAAAATAAACTGTGTAAACTCTCAAACCTGCTAAAATAGAAGTAACAGAAAGGTTGGGAGTACACATGGGATTATGGACAAAGGAACAACTCCGCGCATTCATCAAGGAGAATAAGCTGGTCACCGCGCAGGATGCACAAAATGCCTTGAAAGACTTGTTCGCCGAAACGTTGCAAGAGATGCTTGAGGCCGAGATGGATACGCATCTAGGTTACGAGAAGCACGATGTACAAAACAAGCAGACAAGCAACAGTCGTAACGGTAAGAGCAAGAAGAAGATCACTAGCGAGTACGGCGAGCAGGAAATCACCGTGCCTAGGGACCGTTTCAGTGAGTTCGAACCTCTCGTAGTGAAGAAGAATCAGTCCAGTGTAACCGGTATCGAGGATCAAATTATCGCGCTCTATGCCAAAGGAGTCAGCACAAGAGAAATCCAGGATCATCTGCAGAATCTATACGGCATTGACGTCTCGCCAACGATGATCTCAAACGTCACGAACAAGATCATTCCCCTCATCAAAGAGTGGCAGAATCGCCCGCTACAAGGCGTTTACGCAGTTGTCTTTCTGGATGCCATCCACTTCAAGGTCAAGCAGGACGGCGCCATTGTAAACAAGGCAGGCTATATGGTCATCGGGATCGATCTGGACGGCAACAAAGACGTACTGGGCATGTGGATCGGTGAGAACGAGTCGGCGAAGTTCTGGCTCAGCGTGCTGAATGATCTCAAAAACCGCGGCGTACAGGACATTCTCATCACCTGTGTCGACAACCTGACGGGCTTCTCACAAGCGATCACCGCATGCTATCCGAAGACCGAAATCCAAAAGTGTATCATCCACCAGATCCGTAACTCTACGCGCTACGTCTCTTACAAGGATCTAAAGAAAGTAACGGCGGACCTGAAGCCGATCTACAAAGCGGTAACGGAGGAAATGGCGCTTGTGGAGCTCGATCGTTTCGAAGAAGCCTGGGGAGCTAAATACCCGCTCATTATCCGCTCCTGGCGCAACAATTGGGACGAGCTGGCCACGTTCTTCAAATATCCGCCCGAACTACGTAAACTCATCTATACCACCAACATGATCGAAAGCTACCACCGCCAGCTTCGCAAAGTAACCAAAGGAAAAAGCATCTTCCCAAGCGATGAAGCGCTGCTGAAAATGCTCTACCTCGTCACCATGGACGTCACGCGTAAATGGACGGGACGCGTCCAGAACTGGGGACAGATGCTTCTCCAACTTTCTGTGTTCTATCCGGATCGGATCGGTCAACATTTGCCTTGAGTACCGAACTCCCCCTCGGGGGAGCTTCTCTCTAAATGAGTTTACACAAAATTATTGACAGACCCTCGCTTTGGGAAAAGAAACAAGCCGAGCGAAAACTCAGGGCAGATGCCTTGATTCCGGTCGGCTTAGCGGCAAACTTATTTTGCTTAGTGGCAGACTTTAAGTGTTCACCGGGAAACTAATTTTGTTGTCTACAAACCATTCCTCACCAACAAAGCTACCGATTCTACGTGCACCGTATGCGGGAACATATCCACCGGCTGCACCTCGACGGTGGAATACCCGCCTTCCTCAAGCACCTGCAAGTCCCGCGCGAGTGTCGACGGGTTGCACGACACGTAAACCACGCGGGCGGGCCGCATCGCGAGGATGGTCTCGAGCAGCGCGGCGTCGCAGCCCTTGCGCGGCGGGTCAACCACGATGACGTCAGGGGCGATGCCCTGACGCCGCCATTCGGGGATGACCACCTCCGCCGCGCCGGTCTCGAACTGAACGTTGCGGATGCCGTTCAGCCGCGCATTGCGCCGAGCATCGTCGATCGCTTCACCGACGATCTCGACGCCGTACACTTGGCGCGCCCGCTGTGCCAAGAACAAAGAGATCGTGCCGATGCCGCAATAGGCATCGATCACGGTCTCTTCGCCGCTCAGCCCGGCGAAGTCCAAGGCTTTGCCGTACAGCACCTCAGTCTGTACGGGGTTCACTTGATAAAACGATCGCGCGGAGATCGCGAATCGGATGTCCCCGATCGTGTCGTAGATCACATCGTCGCCCCAAAGCACCTTCGTCTTGTCGCCAAAGATGACGTTGGTACTCTCTTTGTTGATATTTTGGCAGATGCTTTTGAGACCGGGAATTGCTTCACGCAGCAATCCGACCAGCTCGTCCGCATGCGGAAGGCTCTCGCCGTTCGTGATCAGGACGACCATGATCTCGCCCGTGTTGAAGCCGTACCGTGCCACGACATGGCGCAGCAGGCCTTTATGCGTCTCCTCGTTGTAGGCACGGATGCCAAGCTCTCGAGCGACCCGTTTGACCTCAGCCACAACGAGGTCATTGTTCTCCTGCTGGATGAGACAGGCTTCCATGTCGATGATCCGGTGGCTGCCCTGGGCGTAGAAGCCCCCGACCAGCCCGCCTTCTCTGTCTGCGCTAGCGGCCTCAAAGCCTATGGGCACCTGCGCCTTGTTGCGATAACGCCAAGGATCGTCCATTCCCAGGGTTGGATGGACAACGATTCCTTTTGCGTTCAAGTATCCATCCGTCCGCTCATCGGCGCTAACCGAAGCTTCCATACCAGCTCCCGCTACCTTTAGCTTTCCGATTCGTTCCAGGTTATCTATCACCAGCTGACGCTTGAAGCGCAGCTGCGCGTCGTAGCTCAAGTGCTGCAGCTGGCAGCCGCCGCACTGGCTGTAGATCGGACAGGGCGCCGCGATCCGGTCCGGGCTCGCTTTGATTATTTTCAACAGCTTACCGTAGCCATACTGTTTCTTCAACTTCAACGCTTTGACAAGCACCCGCTCGCCGTGGAGCGCTCCAGGAATAAAAAGGGTATAGCCGCTGACGCGGCCTACCCCTTCGCCCTCATGGCCGATTCCGACAATATCGGCTTCGTATTCACCGTTCTTCTCCACCGGCAGGCCGCTTAAATCCGCAGCCGCTTGCTGTCTTCCTCTGCTCGGCGGACGTCCCGGGGACCCAGCAGACTTTGAGACGGCCGTCGCTCCACCACGCGTCTTCGCCAAAGCACCCGCTTCTGTCGCTCTCAACGCTGCTTCTCGGGCTCTTCTGCCCGCTTGGCTCCCTGCTCCCGCAGTCCCAGCTCGCTTCTCCGACGCGGTCGCCGCTCTGCCACGAGCTCGCGCCAATGCCCCCGCTTTTGCCGCTTTGACCTCCGCTGCTTCTCGGGCTCTTCCGCCCGCACGGCCTTTTGCTCCCGCAGTCCCTGCAGACTTCAACACAGCTCCCGCACCGCCACGCGTCCTCGCCAAAGCGCCCACTTCAGGCATGTTCGCCCCTGCGCCAGGGCCCCTTCTCTCTGCATAGCCCCCTGCACTTGCACCAGCAGCTGCAGACTTCCTTCCGCCAGCCTCTGGTCCGGAGCTCCGCTCAGCCCTTGCCTTACCCGCTCCCGCATTTGTTCCCGCTCCCGCATTTGTTCCCGCTCCGCCTCGGAAGCCCTTGCCGTTACTGCTCTTCTTGCTCATGTTCGTCCACTCCAGCTTTAGTTTTCCATGGCAGCTTAATCTGCTGTAATGGGTGCTGCTTATATACCGATTGCCCGCTCTCGTCCACAAAAATATGCAAATGAGACGGCAGGTTCGTAAAGACGCACGGCAGGGTGCCGCCGAATTCGCCGTCCAGATTGATCTGTACATAATCCGGTGAGGTCACTTGGATATTGCGCGTCTGCAAATAAATAATGTTCGGGTCGCCCAGATGCTCACCGCGGAGCGCTAGGGAAACGACGCGGATGAACTCCGCGAGGTTGCACTTTTTGAGGATCAGCACGTCGAACAGGCCGTCGCTGAGCGACGCGTCCGGGGCCAGCCGTTCGAAGCCGCCGACGGAGTTGGAGTTCGAGATGAGGAACAGCATCACTTCCTCGTGGATATCTCCCTCATCGGTCCGGATGTACAGATCGATGGGCCGCAGCCGCGGCAGCTTCTCCAGCCCTTTCATATAATAGGCCATCTGGCCGATCATCGTTTTCAGCTTGCTCGGCACCTCGTACGTCAGCTCCGTCAAGGAGCCGCCGCCGGCGATGTTGATAAAATAGCGCTGGTTCATTTTGCCGACGTCGATAACGCGCGTATGCTGCTGCAAAATGACGTCAACCGCGCCTTCCCAGCTTCGCGGAATGTTGAGCGCACGGGCGAAGTCGTTCGTCGTCCCGAGCGGCAAAATACCGAGCGGCGGGCGGTTTTCCTTCTCCGCCATGCCGTTGATGACCTCGTACAGCGTGCCGTCGCCGCCCGCTGCGATGATAATATCGAAGCCGCGCGCAACCGCATCCGCCGCGGCGAGCGTTGCGTCGCCTTCGCCGATCGTCGCGTGCGTCGAGGTCTCGAGACCGCCGCGCTCCAGCCGCTGCAAAATTTCCGGCAGCCGCTTTTTAATTTCCTCTCTGCCGGAGGATGGATTATAAATCAACCTTGCTCGTTTGGCCATTCTTTTCTTCACCCGTTCGCTTCAATTTCCTTGTTATAGCCGGCTTTCCTATGTATGTTCATTATCCGTTATAAGTTTTATTACCCGCAGATTCGCGGTTTGCTTATATCGGCAGCTTGCCCAGCGGATCCGTTCAGATTGTCTGAGTCCGCTCCGGCCCTATATCCGATGGTAATCGATGAAGAATGGGCTCACCCAAAAATTCGCCTTACCTATGCCGTCGTACTAAGCTTAGCTACCTGTGCTGCATCAAACCTAGAAAAGGCGCCGTCTGCCGCTCCATCCACCGCGAGAGCAGCGAGTGCGGAAGCAGCGCTTTCCCATTGTATCTGTATATATACCCGTTCATGCGAGCCGGAATCACTTCGTTGGTAAAATACCCTTCGCTGAGAAACAGCGGGACGACCAGCACCGCATGCTCCGGCTTGAGCTGATGCCACCTTTGCATTTTCTGCGGAAGCTGGTCCGGCAGCAGCATCGCCGTATCGACTTCGTCGAAGCCTCCAAGCGTCCGGATACGGGAGGCAAGCCGTTCCATGCCTTCGAGCCAGCGCTGATGAAAGCCTTCTTCTACGCTGCCATGTCCAACCAGGATAACGATTTCCCGTTGAGGGTCGACGGACAACGGCTTCATTTTTTCATACAGGATGTCCGCAATGATCGGATCATCGTCAATCGGAGAAGTGAAATGGATCCGCGCCCGAATCGCAAAAGGCGTCATATCCGTCGGCAGCAGCGGCTCCGGCTTCACACCCAGAGCATAGCTGATTTCATCGATATGCGTGCTTCCCGACGACACGAAGAAAGGAATTACCACAATATCCGTCACGCCGAGCGACTCCAGATGCGTAATTCCGTCCTGAATGAGCCGCCCTTCGACAATTTCAAGAAAAGACGAAAACACCGGCACACCTTGAGGCACACGCATAGCAAGAACGGCCTCGTCAACCAGACGAACCCATTCCTCGCTGCGTGAACCGTGGCTGATGACTAGTATACCCAAGCTGCTCAACGGCGTTCTCCTTCCTGTCTTTGCAAAAGATAAACGTTCGATCCGATGCCCTTTTACCAACCCAAAAAGAAAGGCGCTTCGAAGTGCCCTTCTCGCTTCTTAGATTTAACTTTCCCTATTATACCATAAATATATAGGGTTCGCCCGCAATTGGATACGAAAACCATTTATGTCGAAATGGGAGAAAAAGCATTCGTGCTGAAGCACCGCCCGCAAGGCAAGCGTTTTCATTTTACATAACGCCGGGCGTATGCCTGATGCAGACCAAGCAGAAAAAACGAGCGGGACCAAGGCCATTCCCTGCGATCCCTATTCAGGATCTTGCGGCCCTATCCGCACTCGCTATTTTCCAGCCGACACAGCGGCTGTGCTCTTGGCTGCACGGCTTATTGCCGGCCTGTGAAACCCATTTTGCCATCCATCTACCACGCCATTAAACGGCTAATCCGCCAGTCGATCCATCGACTCAGCGAGCCGCCAAACCTTTGAGCCGTTAGTCCACCAGTTCATCAATCCGTTAATCCATCGATCCACCAAGCCATTAATCCGCCAATCAATCCATTCATCGAATCATTCATCGGTCAATCATCGATTCATTAATCCATCGATCCGTCGAGTCATTGACATTATTCCAGCAGTCCGGTCCATCGCTTCCTTTCAACCGCGTCTCCACGCCTAAACAAGGAGCATCCCGGATGCAGTTCTCTTAACGGCCCAGGCGCTCCAGCGACATTTTGTAGCCGTCGTTTCCGTAATTCAGGCAGCGCTTAACCCGGGAAATCGTCGCCGTGCTGGCGCCGGTCTCCGCCTCGATCTGGTTATACGTGTTGCCCTTGCGCAGCATCCGCGCTACCTCCAGACGCTGAGAGAGCGACTGAATTTCGTTCACAGTACATAAATCGTCGAAAAAAACGTAGCATTCCTCAATATCTTTAAGCGTCAAAATCGCTTCAAACAGCTGATCGATCGCTTTATCATTCAACTTTTTCAATTGCATATTGTTCAACCCCTTGATGGTCTGCTTCAATATCAAACCTGCTTATAACTAAATAATTCGACACTTTCGGGAGAATTCCTCCCTTTAGAATAGCAAAACTTTACTATTTTTATGCGGTAGTGGGTTAAAACCCAATAAATCGCCGAAAACCGTGACAGGAGTCCAATCCATCCATTCGCCTATCACATAGACTACATTAGGCAAAACGTCTATTTCATGCGCAAAACGGACCGTACAACAAGGCCCTTTGCCATAATCCAATCAAAGGAATGTGAATCCCGTGAGCTATCATCAAAGACCTACGATAGGCAACCAAGGTGCCCATACCCGCAGCTTTCAGCAAGGATCGCCTCCTTATTCCGCGGGCGGAGGCGGAGACTTATTTTCCAACCCGTATGCAGGACAACAGCCATTTTCCGGCATGGGAGTCAGCTCCGTGACGCCGGAGTCCCCAGTCTGCCCGTTCCGGCATCCAACTCGGCAGGCCAAGGCGGCGCCCTAAGCTCGCTGTTCGGCGGCGGAGGCTCCGGAGGAAGCGGCAGCAGTACGTTTAACGTGGCCCAGGTCAAACAAATGATCGACCGCCTGGGCGGGATCGAAGGCATCATGGATACGATGGGCAAGGTGCAGAAGATGGTGCAAAGCGTACAACAAATGGCACCGCTAGTCAAGATGCTGCTCGGCTCCTTCGGCAAAGGCAAAAAAGACGAGGACGCCGATGCGCTCCCGGCCGGACGCAAAAAACGCCGCAAACGCAAAACAGGCGCCACAGGCAAGCGGCGCACCAAACGCAGAACCGGGCGATAACAAATGAACGGGCTGACCGAGCTGGAATGGAGCCCTTTTCCTCCAAAAGGGGACATCAAACGAAAAGGAGCTGTACCGGACTTGCCGGAGACAGCTCCTTGCTTTTTTTGCTAGGGAGGATCCTTTGCTCTGCACCTTTGTGCAGTCCTTGAAGCCTATTGATCCTACCGCACTCCACTGGCCTCTTAGCGGACCGTCCGGTTTTAAACAGAAAAATCCGGCAGGAGATCTGGCTCCCGCCGGATAGCTTGGGCCGCCTGCAAATAGGCTGACCGTTCGTTCGTTTCACGCTTAGCCGCGGACTTTTTCCTTGATTGGCTCCAATGGCTTATGGTTGCCGTACACAGGATAATCCCTGGTCGTCGGCGCAGCCCATTTGACCCCGTTGGAAATGACGCGGCGCACCTGCTCGTTGAAGTACGTCGGATACGTTTCGTGGCCCGGGCGGAAGTAGAAGATTTTGCCTTGGCCGCGGTGGAACGTGCAGCCGCTGCGGAAAACTTCGCCGCCTTCGAACCAGCTGACCAGGATCAGCTCGTCAGGCTGCGGGATGTCGAAGTGCTCACCGTACATTTCTTCGGCTTCCAGCTCGATATATTGCCCAATGCCTTCCACAATCGGATGCCCCGGGGAAACAACCCACAGACGCTCTTTGTCGTCCGCTTCTCTCCATTTGAGGTCGCAGGAAGTGCCCATGAGCTTTTTGAAGATTTTGGAGAAATGGCCGGAGTGCAGCACAATCAGGCCCATGCCGTGCAGCACGCGCTGATGGATACGCTCAACGATAGCTTCGGTCACGTCGCCGTGCGCTTTATGTCCCCACCAGATCAGCACGTCGGTGTTGTTCAGCTTGTCCTCGGTCAAGCCGTGCTCCGGCTCATCCAATGTCGCATATTGAACCTCGAAATCGGCACCCAGACCTTCGCCGATCGCTTGATGAATGCCGTTCGGATAGACGGAGCGGACCTTTTCGTTTTCTTTTTCATGACGGAACTCGTTCCATACGGTAACGCGCAATTTTTGGCTCATGGTTTGTAACCTCCAGTGAAATGAGTAGCGTTTTCTTGCCTTGATTATATAGGATGACACCGCGGGAAAGATATTCTCAATACTGCCAGCATTGTATGCGATAATGTCCTCGCTGCGCCAAACGTGCTATACTAATCATGTTTATTTCTTCATGACAGTATGCGATCTTGTTTTGTCATATTTTGTAAGCAGGAGGGATTGTCCCGTCCATGACCATGCTGACCGATCTTGAAATGTTAGAAAGCGACGTACATAACGAACGCGTCGATTACCAGAACCCGCTGCTGCGCCTCAAAATATGGCAGATCCATGCCCCGCGCCGTCCGGTCGAGGAGCCTCAGCAGGTCAACCGCTGGCATTACCACAAGGAAGTGGAGTTCCTGGCAATAGTCCAAGGCTCTCTCGGCATCCAAACCAAGCACGATGCAAGGCTGCTGCAGCCGGGTGACGTGCATCTGTTCGGCTCCTCCCAGCTACACCGGACGAGAAATGAGGGTACCGAGGCTGTAAGCTACATAGTATGCCAATTCGATTTGGCGCAGCATTTTGACGAGAGCACGATGCCCTACCTGCATTATTTCAACGAAGCCCGGCGTCCGCTTGGGCATTTGAATTACATGTTCCGTGAGGACCCGAGGTGCAGCGGCAGGCATACGCGCTTATTATGGACATTTTTCAGGAAACCCAAACGAAAGTGAAAGGCTATGAGCTGGCAATCAGCGCTTCTATCCGCAGACTGATGCTGCTGCTCCTTCGTCACGATACCCGAGAGCTGCTTCATGGAGCAGATAATCTGGAGCTGATGCGGCTGCAGCCGGCCTTAGACTATGTAGACGCGCATCTCAGCGAAAAGATTGCCATCGAGCAGGCGTGCGCCGTGCTGAATTTAAGCTATCATTATTTTATTAAGTATTTTAAAAAGGTCATGGGGCTGTCGTTCGTTGACTACGTTAATTATAAACGGATTAAAACGGCGGAGCGTCTGCTGCTGACGCAGGATATTAGTATTATGGAGCTTGGCGAGGCCGTCGGGATTCCAAATATGGCGCAGTTTTACAAGCTGTTCAAGCGGCATAACCACTGCTCGCCGAAGGAATTCAAGCTGCGGATGCGGGCGGAGCAGTAAGAGGCTGTAAGCTGCAGGCTATGTAACCTATAAAATATTTGGATAAACCCATCTATTCGTGCGTGAGGGAGGGAAGGGGCAGAGGGTTCCAGCCGTTGTTGAAGTCGTGTTCCTTTTTTATTAGATCTAGCGGTGGGAACACGACTTCAAAGACGGCCCGTAAACTTCCCACCCCCTGCCCCTTCCCTCTTCTGAGCTGCATTGTGCTCACTTCCACTTTAAAAAATAGGCTATGTTAAATTCTAATGTTGATATTTGACCATAAGAAAACCGCCTTTTCAACGAAGGCGGTTTATTGCTATCGTGTCCCACATTAGCGCAACGACTTACTCTGTTGAATTTCGTGTTCCTCAACATAAAGCGGCATCAGAGAAGGCGGATCGTACCTTATCGCGGCCTTTAAACGACAAAATGGTGCCGATAGCCATAGCCCCATAGCCGCAACGAAATAATGAGCCTAATCCGACAGTGCCCGCATGATGTTGGATTTCGCCTCTGCCGCAATCGCTTCATTCCCGTCATCGACCGCTTGCATTAAGATCAGTATGGGGATGTATACCGCGATCAGCCGCGCCAGCAGCTTCGCTTCCTCGTCCGCTCCTCCGTACGTTTCGAAAAACACGCCGCGAGCGTAAGGTGGCAAAAAGCTATAAGCAACGCTCAAATCGCAAGCCGGATGGCCTACGCTCAGATCGCCCCAATCAATGATGCCGGAAACGATCCCGTTCTCATTCACAAGCATATTTTTGAAATGAAGATCGCCATGTAGCAGTGCATTCACCGCCTCGACACGGTCCTTTTGCAGCCTGCTAATATACGCTTCGATCACACCTGACTCCTCCGGCGACAAGTGTTCAACCACCTTCGATAGAAAGCCCTCCAATTTCACTTTGCGCGATGCTATGTCCGTCAAGTTTCGATGATCTTGCTGAACTCCGCACTTCAGCGCCGCCTGCACCGGAAACTCATGCAATCTCCGCAAAAATTTCGCCAGCGTCTCTGCCGATAAAGCCCGGCGTTCTTCCGTCAAACCGATGGGGAAATCTCCTGGCACGTAGGCATAGCCCAGAAATGGTGCCGGGTATTCGTCACTTGCTTCGCCATAAAACAACGGTTTCGGATAGGGGATGGTCATATATGCCTCCAGCTTCGGCAGCAGCTTCCCTTCCATACGAATCGAGCCAACTGCAATCGTTCTTCTTGGAAACCGGAACACGTACTCGTCACCGATGAGAAAAACCGTATTGTCCCAGCCCCAGCCCAATCGCTTCACTTGCTTCGATGACAGCTGAGAGAATTGTCTGCCGATTAGCGTCCGCGCCTGCTCTTCGTTAACCTCCCACTCCGCATCCCATACATTCGTTCCTCCCAAGAATTGTCTGCCTCCTCGTTCCTTACGTTATTTAGATGTTTACATTCCCTAGAAGTTACGCATAACTGCCCGTTAGCACAACGCGGCTGCCGATTTTATGCCGGCAACCGCGTCGTAATTATTTATTAAGCTATCGTTTTTACGTTAGCGTAACGAGCATAGCAATCAAAACTTCTACTCGAGTGATTTTAAGTAAAACATTATCCCTGCTCTGTCTACATTAGAAAATTGCAAAGGCTCATCAGCCATCATACTTCTTAATTCGTCTACTGAAATCCATCTTGGATTCTTAGTCTCATCACCTGAAGATAATAACTCCCCTTGCACTTTACAGCGGAAATAAACTCCAACTGAATCAAAAGGACACTTTTATTGTTTGATAAGCTCCAAAGGGTCTTATACATTCCACTTGGAAGTCTGGGTCGATACCTGTTGTATCTACCCGTGTATCATCACCTTCAATTTCGACTACATCCAGTCCAGTCTCTTCCTTAACTTCCCTTATTAGAGCTTGTGTTAATGATTCATATTGTTCGATTCTGCCACCAGGAAGTTCAATTCTTTTCGCTTCACCCGCTTTATCCCTTGTCTGTACTACTATTTCTAATGTTCCGTTTACTATTCTTTCAATTATGGCACGAGAATTTACTAAAAACATTTGCATCAACCCCGTTTCCCAATTTCAGTTATCCAAAATATGGATTTATAAAAGTGATTTATTCTACGTGAGCTTCAAACTCTCCTGCCCGTTAGCATAACGAAAGTAGACGTACTCACAACCTGGTTCCTTCGAAGCCAAGGTTATTAGCTTCTTTTATTTATTCGTCTTTTTAATATATCCCCAAATATAATATACTCCCCAAAATACTATTGGAACAATTAACGTTAAGGTCTTTAATTCCCTTGGTAAATAAAATGCCATGAATATTGCAATCAACAAAAAAGGAGGTAGAAGGGTCCAATATTTTTTATTTCGCACAGTTCGACACTTCCTTCATAAGCATATTATACTAATCGAACTTCTTTAATGCCTTATTCGCTCAACTAACTTTTTCCGTCGTTTAACAGTGGACATTGTTATTTTTTACTTTTAATTGACCTAAATATATTTATTATCATTCTACAAAAACCTTGAGAGAAGTCACTTAAATATTTTTTGACTAGGAACCTTACCAATGTAAAGAAGAGAGAAATAGCTATTATAAACACAAAAAGTTTTATCCCTGCTTCTATAGATTCTATTGTAAGCTTCATAAGCACCTCCACTTAGAGTAGCTAATAATTCCAATATACCACATATTGGAATTATTCTGCCTGTTAGCACAACGCGGCTGCCGATTTTATACCGGCAACCGCGTCGTAATTATTTATTAAGCTATCGTTTCCCGTTAGTTGAAAAAGAAGCCCCGTATAGAGACAAATAAAATAAACAAAGAAACTAAAATACTTAAATACCCCCAAAATCCTTTTCTATTTCTTTGGTATTCGATTAGTCCTGTCACCAACATTAATATCGCCAGAAATAACATCAAATAAGGCATTAATTCAAAGTTCTTAGTAATTAGAAGATAACTAGAAAAACCAATAACGATTATCGCTATAATAACTTTGCTTATTTTCAACATTGTCCTCACTCCCATCAAGGTCGCTGAACAATTTATGCTCGGCAGCCTTCTTCTATGCAGAATTTCATGTATTTCCCCCGAGAGTATGACCTAGTGCAGAGGCAGCTTGAACAGAGCTTAAAATACGCGGCGTCAATGCCACGAGTCTAGCTGGTGGTGTTTTATATTGAACTATCGTCTCCGTTAGTTCAATAAGAATCTCAAATAAAATCCACAAATCCGTCTTTGTAACCGTAAACTCTTAACACATCTCCATCTATTTCGCCTGGAACGCGAATTTCCTTTAACTTGGATATGACATACGATGTGTTATCGTTGGTCAGACAGATTTCCAACCATTCGATGTATTTGTAATTACCTATCCTAAAATGATGAAACCACTCAGCATCCCACCTACTGATATATCCGCTTTCTGCGTCCTTTGTTCTCCAGTGAATCGCTCCCTCGAAAACACTCATAGCCAATCTGATCTCGTCCCACTTTGTATTGTTCATTAATGGACTCATATGTGATCTCCTTTTTCTCAGCTGCCCGTTACTTCAACAAGAACAGGGAGCAGCACCTCGGCGGTATGCTCCCTGTTCTTATTGCTATCGTTCCCAGTTAGCGCAATGGCTGCCGATCCATTTTGTCGACAGCCTTGCTTCGTTAAATTCCTAACCTAATTGCCCACCATGGAAAATCTTCAGAATAAATTCCCGTTCAGGTACCTGCAACCGATGATAAGATTGCAGAAACTCCTTATTGTCGTAGGGTACCTCGATTAACTCTTCGCTGATAGCATTCTCGGTTAACGTAACAATGCCGTATCTTGCGAGCGGTTTATCGTAACATCCTAATGCACCAGGATTGAAATAATCTCGTTTGCAAGAAACAAAGTGGTGGACGATGTGATGATGACCAAAGCACACCAGCTTTAATTTGGTATCTTTGTAGAGTTGGTCTAAATTCTCCGCTGTCGGGTTCTTTTCAATAGACAAAAACCAGCCATCTGGATTGAGATGATAATGAGTAAATAGCAGTTGTTTATTGAAATGATCGTTGATTAACTGTTTAGGCCATTTGCCCATCGCTTCAATGTATACGGGATTGATTCTTTCAGCCAACCATTGATGATGGTACCGTATATTTTGATGCCCTTCTGGAGCCTCCTCACCATGAAAGGCGGCCATTACCGCTATATCATGATTACCCACAACAAAAGAAACATCGGTCCGTGACAATAACAAATCAAGGACTTGGTTGGAGTCTGGTCCAATACCGACCACATCCCCCAAACAATAAATGTGATCAACGTTTTTGAAAGTAATATCCTGAAGCACTGCCATTAATGCAGGGCTGTTTCCATGAATATCAGTTATTATTGCAATTTTTTCCATTCATATTACCCCCTGCAGCTCTACGTGTTGTATTGGATTCGAGATGAGTACAAAATATCCTTCTTCTTCCATTGATTTTCCATAACTGCATTACTGCACGTTTAGCAGACGAGGCCACCGATGATCCCGCGGCAACCTCGTGGTGAAGTTATATGCTCGTTGCGCAAATCTGCCCGTTAGCTTAACAAGAATAAGCAGAAAGCCGAAGTTTGGTGTTCGTGTCGGTCACAGTAAACAGGCACGATTTGACCAACATATTTTTCTTATTCGATGCGGTATTCTCATATTCCTTGCTGTCTAAGTAACGAAACCACGCCAAGTAATTCTGCAAATACGTTTGTTACAACACCATTGAAGAGATCCATCCATTTCTTCAAGCGGCTGTGGTAGCTGTTTACGTTTTGGATATGGTACACGCCTTTCACACGTTGTTTTCCGTCGGATTTGAATCGGTAATGAGTCGTGCCTTTTGAATTCGCAAAGGAGCTAAATGCCCTCCATGAATCAGTGCATAACACGTTTGAGTCAGACAGATGACCACCAATCGCTTCGTCTAATTTTGTAGTCCGAATACGTCCACGCCCAAGTACGCCAGAGTAAGTCATTTTCTGACGGTCACGGGCAACCAGCACGCACACTTGATCGTGGCTTATTTCCGAGTAAAGAAAGTAGGTCTCGTCCATTTCAACAATATCTTGAAATGCTTCGGTTGGAATCTGCTTCAGAGCGGAAAGAATCTTATGCCGCCAGTAAAACAAAGTGACATGCGTGACTTCATCGTTTAACTGCTCTGCACATTTTCTCAGAGAAAAGCCCTCAATCATGCATTCGATAAAACGAACAAATCGAACAACAGAATGGTTTTTGCAATGCGGGCAAACAAGTCCGTATATACTGCTGGCTGCCCCTAGCAAACAGAGTGCCGCTTTGATGCCGCGAGCCTAGCAAGAGACCAGCTTTCACAACCATATCCCAGGCGTTCATGTCTCCTTGACTATCCGCTTCTCACAGAGAAAGCGTTCCACGCCGGGATATTTTTCGCCAAGGCTTCGGATATCGAAGCCGCAGGCCCGGTAAAAGCCGACGGCATCCTGATCTGTCTCCGCTGTGAACGAGCGGATGGCATAGCGGGCTGCGGCGTCCTCCAGCAGCAATCGGCCGAGCCCTGAGCCTCGGTAAGCCTCATCTACAACGATATGCTGGATGATAGCGGCCTCTCGGCAAGCTTGAAGCCTCAAACCGAGAATGGCACAAACTGCCGTGGAGGACTCCTCCGCGGCATATGCACAGCAGATTTGAGCCGGATCGTCCAGATAGCCGCGGGCGATCAAACTCAGCTTTTCTTCTGAAGGCTTATATAAACATTGAGCGAGTATCGCCATTGTTTCCACGTCAAACTGCCTGATCGGCAGCAGCCGCATAGGTCTCATTCGTCTCATCGAACCAGCCACCATTCCCCACTATTTTGCCGCATACCGCTCCATCATTTCGGTCAGCAGCTGCCTCATCCTATCCAGCAGCTCGGGCGGCTGGCGCACATCCGCTTCCTTCCCCAAGCCGATAAAAAACTTTGCAAAAAAGGGCAGCTCCCGCTCCGGAACCTCTCCCTCGATCCATCCTGTGCCGTCCTCGCGGATATGGAGCCGGGATGCCGACCACAGCTCGGCCTCGCACTGCTGCACCCCCTCCGGAGTAAGCTCAACTTGAAGGCGAGCCTCCGGCGTATGGTCTCTCGTAAACGCCTCCTTCGTGTCCAAATGAATATGCCGCAAATCCAGCGGCTTCGTGTCCGAAACATCTTCCACAGCCGCATGGATTCGGTCGCAGCGGAACACGCGGAAGCCGCCGCGGAGAAAGCAGTAAGCCGAGCAGTACCACAAGCCGCTGCTGGCATAGAGGCCGACCGGCTGTATTTTTCTGCTGGCCGTCCCCTGCCGCGATTCGTATTCAATCAGGATAATCTCCTGCTCCATGGCGGCTTCCAGCAGGATCGACAAGTAGGGGAACTCCGCTTGCCTTTTGGGCGTTATGAAATCTACCCGATGCTTCATCTGATCGATCCGGTCTCTAACATCCCCGGACATGTAGTGATAGAACTTGCTTAGCGCAGACGAGGACTCCGTCTTGAAGGGCAGGAACGTATAATGGCGCAGCGCATGGCAAGCGAAAAAAATCGCAACGGCCTCCTCCTCCGTAAACGCAATCGGCGGCAAAATCCGCTCGTTCAGCACCTGGTATCCGCCGTGCGGCCCGACCTCGGAATATAAAGGAACCCCCAGCTCGCTCAGCTCCTGCAGATCTCTCAAGATGGTTCGCTTGGACACGCCGAACTCGTCGGCCAGCTCCTGAACCTTGAATCTGCGTTTGCGATTCACTGTCATCATCAAATCCAAGAGCCGTTTTGATTTCGACATGGCTGTAGCTTCTCCCTCAAACACAATATTTTTAGAATATTATTTTTAGTTGATGACAATCCTTGTCACCATTATAAGTTATCATTCAGTTAGAGCCGTAAGCAACCATCAAATTCTTATTGAGAAGGAGCTGTTACTCTATGATTTTACAATTAACCCCATTTATCATGCTGGACGGAAAAGCGCACGAAGCGATCCGCTTCTACGAGGAAGCGCTCGGTGCCAAGGTCGTCTTCAAGCAAACGTTCGGCGAAGGGCCCCAGAATCCCGTATCCCCTCTGTCGGAAGAAGAAAAAGCCCGCGTAGCGCACTCCGTACTGAAGATCGGGGAAGCCGAGCTGATGGTTTCCGACAGCCTGCCGGGAGCAAGCCTCGAAGCCGGAAGTCAGGTGAACATCTGCCTCGTGACGACGGACGCAGCGCAGGCTGGGCAGGTGTACGACGCCCTGAGTGCGGGCGGTCAGGTGCATATTCCGCTGGGCGAAATTCATTTCAGCCCTGCTTATGGCATGATCACCGATCGTTACGGCGTGACGTTTCAAGTGTTTACCCAACGCCCGCGTTAAGACGAGCGGGCAGCACGAAGAAAGCCACGGCTGCGCCTTGGCTTTCTTCAAGTTTCAGCTTCGCGTCACACCTGAAGCTTGGCTTTTTGCTCCGCCATATGCTCCATTAGGAAGGAGACGTAGACTTCGTCCCGCGCCAGCCATGCGGCATATTGCCTTTTGACGTAGCGCTCCGCCTCCTCGAACGTAGCAAACCGTCCGCCCTCTTCCTCGCCGTCCACATCAACCGCCCAGCCGCCTCCAACGGAGAAGATGAACATGCTTTGATCCTTCCGGTTTTCGTAAAGAGAGCCGTACGGAGATTTCTTTGTGTTAAACGCATTGCGGAAGGCATCGGCCCGGATCGGCTCCATCGGAAATACTTCCGCCACATACTGACGGTAAGCTTCCTCGGTCATCGAGGCTCCGGCCGCTTTGGCATGCCCTCCCCCTCCATACCGGCCCGCAATATCCGACACATCCACATAGTCATGGACGGTTCTGAAGCTGATCCGTTTGCCGCCCATATTGAGAATCGCGATATAATCGAGGTGCGGGTATTCCTTGCCCAGCTCGTTCCCAAGCTCGGAGTGATAAGACTCGGCATGAACAATGCCTGCATACAGGTCATGGATGACCGTTGGGATCAACTCCCGCTTCTTTCTGCGGACATACCGTTCGATTTTTTCCTCCTCGATATCCAGCAGCTTTTCTTCAAAATCGTCGAAGGCGAACGTCTCGGCGTGCTGCAGCCGCGCGACCATTTTTTCCTCGAACTCTTCAATGGACATCAAATGAAACAAGTCGTTCAGCCGCTTCGCCTGCTGCTGATTGTTCCGCTCCCACTCCCAGGTATCGTACTGCCGGACCAGTTCAACGAAGGCATCCAGCGTCGGGGTCGGCTTCAACAGCCCGTTTTGCAGCAAATATTCATAGAAAAGCGACGTTGCTGACGCGAGCTTCCCGTTCTCATACTCGACTTGAACCATTCCCCAGGCATACCGGTTAAAATGCAGCGAAGTTTTGTGATGATCGATCAGCTTAACTTTGCCGCCGGCTTTGGCGAATGCGTCCAGCCCCTGCTCGTTGGCTTCATTCACCGCCAGGTCGGTGATAAACAGCTGATGCTTCTTTTTGCCTTTCTCCAGAAACCGTTCTACCTGCAAGTTGAGCCCGCCGATAGAATTGTACCGGATGTCGGCTTTCACGCCGAATGCGCATCTCGCAACTATGCCGCAGCCTGCGCCGTCCAGATCATTATGGGTATATAAAAGATACAAGGGTCGCTCCTCCTGCCGCTGGATTCGATTTCGCTTAAAATCTACCGGATAAAATACCCTGGCGCCTGCGACTTTATGCGGTGCGGGACCATTCCGAGGGGACTTGCAGAAAATTTGCTGTTAGGCTGCTGCCAGCTTGGTGTGAATTTGCTAGGGAGCTCTATGAACTTACTGCTGTGCCTGCTGCTGTATGACTGCTGGACTACTGCCGGCTTGCTGTAAGTCGCTAGGAGCTCTATGAACTTGCCACCGTGTATGCTGGGACTTACTGCGGGCCTGCTTCATCGTTCCAGCTGTATCAGAACCCTATCAGAACAATATCAGGGTTCAACTATTTCGTCTGCCGCGCGTCTTTTATACAATGAGGAAATGAAAGCCATGGAAAGGATTGGTGCCTGCAATGAACAATCGATGGGGAAAGCTGGCGGGCAGCTGTATGTTCGTGCTCTTGCTGGGCGTTTTGATGGCAGGCTGTGAGGAAAAAGTCGTACCCAAGCCTGAAGATACAATGAAAGCTTTCGTGGAGGCCTGGCAGCAGAAGCAGTACGAGTCAATGTATAACCTGCTTCCGGCCGAAACCAAGCAGCAAACGACGCTGGAAAATTTCGTGAACCGGTATAAATCGATTTATGAGGGCATTGGCATGAGCGATCTATCCATCCGCTGGCAGCCTCTGGAGACTAAGCCTGCCGCCGACACGGCCGCATCCGCTGCATCCAAACCGAAGGAGGTGCAGACGGACCCGAATAAAGCAGCCTATACGATGCACGTAGAGATGAATACATCCGCCGGTCCGATTGCGTACGACCAGACTGCGCAGCTGATGATGGTGAAAGAAAAGGTTATGGTCAAGAACAAGGAAAAAGAAATGGACAGCTGGAAGGTCCGCTGGGACTCTACTTATATCCACCCCAAGCTGACAGACAAGGATAAAGTCCGCGTGGAGGAGACAGCGCCGCTTCGGGGCGAAATTGTCGACCGGCAGGGACTCGGGCTGGCAATTAACGAGGAGAGGCTGGAGATCGGCCTCATTCCGAAAAAGCTGCCTGAGCCCGCTGACGATACCGTCATCAAGCTGGCGGATGTGTTGAAGGCGAATCCCCAGGATATCCAGGCCCAATTGAAGGCCACCTGGGTCAAACCGGATTATTTCGTGCCGATTACGATCGTGGCGTCGGATGACAAACGGCTGGAGGCGCTGACGGCGCTGCAAGGAGTCACCTACCGGAAGAAAATGCTCCGCGCCTATCCATTGGAAGCCGCGGCGGCACATTTGGTCGGTTACATAGGCAAAATTAGCAGCGAGGAGCTGACCAAATATAAAGATAAAGGCTATCAGACCGACGACTGGATCGGCAAGTCGGGGCTGGAGCTCGCATTCGAGTCCAAGCTGAGAGGCTCGGCGGGTACCCGCATCTACATCGCAGACCCGGACGGCAGGGAGAAAGCAACGCTGGCGCAGCGGGACGCTGTCAACGGAGAAAAGATCCAGCTGACCATTGATTCGGAGATGCAGCTGAATCTGTATCATCAGCTTGAGACCGATACCGGCGCAGGCGCGGTGATGCAGCCGATGACGGGTGAAGTGCTGGCCCTCGCCAGCGCCCCCTCCTTCGATCCGAATTTATTCATCAGCGGCGTGTCGGCCAGCCAGTGGAAGCAGTGGACGGACTGACCCGAACAAACCGCTGCTGAACCGTTTTGCCCGCGCTTATGCTCCGGGCTCCGCCTTCAAGCCGCTGACAGCGGCTATCGCGCTGCAGGCCGGAACGCTCGATCCGAATGCAGAGCGCAGCATTGTCGGCAAGCAGTGGAAGAAGGACGCCTCCTGGGGCAATTATTACGTGACCCGGGTGTCCGAATCGCAAACCGCGGTGAACCTGTCCAAGGCGCTGATGTATTCGGACAACATTTATTTTGCCCAGGTGGCCTTGGATATGGGAGCGGACAAATTTCTTGAGGCGGCGGGCAAATTCGGATTTGGCGAAAAGCTGCCCGTTCCGCTCGCCATCGACACCTCCACTCTTTCCAACAATGGAAAAATGCGCAACGATGTACAGCTAGCCGATTCCGGCTACGGGCAAGGAGAGGTCGTGATGAGTCCGCTGCATGTCGCCGCGGCGTACACTGTATTTACGAATAACGGGACGATGCTGAAGCCGGTGCTGCTGATGAACGAGGGGCAAAAAAGCGAGCCCTGGAAAACCGGGCTGATCAGCGCCGACGTAGCGAAGACAGTGACGGAGAAAATGACCGAGGTCATCGAGAATCCCGCCGGAACCGGTCACGATGCCAAGATCGAAGGACTCAAGCTTGCAGGCAAGACCGGCACCGCCGAGCTGAAAGTGAAAAAAGATACCGCCGGACAGGAAAACGGCTGGTTCGTCGCCTTCAACACCGATAACCCGCAGCTGCTGGTCGCCCTGATGGTCGAGCAGGTACAGGACCGCAGGGGCAGCCATTATTTATCTCCTAAAATCAAAAACCTGTTCAGCCCGCTGGTTGGGAAAAAACAGCCTTAGGCATGAAGAAAGCCCGCCGGATAAGGAAAAGCTAGCCCGGACCCAAACGCTTCCCGCCGGTCGAGGTTGACGGGTCACGAACAGATCGTCCCCTTCTTCGAACTGTATAGGGCTTACAGCCAGCCCAGCGGCTCCTTCTAAATGGATCCACGGGGCTCGGGCTTTATCCCGCCAAGCAGACCAGAAAGCAAGAAGACGCCCCCAGCTCCGCTTCTACAGCGGCGGTGGAGGCGTCTTTCGTATTAGGGCTGAGCCTGACGCAGGGCTTGCCCCTAGCCAATCCTCAGCCAGGGCAGCTCCTTTGCCAGGCTGACGGCAGCTGACGCGGATTAGAAAATCCGCGATTTCCAGCCGAGCAGCTTCGCGAGCGCTTCGACGTAATAGTAGTCTCCGTAGATGAGGGAGACATCGATGTTTTGTCCGGCCGGCTTGTGTCCGGTGCCGGCGTACAGAATCGCCTCGTGCTCGGGACGATCCCACGTGGCGTAGTTTTGCGTCAGCGAGAGCAGGATGCGCTCAGCCGCTTCGCGGTACGGGCGCCCCTGTACCGCAGGCAGCGCAGCGGCCAGCTCGAGCAGCCCCGAGGCGGCGCAGGTAGCCGCCGAGGTGTCGCGCGGCTCGCCATCGAGCGACTCGGCCGCGCGGAAATCCCAATGCGCGACGTGGTCGTCCGGCAGCATTGCTAGGAAGTAATGCGCGACGCGCTGAGCCGCGTGCAAGTATTTCGTATCGCCGGTATAGCGATACGTATTGGCCATGCCGTGCAGCGCCCACGACGCGCCGCGGCTCCAGGACGAGTCGGGTCCGGCGCCTTGGCCGCCGAGCGACTTGATCTTGTCGCCCGTCAGCGGGTCGAAGCTGACGATGTGGTTCACGGAGCCGTCCTCGCGGATGAAATGCTTCACAACCGTATCTGCGTGCGCCTTCGCGATCATGCTGAAGCGCGGATCGCTAATCTCTTCCGCCGCCCAGAACAGGATGGACAGGTTCATCGAGGAATCGACGATCGCCCAGCCGGTTTTGTCCTGATTCCATGCTCTCAGGAAATTACCCGCAAGGTTGAAGCGGCCTGCAAGGAAGTTCGCCGCCGCCAGGCCGCGGCGCTTGCCGTCCTCATCGCCGGTCAGCTTATATTTGATCACCGCCGTAGGCAAATACTGAAAGCCGACGTCGTGGTGAAAGTTGCTCGGTTGAATCGAACCGCTGCTCCAGCTTCTCGTCCCAGCCCCAAGCCGCGTTCTTGTAATCGCCCTTGCCTGTCATCTCGTGCATGATCCACAAAATGCCCGGCCAAAAGCCGGATGTCCACCAATCGTGGCGCATGTCGTCATACTTGCCTGTGTCTCTTGGAGCCACGTGAGGCGACTTGTCGCCGAGCTGCTCGATCATCAGGTCCACTTTGCTTTGCAGTGCTTCCCAGATGTGCGGGAGCGCTTCCTGCAGGTTATCCGCTTTCATAAATTTGCTTGTATCCCATGTCATGTGTTTCGGCCTCCTTGGGGATGGGGGTGTGACCGGATAAACTAGCAGGTGCCTGCTTAGGGAAAGAGGTCTGTTTCCGGTCGCTGTTGAAATTGTGAAATTGGATTAGATGATACTTCGTGGTGATTTCACAATTTCAAAGGCGAACGTTTCACTCCTTCAACAGGCCTCTTTCCCTTCGCTTGGCCGCTAATCGCTTAGCTTAGCTTATCTGTCACACCCTGTGTTTTTTATATAGTAATAAAAGCAGTAACCAAGCCGGCGCTGGCTGCGCTGACGACCGAAACCGGCTTGCGGGTCAAGCTTGATGCATTCGCAGCTCCAGTGCTGTCAGGCGCTGCGCCAGCTTGCGCTGTGCTCACGCCGGCTGCGGGAGCGGACCCTGCGCCTGCACCGGCGCCGGAATTCGGCCCGCTCGCGGAAACGAAGCCGGTGACCGGTACGCTCGCGGCGGCACCGCCGGACGGATCGATCAGGATGCGCGCGCGGCCGTTCGCCAGCTGGATCAGGCTGGAGCCGCGGACGGTTCCCTGGCAGTCGATCAGCTTACCGTCACCTGCGATGCCGAAGCGCACGAAGTTGGCCGCATCGAGGCAGAGCACGCCTTGCGCGTCATAGGCCAGCGCTTCTACGAGCAGTTGGCCGTTCTCCTGCGGCTGGGCGTTCAGCCTCAGCTCGGCAGGCTCGCCCCAGCTTTGCGTCTGGTACTCGAACGACAGCTCGTCCGTGACGGTAACGCCGTCCTTCACCGCAACCACCTTCACATGGTTCGTGTCCGGCTGAAGCACCGTATCCCAGCGCAGGCCGGCGGCCGGGAAGTTTTGCGAGTCGCGCCGCTTCACGCCAAGACTGGCTCCGTTCAGGAACAGCTCCGCTTCGGTGCAGTTCGAGTAGACCTTGATCTGCTTGCGTTCCCCTTCCGCACCCCAGCGCACCGGCATCGTATGGCCGTAAATACGGGCCATCGGCTTCGACGTCCAATACGATTGGTAGACGTAGTAGGCGTCTTTTTTGGTAAAATCGCGCTCGATAATGCCCTTCATGTTCAAGTAGGGAATCGGCGAGTCCGGACGGAACCGGCGTCGCAAAATCTTTGAACGCCCACTGCGCCGCACCGGTCAGCCAGTCCATGTTCTCCTGCGATTTCAAATACCAGTCGATCATTTCGCAGAAGTATGTCTCCGACCAGTCGCCGTCCCGTGACACGCGCGGATCGCCACCGGTCAGCAGGTAGTCGCCGTCGCGCTCATCGGTCTGACCGTTGCCGTGACCAATAAATTCGAAGCCTGTATAGGTCTTCTCCACATGCCGCGTCGCAAGATTGTCAGCGCCCCACTCCATATGGAAGAAGGAGTCGACGTTCTCGAACGCCTGGCGTGAGCTTTCCTCGTAATCCGTGTAAATGCCGCGGTACCAGCCCGCCCAGATGGAAGGCGAATACACGTCGATAATGTCTTTGCAAAATTCGCAGCGGCGAATTGCCGTCAGCCGGCCCGGGTCCAGCTTATGCGACAGCTCATGAAGCTCCTTCATCAATGCCTGGATCGCCGGGATATCGAAATAATCGAAATCGCACTCCCAGTCGTTCTCGTTGCCGAGCCCCCACAAAATTACCGAAGGATGGTTATAATGCTGCTCGATCATCGCGCTCAGCATATCGCGGCACTGTTGCTTGTACTGCTCGCCGCCGAGACCCCCTCGGCACCACGGAATTTCTTCCCAGACCAGAATGCCCAGCTCGTCACACAGCTCCAGCACGATCCGGGACTGCTGATAATGGCCGAGGCGGATAAAGTTGACGCCCATGTCCTTAATCAGGTGCATCTCGGTGCGGATCATCTCTTCGGTCATCGCCGGGCCAACGCCGGCATGATCCTCATGACGATGCGTACCGCGCAGCAGAAGCCGTTCGCCGTTCAGCTTGAATGGGCCTTTGGTGACAAATTCGAAGCTGCGCACACCGAACCGCTCCACGACTTCCGTGTGCCCGTAAGCGCTGTCCAGCTCTACCGTGCAGCTGTACAAGTACGGCTCGTCCGTAGTCCAGAGCGTCGGTCCGTTAATTCATGCAGCGACAGCTCCTTCATGCCTTCCCACGCCTTGGTGCTGGTCTCGAATGCGGCCAGCTCTTTTCCCTCGTGGTCGCGCAAGCGCACCGTCAGCTTCACCTCATCCGCCGAATGGCCCTGCGGATTATACAGCGCCGCCCGCACTTTGACCGTGCAGGACTTGAGGTCCTGGGACAGCTGCGGCTCCACGTGCACGCGCTCAAGCGATACCGCCGGAACATACACCAGGTTCAGGTAACGGTAAATGCCCCCGTACAGGTTGAAATCGCTCGCATCCGAAGGAATCGTCTCCAGCTCGCGGCTGTTATCGCAGGCGACCGCGATCGGGGTCAAGCCTTGATAGCGCTCGATCGCTTTGGCTTCCTCGACCGCATCGGTGATATCCACGGTAAATTCGTCATAGCCTCCGAGGTGAGAGCCTACCTTGCTCGTGTATACGTACACATCGGTACGCTGTCCCGCTCCTTCGAAATGCAGCAGCGTCCGTCCCTGCGGATACGGATTGCTGACGGCAAGCTTCGTCCGGTACCAGCCTTGCCCCTGATAATATTTGCCGTCGGGGTCCAGCACGTCCAATCCGTTGTACGTATGCGGCAGCTCTACCGCATGCCACGGCACATTATAGTGGTTCTGCAGCTTGTCCTGCCGCCAGACCTCCCAAGGGCCGCCCAGGCTTCCGCGGTGATGCTCCCAGTGCTCGTTCAATCGCTGCTTCTTCACAATGCTTCACGCTCCGTGTACTCATTTGATGTATAAGTTCATGTCATTTGTCTGCTATCCATTCCCCCTATAGCTTAGCAAAAAATACAGCCGCATTGTTTGGCGTCCTTATGATAAAATGTTGTTATATTACGGCGAATCTCATGGGGTGAACGTTGCGATGCGCATCATGAACTATATGAACCTGAACCAGCATCCGGTTCAGTTATCTTTTGTCAGAAACCGGACGGACGAATTCGTCGAAATCTATCATGCCCACCAAGGGATGGAGCTGCTGTATGTGCATGAAGGCGCCGGGCAGGTCATTGTTAATCAACAAATTTCAGAGCTGGCTCCGGGCACTTTGATCTGCTTCCGCCCCTTTCAGCTGCACCGGATTCAAATCAAGCTGCCGCCTGCAGCCAGGTATATCCGCTCTCTGTTCGTCTTTGAGCCGACGGAGCTGGAACGATACCTGGCCCCTTTTCCATCCCTGCAGGCCTTCTTCCACCGATTGTGGAAAACGCCGCTCGCGCAGCAGATTGTGTCCGGTCTTCCCCAGGGGCGGATGCTCGGATTGATAGAGGATTACCGGGAACGCATCGCCCAGTCACCGCAGGAGCGGATGCTGGAGGAACAGATGCTGTTTCTGGTCGCTCTGCTGCATTTGGTCTCCGCGCAAAAGCCGGCCGTTTCCGCCGAGGCCTCCCTGGAATCCTCCTCTTCCGGGTCCGGAGCATCCGGCAAACCCAAATCGTCCACAGCGGAGCAGGTTATGGAATGGATCGAAGAGCATTACATGGAGGAGTTCCAGCTTGACGCTCTTGCCAAGGCGGTTCATCTGTCGCCTAACCATGTTTCCGCGGTGTTCAGGCAGACGGTAGGCACCAGCATTACCGAATATTTAACGGCGCGGCGCATTCGCCAAGCCTGCTGGCTCCTGCGCACGAGCGACGCAGCCGTACAAGAAGTAGGCCAGGCCATCGGCTTGAGCAACTTCCCTTATTTTTGCCAGCTGTTCAAAAAGCACGTCGGGCTGACGCCCTACAAATATAAGCGGACGATCGGGCAGCCGTAGCCGCACGGTTAGCGCTTCACATTTTAGCAGCACAATCACACCCGCTGAATAGCCTGCAACGGAAGCTGGCGCGATCATTCCAGCCTCTTAACGACTAAACCCCAAAAGGCGGGCGTGTTGTGTTCATACGCCGTACGTCTTTTGGGGTTTATTTTTTATCCTGTTGATTATTTGGTCCATTAACTATTTGAGACTACAAACTTCAATAAAGGCAGCAGCATCGTTTCATTGACGGCGGAAGGCTTATAGCCGATTCTAACTGCTCCCTGTTTCAAATAAAACGCTTCGGCATGAATATCACTCTTGATGATAAACCCGCTAATACCAAGCTCTTTTACGGTCTTCAAAAGATGATTCCACAAGAATTTGCCGACGCCTTGACCTATCCTTTGGGGATGGATAAAAAACCAAACTAATTCATGCTCTGTCCCGATCTCCGTCAGTTCGTAAAATCCTATAACATCCTCCTCCTGTTCGATAACATAAACATGGTTATCCTGGATAACTTGCTCCGTGATGTTCATATACTCACGAGCCGCCTCGAGGTATCCTTGATCGTATCCCCAGTACGATTTGGATTCAAATGCAAGCTGTGTGAGCAAAGACGCTTCCTCAGGCACTGCTTCTCGTGTCCTCATCTGTTTCCCACCTTTCAAACCGGCTTAATTGCTGCCAGCCTATGCCGTCTATAAAATCATTTCGAACTCGATCTCATGCTGAATCGGAATGCCCTCATCGCTTACCAAAGGAATGCTCGGCTTTACCAATCTAGCCTCATGCACTGCATGGCGATGAATACATTTCATATCAAACCCGCGCTTCTGATAAAATCGAATGGCATGAATATTATCGTTTGTCGTAATGAGCCACATTCGCTTATAGGGGCCTGCTTGCAGGCGTTCTTTAACAAGGTTAATTAATGTCGTGCCAATTCCAGCGCCTTGACGGTAGCTATTCAATGCCACGATCTCGCATTCCTCATCCGCCAAAGCATAGAAGATCATGCCAAGGATATTTCCCGCTGCGTCCTCCGCGATATAACCTGGAAGCTGCCCTTCAAGTGATGAACGTTCCCTCTGGAGACGACAATCGTGCCCCGCGCAGCCAGCAGCTGCTCTCTATGACGGTCACTAATCTCTTTATAACGCACCATTCAGCTCTCCCCCCAGCAAGCTGCTACTCGACCGGCCCCCAGACCTCTTCCTTCTCCTCAATGTACGCCTTTCCGGATGCTTTGCGGTATTCGGTCGGGGACAAGTTAACCGCTTTCTTGAAAATACGTGAAAAATAATACAGCTCCAGGCCGATCTGATCGGCTATAGCCGAAACGGACAAATCCGTAGTGGCGAGCAGCCTGCGCGCTTTATCCAGCCGCTTTTTGTTGATGTAAACAATCGGGGAAAGTCCCATCATCGTTTTGAAGTAATGCAGGAAGTAGTTCGGGTGAAAATGAACCAGCTTGGCCAGCTCTTCCACCGTCATCGGCTCGGCCAGGTGCCGTTCGATATAGGCAAGCACGCTGTTGATCTTCGAGGTACTGGAGATTGCCGTCAAATGAAGCTGCTCCTCGGACTGCTCGATATATTCCGAAATGATCTCGAGCAGCAGCGATTTAATGCGCAGCGGTGCGGTGACTTGATTGCTGCGGCTGAGCACCATCAGCTGTTCGAACTGCCGCTCCAGCCGGGCCTCGTCCCGTACCTCGATCCAATGCGGAAGCTCCAGCATTTGAAACAGGTTGATATCCCCGACAGTCGCCGAGAAATGGCACCAATATTTGCCGAGCGGGTTCTCGAGAACCGGGGCGTAGGATAACCTCATGCCGGCCGGCAGCAGGTAAAGCTGCCCTCTGCGCGGGGTATAGTCTCTGCCGCGGAGATGAATCCACCCCTCGCCCTCGCGGATGAAATAAAGGCGGTTTTCATTCGGCATCATATTCGTGGTCCGCCAATTAGCCCCGACTTTCGTATAGTGCGCAATCTGCATATTGATCTGCGTGTTCTCCAGATAACTTCTCATCAGTTGATCCTGTAATTTATCCTGCTCCATATGCCCTCCCACCCAGCCGATATTACCTTAGCATTGTGCAAATGTTTGCTATTATCATACATCCTCAAGCATGGGTTTGCATACTACAATAATGATTGTAAGCAAGAACAACCGCATCCTGGAATGGGATGTCCGCTCGATTGGAAGGAACGGCCGGCTGAATTACGCTGCTGGATGAAGACGGGAGAGAGGATCTTGCAGAGAACAAAGTAATCGCTTACATTTTTGTTCTTATGAAGGATCGGGCTACGCAGCTTGGCAGGCAACTCCCCGCCCATTCTCTGTCATTTGACCAGCTATATGCGGTACTTTCCAGATTCATCCGATTTCATCCGGGTATCACAAGCTTTATAACATTCATGCCTTTACAATGCGCCAGACCTCATTAGAACTCATCAGATTGTATCACACTTCATCAGGATTACATCAGATTGCATCAAATTTCATGAATTTTCGGCAGATCTCATCAGATTACATCATTTTTCATCAGATTTGACCATTTTCCATCATTCCCCTTCAAGCTGCATCGTATTTCATCAGATCTCTGCAAAAGTCATTGGATTAAAACCGTAACAATTAGACTGAAGCGAAGCAAGCTGTTCGGCCAGCCGCCGCTTCTACCCGGATTCATTGAAGGGAAGCTCCAAGCTTGGCCTTCAGCTTTGCAAAATGAAAGTAAAACTTTTTTTGAGGAGGCCCTTTCTATGAGCACGACCCGCCAGCAAATCTTGATTCTGCACCTGCACGATCCCGATCTCGAGTCCCGCACCGTGGCCTGGGCGCTATACGACAGTACGATTCCTAAAGGACAGCTGCAGATGAACACAGGCGACTCCAACGAGCCCCCGTATGAATCCGTGCTGGATGCGATGCGTGACGGCTGGAACGTGATCCAGCTGCCTGTGATGCCGATTTTCCGTACCGGCTTCGAGCACGAGCAAGGTCATTTGCCGTATGAATATGTTCTTGAAAGAAAGGTGACAATCCAATGAGTAACGTTGAAAAGCAGCATCTTCTGACCGCCAAGCAAATGGCCGAATTTGCGGCAAACGGCTTTCTGAAGCTTGACGAAATCGTACCGAAGGAATTAAATGACGCCGCCTATAAGGAACAGCGGGAATATACGGGGCCGGGCGGGCAGTACTGGAACGAATCGAAGGTTATACGCGAAATTTTCGAGCTGCCGCAGGTGAAGGGCGCCATTCAAAGCTTTGTCGGCCGCTCTCCGATCTATGACCATTCGTTTATGCATATCGTTCGCGCCAAGCATCTGAAGGGACAATTCTATCATGCCGACTCCGTTATCGATACGCGTCCGTTCGGCTTTGATATTCAAGCCTTCTACTTCTCTCACGATGCGCCTGACGAAATGGGCCCGACGCTCGTGCTTCCGGGATCGCATCTGCGCAAGGTAAGCAACGGCAGCATCGCACGCTATAAAAATATTATCGGTCAACAGCGGATGGTGTCCAAAGCGGGGTCTATCGGCTTCCTTCATCACGGCATTTGGCATTGTGCCCAGCCGAACTTTACGGATGAGACGCGTTACGTGTTCAAGCTCCGGCTTCGCCCCGGACAAGAGCAGCGCAGCTTGTTCAACACGGACGATTACGACAGCCCTGAAGTACGGGATATTATCAAAAAAGCCCAGCACCGCTGGTGCGGGGACGAGGCCCGCGTGAACCAGATTCAAATCGCCAAGTTTTGGCGGTACCTGTGCGGCGACGATAAGGTCGACGCTTCGTTCGAAGGCGCGCTGACCCGGATGGGAATATAGCCAGCTGCGCCGCATGGGGGGCGACCAGCCGTCGCGCAGCGTCACAGTGCTCGAGTGAGGTTCGCTCTTCCTGCAAGCCTGGAACCTGTTTTTTCTCGGGTTCCGGGCTTTTTTATGTGAAAAGAGCAATCGATGAGAAATAAGCACGAAGGAGATCTGTTAACCTGAAAAGGAGTAAAACGAGTCTGGAAAACAATGAAACTGCGAAGGAGAATCCATTTTATGAAATCAATGAATCTCACGTATTGGATCATCACCGGGCTGTTATCCGCCCTCATGCTCTTGGGCTCGGTGCCGGACCTTCTGATGAATCCCGATGCCGTGGCGCTGTTCGCCCAACTGGGCTACCCGGCCTATCTGCTTCCCTTCCTCGGCGCGGCCAAAATAGCAGGCGTAGCGGCCATCCTCATTCCCGGCTTTCCGCGCATCAAGGAATGGGCCTATGCCGGCTTGACGTTCGACCTGGCCGGCGCCATGTACTCGACTATCTCCGTAGGCGATCCGGCCGGAGGATGGCTGCTGTTCCTGATCGGATTCGCGCTGATTGCCGGATCGTATATTTTGCACCACCGCAGACAAAAGGCCTCAACAAGCGGCAGCGCTAAGTATACCGGAGCATTCTAGGCATCATTGGCGGTTCAGCTTCTGGACGCGCTCCAGAAACCGGTTCATCAGCAAGGGCAGGGAAATCAGGATAGGCGGGTCGTCCGCCCGGGGAGCACGAAGCGTCACATGCTGATGAGGGACGACCGAATAGGGCTTCACAATCAGCGGCTCCGTGGAGCGTGTCCGCAAGGTGGAATGCGGAAGCATGAAATCCATCGCCTGCATCCCCCAGGAAACGGACGTTCCCATCAAGTAATACGTGCCGGGCTTCACGCCGGTAAATCTGAATTTCCCTAAAGCGGAAGAAACCAGCGTACCGTAAAGGGGAAGTCCCTCGGGGATGGGTCTGGCGAACAATCCTATAAGAATGACGCCCTCAAAAGGGACTTCCGTGCGGACGGTCCTTCTACGGTTCCGTGCTGAATCAGAATCGGATAGGAGGAAGCCGTCCAATCTTCTAACCGGCTTAGTATTTGCAGATGATCGTCCGCCTGCGGTTTCGAATTCCGGAATGCGGCAGGAGTCATGCCTACCCGTTCCGTAAAACGGGTCGTAAACGTCCCGAGACTTTGCTGGCCGATTTCCAGTCCGATCTCCCGTATGCTGAAGTTCGTCTGCAGCAGTAGATCCTTAGCCTTCTGCAGCCGCAGGGAGGATACGTAATACAACGGGGACAGACCCGTTCGTTCTTTAAAAATCCGGGTAAAATGGTATGGGCTGTAGGCTGCGTAGCTGGCCAATTTGGAAAGCGGAAGCGGTTCATCCATGTGGCGGTGAATATAAGCAATGACGGCGTCCACTTCTTCGGTGTATCGGGGGGCAGTCAAGAGGGCTGCACCTTCCTTTCGAAGATCGTTCAAACGAACGGTGACGACAGGAAAAGAAGAAGAATAAATCCAATGCTGAGCAAAGCTGGCTATCGCTGCACGTACACGGAACATTTGTTCTCGTTTATTTTACCACATTTTTCTTGTAAATGAAATGATAAAACGCTTATCGACTTTTTTCCATGGATATTCGACGATTGCAGCAGGGATTCTTACCGCCGCACCGATAGGACTAGCTGAACACAAGCAGCAGGCCAATATCCAAGATCCACAAGACCGGCAGCAAATTCACGAAAATGGCCGTTCGTCTTCTGCGCAGCCTAAGCAGCCAAGCCGTAATGGAGCAGCCTATCACGGCTATCGGGTAAGCGCTGATGGCAATAAAAAACAAAGTATTCTACAAATAACCCCCCGCATCGAATACCATCACCGACATGCCCCATATAAATAACCATGGCAGTAGGCCGAGAGCATATATAATTTGACTTATGATCAGAAATATTTCACGCAGCACCTCCTCCGCAGCACATAAGCTTAAATCCCCGCCGCTCCATCCTATGGTAACACGGCCTTCCTCTCCAACGACCCTGTTTTTAAAATTTATATTCAGAGGTCAGAAGGTGTCCCTGCCCCTTATCGATTTCTCTCCCTCTTCCTTCAAAGCTTATGATAAGATGAAGAAAAGCCCCGATTCGGGAGCCCTTTCCACGATCATGACCCTGCTTCAATCAAGATGAATACAGGAGGAATGAACAATCAATGGGAACCGACTTATCGCCTGACGTGCTTGCCTACTTGGAACGGATCAGTTTTACGGGTATGCCGGATGCAACAAGCATCGCTGCGCTGGCCGAGCTTCAGGAACGGCATCTTCATACCGTCCCCTATGAAAACCTGGATATTCTCGACAGGATACCTCTATCGCTGGACATTAAAGACCTGCTGAGCAAAATCGTCAGACGCCGCCGGGGCGGCTACTGCTTTGAGCTGAACGCTCTCTTCGGCTGGCTGCTGCGCGAGTTGGGTTATCCCGTCACTGATCTGATGGCCCGCTTCTGGCGGGACGAACCCTCACCCCCTCCCAAAAGACGCCACCATGTGCTGAAGGTAGAAGCCGAAGGCGAATTCTTTTTGTGCGATGTGGGGGTAGGAGGAATCGTTCCCCGCCGGCCGATAAAGCTGGAGGAAGGCCTCGTTCAGAGGCAGGGGGATGAGACGTACCGGCTCGAACGCGATCCCTGCTTCGGTTGGGTGCTCTGCGAATGGAAGCGGGATACGTGGAGCTGGCTGTACTCCTTCACGGAAGAGCCCCAGCTGTCCAAAGATTTCATTATGGCAACCTACTGGTGTGAACATGCAGCGGATTCAATATTCGTTAAACAGCCGATGGCGGCTCTGCGCACCTTGCAAGGACGTCACACCTTGGCGGCGGGCAAGGAATTCAGAATCTTTACCGCGGACGGAGTCAGCTCCTTCGTTCCTCAGAACGAGGAGGAGTACAAAGAAGCCCTCCACGCTTATTTCGGCATCCGCCTTGAAAGCGGCCAGTGATGCTTTAGCGGTCTCTCCATGCTTCTGCCTGCAAAAAAAACAAACCTCCCGGACGACTTCCTGTCCGGGAGGTTTGCTGCTTTAGAGATGGAAATCGTATCCGGCGGCTTTGCGCCAGGAGCCGATTCCGCCTTTAATTATTGAAATGTGTCCGTATTCACCCAGTGCGCGATCATCGCCGCCGCTTCCTCGCGGGTAATCGTGCTTTCCGGTTTAAAGGAGCCGTCCGGATAACCGGAAATAATGCCGCTATCGGCTAAAGTATTAACATAAACCTTAGCCCAGCCAGGTATCTGGCCTTCATCCGTGAAGACTGCCGGATTGGCCGTCTGCCGCTCCCAAGTCCGGCCCAATATTGAAGCGGCCTGCACTCTGCTGATATGAACCGACGGCTCGAACACCGTCTTGTCTCCAACGGCAGTGCCGTCGACCCAGCCGTTGGCATACGCCGTCTGCAGGAACGGCCTGCCCCATTCCGGAGTCGCGGTCCAGTCCGCAAACGGCGGTTCGCCTCCGGTTTTCAGAGGCTGTGCTGCCCCCATAGCAGCAGTGATAAGCTTCGTAAATTCAAGTCTCGTGATCGGACGAGACGGTTCGAAATACGATCCGTCCTCTTTTGTAACCCCGTCAGCCAGCTGAAGAGACAGCAGCGTTTTTACATATTTGTCCGACCAGCGTTCCTTCATATCGTTCATCACGGGCATAGCTTTATTCTCCATCAGGGCAAACGTGCCCAATCGTTCTACCTCGGCACTGACCGTATGCGTTTGCGGATCAATGACACCGTCGACATACTGCCATTTTTGAAGCTTTTCATTATAGCGGTAGATGCCGAGCAGGTCCGTATTATCTACATTCTCCGGGGTATACTGCAGTTCCAGCTTGACCGGCGCAGCAAGCACCGAGCTCGTCCTGGCCATCTGGATAGAATACAGCTCACCCTGGACCTTCAACTGACCCGGCGGGTAGTTCTGCAAATACGAGGCCGCGTTATCTACCGCAGCCACAGCCACCGCATCCGCTTGAGTAAGCAGCTGCTCCGGAACGGTCAGCTTGCCTCTCTCCCCGATCGGCAGTGTCGCCGTTTGGCCGGGGATCAGGCTGTAGTTTCCAATCAGCTTCAAATGCTTATCTTTGGCAATGAGCTCGGCGAGCACATTTTCCAAAGTCCGGTCGATTTGCGCCGTATCCGGTCCGACAGGGGGCACTGTGCTTCCCCCGCTGCTATTATTATGCTTATGTCCTCCGGTTGTCGGTCCCGTATCTCCGGGATCCGGGATTGTCCCGGGATCGGGATTCGGCGTAACGGTATCGCCATTGACCGTGATCTGAGCCACGTCTTCAAAAGCAAAATCGCTTGTCGTATAATAAGCGGCTTTCACGATGACTTTACCGGAGCCGGATGCCTGAAGCTGGCCGTCCGGCGTCACAGACGCGATCGAATCCCCCATCATCACAGACCATTGGACGTCGGCGGGATTCATCGTGACCGCATTGCCGGCCTGGTCACGTCCCTCTAATGTAAACGATTGACGATCGCCCACTTTCATGGTGGAGGCGTACGGGTCAAGGGCAATCTTTTTCAGCGGCTTCAATGCCGTATTCACAATTTCCGTCTGATAGGATGACTTATTCCCCGCCGGATCGGCCGCTTCTATCGTCACCGTCTTGGACATACTGCTGCCCAAATCCAGTTCCGCGGCAAACCGGCCGTTCACGTCAGGCGACACCGTCATACCGTCCACCGTCAACTGAGAATCACGGTCGGTTGTCCCTTTTAATACAATCTTCCCGTTGGCGTTAACGTCCTGCGCGGGATCGATCATCAGCGGAGGAGCAGTCGTATCTATTGTGAAATTCACCTGCGATGCGGACGTATCGCCTTGTTCATTCACAGCTTCAAACTCCACCTTATGATCCCCGTCCGCAGCCGGGATCGAAATATCCCAGGCGCTGCCTTCCTTCAGCGACACCGCGGTACCATCCAATTTCACCATCGTCTTCACCGCTTGGTCCGAGCTGAAATGGAGGACAGGCGCTCCCTGATTCGTAATTTTCGTCTTGGCCCCATTCGCTTCCGTCTTGTCTAAAAATTCGCTTCCGTAAGTAACCGTCAGCTTCGCCGGATTCGGAACAGGCAGGAAGACCGGATCGGAATAAGCCGTCTCACTGTAATGAAGCACACCATCCGCCGTCTTCCGTTCGGTAATCAATCCCACCTTGTAGGAGGTGCCCGGGAGGCAGACCAAGCGTAGCCCCTTTGTCCGTCCGGTACTGTCCGCCGATAATAGCGCCGGATTCGTCCGCTGCGACGAATTTTTCGCCCACCGTGTCCACCTTGCTGCCCTGTTCATCGTAAACTTCGACGTAATAGCCGGTGACCTCTGCAGACTTGGAGCCTGTCCAGCTGACATCAAGCTTTCCGTCTCCGAACAATGCAGCTTTTACGCCCTCAGCCGGCAATGGCGCATTCGGATCGTCCAAGCGGATCGGCTCGGAATAGATGCTTTGCTGTCCGGTCTGTCCGTCGCTTAACGAAACGCGGATATAATAGGTACCTGATTTCGTATCCTCAGGAACAGACGCCAGCATCGTTCCTGCTGTCGGGTTCACCCCGGATGCGATGGTAACGCCCGCTTCTTCCTGGTTACGGGCCAGGGAAACCGTCAAGCGGGATTGCGCCGCGTTGCTGGCAGTCCAATCCACCTGAAGCTGACGGTCGTCGACCTTGCTTACCTGCACGCTCTCCAGCTTAGGCGCAGGAGTAACATCATAACCTACGAGAGAAACAGGTTTATCGGCAACGATCTGCCAGTTTCCGCTTGCAGGAGCTTGAACGGATATAAACAATTTTTGCTCCGTTTCGCCGCTTGCGCTGTTCTCTGCCGGTACTGTCTGCTGCAAATAGTTGCTGTTCGGCTGCCCCTCAGGAATCAGCACGTATTCCGATCCGTCCGGACGGTACACGTGAAGCTGCGGCTGCGTGCCGCTGTAATTAATCTCAAAGCAGGCCAGCGCCTGATCTCCGATAGCTACCGTATGCTGCGTCTTCTCCGTCCCGGACGGCGTTTGTTCCAGCAGCCCTGCAATATCGGCGTTGGAAAGCGAAGCCACCTGGCGTTGAAGAGGCAGGTTGTTATCGGATGTAATGCGTTTGAAGTTTCCTCCGACTACCATCGTGACCGGCTTGCCGTCTTCGGTCTTCAGCCGTTCGGTGTACAAGCCTTCCCGGGTCCGAATCGGCACGATGCCCTGCGCATCGGCGAACTCGACGCCTTGTCCCCAATAATAGCGGACACCGACCGGAAGGCCGATAACCTCTACGGAGCCCCATACGCTTTCGGAGCTGACGCCGAGCTCGGCGCCGGCGAGTGTTTTGCCGCCCGCGATCGGAATCCATTTCGGGAAGACGACCGCTGCCTTGGCGTAGCCCTCGAACCGCTCTCCCGAAATGTATATATACACCTCTCCGATGACGACATCGACGATGTTGAGCTTCGCCTCCAGCTCCAGCTTGGCCGGCTCGGCCCACTGCACGTCCGCCGAGACCTCTTTCATGAAAGGAAGCTTGGCGATTTCAAAGCCGCCTTCCAGCGAGAAACCAAGGCGGGATACTTTTAGCGTAAACTCCCCTTCGAGTACCTCGGCCATCTTGATCGCTGCAGCGAGCACGATTTTACCGGGGCCGTCGGAAATACTGCTGACGTCTTCCACGCCGCCGCCGAGCATCGTCACGAACACGTCCGGCGCAACCATAATGCCGGGTTCTCCCTTGGCCGACAAGAACAAATCGTCCACCTTCGGGGTGCCGTCCTGAATGGCGATGGTCAGAATGCCATGGAACTCAAGCACCTTAATCTTCAACTGTGCATCGACGCCGTAAATATTATCAATGGTATTAATAGTTAATGAGGCACTGGCTTCATTCTTCATCATGCCGCCCAGGAAATCCTCGGGAAGCCCGATCGAAACGGTCGTATCGATGCCAATAAAGCCGACTTCGCTGTTTTCTTTCTCCCCGAACAGCACATTGTCTATCGAAGCGCTGAAATCAAACATGGAGTCATCCACGCTGCCAGGCTCGTATTCGGGGTTTTGCTTATTCCACTTCTTGTCCTTCTCTTCTTTATACTTTTCTTCGCCTCCCGGCAGGAAGGTCAGTGCCATGGCGCCGGAGAACGAAACCGCCTTATCATGCAGAACCGCGCCGTTAATTTCGATACCGAAGCCGCTGATCATCTTCAGCGATTTGCCCAATCCGGCCAATTCCATCGAGACCGGCGACTGGTCATCGTCCGCATCCAGCGCGTAATCCTCGCCATCCTTAAATTCCATCGCAAATTCATACTTCCAAAACTCCATGCCGCCCGAAATACGGAGCGAACCGTTGCCGGAAACCTCGATATAATCCCGGATGTGGGAGCTGTCGTGAGGATTTTTCCGGATCGTCATCGGCGTACCGCCGTATTCGACGACTGAATTCAGCACAGCCGGATTCGCAGTCGTATTGACCACATACTCCGTCGCTCCCGAATCGTCCTTCTTCTCCATCACTTCCCCGCGCACATCCAGCAGGATGCTCTCGTCCTCGGAAAGCCCGGCCTTATATTGCTCCAATGCGGCCTCATCCGCAAGCGAGACGATATCATAAATAAAATCGTCATCCACCGCTGTCTTCTTGACGGCAAGCAGTCCGTAGTACCGCCCCATATATCTGGTATCCGCGCTCACGTTCAGCGTCTGCTGAATACGCTGTTCCCCGAAGTCGCGGTGAGTAATGACGGCTTGGTACACGCCCGGATCGAGCGGAGCCTCTACCCGAAGCATCATGTCCGTATCCGAAGTCACATCCGCCGCATCCGCGGGCAGTTCCGTCCGGACACCGGTCACCGTATTTTCAAGCCGTACCGACCAGCGTGACAAATCCTTATACACATTGAAACCTTGACCCTTCACCGTAATAAACCGGGTGCCGCTCGTATAAACCGTATCCGGGGCCAGCTTCTGGTATTGAACCGCCGGAGGATCCCTGTGCACGCCGGGCAGTAAAATATATCCGCCCGCCGTCACAGGCGCCGTCATGCCTTCCGCTTGAATCTCCACGCGGTATTGCTTCACGGCGTAGCTCTGCTGCGGATCGGCCTTCACCTTCCATTTGAACGCGTAAGTCCCATTCGTTTGAATCAGCGGGGCTGTCTGGTACAACGTACCGTCCTGAACCGCAGCTAACCCGTTCTCGAGAATCAGGGACGCCTTTACGTTGGACAGCATCCGGTTGTTCGCTCTTGTGTTGTCCACCTCGGCGGTAATCTCGAATTCGTTCTCGGCGTAGCCGTCACCGGCTTCATTCACGTTCAATTGATCGGGCGCATAGGCAGCCAGCCCGAAATTGGCTCCATCCGCCGGCTTGCTGAAATTACCGGTGCCGTAGTACGTCTCGAATGTTTTGGTTTCTCCGGCGCCGATCTCGATCGGATTCCAATACAGAGCCACGGCGCTGTCTGCCGCACCGTAGGCATTCGTTTTTTTGGTGAAATCCAGATTCGCATCCGGGCTGTAATCCCATTTCGTTTCGGACAGCTTGTTCCAATGCCCGAATACAACCTGCGACGGCTTCGCGTTCCCGTACCCGCTGAGCAGGCCGTAGGAGAACACCGCAGGATTGAACAAGTTGTCGAGGCTCCGCCAGTACGTCGGCACCTGATCTCCGCTTAGCGACGTCTCCGTCGTAATCGGCTTGTTATCGCCGCCGACAAGGAATGCCGCGCCGTCATTGGAGCCGAGCATCGTATCCAGCAGCATCCGGGCGCCGATCTGCCGGACTGCGCTTCCGTTGTTTGAAACTTCATATTTAACCCGGACATTGCCGATATTCGGGTTCTTGATATCGTCGGCAATTTCCAATGTCTGACGGATGCTCACCCCATCCATGCTCCACACCGATGTATTGGTGCGATCGACATTATGGGGCTTCTCCGTAAACGAGCCGTCCAGGTTCATAAATCCGTAAGCATTGCCGTAAATATAGTCCTTGCCGTCAATCTTGAATGTCGCAAACGATGTTTCCGGCTCCTCTTCCTTATAGAGGAGCGCCGCATCGTTATCCGTTGGGCGGTACGGGTCGCCCAGCACATTTTTGATGCTGAAGCGCCCGTTGTCCGCCTTTACCGAATATTGAATATAATCGTTCTGAGCCGTCACGACACCGGCATGATCCTCCGCATACACCAACTGCTGAAGCAGGCCCGACCAGAGCATTGCGCCTGTGGCAACCAGCGAGACTGCGATCCGGCATATCTTTCCCATACGTCCTCCTTGTAGATCCTAGTTTTGCAAAATGCTTTACAGGGAACTGATATAAATCAGCGCCAGCACCGTACTCCGTTCCTGATCCTGAATGTAGAATGTGTACCATCCGGGAGCATCGGCTTGGAAAACCGTTCCGGACAGCTCCTGCGTTCCGCTCTTCATATCTCCCTTGGTCAGCTTGCCTTTCTTCCACTTGATCTGCAGAGCTCCCTCGGCATTCATCGCCCGGAACTCAAGCTTCGAGCCCGCGACGATCAGCGGCTCCATGCCCAGCTTCGTACCGTTCACGAATACCTGCTTCTCGCTGGCGCCGACCACCGTGACCTGGCGCTCCGCTCTTGCCGTGTTGCCTGCCGAGTCGGAAACGGTATAAATGACCGTGTACGTTCCCGGCTGGCCGATTTCGAACCCGTTCGGATCTATAGCAATCCGATCGTTCAGGCTGCCCTCCAAAGAATCGTCAGCCTCCACATCGCTCAGCTGGTACGTTCCGTTTTGCAGGAAGGTTAGCGGCGTTTGCTGCCCGAACCGAAGCACGGGAGGGGTCGTATCCATATTTTCCACGGTCGCATTCACCGTAGTCTGATTGCCCAGCGCATCGCTGATAACGAAGGTGAATGTACCATTTTCCTTAAACACGAATTGCTGCTGCCCGTTGTTATTGAGCACGGTAATCGGCTCTCCAGCGGTAACGGTTGCCGTCACCGGCATATTCGTCAGCCCGGTTTCGCTATAAGCTACGGATGCCTGGGGCGGCGTATTGTCAATATTGCCGACCGCTGCCGTTACCGTCCCGATATTTCCGGCTTCATCCACGATCGTAAATTCGTAAGAAGCATTTTGATAAAATACGCGCTCCGTTTTGTTCTGGTTGTTAGCCACCTTGAACGGCTCGCCGGCGGATACCGTGACCGTCACCGGCTGGTTGGTCGGTTCCGTCGTACTGTAGGCAACGGTGCCGACCGGCGGCGTTTTATCGATATAGTTCACTTCCGTATGAATTTGCGACTCATTGCCCGCTTCGTCCGCCAGGACGAAATCAAAGGGTCCATTCGTTGTATAGGTGTAGGTCAGCTTCCCGTCATTGTTCTTCACGGTAACCTTCTCGCTCGGCTTGATCGTGACCAGAACATCTTTATTCGTCAGCTTCACCGCCGAATAGGTCACCTGCGCTGTAGGCGCGGTTTTATCGATATTGCTGACGACCGCCCTCACTATGCCCGCATTGCCCGCTTCATCTTCGATCTCGAAGTCGAAGACGCCGTTTTCCGTGAAGGTGCGGACCGGGCTGCCTCCGTTATTGACGACATGCACCGCGGTTTGCGTATCGCTCATGGTAAGCGTTGCGGTGACGTCCTGATTCGTCTTCTGCGTTTGATACACGCTGTAGGTGACCGTGCCTGCCGGAGGCGTTTTGTCGATGTTGGCAACCGTCGCCGTTACCTGCTTGGTGTTGCCCGCCGCATCGCGCAGCTGGTAAACAAATTCCCCGTTGGCGTCGAACTGCCGCTGCGGGCTGCCTCCGTTGTTCACAATAATGACCGGCTCTCCGCTGTTATCGGAAGGAGCCAGCGTCGCCGTGACACTCTGGTTCGGCTCACTGCGTGCTGCTGTAGGTAACGGTTCCATCCGGCGGCGTCTTGTCGATATTGCTTACCGTGGCGACCGCCTCGCCCGAATTCCCCGCCGCATCGGTGAAGGTAAACGTAAACTGTCCGTTCTCCGTAAAGGTGTGTACCGGACTGCCTCCCGCACTCGTGATCCGGTAGGAACCGGAGCTGTCATATACCGTCATCGATACGGTAACATCCTCCCGCGTCCAATCTTGAGTGCTGTAGGTCAGGGTGCCGACCGGCGCGATCAAATCGATATTGCTTACCGTAACCGGAACGCGGTCTATTCGCTCCAGCTCCGGATATGCTACGTTCACATAGAACGTTCCGTTGTTCCTCACCTCATAAACGACAGAGGTCACCGTACCGGCCGAATCGGTCGTACGGTCAAGCAGGGTTGCCTGCATTTGAACAGGAATGTCAACGCTGGATATCGCGCGGACCGGATTGCCGTACACTTCGACGGTCACTCGGACAGGCTGATTCGTCCAATCCCGGGTGGAATAATCTACATTTACCGTCGGCAGGCCGGGATCGATCCAATCGACCGAAGCGGTTTGAGTACCGATATTGCCTGCGGCATCGCTGTATTTAAATTCGTAGGTTCCGTTCTCCTGGAATACGTGGTACGCCCTCCCGTCCTCCGGCTGCAGGATCGTTACGCTTTCCGGAAACGAAATATACGCTGTCACCGGGCTGCCCGTCGCCGTATCCGGCGTGTAGGACAGGCTGGCTGCCGGCGGCGTGTTATCGAGCACGAACGGCCGGCTTGAGCGAACCGTTGCGGCCTGATCGCTGTCAAAAGCCTGGATATGCAAATACCAGCTGCCGTCGCCGCCCGTTAATGTAAACCGGTACGCATTCGGATCATCCGCAATCTTCTCAATCGTCGTACGGATCTGGCCTTCAACCTGGTATGCGCCTGCTGAAGCTTGTTTCCAGCCGGTTGGCGACGGTGTCGGATCTTGGCTCCATTGATAATGCATATCCGCATCTACCGGCAGGGCGGACGAATTCGTTACGCTGGCTGTCACCGCTGCCGATTGTGCGGGGATGGCGTTGCCATCCTGGGACAAGACTATCTCTACGTTCTCCTCATAGATCCAGCTGACCGCCGCTGGGATCTGCGCTTCATTGCCCGCCTCATCCTCCAGCTTGAAGATAAAGTCGCCATTCGATGTAAAGGTTTTGGCTAGCTCTCCATTATTGTTGGTTACCTTCAGCTTATCGGCCGAGGATACATTGTCGCTTAACTGCACCAGCGTCGCCGTTACGCTCTGCTTGGTCGGCGTTGTCATCGAATACTGAACCGAAGCCGTCGGCGCCGTCCGGTCCATAGTGACATCCGCGCTGTATACGGTACTCTCATTGCCCGCTTCATCGCGGAATTTCACTTGAACGGTGTAGCTCCCCTCAGCGTCGGGAAGCTCCGCCTCCGCATCCGCCGTGTAGGATCTCCAGCCGCTCCACAGAGCTCCGTTATCCGCCGACAAATTATATTCCAGCCCGCCGAGTCCGCTCCTTTCGTCCTGTGCGGCCAGCTGCAGCGGAATTACATGCTCTTTCGTCATGGGCTTTGCGATAGTTATGCCGCCGGTCGGAGCCGTATTGTCCAGTACATACGGATTGCTGCCGGACGCTAAGGCCACATTGCCGGCATCGTCGACCGCCTTCACGTGAACGACCCAAAGGCCGTCTCCACCCGTCTTTTTCGGCGGCGCCAATGCCGTAATCAGCTGCCAGCCGCTGTCTTCCGGCGAGACGGTTTCTCCCTGCAGAGTCCACTTGTAGTAAAGCTGAACCGCCGTATGCGCATCCGCCGCCGATACTTCTGCGGCCGCCGTTTTGCTTGGCGTCGAAGAGGTATTCTCCGTCAAGCTGATCTCAGGCGGAGTGTTGTCGAACAAAAATGGCTTATAAAGCACAGTATGATTGCCTGCCGCATCGGCTGCATCCAAATGAAGATAATAACTTCCGTCCAAATCCGGATCGGAAGTAAAAGCGATCCCGCTGCTTGCGGATTTCCAGCCCGCTCCGGGACCCGGCGTATCCGTGCTGTCGGTCTGAAATATAAGAAACACTCTGCACTCCGCCCGCATCCTGCACGTTAACGGTCACCTGGTAGCTCCGCTCATACTGCACGTCGCCCGCCGGCGTCACGGTCACAACCGGCGCGTCGCGGTCAATCGAATAAGATAATGAAATAAAGTCCGTACGGTTCCCCGCTTGATCCTCTACCCGGACCGCAAGCTTCCATTGTCCGGATTGGCTTGCTCCTGTCAGATCCGATTCTATAGCATCCGTTAAATTCCCCGCCGTCCATTTGCTTTCGTCCACGGCGGCATTGTCCTTTAACCACTGATACTTGATCTGATTTCCATTGATGCCGGCCTCGCTGTCGCTCGCTACAATCCGCACAGCATATTTTTGTGCAGGCGCTGTGCTTCCATCGGCATCCACGGCAACCGTAGGCTTCGTGTTATCCAATTTCACGGCTTGGGTCGCAACGGTTTCGTTGCCGGCTTTATCGTGCGCCTTTACATGCAGATAGTAGTCTCCCGTTGCATCCGCAGGGGTCGATATCTCCGTCCCAGGCGCGGCCGTAAGAGCCGTTACCCCGCTCCAGTTCGAGACAGGAGCCGAGTCTGCAGACCAGTAATAAGAAAACAAATCATCCGGCCCGGAGCCGTTCGTATCGCTGACATCGACGCGAACCTTATGGCTCTGCTTATAAACCGAGGCATTCGAGGCGCTGAACGCTACGGCCGGAGGCGTGCGGTCGATGCGGATATTTTGGGCCAGCAGACCGGACACCGCCCGGTCTTGTATCGCATTGCCCGCAGCATCGACGATCGTGCCTCCCGTAAACGCCCCGGACAAGGCAAAATCGAGCGCCGCCGTATCCTGATCCGCCGTGTCCACCGTATAGCGGAACGTGAGGTGGTCGACTCCATTGCCAATGCCCGTGCTGACCGCCGTTCCGCCATTATTGAAATGAAGCTGAGGCGATCCCGTTACACTGACCGGCTCCGTAAAGTAAATGGAAATATCCGCTGCTTCACCGGCTTTTAACACGGTATCGCGGACGCTGGACGTTGTCAGGGGCCCGTTCACGGCCGGAGGAACGCCGTCAACCGCAAAATGGCTTGAAGCCAGCACATTTTGAAAACCGGCCGCCGTATCGATGCTTTCATTTCCGCTCAAATCGACCGCATTCAGCGTTTGATCTACAATCGTTACCGGATTGTTCGTGAAGCCTAAGGCCGACTGTTGATCCCCGCTTCGCACCGTATAGCTGTAAGTCAGCACATTGGACTGATTCCCGCTTACATATACGGCCGAGCCCCCGGTATTCATCGCAATGGTTTGGGTCGTGTCCACCGTTACCGGCTCGTCGAACTCGAACTTCAAAGCGATGCTCTGTCCGGCTGTAAACGTTCCGGGCACAGCATCGGACGAAATTTTGCTCAGCAGCGGGCGGTTCTTGTCTTTAAAATAAACCCGGATGTTCCGGGCCCCGGCCTCCTGATCATCATCATCGGACGAAAAGGTCAGCTGCAGCGTTCTTGTTCCGGAGGTCAAGCTGAACCAGCCCAGATCCAGATTATTCTGCCAGTCCTGCAAATCGTCGAAATATTTCTCCGTGCCGTTCTCGCCGTCACCTATGTATTTCAGCGTCGTTGCCGACCCGTTGGCCGCCTTCTGCTCCAGCTTGAAGTACAGCCAGTCATCGTCAAGCGAGCCGTCGTAGCTTAGCGCGTCGAACTTCACCTTCACCTGCAGGTCACCCTTGTCAATGATCTGCTGCAAAGCGCTAAGATCCAGCGAGTAGCCCGCTCTCCAGCTGCCTGAATCGCCGTCGGACTGAACATAGGCATTGACGCCGGACAATGTTTTGCTTGTATCAAGTCCATACTGGTCCGTCAAAGCGGCAAGACCAAAATTGTTCTTGGCCTCCACCTCGCTGTCCGAGCTGCCCGCGGAAGCCAACTGAAACTGGCCGGCCGCCGGCGCAGCCCAGGCTACCGAAGCGGTATAGCAATTTACCACAGCGGCGATCCAGGCGATAAACATAACATACCGAATCGTCAGCGCCGTTTTTTTCCTTCTGTTCATGGAATGGTCATAACCCCTTTCGTCTCATGAAAAATTCAGCTCCAGGCAAGCCTGCTCGATTTTCCTGGCTTACCCGGGGCTAGCATGGATTTCCAAGTTCTGAGAATCATTATAACATAGGATTACAGTCCTAAATTATAATTTTTCTTTGCCGTTAGGTGAGCATTTACACCATAAACCGGAAAATTGCGACAAGGAACACCTGCAGCAGCAGTGCTTACAGCTTCCAAGGATGTTAGGCATAAAGACCTATCACCCGAATGAGAAGAATACCGGCAGCCCCAAACGGCTAAGGGTACGAAACCCGGCATATGAACCGTCACACGGAAAGCTCTGAAGTGATGGGAATAAAAAAAGCGGCTGGGCGCCCTAAGGCTTTGCCCAACCACTTTGATCGATACTGCAATTCACTAAAAAAAGGAAATCATTCATTCTTATCTTTACAATATAAGGAATTCCGTTTCCGTGCTCATACAGTGCCTACTGCTTCGCTTCCGAGGCTTCCGAAGCTGCCGGGGCTTCCGCCGCCGGCGCGTCAGCCTTGGCCTGCGGCACCGCCAGCTCAAACTTCCGGCTGTCGTTCACTCCGATCGTTTCTACACGGCCGTTCGTGTTCACCCAGCCTTGAGCCAGAAGCGAAGCCTGACCGGAGTTTACGGTGATGCTCCCTAGATACACCCGCTCCGCGCAGGTCTTATGGTTACCGAAATTAATATGGTAAACCCCGGTGGCATGCGGCTTCAAGACAGTCGGCTGCCCCGGTGCGATCGTCGAACCGATATCCCGGTAAGAGGAGCCTTCCGAGGTAAATTCCGTGCCGTCCTGCATATACAAATGCATGGTTATATCTGCCGCCGTATTCCCGGCATTGGACAGCTGGAACGAGAAATCGTGTGAATCCTCTGTGCTGCAGTAATTGTTCGCCGGGATTTGGAATGCCATTTCACTAGGCAGCGCCGGCGGCTGCGGCGCGATTCCTCCGGGCGATTCAACGGCGGCTCCAGCCGGAACGATAAACATCATGCTAAGCGCGATAGCGGGAAGAATAGCTTGCTTCAAAAGGTTTCTCATCTTGTCGTCTCCTGATTCTCATCTCTTGTTATTATTACTTCGCGGTAACCTCAAACTCCTGCTGCCATACGATACGTTCCCCGATTTTCACCGCAGCGGTGAATTCATTGTCTCCCTGAATTAGAGGCTCGGCTGCCGACAGCTCATACAGACTGGCGACGGCAAACCGCATGCCCGTGTCCTCCCTGTTCGACGGCAGCGCCCCCGCTGCCTCTGCTGACGTGCGGCGGGATAACGACAGCTGCGGGTACAGCGTCTCCCCCTTGCGGACTTGGTCGAGGGCGTATGCTTTGATCTCCAGCGGAGACCCTGCCGCCGCTTGAGCCGGCCAGTCCGGCGCTTCTACGGTATACGCCTTCGCCGCCAGAAAAAATACCGGGGCCGCGTCGTCCTTCGTCCAGACAGCGCCGAACAGCGTCCGCACATCCTCCGACCGCAGGTAGAGCACGCCGTTCTCTAACTCAGGAGCGGACTGCAGCTTCACTGTCCGCTGCTGCCGCCCGTTCCACAGCGTGACGGCGGTGTCGGCGCCTTCTTTGATCTTGAACGCGTACCGCGTCTCCGGCGACAGCGTAACCCAGCCGTCCGGATCAGGGGAGATCAGCTTATAGCGCAGCGCATCGGCGACGGACGAGACCGATAAATAGTGAACGCCGGATCGAACAAAGCCTATCGGCTTACTGCCATAATCGGTCAATGTCTCCCCGGACTGGACATACGGCAGCGCGGATAATGTCTGAAAAGATACCTGGAGCCTCGGCTTGCCGTCCGGCACTGTCAGCCTGTCGAACTGCGGATCGATCCGGAACCAAGCCCGGCCGGCATACGACTGCGTACGAAACCAGGTGGAGCCGTCCGGATCGTTCCAATAAGCATCGGTTCGAACGGTCTGCGCGGCAAGCGGTTCATAGGCTTTCAGCATCCGTGCATTCGGATACTGGTACAAAGACGTCTGCGTATGAAGGCGGATATCCAGAACCGCAGGTACGCTGTGCTCCGGCTCGCCCAGCGACCGGTTGATCCATCCATCGCCTTGAGAGGTTAAAACATGATACCAGACCCCGATCCCGTTAGGGTCACTCCCTACCTTCTCCACGGCGGTGACTGTCTGCGGCACCACCGTGCCAAGCTGTGCGGCATTATCCAGGAACGAGTCGAACAAGGCGACCTCCGACGGGAGTGTCAGGTATTCATGGATCGCCTCGATGTCCATTCCCGGTTCGCTAATCCACTTCTCTCCAATATCGGTCTCCACCCGGTACGCTTTACCGAACGGCGTGACATATTCCCCGGTTACATGGGCATAACGATTCTCCAGCTTACCTACCTGTGCTGCCTGCAAATAACGGACCGGCGGGCTGTCGTATACCTCTGCATACATCAGGTATGTTCTGCGGTCCGTCTTGCGCAGATAGCCGACCGAACCGAGCGGAACGTGAATCCATTGGTCGCCCAGCCACGAGGTGCTGATTTTCAGCCATACGGGCTCCGTGCCGTCCTTCACTTGAAACCACTGCTTCCCGGCTCCGACTATCTGCACCTCCTGAGGAGACAGCACCGCGTTCGGCTCTTCCTTCGCGTTCGGACTGCCGTAGATCGGCGTCTCCTGCAGCAGCGTCACCTGCTCGGGCGGCGGCACGTCAAAGGTACCCGGCTCCGTAACGATCCACTTGTCCCCCAGCCAGGTCCGGATCTTCCAGCGGTTCCGTTCATTCACCCAGCCGTTCTGCCCTTCCAGCACTTCCACATCCTGCGGGGAAATGATTCCGGCCGGATGATTCGGGTAATCCGTTTCCACGTTATCGTAGAACGGCGTGTCTTCCAGCAGCTGAATATGCGGCGGAATCCTCAGAGGCTCCGGCTTTTGCGTAATTGCCTCTGCCTGCCCGGGGGGCAGCCACCAAAGCAGCTGAAGGAAACATAAGGCGGCCGCGATTGTTTTCTTCATGGTTCACATCCTTTTCATCCAAGTAAAGATTCGCTATATGGTTAGACGCACACAGCTGCCGTTTGTTTCCTTAGGGTAAGTCCCATTTTCGCTCCATGCCGGGTCCCCTTCGTTTCAAACCGGCGCAACCGGTGTAAATAATAGACGTGGATTCCACCGCAAGCGTTCGCCATGGCCCCCGTAAATTTGAACAGGCAAAAGAGAGGTACAAACATGCAAACATCTTATTTTCAATCCAATTCCAATGAAGACTTCCGAACCATTGACGATATTATCGATTTCTATACAAAAGCCCACGCGGATGAGCATCATTCCAACCAGGGCTGCGGCAATCAAAATAAATCATTCGCTGCGAAGGGTGATCGTGAGGAGGAGAACCGTTCCCACACAGCTAAACCATTGAATAATTAACCTTGGCGGTTGAGGGCTTCGTTCCCTCAGCCGCTTTTTTTGCCAAGGCAAGCGTGCATCAAATCGAGATTAGGTACCGGAAAATCGGATGCAACTTTGCCCTCGTTTGCATCGTCTTTAGGAATATAGAGGAAATCATCTCCATATATATATGAAGTTTGCAAACATTTCACCATGAGCTTTATTCCCATGGTAAACTAGTAGCAGCAGCCTCACACAATAAGGAGCAGGAGCGGCATGGCATCGAAATTCGAAAGAAAAAACGCCCGGAAGCAGCGGGAATGGCGCGTTGCGGCCATCACTGCGCTTTCCGGCTGTCTGGCGGCAATCGTACTCTGGATCGGGATTATTTGGCTTGGAATCAAGATGGACTAAAGCTGAGGAGTGGAGACGGTGGGAAGCGGCTTTTTTCGATATACCGAGGATCAAACCGAGAAACAGGAAAACCGGAAACGCAGACATTTCTCACTCCGGTTGAATTTGTTCTTTTTTATTACGTTTATGCTGTTCTCCGTATTGATTGTGCGCCTCGCGATTCTCCAGTTTGTCGAGGGCAAGTACCTCAAAGAGGTGGAGAACGAGGTTTCCAACAGCGATAGTCCCATCGCTCCGATCCGGGGAACCATTTATGACCGGACCGGCTATGCTATCGCGCAGTCCAGATCCATGCAGTCGCTTTATTACCGGGTCGAGGGACGGGCGACGAACAAGGATGAAATTATCGAGCTGGCCAAAACATTGGAGGAGATCTTCGCCAAATACGGCAAGCAGCCCCAGCTGAAGCCGCTGACGGCGGCGGATATCCTCAAGCTGATGGATGTCGGCTTCGACATGGATAAGGCCAAGACCAAGGAGCCCAGCTACTTCTACGTTCCCCGGCGGATTAAAGCGGATTTGTCCCAGGCCGAGATCGCTTATTTGTCCGAGCACCGGGACCAGCTGAAAGGCATCGAAATTTTTGAGGACAGCATCCGCACCTACGACTCCCAGACAATAGCCGCCCAGCTCGTCGGTTATATGAAGCGGTTCAGCTCCGCCCGCAATCCGACTTCGGGATTGGAATATTACCGCAGCAAAACGGATGAATACCTGGATGTGGAGGATGTCGGCTTCGACGGCCTGGAGCTGATGTACCAGGAGGATCTGCGCGGCAAGAAAGGCTTGAAGCGCTATCCTGTCAACGCCGTTCAAAAAATCGTCGGTCCGGCCACCATCATCCCGCCTGAAAAGGGGCATAACCTGTACCTGACCATCGATAAAAATATCCAGCTCGCTACAGAGCAGGCGATCATGGATCAGCTGTCGTTTATCCGCAATCGCAGCCTGGCAGGCGATTTTGGTTACGCGCCCAATGCACGGTCCGGCTATGCGGTGGCTATGGAGGTTAAGACCGGCAAGGTCGTCGCGATGGCCAGCATGCCCGACTACGACACGAATACATGGACGGGCGGTATGAGCACGGAGGATTACAACCGGATCATGCCGTTCATCAATAACGGGACCATCACCACCTCCTATCCGGACTATCCGGAGAAGGAGATTCCGAAGCACCCGTCTTCCTTATTATATATGGGCTCCACGATCAAGCCGCTGACCATTCTTGTCGGTTTGAGCGAAGGGGTCATTACACCGAACAGCACGTACAACGATACAGGATCGTTCTCGTTCGGTCTGAACAACAATGCCAAAATCTCCAATTCCGACGGCCACGCCTACGGACTGTTGAATCCGATGACGGCGATTCAGAACTCATCCAATACCTTCATGTCCGCCATGGTCGGAATTCCGCTGTACAACAAATACGGGGGAAAATCCAAGGTCATGGACGTCTGGGCGGAGCACCTTGCCCAATTCGGACTCGGCGTCAAGACCGGCAGCAATCTGCCGAACGAGTACGAGGGTTCTAACGAGTTTTTCAAAAATGCCAAAACAAGCTCCCCCCAATCCGCCATGGTCTATGCATCCTGGGGGCAGAACGAGAAGTATACGACGCTTCAGCTCGCGCAATACGCCGCCACGCTGGCAAGCCGCGGCAAACGCATGCAGCCGCAGTTCGTCGAGAAAATTACTACCTCGAGCGGCGAGCTCGTGAAGGGCTTCGAGCCCGTTCAACTGAACGAGGTGAACTATCCCAAAAATTATTGGGAAACCGTCATCCGCGGCATGAAGAGCGGTGCGGAAGGCATCGATGAGCTGCCCTTCCCTGTCGCCCGTAAGACCGGTACCTCCACGCAGGATGTGCCCGGCGGGAGCGTCGATAACGGGGTCTTCATCTCGTTCGCACCGGTGGACGATCCGGTTCTCGCTGTCGCCGTCATCATCCCCGAGGGCCGTTTTGGCCGCTACAGCGCCTCGCCCGTCGCCGCCAAAATTTATCAGGCGTACGACCAGTATATCGGCGGGCTTAGCTCGCCTGCGGGAAGCAAAGACAAATAGGCCCTCAAGAGCGCCCATAGGCTGCTGGTTTCAAGAAGAGGACGTTTCCTAAGCGAAAGCATAGGGATGTCTTTTTTTATTGAACAGATGAGCAGGAACATTTTACAAAATGTGGAATTCATTATTGAGCATCTTAACAGCTGGAGCAATAACCATTTTACGTAGTTAGAACAAATGCTTGGGGTCAGATCAACTAAGAAAAGATACTTACTACTATAAAGAGATACATAAAGGGGTTTAATATATGCAACCCATTACATTTGGAGAAAAAATCAAAGGCAAAGAATACATTTGGAGACCTGCCGTTTACGGTTTGATATTCAACAAACATAAAGATAAATTAGCAATCATCCATACCGGTGACGGAAATTTTTTACTACCAGGCGGTGGAATGGAGTTCAATGAAACATATGAAGAATGTTTAAAAAGAGAAGCACATGAAGAAATAGGAATAGAAATTGAGCTAAGAAGCTTCATAGGTTGCGCTCGAAGATGTTTTTATTCCATAAATGAGGATAAATATTATCTCAATGAAGGTCATTTCTATTTATGTGACATGGGAAAATCAATTGGTACACCAACTGAGGAAAATCATATTCTTACATGGCTTGAACCTATTCAAGCGATTGATTGTTTATTCCATGAGCATCACAGCTGGGCAGTGAGAAAAACTCTAACAGGAGGCACGCATAAATGAGCATTACTTTCTTCCTTGTAAGGCATGCCATCAAAGAAAAAGCAAGCGGAGATGTCCCCTTAACTTCCAAGGGGGTGTTGCAGGCACAATCGACCGCGAAACGTCTTGGCCATCTGCCGATCACAGCCATACTTTCAAGTCCGCTTCGAAGAGCCGAAGAAACCGCCGAATACATTGCATCGGAGACAGCATCTACCATTCAAGTTGACAGCCGATTACGGGAGCGCGCTAATTGGGGAGACCTGCCAGGACAGACTTTTGGCGAGTTCGTCGCTATGTGGGAGCGATGTACGCGCGAGCCCGACTATCTACCTCCCATAGGGGATTCCGCCAGGCAAGCAGGAGAACGCTTGTCCTCTTTATTGGCAGCATTGGCACAGAACCACCCGCCTCAAAGTCAAATCGTCCTCGTTACCCATGGAGGATTAATCACAGACTTTCTGGTTCACACATTCTCCAGCAATGAATTGGAGGTTTGGCATCCACAGTTCGTCGAGAAACAAAGCGAGCTGATTCCAGAGTGCTCGATCACAACGCTAAGCTATGAAAGCGGAAAGTATAAGCTTGAAGACTTTGATCCATTGAACATTTAAAACCATTTTAAATGAATAGGCCATCTCATCTATCTATTTTTTGATTGTACACTTTGGTATGGTTAATACGAGTGGAGGATATGGAGCTTACCGAATTGTATGAGTTAATCCTAAAGGAGTTTTAAATGTCTGGCAGATGGACCAAGCCGCATGATAGACTAGACTTTAGAAGGGACTCTCCCCTTCTATCGCCGATAGGGAAGACTCAGACTTTATTTGTAAGCGCTTTATATTATTTTGTCGGATGGAGTCGAACGATCGCAATGGGCGAACGAACAAAGTACGCACAAGGACGAGCAAGTAGAATGCAGGCCTAATTTTATTGGGGGGTGAACGCTTATGAAAGCCGATGATCAGCACTATTTGTCAAGCGAGCTGCGTCCTGCCTTGGAAGCAGTCGCCAATCGGATGATCCCGGGGGATGCGTGGCCCTCAGCAGCCGACGGAGGCGTCTTGGCCTACCTCCATCGTCATGCCGGCGAGGATGCCGCTGCCTGGAGGGACTTGATAGAGCCCGGGCTTCGGGCACTGGATGAGGAAGCAGCCGCGCTCAAGCAGAGGCCTTTTTCGGAGCTGACGGCCGAGGAGCAGGACGAGCTGTTACGGGAGCTGGAGCATGAACGGCTTCGGAGCTTTCCGGTTTCGCAAAAAACCTTCTTCTCCATCCTGCTCAATCTGGTTATTGAAGGGTATTATGGAAGTCCCAACGCTGGGGGAAATCGGGATGGCAAGTCATGGGACATGGTCGGGTTCCGTCCGGGGCCCGTCTCTGAGCTCCATGAACCCCTACGCGAGGAAGAGCTGCCGCAGCAGGCCTTCGATCAGCTCCGGGACACGTACGATGCTATCGTCATCGGGGCAGGCGCAGGCGGCTCGGTAGCGGCTGCGGTGCTGGCTGAATCGGGGCTCCGCGTGCTGGTCGTCGAGCGCGGAAGCTGGCTTCGATACAGCGAGGTCGGCAGCGATCATGCGCGCAACCACCGGTTTAGCAAATACGGCCATAACACAGGGCCAGCGCTGGAGGGCCACCCTCGCACGATGCTTTCGGCTAACGGAGACGAGCGGATTACGCTCCCTTTTGAAGGGGACTACCATAACAATGCAATGACCGTAGGCGGAGGTACACGCGTCTACGGCGCTCAAGCATGGCGCTTCCATCCGGATGATTTCCGTATGGCCGCCCGCTACGGGATTCCAGATGGGAGCTCGCTCAGCGATTGGCCCATCGGCTACGCTGACCTCGAGCCCTATTACGAGCGGGCGGAGTGGGAAGTCGGCGTTTCCGGCGACGGCAGCGCCCATCCTGGACGGGGAATGCGCCGGCTCCCTTATCCTATGCCGGCGCTGTCGAGCACGTTGGAAGCGAAACGTCTGGCTCATGCCGCAGCGAAACTGGGCTGGGACGCCGGTCCGGTTCCCCTGCTCATTAACTCGGTCGAGCGTGACGGGCGTCCGGCCTGTGGACGCTGCGGCCAGTGCGTCGGGTTCGCCTGTCCGACCAACAGTAAAAATGGCGGCCACAATACCATGCTACTGCGGGCTATCCGATCCGGTAACTGCCACTTGATTTGCGATACGATGGTGGAACGCATAGATACCGAAGGAGGAAAGCATGCCACCGGGGTTCGTCTTGTGCAGGAAGCGGGCGGGGCCGTTCAACGCCGGCAAGTACGTGCGGGACATGTCGTAGTTGCTGCCGGAGCCATTGAAAGCGCGCGCCTGCTCCTCAACTCGGCAAGCGATGCCGAACCGAACGGAGTAGGCAACCGGAGCGGCCAAGCAGGAAGAAACCTGCAAGGCCACGTGTATACGGGAGCCTATGCCCTTTTTGACGATCCGGTTCAAGACGGTCTGGGGCCTGGCGTAAGCATTGCCACCTGTCGTTTCGCCCATGGGAATACGGGCGGAATTATTGGAGGCGGGATGCTTGCCAATGAGTTTACGCGGCTGCCGCTGATTCACTGGAACCGAGCGCTTGCGCCGGACGCCGCGCGATGGGGAATCGCAGGCAAGGCAGCCATGCGCGAGAGCTACCTGCGCACAAGCCATGTTCAGGGGCCGATCCAGGATATCCCGAACCCCGAGTCCAGGGTACGGCTCTCGCCAACGGTGAAGGACCGCTTTGGCATCCCCGTAGTACAGCTCTCAGGAGCCGTGCATCCCGAATCTCTTCGCGCTGCAGCCATGCTGGGCGAGAAAGCGGAAGCCTGGCTCTGGGCAGCCGGTGCGCGTCAGGTTTGGCGGACCCGGCCAGGCCGCGGACTCAGCGGCGGACAGCACCAGGCAGGGACACTGCGTATGGGCAGCGATCCTGCGACATCGGTTACCGACCCGCAAGGCCGTGTGCACGGGTACGATAATCTTTGGGTAAGCGACGGCTCCGTGCATGTAACCAATGGCGGGGTGAATCCGGTGCTGACGATTCTTGCCTTAGCTTTCCGCACGGCGGAAAACCTGGTGAAGCAATCGTAGCACAATGCAGATTTGTGGCCTGTTGAAGGCCGTGAAACGTTATACATAGACTCTCCAGCGGACTGGGGGCTGCGAGCCGAGCCGTGTATGCAAACCTTCCAGCCTCCTCCAAAAATACAAAACCGCCCGGCCTTCGAATCTCCATAGGGATCGAGGGCCGGGCGGTTTGTCTGCATTTTAGCTGCTCACACGTGCAGCATTAAGATAATAATCGAAGTCAGACTGAAGCAGACATTAACGAGGCAGAGGAACATGACGACCTGCTTCGGATTAAGGCCGCTCGCCAGCAGACGGTAATGCGCCTGTGTGGCATCGGCTTGATAAATCGGTTTGCCGTTCAGCAGACGCTTGAACACGACGAACAAGTTATCGAAGATCGGTACGCCCAGGGCCAGGATCGGGATGAACAAGGAGAGCACCGTAGCCTGCTTAAAGGCGCCGTTCAATGCGATAACCGCAAGCATAAACCCGATAAAGGACGCTCCCGCATCCCCCATAAACACTTTGGCCGGCGGCTTGTTGTAGCGCAGGTAGCCTACGCCGACCCCGACAAGCGCAATAGCCATCATCGCCGAATCCGTCTGTCCTTTGGCCAGCGCCACCACAAACAACGTCACGGCCGATATGGTGGACAGCCCGCCTGCCAGTCCGTCCATCCCGTCGGAGAAGTTAATGACCGTCGTTACCCCAAAGATCCACATCACGGTCAGAATAAATTGAAGCCAGGTCGGAAGCAAAAATTCCTGCCCGCTGAACGGGTTCGTAAAGCCGTGAAACACAATGCCCGACTGATATACAATGACAGCCGCCAGCACTTGAATAATCAGCTTCGGCAAAGCCGGCAGCTCTTTCCCGTGGGTTTTGTACCAGTCATCTACCATGCCGATGCCCAGAATAAGCAGCCCGCCCGCCAGTATCGCCGCGGATTGGCCCAGATTATCGCGGATAAAAACAAAATACGTGACCACAAATCCGGCAAAAATAGCGATCCCCGCGGTCAAAGGTATCGGTTCGCGGTGAATTTTACGCTCCACATCCGGCCGGGGCTTGTCCACAAAATCGATGCGGTAAGCCAGCTTTCGAAGCGGCGGGATCAGCAGAAATACGATCAGAAACGACAAGAGTCCTGCAAAAAAGTACGAAATACCGTATCCCTCCCATTTGGTAAATGAATAGTGCGGTAAACAGCCATCAAGCTGCAAAATACGAGATATGTAAACAGGCTATGACAATTCCCATTATATCACAGCAGAGACTGCAGAACACCCATCAAACCCTGACGCGACAGTGATAATCGGCTGAGTGGACATCTGGCCAAAAGCCTGATGAAACGCGCGGCCAAGCCCGCCTTCCTGCAGCACGATCTGACGGCTTCCATCCCCTTGCCTGTCAATGATCGGCCGCCTGTTCCCGCTCTGTTTTGTTTCAGGATATGTCGAATCGGGTACTTATAAGCAAGCAAGAAAAACCGACCTAAGGGAGCGTGATGAAAATGATCGGCTTACTGATAACTATTATCATGGCCATCGTCATCGGGGCTATCGGGTCTGCCATTGCGCCGGGCGGTATGCCGGGCGGCATTCTGGGAGCTATGGTCGCCGGTTTCGTAGGCGCTTGGCTCGGGGCTCTCGTGTTAGGCTCATGGGGACCCGTCATCGGAGGCTTCTCCGTCGTGCCCGCGATTCTCGGAGCGGCTATCTTCGTACTTCTGCTGACCCTGCTCTCCAGAATTTTGAACAACCGTCCTTCTGCATAAGCTGTGGCAGACAACCTATTCTTCTATAAAAGGAGCGATAGAACATGACTACAACCACTACCGAATCCAAACGTAACGATATGCTGCTGGGAACGCTGATCGGCGGCGCCGCTGGTGCGCTGATCGCTCTTCTGATGGCACCGAAATCGGGACGCGAGCTCAGAGGCGACTTGGCCGACAAGGTTCAAATGCTGCAGTCCAAAGGACAAGAATGGTGCGATCTGGCCAAAAGCCTGGCCGCCGAAGGCGTAAAAACAGTGACCTCCAAAAGCTCCGACCTGCTGGACAAGGCCCAAAATACGGCCGATCAGGTCGTAGAAGGCGCCCGCAAAGTGACGGAGCAAGCGGCCGATACCGCGCGCCGTGCGACGGATCAGGCGGAGCAGTCCATTAAAAAGGCAGCGGATAAAGCGTCCGACACCGCTCATGACGCTATTGACAGCGCTAAGCAGTTCAAGCCGTCGGACAAGCTGCAGTAACCTCCCAACCCGAGCAGATGGCGCCCCTCCAAGGGCTTCATCCCAAGCGGTGCCTGCGATTCTCCAACGCAGGCGCCGCTTTTTCACGTTTATGCCTCTCCCCACCTCTGCCGCCATTCCCGCATGGCGAGGAGCACCTTTTGAAAGTCTGCGCCTTTATCCGTCAAAGCGTACTCCACCGTAACCGGCACGGTAGGGAACACTTTACGGCGAATGATGCCGTGACTTTCCAGGTGGCGCAAAATATCAGTCAACGACTTGGTGCTGACCGCTCCAAGGCTTCTCTTCTGCTGATTAAAGCGGTGAGGACCGCGATTAAACAGCTGCCCCAGCACAAGAAACGACCATTTGCCGCCGATCATGCTCATCACTTCCCCAATGGAAGCCAAGCATTGTTCTTCTTAATTGCTTGACATGCAAGCCATCCCCTTACAATTATTAAGTAAGTTCATTGTATGAACCTATGTTTAAAAATAGTGCCTTCTTTTCATCATAGAGCTTCTCCCCTACAATAACAATCAGGGCGCCCTTCCTGGTCACAAATCTATTCAAGAAGGGAACAAACGCATATGAATCGGAAGCATCAAACCATACTCGTTATTGGGGCAAGCGGCCGCCAGGGCGGGGCTGCAGCCAGACGGCTGCTCGAACGAGGGTGAGCCCGTCCGCGCATGGATACGCGATCCCGGGCACCCGCAGGCGGCCGAGCTGCGCCGATTAGGCGCCGAAATCGCTGAGGGGGATCTCAACCTACCGGCCTCCATGCGATCTGCCATGGAGGGGGTCTACGGCGTCTTTAGCGTCCAGGCACTTCATCTGGACGATCTGGAGCGGGAGTTCCGCCATGGATACACAATCGCCGAAGCCGCAAAAGCAGCCGGTGTCCTGCACTTCGTCTACAGCTCTGCGGCCGGGGCGAACCGGGCAACAGGCATCACGGCCTTCGAGAATAAGGGACGTCTGGAAAGAGCGATTCAGGCTCTCTCGCTGCCAGCGACTATTCTTCGGCCGGCTATGTTTATGGATAATTTCCTTCCCTTCCTACGCTCCTCGGACACAGACAGGCCTGTGATCCTCCCATATATGGGGCCTCCCGACACGCAGGTACAGCTGATCTCCGTTCAGGATATCGGCGCGGCGGCGGCTCTTGCCTTCGAAGAGCCGCGGCTCTATATCGGTGAAGCGGCAGAGCTGGCCGGCGACGAATTAAGCCTTGAGCAGCTGAGGCAGACACTGCAAACGGCGCTCGGCGTGCCGATAGCATTCGCAGCGCCTTCCGCCGCGGCCGGAGCAGCCGAAGAGCATGATGGAGTGAAAGCCGCCGCCTTCTTTCACCGAGAAGGCTTTCGGGCGGATCTCGCCTCGCTTCGCGCGCGGTTGCCGGGACTGCTCCGGTTTGAAGACTGGCTGCGGCACAATGCCGCAGGGTAATGCCAGCATAGGGAGCGCATAATGAGGCTCTCGTTCCCGCTTCATCGATCGGATGCAAAATAGCCCCGCCGCTAGTGGCGAGGCCGCTGAAAAATTTGCGGAGAGGACGGAATCGTTCGGTAGAAGCGTAAGCGTTCGCCTTTGTCCACTGCATTCAACAGCAATTAAAAAAATCCGGAACTTGTCCAAGAAGAAAGCTTCCTGGAAGTTCCGGATTTATTTTTTTATTTAAGCAGGAGGCTTAGTCTTTCGGGAGGCGTTCCTTCCTGCAGCAAAGTGCCAATATGGAGCTTCGGGCGATCAGGCTTTATGAAATGGCCGTTGTCCAGATAATAGCCCATTTCTTTAGCAGTCGTATGCAGTCGACAGAACAGCTCGGCGGCTTGAATGGCTTCATCCAAATTTGAAAACGTTTCCAATACGTTGCCTGTCCCTAATGGATTATTCGATACGGCTTGAATGCTTACTTGATACGTATCCGTTCCCGTATGACGAACCGTCACCTCACTGCCTTCGCAAGGAATGCTATGTTTAATTGTCATGACCGTCACCGCCTTTTATTAAATAATGGTATGAACCGGTTATGATTATGATTACCCTGTCAGCCCACCCTTGAAACAAATGAACCGGATGCTGATGGATTTCAATCAGACAACCGGTTCATCCGTCAGAAGCGTCTTGTTCCTCCTCAAACAACTGCCGCAGCTTCTCCAGAGCGCGCTTTTGAATACGTGAAACGCTCATCTGCGATACTTTCAAGCGCTGGGCAATGTTTCGTTGGGACTGTCCTTCCACATAAGCAAGGTGAAGCACCTGCCGCTCCTCCAGCTTCAGCTGTCCCATCGCTTCCTCCAGATCGAGCCTGCGCTCAAGCTGCTGGTACTCATCCTTCTCGGTTCCAAGCAGATCGCCGATCGTGGCGCCGCTTTCCTCCGAAGAAAGAGGGGTATCCAAGGAAACATAATGATAATATTCTCGCCCTGCCAGGATTTCGATAGTTTCCTCTACCGATAAATCCACCTCGGCTGCAATTTCGTCCACGTTCGGGCGCTGTTCCAAGCGTACGGTTAAGGTGTCGATGGCATTCTGGATACGTCCACCCTTCTCTTTGACACGTCTTGGTACCTGGACATACCACGATTTATCGCGGAGGAAATTCTTCATGTGTCCAATCACGCTTTTCATCATGTAAGCTTCGAATTGAACGCCCTGCGCCGTATCAAACTGCTTGAACAGACGAAGCATCGACATCTGTCCCACTTGGTACAAATCTTCATAGAGGTCCGGACGGTTGCGCGACATTTTGCCGGCAGCCATCTTGACCATCGGTTCAAACTGCTGCAGCAATGAGGTGGCTACCTCGTTACAACCTGTTTCCTGATATGCGGCGATCAGTTCATGGGTCGTGGATGCCGGTCTCTCTGGATTTAGTTTCATACCATTTCCTCGCTTTTACTGAGCCATTTGGTCAAAACGACCTCCGTTCCCCCGTCGTTCCTAACCTCTACTTCATCCATCAACGCCTGCATCAGATAGATGCCCAAGCCGCCTACGTTTACTTCCTCCAGGGACTTGTCATGCAGAGAGCTGGCCTGCCGCACTTTCTCTTCAAAATTAAAGCTGTAGCCATGATCCCTCACCGTAATTTTCAATCCGCTGTCAAGGCGCTCGAATCGAACTTCCAGCGTCCCCACATTGCTCGGTTCATAAGCATGAACGACGGCATTGTTACAGGCCTCCGCTACAGCTACCTTCATATCTTCAATATCTTCGTAAGTAAAACCGATCTTCGTCCCGAGCCCGTACAAGGTCAGACGGACCAAATCGATGTATTCCGCTTCGGCCGGCAGTGTCATACTGATCGTACGATTGTCCAAGTTCATTATGTGCTTCTATCCTTTCTGATTCACATTGATGGAGGTCTCTTGAATAAAAGGGGTTAGGCCTGTCATGTCAAACAAACGTTGGATTTTCGGGGGAATGTTCTCAACTCCCATCGGAGCCTTCAAAACGTGTCTTGCCTTCAGCAAAGATAAAATGACGCCGATACCCGTACTGTCGATGTAACCCAGATCCTTCAGGTTCAAAATCAAGCGCCGCTGCGTATCCGCGACAAAAGGATCGGCCGCCGCACGCAGCTCAGCCGCTTTGGATAAATCCAGCTCTCCTTTCAAAATCAGCAGGTTACTCTCTGAAGTCGTTTGCTTCTCTATCTCGAACGAATGTTGACGATTCATCATGCTCTCCTACTCCTCCTAAACATTTCGCCTGGGCGAAAAGTGCATTACAAGTTCTCTGCCTCCGCAAGTGCGCGGTAAGCAAATGCTGCCCGGAACCCGTCGGTTCCTCGTTGTTATTGTAACATTACCCAACAGGAGAACCAATGAAACAGGTCCGGGAGCCTTTTTTTCATTCCTATTTAAACGGAGCTGCCTTTGGGCGCAGCTGCTGCAGACGCAGACGCCATCATGCGGCGGTGCTTGATTTGCTGCCACACATCGACGACAAGCGGAGCGAACGTAATCGCTTGGGCAATCCGGTTGTTGAGCGGAAGATTCTTTTCTTCCTTCACCTTGGCTTGAATCGTTTTGGCCACCGCCGTGGAGGCCTGCTTGACCGATGAGGTAATATCTTCGACAACTTCGCCCACCTGTTTTACCGAATCGAAGGTCGGATCGAGCGAGTGCAGCTTATCCAATACATCAACGGTCACTTGGTTCGTATGCTGGAGCAGATGCGAGGCTTCCTTGGAAATCCCCTTGATCTCTCCTTGAAGCTCACGAATCGTCGTGTTCGTCTGCTTAAGCAGCTCGCTCATCGAGCGCAAAGTGACGATAAGAAAGGCTACCAGCACTACAAAAGCTACTGCGATCAACGCTACGCTAATTTGAATAATCATACATGGCTTCCTCCTTTTCCAGAAGATGAATGGTTCTTGCTTGTCCAGTATTTACCCCGCGGCAGGGCCTTTGAAACGATGATTCACCTTCTCCGGCAGGGGGTAATACATGGCACCGCGGTATCCTAAAATCAAGCTCAATAGCAAAGGAGCGATTCGCATGAATCAAAATATGGATATTGAGAAAAAAAGTGTCGAGCATAAATATGACAAAGGCATGGTAGCTTCGACTTTCATTCGGTACGCAGCCTATATTGTTATCTTTTTCGGTTTCTTATATTTTATCGTACGCTACGTGTTTCCAAAGTTCTAACAGGCTCGTACGGGCTGCAGCGCAGCCTCGGGCCGTGAAGCTTGTTCATTCATAAAGCAGCTCCGCCAAAACTCTCTCTTCCGAACGGGCCCGCAAGCGGCCGTGCCGGATGAGGGAGTTTTTTCAGGAAAGCGGCGGGGCTAAGTAGGAGGTTCGACCGGCTGCCACGCGAAGCGCAACGTCGTACAGGGCATATTCGCATACGCGAAATGCCCCTCTTTTCTTCCTTATTAAATAGCATACCAAAAAACAGCACCCTCGCTCCCTGCGAGAGTGCCGCTTAACGGAAAAGCGCGCTTAGCCGCTTCTTGCCGCGCCTTATTCCGCCGCTGCATGGAAATAATGAATATTATCGATTTCGCCCGTATCGGGATCAAGGAAAATTTTCAACGCATGATTACGGTTCTTATAGACGATGCCGTCCTCGCTGATGAAATACGGCGTGCCCAGCTTTTCCCCCAGCTTCGCCAGATCGATCGGGATAATCTGCCCGTCAATATCTATCGTCCCTGCCGACGCCGGCACCACCACATATTGGATCGCGCCGTCCACCAGACCGATGCTGCAGTCTTTATAGCTGTAAACTTGGGATAAGCGCAGCACGTCATCGCGCTGTTTGGAGATCGGCTCGCCTTTGATTTCGTATATCGTCTTCAAATCGTCCGCTATCGACACCCCGTTCACCCGATCCAGCTTCATCAGAGATTCCGCACCGGATGGACCGCTTTCTTCCACCGGCTGCGTCAGCCGAATCTCACTCGTCGTTACCGCAGCCGCCGCCGATGCCGATACATTTGCGTTGGCGTATGCGGCTGTCTGTGCGGGCTCCGCCGCCGAAGCCTGCGCTGTCGCGAATGAAACGGAGCCCGGCGTGCCGGGAAGATGATTTATTTGTTGAAACGCCCAAATATCTACGGATATGAATAGTCCTGCCAGAACCACCAGCCAAGGCATAGTTCTCATGTTCATTCCCTCCTTACGATGACTTCAAGCATGTAACGAACGGATGCAACTTCCATCTCCCCGGAGCTTAGGCTCGCGGAAGCGCGATGGATGTACCCTGCAGGTTTTAGGATGGCCTCTTGTTATATCTTTACACGAACGTTCGGGCGTTGAAACAATCGGAAGACGGGGATTAGCTTATATGACAGCTGGAGGAGAAACAAAAAAAGGCGCGAATGGAAGCGCTATTCTCCACTCACGCTAACGCGCAGATCCCCTTACAATGAAGTTAGACACGGCGGGACTCGATATCGAGCCGTTTGTTCATAGGCGTAAGCCAGTCTAATCAGTGCCGGCTCGCTATAAGCCGTACCTACAAAGGTGATCCCCTGGAGCCCTTTGGTATTATAGCCTCCAGGAGCGATAACTCCACTCAGAGCCCGGCCGGCAGGAACGGTAATGGACGGATACCCCGCTCTGGCAGCCAAATCCGCGCCTCCCTGAGCACCGAGAAAGAGGAGCGCATCCAAGCGATGCTCCTGCAGAACGTAATCAATCCCTCTCGCCCGGGCCATTATCCTGTTTTGCTCCACACCCTCCAGATACTCCGGCTCCATCAGCGTCCCGCTCGTTTGATCTGAGAGGACTAGAAGATCTTGACCATATTTCAGGGCCGTTTCAGCATGCTTGAGATTGAAATCGATTAATTCCTGCAGCGAGTGAACCGGTACGGATGGGAAGAGCTTGCTTAAATAATCGTTCAATCCTTTTTTAAATTCATACTTGAACACAGCCTTGTTCCATTGGGTCCCCTCACACGGAAGCGAAACCGGATCCACGATCACTGCCCCCGCATCCCTTAAATCCCTAATTGCCTTCTCCACTAGGGCAAGACGTGCTTCGTCCAAATGCTTGTAATAAAATCTCGGTATGCCGATTCTTGCATTCAACAAGCCATCCCGTTCCAGAAATGCCGTATAGTCTCGATAGAACCGTCCCTCGCTTAAGCTCGTTATCGGGTCCTTCTCATCTTTCCCCGTCAATGCCCCCAGAAGCAGAGCCGCATCGGTCACCGTTCTCGCAATGGGTCCCGGAGTATCCTGACTAAGAGCAAGCGGAATGATACCCGCCCGGCTAATTAACCCGACGGTCGGTTTTATTCCTACTAAACCGTTCAGACTGCTGGGACTTATAATCGATCCCGAGGTTTCCGTTCCCAGCGCAGCCGCAGCCAAATTCCCCGCAGTCGCCACCGCGGCTCCTGAACTGGAACCCCCGACGAACAGCTCGCCCGGAACCGTAGGGATTTCGTGTCAACCCTCCTCTTGCGCTGTAACCCGCCCAAATATGCGATGACATGTAGCCCGCCCATTCGGTCATATTCGTTTTTCCGAGAATAACCGCTCCCTCCGCACGCAGCCGGGAAGCAACCCAGGAATCCGCAGCTGCCAACGAATCCGCCAAAGCAAGGGAACCTGCGCTTGTATGAAGGCGATCCTCCGTATCCATATTATCCATCAAAAGAATAGGGATCCCGTGCAGCGGCCCCCGCGCCCCCGTTTCTTTTCTCTCTGCATCCAATACTTTGGCTATGCTTACGGCATCGGGATTGATTTCCAGAATCGAATTCAACTGCCCGTCAAACTTCCCTATCCGCTCAAGATACAGCCCTGCCAGCCGTTCAGAGCTGATCAGCCCGGACTCCATCGCTTGCTGCATCCCGGATATATCCGCTTCTACAATCCAGTCCTCAAGCTCCATCCCCTTCTCCTCCCAACCATTCCCATCGTTTAATTTGACATTAGTCGAACACAGCCTGCCGTACAAGGGGAACTTAAGCTCTAACCAAATAATCCGGATCATCCATGTTTTAGGTTATCTTTAAGCCAATCTTCAGGAGTGTTTAAGATTTCTTCTATATACTTACTGACGAACCCTTTACAATCGGTAAACACATAAGGTTCAAATGGAGATCAGGAGGATGGATGGAGCATGGATTACAAAAAACTTAGCGCTGCAGGGGTGCTGCTGACGTTATTATTAAGCGGCTGTGGAACGCAAGCTCAATCGCAGGATACGGCAGCAGCCGGCAATACCGCTCAAGCGGCCGCATCGCAGGATACCGCGAAGAAGGATGCTTCGCAGCAGACGAATCAGGAAAAGCCGGCGCAAATGAATGAGAAGGAACGTCAGATGATGATGACCTTCCAGAACCTTATGATGATGGACAAGGCGGACGGCCTTGCAATTACGAAGGAGCAGGCCGAGCCTATGCTGGCCGTCGTGCAGGACAGCATTACGAAGGGTGAACTGACCAGTGACGCCCAGACCAAGCTGACCGAAAAGCTCACGGCGGATCAGAAAAAATATTTGGACGACGCGGCTGCCAAAATGAAAGAGCGTATGGAGCAAATGAAGGAGGGCGGAGGCGGCCAGAGACCGGGCCAAGGTCAAGGTCACGGAAAAGGGCAAGGAGCCGCTCAGGGACAAGCTCCCGCTCAAGGGGATGGCACACAATCCCAATCCGCTTCCGGCTCCGGCGCAAGCAGCAGCTTGGATGCCAAGCCGGCACAGGCAGGCCAAGGACAGAGCGGCTCGGTCGATGGCGCAAAGACGCAGGACGGCAAGGAACGCGGCCCGCGAGGAGGCGGAAACGGCGGCTTTGGCGGCGGCAAGAATGCCGGCCAGCAATTCGTAGAGCTGCTTCAATCCAAGCTGAAATAGCAGCTTTACATAGAGACTATTACGCACTCAAAAAAAGCAACCTCGTGCTCTGCCTAGGGCTGGCCGCGGTTGCTTTTCTATTATCGTTAACCCATTTCTCCCGCCTCGACCTTGATCGTAAATACGAATCTGGCCCCGGTGACGTAAGATGTATCCAAGCGGATCGTGCCGCCCAGCAGCTCAGTCAGGCTTTTGCAGATGGCCAGCCCCAAGCCCGTGCCGCCGTACTTGCGGGTAGTTGAGGAATCCAGCTGAGAGAACGGCTTGAACAGCACGCCCCGTTTCGTTTCCGGGATGCCAATCCCGGTATCCTCCACCGTGAATTCGAGTTCAAACGTATCGCCTTTCCTCCCGAGCAGCCTGATTTTCAGCCGCACACTGCCCCGCTCCGTGAATTTAACCGCATTGCCCAGCAGATTAAAAAGAATGCGCCGTAAGGAAACCTCATCGCTGACCAGCCAATCGGGGACCGATTCATCGATATGCAGGAACCAATCCAGCGACTTTTGCCGGCTTTCCAGCTGAAACAGCTCGCACACGTCGTCCAGACACGACTTTAAATGGAACAATTCCTTTTGCGTCTGCATTTTGCCCGACTCGATCTTGAACAGATCCAGAATGTCGTTGAGAATTGTCAGCAGGGACGACCCGCTTCTGCGGATCGTTTCCGTGAATTCCTTTTGCTCCTCGGTCAGCTCGGTGTCCAGCAGCAGATCGGCCATCGCCAGCACTCCGTTCAACGGCGTCCGAATTTCATGGCTCATGATGGCCAGAAACTCCGTCTTGGCGCGAGCCGCCTGCTCCGCCTCCTCTTTTGCCAGCTGCAGTTCCTCTTTCCGCTGGTTCAGAAGCGCAGTCTGCTGCTGCAGTTTTTGCTGAGTCAAATAGATATGGACAAATCCTTCGATTTTGGATTTCAGCACATTGGCGACAATCGGCTTGACCATATAATCGATTGCGCCGACGGAATAGGCCATATACGACTGATCCTGCTCCTCGTACGCCGCCGTTACAAAAATAATCGGGACAGATTTCGTTTTTTCCCGCGATTTGATCCATTTGGCGGTTTCAAAGCCGTCCATTCCCGGCATCTGTACATCGAGCACGATCACCGCAAATTCGTACGTCAATAGACAACGAAGCGCCTCCTCGCCGGAATGGGCTTTGACCAGACGGTAATGCTCATTGCCAAGTATGCCTTCCAAAGCCACTAAATTTTCAGGTTGATCATCTACCAGCAGGATGTGTATAGGTTCGTTCAACGTCATAGTCACTTTAACTCCATTTCTGTATAATTGCGCGTCATCCCGACCTTTCTTCCTGCTTGGCGTATCATGTATTTACAGCGTTTGAACCATGACCATACAGATATCATCCTCCTGCGCATCCCGAATTTCCGGGGGCAGGAGACGGTCGATGACACAGCCAATATCTTGATAGCCGCATGACTGCAGCCCCGTGATCAGCTGTTCGATCTCATCTTTTCCTTCTTCCTCGATCGCTTCCAGCAGGCCGTCGGTGTAGAGATACAACCGGATCGGCTGCTCGTAAGTCACGCTTCCTTTGGATATGTCCAGCTGCTCGAAAAATCCTACCGCCGCACACCCGCGGTTCAACAGCGTGACCGGCTTTCCCCCTTCGAACAGCATGCCCGGTGGGTGGCCTGCATTCACGTATTCAATCGTTCGGCGCTCCGTATCGATCAGCAAGTAGACAGCGGTGAAATAATAATTTATCGAATCGTCCCGGCGGTTTAACTGGTTCATGTACCGGTTCAGCTCGGCAATGACCAGCTCCGGCGATACATACCGCGTAATCGTATCCTGCATGACCGAAGAAATGAACATACAGACCAAGGAGGAAGAAATGCCATGCCCCATTATATCGAGCAAAATAACGCCGTATCGATGCTCATCGATCCGATACCAGCTGTAGAGGTCCCCGCAAGCTCGGAGGACGGATGATAGGAGGCGTCGATCCGCACCAGGCTGTCGTAAATCGGTTCGCTCAGAACGCCGCGCTGCACCTGCTTAGCCAGCTCAAGCTCCCGGCTGATGCGCGCCTCATTCTCCTTATGCCAATCCTTCTCGTATTTTAAACGGAGCGCCACCCGGATCCGGGCAATCAGTTCCACCTTGTTTACCGGCTTCATGACGTAATCGATGGCCCCCGCTTCCAGCGCTTCGGCCAACAAATTCGAGTCGCCGACCGCGGTCACAACGATGATCGGTATATCTTTCAGCCCCTCCTGCTGCTGCAGCAGCCGACAGGCCTCCAGACCGTCCATCTCCGGCATCATCATATCCATCAGAATCAAATCGACCGGAACCTGCGGCTCCGCGTCGGTACCGACATTCAACAGCTCCATCAGATCCAGGGCTGAGGGCAGCTTAATAAAATGCTTATAGCCGGCATTTTGCAATATTTTCTCAATTACCATCAAATTAACCGGATTATCATCCACAATCACGATGTTCATTGGTTATCCCCTAACTTATTTGCTTCCTCTTATAATTATAGCCTTATTCCTACTAATAAGTAACCTTCCGGGGTCCCGAATGAATCAGTTTTTTGTGTTTCAGAGACGGGACAAGCGGTTAATAAGGAGCATGCCAATACGGCGCATCATTCTCCCCAAGCTTCAAAGGGAATGCCGGCAGATCCGGCTGAGACAGCTCCCCCTCACTCAGGAATGGACGCCGTCCGGCAGACTTGTACTCAAACTCTTAGGAGGGATTACCTATGGACAGCAGAGTAAAATTGGTAACTCATGAAGAGCAGGCGATCGAGGAGATTCGGGCGTTCCGCCGAGAAGGATATGCACTGGAGGAAATTTATGTGCTGGCGCATGACGATAAAACAACCGAGGGGCTTTCCAGCCTGATGGACACGAACAAGGTTGGATTGTACGAGGAGGGAATTGCAAATACCTTCGCCAATCTGTTCCGGTCCAAAGGCGACCAGCTCAGGTCAAAAATGACCTCGCTCGGTCTGACCGAAAGCGAAGCGAACCATTACGAGAAAGAGCTCGATATGGGGAAAATCATGGTGATGGTCTGGTTCGATGAAACCGACTCCGGTTCCATGGAAGCTCATCGGAGGCTCCGCCGCCGCGAGGACGAATATTCCGTTCCTACGACAGGCGTTTACATGGCCGACCGCCAGGGGCCGAACGGTATTGTTTAATCCCCAGTGAGATGAACGGTTCCGTGCCATCCACGCACCTAAAACCGATTATACCCATGGGGTAACACAGGTAAAATATTTCCACAGATAGTTTTGCTAGCGGAAAACTCAAAGCGTATGCTTTCGACGCCAGTTTTGCTGGCGCAAAACTCAAAGTGTATGCTTTCGACGCCAGTTTTGCTGGCGCAAAACTCTTAGGAGGTGGCAAACATGTTAAGCTGGGCATTGATCTTTCTAGTCGTAGCCATTATTGCAGGGGTGCTGGGCTTCTTCGGATTAGCCGCCGCAGCAGCCGGTATCGCCAAAGTATTATTCGTTGTCTTCCTCATCCTGTTCGTTGTTTCTCTCCTGATGGGCAGACGAAAATCAGTTTAACGAATCCAGCGATACGGACCTTCGCAGCTTATGCTGCAGGCCTGTATATCTATAGCTTCCTACCAAAAAGAGCAGGAAAGGAATGACTGCGGTCATCCCCTTCCTGCTCTTTTTCTGATGAGCTTCCGCTTACGCAGCTTCCTAGCCGCCGAGCGCCGTAAAATATTAACCCGCTCCGCAGCGCATCGACACTCATCGGCTTGGCTTGTTCGATCCGCGCTTCGCTTCGGCTACGGCCTGGCCGACGTACCGTCAGGTCTTCTCGCCAGCGTCCAAGCCGGAAGCTTGTTGACGGCCGGATACTTCGCCGCCAGCTTCTCGTCCAGCTCCACCCCGAGCCCCGGCTTGCCGTTCAAATAAGCGAAGCCTCCTCTTACCTCAGGCGTGCCGGGGAATACCACCCGAATCAGCTCCGAGGGGCCGTACCATTCCTGGACGCCGAAGTTAAGCGAGCTCAGATCCAGGTGCAGGTTGGCCGCGTGACCTACGGGCGAAACATCTCCCGGACCGTGCCAGGCGGTGCGAACTCCGAACGCCTCGCAGAGGACGGCCAGCTTTCTTGCCGGCGTCAGCCCTCCGATTGCGCTGATATGGCAGCGGATAAAATCGATCAGCCGGTTTTGGATCAAGGGCACCCATTCCTGCGGATGCACGAACAGCTCGCCCATCGCAATCGGCGTACTGCTCTGCTGGCGAATCATTCGAAACCACTCCAGATCCTCCGGAGCCAGCGGGTCCTCCAGAAAGAACAGCCGGTAAGGCTCCAGCTGCTTGGCCAGACGAACCGCCTCGATAGGGGCGACGCGCTCATGAATATCATGCAGCAGCTCGACGTCGAACCCCACCTTGGACCTGATATGCTCGAACATCGCCGGAACACTGCGGGCGTAGGCGTCCGCATCGTAATACGCCCCCGCCGCAGCTCCTTCGGGGGTATGCATCGCCTGCTGCTTGCCCCCGTACCCGCCCCATTGGCAGCGGATATATTGGTATCCCTGCTCCCGGTACCGGATGACATTTTCTTCGAGCTGCTGCAGAGTTGCCCCGTCTGCATGCCGATATACCGCCGCCGCTTCCCGGCACTTGCCTCCCAGCAGATCGTACACGGGCATGCCGGCCACTTTGCCTTTAATGTCCCATAAGGCCATATCAATGCCGGAGATCGCATTATTCAGCACTGGGCCATTGCGCCAGTAAGAGCTGACCATCGCCGTCTGCCAAATATCTTCGATACGCGACGGATCTTTGCCGATCAGGAAAGGGCGCAAATATTCGTCGATGGCTGCAGCGACAGCCAAATACCGCTGGGTAAACGTGGCGCAGCCCAGCCCGTACAGCCCCGGCTCGTTCGTCTCGACTTTGACAACTACCAGATTGATCCCGTCTGGAGCGGTTAAAATCGTTTTGACATCCCGGATTCGCAATGCTTCGTTCCCCGCCATGGCTAACCTCACCCTTTGCTAATTTAGTTTTCCCCAAATATTGTCGGGGTCCTGACGCGGGCTTTCCGGCATTCCCGGCAAAATCAATCCCCCGTCGACCCGTAAAGTAATGCCTGTAATATACTCCGCTTCTTCCGAGCATAAGAAGACGGCGGCCGCGCCGATGTCGGCCGGAAGCCCCATCCGTCCGATCGGTATCCGTCTGCCCAGCTTCTCGTGGTATTCTGTCGGCGGCCTGACGGTAATCGCACCCGGCGCCAGCCCGTTGACCCGGATGCCGTAAGGCGCCAGCTCCAGGGCAATCGACTGGATCGACCTGCTCAGCGCGCCCTTCAGACCGCCGTAAATGGCGTCATTAGGATAGGCGCGGGTGCCTCTTGATGAAGTGGTAAAAAGAATGCTGCCGCGAATTCCCTTCTCTATCATATGCTTGGACACCTGGCCGGTCAGCAGCATCGGCGCTCGGTAATTCAGCTGGTACAGCAGATCAATCGCATCCGGGGTCAGCTCCGCTACCTTTCCAAGCCTTGTGATTCCCGCATTGTTCACGAGGATATCGATACGGCCGAATGCCGAGATAGCGCTTTCGACCAGCTGCGAAGCCGTTTCGGCCGCACAAAGATCCCCTTGGTATACAACACACTTTCTGCCATGAAGCTGTTCAATCGTGCGGGCGACCTCACCGGCCTCCTCCGGCTCATTCAAGTGCGATAGGAAAATATCGCAGCCTTCCGCCGCCAGCTTCAAAGCGATCCCCCTCCCGATTCCCGTGCTGGCTCCCGTGACGATCGCCGTCCGTTGCGATTTCATTGCAAAACCTCCCTTATTTGCGGTGAATCCCCTTATGATTCATCTATATTCACCTTGTCCTCTTTGCATTCGAAAAGAAGAACAAGCCGGCCCGCAGCGAAGGCAATACAAGCCCTGCCCGGTCGATGATGGAATCACAAAAAAACGCCCTTGCTTTCAATTAAGAAAGCAAGGACGTCAACAGCATCCGTTTCTACACTCCGTTAGAGGAGGACTGCTTTACCGCTTCGCGGACGAAGCCGTTCGCATCCTTTAATACCTTCACCGCTTCAGCGGCGTCGAGCCCGACCAGCAGCATCACGATGGCCGTTTTGACATGGCCCCCGGATTCCTCGTACGCGCGTTCCACCGAGGCAGCGTCCGCCCCGGTCGCCATTTCGATCAACCGCTTGGCGCGGTGTACGAGCTTCCGGTTGGTCGACTGCATATCGACCATGAGATTATCATAAACCTTGCCGCTCATAATCATCGATGCCGTAGTCAGCATATTCAAAATAAGCTTTTGCGCCGTGCCGGCCTTCATCCTCGTAGACCCGAGCACCACCTCCGGCCCCACTACGGCCTCGATGATGATGGAGGCGTATCCGCGCATAGCCGATTGCTCGTTATTGGAGATGCCGACAACCGTCGCACCGAGCTCACGCGCCCGGGACATCGCTCCCAACACGTAAGGTGTCCGGCCGCTCGCCGCAATACCGACAACGACGTCCTGCGGACCTACCTGCAGCCGGTCTACATCCCCTGCGCCGAGCTCCTCGTTGTCTTCCGTTCCCTCCACAGCATTCTGGATCGCTTCCGGCCCGCCGGCGATGACGCCAACGACAAGAGCCGGATCCGTACCATAAGTCGGAGGACATTCCGACGCGTCCAATATCCCCAGCCGGCCGCTCGTTCCGGCCCCGAAGTATAACAGCCGGCCGCCGTTTTTGAAGCTCTGCACAATGGCCTCCACAGCTTGGGCGATCTGCGGAATGCAGGCTGCGACCGCATCGGGCACGAGGCGGTCTTCATTATTAATCAGCTTCAGAATTTCCACGGCCGATTTTTGGTCGATATGCCGGGTACGTTCATTGCGCTGTTCGGAAGTTAAGCCTTGTAAAGATAAATCCATTATGGTTCCTCCTCAGTCCAACATCGATGTTATTGGGCCTTTCCCTTATTCCATTCTCTTGCAGCCAGCAGCGCGGCCCCGTAAGCAGGCTTGCGCAGGGAAGGAACGATGTGCAGCCCTTCAGCCACCGTCTCCATCCGCTCCCTGTACACCCTCCCGAACAGCGCCGAGTACCGGAAGATCGAGCCGGTCACCGCGATCGGCAGACTGCTGAAAGCATCCTCCTTACGGAGCATCGCCTCAGTCAATCGGACCAGTCCGGCTGCCGCATTCTCAATAATTCCGCAGGCCGCACCATCGCCGGACTCCGCCGCTTGAATACACAGCTCTGCGAATTTGGCCACATGCTGCTTGTCGATATGAGGCTGATAAATGTACGTGCGGAGATCGACCGGAGAATCGAAACCGTAGGCATTCAGAATCAGCTCCGTCAAGGCGGTGGCCGGCAGAACGCCGTCGTAGCTCAGCATCACGGTTTGCAGCGTTTGCAACCCGATGTCGTAGCCGCTGCCGTGGTCGCCCAGCAGATGCCCCCAGCCTCCGGTACGATAGCTCTTACCGGACGGCGACAGTCCGTAAACGATCGAACCCGTGCCGGCAATGGCGATAATTCCCTGCGTGCTGCCTAATGCCGCCATCAATGCGATTTCCGCATCATTCATAATCATAATATCCGGAGCCTGCCAGCCCCGTTCCACATAATACCGGGCCAAATGCTCCTGAACCCGCCGCTTTTCCGCTTCTATATAAATTCCCGCCATACCCAGACAAATTCCCCGGCATAGATGGGGCGGAAAAGCTTCCAGCTCATGTAATGCCTCCAGCATGCTCGTTAAATGAAGTATCACCGTTTCAAAGGGGACCGACTTGGGATTGCTCGCGCCCCCAACGGAGGTCATCAGCTCTGCGCCGAGAAGATCGGTTGCGAATAATTCGGTTTTGGTGCCTCCGCCATCGAAACCAAGCACATATTCCACACGTTCACCCGCTTTTTTTGTCGAATTAACACGAATGTATCATAGCTTCATGAATACTCTTAGAATAATCGATTACGCCAATTTTGTAAAATAATATTTTAAGACGTGTCTCTTCATCAGTTAAGCATAAAAATAATTAATCTTGTAAAAATTCATTGATTTATCGCGTAAATCAAGATATTATAAGCATAACGAGCTGACATAAAGCGCTTTCTTGCTGATTACGGTACACAGCGAAGAAACTTATTTTCCTAAATTATTTCAGATAACTTTTAAAATAAAATTTTATCTTGAAATCATATTTCATGATGCTATAATGAAATATGTAAGGTATCCTAACATTTATGTATCATGATTATAAAAAAGGGGGACATACGATGCGTCAGGTAGTACAGGTCGGAGCCGATCAGCTGCCGTCCATAGGCAGCAAGCTCTTGAAGAACAAGCGCTTCGGTCTGCTGACCAATCCAACGGGGATCGATGCGAAGTTCAGATCAACCATTGATCTGTGTCATCAAATCGAGGGTGCCAAGCTGACAGCTCTGTTCGCTTGCGAGCACGGCCTGCGCAACGAGAAACAGGCCGGGATTTTGTTCGAGGATGAAATCGACCCGGTCTATGGCATTCCGGTCTACAGTCTTTATGGAAGCAATAGAAAGCCTACTGCAGATATGCTTCGTGAGATTGACGCCGTTGTGTTCGACATTCAGGATTTAGGGGTTCGGTTTTATACTTATTTAACGACATTAATTTATGTGATGCAGTCGTGCGCCGCCCATCAGGTCGAGGTCATTGTACTGGATCGCCCGAATCCTCTCGGCGGTTACCGGATTGAAGGCGGCATGCTGGAGGAAGCCTTCTTCTCCATGGTAGGCGCCTGGAAGATGCCTGCGATGACCGGAATGACGATCGGGGAATTCGCCCGTCTAGTGAACGGCCAGATGGAGAAGCCCTGCGAGCTGCAGATCGTCCCGCTGATCGGCTGGCGAACTGTTCCATGGAATTTCCCGAAACCGGGCTGCCTTGGATCATGCCTTCGCCGAACATGCCGACGATCGATACGGTACGCGTCTACGCGGCCAACTGCCTGTATGAAGGTACGAATGTATCGGAAGGACGCGGCACGACCCGCCCCTTCGAGATGATCGGCGCTCCCTGGATGCAGCATCAGAAGCTGTGTGAGGCGATGAATGATATGAAGCTGCCCGGCGTCTGGTTCCAGCCTGTGACCTTCACTCCCTCTTTCAAAAAACATACAGGCCTTCTGTGCAACGGGGTCCTGACCTATGTGACCGATAAGGAGCAGTTCCAATCGGCAGAAACCGGCCTTCGTCTGCTGCATCAGATTCAATCGATGCACCCGGACGATTTCGACTGGTACCGGGGCAACGAGGATGGGCTTCCGTTTATCGATATTTTAACCGGCAGCGACAGAGTAAGGACTACGCTCCATCAGCCGCAGGCTCTCGAAGCCATTATTGCCTCCTGGCGGGAAGACTGCGAAGCCTGGAAGCAGATCCGCAAGCCTTACCTGCTCTATGAAGAAACAGGTGACGGCCGTCATGGCTGAGCAGACGGATTACGGGCCGGCAGGGCAGCTTGAGCGGCTGGGACTTTCCCCCGCCGCACTGGATGCGATGTGGGAGCCCCTGCGGCAGGCAATGTCCGCCAAGCTGATTCCCGGCGCTTCCGCCGCCGTGCTTTATAAAGGAGCACGAATCCGGTACGCCGGGGGCCTTGCGCTCGATACGCCGGATGCCCCCATCCCGGCCGCATTCGATACGCGGTATGACTGCGCCTCGCTCACGAAGGTGACCGTCACCCTGCCGCTTCTGCTGCTGCTCCTGGATCAGAGCCGGCTGCAGCTGGATGAACCGGGCCGCCTTCTATCTTCCCGCGTTCGATCGGCCGGATAAAAGAAACATCACCATCCGCCATCTGATGGCGCATATTTCCGGGCTGCCTGCCTCCTATGATTTTTATACGCGGCCATGGAGCACGGAAGACATCGTTACCTGTCTGGCGGAGGAGCCTCTCGCTTATGAGACAGGCACGCAGTGCATTTACAGCGATCTGGGATTTATCCTGCTCGGGGAAATCGCGGTCCGGCTGTACGGCTCGACGATCGATGAGGCGGCGAGCCGGTACCTGCTCGGACCGCTGGGAATGAAGCACACCGGTTTTTGCCCCGACCCATCCGAGCGTCCGCGTATCGCAGCGACGGAATACGCGCAGGAAATCGGGACGCACTGGCACGGTGTCGTCCACGACGAGAACGCCCGGGCCAGAGGCGGCATCAGCGGCCATGCCGGACTGTTCTCCACGGCAGGCGATCTGCTGGCCTACGCGGGGATGTGGCTGGCCGCTGTCGGCCGGAGCAGCGCAAGCTCGACGCCCGCTGACGGGGCGGCACCGCGCCTGCTCTCAGCGCGTTCCGCCGAGCAGGCCGTCGCAACCCAGACGCCTCAGCTGACCGGGGTCAACCGGGGGCTCGGCTGGGTGCTCAAGGGCGACAGCGCCGACGTCTCCGGCCCCTTGTTCTCGCCGCGTTCCTTCGGCCATACCGGCTTTACCGGAACGAGCCTGTATTTAGATCCGCAGCAGGATCTAGCCGTCGTGCTGCTTACCAACCGCGTCCACTATGGACGCCAGCAAAACGTGACGCAGCTGCGCACCGATTTTCATCAAGCAGTCGCTGCTGCCGTTTCAGGAAAGTGAATCCATACCCTAAACCCATTTTGATATGATGCGGAGGAGCATACGTATGAGAAAAAAACCGATCACCTTATCTGTATTAGGTCTTTCCCTGGCGGTTGCAATGACAGGCTGTGGCGGCGACGCCGGGCAAACGAAGGATGCAGGTAACACAGCACAGCCGCAAGCCCAAACGCCTGCGGCCAATAAAGTCAAAGTCAGCATCGCTTCCTGGAGATCGGAGCAAACCGAGGTTGAATTGTACAAGAAAATTCAGGCGGAGCTCAACAAAACGAGCCCGGAGATCGAGATCGACTTCAAGCCTGTGAAATCGACGGAGTACAACACTTCCCTGAACGTAGCGCTCAAAACGGACACGGCAGCCGATATCATTCAGCTTCGCCCTTATGCGGGAGCTACCGCCTTGGCGGATGCCGGCTACCTGGAGCCGATCGACGGCTTGAAGGGACTGGAGAACTTCAGCAAGGACCAGCTGATCGCCGCACAGGGCTCGGATAAGAAGCAGTACGGCGTTCCTTACATGCTGAGCTCCACGCAAGTTTTGTACAACAAAAAAATATTCGCCAAATACAACATTCAAGAACCCAAAACATGGGATGAGCTGATCAAAGCTGCCGAGACGCTGAAGCAGAACAAAGTCACGCCGTTCGCTTTCGGTTCGAAAGAAGGCTGGGTGCTCTCCCTGATGCACGGGGCCATCGCACCGCAATTTTACGGACTGGATTTCGTAGATAAGTTCTTAAAGGGCGAAGCCAAAATCGACAGCCCTGAATTCCTGAAATCCGTTGAAGCGCTGAACAGTCTCGCTCCTTACTTCCCGGCTAACTTCGAGGGACTGGGCATGGAGGACGTCCGCACCATGTTCGCCACCGAGCAAACGGCTATGGTTATTGACGGTCACTTCGAGATTGCCTCCATCCTTGCATTGAATCCGAAGCTTGAATTGGACGCCTTCCCTGTGCCTCCGGTTGACGCAAGCGGCAAGCCGACCGTGTCCACTTGGGTAGACGGATCGTTCGGGATTAACAAAAATTCGAAAAACAAAGAAGCCGCCAAAAAAGTGCTGGAGTTCATGACTACGAAAGCTTACGGCACGCTGATCGTCAATAATACGAAGTCTCCGTCCCCGCTTGCGGGCGTAACGACGGACGATCCGGTGATCAATAAAATTGCGAAGCTGTCTACGACGAATGCAACTCCGTACTTCGCCGTAACTTATCTGAACTCGGGTAATCCGACCGGCAAGGTTACGTTCGAAGGTTTGCTGCAAGGCATGTTTTTGAAGAAAACAACACCGAAGCAAGTCGTTGAAGAACTGCAAAAGAACGTAGACACCTGGTTTAAACCCGCTGCTGCAGGCAAATAATCCTGCGCCCTGCTGCCTCACTCAGGCTGCCGCCGTTTGAAACAGGTCCCTCTCTCAAGTCCCGGGGGGCCTGCGGCGGCAGCCGTTTTTCCTATTAGCCCATCAATCATCGTGAGGTGAATTTATACTATGGAGCACGCCAATAACGTCAGTGTGAACCGGAAGAAAAAGAATGGATCCAATTGGATCATTCATGCTTTTCCGATTCCAGCCGTCGTCGTATATACACTCTTCTTCGTTTACCCTATCTTCGCCGCCTTCGCTTACAGCTTGTTCGACTGGAAAGGCATGACGATGGGCAAGTTTAATTACTTCAATAATTTCGTCAAGCTGTTTACCCAGGAGCCGTTCAACGGCATGTTCTGGAATGCGCTCAAGCACAACGTTTATTACTTTGTCGTGGAGATGATCGTTCAGAACGGCATCGCCTTCCTGCTCGCTTATATCATCTTTAAGAAAGTCAAAGGCGCGCAGTGGTTTAAAGTCGCTTATTTTATTCCTCGGCTTTTGTCGATTATTGTTGTCGGCTTTATGTGGAAGCTGATTCTTAATCCGAACACCGGTATTGTGAATGTCATCTTGAAAAAGCTCGGGCTGGACAGTTTGGCCCATGCATGGCTCGGGGACCCGAACACGGCGCTAACTTCCGTCGTGCTGGTGAACTGCTGGTTCGCCATCGGTTTCTTCATGCTGATCTTTCTTGCCGGACTGCAGTCCGTTTCTACGGAAGTGCTGGAAGCTGCAAAACTGGACGGTGCAACGGGCTTCCGCCTTATCCGTTCCGTCGTGCTTCCGATGATGTTCCAGCCGATCGTCATTGTGATCGTCATGACGTTTATTCAGGCCTTCGAGGCGTTCGAGCTTGTGTTCGCGATGCAGGGCTCGATGGGTGAGCCTTATTATTCGACAGACTTGATGGCCGTCTTCTTCTACCGTACCGCCTTCGGCAGCGGCGCCGGAGATTCGGGCGAGCTCGGGGTCGGTTCCGCGCTGGCCGTCGTCATGTTCGCTATCATCGCAACGATTTCCGCTGTCTTCATGTCTTACGTCAATAAAAAGAACGCGGAGTAGAAAGGGAGGATCGGCCGATGAAACCAAACCCAATTGTTCGCTGCCTGCTGTATATCGTATCGATCGGTTACGCGCTGCTGTCGCTCTTCCCGATTTTCCTGATGCTGATTTCGTCAGTGAAGCCGAACATCGAAATATTTACGAAGCCGCTGTCGCTCCCTTCGGAGCTGAGCTTCACTTCTTACCAAACGCTGTTTGTCAAACTGAACTATGCCGATTATATTAAAAATAGCGTGTTTGTCAGCGCCGTGACGCTGCTCATTCTGCTCGTCTTCAGCGTCATGCTTTCTTATTACATCGCCAGATTCAATTTTAAATGGAACGGCGCGCTGTTCTTTTATTTTCTGATCGGGATGATGCTTCCGATCAAGCTCGGACTCGTACCGCTGTTCCTGCTAATCAAGGATTTGCACCTGGTCAACTCGTTATGGTCCATCATCCTTATCCATGTTGGCTCCGGCATTCCGATGGCCGTACTGATTCTGACCGGATTTTTCCGCACGCTCCCTAAGGAGCTCGAAGAAGCAGGACGTATCGACGGCGCCTCCAATATGGGATTGCTGATGCAGATTCTGCTTCCGCTTATGCGCCCTGCGCTTGGAACGGTGACCATCGTCAACTTTATCGGCGTATGGAACGACTTCTTCTTCCCGATGATCTTTATTCAGGACGAAGCTAAGAAAACCATTCCTGTAGGGATGCTGAAGCTGTTCAGCGAATTTACGACCGACTGGAGCGTACTGTTCGCCGGCTTGACCTTGTCCTCGCTGCCGATGATCATTATCTTCATCTTTGCTTCACGTCAATTTATGGACGGACTTACGGCAGGGGCCGTGAAATAATATAATGAAACAATACAAGTAGAAGGAGCAAGCATATGAACGGTGGGTTAGTGAGACTCCGGGAAATTCTGGATTTGATTACTCCGTCCGAACGGAAGGTAGCGGAGTTCATTCTACAGGACCCCGAACGCATCATCGGCTTGTCCGTCGCCCAGCTCTCCCAGGAAAGCGGCGGCAGCCAGGCCGCTGTTATCCGGCTGTGCAAATCGGCCGGGTTCAAAGGCTACCAGGAGCTGATGCTGAAGGTAGCCGGCGACTTGAAGGATGAGCGCAGCGGCACAGGCTACCAGGAGATTAAAGGCGAGGATTCGATTGAGCGCATTATCGAGAACGCTTCGAACAATAACATCCAGTCGATCCGGGATACGCTGAAAATTTTGTCTCCTGCGAATGTGCAAAAGGCGGTCGAAGCGCTGCTTCGCGCCAAGCGCATTTACTTTTACGGTATCGGCGCCTCCAACCTGATCGCTACCGATGCCCAGCATAAATTTATGCGCATTAACAAAACATGCTTCTCCTTCGTCGACTCCGACCTGCAGCTGGTTTCCTCGGCGCTGCTGACCAAGGACGACACCGTTGTCGGCATCTCTTACTCAGGGGAAACACCGACCATCGTCGAATGCATGAAGCGCGCCCGCGAATCCGGGGCTACGACCATCTCTATCACACGGTACGGCAGCACGGCCGTCAGCCAGCTTGCCGATATCCCCTTATTCATCTCTTCGACGGAAACGGAAATACGCAGCGGCGCCACCTCCTCCCGGATCACCCAGCTGAATGTGATCGACATTTTGTATTTGGGCGTCGCAAGCAGAGAATTCGACGAATCCGTTCACTATTTGGAAAAAAGCCGCGGCGCGGTCAAAAAAGCCAGAAGATAACAGCCTCCCTTTCCCCGGATGGCTGTTTTTCTTTGTTTCCCCGCATCCTCCCGGGAATGGCCTCTCAAGATCAAGGGAAAGCTATGGAATAATAAGGTAACGAGGAGGCGGCAAGATGAACATGAACGCCGCAAGCGCACAGCACAAGCCGAACGGAATCATCATCGCGGGATTGCTGCTTGGCATTCTGATGGCTTCGATGGATAACACAATCGTATCTACCGCTATGGGCACGATCGTCGGCGAGCTGGGAGGTCTGGATAAGTTCGTATGGGTGACCTCCGCTTACATGATCGCGGAAATGGCCGGCATGCCGATCTTCGGTAAGCTGTCCGATATGTACGGACGCAAACGATTTTTCGTATTCGGCATCATTGTCTTCATGCTCGGCTCCATCCTGTGCGGAACCGCCGGATCGATTGTCGAGCTGAGCGCCTATCGGGCGGTGCAGGGCTTAGGAGGCGGCGCCCTGGTGCCTATCGCCTTCACGATTATGTTCGACGCCGTTCCCCTTGAGCAGCGCGGCAAGCTGGGCGGCCTGTTCGGGGCGGTTTTCGGGATGTCGAGCATCTTCGGCCCTCTGCTGGGGGCCTACATTACCGACTACATTAACTGGCAGTGGGTTTTCTACATTAACCTGCCGCTGGGGCTGATCGCTTTTATTCTCATCGCCTGCTTCTACAAGGAGTCCCACCAGCATTCGAAGCAGCCGATTGACTGGTGGGGAGCGTTCTCCCTGGTCGGCGCCGTAATCTGTCTGATGTTCGCTCTTGAATTCGGCGGCAAGCAGTACGCATGGAATTCTGGGATCATCCTCGGTCTATTCATCGCCTTCGCCGTGCTGACGGTTCTGTTCATTCTCGTGGAACGACGGGCCGAAGAGCCGATCATTACGTTCGGCATGTTCCGCAAAAGGCTGTATGCTACAAGCAATGCCATCGCCATTCTCAGCGGGGCCGCTTTCATTACCGCCTCCGTCTATATCCCGATCTTCATCCAGGGGGTGCTCGGGGGCTCGGCGACAAACTCCGGTCTGGTGCTGCTTCCGATGATGCTGGGCTCGGTCGTCACCGCGACCGGAGGCGGGATGCTGCTGTCCAGGATCGCCTACCGGTCTATCATGATCCCGACGCTGCTTATTCTCACGGCCGGACTTGCGCTGCTGACGACCTTGTCCACTGCATCGACCCGCTGGATCGTCACGATATATATGATTCTGGTCGGCCTGGGGATCGGCGCCTCGTTCTCCGTGCTCAGCAATGCCGCTATCCAATCGTTCAGCGCCCGGCAGCGGGGCTCCGCGAGCTCGACGCTCAACTTCCTGCGATCACTCGGCATGACGGTAGGCATTACGATCTTCGGGATTATCCAGAGCCATTCGTTTACGCGGCAGCTGACGGATGCCATGGCTGCTTCAGGGCTTGGCGGCAGCGGCATGCAGCTGCCGCCGGGCACGGAGCTGAGCGATCCGCATGCCCTGCTGTCCCCGGAAGCCCGGGCGCTCATTCCGAAGCCTATCCTGGACCAAATTACGGCGGCATTGGCCGATTCGATCGCCCATACGTTCATCTGGGCCATCATCCCTGCCGCCCTGGCTCTTATCGCCTCCTTCTTTATGGGAGGCGACCGCCTGGAGGAAGCCGCAGAAGAGCCCGGCGCTTCGGGAGCGGCATCGCATTAAGGCTGCGGCGCAGCGCGCGTCTGGCATTGGCCCGCGTTGACGAGAAGCGCAGCCGCGGCCGCTCCCCGGCTCGCAAAAAAGCACCCCGAGCGAGGGCACTGTGCTGCAGCAGTCAAGCTGCTGAGCGATGCCCGTTCGGAGTGCTTCTTATTGTTCTATAGAAGAAGTGCGGCGCAGCTTACCACTCGGTAACAGTGCCGTCTTCGTTGCGCCATACCGGATTGCGCCATTGATGTCCGATGGCGGCCATCTCACGGACCTTCGCTTCATTGATTTCGATGCCGAGCCCCGGCTTCGTCAACCGCTTCACATAGCCGTTCTCGTAATCGAACACGCCGGGATCGACCAAGTAATCGAGCAGATCGGAGCCCTGATTATAATGGATCCCCAGGCTTTGCTCCTGGATAAACGAATTCGGCGTGCAGAAATCAAGCTGCAGCGAGGAAGCGAGCGCAATCGGTCCAAGCGGGCAGTGCGGCGCTACCGCGACGTCGAAGGCTTCGGCCATCGCCGCGATTTTGCGCACCTCCCAGATGCCGCCGGCGTGGCTCAGGTCCGGCTGGATGATGTCCACGCCGCCCTGCGTCAGCAGGCGCTTGAAATCCCAGCGCGTATACATCCGCTCGCCGGTCGCAATCGGCACGCTGCAGCCCTTGGTAATCTCCAGCAGCGCCTCGTTGTTCTCGGAGAGCACCGGCTCTTCGATAAACATCGGCTTGAACGGCTCCATCTCCTTGATCAGCACCTTGGCCATCGTCTTGTGAACGCGGCCGTGCAGATCGACGCCGATCCCGTTGCCGTAACCGATAGCTTCACGCACGGCAGCCAGCCGCTCGACAGCCTCCTGCACCTTCAGGTGCGAGTCGATCCATTCCATCTCGGCGGTGCCGTTCATTTTGATAGCGGTATAGCCCTGCGCAATCTTCTCGCGGGCGGACTCCGCAACGTCGGACGGCTTATCTCCGCCGATCCAGGCGTACACGCGCATCTTGTCGCGAACCGGGCCGCCTAACAAATCGTACACAGGCACGCCGAGGCTTTTGCCTTTAATATCCCACAGCGCCTGCTCGATGCCCGAGATCGCGCTGGTCAGGATCGGACCCCCGCGGTAAAATCCGCCGCGGTACAGCACCTGCCACAAGTCCTCCACATGGCCTGGATCGCGGCCGATCAGAAATTCGCTCATTTCCTGCACGGCGGCAGCTACCGTATCCGCCTTGCCTTCCACGATCGGCTCGCCCCAGCCGACGATTCCGTCATCGGTCGTAATTTTCAGAAACAGCCACCGCGGCGGCACCTTAAACAGCTCCAACGATTGAATCTTCATCCTAAATCTCTCCTTCTCCCTTTTGAAATTCAACAAGCATATCCTCCAGATGGCATTTCATTAAAGCTCTGGCCTGGGTCGGATTGGACTGAACAATCGCCTGCGCGATCAGGTAGTGATAAGAAGACGCTTTCTCGTCCATCCCTTCCCATTTCATCGATTTGCGCCGGCTGTCGACCAGCAGATCGGTAATCATCTCAAGCATCCGGTACATGATTTCATTGTGCGACGCTTTCGCGATCAGCTCATGAAACCGCATATCTTCCTTGAGAAAGTCCTGTCCCTTCTCCACCTTCCGCTGCATCGCCCGGGCAGTCTCCATAATCTCGGCCGCCTCTTCGTCCGAGGCCTTCGCCGCCGCCAGAGCCGCAAGCTCCGGCTCGATAATAAGCCGGGATTCGGTTAGCTGCAGCATGGTAGCCCGCTCAAGAAAATCGATCCGCGACGCAGGAGCCGCAGACAAATCCTGCTCGACATAAGTCCCTCTCCCCTGCTCGATGCGCAGAATCTTCTGCTTGCCGAGAATCCGCACGGCTTCCCGCACGGAAGAGATACCGACTCCAAGCTCGGCCGACAGCTGTTCGAGCGGCGGAAGCTGTTCCCCCTGCTTCCATATGCCTTCTTTAATGTTCTGCTTGATCTGGTCGTAAACGGTTTCATAAGTAAGTTTCTTTCCCACTGCCTTCACCTGCTTCTTGCCTCATTGCATCTGATCGGTTCGTATATTCGCTTAAGTCATCTGATGTATATTAAATATAATACAATTCATATGATGTTTCAATTGTTTTTTATAAAGGTGCGAACCGATTTGTCCGGCTGATCGCATGCGCGCCTAAATAGATGACGATATAAATCGGGAACGAGTAATAATGATGCCATACAATAGGGGCATAGTAATCCGCCCAGGTGAACAGCGGTTCCCCTATCATCGAGACGCCTCCCCCGAACACAACCGCCTTAAGCCATGGATTGACCTGCGGCTTGACCTGAAGCAGCAGCATGACCGTAATCGGAAGGTAAGTGAAATCCCATAGCAAAAAAGAGGGCAGCGTAGGCAGTTCTACCATGTGATATCTCCACCAGCCCATAGAAACACCGAGGAAATCAAACCAGGACGCAATGACCAGCACAAATAAACCGGATAACATCAGCCTGCCGGTCGCGTCCTTTTTTCTGAATTTAAACCAGACCGTCCACAAAACGATCATCATCACCAAGGCCATCTGAAGCTGCCAGCTGTCCAGGATGCTGTTCAGCCACAAGCTCGTCAGCTCTCGATGTATATTATGGAATTGTTCGAACAGCTCGTCCATCCGCCCGCTGGTTTGGGGGTTCATTTTCATTGTTATCATCCCGTTCAAATCATCTTTCAAGCTTTAAAATAGTATATGTCCAGAATTTCATATCATACGCATACAGGTCCAAGACTGCACGCGCCGGGGGATGCGCAATAATTTCGCCCCACCCATCACATACTAACTTCAATCGATAAAGTGTTGGGGGATAAGATGAAACAACAAATCTTGGTTATTGAGGACGAGGAAAAAATCGCACGGATCTTGCAGCTGGAGCTGGAGCATGAAGGCTACGGTGTAGAGTGCGCCGATAACGGCAGAGACGGACTGGAGATGGCCTTGTCGACGGAGCGCGATCTGGTGCTGCTCGATATTATGCTGCCGGAGCTGAGCGGATTGGAGGTGCCTGCGCCGGCTGCGCCAACAGGGCAGCCAGGTGCCCGTCATCCTGCTGACCGCACGGGATGCCGTACCGGACCGGGTCAGCGGGCTCGATTTGGGCGCTAACGATTACGTCACCAAACCGTTCGCGATTGAGGAGCTGCTGGCCCGCATCCGCAATGTGCTGCGGATGTCCGTGCAGCAAACCAGCTCCGCCGCTTCGGCGCTTGCAGCCGATGACGAGGTGACCGTGGACAGTCTGTCGATGAACATCCGCACCCGGCAGGTCGTCCGGGACGGGAATCTCATCGAGCTGACTCCGAAGGAATTCGATCTGCTGTATTTCCTTGTCAGCCGCCAAGGAGAGGTGCTTTCCCGCGAGCAGATTTTATCCGAGGTCTGGGGCTACGACTTCATCGGCGACACGAATGTCGTAGACGTGTATATCCGGTATTTGCGGCAAAAGGTTGACCAGGGCTATCCATGCAAGCTTATCCATACGCTGCGCGGCGTCGGCTATCTGGTAAAGGACTGCGAAACGACGTCATGAGGCTGCGCACGCAAATTACCCTGCTTATCGTTTCCTCCCTGCTGGCCGTCCTGTTCTTTTTCAGCGTTTTTACGTATTATACCTTTGTGCGGATCACCACCAAAAGTGAAATTGGCGTGCTGTGGAACGCCACCCAGACCATTCTCGAGCTGCCCGGCATTACGACGCCGGAGCAGTGGAATTATACGGGCTGGATTCGTTCCTCGCTCATGCCTCAAGAGCTGATCCGAATTATCGACACCCAGTCTACGGTGAAGCTTCAGCTCAAAACCGACAATGAGCTGCTGCAGATTCCAGCGCAATTCAGTACGCAGACCTTTTCCAAAACGTTAAAAACGAGCGAAGCCTTGATGGTCTATGTCCAGGTGCCGATCACCGACGAGGAGCAGCATACGATCGGGGTGCTTCAGCTCGGCCGCAAGCTGGACGCGCTCGACGACTATATGAGCGTCCTGCTGGCCGTGCTGTCGTTTACAACGGCGGTAGCCGCGTTGTTGTCGCTTGTCGGGGGCATGTACTTTGCCCGCATTATTCTGAGGCCGATTCATGAGCTGGCTCAAATCATGGAGTCCATTCAGCGCAGCGGCGTCTTCAAGCGTGTGGTCATGCCGCCCTCGAAGCGGCAGGACGAGCTGGGGCGGCTCATTCATACGTTCAACGCCATGATCGGCAAGCTGGAAACGAATTTTTTTCAGCAGCGCCAATTCCTGGCGGATGCGTCGCACGAGTTGAAAACACCGCTGACGATTATCGAAAGCTATGCCAACCTGCTCAAGCGGTGGGGCGGCAATGACCCCAAGCTGCGGGAGGAGGCGATTGAAGCGATCCAATCGGAGGCTTCGCGCCTTCGCAATCTGACGCATACCCTGCTGTCGGTGGCGGACCCGAATCCCCTTCCCAGGAGGAGACGACGGACTTCGACCTGGAAGAAATGGTGCTCAGCACCGCCGCTTCCCTCCAGCATGCCTTTCAACGGGAGCTTACCTGCGAAATCCGCTTGGAGGAGCGGATGATGCACGGTAACCCGGAGCGAATCAAGCAGCTGCTCATCATATTAATGGATAACGCCATTAAATACAGCGATGAACGGGTCATCGTCACCTTGGAGCCCGATCCCCGCGACAGCCAGATTGTCGTGCTGAAGGTGATCGACCGCGGAATCGGTATCGAGGCGTCGCATATCCCCCGCTTGTTCGACCGCTTCTACCGGGTCGATCAGGCAAGGAACCGGTCCACAGGCGGAAGCGGCCTCGGACTTGCCATCGCTCAAACGATCGTCCGCGCCCATCGGGGAACGATCAGCGTGACGAGCGCCCTAGGCGTGGGAACCCAGGTGACCGTTATCCTTCCGCTGCGTTAAAAACCGGATCTCTTACATCCCCTTTCGGGGAGAGATCCGGTTTGATGCGTGCGAATTTTATCTGATCAATCCCATATTGAGCGTTTTCAGATGAACCTGCACGTCAATATCCGCCTCGGCAAACGCCTTCCCCCACTGGTCTTGGACCCGCTTCCACGTATCATATTCATGGGCTCTGGCATACATCCCGAGTCCGATCGGATCGAGCTTTATTTGCTGAAGCCGCTTAACCAGATCCCTGAGATCCTGCCCAAGCTGCTGCTCCAAAGCCTGTCGAAGCTTTCCCTCATCTTTTCTCATATCATACGGAAACAATCGCTCCGTCTGTAAAGCGGAGACCTTAAATATCATTTGAAACCGGAAACGGCCGTCCTTAAATCCGGTTTTGATGGAACGGTGTATATTTTCGACATAATAGCTGATCCGGTTACGGTGAAACCAATTGTCTTTGACGCCAGGCACGGGAAGCGTTAATGAGAGCTGGCCCTGTTTATTGTCCTGCAGTATGCGCAGCAGCTCCGTCTCTTGAAGCAGCAGCGTATCCACGTATCTGCCCCGCCTGTCTAACAGAGCGGTCCCGGCCACCTCCAGGCTGTTCTCCATTTTCAATTCCGTTACAGCAGGCGTCATTCCTTTCTCGTAAAACTGGGTGTGAAGCGTGGCTAACGACGTTTTGACCGTTAAATTCCTCCGGTCCGCCGTATCGATAAGCTTCGTCATATGAAGCGGCAGTCTCGGTTTGTCCTTAGGGTAGTAATTAATGAATTTGGAGACCGGACCGTCTACTACCGCTACTTTGGCATTCAACGTCGATTTGGCGTCGCGAAACATGACATCGAGCATCGAGAACCAATCCGGATGCTCCACTACTTTCTTGCCCAGGAGAAAAACCTGAACTTTTCCTTTACTGGTCAGCGCGGTAGTGACCGCATCGAACTCCTCTCTCGAATATCGCAAAGTAGCCGACTTGACCCCATACTCCTCCGTCTTCTTCGTAGCTTCCTTGCTGAACACCGGGCTGGAGGAATAAAATAGCAGTTGGTTATCCTCATCCAAATCAATGCCCAGCGATAAGGTTAAAGTAATATCCTCGAGGTCAATCCGGTCTCTGCAGCCTGGGAGCAGCAGGAGACTCACGGTGATAAGCAGCACCAGGACCAGCCGCCGATGTCTCATACAGCACGCCTCCGCTTGAATCGATGATAGACCCATCCGTACCCCCATAAGAATAAGGGCAGCAGGTAGGCAAAGCAGATGCCGCCGGTGCTGATCGCCTTAATTTGCCGGTCGCTGTCGTGAAAAGACGGATTGAGCCACAGCGTCACGAGAACAAAGCAAGCAATAGCTATCGAAAAGTACTGCACCGGCTTCTGCTTGCCCAGAATCAGCCCGCTGCAGTAGACCCCGATATACATAAACGGCATCCATGAGGTAGACAGGACGAATAAATAAAGCGCCAGAGCGATGACGTCGAAGCGCTCCACATATCTTAATTCGATGGTCTTCAGAACGGTTAACGGGGGATCGTTGAATTGAACAATCTCATCGGGACTGAAATGAGTAAAGCAGACCATCGTTATAAACAAATAGAGCAGCAGCGTTAAAGTATTCGCGACAATAATGCCTCTGACGGCATGCTGTTTTTGCTGCAGCGCCGGGTAGCAAAAAAACGCAACCTCAAAGCCTAAATAAGACAATACCGTGGAGGTGACCGTATTCAGTACGGGCCCCCAGCCCTCCTTGAGCACAGGAAGCAGATAAATAAATTTCCCTTCGATCAATGGAAAAACCAATATCAGCACAATCATGATCTTCATCAGATAAGCGAGCTCGGTATACCTGCCCAAAATCTTGAACCCGCCCGGCACGATAAAGATGGCAGGCAGCAGAAGCAGCAGCATGATCGTGTATTGGGGCGTCTCCTGCAGCATCCAGCTTTTAATGTACAGCACGGTTTTGGTAAGCATGATAAAAGCGAACACGACAAAATAACTGCCGCTTAGAACGATGCCAAGCCACCTGGCCCACCGGCCGAAAAACCGCCCCAGCAAATCCCCCAGATGATCGTTAGGGTAAGACTTCATCGTGTTGATAATGAGCAGGCTGGCCGTCACAGAAGCCATCCAACCGAAAAAAAGTGCGATCCACCCGTCCGTGCCCGCCCCTTCCGCCAGCTGCCGCGGCAAAGAGAGCACTCCTACCGCCACCTGTGTGCCGTGGATCAGAAATATGTACTGCAGCAGCGTCAAATGCCGCGAATCGGGCTGTCTCATCAGCTCAAGAGCTCCCCCCTTCCGGCGGCTTCGTCGCCATCCGCTGCTCATCGAGCGGCAGAACGCCCTTAGGACGGGTCTGCATCTTCCATAACGGCAGACGCATAATCGTGTCCTTCCAGTCGGCATATCGGATGGGCGCGAACGGAGAGCCGTAAGGCGTCCCCAGCGACTCCAATGAAATAATGTGCCCCAGCAGCGCCATGGCTCCAACGACGATCCCGACAATGCCGAACATGGAGGACAGCAGCATGATGGGGAAACGGACAAGCCGGATTGCCGAGGCCAGATCGTAGTTCGGTAAAATAAAGGAAGCGATAGCCGTAGAAGCCACGACAACCACCATGACGTTGCTGACCAGTCCTGCCTGAACCGCCGCCTGCCCGATAACGATACCGCCCACGATGCCAACCGTCTGCCCGATAGGCGTGGGCAGGCGCACTCCGGCCTCTCGCAGCATTTCGAGCGTAATTTCCATAATCATCGCTTCGACCAGAGGCGAGAACGGTACGCGTCCCCTGTATTCGCCGATCGATAGGATCAAATAGAGCGGAATGACTTCATGGTTAAAGGAAATCAATGCAATATAGATGGCGGGCAGGAACGCCGCGATGAAAAAACCCGCGCAGCGCAGCAGCCGGATAAACGAAGCGACAGGCCAGCGGGTGCTGTAATCGTCGATATTCTGGAAGAACGACACGATTGAAGCCGGACCGATCAAGACGCTTGGAGAACGGTCCAGAACGACGCAGATACGCCCCTGCAATATTTGGGAAGCCGCCCCGTCCGGACGCTCCGTCAGAATAAACTGCGGGAATGGCGAATATGGGTTGTCCTCAATGTATTCCGCGAGCTCCCCTGTGTTTAATATGCAATCCACGTTCACCTGCTGGAGTCTGTTTTCCATTTCTCCGACAAGCTCCGGATTCGCAATATCTCTAAGGTAGACGATGCTGCACTTCACAGGCGCCCGCTTCCCTACCATCATTTCTTTAATAACGAGCTCCCGGTTCGGAATATACCGGCGGATCATCGCGATATTCTGCCCGAGGGTTTCGATAAAGCCTTGATGCGCGCCCTTCAAGGAAGCTTCCAGCTGCGGGTCCTCAAGCCCGCGCTGGGGCCATCCCTGCGTGTCGTACATTTGTGCGGCTGCCATACCGTCCAGCATCAATACACTGCGCCCATGCAGGAGGGCATGCTCCAGATGATTCCATTGGTAGATCTCTCTGACACTGCCTACATTTACCTGCACATTAGGCTGCGTTTCCAAATCAGGAGCTTGATCCCCGCCGTCTGTCGGAAACATCAGCGGACGCAGCACGTTATTATTCACGGCATTTTTATCCGTCATGCCTTCCAAATAAGCCAGCGCTGCCGTACGACCGCTCTGGGCATGAAGAAACGAACGTATGACCAGATCCGGGGCATGTAGAAACCGGCTGCGCAGCTCCGCAAGATTATCTGCGAGCAGCGGACCGATGGCAGCCTCCTGATTCCCGGACTCAGGGGCTGCTTGTTGTATAGACGCTTGTTGTTTCGCCGACTTGTATTTATTAAATCGTAACCATTTTCGGATCAACGGCATACGCCTCATTCCTCGTACGGATTACACGGTTGGATTCGTATATTTTTGCAGAAAATACCGGAAATTATACTACTGCAGGGGCATCGGACTTTGGAGAATTGACGCGTTCGCAGAAGCTTTACGGAAGCACAACAAGAAGACAGCGCTTTCGCTGTCTTCTGTATCAGGAGCTATGAGGGGTTGTATATACGGGGATGAGACTACTACAGTACACGGCGTGCTGTTTTGTAGCTTTTCTTCCAAGTGCTTGCGTTCATATCGGAGATTCTTACGCCGCCTTTGCCGTACGTATTGATCATTTTACCGTTACCGATATAAATGCCGACATGGTGAATCGGGGAATAGAAGAATACCAGATCGCCCGGCTTCAAGTCGCTTTTGCTTACATATTTACCGACCTTAGCCTGATCGTCGGATTGGCGAGGCAGGTTAATGCCGTATTTTTTAAACACGTATTGTGTAAAAGAAGAGCAATCGAAATAACGGCTCGACCCGGACGGCGCACCAAATTTATATGGCGTTCCCAAATATTTCTTGGCAGTTTTAATTACACTCTGCGCCTTCGATGAGCTGTACGCGTAAGCCGTGTTCGATGGAATCAAGGCTGTTCCAGAGAATAGCATTGAAAGAGTGACAGTGGCGACCATCATTGTTTTACCCAACTGCTTATTTTTCAAAAATTTCATAGATGCCTCCCATGATGTAAAAAATTTTTTTGGTACTGAAGATGATGCAACGCTCCTACCAGGTATGTCTCTATCGAATGCTGCTGCATGCGATGTTGTCTCCCTGACCACATTTCGAGTATAGCACAAGAAAAAAAACCAACATGTACCAGGCAGGGCGGAACCTGCTGGTTTGGCTGGTTTTCTTGCTGTTTATTAGAAGAAAATAAGAAAATTTTAATCTTTACAGGGTTGACAAGCCCATTTCTCTAAGAAAGCAGCAAAAATGCTGTATTATCAAGGGTTTTTAGTATATACCAAGTGATATACTCATAGATATAACCGATGATATACCGGTCTATTCCCCCTTGGCGGCCGGCTCGGTCTGCGGTCCATATTTCTTCTGCAGCCCGCGGATATCGTTCATAATTTCCTTTCCGATCAGCCCCTCATACTGCTTATAAAGAGGCTGCCAGGCCCGCATCCATTCTTCCCTTTGCTCCGGAGTCAGCGAAATCACATTCATATGCGCGCTCTGCCGGATTTCGTTCAGCTGCTCCTCATTCATGCGGATGGCATTCTGATTCGCCCATTGCGTCGTCTCTTCCATCGCAGCGGTAATCTCGTTCTGAAGCTCCTTCGGGATGCTGCGCCAATAGTCTTTGTTCATTAATACCGCATAGCCCAGATAAGAATGATTGCTTAACGTCATATACCGCTGCACCTGATACAATTTCTTCGAGTTAATGTTGGAGACGGAATTCTCCTCTCCGTCCACCGTTCCCGCTTCCAGAGCTCTATACACCTCATTAAACGGAATCGGCACCGTCTTCACGCCAATCGTGTGGAAATACAGCTCGATCACCTGGCTGGGCAAAATCCGGAACCTCAAGCCCTGGAAGTCCGCGGGATGAAGCAGCGGTCCTTATTGCTCGTAATCTGCCTGAAACCGTTGCCCCAATAGGCCATGCCGACCATATGCTCCTTGTCCAGCTTGGCAAACAGCCGTCTGCCGATATCTCCGTCAAACGCCTCCTGCAGCGCTTCATTGCTTAGAAAGGCGAACGGCACGTCCCACGCCGCAAAGGCGGGAACGACCTCCGATACATTCGAAAACGCCGGGGCAATCATCTGCACATCCCCCCGGTTTAATGCCTCGAACTCATCGCTTTCATTGTACAGCACGCCGTTAGGAAACACCTCTACCTTCACCCGTCCGTTCGTCTTCTCCTTCACCAATTGAGCGAACCGCTGCGCGGCAAGTCCCTTGGGCGTATTCTCCGCCACCACGTGACTGAATTTAATGACCAGCTCCTGGTCGAAGCCCTGCTGCTCGTCGTCCCTCACAACCGGAGTAAAGGTAAACGAAGGGTAAAAGCCGATCCCGGCCGCGGCCGCCAATCCGAGGCAGACGAACAACAGAATACTTAGAATCGGTTTCATGGCCGTAAGCCCCCTCTTTCCTGCCTGCACTTAAAATGTAAGCCTATCTTAACATAAAGCGGTTCGCGGAAAATACGGCGTCAGGTTGAGTTCGCCGCCGTTTTCACTTATTGTAGGAGTTAAATCGTTCGAAGGAGCCGTGGAACCGTATGCTGTCGCGTCTGAAAATCAACTGGAAAATCGCGCTGCTTTCCTTCGGCATCGTTCTTTTCTCGCTGTGCATCGGCGGCACGATCCTCCTCGGCGGCATTGTCCGCCTCAAGGAGGAGGAGCTCGGGCGCCGGCTGCTCGTCACGGCGCGCACGGTTGCGCAGATGCCGGAGGTCATCGCCGGCATCGAAAGACCCGATGCGCGGGACGGCGTCCAGACGGCCGCCGAGCGCATCCGCATCATCAACGACGCCACCTACGTCGTTGTTATGGACATGCACCGGGTGCGGCTGTCGCACCCGGTGGAGTCCGTCATCGGCACCGTATCCGAAGGGGCCGATGAAGGCTCCGCCTTTGCCGAGCACACTTACGTGTCCAAGGCAAAGGGGGAGCTGGGCACGGCGCTGCGCGCCTTCGTGCCCATTATGAACGCCGACCACGTACAGGTCGGCGTAGCGCTCGTCGGCCGGATTCAGCCGACGGTCGGACAGGTGCTGCTTGACCTGAGCGGTCAAGCTTACATCGTGCTGCTCCTCTCGCTGCTGTTCGGCATCTGGGGCTCCTGGAAGCTCGCACAGCATATCAAGAAGCAGATGTTCGAGCTGGAGCCTCACGAAATCGCCCGGCTGCTCGTCGAGCGCACGGCCACCTTCCACGCCCTCCACGAAGGCGTGATCGCGATTGACAAGGAGGAGCGCATCACGATTTTCAACGACCGCGCCAAGGAAATGATGCGCATCTCCGGCGACGTGATCGGCAAACCGATCCGGGAAGTGCTTCCCGATACGCGCCTCCCTGAAATTCTCGATCTGAACGCCCCTGTCTATAATCAGGAGCTGTTCGTCGGGGGAGCCCAGATTATGAGCAACCGGATCCCGATCAAGGTCAGCCATCAGACGATCGGTGCCGTTGCCGTCTTCCAGGACCTGGACCGAGGTCACACGGATCGCCGAAGAGCTGACCGGCGTCAAAGCTTTCGTCGACGCGCTTCGGGTGCAGAACCATGAATATATGAACAAGCTCCATACGATCGGCGGGCTGATCCAGCTCGACCGCAAGGACAAGGCGCTGCAATATTTGTTCGAAATTACAGAGCAGAAGGAAGAGCTGACCCGTTTCTTAAGCCAGGCGGTACGTAACGACAGCTTAAGCGGGCTGCTGCTCGGCAAAATCAGCCGCGGCCGCGAGCTCGGCATCGAAGTAACGGTAGACCGTCAAAGCCGGCTGAAACGGTTCCCGCCAAGGCTCGACCAGCATGACTTCGTCGTCCTGCTCGGCAACTTGATCGAGAACGCGTTCGACGCGCTGCATCAGACGCCCCGCGGCCAGCAGGACCGGCGGATCTTCGTCAGCATCGAGCAGGACGACGATATCATCTCCGTGCTGGTCGAGGACAACGGCTGCGGCATGGATGAAGCGACGAAGGCCCGCATCTTCGAGCGGGGCTTTACGACCAAAGCCCCCTCCGAAGCGGATAGCGGCCGGGGCATCGGACTGTATTTGATCGCGTCGATCGTTAACAAGGGCGGCGGTTCCGTACAGGTGGAATCGGCTCCCGGCGAGGGCACGTCGTTCCTGGTTTCGTTCCCGATGCAGCAGGCAGAAACGTGACCTTTGCGGGGTAAAGATACCCGGCATGGGATCCTTCCTTTGGATGCATAGATGCGTTGGATGCTTTGGATTCCATTGCGCTTACCGGCATGTCCGCTCAATGGCTTGACCGGTACCGGTGGCGGTGCCTGTGCCCATACTCTTGCTCGCCCCGCTGCCCTGGCTCGGGTCCGTTTACGGTCCCCGCATGCCTGCAATAGCAGCTCATAGCATCGTTCGCCAGCTCGCAGGGATTCGAGTGCTCCATGCTGAACTTTAGTCTTAGCTTCGTATGCCTTCTTTATAGAGATAAAAATTTCACATGATCAAAGCTTTGACATGATAATATTCCTTACGGAGGTGCTGCCCTATGTCTCAGGCCAATAATGATATGGCCAAGCCCGTCTACCGTGTGCTTCTGGTCGAAGACGATCCGATGGTCCGCGAGGTGAACCGGCAGTTTGTCGAGCAGGTCGACGGCTTCCGGATTATCGGGACGGCCTCGAATGGAGAGGAAGGTCTTGACCTCGTCCGGACGCTGCAGCCCGACTTGCTCATCCTCGACATCTTCATACCGATGCTGGACGGGATGCAGACGCTGACGGCGATCCGCTCGGAAGGCTTGCCGGTGGATGTCATCGTGATCAGTGCCGCCAACGACAGGCAGACGATCGAGCATATGCTGCAAAACGGCGCCATCGATTACATCATGAAGCCGTTCAAATTCGAACGCGTCCAGCAGGCGCTGGAGCAGTTTCGGCAGAAGAAGCAGTCGCTGCAGGCGATTCAAAATATTTCCCAGCAGCAGCTGGATTATATTTTGTTCGGGCATGCTCTCTCCGATTCGCCTGCCGCCGGTGCTTCCGGCAGCGCCCCCTCCCACGCTCCCGCAGGAGCGGCAGAAAGCCTTCTGGAGGAGCTGCCCAAGGGGCTGCAGGCGCTCACGCTGAAGCAGATCGTCCAATTTCTGTCCGTCTGCAGCACACCGCTGTCGGCAGAGGAAGTAGCCGAAGGCGTAGGTATTGCCCGCGTCACCGCCCGGCGCTATCTCGATTATCTGGAGAAGCACGGCCAAGTACGGCTCGACCTGCAATACGGTATCGGCAGACCGGTGAACAAATATATTTTGTCCTCCAGATAGAATTTGGTCTTTTCCTTTGACAAACCTGCCGGTCGTTCCCTAAGATAAAGACGTACGCTTTCATTCCAAATAGTGGAGGTAATGTGATGTCGCAGACGTCTTTGCAAGAAGGCTATTTTGGTGAATTCGGAGGAAGCTTCGTTCCCCCCGAGCTGCAGGAAGTGCTGGATTATTTAAGCTCCCAGTTCCAACGGTACAAGGACGATCCCGAATTCAATGAAGAGTTCCGTTATTATCTCAAGGAATATGTCGGCCGCGAGAATCCGCTCACCTTCGCCAAGCAGCTGACCGAAAAGTGGGACGGAGCCAAAATTTATTTGAAGCGCGAAGACTTGAATCATACCGGCGCGCACAAAATCAATAATGTGGTCGGCCAAATTTTACTCGCCAAGCGAATGGGCGCCAAACGGATCATTGCCGAAACCGGCGCAGGTCAGCATGGTGTCGCAACGGCAACCGCCTGCGCCATGTTCAATATGGACTGCATTATTTACATGGGCGCCGAAGATACCCGGCGGCAGGCGTTAAATGTATTCCGCATGGAGCTGCTTGGGGCTAAGGTCGTCCCGGTATCCAAAGGACAAGCCCGCTTGAAGGACGCCGTTGATGAAGCGTTGAACGATTTGGTGCAAAACTATAAAAATACTTTTTACTTGTTGGGCTCTGCCGTAGGCCCTCATCCGTTCCCGACGATGGTCAAGCATTTCCAGTCCGTCGTAAGCGAGGAGTCGAAGCGGCAGATTCTTGAGAAGGAAGGCCGTCTCCCCGATGCCGTGCTGGCCTGCGTTGGTGGCGGAAGCAATGCCATCGGCGCCTTCGCGCATTATCTGGACGAGCCGTCGGTTCGCCTGATCGGCGTCGAGCCGGACCAAGCGGCAACGTTGACTCACGGCGTTCCCAGCGTGATTCATGGCTTCAAATGTCTGGTGCTGCTGGACGAGCAGGGGAACCCGCAGCCTACTTATTCGATCGCGGCAGGCTTGGATTACCCGGGGATCGGACCGGAGCACAGTCATTTGAAGGTGACGGGACGCGCCGAGTATGTGACGGTGACGAACCAGGAGGTGCTGGAGGCGTTCCAGGAGCTGTCGCGCACCGAAGGTATTATTCCCGCGTTGGAAAGCGCCCATGCGGTGGCCTACGCCAAAAAGCTTGCCCCGACGATGAGCAAGGATCAAATTATTATCATTAATTTATCCGGGCGCGGGGACAAGGACGTCGAACAAGTATTCCATATGCTGAAGTCCTAGTTCGTTTTTCACGGGCACGAGGCTTGAATTAATAAAATCGTTAGCTCTTAAAAAATGACTTTCAGACTGATCCATTAAAAAGAAACAGCGGCAGACCCAGACTTAGAAATAAAGTCGGGGTCTGCCGCTGTTGTTATTCAATTAACGTTTTCCTTTAGATTCATCTATGTAATGAACATCGCATGACCAAACTACCTCGAACAGTCCCTTCGCCATAGATTGATCTATCGTTCCCGCTCAGTTAACAGCAGACCTTGCTATTTATTACTTTGAATTGACTAGGAACCCTACCCATGTGAAGAGTAGAGAAATAGCTATTATAAACACAAATAGCTTTAGCCCTGTTTCTATAGATTCTATTGCAAGATTCATAAGCACCTCCGCCTAGAGAAGTTAATATCTTCAATATACCATATATTGGAACCGGCTATAAAAAAGAGACCGATGGATCGTTCCATTTCCTCATGCCTCTCGCCCCCTCTCTCCCATGACCAAAAAGACCAAAACAACCATTATGGTCAAATCATTCCCATGAAAGCATGTAAGCGATATCATATGGGCATATCATTTTGCTCATTGAACGCAAAGGAAGAGAGGGACTTCATGGCCATTCCGTCAGGTGCCAGCACCAGTATTATTCTCCGTTTGGAGATGAATAAAGAAACCAGCTCGTTCGCTCAAGTTGCCGCAGCTGTTGGCGACGCCGGAGGAGATATTATAGCAATTGACGTCAGCCGTTCCGACAAAACGATTACCGTCCGGGATATTACGGTCAACGTGTACGACCAAAAGCAGACCGACCTGATCGTTCAAGCCGTTAACGCTGTGGACGGAGTCAAAGTACTCCATGTCTCCGACCAGACGTTCCTGCTTCACATCGGCGGCAAAATCGAAACGACGCCGAAAACGCCGATCAAAAACCGCGACGACCTGTCGCGCGTCTATACGCCGGGCGTCGCAAGAGTATGTATGGCAATACACGAGAAGCCATCGCGGGCCCATTCGCTTACGATCAAGCGCAATACCATCGCCGTAGTATCCGACGGCTCCGCCGTTCTCGGACTCGGCAACATCGGACCGGAAGCCGCGATGCCTGTCATGGAGGGAAAGGCCGTGCTGTTCAAGCAGTTCGCCGGCGTCGACGCCTTCCCGATCTGCCTGGATACGCAGGATACGGAAGAAATCATCCGGATCGTCAAAGCGATCGCCCCTTCGTTCGGCGGCATCAACCTGGAAGACATCTCTTCCCCCCGCTGCTTCGAAATCGAGCAGCGGCTGATCGAGGAGCTGGACATTCCCGTGTTCCACGATGACCAGCACGGCACCGCCGTCGTCCTGCTTGCCGGATTGCTTAATGCCGTTAAGCTTGTCGGCAAACGGATGGAGGATCTGAAGATCGTCGTCTGCGGCATCGGCGCCGCCGGTATCGCCTGCTCCAAAATGCTGCTCGCTGCCGGCGTTACCAACATCATCGGCGTCGACCGCGCCGGGGCCATCGTCCGCGGCGAATCGTACGAGAACCGCGCGTGGCAGTGGTACGCGGAGAATACGAATCCCGACGGCTTGAGCGGGGCGCTCTCCGAGGTCATCCGCGGCGCGGACGTATTCATCGGCGTATCCGGCCCGGGCGTGCTGAAGGTGACCGACCTGCAGCAAATGGCCCAGGACCCGATCGTGTTTGCGATGGCGAATCCGACGCCGGAAATTTCGCCGGAAGAGGCCGAGCCTTATGTCCGCGTTATGGCGACAGGCCGTTCGGATTATCCGAACCAGATCAACAACGTGCTGTGCTTCCCCGGCATCTTCCGCGGGATTCTCGACTGCCGCGCTTCCCGCGTGACCGAAGAGATGAAGCTCGCCGCCGCCAAAGCGATCGCTTCCGTCGTCAGCGACGAGGAGCTGAACGAGCACTATATTATTCCGAGCGTGTTTAACGCTTCGGTTGTGGAATCCGTACGTGAAGCGGTCATTCAAGCCGCATATGCATCCGGCGTAGCCCGCAAGGCGGCACCGGCCCTGCCGAAGCCAGTAACCGTTTAAAGAAATTCCAGCCCCCTGAAGCCAGTGCTGCATCAGGCTGACGGGGGAGTCCTATTTCATCCATGTGTTCTCCATTCCTGCCGACCTAACTTACGAAAAGAGGGATTGCTATGAGAATCAATCTGAAAAACCTGACCGTGCAGGTGCTGCTCGCTATCGTGCTCGGTATTGCCATCGGTCAATTTTTTCCGGGCTTCGGCGTACAGCTGAAGGTGCTCGGAGATATTTTCGTCAAAATGATCAAAATGGTTATCGCACCGATCGTTTTCTTCACCATCGTCATTGGCTTTGCCAACATGGGCGATATGAAAAAAATCGGCCGCATCGGCGGTAAAGCGCTGCTCTACTTTGAAATCGTAACCACCTTCGCCATGGCGATCGGGGTTGCCGTCATGTACGTGATCCGCCCAGGAACCGGCATGGATGTCAGCAAAGTCGGCAACAGCGCTGCCGAGGTCGCCAAATATGCGAAGCAGGCTGCCGAAACGCCGCACGGCTTCATGGATTTTCTCCTTAGCGTTATTCCTGACAGTATGGTCGGCGCCTTCGCCAAAGGCGAAATGCTGCCGGTGCTCTTTTTCTCCGTGATGTTCGGTCTGGCCATGTCTATGCTCGGCGACCGTGTGAAACCGGTTACTTCGTTTTTTGAAAAGATGAATGAAATTTTCTTCAAGCTCGTTGCCCTGATCATGCGCTTCTCGCCATTCGCCGCAGGCGGCGCCATGGCTTATAGCATCGGTAAATTCGGAATCGGCTCGCTGTTCTCGCTGGGTAAAATGATGGGTTCCGTGTACATTACGATGCTTTTGTTCGTGCTGCTTGTATTGGGCGGCATTGCCCGGATGTACGGCTTCCGCATTATGAATCTGCTTAAATTTATTAAAGAAGAGATTTTGCTCGTGCTCGGCACCTCCTCCTCCGAGTCCGCCCTGCCCCGACTGATGCAGCGGCTCGAGAAATATGGCTGTTCCAAGTCCGTCGTCGGTCTGGTAGTTCCTACAGGCTATTCGTTCAATCTGGATGGCACGTCGATTTATTTGTCCATGGCTGCGCTGTTCATCGCTCAAGCTTATGGCGTGGAAATGTCCTGGGTGCAGATCCTTACGCTGCTCGGCGTACTGATGCTTACCTCCAAAGGCGCCGCAGGCGTTACCGGCTCCGGCTTCGTTACTTTGGCCGCGACGCTCGCCGCCATTCCGGGCAACGTTATTCCGATGGAAGGCATGGCCCTGCTGCTTGGCGTGAACCGCTTCATGTCCGAAGCCCGCGCCATTACGAACCTGGTCGGCAACAGCGTCGCAACCGTCGTTATCGCGAAGATGGAAGGCCAATTCGATCCGAACCAAGTCATCGAAACAACGGAGGAAGCTGCCATCGACGGAGCTTACGCCGCAGAACCGAAGCTGCTCGGGTAGTTATCACCAAAAAAACAAAAGGCAAACGGACAGAAGCAGCTGATCCGTTTGCCTTTTTCTTTTGTGCGCCTTGGCCTTGCCTCTTACGTCCTCTTGCCTTAGGCTTGCTCCGCTGCGCCGGGCTCCATATAAAACAATTCCCACAAATGGCCGTCCACGTCTTGAAAGCTCCGGCTGTACATGAAACCGTGATCGGCCGGTTCCTTGGAGGGCTTACCGCCGGCCGCAAGCGCCTTGTTTACAATGTCGTCTACCTGTGCCCGGCTGTCCGCCGAAATCGCTACAATGACTTCCGTGCTTTTGGAAGCGTCCGCCACTTCCTTGGTCAGGAAGGTTTGAAAGAAATCTTCTACCAGAAGCATCACAAACGTGTTGGCGTTAATTATCATGCAAGTCGCCTTATCGTCGGTAAATTGGGGATTGAACTCAAAGCCTAGCGCGGAATAAAAATCGATCGATCGCTTCAAATATTTGACCGGTAAATTTACGAAGGTTTGCTGAGCCTGAAATGCCATCTCGATCACCTCTTCATTAGAATTAGGGTTGTTCACCTTCCCTGCACTTCTCTATTATAAATTTAAACAGCAGGACACATTTCTTATGGATTGCTGGATGCAGCGAGTCGTTTGTCTTTTGTTTTTGTTCATATCGCTCGTTATTTAGGGTAATAATTGTCCATACTGGTTACAAGCAACCAGTTCATCTTATCGGTCGGAGAGGATAATGTAACGATGCGTACAACGGGGCTTTGGTCGGAGCGGTTCAAGCTGCTGCTGTTTAACAACAAATTTATAAGCTTTTTGTTCATCTTACTGCTCGTGGGACTCAATATTTTCGTGCTGACCAAGATTAAATTTATTTTTACGCCGCTGCTTATTCTGCTCAAGACGGTTCTGCTTCCGCTCATTCTGACCGGGGTGCTCTACTACCTGCTAAACCCGATCGTCGATTTTCTTGAAGCCAGAAAAGTCCGGCGCGCTTATTCCATCCTTGTGCTCTATATTGTCATTCTGGGCATCCTTGCGCTGGCAATCGGCACGGTCATTCCGCTGATCAAGGAACAAGTGCTTGGCCTCGTGGAGAATATCCCCGACTATACCCGCACCTTGAACCTGCAGATGGAGCAGCTGATCGGAAGCAACTTTGTGAACCAGCTGACCAGCACGATCGATATCCATACGGACGAGCTGGTCGACACGATCTCATCCCGTCTGACAGCCATGCTGAACCATACCTGGTCCAGCTTGAGCGGCTTTCTCGGTGCGCTGACCGAAACGATTCTGGCCATAGCGACCGTTCCTTTAATCTTGTTCTATCTGCTTATCGACGGAAGATTGCTTCCGCCTTATATTTTATCGTTTCTGCCGATCGCCTTACGCAATACGACCTACCGGGTCATGGAGGAAATGAGCCATCAGATCAGCTCCTACATCCGCGGGCAAATCATCGTGAGCTTCTGCATCGGATTTCTGCTCTTTATCGGTTATAACGTAATCGGCCTGGATTACTCGCTTGTCCTTGCCGTCATTGCCGCTTGCACCAGCATCGTCCCCTATCTGGGCCCGGCTATCGCCATCACCCCCGCCTTGATTGTGGCAAGCGTCACCTCGCCGGTCATGCTGCTCAAGATGGTGGTCATCTGGACGCTCGTCCAGCTGATTGAAGGCAAATTTATCTCGCCGCAAATTATGGGCAAATCGCTGCACATCCATCCGGTCACGATCATTTTCGTCATTCTGACCGCGGGCAATCTGTTCGGGCTTGTGGGCATCATTCTCGCCGTCCCCGGCTATGCCGTGCTGAAGGTAGTCGTCTCTCATTTGTTTCAATGGTTCAAAAAGCGGTCCGGCTTGTACGAAATCAGCCCGGATCGTTGAGTCTTTTGTTGATGCCGTGAACATTTCACAGTATAAAATAGTCCAGCAGCCGCGCCGCCATCCCGCTCGAGCCATCTGACCTTTCGCATAAAGACGCCTCCAAAACCACGATGGACGTGGGTATGGAAGCGTCTTTTTCAGGAAAATCACTAGAGGGCCATCCGCCCATCCAGATTAAATTCTAACCACACGGCCTTCCAGCCGCGAACGCTCAGCGGCAAAACCGATCCGGTGGCCGGAGATGGACTTCTCCAGCGTCGTCGAGCTTGAGGACGCCTCGTCTCCCCGCAGCGTCAGAACAAAATCCTCGGCCAGCCTGAGGTCGCCCCCGCCATGCCCGTCTTCGCTTGCTTCCAGATGAACATGCTCCTCGGTATAGCCTTGCCCGGGAGTCGGATCAAAATGGCGGACGATGAAATGCCCGTCCTCCATCACTCCTTGAATTTCCCCCTTCGTTCCGATGATATGAAGGATTCTACAGGGCTTGGCCGTCGCTCCGATCATATTGTGGCTGGCCGTGCTGCCGTTATCGAATTCGATAATGACGGACTGATGATCGACGACGTCGTTGTCGCAGTGCCATACGCAGCGCCCGTACGGATTATCCGTTCGCAGCGATTCCAGCTTCTCCTCCAGGCTCGGCGATGCTCCGAGATGATAATTGTTCCATACATAAAAGCCCCATCGGCCTTGATCGATGTAATTTTTGCGTGCCGAGTACGGACAGGACTCTTCAATCCCGCAGTCCGACAGACAGCGGGTTCCCGCTCCTGCCGGCGCTTTATCCGCTCGGAACTGCATCAGACTGCCGAAGCTGGAAACCGATACCGGACGCGCGCTGCCGTTGAGCCAGGTAAGCAAGTCGAGATCATGGCAGCATTTAGCCATCAGCATCGAGGATTTGCATTTGGCCTCGGAGCCCCATTTGCCACGGATGAAGGAGACGGCCATATGGTGGTAGCTCACGTGCTCCGACGTCTGGATGTTGACGATGTCCCCAATTTCCCCAGCCGCAAGACGCTTATAGATCGCCGTGTAGAAAGGCGCGTACCGCAGCACATGGCATATCATCACCGTACGCCCGTACTGCTCCGCCTTCCGCTCCAGCTCCAGCACTTCCTCCTCCGTGACGCCGATCGGCTTCTCCAGCAGCACATCATAGCCCGCTTCGAGCAGCGGAATCGTCGTCGGCACGTGCAGTTCATCCATCGTGCCGTTAATCGCCGCATCGGCGATGCGCGGGATGGAAACCAGAGCTTCCAACGTATCGAAGCAGCGGTCCTCGGCGATGCCGAAACGGGCTGCGGCAAGCCGCCTCCGCTCGGCATCGGGCTCCACCACCCCGACGATTCGAAGCGCATCGGGCTTCTTCTCCGAATAAGAAGCATAAATCGTACTGCGTTGTCCCGCTCCGATCAAAACCGCCGTCAGCGGGGCTGAAGCTGTAGCTGTCAACTGAATCCTCTCCTTTATAGCGATATATTGAAATCATATCGCACCATTATGACTGATTCAATCATTTTTTATGATTTTATCAATCATTTTATAAAGAACCTATTCAGTCTGGACGCCATAGCCTTCCGGAATGACTTGAATCCAGGTCTGCCCCGGGAGCATCTCGGCCTCCTGACCGTTGATGTAACCGCGAATCACGCCGTTCTTCAGCTCCCAGGTGACCTCCTGCATCCGGCCTGCCTGGATCAGATAGCCTTTGCCCTGGCCCCGGACATCCACGGCGCGTCTGCCTGCGTTGTCGAGCACCTGATGCTTGCTCTCGCAGACGAGAATGTTAGCCGCCGTCAGCTGCTTCCCCGTTTCCTTGTCAAGATGGGGTTCACCCTCCATGAAGCGTTGGTACAGGCCGGTAACCGCATCGTATACGTACGAGACGTTATAGCCCAGCAAGTAGTTCATGGTCACCTTATTCGCGGCCGTCCCTGCTTTGGCGGCAGTGCCGGCTCCAGCTTGCGGCGGTGCCGACGCTCCGGCAGGAACCGAGGCCGCAGCTGCCGTTCCAGCGAAGGTGAAGGCCGCCTCCGGCGCCCGCCACTGCTCGCGGAACTTTTTATTCACTGCGCCTTCGCGGATCTTCTCCAGGCTCGTATACAAATTATGCGGCATTTTCCGCTCGCTGGACCGCCAATAATAAGCGCCGTCCCCGTACACCTCGTCCAGATGGTTGAGCTTGTGCTCCGCCATCAGGTCCATCGCGTCCTGGCTCCAGCCCGCATGGACGATCACGGCGTCGAGCGCTTCGCCCAGCTCGACGAAGTACGGCCGAATGCTGCGCACCGGCCCAATCACCTTCGGCGCCTGCGCCTGGTATACCGCCACAAAGCGCGTCACCTCGCCTTCGGCCAGGATCTCGTAAACGAGATCGGCCTGGTCGAGCCCGCTTTGCGGCCGCGCCTGCGGCGCGTTCTCTACCATGACCGCCACCGGCCGGTCATGAACGGGCTTTGCGCTGACCTGGCCCGTCAGCGGGAAGCGGTACGCCGGCTGCTGCACTGCCGCCGGCGTGGATGGCGCGCCCCCTCCCTGCGGGGCAGCCGCGGGGGCGGGAGGCTCCTGGACGCCCGTGGCAGGGGCGTCGCCGCTTTGGCAGCCGGCCGCGGTGCAGGCCAGCAGAGCGCCCGCCAGCGCGAGCGCCCAGCCGCGCCGGGCGATGCCGCGCAGAGCCGGGCGGCGTTGTTGTAATCTCATAACCATCTCTCCTCTCTGCTTGGAAGTAGTCTATTAAACTATATTTTACCAGTACTTGGAATAGAATAGAAATGCTGCCGCTTCTCAAATAAACCACCCTTCCATCCAGAAGCCCGCCACATTCCAGATGCAAGACGGCTTCACTACGTTCCTAATAACCTGTGTATCCTGCATTGCAAATCGATTCCGTCCCAAAGCTCCTCGACTTTTGCAAACTACACCATCGCAAGGCATGCCGAAAAGCCGGGTCTCAAAGTGACCCGGCTCAGCTGCCACCGTCAGCGGCTTATTTCATAAACAAACGGATGACATACATAATCCCCGACAGTACGATACTGACGACAATACAAGTCACCACAGGAAAATAAAACTTGACGTGCTCCTTCTCCACCACAATATCGCCCGGCAGTCTGCCGAGCGGAAGAAGCTTGCTTCCCGCCGCCCACAAAAGGCCCAGCACAATCATGACGGCGCCCCCGACAATAAGCAGCTTGGCTATCGGATTCATCGGTTCAAGAGGCCTCCTTTCCATCTATGGAAGTATCCGTCTGTAGAATGTATCTAGCTCTAGTATACCTGCCCGCATCCGAAAGATAACCCTCCATTTTGGAAAAGCACCGCCGAAGAACGGGGCCTAAGCGGCATCCGTATTGTGCAAAAGAACGCCTGGCATGGCACTCCCGTGCATGCAGCCCCGTCTGAGGCAACCGTACCGCTCCATTGCCGCTATATAGCTGCTTTAAGCGGCACGAACGAGGTTCGTCCTGCGCAGGATGTATAAGCAGTTCCACAGCGAATATTGGCCCTGCAGCCCCTGCTCCGGCCTGGCAGCGATCGTTACCAGCAGAATAATATGGAACGCCAAAGCCCCCGTCCGTCGGAGAAATCCGATGAACAGGGGCTTTGGGCCTTTAGATCGAATAATTCGATTAGATCGAAGCCAAGATCGCGCGCACTTCTTTGCCGTACTGCACGAGCAGCTCTTTGGACTCGTATTTGCAGCTGAAATCCTCGACGCCCAGGTAGCCGTCGTAGCCGATTTCCTTCAAGTCCTTCAATACTTGCTTCCAATTCACGATACCTTCCAGGTTCGGCTCCCAGTAGGAAGTCCAGGCTTGCGAGCCATCCTCGCGAACCTCTGTCTTTTTCCAGCCTGTATTTTTGATGTGCACATGAGCCAGGTAAGGACCAAGCAGCTCCATGCCCATACGATAGTTCTCATAGCCTTCATGAACCATGTTGCCCGGATCGAACAGCACGCCGATATGGTTCGGATCGAATTTGCTGACCAGACGGTAAGCCGCGGATGCGCTGGCCGCAATCGTATTATGGTGCGTTTCCACCAGACATTTGATGCCGTACTGCTTGGCCAGCTTCTCAACGCCTTCCAGGTATTGAATCTCAAGCTCGAACAGCTCGTTAAAATGCTTCGAGCCATCATAGTTCGGCACTCCTACGCGAATCATGCTTGCACCCAGCTTCTGGGCTACCTGCAGCACGCGCTCCGTAGCGGCCAGATCGCCCGCTTGCAAATATGGCGTTACGCTAACCGCCTGCAAACCGTTCGTTTGAGCGGCTTGGACGAATTTCTCCAGCTCGGCATCCGTTGCGGAAGGATCGATGGAGCAGAGATTGTTGCGCCAGAAGGACGGCTTCTCATCTTTAAGCTCAGGTGCGACTTCTTTAAAACGCCATTCGATTCCGTCAATCCCCGCTTCTTTGGCGGCAGCCGCCAGCTCTTCAGGGGTCAGATCAGGTGTAACTACAGTAAACACGGATAGTTTCATGGTTGAACCTCCAGCCTATTTTTAAACTTCATATTAGCTTGTCGTTTCTACTTAAAAGTATAACAGGGGTTCGATTTTTTATCTATGTTAACGTGAACATTCGCAATTTTCAGATTATTTAAAAGGGGACAGCGCTGCTTTTCCATGAGCCTGCCAGCAAAAAAATCCCCCCTGCTTGTCCTGCAAAGCAGCCCTCGCCGGGCAGCCGAACAGCCGCAGTACCTGCGCTCTGCCGCTCTCAGCACGCACCCAAGCGTAGGGTTCGGCCGGCTCGACCGGCCGCCACGCAGAGCCGCAGCAGCGCTCGGGATTCGCTCCCCGTGAAGAACCTTCGCTCTTCCTGCTTCTCCCGTTTCTTTTCACCAGCATGCCGGCCGCTCCAGAGCTGCCGGTTATTGTCGCAATCTCTGCAATGGCTACTTCTCATTACATGGCCATTAACATTCCACACCAGCGCCCTTTCCACTTTTGCCGCGTATGGCCTTCGCCTGCTCCGCCTTCAGCTTCACTGTCATTGAAACATCCATGCCGCAAGGCTTAGCGTCCGGTTCTGATATTCCTGATGCAGCCGCCGCGCCTTGCGTTTGCCATCCGCCGCTCCCATAGCGATAAATAACGGCAGCAAGTGTTCCCCGCTCGGTACGGCGTCCGAGACATAAGGCGCTCTGCGCTCATAATCGAACAGCGCCTCCAGATTCCAGACCTGGATATGCTCAGCGAGCCATCTGTCGAAAGCGATCGCCCAGGCTTCTCCGCCTGTCGTTTCCCACTTCAGCTTGGCCAGATTGTGCACGGTTCCTCCGCTGCTCAGGATCATGACGCCCCTTTCCCGCATCGGCAATAAAGCTCTGCCGATCCGGTACTGCTCCTCCGGAACCCGATTCGGATTGACCGACAGTGCGATAATCGGCACGTCCGCATTCGGATAAAGAAAACGGAGAACCGACCAGGCCCCGTGATCCAATCCGCGCTTTTCATTCAGCTCGCAGCGAATGCCTTCAGCCGTCAGCAGCTCTTGAATCTCCAGACTAATCGGGAGACAGCCCTCCGCGGGATAAACGATCTCGTACAAAGGCTCCTCGAAGCCGAAAAAATCATACATCGTTTCCGGCCGCGGCGCACTCGAGATGAGCTGCACGGCGCTTTCCCAATGCGCGCTGACGACGACGACGGCCTGCGGCTTTGGCAGCAGGATCCCTATATTGCGCAGAAATCGGGTATATGCATTGTTTTCCAATGCCAGAGAAGGCGTGCCATGGGCGACAAACAAGGTGGGGTACATGAATAGGCCGGCTCCTTTTCAAACGAATTTCGGTCATTTACGAATATGCTATCTACATACTTATACGCGCGCGGGTCGATCCATGCCTGTTTCGACCCGAACCGGCGTTGACAGCCGCTGCCTCTTGCCGGAAAGTTTAGCCGGAAAAGCTGCCCCGCCGTACGGGCAGCCAAGCCTGAAGTAACCCTCACGGCGCCTGCCTGCAGCCAAGTCTGCATTCCCGTCAACGTTATCCTTTTATTTTACTCTAAAAAAAGCTCCAGCGCGGCTAAAGCGCCGAAAATAAACGAAGAGTATGGACCGCTTCTATAATCAACAAAGCATTGATTAGAGGCGCAAGCCAGTCGGTCGAACTCCACATACCGGCTTTGATCCGCTTTTATTTGCCCGCGCTGCCATATGGCCTGCGCCTGTTTTTGATACAATAACAGCAGGGAAGCCGAACATCCGGCATGAAAAATTCGCCAATCTGTCGCCCCGTGCTATAAAAACCGGGCGGCCTCCGTCTTATGTATAGCTGCAGCTGAAAGGAGGATAAATCCATTGGAACCAACCGCAACAACCGATTTTTTTCGCGAAACGTTTTATATACATTACCCAACGGTGCGCCGCAAGCTGATCGGGCTTATCCGTGATGAGGCGGCCGCCGAGGATTTGGCACAGGAGGTGTTTTTACGCCTGTACCGCAATCCGCCGGAGGAGCCTGCCACGATGGGCGCTTGGCTGCACCGGGTGCTGACACGCATTGCTTACGACTATTTAGAGAAAAAAGGCCGCGAGCGAGCGCTGCAGGAAAAGCAGACGCTTAACCTGCTCAGCGTAGGCGACGGCGGGCAGCAGCCCTCCAACGAGCAGCTGCTGATGCGGCAGCTCGATCAAGAAGAGGTGCGCGAATGGCTCGACGAGCTGCCGGAGCGCGACCGCAAAGTGCTGCTGCTCCGCTATTCCGGCTACAGCTACGCGGAAATCGCCGAGCAGCTGCAGGTGAAGCCGCCGCTCGTCGGCACGCTGCTGCATCGTGCGACCGCCCGCCTTCGGCGTCATGTCGAGACGCAGGCGCAGGCCCAGCTGGATTAGCCTGGAGCCTGCCGGCCCGGCCGAAGCTATACAAGCCGGAGAAGCAAGGCAGGCAATCGAAGATGCCCGGAAAGCCTGCTCCTTGATTTGCTGTTCATTATCTTCGAGCAGCCGAACACTTTACTGGTGAAGCAGGCTATTGCAAACGCAAACTTTAGGAGGAAACAAACGATGAGCGAATATAACAAGACCGACCGGGAGCTGACCGACGACGCTTGGTCCCGATTACAAAATAAGCTGGCGCAGGAGCCGAAAGCGGAGCAGTGGTCCCGCTGGTCGGAAGAGCGCCCTGCAGAACAGCCCCCGCTGGCAGCAATGGCTTCCGCGACGGCTCTGCCGCTGCTGAACGCGGCCGCGGAACCTTCTGCCGCAAGCGGCCCGGCCTTGCATGGGCTGACCGCCGAGCCGAATACGGCGGCGGTAGGCGATTCCGCCAAGAAGAGCCGCCCGGCCCTCGGCTGGATGCAAAAGCATAAAAAATGGATCGGCGGTGCCGCAGCCGCTATCGTACTGACCGTCGTCATCGCTACCCCTTCGGGGAACGAGGCGCTGGCCGCTATCCTGAACAAATTCCGGATGCAGCAGGTCACCGTAGTGCAGGAGAACGATTTGACGGCGATTCTGAACGGGGCCTTCGAAGACGGCAAGTCACGGGAAGCCGTCAACAAATTCGGCACGTTTACTCATGCTTCTGGTACAGCCTACGGAGAAATGAGTATTGAGGAAGCCTCCAAGAAGCTCGGACATAAGGTATTCATCCCGAAGGAATACGATGCCGCAAACCGCTCCCTTTATGTCTCGCCGTCCAGTTCGATTACTTTCAAAATGAATGTGGATGAGGTCAACAAGGCGATGAGCCGTCTCGGCGCGACAAAGCTTCTTCCCGTTTCGGTAAACGGAAAGCCGATTACGCTGGAAACCGGGGAAGCCGTTCATCTGTATGTACAGAACGATGCCGCGGATAAGCGGTCCCTGGCTACTCTCTGTCCCAGCAGCCTGTACCGACCCTTACGGTGGATCCTTCCATCCCGGTTTCCGAAGCGCTGGATGCGTTACTGCAGTTCCCGATGCTTCCGGAATCGTTGAAGGAAAGCTTGCAGAACGCGAATGTGCTGAACGGCGGCGCCATTCCGATGCCGGTTATCGCAAACGGACAAACCAAGAAAACGAGCGTCGACGGCCGTGACGTCATTATTATCACTTCCAGGTACGGCAAAGAAACGGCCTACAGCGCCACCTGGGTAGACCGCGGCCAGCTGCTGCGGCTGGACGGCGGCAACGCCCTGCCTACCCGCCAAGCGCTGCTGGATAAAGTATCGGAGCTGATCCGCTCGTGAAAATGAACACTCCCGTGATTGAGGCTCAAGGATTAAGCAAGGATTACGGCAACGGCCGCGGCTGCCGCGGCATTACGCTCTCGATCGGCACAGGGGAAGCCTTCGGCTTCCTCGGCCCGAACGGGGCCGGCAAGAGCACGTTCGTCAAAATGCTCGTCGGCTTGATCCGTCCTACGGGCGGCCAGGCTTCGATCATGGGCCATACCATCGGCACGCTGGAGGCACGCCGCCACTTCGGCTACCTGCCCGAGCTGTACCGGTATCAGGAATGGCTGAGCGGCGAGGAAGTGCTCGAGCTGCATGCCAAGCTTTGCGGCCTGGACCGTACCGCTGCCAAGAAGCGCATACGCGAGCTGCTCGATCAGGTAGGGATCGGGCTTCGGGGACGGGACCGCGTCAAGCATTACTCCAAGGGCATGCAGCAGCGTCTCGGGCTGGCCTGCGCGCTTCTGAACGATCCGCAGCTTGTCTTCCTGGACGAGCCCTCCTCCGCCCTCGATCCGATCGGACGCATGGAGGTGCGCCAGCTGCTGCAGCAGCTGCGCCGGCAGGGGAAGACGATCTTCTTGAACTCGCACCTGCTGGAGGATGTGGAGCTGCTCTGCGACCGCGTCGCTCTTTTGAATAACGGACAAATCCTGCACACCGGCACTGTGGCCGAGGTGCTGCAGGAGAAAACCCGCTGGCACCTTCGTGTCGGCGGGTTCACGCCGTTTGTGCTTCCCTGGCTGACGCAAATGACGGGAATCCCGATCGGCCTTGCCGCGGACATGCCCCTTCCGCCATACAGCGACGCCGTATGGCTTGAAGCGGAGTTGACGGACGACGAGCAGGCCGGCTGGCTGAACAGCCTTATTGTGGAGCAGGGAATGACCTTGTATGAAGTGAAGAAATCGAAAACAAGGCTCGACGAATGGTTTAAAAACACCTTATCCGGTCTTAGCCACAGGGGGGAACGCGCATGATGACGATCATCGGAATGACCTGGAAAGAATTGCTGCGCAAGCGCGTTCTGCTTCTGACGTTTTTTATGACGCTTGTTTTTCTGCTGGCCTTCTGGTTTGTTGCCGACACGCTCGGCGAAAGATTGGGCCGGGGCGAGCCGGCGGACCCCACCAGCATGAGCCATCTGATTGAGCTATACCAGATCGGGGCCATTACGCTGAGCCTCGGCTTCTTTTTCGGCGCTTTCGTCATCGCCTTCCTGTCCATCTTCAGCTCGTTCTCGACCGTTGCCGGCGAAGCGGAGCAGGGAGTACTGCAAGCGATGCTTCCGCGCCCGCTCGCCCGCTGGCGCTGGTATATGGGCCGCTGGATCGGCTATGTCAGCCTCGGCGCCGGCTATGCCGCCTTTTTGTTTATCGCCATACTGCTGATTACTAAAATTCATTCCAGCATTCCCGGGGATTTCGTTTCCCTGCTCAAATCGTTCCTGCTGTTCGCTTCCGTCGTACCCATGCTGGTGTCGGTATCCATGCTCGGCTCCTGCGTTTTTTCAGCAATCGGCAACGGCGTATTTATGACCATGCTGTTCGGTGCAGGCTGGCTCGGAGGCATGATCGAGAAAGTAACCTCCACTATGCAGCTGGAAAATAACACGACGCTGAAGCCGCTGCATCTGATTGCCGGTCTCATGTCCCTGGCCATGCCCGCCGATTCCATTCAGCAGCGGATGCTGGCGGAGATGTTCTCCCTGGCCGAGCTGCAGAGTCTCGTCCGGATCAATAACCTGGGTCCGCTTGGACTGGGCGAGATCCCCTCCAACGCTTTCTTGATCTACGCCGCATGCTATACAGCGGCTGCCTTGGCCGCGGGATTGCTCTTATTCCGGCGCAAAGATTTTTAACTGCGTCAGCAAAACGGTTGAGCAGAAGAAACAGAAAACAGCCGCAGTCACCGCCTCCAATGGAGGAGACGTGACTGCGGCTGTTTATCGTGATGCTCGGATACCTTTTACAGGTCCTTGCAATTAATTCAAATGCGGCTGCACCCAAGCCATCATATCCGCAAGCGGCTTGAAGCCTACGACGGAAGAAACCTCGACGCCGTTTTTGTATAGTTTCAACGTAGGAATACTCATGACGCCAAGCGATCCCGGAGTTTCCGGATTGTCGTCCACGTTCATTTTGGCAATGGTCAGCTTATCGCCCAATTGGCCGCTCATTTCCTCCAGTACCGGCCCAATCATTTTGCAAGTGACCGCACCAAGGGGCCCAGAAATCGACCAGCACGACACCTTCCTGCGAGATGGTTTCTTTGAAGTTTTGGTCTTCCACTTTGATCAATGCCATCGTAAACACTCCTTTTTGTAGGTCATAAAATATATATGTGAATCATGTTAGATCCGGTTAATCAATCGTCACTCGGCGTCCGCCTGTACCGAAGGAGGTTCCTCTATCCTTGCCGGTATGCGGCTTCGACTGGAACTGAACCATCCGAAGTGCGGAGTACAAGTCTTCGAACCAGGCTTTGTCGCGGGTCATCAGCGCCAGATCCATCATCGCTTTTAAATCCGCTTCGTCCATCTGGATTTCCTCGCTCATTTTCTCCAGCCGGGCCAGGGAGCTTTCGACGATCTCACCGACCGCTTCGGTATGATCGCATTGCGTCACGCGAACCTTCACCGTTCCGTAAGCGTCAACCGACTCTACGTAACCGATGAAACGTTCATCCTCCTTGGAGGTTCCGCTAACCCAATCGCCGTTGTGAATCCACATATTCATGGAATGTGCCATGCCTTCCACTCTCCTCTCTCTTATGCTTCTCCGTTACCGGATCAGCAGGCCCAACTGAAACTTTATCGATAACAGTTTGGGAACCACGAAGTGCAGCTGCACCTGCCGTTCTTAAGCTGCTACCTGCTGCTTATTACCCGCAACCGCCCATTTCAAAACATGGTTGTCATACTGAAACAAAAACAAGTACAGTTTGTCTGGAAAATCAGCAGCGGCTACTTGCTCTGCTGCTCCTTGCGGACTTGCTCCAGTACATCCCGTATCGTCCACTGACCGAAATAATCGATCAGCTGTTTCTCGGCTCCGGAAAAAATATGATCCATCACCGTGGCCATATTGCACGCGATCATACAATCCTGCTCCTCGTCGCCCGAGCACCAGCCCGGCTTGACGGAGCCCATGGAGGTCAGCCGGTAAATCTCGGCCAGCGTTACCTCATCAGGGTTACAGTGAAGCAGAAATCCCCCGCCGATCCCTTCCTTCGCAGCCACATAGCCCTGCTTGCGAAGCGTGGCCATCACTTTGCGAACGCGAGCGGGATGGGTACAGACATTATGGGCGATCATGTCGCTAGTTGCCATATGGTCAGGCCGATAAGCGAGGAGCACCAAACTATGAACCGCTATGGTAAACTCGCTATTCACTTGAATGACCTCCTGACGCAATCGCTAAAGGATCCGTGTTGTTCCCCTGCTTACTGTTATTATATTAATTACAGTTAATATTGTCAATAGGCGCACCGTAACCGCAGACGTAATGGATCCACGCTATATGCCGCGCGGCAGGCTTGCTACTGCAGCCATCCGTTCTTTTCGGCGATGCTGATCGCTTCAATCCGGTTCTTGGCCTCCAGCTTCTGCATAATTTCCGATACGTAATTGCGCACCGTACCTCCCGACAAAAAAAGCTTGCCTGCAATTTCATTCGCGCTCAAGCCTTGCGCCACCAGCTGCAGCACCTCCTGCTCCCGCTCCGTCAGCGGATTCTCCGCTTCCCAGAACGACAAGGACAGCTCCGGACTGATGGCTCTGCCCCCGGTCTGCACCTTGCGCAGCGCATTCCCCAGCTCATCGATAGGCGAATCCTTCAACAAATAGCCGTGGATACCCGCTTTCATCGCCCTTTGGAAGTAGCCTGTTCGGGAGAAGGTTGTCAGAATAACAACCTTGCACGGATGGTTCAGCTCTTTCAGCTTCTCCGCCACATCCAATCCGGTCAGCTTCGGCATTTCGATATCCATAATGCATACATCCGGACTTAGCTCCAGAATCAGCTGCAGCGCCTGTTCCCCGTCCTCGGCCTGCCCGACGACCTCCACATCGTCCTCCAAATCCAGCAGCGCGCTCAGCGCCCCGCGCAGCATCCCTTGATCCTCCGCAACGATCACCCTCATCTCCCGGTATCTCCCTTCCTGATTCTTGGTATAGTCATATGCAGCGTCGTTCCTGTCGGCTCCCGTCCGTCATGGTCAGAGTCATGAACCGAGTGAAATTCCAGCTTCCCTTCGATCAGCTCCAAACGCTCCTTCATTCCGAGCAGCCCTCGGCCCGAGGAGGAGGCATGCGCCGTTTCTTTGCCGCAGCAGCTGCCGACGCCGTCATCGCTGATCGTCAGCCCGATCCTCTCGGGCATTGCGGTCAACTCAATCCTGCAGTGCTTTGCCTTGCTGTGCTTTACCACATTCGTAACGGCCTCACGCAGACACATTCCCAAAATATTTTGGATCAGCGGCGGTGCGTCCAGGCTTTCTACCGTGCCGCGAACCGTAAGACCGATCCCTGCCGCCGTCAGTAGCTGTTCCGCATGGCGAAGCTCCTGATCGACCGAGATCGCGTTCATCCCGGAGACAAGCTCCCTCACCTGCTTCAGTGCCGCCCTCGATGTGGCTTGAATGTCCTTAACCTCCTGGACGGCGCGCTCCGGATTTTTAGCGATCAGCTTTTCGGCCAGCTCGCTTTTCAGCGTGATGAGCGACAAGGTGTGTCCGAGCGTATCGTGCAGGTCGCGGGAAATGCGCTGCCGCTCCTCGTTCTTGATCAGCCTGGCTATTTCCTCATTGGCTGTGTTCAGCTTCTTCCTCAGCTCTTTCGCACGCATCCCCCAGCGCATAAGCATGGGGAGCGCGAACATCAGAATAGCAGAGGGCAGGAAGATGACCATTTCATCCGCGCTAAATTTATTCAAATGGTAGCCGACCACCCAAGCAAACAGTCCCAGCATGCTGCCCATCCCTACATAAAACTGCGTCAGTGAAGGGAGCAGGGCGATCAGCGGAGCGCAATAGAAGCCCAGGAACCAAAAATTCAAATCATAGTAGATGCAGAAATAAATGATAATAGCCATCATCAGCAGTACATATGCCAGCCGGCGCTTTACATCCCAATAGGCGATAAGCGTCGCCGCTATAAATACGGAGAGAACCGCAAGACCGACCCACATCTGGTGAGCCGGCTGCTGTAAAATGCTATAGATCGGCGAAATCAAATAAACAAGCCACACCATTTGGAAGATGCTGGAGCCTTTCTCGAACGGCCGCATCTTTTTCTCTTGTTTCATGCTCAAACCGCTTCCTGTCGTTTCATGATATACGATGATAGTACCATAAAAAGAAGCACGTATGCCGCAAGTACCGTGACTCCTATCCAATCGACCGCTCCGCCGCCGATGATGTTCCAGGCGCCTTGGCCGTAACGGTAAGACGGAAGCCAGAGCGCTATTTTTTGCATCAGCACCGGCATCGTCTGCATCGGCATCCACAGGCCCCCGAGCGCCGACATCGCCATAAACAGTATTTGCGAAATGACCTGAACGGCCTCTACGCTGCGAATCGTCCCTATGAGCGTCCCGAGCGCCAGAAAGGGCATCACCCCGAGCCAGATCCAAAGTCCGCTGCCAATCCACTGCCACGCCGTTAAATGAACGCCCCGAAACAGCGCCCCGATCAGGAACATCAGCACGATCGTGCCGAGATTAAGCACGAGCTGGGCGGCTATTTTTGAAAAAATATACGTTGCCGTCGGCAGCGGCGTAATTCGGAGCAGCTGCACCCAGCCCTGCCTTCGTTCCTGTGCGAAACGAATGCCGATCGTATTCAGGCTGCCGCCAATAACTCCGAACACCGTCATGGACATCAAATAGTACGCCTTCCACTCCACACCGCCTATATCTGTATCGGCATCAATCGTGCTGGTAAAAATAAAGTAAAAAATAATCGGCATCAGCAAAGCCATCACGACAAATTTGCGATTGCGGACCGTTCTCAGCAGCTCCGCTTTGCATTGAGCCAGCATTGCTTGCATGGATATCCCTCCTTAGTATGGATCGGCATGGATGAATCATTCCATCCGGTAGGCTTGTAAAAGCTCAGGAACCGCTTCAGCTGCGGATCAGCGACTGAAACGCATCCTCCAGCCCGCCGCTGTATACCTCGATATCCTTCACATCCAGACCGGATTCGACGATAGCCCAAAGGATACGGTCCGTATCTCCGCTCCACAGCTTTACCCGATTCCCCGTCCATTCGGCTTGAATTACGCCGGGAAGCAGCTCGACTTCTTCCTTGCTTACCTGCGGCGAAGCCGTAAACGAGACCATTCTCCTGTTCGTCGAAGCTTTAATCTCCGTCGGCGTACCGTCAGCAATCAGCTTGCCTTTGTTCATCACGATCACCCGATCTGCGATCGCATCCGCTTCTTCAAGATAATGCGTGGTCAAAATAATCGTCCGTCCGCTGCCTGCCATGGCCCTGGACCGTGTCCCAGAACAGCTGACGCGATGTGACGTCCATCCCGACGGTCGGCTCATCGAGAAAAAGCACCGCCGGGTCCCCTGCCAGCGCCAAGGCAAAGTTCAGTCTCCTTTTCTGACCGCCGGATAAGGCCGACGCCATCTTGCTCCGCTCTGCTTCCAGACCCGAAACCTTGAGCAGCGTATCCAGCGGCAGCGGGTTCGTATAATAGCTTTGGAATAGCCCGATCGTTTCTTCCGCCTTCAGCCCGTCGATCACATTCACCTCCTGAAGCATAGCGCCCAGCCGGTTGCGCACTTCACGATCCTGCGGACTTCCGCCCAGCAGCCGGATTGCTCCTGAGGTCGGCTGCTGCAGGCCGAGCATCATCGAGACGGTTGTCGTTTTGCCGGCCCCGTTAGGTCCGAGCAGTGCAATGACGCTGCCCTCATCTATCGTCAGAGAAAGATCCTCTACCGCCGTCTTTCCTTTAAACAGCTTGCTCACACGGTCTAACTGAATTACTGGCTTCATAGGATAATCACCTCGTTATCGTTGATAGATTCAGCTTACCTTTTTCGCAGCGGCGGCGGTATGCAACAATGTCATTTCTTTCATATGACGTTTGTCATCCGGGGCTTGTCCGCAGGCTCAACATGGCCTGGCCATGCAACTTTTGCAGAAAATGGTTCGTCTATAGTACGATAAGTAAGCTATGCAATTCAGTGGAAATCAAGATAGAGAGGATCCTGCATCATCATGACACAAAAGAAATCCATCGTAACCGCACTGCTGTTGGCTTCATCCCTGCTTCTGTTTACCGCTTGCGAAGACAAACCCGCTCCGGCCGGCGGTACGGCAGGCTCCACGCCTGAGGCGCAGAGCTCGTCCACCCCGGGAGCCGCGAGTGGAACCGCCGCTACTGGCACGAACGGCTCCACTGACGGCTCAAACGGCAGCACAGGCGCCGCTACGTCCAATACGCCTGCAGGAGACAAATCCGCCGCTTCTGGCAGCGGAACCGGCAGCGATAAAGGCAAGACCGGAGCCGATTCCGCAAAGGGCGGCGCGGAGCAAGTCGTGGCGAACCCGGAAAGCGTCACGGTGCTCGTGAACAAGCAGTACTCGCTCCCTTCGAGCTACGAGCCGAAGGATCTCGTGTACCCGAACGTGCCGTTCACGTTCAAGGAGCAGATCGAGAAGCGCAAAATGCGCAAGGAAGCCGCGCAGGCATTGGAGAAATTGTTCGCCGGAGCGAAAAAGGACGGCATCTTCCTAGCCGGCGTATCCGCCTATCGCTCCCACGCCACGCAGACGAGCGTGTATAACAACTACGTCAAAAAGGACGGCGAAGAGAAGGCCCGCACCTACAGCGCCGTTCCCGGTCACAGCGAGCATGAGACCGGACTCGCCATCGACGTGTCCGGCAGCGACGGCAAGTGTGCCGCGGAGGACTGCTTCGGCAGCACGAAGGAAGCAAGCTGGCTCGCCAAGCACGCATCCGAGTATGGCTTCATTATCCGTTACTTGAAAGGCAAGGAATCAATTACAGGCTATCAATACGAGCCTTGGCATATTCGCTATGTCGGCACGGAAATAGCAAAAGAAATCACAGCTAAAGGCATTACACTCGAAGAATATTTAAATGCCGTTCCGGTATCCAAATAAATCGCCATTACCCGGTAAAATTTAAACAGCCGGTTCAAACAAAAAAGCCCGGAACCCTCAGGGGCGTTCCGGACTGCACATTCCCTCCGTTCGCAGAGGCCACTGAAAAAGGTATCGCTCCGAGTACGGAACATTCTTCCGATCGCTGTTGTCCCTGGATTTCTTTGATTATATCCCGCTTGTAGCGGTTGAAATCCAAGGACAAAGGCGAACGCTTTCGCTTCTACAGAACGATTCCGCACGCTCCGCTAGTTTTTCAGTGGCCTCCGTTCGAGGCCACTGAAGAACTTACGTTTTTTCGGTGAGTCCAGGCGTTAGGCGAAAAAAATGCGGCACCTGTTCCGATTTTCTCGGAGGGTACCGCATTTTTCATAGGGCTTTACGCTATTTTTTAGTCAGCCAGTTTCAATATCCGCTTTAAGTTTACTGCGAATATGGCCATAGCTCCTTGTATCTGCATGCCTAACAGACCCGAGGACGTGGCTACGTCGTACCCGTGCCGGTGCTTAAGTTCGCTGTTTTTGGCCTCGATCTTGTACCGTTCTTTCGCCTTCTCTTTGAAATACTCCGTTTCCTGGAATGCCATCTGCTCGGCGTGCTCCCCGGATTTAATGCTCACCGAGTACGTTTTACTTTTAGAGCCCTCCTTGTAGCATCCTTCTTTGAAGGGGCATCGTTTGCATAGCTCCACATCGAAATAGTAAGTGTCCTTTTGGTTTTTGCTGATTCCCTTTTTTCCTGTCCGCGCTTTCCGAATCGCCATATGGCCTGCCTTGCATACATACATGCCTGCATCTTTATTGAATTCGAATTCATCTTCCTTTTTGCGCATACCCTGGGTGATTTGTGGGTTAAGCCGGGAGACGAGTTCAATCTGATTTTCCTTGCTGTATGCGATGTTTTCTTTTTCCGAATAGGCCATATCGCCAATTACCGTCTTTACATCCATGCCCGCAGCCTTGCTTTTCTCGATGAGCGATTGCAACTGCTTGCCATCGTTCTTCTCTCCGGTCGTTACAATTGCCGCCGTAATGATTCGTTCCTCACTCATGGCAATATGCGTCTTATAGCCAAAAAACGAGGAATCTGCACTCTTGTGGCCGACGCGCGCATCCTGATCTTGCGAGATGCGCAGTTGTTCTATGTCATCCTCGACGGTCTCTTTTAGCAGATTCAACGGTTCTGTAATCTTAGGCAGTTGGGCGATACCAAGCCCGGTTTCGGTAACCTCGATGAGCTTCTGGCAATAGTCGATCTCGGCCTCGAGCGTATCCACGGCGTTCTTGGCAGGTAGCTTCCCCTTCAGCGATTCGTCGATAGAGTAGATGGCTTTTCGCAATTTGCGGGAACGGTCCTGTAAAATCTCCCTCGGTGATTTCTGGTTATAACGGGCTTTTGTATGCGTCGCGTCCACGATGATGGAGGTGCTCGTTAAAATCCCTTGCGCAGTAGCTAGTTCAACTGTCTTGCCGATGAGCAGATCCAGCAGATCCATGTTTTTTAACCGCAACTTGCGGAACTTCGTAAGGGAGCTCGGGTCGATGACGGCTTCTTCCGGAGCCATCTGAAGGAAGTATTTAAAAGACATATCGTACCGGGAGCGCTCGACCAGATCCACGTCCGACACCTCGAAAATAGCTTTCAGAAGCAGATATTTAAACATCCGCAACGGATCGATGGCGTTACGGCCGTTGTCCAAACAGTAGTTAGCTTTCAATTCGTCGTAGACGAAGGAGAAGTCAACCAGCTCATTTATCTGGCGTAGCATGTTGTCTTTCGGCACGATGAGGTCATATAGCGCTGTGTATGGGCTTAATGCAAAAGAAAGTTGAGGCTGGAACATGGTCTTCACCCTTCCGACGTATTACTTTAAAGTATACAAGAAAAAAGGCACAGCGCCCTCAAAATATTGAGAGTCTGTACCTTTTCATTAACGGACTTTTTCAGTGGCCTCGCCGTTGGGTAATGGTGTTCTTCTGGCCTTATGACTTCACGTATGTATGCCCGACGGAAATTATCGCATTCAGCGACAACGTAGATAAGTTCAAGGAGCTTGGCTGCGATATCGTAGGCATCTCGGTGGACAGCGTCTATACCCACCGTGCTTGGATCAATACGCCGCGCGACCAGCAGGGCATCGGCCCGATCAACTACCCGCTGGCGTCCGACTTCAAGAAAGAAACAGCCAAAGCATACGGCGTGCTTGACGACGCTTCGGGCGCGGCGCACCGCGGTCTGTTCATTATCGACCCCGAAGGCGCAGTTCGCTACCAGGTAGTTACCGATATGAACGTCGGCCGCAGTGTCGAAGAAACGCTGCGCATTCTTGAGGCGCTTCAATCCGGCGGCTTGTGCCCGGTGAATTGGAAAAAAGGCGATAAAACACTCGGATAATTGCAGTGTCAAAAAAACCGGCATCCTAAGCGGAGGCCACTGAAAAACTAGCGGAGAGCACGGAATCGTTCTGTAGAAGCGAAAGCGTTCGCCTTTGTCCTTGGATTTCAACCGCTACAAGCGGAAGATAATCAAAGAAATCCAGGGACAACAGCGATCGGAAGAATGTTCCGTACTCGTAGCGATGACTTTTTCAGTGGCCTCCCTCCGTTCGCGAGGGGATTTTTTTCTTTAAATTTAGCCAGAGCGGAGTCTGTGACGCCCAGCGAGCGGAAACGGAGGTACAAGTACGGCGGCGGCGCGTTTTCTTTCTAACACAACTCACGCCGTGTAGTTGGATACCTCCAGCAAGTTTCCGTCCGGATCGCGGAAATAAACTGACCGAATCGGTCCCATCGCCCCTGTCCGGGTTACCGGTCCTTCTTCGACCTTCACTCCGCACGAGGCCAGATGGGCAATCACCTGCTCTACAGGCGTATCTGAGATAAAGCACAGATCGGCCGATCCCGCAAGCGGCGCGGCGGCTTTGGGCTCGAATTCACGCCCCTGCTGATGCAGATTGATTTTGCAGCTGCCGAACTGCAGCGCTTTCCTGTCGTCCCCGAATGTCACCACTTCCATTCCAAGCACTCGCGAATAAAAGAGACATGCTGCCGGGACATCGCGAACCGTAAGCACCAAATGATCCAAACGATCGATCTTCATCGTTATCACTCCCTGTATCTAACTTAGCTCTATTTCAGCCTAATGCTCTCCGCCTTAACTCTACTCCAGCTTGATGTTCTCACCTTAAGTCTATTTCAGCTTGATACTCTCCGCTTCCTGGGCTATTTCATCGTAAACGGCCAGCTTCTCTTTGGTAAGCGCAATAATGCCGTCCAGCTCGCGCCGTTTGGCCTCCAGCTCCGCCAAATGCTTTGTCAGGATAGCCGTCCGTTTATTTAAAGAGGGGGTCAGCTTGGTGATGTCTTCTCCCTGCTGAATTTTCTCCATCACGCATCCGTCCCGAAAAAACTCCGTGATTTCCTCAAGCGACATCCCAAGCTTTTTCAGCCCGTTCAAGCACTGGATGAAGGAGACCTCACTTTCCGTGTAGCGGCGGGCTAAGCCGTTTCTGTGCATCGGTCCCTTCAGCACCCCGATTTTTTCATAATAACGCAGTGTATAAGGGGTCAGTCCCGTCTTCTCCGATACCTGACTTATGGTGAGCATCGCTTCTTCACTCCTTCTCCTCTGCTGATCTCAACTCATCATACACCTTAGAGCTGGCTCGAAGTCAACTCTTTGTTCTGCAAAAAGAGTGCTTATTCCCCTCTTGACTTCGACTCGGCTCTAATTTGTAAGCTGGTGCTACTACCGAATCAGGAGGGATTTATTATGCGATTGAAAATGTACGCGATGCTGCTGCTGGTTTCCATTTTCATTGGCGCTTCGTTTAATCTGGCCGCCTATGCGGTCAACTATTTCTCTGCGCCGGCGGCTGCGGCTTGGAGATTCGGCTTGGCGGCCTGTATTGTGCTTCTTTTGCTATTGCTGAGGGAACGGATGAATCTTTCCGCCCTAAGGTCGAATTGGATTCTGTTTGTACTGCTCGGCATTCTCGGCGTCTTCGGCTTTAATATGCTTTTCTTCGAAGGGATGAAGTCCGCCTCGCCGCTCAACGGTTCCCTCATTATGGCTGCCAATCCGATGCTGTCAGCTCTGCTGGCCCGCTGGATTCTGAAAGAATCCTTGACCGTCCTTCAGGGAACGGGCATCTTCTGCTCGCTGCTCGGCGTGCTGCTCGTAATTACTCACGGCTCATGGCAGGTCATCAGCACGCTGTCCTTTACGACAGGCGATCTTCTTATTGCCGGAGGCAATTTGTGCTGGGCGCTTTACGGAGTGCTGAACCGGCGTTTCGTCCGGGGCTCCAGCAGCTTGGCAACCACCTCCTACACTATGGCTATCGGGGCCGCCTGTATGATTGTATTTGCTTCCGGGACACCGAATCCGCTGCCTGTAACGGCTATTCCGGCCGCCGCTTGGGGCGCTATCGTCTTCATGGCCTTGTTCACCAGCGTGCTCGGCTACTTATGGTGGAATGACGGCATCCACCTGCTCGGAATTAGCCGGACATCGATTTTCTTCAATCTTGTGCCGCTCGTCACTATGCTGATCTCGTTGGCTTCCGGCACCCCGATTACCGGTATCCAGCTGCTGGTGACCGTACTGGTCATCCTGGGCGTCATTATCGCGACCGTTTTAGCGCGGAATGCCGTTCGGGCGCCTGCTTCGTCTTTATCCGGACGTACAGCCAAATAGTCCTCCGTTTCCAGAGGCCGCCTGTGCCGCTCCTGCCGCCGGATCTGCGCGCCGGATTTGCGGTTGCATTTCCAACGCGCGCCAATCCCAGGGGCGCGTTGCGGCGCTGCGTGGCGGTCGGTCGAACCCCAAGCGGTCGTCGCGAAGCGCTCTCAGAACCACCCAACGCATCGGCTTGAAATAAGCCCGATCAAGCCGATGCCCCTCCGCCTTCGGCTTCTTTTTTGGGGGGCATGCTGCGGCTGCCCGACTTAAGTCCAGTGGAAGTCTGGACTCCCGCCCATTCTTGTGAGCAGCCCTCCCCCGTACAATGGAAGCAGAACATCCCCATAAGGAGACCTGCAATGAATAAATGGATGAATATCTCCGTCGCTGCCGCGGTGCTGGCCGTCAGCATGCTCGGCAGCGGCGATACTCGCGCCTTCGCAGCCAAGACTGCCGCGGCCGAATCAGCCTCCTTAACCCCTGCCCCGCTTCCGCCGCTCGATTTGCAGAAGATCCGTGATACGCTCTCAGGACTGCCCAACGAGCAGGCTACGGCAGCGCTGGTGTATGTAGGCACGCCTACAGATAGCTGGCTGGGGGCTTCAGGCGTCTCGGATATTCGCTCCGGGCAGCCGGCACGAGCGGACGGACGCTTTCGGATCGGCAGTATTACCAAAGTATTCACTGCAACCGTGGTGCTGCAGCTCGCCGCAGAGCACAAGATGGATTTGGAGCAGCCCGTTCAGCGCTACCTGCCGGATCTGTTTCCATCCGATTTTCCTCCCGTTACCGTAGGGCAGCTGCTGAATCACACCAGCGGGCTTCCGAGTCCCGTCCTGCCGGAAGAAGTCACGGAGGAAGACCTGCAGGAAATGAATTGGACTCCCGAGCAGGTCGTTCGCCTGGCCTTCAACAATAAGATGGAGTTTGAACCTGGCACCCGTCAGCACTACGTCAATATCAACTATTTTCTCGCCGGACTGTTAATTGAGCGGATCACGGGCAATCCGTATGAGCTGGAGGTTCAGCAGCGCATTGTGCAGCCTCTGCAGATGACGAATACATATATGCCCGGAAGCGATATTCGGATGACAGGCGTTTATACGCATGGCTATCAAGCGGTTGAACAGGAAGGGCATACCACGCTGGCGGATGCAACCGAAGGAAGCCCGTCGTTTACATGGGCAGCAGGCCAGATCATATCGACGACCTCCGATCTGAATACTTTTATGACAGCTCTATTCTCGGGGCAGCTTCTTCCGTCCGGCATGCTGGAGCTTATGTTCACCGTGCCCGAAGCACGAATGTGGACTGCCGACGGCAGCGATGCCGGAATGGCTAACCTGAGCATGGGGCTGATGCGGACGACGGTCCAGGGGATTACCTTCTGGGGAAAGACGGGAGCTCGTCCCGGCTACGGCAACGGTATGTTTGCTACCCGGGATTTGCAGCGCCGTCTAATTTACTCCGTTAATTCAACGGACGCCAAAGGCCCCGGCCAGAATCAGCTGGGCAGCCGAATCGGGATGGCAGCCTTCGGATTGAAGCAGCCTTAAGCCTTAATGCCGGAGAGCTGCATCGGCAGCAGCAAAAAAGGGAGCCGATCCGGCTCCCTCACGAAATGAGTTTATTTCATCAGCACCGGCGCATAACGCCGAAGCATATCCTCACAAATCCGATGATAATGATAAGTCCCGCTCTTGCTGATTTCAACAACGCCGCAGTCTGTCAGCTGCTTCAAATGATGGGACAGCGTAGATCCGGCCGTATGATTCAGCCGCTCTCCGATTTCCGTACAGCTTAATTGCTTTTCGTGGCACAAAAGCTGAACAATCTGCAGACGAGTCGGTTCCCCCAGCGCTTTATACACTTTTACCGCTTCTTGTAAAGAAGGGTTGTCCATTGACCCCGTCATGTTCATGTCCTCCGTTACTTGAATTAAAGATCCCTAATCAAAACGTATCATAACCGTCTTTACCTGTAAAGTAAACCGCTATGCGGTCTCTCTCCATTTTATGCCGCTGCACGCCGTTTGGCATCGTTTTTTCGTATGGAACCCCGCACGCAAGGAAATCCTAACCGGTAAAGCCATCTAACGTTCGGGGGGATCGGTATGGAGCGTTTTGCCTATTACTTTCACCATTACTGGTTATCTGCGGCCTTGATTGCAGGTATCATAGCAGCCATCATTCTCGTCTGCTTCTATTGGGACCATATTGTCATTAAAGGCAGCGGCCGCAAATAACCGGCGGGAAGAAGCCGACCGCGTCTACTCGGCATGCATAGAGCAGGGACCGCAAAGAGGCTTGAATTGACCAAGTCCCGCGGTCCCTACGCACTTTCAATAAAGCTAGATTACCGGTTGTCCACTTTCTCCGGATACAGATCATGATTCAGCAGGCGGTGCTCCGCCATCTGCTCATACTTCGTGCCCGGCCGCCCGTAATTGCAGTACGGATCGATCGAAATGCCGCCGCGCGGCGTAAACTTGCCCCATACCTCGATATATTTCGGGTCCATCAGCTTAATCAAATCGTTCATGATAATATTCATGCAGTCCTCGTGAAAATCCCCATGATTGCGGAAGCTGAACAAATACAGCTTGAGCGACTTGCTCTCGACCATTTTCTGGTCCGGCATATAGCTAATGTAGATGGTCGCAAAATCCGGCTGTCCCGTAATCGGGCACAAGCTGGTAAATTCGGGACAATTGAATTTAACGAAATAATCGCGGTACGGATGCTTGTTATCGAACGTTTCAAGCATTTCCGGCGCGTAAGTCATAGGATATGCGGTTTTCTCGCTGCCGAGCAGCTTTAATTCCAAATCATCTTGATTTCTTCCTGGCATAAGTGCAGCCCCTTTCCATACCCCATTGTACTCTGCCATCCCCGTCGTAGCAATGCCTTCCACGAAATGCCTTCTCGTTTGCCTATCCAAATGCAAGCCAGGTTGTTGACGAAACCGGCGGCTTGCTTAATAATAAATCGTAGTCAAACAAGCTGTGATAGGAGGCAAGTCCTTTGGATCAAAACATGGAAACCTTAATCGATTTATTCGATAAATATACGGACGAGCAGATCGCCGACCTCTCCGATTTCACTTATGAGAATCGTGAGATGTCGCGGGAGGAAACGCTGATCATCGTGTCTACCCTTCGCGCGTCCCGTATCGCAAGAGGCTATATAAACGGCGGGCGCAACCGTCCGGAGACCACAGAACCAACCGCTTGAATCATGCAAAAACGCAAAGAAACCTCCATGCTCAGCTCCCCTCAGGGAATGAACATGGAGGTTTCTTAAGCTTGAAGCTGGCACGGTAATGCTGCACGCTCGCGTGGGCTCTACCGAACGCCGCGCTGCCGGAGCTGCTTAAACAAGCGCCTTCAGCGCAATATCGCTGCGGCTATGCTTGCCTTGGAAGCGGATGCCTTCCGCAGCTGCGTATGCCTTCTGACGAGCCTCGGCGATATCTTTGCCAAGCGCAGTCACGCCGAGCACACGGCCTCCGTTCGTTACGATCTGCCCGTCCTTCAGCGCAGTGCCCGCATGGAACACGATGGCATCCTGCACCTCATTCAAGCCTTCGATCGGCAAGCCTTTCGGGTACGAGCCCGGATAGCCCTCGGAAGCCAGGATCACACATACCGCCGCTTCATCGCTCCATTGAATATCCATCTGTTCCAGATGGCCGTTCACGGCTGCGAGGAAGATGTCGAGCAGATCCGTTTGAAGCCGCGGCAGAACAACCTGCGTCTCAGGATCGCCGAAGCGCGCGTTGAACTCGATCGTTTTCGGCCCCTGCGGCGTAATCATCAATCCGGCGAACAACACGCCGCGGAACGGACGCCCTTCGCTCACCATCGCTGCAGCCGTAGGCTTGATAATCGTCTCGATCGCTTCGTCGATCACCGACTGCGGGATATGCGGAAGCGGTGTGTACGTCCCCATGCCGCCGGTATTCGGTCCTTTGTCGTTATCGAACACCGCCTTATGGTCCTGTGCGGGAACCATCGGTTTGACGACATGGCCGTCGACGAAGGAAAGAATGGACATCTCCTGGCCGCTCAGAAATTCCTCAATGACGACCTGATTCCCGGAATCGCCGAAAATGCGCGAAACCATAATATCGTGCAGCGCCTTCTCCGCTTCCTCCATCGATTGGGCTACCACAACGCCTTTGCCTGCAGCCAGTCCGTCCGCCTTGATAACGATCGGAATCGACTGCTTGCGCAAGTAGTCCAAAGCAAGCTCATAGTCGCTGAACGACTCGTAAGCTGCTGTCGGGATGTTATATTTCTTGAACAATTCCTTGGAAAATACTTTGCTCGATTCGAGAATCGCCGCGTTCTGGCGCGGTCCGAATACCGGAATTTTCTTCGCTTCCAGATGATCGACAATTCCCTCGGACAACGGATCGTCCGGACCGATGACAACCAGGTCCACCGCATTGTCCATAGCGAATTCAGCAATCTCCGCGAATTGGTTGACTTGAAACGGCACGCACTCCGCTACTTCGGCGATGCCGCCGTTCCCGGGTGCGCAGAACAGCTGCTGCACCTTCGGACTTTTTTTCAATGCCCAGCAAATCGCGTGCTCCCGGCCGCCGCCGCCCACTACTAATATCCGCACGGTTTCAGCTCCCCCTTAGTCCTTGTTCACAACAAGCAGCTCGGTTTCGCCGCTGCCGATTTGAATCGTTTTGACGAGCAGGGAAATTTTGTTCTCGTCGTTCAATGCTTTCCAATACACATCTGCAATGTCGCGAATGTCATTCGTCAGAGGAACCAGCGCCGGCTCTCCTTGGAACGAAGGAAGCGGATTGCCGTCTCCTTGATACGTATGGATGCAGTGCCCGTAGCCCGGAATAGCTTTCTCATAAGTATACGTATGACGAAGCGTCTGGTCCTCGACATTGCCGTTCGATTTAAGTATCGACAGCTTGTACGCGAACTGGCCGTCCTTCGTGTCCACCAAACCGCTGATACGCGGCGTAAAGTTGGGCGCATCCGGCTCGTAGGTGCGTGTCGCCAAGGCGGTTTCGAAGGAACCGCCCACTTGCAGCGCTTCAAAGATCGTATCGGTCTGATCGCCGTTCGTCACGATATGCGCGCCATTCGTATGTCTTACAGGGTAGTAAATGATAAGCGACGGATCAGTCAGCTTCGCAGGGTACCTTCGCTTCCGTACGGACGAAGCCGTTGTCCTCCTGAATAAATACGCGGTTGCGGCTGTTCTCGCTGCGCCCCATGATCCAATACACCTGTACCAGACGCGTGCCGTCCGGCGTAGCGCCGATGACAATCCCGCGTCCCGGGTACGCGTTATTTTGCAAACCGTTCAAATATTGATCCGCTGCCGCGGCTCTTGTCGTTGTCACAGCTCAGTTCCCCCTGAATATCGCAAATGAATGCGTAATTGAAAATGCCGCTCCAACAACCTGTTTCTAGTGATGGAACAGACGTACGCCGGAATAGCACATAACCATACCGTAATCGTTGGCTGCCTGCACGACTTCTTCATCGCGCATCGAGCTGCCGGCTTGAACCACATATTTCACGCCGCTGCGGCTGGCGCGGTCCAAGTTATCGCGGAACGGCAGGAAGGCATCGGACCCGTAGGACACGCCCTGCAGCTTGTTCAGCCATGCGCGCTTCTCTTCGCGGGACAGACGGGCCGGCACTTCTGCGAAGCTTGCTTCCCAAGCGGCCTGCTCGACCGGTGTCACTTCCTCTTCAAGCCACAGGTCAATTGCATTGTTCTGCTCGGCACGGGAAATGCCTTGACGGAACTTCATATTCAACGCTTGCGGGTGCTGACGGAGGAACCAGCAGGTCCGCTTTATCTCCTGCCAGACGCGTACAGTGAATACGGGATTGCTGACCCGCCCCGATCCCGATCGTTTGGCCGTCCAGCGTGTACACGATGGAGTTGGATTGCGTATATTTCAGCGTAACCAAGGCAATCAGCAGATCACGCTTCGCGTTCTCGGTCAGCTCCTTGTTCTCGGTCACGATTTTGTCCAAAGCCGATGCGTCAATGACGCCGTTATTGCGCTCCTGCTGCATTTGCAGGCCGAACAGCGTACGCGTTTCCACCGGATTCGGCACGTAGTCCGGATCGATTTGAAGAATGAGGTAGTTGCCGTTCTTCTTCGCTTTCAGCATAGCGAGCGCTTCCTCGGTATAACCAGGTGCTACGACCAGGTCCGAAACCTCGCGCTTCAGCAGCTGTGCCGTGGATGCATCGACAACGTCGCTCAATGCAGCTGCGTCACCGAAGGAAGACATACGGTCCGCGCCGCGTGCGCGCGCATAAGCCGTAGCCAGCGGAGAAAGCTCCAAGCCTTCGACGAAATATGCTTTTTTGAGCTCGTCCGATAAAGGCGACGCTACCGCCGCTCCGGCAGGGCTCACGTGTTTAAAAGAAGCCGCCGCCGGCAGGCCTGTCGCCAGACGCAGCTCGCGCGCCAGCTGAAAGCCGTTCAAGGCATCCAGCAGGTTGATGAAGCCCGGGTCGCCGTTCAATACTTTAATCGGCAGCTCGCCGCCACTTTCGCTGTAAAGCTTCGCTTGCTTTTGGTGCGGATTCATGCCATAGCGCAATTCCAGCACGTTCGTTCCACTGGTCGTCTGACTCATGATTCGATCCCGTCCTTCGCTTTGAGAGTAGTAAGCCGATAATTCTCTATAGGAATGTGTCCCGTTGCTATCTGTTGAATCACTTGCGGAAGCAGCTCGTGCTCCAAGGGATGGATGCGCTCGCTTAGCGACGCTTCGGTATCGTCCGGCCGAATCTCCAGCGCACGCTGGGCCAGAATCGGGCCGGTGTCGAGTCCTCCATCGACCAGGTGAACGGTAATACCCGTCACTTTGACGCCGTGCTCAAGCGCTTGACGCACCGCGTGCAGTCCAGGAAAGGACGGAAGCAGCGACGGATGCACATTGATCATGCGTCCCCAATACGCCTCGACAAGCACGGGGGTCAAAATGCGCATATAGCCCGCGAGCACGACCAGAGCCACCTGCTTGGCCCGCAGCAGCTCCAGAATCTCCAGCTCATACGCTTCGCGGCTCGGATACTCCTTCGGCCGAAACGTATGCACCGGCACGTCCGCCTGCTTCGCCCGTTCTACGACCAGAGCCTGCGGCCGGTCGCAAACCAATAGCTCGATGCGAGCATCGAGCCTGCCTGCTTTTACCGCGTCCGCGATAGCCTGAAAGTTCGATCCGCCTCCGGATGCGAACACGGCAATGCGAAACGGTTTACTCATACGTCCGCTCCATTGAAAGTAACGACGCGCTCACCTGCCGTCACTCTGCCGAGCGCGTATACTTTTTCACCGTGCTGTTCGAAAATACGGGCCGCTTCCGCCGCTTGCTGCTCGGAAACGACGATGACCATCCCGATCCCCATATTGAACGTACGGAACATATCGTTGTTGCTGATGGAGCCGGCTTCCTGCATCAATTGAAAGATCGGCAGAATCGGCCAAGAACCGTAATCGATCTCCACATTCACATGGGCCGGAAGCATACGCGGAATGTTCTCGATGAAGCCGCCGCCGGTGATATGCGCCAGACCTTTCAGCTCCACCTTTTCCAGCGCTGCCAAAACGGATTTCACATAAATTTTAGTCGGTTCAAGCACCACATCGCCCAGCTTGCCGCCAAGTACATCGATATGATCCTGCAGGCTATAGCCCTTCTCCTCAAGCAAAAGCTTGCGCACCAGCGAGAAGCCGTTGCTGTGCACGCCGCTGGAAGCCAGGCCGATCACGACATCGCCCGGACGGATCTTGGAGCCGTCGATGATTTTCTTCTTGTCTACAATCCCTACGGTAAAGCCCGCAATATCGTATTCGCCCTCGGAGTACATGCCAGGCATTTCAGCCGTTTCGCCGCCGATCAAGGCACAGCCGGACTGCACGCAGCCGTCGCTGATCCCTTTAATGATCGATTCGATTTTCTCGGGTACCACTTTGTCGCAAGCCAGGTAATCCAGGAAAAACAGCGGCTCTGCGCCCTGTACGACGATATCGTTCACGCACATAGCTACGGCGTCGATCCCGATCGTATCATGCTTATCCATAGCAAAAGCGATCTTCAGCTTCGTGCCTACGCCGTCCGTGCCGGAAACAAGCACCGGTTCTTCATATTTATCTTTATTCAAGCCGAAAAGCGCACCGAAACCGCCCAAATCCGTCAATACCTCCGGACGGAACGTCGTTTTCACGTGCTTTTTCATCCGTTCTACCGCTTCGTTGCCTGCCGCGATGTCGACACCGGCTTTTTTATATGCATCCGACACTGAATATCCTCCTTGGGATGGGCATTGAGGTTCTTGGGAGGTTTTGACGGCAAAAAGAGAGTTTTTGGACTCGCGCATGCCTGCGGCGGAGGTCCGATAGGCTGCCTCCGGCCGCTGTTGCCTGCGTGTTCCTAACTATTCCACCCATCGGTGGGAACACGCAGGCAAAGGCGGCACGTAAACTCTCCGGCAGCCTATCGGCACCTCCGCCTTCGGCGCTCGTCCCTCGCTTTTGTTGTCAAAACGCTCCCTATCGTTCCTCAAGGCTCGCGTTTTATTTAAAATGGCAGAGGCTGTGCCGCTTCTGCCCTTGATTTTCAATCCTTAGCCTGGGGCTGGCTTTACCGGCGGCCCCAGGCTTTCTGTTTCATCCTCCTAATGATTAGGAGGATGAAAAGTCTTCCGCGCGCGAAGCTCAAGTGCGTGTTACGGCGCAACGCGGCGAACGGGTTAAACCCCACGCGCGTGGAATTGCGCGCCATACACAGAAGATCGGAGGCACGATCGATCTCGTGCTCTCTACTCCTTCCCCTTACAAGAACAAGTTAACGCGCGTGCGGAGGTTAACGTAACTGGCGGAGGAGAAGGAGTGTACCGTAGGAGCGTAGCGTCCGCCTTTGAAAACGTGAATATTCCTCTACAAAATATAATCAGACCATTCACGTTTTCAACAGCGGCCGGAGGTACACTCCTTCTCTGCAGCCGCCACCAACGTAACTCGCAACTCGCAACTCGTAACTCATCTCTCGTAACTTGTTCTTAGTCACACCCGCATCCTATTTCCGCTTCCTCCGTAATCTTCGTCGGATAACGGTTGTCGAAACAGGCTGTGCAATGACCGCGGTTCAATTCCCCGCTAGGCCGACCGATAGCATTCAGCAAGCCGTCATGACTTAAGAAATGCAATGAGTCCGCATTGATCGCTTCACGAATTTCTTCGATCGACTTTTGCGCGGCAATCAGCTCTTTGCGGTCCGGCGTATCGATGCCGTAGAAGCAAGGATTTTTGAAAGGCGGCGAGCTGATCCGCACATGGACCTCCGTCGCTCCCGCTTCGCGGAGCATGTTCACGATACGCAGAGAAGTCGTGCCGCGGACGATGGAGTCGTCGATCATGACGACACGTTTCCCGGCCACGATGCTGCGCACGGCGCTCAGCTTCATTTTGACCCCTTGCTCGCGCAGCTCCTGGCTCGGCTGGATGAATGTCCGGCCGGTGTAGCGGTTCTTGATGAGCCCCAGCTCGTAAGGAATGCCCGTTTGCTCGGCAAATCCGATAGCGGCCGAAATACTGGAATCCGGCACGCCGGTAACGATATCCGCATCCACGAACGATTCCAGCGCCAGTTGGCGTCCCATCCGCTTCCGTGCGGAGTGGATATTGATTTCATCGATATCGCTGTCCGGACGCGCGAAGTAGATATACTCCATTGCGCAGATCGCACGGCGGTTAATGGGCGCGAACCGATCCTCGACGAGCCTGTTGTTTTTCATATCGAGCACGAGCAGCTCGCCCGGCTCCACATCGCGGTAGTAGGTTCCTCCTACCGCGTCAAATGCGCAGGATTCCGATGCGAATAAGTAAGCATTGCCCAGCCGTCCCATCACGAGCGGACGGAGACCGTGAGGATCACGGGCGGCGATCAGCTTATCCTTCGTCTGAAACAAGAAGGCATAAGCTCCCTCGACCTTCAGCAGCGCTTCCTTGACCGCCAGTACAATGTCGTCGTGCTTGGAACGGGCAATGAGATGCGCCACGACTTCCGTATCGCTCGTTGTTTGGAAGATCGAGCCCTGGTTCTCCAGCTCTTTCTTGATCTCACCGGCATTGTGCAAATTCCCGTTCGTGGCAATCGCAAGATCGCCGCCGCGGTATTTGAACACGAGCGGCTGCGCGTTCGCCAGCTTGCTCTCGCCCGATGTTGAATAACGGACATGCCCGATAGCCGAAGGACCGACCAGCGTGCTGAGATTATCGTTATTGAACACTTCCTTGACCAGACCCATGTTGCGGTAGTAGCTGAAGCTTTCGCCGTTAGCGACGCAAATGCCCGCGCTCTCCTGACCGCGGTGCTGAAGCGCATGCAGACCGTAATACGAAAGCGAAGCGGATTCGGGGTGACCGAACACCCCGAACACCCCGCATTCCTCGCGAAGCTTATCGAACAGCCCGTCATGACTGCCGATTCCTTCATTATAGAAATTGCCTGTCCATAGCTGCTGCGATGCTTTTATTTCATCAGACATGGAATCGCATCCTTCCAAACCTTTTCTAGTTGTGCAACCGATGCTTGGATGACTGGTTCAGCGTTCACTTGGATTTGTAGTTCTTGTCCTGTTACTTGACCTAATTGTTGAACCGGTACGCCTTGACCGGCGATATATGCTTTCAGCTCTTCCGCTTTCTCAGGCGATGCGCTGAGCAGGATACGGGATTGGCTCTCGCTGAACAAGGCGATATCATTGCGCAGCTCGCTTGCAAAGTTGACTTGAGCGCCAAGACGTCCGCTGATGCAGCTCTCCGCCAAGGCCACGGCCAGCCCGCCGTCAGACAAGTCATGCGCAGAAGCGACGAGGCCTTGTTGAATCGCGCCGAGAACGGTGTTCAGCAGTTTTTTCTCCACATCCAGATCCAATTGCGGAGGACGGCCTTCCGTTACGCCGTGCATGACATATTGGAACTCGCTGCCGCCAAGCTCCGCTTTGGTTTCGCCCAAGACGAAGATGACGTCGCCTTCTTGTTTGAAGCCTTGCGTTGTAATGTGATCCGTATCGTGTACGAGACCGACCATACCGACAACCGGCGTCGGGTAGATCGCGCCTTTGGCATTCTCGTTGTACAAGCTGACGTTACCGCCGATAACCGGCGTTTCCAGCTTGCGGCACGCTTCCGCCATCCCGTCAGCGGCTTTCTCCAGCTGCCAGAAAATATCCGGCTTCTCCGGGGAACCGAAGTTCAGGTTGTCCGTGATGGCAAGCGGCTCGGCGCCGGAGCATACGTTGTTACGTGCCGCTTCCGCTACCGCGATCATGCCGCCCACTTCCGGATCAAGGTAAACGAAGCGTCCGTTGCAATCTGTAGACATCGACAGCGCTTTGCGCGAGCCATGAATCGTGACCACTGCCGCATCCGAACCCGGACGAACCGCCGTGCTTGTCCGAACCATGTAATCATATTGGTTATAAACCCATTCTTTGCTTGCTACCGAAGGGGAAGCCAGCACTTTTTGCAAAGCGCCGTTCAGATCGGTCACTTCCGCATAAGCGTTCGTATCGATCTTCGCGTTCTCTTCGTAGTATGCAGGCACTTGAGACGGTTTGTTATATACCGGGCATTCGTCCACGAGAGCCGTAACCGGCATATCGGCAACCATTTCGCCTTTGTGGAACAATTTCAGACGGCCGTCGTTCGATACTTTACCGACCTTCGCGCAGTGTAAGCCCCAACGTTCGAAAATCGCCTTCGCCTGCGCTTCATGCTTAGGCTCAACGACGAACAGCATGCGCTCCTGGGACTCGGACAGCATCATTTCGTAAGGCGTCATGCCTTCTTCACGCTGCGGCACCTCGTCAAGGTACAGCTCCATGCCGTTGCCCGCTTTACTCGCCATCTCCGCGCTCGAGCAGGTCAAGCCCGCGGCGCCCATATCTTGAATGCCGAGCACGATACCGGAGTTGATCAGATCCAGGCAAGCTTCAAGCACCAGCTTCTCCATAAACGGATCGCCGACTTGTACCGCCGGACGCTTCGCTTCGGATTCCGCCGTCAATTCCTCGGATGCGAATGTTGCACCGTGGATTCCGTCACGGCCTGTTGCCGGTCCCACGTAAAAAACAGGGTTGCCTACGCCTTTGGCGACACCTTTTTGGATTTTATCGTGATCGATGATCCCTACGCACATCGCATTAACGAGCGGGTTGCCTTCATAGCTCTCGTCGAACATGACTTCGCCGCCGACTGTCGGAATACCAATGCAGTTGCCGTAGCCCGCAATACCGGAGACCACGTGCTCGAACAAATATTTCACGCGCTCATTTTCCAAACGGCCGAAGCGCAGGCTGTTCAGCAGAGCAACCGGGCGTGCGCCCATCGAGAAAATATCGCGGATAATGCCGCCCACACCTGTCGCAGCGCCTTGGAAAGGCTCGATGGCGGATGGATGGTTATGGCTTTCAATTTTGAATACGACCGCTTGGTTGTCGCCGATATCGACGATCCCCGCGCCTTCACCGGGACCCATCAATACGCGAGGGCCGGTAACAGGGAACTTGCGAAGCACAGGCTTCGAATTTTTGTAAGAGCAGTGCTCGGACCACATAACGCTGAACACGCCGATTTCCACATAGTTCGGTTGACGGCCCAAAAACCCGCAGATTTGTTCATACTCGGCATCGGTAACGCCCATCTGTTTGTAAATTTTCTGATCCGCGATTTGTTCTGCGGTTGGCTCCTTAGCCGATAACTGCTGCGCCATTCTTTTCCCTCCATGTGCTCAAAATCGATGTGAACATCCGTTTGCCGTCCGCCGAACCGAGAAGCTCGTGCACCGCACGCTCCGGATGCGGCATCATGCCGAGTACGTTTCCTTGCTTGTTGCAAATCCCTGCGATATCTTCAACGGAACCGTTCGGATTGTTGCCCGCTTCATAACGGAACACGATTTGATTGTTTGCTTTAAGTTCAGCTAGCGTCGCATCGTCGCAGTAGTAGTTGCCTTCTCCGTGCGCGATCGGGATGTTGATCAGCTCGCCTTGATTATATTCGGATGTAAAAGGAGTATTCGTGTTTTCCACCTGCAGCATTGCCGCGTGGCAGCGGAATTTCAACGATTGGTTGCGCAGCATCGCTCCCGGCAGCAGACCCGATTCCAGCAAAATCTGGAATCCGTTACAGATGCCTAGTACATATTTACCCTGTTCAGCCGCTTGTACCAACGCGTTCATCACAGGCGCAAACCGTGCAATCGCTCCGGTACGCAAATAATCTCCGTAGGAGAATCCCCCAGGTACGATAATACAGTCATATTTCGATAGATCCGTTTCTGTATGCCAAACATAGCTAACAGGCTGGCCAATCGTTTCTTCTACCGCTTTGTAGCAGTCGATATCACAATTGGAGCCGGGAAACACCAGTACTGCGAAGTTCATTACGTGCTCCTCCTTCAAGTGGGATTAGACCAATTCGTAGCGGTAGTCTTCAATAACCGTATTCGCCAGCAGCTTCTCGCACATGGCCTTCACGCGCTCTTCGGCAACGGCACGGTCGCTTGTGCCCAGCTCCAGCTCCAAATATTTGCCTACGCGTACCTTGCCCACTTCGTCAAAACCCATCGAATGCAGCGCGCCCTGCACGGCTACGCCTTGCGGATCGAGTACGCTTTGTTTGATCGTTACATAAACGGTTGCTTTTAACATGGGGGTAAATCCTCCTCTGGAGTGGGTGGTGGTAGTTATAAAAAGCTCAGCTTTTCCGAGAAAGGAGTGTGCTTCCGGCCGCTGTTGAATAAGGGTTTAATTAAATTGATTTAGCGGTAAAAATCCTTATTCAAAGGCGGCACGTAGACCGAGAGTTTCCGGAGGAAACTGGCTTCGTAAGCATATGCTCCAGCACATCTCCTTTCTCTCCAAAGTCGCTTTTTATAACGTAATATTTTATTTAATATAAAGAAAAGTTCAAAACCTAAACTACTTCTCAAAAGCGCGAGCCTTGCAGCTTGCCAATCCGCAGCACCATGCATCATGATAGCTTTATTTCAGAGAGTGAACTAAAGCGCTGCGAACTTTTTAATTCAGACCTATTACTTCACTAAACGATTGTAAATATCGCGGTAGCGGCGGGACGTTTCCTCAACCACATCGGCAGGCAAAGGAGCCGGCTCGCTGTTTTTATCCCAATCGGTGCCGGACAAATAAGTCCGTACCGGTTCTTTATCCATGCTGTCGATCTCAATATCGAAAGCGTAGTTTTCCTTGGCCCAGAAACGGGAGGAATCCGGCGTAAAAATCTCATCGATCAAAATGATTTCTCCATCGATCAGACCGAACTCGAACTTCGTATCGGCGAGAATGATGCCGCGCTCTTCGCAATACTGGCGCGCGAATTCATACAGCATGAGGCTTTTCGCTTCCAGCTGCTCGGTCAGCTCCGCGCCGACCAATTGCTTCATGCGCTCAATCGAGATGTCCTCGTCGTGACCGACATCGTTCTTCGCCGCCGGTGTGAAGATCGGCTGCGGAAAGCGCTCGTTCTTGCGCATGCCCTCCGGCAGCTGGTGGCCGTTGATCTCGCCGGTCTTCTCGTACTGGCGCCAGCCTCCGCCCGTAATGTAGCCGCGGACGACGCATTCGATATCGATGCGCTCGGCCTTTTTCGTAACCATGAAGCGGTCCTTCATAATCTCACGATCCGTTACGAGATCGCCCAACTTATCTACATCGGTGTGAACGACATGGTTCGGCATCAGGTGAGCCGTCTGCTCGAACCAGAATTTGCTCAGGCTGTTCAGCACATTGCCCTTATCCGGCACGGCTGGAGACAATACCCAGTCAAAAGCGGAGATGCGGTCCGGTTACCGCAATCAAGAAATGCTCTCCCAAATCGTACAGCTCGCGTACTTTCCCTTTATACAGCAGCGGCGCTTTCACATACTGCTCGGCGCTCGAAATAGCCGTTGTCGAGACCATGGTTTCCGTGCTCCCCTGATATGATTTTGACAATCATTTATTTTAAAAAATTAATTCAAACCAAGACGTGCAAAGATCGTATCCACATGCTTCAAGTGCCAAGCCGGATTGAAACAGTCTTCAATCTCCTCCAGGCTCAGCTGCTCGCGAATCGCGGGCGTGTTCTCGATGATATCGCGGAACGAGCGCTGCTCTTCCCAAGCCTGCATTGCTCTAGGCTGTACCGTGTCGTAAGCCTGCTCACGGCTGAAGCCTTTGTCGATCAGCTTCGTCATTACGCGGCCGGAGAAAGGAACGCCGTACGTGCTTTGCATGTTGCGCTTCATGTTCTCAGGGAACACCGTCAAGTTTTTGACGATGTTACCGAAACGGTTCAGCATGTAATTGATCAGCGTCGTCGCATCAGGCAAAATAATCCGTTCCACGGAGGAGTGGGAAATATCGCGTTCGTGCCACAAAGTCACGTTTTCGTATGCAGAAATCATATGGCCGCGAATCACGCGGGACAAGCCGGAAATGCTTTCGCAGCCGATCGGGTTGCGTTTATGCGGCATTGCGGACGAGCCCTTTTGACCTTTGGCGAACGGTTCTTCCACTTCACGGAATTCGCTCTTCTGCAGAGCGCGGATTTCCGTTGCAAACTTATCCAGCGAGGTAGCGATCAAAGCCAATGTAGCCATATACTCGGCATGACGGTCGCGCTGCAGCGTTTGCGTCGAGATCGGAGCCGGCTTCGTTCCCAGCTTATCGCAAACATACGTTTCAACAAACGGATCGATGTTCGCATAAGTGCCTACGGCGCCGGAGATTTTACCGTACTGCACGCCGTCAGCCGCAAAACGGAAACGCTCCAGGTTGCGTTTCATTTCTTCCCACCACAGAGCCATTTTCAAACCGAACGTCGTCGGCTCGGCATGAACCCCGTGTGTACGCCCCATCATCGGGGTATTTTTATATTCAATTGCTTTGTTCTTCAAGATTTCGATGAAGTTCAGCAAATCTTTTTCGATAATTTCGTTGGCTTGTCTGAGCAAGTAGCCCAGCGCCGTATCGACCACGTCTGTGGAAGTCAAACCGTAGTGCACCCATTTGCGCTCCGGACCGACCTTCTCGGATACGGCACGGGTAAAAGCGATCACGTCATGACGCGTTTCCTGCTCGATTTCATAGATCCGGTCGATATCGAAGGCGGCGTTCTTGCGAAGCTCTATTACGTCTTCCTTAGGGATAATCCCCAGCTCGGCCCACGCCTCACAGGAAAGCAGCTCCACCTCGAGCCATGCGTTAAATTTGTTCTCTTCCGTCCAAATTCTGGCCATTTCCGGTCTGCTGTAACGTTCAATCATTGTTTAAATCCTCCACTCTTATCGTCTCACTGTTTTTCTTTAGCTTCCCATATGTTTGAAGCGTCTATCCACTGCATGGCCGCTTCGACCGACTTCGCAAGCACGTTGACATGCCCCATCTTCCGGTTATGCTTCGACTCATGCTTGCCGTACAGATGCACTTTCGCGGTGACTCCGTCAACCTGCTCCGACTCCGGCTGCACGATCCAATCGAGCAGCGGCTCTACATGCTGCCCGAGGATATTGCCCATTACCACCGGCGTCATCAGCTCCGTCGAGCCGAGCGGCAGATTGCAGATCGCCCGGACATGCTGCTCGAACTGCGACGTTTGGCAGGCGTCCATCGTGTAGTGTCCCGAGTTGTGCGGTCTCGGCGCAAGCTCGTTGACATAAAGCTCGCCGTCTGCCGTCAGGAACATTTCCACAGCGATCAGTCCGATCACATTCATCGACTCGGCTATGGCCATCGCCAGCCGTTCGGCTTCCCGCTGAATGCTGTCCGCCGTTCTCGCAGGTACGATGGATAGATGCAAAATATTGTTTATGTGAATATTCTCCGCGGCAGGGAAGGCCTTGATCTCCCCGCGGGGGCTTCTCGCCGCGATCACGGATAGTTCCTTGTCAAAATGGATAAACTGCTCCAGCACGAGCTCCGTCTTGGCCCGGCTCAGTTCTTCATAAGCGGCCTCAACCTCGTCCAGCGACCGGATAACCCATTGGCCTTTGCCGTCGTAGCCTCCGGTTGCCGTCTTGAGCACGCACGGCGTGCCGAACCGCTCTGCCTCCGTACGCAGCTGCGCAGCGCTGGTAATCTCGGCATAAGGCGCAACCTTGACGCCTGCCGCTTCAATCGCCCGTTTCTCCCGCAATCGGTGCTGCGTCGTATACAGAAGCTGGCTGCCCTGAGGAACGTAAGACTGCTCCATCAGCAGGGACGTCACGTCCGCATCGACATTCTCGAATTCATACGTAATGACATCGGATTGCTCAGCCAAGGCTTTGGCCGCTTCCACATCATGATACGCCGCTACGATCTGCCGGTTCGCCACCTGACCGCACGGCGCATCCGGCGTCGGGTCGAGCGTCACGAACCGGTAGCCCATCGCTCTGCCGGACAGAGCGAGCATTCTCCCCAGCTGACCGCCGCCCAGGACGCCGATCGTTCCGCCGGGGCGGATCACCTTATCCGCGCCGCCACCGCTTGTTTGAGCTTGAATGGAATCGTTCAGGCTCATGACAGCACGCTGCTTTCTATCGTCTGGCGGATGCCTTCGCGGCGTGCGCGCACTTTTTGCTGCAGCTGCGGATCGAACGCGCCGAGAATTTGGCCTGCCAGCAGTCCGGCATTCGTAGCTCCCGCATGTCCGATGGCGACTGTAGCCACCGGCACGCCGCCGGGCATTTGCACGATCGACAGCAGCGAATCCATCCCGTTCAGCGTCGACGTTTTCACAGGAACGCCAATAACCGGCAGCTCCGTTTTTGCGGCAACCATACCGGGTAAATGAGCGGCGCCTCCCGCCCCTGCTATAATGACCTTCAACCCGCGTTCGCTTGCGGATTCAGCATACTCGAACATCAGGTCCGGCGTGCGGTGAGCGGAAACCACCCGTTTCTCATAAGGAATTCCGAGCTCCTCGAGCATATCGCAGGCATGCTTCATCGTTTCCCAATCGGACTGGCTTCCCATAATGACTCCAACAAGAACAGACATTTCGAACCTCCGTGAGTGTGAGATACATTTTTTTGAGCCAAGGATCAACAGCTTTGTTCTCCCTAAAGAAGACTGCGTTGCACGCTCCTTCTGAAGAACCGTTCATCCGGTAATTCACCTCTTAAAAACAACCCCACAAAGTGGGGCTTATGCTTCGAAGCGTACTCAGGTACTTTGCGGGGACCCCGAAAACATATAAATTCTATCATATTAAAAAAACAAAGCGCCCAGTGGAAACACTTGCTTTACGCAAATCCCCCTCTGGACGACAAGTATGACCCCAAGCGCAAGTTAAGGCCATGCACCACCGTGCTGACCTCTTATTGAACGCTTCACTCGTAGTCCAAAAATTTATGGTTTTTGGGTAGATACTTTCGGGCCATATTCCCGACGTTATACGAGACGCTTCGACATTTTTTGCTAAAAACGAATCCTGTTTACTCTCTTAGTTTACCAGCCATGGAATGTTGCTGTCAACCAAAAAAGACGAACATTATAGAAATACAGTAGTTTTAAAGTTCGCATTTCACTCGGCTTTTTTTCGCAATAAACAGCTTCAACTTCCATTTTGCTTCATTTTTTTAAGGATTTTATAACTTTCTTCCAATTCCTCCGCCGTCAGTCCCCCGTGCTCTACCTGCTCCTGAGGCAAATTCCGCCACCGTTCGTACAGCTCCAGCCCTTGTTCAATAATGTTAGCATTCCCCGGCTCCTCATCGAGCATGAAAAAAAGCGTATCCTCCGCCTTCGCCAACCGGCCTTCCTCCTCATAAAAATCGAGCAGCAGAGCCAGCACCCGCTTAGGCTTGCGCTGATGCTGAAGACCGTCGAGCAGTGAATGAATCCGCGAATCCACCTCTGCTCTCATCTCCTCCGTTTCTTCCATCCATCGCATCTCAAGCAGCAGCTCCAAGGCCTTCAAGCCGGAGGCATGCCCTCCCCGTTCATCCCCTGAATCTGTAAGCAGCTCTCCTTCTGCTTTCAACATATCCGCCAGAAGCACTCCTTTGCCCGCGTCCAGGCGGCCCTGCAAGGTGAGTAACGCTATAATATCTTTGACCGCTAAAGCTTGAACGAGCTTCGAATTAAGGCCAAGAAGACGCTGCATCGCCTGGAGCAGCAGCTCCATCGCTTCGGCAAACTGCTGATTGCGGCGGTGAAACATGATTTTCACCATCTCTTCCGAAAACTGCTGAATCAATCGCATCAAATAATCCCGTCTATACATGCTTGCACTCCTCTCTTTCAAGAAAATCGTGAATAGTAGACGCATTTCATAGAAGCCCCGCGGCTTCCATCCGCTATTTCTTCCATTGTAGCGTATGGATACCTTGCTCCGCATCCGTCCACACGCAATAGAGTTGAGAATCATAGAATAGAACAGGAGTTGTCCTCTGAAAGGAGGGATCATATGGCTGCCTCACGCGCCCAAAACTATAAAACCTGTAAAAAGTATTTGCACCGCCAAGTCCAAATCCGTACAGTCAACGGAACGTATCAAGGAAAAATCGTGAAACTCGACAAGGACAAAGTATACCTTCAGCTTAACGCGCCTCATGGCAAGAAATCGCAGCATAAAGCGCACATTTCCTTTTTCCCCGTTGTTCTGCCCCTCGTGCTGTTCGAATTGCTTGTTATTGTTTTATTGGAAGGCAGACGGCCTCTCAGGCCTTTTTAAAACAACAATTCTTTCATCTAAACCATCGGAGCGGAATTTTCTGCGGCCGGTGGTTTTTTTACGAGTTCGGTTTCTTTACCCCAGCCTGTATTGCAGATCCGCCGAAAATTAGCTATATTAGTTGTGTAAATGTTTTTCCTATATGTATGTATTTTAACGAAAATTATTTTCACATCATTGTGTTGAGGTGACTTATGCCTGGTATCCTAAGTGCCATTCAAGAACAATTAGACACTATGAATCCGAAGGAAAAGGATATCGCAGCCTATGTACTAGCCCATCCGCAGCATATTGTCCAAATGGGGATTACCGAGCTGGCACAGCAGTCAGGCGGCAGCACGGCTACGATTTCCCGCTTTTGCAAGCTGTTCCACTTTGGCGGCTTTACGGAGTTTAAATTAAAGCTGGCCGCAGAGCTGGCCCAACAGCAGGATGCTTTATCTTACCAGGATATCGTGGCCGGCAATCCGTTGGAGAGCATCGTCAGCGCGATGGAAGCCAATCATGTGCGGTCGATTACGGACACGACACGAATGCTCGATCTGAAGCAGCTTCAGCAGGCTGTCGACGCGTTAAAAAAAGCCCGGCAAATCGACTTGTACGGGGTCGCTACTTCCGGACTGGTCGCACAGGATTTCTACCAAAAGCTGATCCGGATCGGCAAGCGCGCCGTCACCTTCTCCGACCCTCATATGCAGGTAACCTCCGCTTCCAATTTGACGAAAGAGGACGTAGCGCTAGCCATTTCCTACTCGGGCGAAACGTCCGAAACGATTGCCGCCTTAACCTGTGCTGCCGAAAATGGCGCAACCACCATCTCCCTCACCAAATTCGGGACGAACACGCTCACCACGCTCGCCGATATTTCGCTGTTCACCTCCACCCTGGAGGAAGGCATGCGCCGCGGAGACATGGCTTCCCGGATCGCCCAGCTGCATGTCATCGATATTTTGTTCGTCGGACTGATCAGCGATCAGTTCAACGACCTTGTTCCGCGTCTTGAGCAATCGTTTCAAATGGTCAAAAAATATAGATAACTTTCCACTAAGGAGCACACCCCATGAATCTGTTAACTTTCGATTCTCATGAAAAGCTGCATGAATCCGGAGCCGGCATCATCACCGGGCTGGTGCAGACGAATCCGCGAGCCGTGCTCGGACTGGCCACAGGCGGTACACCCGTAGGAATCTACGAGGAAATCGTCAAAAGCTACCGGCGCGGCCTGGTCCGTTTTCATCAGGCTACCACGTTCAATCTGGATGAATATGTCGGATTGCCCGAAGACCATGCCGAAAGCTACCGCAATTATATGAATACTCATTTGTTCAAGCATATCGACCTGCCCCGGGCGCAGGCGCACATCCCTGATGGGAACAGTCCCGATCCTGCAGAGGAATGCAAAAGGTACGATCGGCTGCTTCTGGAAGCAGGACACATTGATCTGCAGCTGCTGGGCCTAGGACACAACGGACATATCGGCTTTAACGAGCCTGATCATGCGCTGATCAGCGGCACCCATGTCGTCGAGCTTCGTGAGGAAACGCGCAAAGCCAACGCCCGTTTCTTCGATTCCATGGGCCAGGTGCCTACCCATGCGCTGACGATGGGTGTCGGTACGATTCTTAAAGCCAAAATGATCCTGCTCGTCGTCAAAGGTGCCGACAAGGCGGAAATCGTTCACCGTGCCTTAACGGGCCCGATCACGACAGACTGCCCGGCGTCGCTGCTGCAAACCCATCCTCACTTGGTCGTCTTGTTAGATTCCGAAGCCGGGAGGTTATTCGTATGAGTCAAGTATCTGCAACCTGGATTGATAATGTAAGCCTGGTTACTCCTGAAGGAACGATCGAGCAAGGATGGATTTGGCTGGCCAACGGCAAAATCGTTTCCTTAGGCGCAGGCGATGGTACTGCCGAACGTGCGCAAGCTGCCGATGGATCCATTGAATATGTAGACGGGCAAGGGGGACTTCTCCTTCCCGGCTTTATCGATATACATGTGCATGGCGGCTATGGTGAAGACTTTATGGATGCCGATGCCTTGGGATTAGACACGATTACCGGCTTTCACGGACAGCACGGAACTACCGGGATGCTGGCCACTACAGTCACCGCTTCCAAAGAAGCTATCGATTCGGTATTAGAGCAGGTTCAGGCATACCGGGAACAAGAGATGCCCTACGCTCAGCTGCTTGGCGTGCATTTAGAGGGACCCTTCATCAGTATAAAATGGCCCGGAGCCCAGAACCCCCATTACATTGCGGCTCCGCAATTAGACTGGCTTGAGGATTGGAACCGCGTCGTTCCCCGGTTTGATCCGCATGCAGACGCTGGCGCCGGAAACGGAAGGCGCCATCCCCTATATTGAAGCTCTTGTCAGCCGCGGAATTGTTGCCGCATTGGGTCATACTGACGCGAGCTTCGAACAAGTACAGCATGCAGCTCAGCATGGGCTGAGTCATGCGGTACATACGTTCAATGCGATGACGAAGCTGCATCATCGCGAACCGGGTACGGTCGGCGCTGTCCTGACCCATGACGGAATCATGGCTGAGGTGATTGCCGACGGGCATCATGTCCATCCGGCCTGCATTCAGCTGCTCGCCCGGATGAAGGGCCCCGACAACCTGATCCTCATCACCGATGCCATCTCGGCCGCCGGACTCGGCAATGGCGAGTACAGCCTCGGCGGGCTGGATGTTATCGTCCAGGACGGCGTAGCCCGGCTCAAGGAAGGCGACAGCCTGGCGGGCAGCACGCTTACCATGATCGATGCGTTCCGTTATGCCGTCCGGGAGGTCGGCTTAACGGTAGAGCAGGCGAGCCGTATGGCTAGCGCCAATCCTGCGCGTCGGCTCGGCATTGATCAAGTCACGGGCGCGCTGCAGCCAGGCAAGCAGGCCGATGTGCTGCTGCTGAACCAGCACCTGGACCTTCAGCGCGTCTGGGTCCGTGGACGCGCCCTTCAATAAAAATACCCAAAGCGTGCTGAGAGATATATGACTCAGCACGCTTTGGGTTTCCTTAAACATATAAAAAAACAGCCGATCTTTAGTCAGATCGGCTGTTGCTTCGGTTGCTTGGCGACGTCCTACTCTCCCGGAACCCTTCGGTTCAAGTACCATCGGCGCTGGAGGGCTTAACGGTCGTGTTCGAGATGGGAACGCGTGGTTCCCCTCCGCCATCATCACCAAACGATGTGCTTTCGTTAGAAAGCTGGCTACGTAAGCCTGGGATTTTTCGAAGCGTTGCTTCTTCGAAAACGCTGCAAGAAAATATCCATCCCTATAAAGGACATGCAGCTATTTGTTTCAAGGTTGTTACCCTGAAAACTAGATACGAAACAAGCATACATCCTTCTTCTTTGCTGTTCTCTTGGATAAGCCCTCGACCGATTAGTATTCGTCAGCTCCATACCTTACGGCACTTCCACCCCGAACCTATCTACCTCGTCGTCTTCAAGGGGTCTTACTTACTGGGAAATCTCATCTTGAGGGGGGCTTCACGCTTAGATGCTTTCAGCGCTTATCCCGTCCGTACGTAGCTATCCAGCCGTGCTCCTGGCGGAACAACTGGTACACCAGCGGTACGTCCATCCCGGTCCTCTCGTACTAAGGACAGCTCCTCTCAAATTTCCTGCGCCCACGACAGATAGGGACCGAACTGTCTCACGACGTTCTGAACCCAGCTCGCGTACCGCTTTAATGGGCGAACAGCCCAACCCTTGGGACCTACTTCAGCCCCAGGATGCGATGAGCCGACATCGAGGTGCCAAACCTCCCCGTCGATGTGGACTCTTGGGGGAGATAAGCCTGTTATCCCCAGGGTAGCTTTTATCCGTTGAGCGATGGCCCTTCCATGCGGTACCACCGGATCACTAAGCCCGACTTTCGTCCCTGCTCGACCTGTTTGTCTCGCAGTCAAGCTCCCTTATGCCTTTGCACTCTTCGAATGATTTCCAACCATTCTGAGGGAACCTTGGGGCGCCTCCGTTACTTTTTAGGAGGCGACCGCCCCAGTCAAACTGCCCACCTGACACTGTCCCCATACCGGTTCACGGTACCAGGTTAGAACTCCGATACGATCAGGGTGGTATCCCAACGTCGCCTCCACCCAAGCTGGCGCTCAGGCTTCTCAGGCTCCCACCTATCCTGTACAGATCGTACCAAAGTCCAATATCAAGCTGCAGTAAAGCTCCATGGGGTCTTTCCGTCTTGTCGCGGGTAACCTGCATCTTCACAGGTATTAAAATTTCACCGGATCTCTCGTTGAGACAGCGCCCAAGTCGTTACGCCATTCGTGCGGGTCAGAATTTACCTGACAAGGAATTTCGCTACCTTAGGACCGTTATAGTTACGGCCGCCGTTTACTGGGGCTTCGGTTCATAGCTTCGGGGTAAACCCCTAACCACTCCCCTTAACCTTCCAGCACCGGGCAGGCGTCAGCCCGTATACTTCGCCTTGCGGCTTCGCACAGACCTGTGTTTTTGCTAAACAGTCGCTTGGGCCTTTTCACTGCGGCCCCCTCGGGCTATTCACCCTACCGAGGCACCCCTTCTCCCGAAGTTACGGGGTCATTTTGCCGAGTTCCTTAACGAGAGTTCTTCCGCGCGCCTTAGCATGCTCTGCTCGCCTACCTGTGTCGGTTTGCGGTACGGGCACCTTCTCCCTGGCTAGAGGCTTTTCTTGGCAGCCTGAACTCATGACCTTCGCTACTGCAATTTTCGCTCCCCATCACAGACCAGCCTTAACGATGTGCGGATTTGCCTACACACCAGCCTCTCTGCTTGGACGGACATCCATCAGTCCGCGTCACTATCCTTCTGCGTCACCCCATTGCTCATAACGGTTCACGGTGGTACAGGAATTTCAACCTGTTGTCCTTCGACTACGCCTTTCGGCCTCGCCTTAGGTCCCGACTTACCCTGAGCGGACGAGCCTTCCTCAGGAACCCTTAGGCTTTCGGCGGATCAGATTCTCACTGATCTTTTCGTTACTCATACCGGCATTCTCACTTGTATGCTGTCCAGCGCTCCTTACGGTACACCTTCTACCTACATACAACGCTCCCCTACCCAAGTGCAAATCTTGTTTGCACGAGCCATAGCTTCGGTGGTGTGTTTAGCCCCGTTACATTTTCGGCGCAGAGTCACTCGACCAGTGAGCTATTACGCACTCTTTCAATGGTGGCTGCTTCTAAGCCAACATCCTGGTTGTCTTTGCAACTCCACATCCTTTCCCACTTAACACACACTTGGGGGCCTTAGCTGATGATCTGGGCTGTTTCCCTCTTGACAATGGATCTTAGCACTCACTGTCTGACTCCCGGGATAAAGTATGTGGCATTCAGAGTTTGACTGGACTTGGTAACCCTTGGCGGGCCCCGCACCCAATCAGTGCTTTACCTCCACTACTCATCTCCCGAGGCTAGCCCTAAAGCTATTTCGGGGAGAACCAGCTATCTCCGAGTTCGATTGGAATTTCTCCGCTACCCCCACCTCATCCCCGAATTTTTCAACATTCGTGGGTTCGGGCCTCCAGTGCGTGTTACCGCACCTTCACCCTGGGCAGGGGTAGATCACACGGTTTCGGGTCTACGTCCACGTACTGCGATTTTTCGCAAGAAAATATCGATACGCCCTATTCAGACTCGCTTTCGCTGCGGCTCCGGCTCTTCACCTTAACCTCGCACGGGAACGTAACTCGCCGGTTCATTCTACAAAAGGCACGCCATCACCCATTAACGGGCTCTGACTTCTTGTAAGCACACGGTTTCAGGTTCTATTTCACTCCGCTCCCGCGGTTCTTTTCACCTTTCCCTCACGGTACTGCTTCACTATCGGTCGCTAGGGAGTATTTAGCCTTGGCAGATGGTCCTGCCTGCTTCCCACGAGGTTTCACGTGTCTCGCGGTACTCGGGATCCGTCTAAGGTTTTCGCAAAATTTCGATTACAGGGCTGTTACCTTCTGTGGCCGGCCTTTCCAGACCGCTTCATCTACTCTGCTAAACCCACATTGACGTCCCACAACCCCAGAGGGCAAGCCCTCTGGTTTGGGCTGTTCCGCTTTCGCTCGCCGCTACTGACGGAATCACTCTTGTTTTCTTCTCCTGAGGGTACTTAGATGTTTCAGTTCCCCTCGTATGCCTCCAATGCAGCTATGTATTCACTGCATGGTAACTGAGAATTACCTCAGCTGGGTTCCCCCATTCGGACATCCCCGGATCAACGCCTGCTTACGGCTCCCCGAGGCGATTTCGTCGTTCGCCACGTCCTTCGTCGGCTCCTAGCGCCTAGGCATCCTCCGTGTGCTCTTATTAGCTTAACCCGTGTTCGATGAATCGAACGGCAGCTAAAGATTATAAGAGTAAGATCATCAGATCTATCTCTTTAAAGGATGATTCTATGCTTTGTTTCGTTATCTAGTTTTCAAGGAACAAGCTGTCCTGCAACGGGTAAACGAAGTTTCCATCGTTTCAGTTGTCAGTAGGTTTGAGAGTCTATTGCACCTCTCAAAACTGAGCAACGAGTGAGTGAATTTATGTCCGATGACCTGCAGTCATCATGGACTCCATAGAAAGGAGGTGATCCAGCCGCACCTTCCGATACGGCTACCTTGTTACGACTTCACCCCAATCATCTACCCCACCTTCGGCGGCTGGCTCCCTTGCGGGTTACCCCACCGACTTCGGGTGTTGTAAACTCTCGTGGTGTGACGGGCGGTGTGTACAAGACCCGGGAACGTATTCACCGCGGCATGCTGATCCGCGATTACTAGCAATTCCGACTTCATGCAGGCGAGTTGCAGCCTGCAATCCGAACTGAGACCGGCTTCTAAAGATTCGCTCCGGATCGCTCCTTCGCTTCCCGTTGTACTGGCCATTGTAGTACGTGTGTAGCCCAGGTCATAAGGGGCATGATGATTTGACGTCATCCCCACCTTCCTCCGGTTTGTCACCGGCAGTCACTCTAGAGTGCCCAACTCAATGCTGGCAACTAAAGTCAAGGGTTGCGCTCGTTGCGGGACTTAACCCAACATCTCACGACACGAGCTGACGACAACCATGCACCACCTGTCTTGGGCGCTCCGAAGAGGGGCACTATCTCTAGTGCTTTCACCCAGATGTCAAGACCTGGTAAGGTTCTTCGCGTTGCTTCGAATTAAACCACATACTCCACTGCTTGTGCGGGGCCCCGTCAATTCCTTTGAGTTTCACTCTTGCGAGCGTACTCCCCAGGCGGAGTGCTTACTGTGTTTACTTCGGCACCAAGGGTATCGAACCCCTAACACCTAGCACTCATCGTTTACGGCGTGGACTACCAGGGTATCTAATCCTGTTTGCTCCCCACGCTTTCGCGCCTCAGCGTCAGTTACGGTCCAGAAAGTCGCCTTCGCCACTGGTGTTCCTCCACATCTCTACGCATTTCACCGCTACACGTGGAATTCCACTTTCCTCTCCCGCACTCAAGTCATCCAGTTTTCAGTGCGATCCGGGGTTGAGCCCCGGGCTTAAACACCAAACTTAAATAACCGCCTGCGCGCGCTTTACGCCCAATAATTCCGGACAACGCTTGCCCCCTACGTATTACCGCGGCTGCTGGCACGTAGTTAGCCGGGGCTTTCTTCTCAGGTACCGTCACCTCAGGAGCAGTTACTCTCCCAAGCATTCTTCCCTGGCAACAGAGCTTTACGATCCGAAAACCTTCATCACTCACGCGGCGTTGCTCCGTCAGACTTGCGTCCATTGCGGAAGATTCCCTACTGCTGCCTCCCGTAGGAGTCTGGGCCGTGTCTCAGTCCCAGTGTGGCCGATCACCCTCTCAGGTCGGCTACGCATCGTCGCCTTGGTAGGCCGTTACCCTACCAACTAGCTAATGCGCCGCAGGCCCATCCGTAAGTCACAGATTGCTCCGTGTTTCATGATTCCCTCATGCGAGAGAACCAGCTATCCGGTCTTAGCTATCGTTTCCGATAGTTATCCCGGTCTTACAGGCAGGTTGCCTACGTGTTACTCACCCGTCCGCCGCTAACTTCACCCGAAGGTGAAATCCGCTCGACTTGCATGTATTAGGCACGCCGCCAGCGTTCGTCCTGAGCCAGGATCAAACTCTCCATTAAAGTTGTAGAACTTGTAACAGAGCTTGTCTTAAGCTCAAAATTTCTTGCTAGCGAGAATTTGCATTCTCTTTATTTCACTCACTCGTTGTTCAGTTTTCAAAGGGCAATCTTATTCGTTATCTTTCGACAACCGTCGAAAGCAACTTTTATATCTTAGCACAATCGCCTATCGAATTGCAAGCATCTTTTTTGCAGATGTTGTCGCTCTTTGCTCATTTCTGCTTGCCCTCGAAGCGGCAAGGAGTAATATATCACGAAGCCGATAGGAATTGCAAGCTTTTTCGACAAGTTATTTTCGAGCGAAAATCAAAGCCCCTCCGATAGTTGTCGGAAGGGCGGGATGAACAGCTGTATGTGATCTACTGTAGAGAACGGTCTTACACAGACCAGCCCTCAAGCTTGAGCTGCGGATCGGCGGTAAGGTCGAGGTCCGAGAACTGGCCGCGCTGCCATTTCAAATAAGCAGCCGCTCCAATCATAGCGGCGTTGTCGGTGCAGAGACTGAGCGGAGGCGCAAGCAGCGGCAAGCCGATCTCCGCGCAGCGCGCAGCCAGCTGCTGCCGCAGCCCTTGATTGGCGGCGACCCCGCCCGCCAGCAGAAGCTGCTTCGCGCCGTATTCTCGGACGGCGCGCATCGCTTTGGTCACCAGGACGTCGATGACGGAGTCCTGGAAGCCCTTCGCCACGGCCTGCGGCGCAAGCGTCAGGCCCTTCATGTTGGCCTGATTCAAGGAGGCCAACACCGCCGACTTCAGCCCGCTGAAGCTGAAGTCATAGGAATCAGGCTCCAGCCACGCGCGAGGAAGAGGTAGCGCTTCTTCCTCCGCGCCCAGCGCGAGCCTGTCGATATGCGGTCCCCGGGGTAAGGCAGCTTCAGCGCCCGACCCACTTTGTCATAGGCTTCGCCCACGGCATCGTCCCGCGTCTGGCCGATAATGCGGAAGCTGCCTTCGGATTCCACAAAGACAAGCTCGGTATGTCCTCCGGACACGACCAAAGACACCAGCGGATATTCCAGCGTATGCATCAGCTGGTTGGCATAAATATGGCCGGCAATGTGGTGGACGCCAATTAGAGGCAGATCAAGAGCATAGGCCAGGGATTTGGCCGCGACGATCCCTATAAGAAGCGCCCCCACCAGACCCGGTCCCTGCGTCACGGCTACAGCCGATAAATCGGAAGGCCTCACTCCGGCTTTCTCGAACGCTTCCTGAATGATAAGCGTAATGCTCTCCACATGCTGTCTGGAGGCCACCTCCGGCACGACGCCGCCAAATTTTTTGTGCGTTTCGATTTGACTTGATACCACGTTGGACAAGATGATCGTTCCGTCCTGAACAATAGCTGCGGATGTCTCGTCACAGCTTGTTTCAATAGCCAATATATAATTCGGTTTGCTCGTCATGGCTGTTCCCCTGTAGGTTGATTCGATGTGTGATGAAATTTGGGCAGATCCACCCACATAATGATGGCATCCTCCCGGTTATCGGTATAATAGCCCCGCCGTACGCCGACGGAATAAAAGCCGAGCTTTTCATATAAGTTCTGCGCAATATAATTAGAAGCGCGGACTTCGAGCGTCATTCTTACCGCTCCATATAAGCTTGCCGTTTTTTGCAGCTCCCGCATTAAACGTTCTCCAAGCTTTTTTCCGCGGTACTGCTGTCTGACGGCGACATTCGTAATGTGCGCTTCTTCCATAATCAGCCACATCCCCCCATAGCCTGCGATCTGTCCGTCATATTCCATGACCACATAGCGGGCGAACTGGTTGCTGGTCAGCTCATTCTGAAATGCGCCGGCGGTCCAGGGCGTTGTAAAAGCTTCCTGCTCGATTTCACAAATCGCAGGAATGTCTCCCATCTGCATGGAGCGGAATCGTATCGCGTTGGCGCTATCTTTTGACAAAGATTCGCTGCGGTCCATTGCACAGACCTCCTTCAAGTTTTCGAAGAAATGCCGGGTTTCAAGCATTCCTTTAAACCATTTTCCCAGAGCTTTATCTTACTCCTTTTTGAGTCGGAGCTATTGATGAAAGAAACAGCCGGACATGCGAATAACAGCGGAAGAACGCCAATCAGGCCGATTCTAGGCTAGATAGAAGCCTTCCTTTGCCCGATAAAAGCAGGCTGCAGCGTGCACGGCAAAAAGGTCCTTCTTTTGCCGGCGGCATGCAGCCGTCTTGTCAGGCTCTGCCGGACGATTTGGCCAGCAGGTTGACTTCTGCCTCCGTTAGCTGTGTGTAGTTGGGAACAAGACCATGCGGGTTCTCCGTATGCCCCTCCGACCATAGCCGCTGGCCCAGCTCCGCGAGATGCGAGGCCCTTAATTCGTGAGGAACCTCTGCGGATTCACCCGTCCAGCGCTCGAAAAACGATGCCAGCACTGCTCCGTGAAGCTTGGTCTCACCTGCAAAAACGATCCGCAGCGGCCGTTCACTCTCTCCCGCTTGCTGCACGCGGTCCAGCAGCTCATCCGCCCAGGAGCTCATCAAGCGGATTCCATCCGGGACAACTCGGCTGAAGCGATGACCCGACACCTGGTACAAGCCCGTAAAGGCTTGCCCTCTCCGCGCTTCGATCATCGGTATGACCCAGCTCGTGCCGGACTGCTTTTGCACAAGGTCCAGCGCAGTCCCACCTACTCGATTCAGTTCGGGCGCTGCGGTGCTGCTCGGCGTCCGGCCGCCTCCCTCCTCTTGACCTGATACAGGGTCCGGGTTCCCTTGCCGCAAGTAATAGGCTTCGAGTCCGCCCAATGCCATTGCGGATAAGCTTGAAACGGCAATCAGAGCCATCCCGTGCGTCCATGCAAAAGTTTTGGCCACCGTCACGCCGATCCGGACGCCCGTGTAGGAGCCCGGACCGACTCCTACAGCAAAGGCGTTCAACTGCTGCGGCTGAATATCCGAAGCACTCAACAGCTGACGAATATGAGGAAGCAGATGAATGGAATGATTTTTCTCGGCGTTGGAATTCAGCTCTCCCTGCAGTATCCCGTCACGCATAAGCGCGACAGACATATGGCTGGTCGACGTGTCCACAGCGAGTAAAGTGCCTTGTATCTCGTTTGCCGTGCTCGATTGTGTCATCATTGTAAGTCCCCGTTCTCCTTTAACTGGATACACCATTGCTTATACGGCTCGCCGTGCGGCTGCAGTCTGAACAAGCGGCCTTGCCCGTCCTCCCCGCTAAGCTCTATATGAATCGAGAGACGCTCCTGCGGAAGCAAGTCCGGAATCAAGGACGACCATTCCACCAGCGAAACGCCTTCTCCGTAAAAGTATTCCTCGAGTCCCAGCTCGTCCGCTTCTTCCATAGACAACCGGTAGACATCCATATGATAAAACGGCAGACGTCCGCTTTCATATTCTTTAATAATGGTAAATGTCGGGCTGCTGACGATATCCTTAACGCCAAGCGCTTTGGCAAATGCTTGCGAAAAAGCCGTTTTGCCGGCTCCCAAATCGCCGTCCAGAGTAATCACTGTTCCCGGAACGACGCGCGATGCCAATTTCGCAGCCAATTGTACCGTATCCTTAAGGCTGCCCGAGGTATATGCATAAGAGGCCGAAGCGACCATATCGGTCCCCTCCTTATAATCATTTAAAAATGGTTGTAGCCTTTTTTCTCGATAGGCACAGCGTACCCGCTGCTCTGCACCAGACGCACGCCGGCCGTCTCCGCGTTCACATAGCCGATAATGTACAGCTGCAGGCCCGCTTCCTTAAACTTCATCTGCATGGCTATGGCATGCTCCGCCGGCATCGTACCGACCAGCTGGTAATCCTCTCCGCCGTACAGAATGAAATCGAGCGGATCTTTGCCCGTCTGCTCCGCATAGGCCATTAATTCCCCGGCAACGGGAATGCGCTCCTCAATCAGATCGATCCCGACACCGGAGGCCTCGGCAATCTCCCATGCCTCGCTGGCCAAGCCGTCGCTCACATCGTTCAGAGCATGGCATACGCCCGAGCGCTGCAGAAGCAGTCCTGCCTCGACCTGCGGGTTCGGCCGTCCGTGCGCGCGTATCAATTGCTCGATGAAGGAGGAATCTGCAGCCTGCGCCTGGGGCCAGTCGGAGGACGGCAGCTGCCGCCCCAGCAAATAGTCGAGCCCGGCCGCGGAGCAGCCAAGCATCCCCGTCGCAAATAATACGTCCCCCTGCTTCGCCGATGAACGCAGCAGCGCTTTGCCCGCTTCCACCTCTCCGATCACCGTAACGGAGATAGTAATTCCGCCCGCAGATGAAGTGGTATCGCCACCTACGACCATCACGCTCCAGCGATTGGCGCATTCGTACAGGCCGTTATATATAGCTTCCATCCGAGACAGCTCCGTCCCTTTGGGAAAACTGACTGAAATCAAGGCAAACCGAGGCACAGCGCCCATCGCAGCGATATCGCTTACAGCGGAAGCCATCGCCTTATACCCGATATCCTGATCCCGCATGGTGATGCGCTTGAAATGAATCTCCTCGGTCATCGTGTCACAGGTCATCACCAGCTGGTGCCCGGAAGACACATATGCTACTGCGGCATCGTCGCCAATTCCGGTTTCCACACCGCACGCCTGCTGTACCGCACGGGACTGCTTGTCCTTAGTCAAGCGGCGTATAAATTCAAATTCATCCAAAGAACTCAATTTTTGACTCCGCCTCCGAAATGTAATGACCCTATTATAGCCCTCTCCATGTTAGGTAGCAATAATAGAGGCAAAATCAGGTCCCGTTGAAAGGCAGACAAAAATAGCGAAATACGGGTACAGAAAAAACCTCCGGCTTTTTACGCCTGGAGGCTTAACTGATAGCAGGTATGGACATACTGGGAATAACCGGATACCGGCAGGCGTAAAATAACGGGAGCTATGAGATTTCCTGAAGCTCTTCGACTGCGACGACTTTCGCATCGGCCGGCTGATGTTCAACATGCACTTTGGCGGTTTCCTGCTCCGCGTCCACGCTGTCAATCCATACGGAAACCCCATGAAGCTCCACTTCGATCTTGGCTTCAGACTGCAATATTTCCTGCGCGCGAAATACTTTCATTTCTTACCACGTCCTCCTGTGCGAAGTTATTGCTGCAGCGATTCCGGATGATCCATCGTATCGGTCGTGCTTTCTTCAATCAAACCGTTATTAATAGTCACGTAGCCTCCACCCAAGCCTTCATTGACCATGCGATCAATGTCCATAAAATAATCGTCACGGCCTTGATTCTCCGCATCGGTGGCCGCTTGCTGAGCGGATGCTTGTGTCAATTCAGCGTTCTCATCGGGTGCTGCGGATGCTGGGCGGTTCTCATTCATGTACAGTATTCCTCCTGTATTTGTAGAAATGGCCTATCGCTCGCCCACGGGGAAAAGGCGGTACCGCCGTACGATCACTTCATCTCCCGCCGGACTCATGCTTGATGTTTAGGATGTCCCGGCACCGGCCTCTGTCATTCATAGGTCCCTCTGAAGAGGGTCATACTACGGTTAATCATTGTGCTCCATTACAATAAAGGACTTTTTCGATTTCACTAAAAAGGGAGGAATCCGCATGCACACAGTCTGGAAGGGCGCTATCAGCTTCGGCCTCGTCCATGTGCCCGTTAAAATGTTCTCCGCGACAGAGGACAAAGACATCTCCATGCGTTATATCCACAAAGAATGCGTGACGCCGCTGAATTTCGTGCGCAAATGCTTGACATGCGACCGCGAAGTCCAATGGGAAGAAATTGCCCGCGGATACGAGTATGAGCCGGGCGCCTTCGTTTTATTCGAGAAGGATGAACTGGAGAAGCTTAACGGCGAGGTCAACAAGGAAATAAAAATATTGGATTTTGTGCAATTGACGGACATTGATCCGGTCTACTTCCATAAAACGTATTACCTGGCTCCTAACGAAACGGGTGCCAATGCTTATAACTTATTGCTTGAGGCGATGAAACAAACGGGAAAAATCGGTATCGCCAAAGTATCCATCCGTTCCAAAAGCAGTCTGGCGGCAATCCGTGTGATCGATAACTGCATTGCGATGGAAACGATTTTCTACCCGGATGAGATCCGGCCTGTGGATCAGGTTCCGAATTTGCCGGAGCAGTCGAATGTCAGCGACAAAGAACTGACGATGGCCAAAATGCTGATCGAGCAGCTGACGACGCCCTTCGAGCCTGAGAAATATAAAGACGATTACCGCGAGGCGGTGCTTCATGCCATTGAGCAAAAAGTGAACGGACAGCAGGTCAGCATGGCTCCTGCGCCGCAGAAGACAAGCGTTATTGATTTGATGGCCGCTCTGCAGGCCAGTCTGGACGCGACGAAGCCGGCCGACGAAGCCGATACGCCAGCTCCTCCTGCCGCCGATAAACCAAAGGCGAAGAAACCGAAATCGGCCAAAGCGAAGGCCAAGGAAACCGTTTCATGACCATCGAGCTGCCCAAGGAGCTTATGGCGCCTATAACGGCAGCCGTTCTTCCTGTCGGCCCGGAATGGGGATATCAGCTGAAATGGGATGGCGTTCGGCTTTTATCCCGCATCAGCGGCGGGGACATTGAGCTGTTCTCCAGGCAGCTGCTGAACAAAACTTCCCTGTACCCCGAAGCGCTGTCCTGCCTTGAGCCGTTCAAGCAAACCGACTGTGTGCTGGATGGGGAAGCGGTTATGTTCGATTTGGGCAAGCAGCGCCCGGATTTCTCGCTCATCCTCCAAAGGGAGCGTTCGAGGTCCGTTACAGCCGGAACGAGCGGCTCCAGTTATTTTGTCTATGTGCTATTCGACCTGCTGTATTGGCAGGGGGAGGATCTCCGTTCCCTCCCCTATGAGGAGCGCCACCGTAGGCTGCTCGAGCTGTTCCCGGAAAAACAGCCTCAGCTGTTCGTGACCGATTTGTTCACAGACGGCTCCTCCCTATGGAGCTGGGTAGAGCAGAACGGCTGGGAAGGCGTCGTCGCCAAGCGTTTGGCCAGTCCCTACCGGGAGGGCAAGAAGCATCAGGATTGGTTCAAGAAAAAGACGGCGCTGCTGTTCGAGGTGCATATCATCGGCTTTATTATCCGCAGCGGCCGGGTCGCCAGTCTGATTATGGAAAAAGACGGCCTGCTGTTCGGAAGGGTTTCGCTCGGGCTGGACGAGAGGCGTAAAGCGGCGCTGCTGCGTATGGGACAGCAAAAACAGCGGACCGAAGCCTGGTTCCAGCCGCTTCCTGCGGATTGGCGCAAAGAGGAGATTTTGTGGCTCGAGCGCCCTTTTTCATGTACGGTAACCGGACTTGAGATTACTTCCGCAGGGCAGCTGCGCCACCCGAAAATCGTTCAGCTTCCCGAGTTTGAGTAGACAGGATGCGTTCAAAACAAGCATACAGCTAGAGAGGTGCGCGGATATGGCAATGGATACGAAGGCAAACAAAGGCATCGTGCTCGTCGAAGACCAGGAAATTACGATCTCCAATCCGGACAAGCTGCTGTGGCCCGAGCTGGGCATTACGAAGCTGCACTATTTGGAGAAGCTGATCCGGCTGGCCCCTCATCTGATTCATTACTGCCGGAACCGGTACTTAACGACGATTCGCTTTCCTAACGGTTATGCGGATAAGTCGTTTTATCAAAAGAACGCTCCGGCGCCGATCCCTCCGTTCGTCCGTACCGCGGAGCTGGAGGGCATCAATTACGTTCATCTCGACAGCCTTCCGACTCTGATGTGGCTCGGCAATCTGGCCTGCCTCGAATTTCATCCGTCCTTTCACCGCATCGGCGAAACGCTTCCCGAGGAATGGCTGATCGATATCGACCCGAGCATAGACCCGGAGCCGCGAATTATGGAAGCCGCCGAAATTATCGGCACGATCCTGGACGGCATGGGCATCCGATCTGTACCCAAAACGTCCGGCGCCACCGGCGTACAAATCTATGTGCCGATCGAGCGCGGCTACACGTTCGAGCAGCTGCGCAAAATCGGCCATTTTGTAGCCAGCTTCGCCGTCAACAAGCATCCGGAGCTGTTCACTATCGAGCGGCTGAAGAAGGACCGCGGCGACTTGATTTATATCGATTACCTGCAGCATTGGTACGGCAAAACGCTGTCCGCTCCTTATACGCCGCGCGCCCGGCAGGCCGCTACGGTCTCCACTCCGCTCCATTGGGAGGAAGTGGCTCGGCGCGTATCCCCGCTGGACTTCAATCTCCTTACGATTGAGGACCGTCTCAAACAAAAAGGAGACTTGATTCAACAAGTCCCCCCGCAAAATCTCGATCGTGTGCTTTCCTTTATCCAATGAACCGCAGGCTGCTTTTCTAAAACAACGGCGAAAGCAGCCGCGCAGCGACCTCCAGCCCTTTTTGCAACCGCGGGCGCTTCTGGAACACATCCAGCTTCAGCTCCTTGCTGTCCTTCAAATCCTGGAGGAAATCGGATTCCAGCCGCTGGATCGTTTCTTTATCATACAGAACCGCATTCAGTTCAAAATTGCTGAAGAAGCTGCGCATGTCCATGTTCGCCGTGCCTACGGAAGCGAGAATATCATCCATAATGAGCACCTTTGAGTGAACGAAGCCTTTTTGATAAGAGTAAAAACGGACGCCCGCCTGCATGAGCTCCTCGAAATAGGACAGGGACGCATAATTGACCAGCTTGGAATCCGGTTTGGCCGGATAAATGACCCGCACGTCCACTCCGCTGATCGCGGCGGTCTTTAATCCCATGCTAATACTCGGATCGGGAATAAAATAAGGCGTCGTGATGAAAATCCGCTTTTTTGCCGTCGTAATCGCTCCGAAATACATTTCGAGAATCGCGTCCCAATGAGCATCGGGCCCGCTGCTGATCATCTGCACTCTTTTGCAGCCCGTATTGTCATGCTCGGGAAAAAGAGACGGATCCGCCAGCCGCTCCCCGCTGACAAACTGCCAATCCTGAATAAACGTATATTGAAGCGAATAGACCGAATCCCCTATCAGCTCCAGATGCGTATCCCGCCAAAAACCGAGATTCGGATTCCCTCCTAAGTACTCGTCGCCAACATTGAGACCGCCCACATAGCCCTTGATCCCATCCACCACTACAATTTTCCGGTGATTCCGGTAATTCATCCGCTTATCGAAAAATGCGATTAAAGGCGGTAAAAAGATATAGACCTCCACGCCGGCCTGCCGCAGCTCATTCATAAACCGGGTTTCAAGCTTGTAGCTGCCGACCCCGTCAAAAATACACCGGACCTTGACGCCTTCCAAAGCTTTGCGGATCAGCATCTGTTGAAACTGGGTGCCGATCCGGTCGTGGCGAATCGTATAAAACTCAAAATGAATATACTCCTTAGCCCCCTCCAGCGCTTCCAGAATGGCCGGATAAGCCATCTGCGCGTTCGTCAGCACCCTGACCTCGTTCTGCTTGGTGAAGGAGGCGCTCGGAATATTGTTCAGCAGCGCATAGAGCCGCGGTTCCCTCCATAGTCCCGGCATCGCGGATTCATCCGGCTCCGAAGACGCCGCATAGCGCCGGCTCTCATGATACGGGTCCGGAATATACCGCAGCCCGCGGCGGCGGACAATTTTGCGATGCGTATATTCCTTGGCCAAAAAGTAGTACATCACAAAACCGATAATCGGAAAAACAAATAAAATAACGAGCCACGCCACTGTCTTGGAAGGATATCTGAATTCATGAAATAAGATCGTAATGATTTGAAAAATAAACAGCAGCAAGGCGACCACCAACCAGACCACTCGCGCACCTCCCCCCTTATCCGCCGGTTCTTCTTTCCATGCAATCCAGCACTCTACTAGCTTTGTCTTTTCCTGCACCTGCTATACGGTCCCCTGCGGCTTTTCCGGGAGGAATGGAAAATTAGGGATTAAAATTTAGGATTTGGAGAAAATATACCGGACCCCTCCGCGAGGCGGCATCACAGAAGGAGACGGTCCGTCATGCTACGTTCATCTAAACGAAACAAGAAAGAAAAAAACACCCTTCATGAGACGCTGCAAAAGCATGATTACCAGTTCATTCAAGATTTAAGGTCCGTCCCAATCTTCATGGAGCTGTCGGAAAATAAAGCTTATTTATCGGATCTGTTCAAGGACTGCTCCGACTTTGTGATACGCGAGTTTCAGCTGGAGCACAGCTCCAACGCTATCATGTTCTTCGTCGACGGAATGGTCGACACGGAGCTGGCGAACGATACGATGAAGTCCTTGATGACTCTTGAAGACGGCGAGCCGCTGCTGGATGAAATCGTTCAGCGCAACCTGCCCGTTTCGCAGACGCAAAAGACGGATAACTATTCCGACCTGCTGATTTCCGTGTTGGGCGGGGATGTCGGCCTGATTGTCCACAACAATAATCAAGCCGTGCTGCTCGGAATCCGCGGAATGCAGACGCGTTCCATCAGCGAGCCGGAGACCGAGTCCGTCATTCGCGGCCCGCGCGAGGGCTTCGTTGAGAATATCCGCACCAACACGTCCATGCTTCGCCGAAAGCTCAAGACGCCGCATTTGAAAATGAAGAATTTGACGATCGGCCGGGAAAGCAATACCTGCGTGGTGGTCACGTACTTGGAGAATCTTGCGGATCCGGGGATTGTCCAAGAGGTCCTACGCCGGCTGGAGAAAATCGATATCGATGCCGTGCTCGAATCCGGTTATTTGGAGGAATTTATTCAAGACTCCTCTTATTCGCCTTTCCCGCAGGTGCAGTATACCGAAAGGCCGGATACGGTTGCTGCGGCTTTGCTGCAGGGCCGGGTCGGCATTGTTGTCGACGGCACTCCGTTCGTGCTGATCGTCCCGTTCGTATTTACGGAAATTTTGCAGGCAAGCGAGGATTACTACGAGCGGTTTCAAATTGCTACGCTGATCCGCTGGCTGCGCTACTTGTTTCTGGTGTTGTCGCTGTTGACGCCCGGGCTGTACGTGGCTATCACGACCTTCCATCAGGATTTGCTTCCAACCAGCCTGCTGCTCTCTGTCGCGGCGGCCCGTGAGGCGATTCCTTTTCCTGCGGTCGTCGAGGCGCTCATTATGGAGGTTACGTTCGAAGGACTCCGCGAAGCCGGGATCCGCCTGCCGAAAACAATCGGCTCGGCCGTCAGTATTCTGGGCGCGCTTGTCGTCGGGCAGGCCGCCGTTCAAGCGGGCATCGTCTCCGCTCCCATGGTTATTGTCGTGTCAATGACCGGGATTGCTTCCTTCACGATCCCGCGGTTCAACGGGGCGATCGCCATCCGTATGCTGCGCTTTCCGATCATTTTTGCGGCTGCGGTGTTTGGCATGTTCGGTATCCTCATCTGCATTCTGATTATTCTCGGCCATCTGGCTAATCTGCGTTCGTTCGGCATTCCTTACTTGTCCCCTATCGGACCGCTGTCCGCTGCGGATTTGAAGGATGTCGTCATACGTAATCCATGGTGGGCCATGAGAGAAAGACCTGAATATATGCCGCTGCAGGATACCGTTCGCCAGGGGGATGCCTTGGCCACAGAAATAATAATGCAAGAGGGGCAGAAGGGAATGAGCAGCCAGCATCAAGAGAAAGACGACGAAGGAGATGCCGAATCATGATCAAGCGCCGCGTGCAGCGTGTCATTCTCTCTCTCTTATGTCTGCTGGTGCTTCCCGGCTGCTGGGATCGGACCGAGATTAATGACATGGCCTTTATTCTGGTTTCTGCGCTCGACCTGGAAGCGAACAATAAAATCCGCTATTCGGTTATGGTCCCTCTTCCGGGCCAGATGGGCGGAGCTTCCGGAGGCGGAGGCGGAACCGCGGGAGAAAAAAGCTATTATATTGACTCCCAGGTCGGGAGCACGTACCGGGAGGCTCAGATGAAAATGCAGCGCCGGATGTCCCGCCGGATGTTCCTTGCCCACAGAAGAACGATTCTCGTAGGTGAGGAGCTGGCCAAGAAAGGCATCTCTGAGTTTTTCGATCCAACGCCGAGAAGCCCGGAGAGCCGGATGTCGACCTATTTAATCGTTACCAAAGGCTATGCCTATAAAATGATGCAGAGCAATCCCCGATTCGAAAGGTTCCCTTCGGAAGCCATCCGCGAGCTGGTCAAGGCCCGATACGTAGCGGATATGAATTTCAAGGATTTCGGATTGGCGCTAAGTATTCCGGGCAGCGACCCGGTAGCCGTGTACATGGATGTAACCGACTCCCAGAAAAGCGAAAAGAGCTCCAAGGAAGTAGAGCTGAAAGGATATGCGCAGTTCAAACGAGATAAATTCGTCGGTACTTACGAAGACATGGCCGCCAACGGGCTTTCCTGGCTGAGGAATCAGCATGTCCTGGCCAATATTACGGTTCATGTGGAGCAGCAGCATCTTATGAATTTAAAGCTTTATGGGGTTAAATCAAGGGTTGACGTGAGCCTTGGCCAGGATGCCCTGAATTTTAAAATTCACGTGAATGTCCGGGCCAAGCTGACCGAGAACCGCTCTTATTACGACTTGAGCCAAACCCAAAATCTGGTGAAGGTCGAGCAGGCGACGTCCGACTACGTGAAAAAATCGATCCAGACCATCATTGCCAGAATGACCAAAAGCCAGACGGACTCCGCCCAATTAGGAACGATGGTATGGAGATCGTACCCGAATGAATGGAAAAAACAGTATGAGAAAAACTGGCCGGAGGGGTTGAAAAAAGCCAAGTTTACGATTGATGTGGAGAGCGAAATCACGGATACGGGTTTAATTTATGAAAATGTTCTGAAGGAGCATTGATGCCTTGAACAATATCTTTCTCTTGGTTTTCTTTTTCATTGTGGTGATAACCCTAGTGTCGGACATGAAGAAAATGCAGTCCCAGCATAAGTCACTCAAGACATTGTATGTCGTCCTGTATACCTTGACCTCTGCGATGTTTATCTGCATGCTGCTCGGCATCAAGTTCCTGCCTACTTATTTATTTGTAAACAACCTTTCCACATGGGTACACCAATTTCTTCAGGTTTAACCTAATGGATAGAATGGAGTGCGTTCATGGATCAGAAGCAAGTCATCAATTGCCGGCAATTTGCCTGGCTTTCTGCGGCTATTTTGACTGGAGGCGGCTTGACGAGCGTAGAACAGGTGTTAGTGAGGCTCGGGAAAATGGATGCTTGGGGATCCTACGCTCTTGCATCCGGCTATGCCGTTTTGCTGGCTTATGTTTTTTACCAGCTGGCCCGCCGCTTTCCGGGAAAGCATCTATTCGAGATCACGAAGCTGCTCTTCGGCAAGTTCATAGGAACCGCAGTCAACCTGCTGCTGATGTTCCACCTATGGACGATTCTGATTCGGGATCTGCGTTCTTTAAGCAAGTTCGTCGCCGTTTCGCTGCTGCCTAACACGCCGGACGAAATCATCGTCATGCTGCTCATGCTGGTGGTCATGTACTATGGTAAAACAAGCGTAGAAGTAGTGGCGCGGGTCACCGACTTCTTCTTTCCATTCTTTACCTTCGTCATTGTGATTTTGCCGCTGCTGCTGTCGAATGAAATTGATAAAACGCTGCTGCAGCCTGTCCTGTCCGGACAAATTCAATCGTTATTTTTCGGTAACATGATCAGTACGGGCTGGTTCGGAGATTTGTTCGTCATGGGGGCGTTTCTCCATACTTTACAGGCAACCCGCCAGCTCCGCTCCGCCTTAAGACATGGCGCGCTCCTCGCCGCCCTGCTCATAGGCATCTTCTTAGTATTGGAGCTGCTGGTGCTTGGCCCTACCATCCCCGGCAATCTGGTATTCGGAAATTATTCGGTTGTGCAGCAGATTCATATAACGGATTTCCTGGACCGGGTGGATCTCCTGATCTTAAGCATCTGGTTTCCCGTTTCTACTTGCGAAATGATTGCCGTCTACCTGGCTCTGCTTACCGGAATAGCCAGCTTGGTCAAGCAGAGAGATTACAGCACAATCAACAGTCCCATGGGCTTGCTGGTGCTGATGACGTCCCTGCTCGCCTTCAAGAGCGCCACCGAAATTTTCAGTTTCGGCAATTACGGCTACCCGTTCTTCGTGGTAGCTTATCAGCCGCTGCTCTTCTTGGTGATCTGGCTGTTCTCCTTAAGACACCCGGTTCGCGAACGCCGCGAACAGAAGCAGGGGCAGAGCTCGTCGGCTGAAGCAAAGGGACGGTACGGTGAAGCGGAGCCCGTGGACTCATCAGAAGAAGGCACGGGCAGCCAAGCCAGCCGTCGTCCGACGGCGTCCACGAACCGCACCCATGCCAATCGGGGCAAGCGGAATCCGGCGCCCGGATTTCTGCAAAAGCTGTCTTATAAAGCTTGGGGTCGGTCGAGTAACGTTCTGGTTGTACTGAATATCGCCTGCCTGGCGCTGGGGCTATGGTTCAGCAGGCATTATGCCATCGCGGGGGTTATATGCGGAGTTTCTTACTGCGTATGCAGCGTTCTTGCCGTACTGACCTCTTATATGGAGCTGTTCCATGCCAAGCAGCAGGCACAGTAACTTGTCTCGCATCAGGCCTCCTCAATACTGATAACTTGATTCAGAGGGATGAGCACCCACAGCTCTTCCTCTTCTTCCTGACGGTTTACGAGAATTTCGATGAAATCGGTACCCGTTCGGACGAGTACGGCAGGAAAGGCCCCAAGATACCGTGTTCGCAGATTCACCTGCCTCCCTTCCCTTGTATAGGAGTGGCCCAGAAGTACGATCTCCTGCAAGCTGTAAGGAACAAAATATTGGCCGCTGACCTGGATAAACCGTTTGCCCACCTTTTGAAGCAAGCCTGGCTCGCCCGCGAAGCCTTCCGCCAGCAGCGCTACTTCCGATTTCCGATGGAGGTTCAGTCTCTCCATTAGGTTCATCCGGCTCGTTTTTAAAAACGACAAGCGAATCACTCCTTCAGGCACTGATAGATATTACCACTCTATGCCAAGGGACATCGCAACATACCGAAAGGAGTTACCATGAGGTTCAAATGGCTTCGAAACAAGCTGACATTCGTCATTATTCCTGAAGCGAATGAAAGCGTCATGCGTCTTCGTCTGTCCCGTGCATCGATCTGCGCGGCCATGCTTATCTTCCTTGTGTTACTGGGAACTGCAGCTTACCTGCATATTCTTCACTTCCACCGGGTGGTGGCCACACAGCTGACGGAGACCAAGCTTCAAAACCGCACAAGCCGGTTGGAGCAGGATCTGACCAGTAAAAATAAAACGATCGAGCAGCTGCAAACGGAGCTGTTCCAGCTCTCCAAGCAAGCCGCCGAGGTACGCCATAAGGTCGAGGAAATGAAGAAGCTGGAGCATGAGCTGAAAAAGCTTTCCTCCTATGCCGGGGCCTCCGATTCGGAGCAGCCTGTGTCCGCCGCTGACGATGAAGGCGCTGCCCTGGGTATGGGAGGGCCCTTCCATCCGGTAACCGAGCAGCAGATGAAAGCGCTCAGCCGTTCCGCAACGGCCAGCTACGCAACCTTGGAAAAGGAAATGTCCGAGCTGGAAAGCCGCTGGGTCGCATCCAAGCACAGCATGCTGCAAAAGCAGGAGCAGGCTTTGCGCAGGCCCGGTCTATGGCCGACCGTCTCCCGGACGGTTACGTCTCCGTTCGGCTATCGTAAAGATCCGTTTACGAAAAAGCTCAGCTTTCACCGGGGAGTCGACATTGCTGGAAAAATGAATGACCCTGTCGTCGCTGCCGCCAAGGGGACGGTCGTCACAACGGGCTCCGATAAATTTCACGGCAACCATATCGTGCTGGATCACGGCAACGGCCTGCGCACCTGGTATATGCACCTGAACGAGATCGTAATCCGTAAGGGGGACGCCATCGAGCGGGGTCAGGTGATCGGCAAGCTGGGAACAACCGGCCGCAGCACCGGTCCGCACCTTCATTACGAAATTCTGTTAAAGGGAAAAAGCACCGATCCGTCTCCGTATTTACCTGCAACCGACTAATATAGAAGGAAGTGTACAGCATGGGCTTTTCTAATAAAAATAAAACGCTTCGAAACGGCAGCTTAACCGATACGCTGATCGGAGAAGGCACACTGCTCGAAGGCAGCTGCGTCTCTCAAGCGGATATCCGGATTGAAGGGGAGGTCGTCGGCGATCTGCGGACGTCAGGCGAGGTTGTTATCGGAGAGAAGGGCTCCGTCCACTCGGAGATCCAGGCGAGAGACGTAACGATTGCCGGGCGGATGGAAGGTACCGTGGTAGCGGCGGGCATTGTTCGCATCACTCCGTCCGGAAGGCTTGTCGGTATTGTGGAGGCTTCCTCGCTCATCATCGAGAAAGGCGCCGTCTTCCAAGGAACAAGCCGGATGTACGACGAAGGCGAAGATAGGATTTTATCGTGTGCCGTGGTATAATGGGTGGAAAAAAATTGGAGTCAGCCTATGAAGAAGCAGACCATACTATTCGACATGGACGATACGCTTATTTACTGCAACAAGTTTTTCGACCTGGTTGTCGACCAATTCGCCGACCTGATGGAAATGTGGTTTCACTCTTATCACATTTCTGTGCCGGAAATCAAAAAGAAGCAGGCGGAAATCGATCTGGACCGCGTGCTTCAGAACGGGTTTGCGCCTAACCATTTTCCCGAGTCCTTCGTGGAAACGTATGAATTTTACAGCGAATTAACCGGACGCGGGAAGCTTCCGGAAGAGACCGAGCGTCTCTACGAGCTGGGCAGCTCCGTCTATGGCCACAGCATCGAGCCGTACCCTCAAATGTACGAAACGCTGGACGAGCTTCAGGCACAGGGGCACGAGTTGCACCTGTACACCGGCGGCGACCCTGCAATTCAAATGCGCAAGGTGACGGAAGCCGGGTTGGAACGCTATTTCGACGACCGCATTCATGTGGCCCGCCATAAGACCGCTGAATTTCTGGAAGCCTTGATCCGTTCGCATCAGCTCGACCGCAGCTCGACCTGGATGATCGGGAATTCGCTTCGTACCGATGTCATTCCCGCTTTAAAGACCGGCATTCACGCCATTTTCATGCCGGCGGCCCAAGAGTCGTGCCCTTCAACAACGTGGAGGTGGACATCGAGCCGCAGGGAGCGTACTTTACACTTTCCTCCCTATCCGAAATTTCCGCAGCCATCAACGGCTATACCGATACGAATGCCCCTGGCGCCTAAGGACGCAGGGGCATTTCTTCTGTCAGCGGCACTTCCTGCAGCAGCCTGCGCGTCCGCCATTCGGACAGATTGAACTCCGTCCACGAGCGCTGCCCGCGGTGCTCCAGCCGCTGCTTCATGATCTCAAGCGCCCGCTGGGCTCCCTCCGCTTCCGGATGGCTGTTCCGAAGCCTGAGCAGCGATGGAACGGCTTCGAACGAAAGCGACTGCAGATAGGCCGTATCAACCTGCCCTGTCTTCTCGTAGCGGTCAATATTATTGGCCGCTATCATCGCATCCAGCCTAACATAATTCAATAGCGCGTAGGAACCGATCGAGACGATCAGATACAGCTTCATTAAGGGAAGCCTGTCATTGTACAGCTTGAACAGCGCAGCGATAAACAGCACAAGCAAATACATCATAAATGCATGCACCAGCACGCGAGCCATCGTAAAGCCGTAAGCCATCTCATACAGCGATAGACGTAAATACGCAGAAGCCAGCATCACGCCGGTGCATCCGATCAGCAGCGCCAGCAGAACCGTGAGCACCCGGTATACTTTACGTCCGGGCAGGGCAGCTGAAGCGTCCGGAGCTTGGCTGGAAACCGCAGCTCTCGGTTCAGCACTCGTAAAGGATATTCCGGCTTCCTTCCGGGGGCGGTTCACTCCGTACATCGTAATCATCAGAACGGTAAAATTAATGACCGTGACCGCGACAAGCTCCGCAAATCCCCGCCGGGCATATTCCGCATAGGTCACGCCGGGAGGAAGCAATCCGTCCATGCTGCCGAAAAAATAGGAAAACTGAACCGCCGCGAACAGCACATACACTGCATTCAGCATCAGCAGCACGGTGGTCATGATCGTCGGATCCAACCGGTTGGTCCCCCATGCAGCCGTCTGCAGCGCCGGGTTCTGACCGGCGGAAACCGTACCGGACGGAATAGCGGACGGAACAGAAGCCGGAGTGGGCGCCCCGATCCTGCCGTCTTCGATCTCTTCGTTATTTTTGCCGGTTGCTTTTGTCTTCCGTTCCGCAGCCCCCGTTCCAAACCTGCTCTCGAAGTCCGCCTCGTTCTCCCGCCAATTCATGCTCGCATGCATGCTGGGCCTTAGCTTAGGATACAGCAGTCCCCATACATAGACGAATAAGCCTGTCCCTACGGCAGCGACCCACAACACCCGGAATAAGACAGGGCCGAGCTCGATCTTCCCCAGCCATTGAGGCAGCCGGGAAATGGCGCTTTCGAATACGGCGTCTGCGGATGAAAGCAGCGAACCGACCAGGAGCAGGATAGGCAGTGAAATCAGCAGGCCGATCATTACCTTCCACAGCTGCCGGGAACGGCCCGACTTCATCCTGGCCGTAAAGACGCGCATTAACGCCTGGATCGGCAAAGGGACATAGCGCAGGCTGTGAATGAATACCTGCTCCAGCACAGCCTCCGCCAAGGCCGGATCAAACCAGCGGAGCTCCTTGCGCCGAATCGTCCAGGTAGTATGTACCAGAATAAGACATGGTACCGCCAAAGCGTTCAACACCATGAACAGCACATTGGAAAACACAGCATAGGTCAAGGACAGCAGAGCCGTCGGAATCAGAAATAACAGCTCCGAGCCCCAATGGAATTCGTGTTTCTCCCTGACGGCCCAATAAAAATACACGTAAAAAAGCAGGACAAACAGCGGATAAGAAACGCCCCAATCCTTATCGTAAAAAAGCAGCTCGTGAAGCCAGCCGATCAGCAGCGCTGCCGACAGCACGACCGCCAGCGGCTTAACGGGCTGCCGGACCTGCAGCATCCCTAACCCCATAGGCGTTGCGCCCTCCCCGAAGCCCCCATGGACGATCCCGGAAACTGCAGCCTGTATTGGATATACCGTATGAAATCCGCTGCCTGCTCTCTGAGCTCCGCCTCAGGCTCGAAGTGCATGCTTGTATCGCGGCAGCCTCCATCCTCCGCAGTGACGGCCAGGGAGCAATCCAGCACTTGTTCGTAGCGGGGCGGAACCTGCGCTTTCACTTTCGCGACAATGTCTTCCTCTCCTCCCCACTGCCATGCCAGCGGAAGCCGGATCTGCTCGGAGATGCCTCCTGCTTCCTGCTCCTGCTGTCTTTGAATGTAAAGACTGGCGTAGAACATGACATTGTGCATTGCTTCTATGAAATCCCCCTGCCGCACCTCCTTCTCCGACTGCTTAAAGAACTGCTCGGTCCAGTGCATTTGCAGAACATGACTGTTTTCCAATTGCAAAACGACGTTTCTCACATTACATCCTCCTTCAAAATCCGTAGATCCTCCTTCACTGCCTAAAGCCTGAGGGTCTTCCGGAGCTGTGGGTTGTTCTGTTCTTATTCTAGGCTTTAAAATAGGAATAAAAAGCGAAACTTTAATTTTGGCAATTTCCTATTTTATGTTCCAAATAAAGGGTAGAATTGAACTATAGGAGTGGTCGACATGAAGCTGGCAAGTCATTATATTCGCTTGAGAGAGCATTTCCCCCACATAGGGGAGCATCGGGAGCAGGAGATTCTTCTCGAGGATATCGCCTCCGTACTCGATTGCACGCACCGCAACGCCACGCTGCTGCTCAAAAAAATGCACGAGCAGGGGTGGCTGCAGTGGCTCCCCCAGCGCGGGCGCGGCAAGCGCTCCGCTCTGAGCTTTACCGTTCCCGTTGAAGAAATGATCATCGGGGTCGCGAAGGAGCTGGTCGAACGCAAAGATTTGCGCGGGGCGTTGGAGCAGATGAACGTTTCTTCGATTCCCGAATCGTTGAAGGATCATTTTCACAGCTGGCTGAACGGCTACTTCGGCTACAGCAGCGAGCTGCGGGACAGCAAGCGGTACGATACGCTTCGCTTTCCGCTCACGCAGCCGATCCAAACGCTGGACCCGGCCTTCACGAATTTTACGACGGAGGCCCATCTGGTGAACCAGCTGTTCGACAGCCTGGTCCGATACAGCCGCCTCACCCAGACGATAGAGCCGCATCTTGCGCATGCCTGGGAAGCGGACCGGCACGCGGACCGCCTGGACCTTTTATTTGCGCAAAGGCATCCTGTTCCATAACGGCAAGGAGCTCTCGGCCGAGGATATCCGATACACGTTGGAGCGGCTGAAGCATTCCGCGGTCCGGTCGCTGTACCGATGGGTGTACCAGCAGATTGAAGCGGTCGATGTGCTGGACCCGTTGACGCTCACCATTCGGCTGAAGGAACAGAACGAGCTGTTTCTCCAATTTATGAGCACCCACCGGGCTGCCGTCATCCCTGCCGGCGCTTATGAGGAAGAATCGGCCTCAGGCATTCCTTTCGCCCGGGCTCCGGTCGGCACCGGCCCCTTCAAGCTGACCTTTCTGGACGATACGATGTGTGTGCTGGATGCCTTTCCTTCCTATTTTCAGGGACGCGCCCATCTGGACCGGGTCGAACTGTGGCATGTTCCCGACATGCAGGCACAGGAGAAATACCGCACGCTGGAAAGCTTCCAGATCGTTCATAACTACCGGCTGCCCGATGAAGCCGAGAGCACCTGGCAGCAGGTGCAGCAGCAGGGGACAACCTGCAAGTTCATCACGTTCAATCTGCTGAAGCAGGGACCGCTCAAGGACCCGGCCGTACGCGAAGCGGTCTATGCCGCAATTGACCGGCGAAAGCTGTTGGAGCTGCTGGACGGGGACGCCGTTTACGCCGTCGACAGCTTCATCCGGCAAACCGATATCGAGCCGCCGCCTTCGGACCCGGTTCAGCTGCGCGAGCGGATGAAGGCATCGGGCTATGCGGGAGAGCAGCTGAAGCTCTGCACGATTTCGCATTATGAGCGGGATGCGCTGCTGGTCCAATCGATTCTGCGGGAAGCAGGCGTATCGATGGACGTCACACTGCTGAGCGTGGAGGAATTTAAGGGAGAGCGCAGGCTGGAAGCCGATCTGCTGCTGTTCTCCATTATGCTGGATAACGATGCCGAGCTTCGCTTGATCGACCTGTACAAGAGCATGCAGCATCATCTGGAGCCTTCCAGCAAAGCCAGCGTCGAGCAGTTCCTTCATGCCGCGCTGCAGGAGCCTTACCGGGAGGGAAGAGCCGGGCTGCTCCAAAGCATCGAACGCCGGCTGCGCGACGATCATGTGCTTCAATGGCTGTACGGCAAGCGGCTCAAAACGATGTACCATTCATCGGTAAAGGGCATTGCTCTCGATTCCCTGGATTGGGTGCAGTTTAAAAACATCTGGTATAAGCCATAATCCGGCACGGCTGCGAATAGAGTATACCTATACGCCTATTCTGAGGAGAGGAGCAGCCGTCTTGAAACGACCAAAATTCATGCTGTACCGCGACCCAAGATACGGTTTTACCCTCCGGCTTCCCCGCTGGTGGAAAACGTACATAACCGTCGAACGGCAGCAGCGTCTGATCGATGCGGAATATGGGGTCCTTTTCACATTTAAATACAAAGGAAAGCGGTACGATCCGGTGCTGACCCTGCTGGTTTACCGCATGACCCGAAAGCAATGGCTTGAACAGGGCTACGGGGATTCGCCGGTTGTGTTTCTGGCCGAGCACAACGGTCTCTTGTATGCCTACCTGCTGCCTGAGGAGCTGCCAGGCGCCTTTCTCGATCCTAGCAAGCAGGACTATGATTATAAAAAGTACGGCACGCCGATTCGCCTGCTGAAACGTATGGTGAACGACGATGCCCCGCACATCGTAACTACGCTGCGCTTCCCTGGTACAGGCACGCGAAATGGCGGAAAAGCCATTTGCCAGGCGCTGCCCCCCGCCCCTCTGCGTTCCAGCAAAGTGTGGCCTTACCGGCCTTGACCGGCCGCCGCCTCAAACTCAAACTCAAACGAAAAAAGCTGTCTTTTCCAGAAGGGAGAGACAGCTTTCGCTTTCTTATTTCACCAGCCGGATCGTCAGCGGATACCGGTAGCTTTCGCCTTTGGAGGCTTTCACCGCCGCGATGATAATGACGACCAGCGCAAACACCGCAAGAAAAGGAAACAGGATGAAGCCAATAACCACAAAACAAAGTATCGTGGCGACAATCGAATAGATCATGACGGAAATTTGAAAATTGAGCGATTCCTTGGCATGCTCCGCAATGAATTGGGATTCGTCCTTCTTCAGCAGCCAAATCAGCAGCGGAGCAAACAAGCCCACAATCAGACAGAGCAGATGGGAAAGCAGCGCCAGGCTCTTCTCGTCACTGGAAACCATATGCACACCTCCAATCCGATTTTCCAGCTGAATGATTATGCATATGCCCTCCTGGCGTCATCTATGTTTCTAAATATCATTAATAATTAATACAGCTAACCAGCCCGCAGGAGAAGTGTCCACGGATGCCCTGCCTCTCCAGGGTAGTATATGTCCATAAAATAACCCCACAAAGTGGGGCTTATGCTTCGAAGCGGACTCAGGTACTTTGCGGGGCCCCGAAAACATATAAATTCTGGCGTGTAATATAATCAACACGAAAAGAGGAAATTCCCAGCGACTACCGAAGAAAGAAGCACCTGACAGGGAAACTTCAATCTATACCTATCCCACCACAGGAGGTTGGAGTCACATGGGGAAATCCTCACATATTCAGGGTACCAAGGGTGCTAAGTATAGTCAACAACTGCGTGGCGTAAATCTTGAACAGGTCCTCATCATCGCTATTGATGCAGCTAAACTTCATCAGAAAGCCCTCATTTGCAATTATTTTGGTGACGTGATTGAAAGACCCTTCTTCTTCTCAGTCTGTGAATCTGGCATGCAAGTCTTGCTTAAAAACATCGATCGTGCAGCTGCTGCAGTTCAGGCGCAGCGCATCTTTCTCGGCATTGAAGCTACTGGACATTACTATGAAGATGTAATTCGCGAAATGGCCAAGCATGGGTATCAAGTGCAAATCTTCAACCCCTACTCTACGTATGAAGAAAGAGCTAGCGCTCTTAACTGGTGTAAGACCGATGACCTTGATTTGGTGGCAATTGCTCATGCGATTAAAAGCAATAAAGCTACGGAGACTCGTTTGCTGGACGGTATTCAGCGTCATCTCCTAGTCCTTACCAGAGCCAGACGCTCAGAGATTCGTAAACGTTCTGTATTTCGCATGGAGATCCGTAATCTTATGGACATTATCTGGCGTGAATATCAAGGTTATGCTGACCACAGTCAAGGTAAAGCACGTAAGATTAAAGTGTTCAGTGACTTTTGGGGTAAGGCCTCTCTCTTCTTCATGGAGCACTATCCACATCCATCCATGGTTCTAAATTTAGGTGAGAGTGAGCTTCGTAAGCTATCCATACGTCATAATCTAAAGCTGCGTAAAACAGCCATACACAAGCTTTTGTATGTTGCCGAGCAATCCCTTTCTCGTAATATGGAAGAACTGCGTCCCGAACTTATGCTACTTAAAATGAAGCTAAGCGACCTTGATGCTTTTGATGCCAAGATTGAGTTACTGGATCAGGAAATTGAAAAACTACTCCTTCAAACCGATGGCAGGCTGCTCCTGACCGTCCCTGGTCTAGGTGTGTCTACATCAGCCGAGCTCTACGCTGAAATGGGGGACGTATCCCACTTTACTCATGCTGGCCAATTAATAAAAAAAGCAGGCACCAATCCCATCATCAAGCAGACAGGCGGTGGCAAAGGTTCCTACCGGAATATTTCTAAGCAAGGAAACAGCCATCTTCGCTACGTAGTGTTTTTGGCTGGTCGCAACCTCTGTCTTCATAACAAGGATTTGAAGTCGTTCTATGATCGTCTGAAAACCCGAGGAAAGCATGAGCGTTCTATCTTCATTGCCATGGGGAATAAGATGCTTAAAATTGCCTTTGCCATGCTGCGAGATCGTGCTTACTTTGCATCGCAACTTTCGAGCTACCAGATCACTACGGAGATTAACAAGAAATTGAAGTACAACTGCTTTATTTCATCAGCTCTACAGGCTGCTGCCTAACTTTAAGTACAAACGACAGTGCCGGTCTTTCTGGGATTGAGGAGAGATCGAATAAATTCATGAGGCCATCGGACACTCGAAAATTAGCCTTATCCACCTCGTCCTGTTAATGCGTATTGTACGTTAGCGTAGATTCTGCACTCAGCCAGATTGCATCGCAGGATTGAAATAGGAGCTATTTTCTTCAAATCCGAGAAAGACCAGTTCTGTCTATCGTTTTCCTGTCAGTTGCTAACTTTTTTTGGAAATCCAAAGACATAGGTGTGTTTAGGTTGCTCAAAATATCTAAAAAACTATTTGACATAGTACGCTATCATGTAAAAAAAGGGCTCCAGCCGGTACATGGACCAGCTGGAACCCCCTATATTATTAGTTTCCGCCGACGCGGGATACGTCTTTCATGTTTTCTTCGAAGGCCACCAGCATTGCTTCCTGCTGGCTCAAGCCGGAAAGCTTCACGCGCTCAATCGCCGCAAACATCCGTTTGTAATCCTTCGGAATAACCTTCACGAATTTCCACACATACTGCTCCCAGTTCTTCAGAACGCGGTCAGCCACCTCGCTGCCCGTAAAAGTCTCATGGTGCTGAATCATGTTGCGCAGCTCTTCGGCTTCGTACGTCTCCTCTACCTGCTCAAGCAGCACCATTTCCTTGTTGCAGCGCTGCGCGAAGGTACCGTCCTCGTCGAGCACGTAGGCAACCCCGCCGGACATCCCTGCGGCGAAGTTGCGGCCCGTTGGACCCAGGACGACGACGCGGCCGCCGGTCATGTACTCGCAGCCATGGTCGCCGACGCCTTCGACGACCGCACGGACGCCGGAGTTACGGACGCAGAAGCGTTCTCCCGCTATACCGCGGATGTAGGCCTCCCCATCGGTCGCGCCGTAGAGAGCCACATTGCCGATAATAATATTTTCTTCGGCAACGAAGGTCGACTGCTCGGATGGGAAGATCGCGATTTTACCGCCCGACAGCCCCTTGCCGACGTAGTCGTTCGCATCGCCTTCCAGCGACAGCGTGACTCCCTTTGGAAGGAACGCGCCGAAGCTTTGACCCGCCGAGCCGTTAAAATGCAGCCGGATCGTATCGTGCGGCAAGCCTTCCGCACCGTAACGGCGTGTGACTTCACTGCCGAGAATCGTCCCGACGACACGGTTAACGTTGTGGATCGGCAGCATCGCATGCACGCGCTCTGTGCGTTCCAGCGCAGGCTCGCAGATCGTCAACAGCTCCTTCATGTCCATGGAGCGGTCCAGACCGTGGTCCTGCTTCTCGGAGCAGAAGCGGCCCACTTCTTCGCCTACCTCAGGCTGATACAGCAGCGGCGACAAATCGATGCCTCTCGCCTTCCAATGCTGTACGGCCTGCTTCGTTTCGAGAATTTCCGTATGCCCGATCATTTCCTCGATCGTCCGGAAGCCCAGCTCCGCCATCAGCTCGCGCGCATCCTCTGCGACGAAGTGCATGAAGTTTACGACATGCTGCGGATCGCCCACGTATTTCTTGCGCAGGTTCGGGTTCTGCGTTGCCACACCGACCGGGCACGTATCCAGATGGCACACGCGCATCATGATGCAGCCCAGCGCGATCAGCGGAGTCGTAGCGAAACCGAACTCCTCTGCGCCCAGCAATGCCGCAACGACAACATCGCGTCCGGTCATCAGCTTGCCGTCGGTCTCAACGATGACCCGGCTTCTCAGGTTGTTCAGTATCAACGTCTGATGCGTCTCGGCAAGCCCCAGCTCCCACGGCAGCCCGGCATGACGGATACTCGTCTGTGGAGAGGCGCCCGTACCGCCATCGTAGCCGCTGATGAGGACAACGTCCGCCTTCCCTTTGGCTACGCCTGCGGCGATGGTGCCTACGCCTACCTCGGACACGAGCTTGACGCTGATTCTCGCCCGCGGGTTCGCGTTCTTCAAATCATGGATCAGCTCGGCCAAATCCTCGATGGAATAAATATCGTGATGCGGAGGCGGCGAAATCAAGCCTACGCCCGGCGTCACGCCGCGTACCTCGGCTACCCACGGGTATACTTTCGTGCCCGGCAGCTGGCCGCCTTCGCCCGGTTTCGCTCCCTGAGCCATTTTGATCTGGATCTCATCCGCATTCACCAGATAGTTGCTCGTCACGCCGAAGCGTCCCGACGCTACCTGCTTGATTGCACTGCGGCGCGAGTCCCCGTTCGCATCAGGGGTAAAGCGGTCCGGATGCTCTCCGCCCTCACCGGTGTTCGATTTCCCGCCGATCCGGTTCATCGCGATCGCGAGGTCCTCGTGGGTTTCTTTCGAGATGGAGCCGTACGACATCGCACCCGTTTTGAACCGTTTGAACAGCGACTCAGCAGATTCGACTTCTTCAATCGGAATCGGCTTCCGGTTCGATTTGAACGAGAACAGCGAGCGAAGTGTAGCGTACTTCTCGTTTTCCTTATGAATCAGCTTTGCGAAATTTTTGTACGATTCGTAGTTATTCGTGCGTACAGCGTTCTGCAGCGCATGAATCGTTTCCGGATTGTACATGTGATCTTCGCCGCTCTTACGCCATTGCAGCTCGCCGCCGGAATCAAGCGCACGGCTGCCCTCCTGCTCGGAATAAGCGCTCTGATGGCGCAAAATCGCTTCCTGGGCAATTACGTCGATTTGAATACCGCCCACTGGCGTATAAGTCCAGGTAAAATATTTATCAATCACCGACTGGTCCAGACCGACAGCTTCGAAAATTTGCGCGCCGCGGTAGCTCTGGATCGTCGAAATACCCATTTTGGCCAATACTTTAACGACGCCCTTGGTAGAAGCCTTCACATAATTGTATAACGCTTTTTCCGGGGTCGTGTCCTTCAGCTTCTTCTGACGGACCAAATCCTCTACCGTTTCCATCGCCAGGTAAGGATTGATCGCGCTCACGCCGTAGCCCAGCAGCAGGGCGAAATGATGCACCTCGCGCGGCTCGCCGGATTCCAGCAGAAGACCGACCTTCGTGCGCGTGCCTTGGCGGATCAAATGATGATGCACGCCCGATACGGCCAATAGCGCCGGAATTGCGGCATGCTGCGCATCTACCCCGCGGTCGGACAAAATAATCAATGTCGCGCCGTCGGCAATCGTCTGGTCACAATCCGTATAGAGAGCGTCCATCGCCTTCTCAAGCGCAGCTGTCCCCTCGGACGGGTCGAACAGGATCGGAAGCGTCACCGTCTTGAAGCCTTCCCGCTGAATATCCCGCAGCTTGGCAAGCTCGGCGTTCGTCAGCACCGGCGTCGCCAAGCGAATCTGACGGCAGCTTTCCGGCTCCGGCTGAATCAGGTTGCGTTCCGGCCCTACGGTAGTGCCTTGAGCCGTAATGATCTCTTCGAAGTTCGAATCGATCGGCGGGTTCGTTACCTGCGCGAACAGCTGCTTGAAATAGCTGTACAGCAGTTGAGGGCGGTCGGACAGCACCGCAAGCGGAGCGTCATAGCCCATGGAACCGATCGGGTCTACGCCGGTCTTCGCCATCGGCTCGATCGTTTTGCGCACATGCTCCAGCGTATAGCCGAATGCCTGCTGACGCTGCAGCACCGTCTCGAAGTCCGCCTCCGGCGCTTCGGCCGATGCGGGCAGATCCTCCAGCGAGATCAAATGCTCGTTCAGCCATTCACGGTAAGGCTGCTCCGTAATAATGCCGCGTTTCACTTCTTCATCGGAAACGATGCGGCCTTCCACGGTATCGACGAGCAGCATGCGGCCCGGCTGCAGACGCTCCTTGCGGGCGATGCGCTCCGGTTCGATATTCAATACGCCGGCCTCGGAGGCGAGGACGATCAGATCGTCTTTGGTTACGTAGTAGCGGCCGGGACGCAGTCCGTTCCGGTCAAGCACGGCGCCGATGATCCGGCCGTCCGTGAACGAAATCGCCGCCGGTCCGTCCCACGGCTCCATTAGGGTGCTGTGATATTCGTAGAAAGCTTTTTTCTCATCGCTCATCGTTTCATGCTTGGACCATGGCTCCGGAATCATCATCATCACCGCGTGCGGCAGGCTGCGTCCGGAGAGCATCAGAAATTCAAGCGTATTATCGAACATTTGGGAGTCGGAGCCGTCCGTATCGATGACCGGCAAAATGCTCCGGAAATCTTCACCGAACAGATCCGTCTCACACATCGCCTGACGCGCATGCATCCAGTTCACGTTCCCGCGCAGCGTATTGATTTCCCCGTTATGAATGATATAACGGTACGGATGCGCACGCTCCCAGCTCGGGAAAGTATTCGTGCTGAAACGGGAATGAACCAGCGCCAGCGCGGTTTCGAACGCAGGATTTGTCAATTCCACATAATAACGGTTCACCTGCTCCGGCGTCAGCATTCCTTTGTAAACAATCGTGCGGCTCGACAAGCTCGAGAAATAGAACGGCTCCTGGAGCGCGAGCCCCTTCACCGCATTCTCCGTCAGCTTGCGGATCACATACAGCTTGCGCTCCAGCGCCAAATAATCGAACCCGGTACCGTCAATAAAGACTTGGCGTACGAACGGCTCCGCCGAAACGGCCGAAGCCCCCAGCGTAGAATTGTCGGTCGGCACTGTTCTCCATCCGATCAGAGCCAAACCTGCGTCGGCAATTTGCTTCTCCAGCACTTGCTCACAGGCAGCCCGCGCGGACGCATCCTGTGGGAGGAATACCATGCCCACGCCGTATTGGCTTTCAGCCGGCAGCGTGATGCCTTCTTTCGCACACTCGGCTTGAAAAAAGCCATGAGGAATTTGCAGCAGGATTCCCGCGCCGTCCCCTGTATTGTTCTCGCTGCCTTGGCCTCCGCGATGATCGAGATTGCAAAGCACGCGCAATGCCTGCTCCACGATTTCGTGGGAAGGCTTACCTTTAATATTGGCAACAAACCCGATTCCGCAAGCGTCGTGCTCAAATTGCGGATCGTAAAGACCTTGTTTCATGGGTAATCCGATTTTGTTCATGCAGTACAACAACCTTCCTATCCATATGATTTGTTCCGCCGTTCACAAGCACAGGATGCAGGATCACAGCTTCACAGATGTGAAGTATTAAACTGACGGGCGAAAACCATCCGAATGGACTCCGCATGCCCTTTTCTCTCTCCAAACGGAGGCTCCCATCGGCATAGCTGTGATAACTCTATGAACCTCTTATAAAATGAATATGTCTTATATTAACACCTGATACTTGGCATGTAAATTTAAAAATCTATTTCCTTCGGCAAAATCCATTCTTTTTCGACTAGCATCGAACCGAATGTTCGGATTCTGATGGTTTTCCCTCTCAAAAGAGCAATATTTGCTGTCGTTCATTTGCGGAACGATATGCAGCCTCGATGATCCGGGAGCTTTGGATCCCCTCTTCCCCCGGGCATAAATAAATGGAATCTCCTTGGAGCGCTTCTATAAAATGCTCCGCCATCGGCACATTCATATTTTCATGCTTCGGCAGCTCGAAGCGGCGGAGCTCCCCGGCCGAATCCGTCCATTCCAGGATAGGGCCCTCCACCGAGGCCATGGTAAGCTTGCCCGCTGTGCCGAAAATTTCGATCTGGTTGCCCGCCGCCGTGCTAAAGCTCGCGTGAACGGACGCCTGACAGCCTGAAGCGTAACGGATCAGCACCGACGCCGTGTCCTCTACCGCCAAATCCTGCAAAATATTCCCGGTCATGGCCGTCACCAGCTGCGGCCGTCCCAAAATAAAACACAGCAGATCGATGACGTGGCTCCCGACGTCCATCAAGGGCCCGCCGCCGGAAATATCCGGCTGAAGCAGCCAAGCCCGCTCCGTTCCTGCGTGATCGGTCAATCCGCTAAACTGCGCGCGCGCATAAACGGGCTTTCCGATCACCCCGGCTTCGAGCAGCTCCTTCAGTTTTCTTATTTTCGGATAGTACCTCCGGTAGTATGCTATGCCCAGCTGAACGCCGTACCGTCTGCATTCCTCAATCATCTGGCCGCCCTGCGCGGTGTTCAGCGCCATCGGCTTTTCGCAAAGCACATGCTTGCCATGGCGGGCGGCTCCGAGAGCATGCTCCGCATGCACTGCTACCGGTGTCGCGATGTAGACCGCATCGATCTCGGGATCGTTCCATACTTGAGACACATCCGTATAAGCGCAAGGAATGCCGAACCTTTCTGCGAGCGCATTCAATTTGGCCTTATCCCGACGAACGACAGCTCGTAAGCTGCTTCCCGCCGCCGTCTGCAGCGCATTCGCCACTCTGCGTTCCACCACGTCGCCTGCTCCAATAATTGCCCATCGTATCAACTTTACCGACAGCCTCCTTTTTCTTCCAATGCTTTTTTTACATTATAAGCGCCGCTGTTCAATTAATCCACGTTCAATTTCTTACACTCCGTCCTCCCAACGCATCTAAAATAAAATTTAGTTCAGACTTAACTATTTCTTTATATTTCTGCGTTGTTTCACCCGCTGCCTCATGCTATGTTTATCCTATTCTTTCTCCGCCCAGTACGGCCGCCCCTACAGCCTGAATTGAATCCGGAGGTTCCTTATTAAATCATGCTATCCAATGTCCCTCACTCCAATATAAACCATCACCCGGCCGATACGGCAGAGGGAGCCCTCTCCCAGCTCGCCGATCGCTGGTTTCCTCTATGTCCCTTCGGCATGGCGCTCCTCCATCTGGACGGCCGGTTCATCCGGGCCAATGCCGCTTTCAGCCGGTTATTGGGCTATGAAGAGCTGCTGCTGCGGCATCTGAATATACAAGCGCTGCTGCATCCCGATGAGCTGCTCCGATCCATGCACCTGCTGAGCGAGCTCGCAGCGGGCGCCGCTCCTTCCTTTGCAGCCGAGCTCCGCTGGATCCATGATACCGGCGAGCTGTTGTGGTGCTCCACACACGTATCGCTGGTTCGGGACGAGCCGACGGCGTCCTTTTATTTTCTGCTGCATATGCAGGATCAAACGGAAAAAACGATGCTGGCCGGCAAGCTTCATCATTCGATCCAAACCTGCCACACGCTCATCGAATCCGTTCCGTACTCTCTCTTTATGATTGACATTGACTGGAGGCTCACCTTCCTGAACCGCGCAGCGGAGAAGACCTTCAAGGATAAAAAGGAGCATCTCCTCGGCCAAAACTTGTGGCAGCGGTTTCCACGGGCGCTCCAATCCGCTTTTTACGCTCCTGTCTGCCGTGCCATGGAAGAGAAAACCCCCGTATATCATCACGATTTCTATGCTCCGCGGGGGCGCTGGTACGAAATGACGGCCCATCCGACCAAAGACGGACTTTGCCTGTTCTTCCGGGATACGACGGAATTAAAACGGCAGGAATCGGCATATCAGGAAACAAAGCTTCTGCTGGATTCGGCGATCGGGCATTCGTCCGCCCCCATTTCGATCCTTGATGTAAATCATCGTATCGTGCAAATAAATCCGGCGTATCTCGCTGCGTTCGGCTTCACCGAGGAGGAGCTGCTTTGGCAAGCTCATCTGAACATTCCTAAGGAGCTGCTTGACGAAACGCAGGAGCTGTATCGGCAAGCCTCTGCAGGGCATCACGTGAAAGATTATGAAACGAAGCGGCGCCATAAGGACGGAAGGCTGCTTGACGTCCGGCTGACCTTGTCTCCGGTCACAAATGCGGAACAGACCGTAGTGGCGCTGTTCCATATTATACGGGATATCCGGGAGAGCGGCGGGACGGTCCAGCATTAATGCACGGACCACGGACATGCTAAGAGCCGCTGAAAGACGTATCACTGCACGTTCGGAGCGTCGGGGAAGCCCAGGAATCCCATCGAAGACCTATACTCTTCCACCCCATCCTATGCTATCATAGAGAGCATATTTCAGCGGAGAGGACTGTCTATCTACGTGGCTAAACTTTATTTTCGATACGGCACGATGAACAGCGGCAAATCGATCGAAGTGCTGCGCACTGCCCATAATTATGAGGAGCAGGGCAAAAAAGTGCTGCTGTTTACGCCTGCCGTCGATGACCGTTACGGCGTAGGCACCGTAGCTTCGCGCATCGGCATGCAGAAAAGAGCGATTGTAATCGATGAACATATCGATATGGTGAAGCTGGCCGAGCAGGAGAAACCGAACTGTATCCTGATCGATGAGGCCCAATTTTTGCAAAAGGAGCAGGTGCTTCAGCTGACCGAAATCGTCGACGCGCTGAACATCCCCGTTATCGCTTACGGCCTGCGGGCGGATTTCATGGGGCAGCTGTTCGCGGGCAGCTATCATTTGCTAGCTTTGGCCGACAAAATTGAAGAAATCAAAACCGTTTGCTGGTATTGCGATAAAAAAGCGATCATGAACATGCGGTGCGAGGATGGCAGGCCGGTCTTTGAAGGGGCTCAGATTCAAATCGGCGGCAATGAAAGCTACCTTCCCGTCTGCCGCAAATGCTACGCATTGAAGAAGAAACAAGCCTATACTTCGTAAGCCGGGTTAAAGGTCTTTATACTCAGGGATGAAGCGCTGCTGCGCTTCGTCCTTTTTTATTGGGCAATGGCGGAGTCAACAGGAGGAGGCGTAACCAAAGGGTTCCTGCCGGCATACGATGTAACAACAGTCCTTGAAGGCGGTGAATCGCATGTTCGGCACAGACTGGAGGTACAAGCTCGGCATATTAACCTATTTGATCGTTTGGTTTATAGGCTGCTTCTGGATGATGGGAGCCATCCGCAGCGGCATTCTCGTTGAGGTGCTCGGTATAAGAATCAGCGCGGTAGAGGACTACGCTTACTATGGCCTGGCAGGCTCGATCGGCGGCACCTTGTATGCGCTCAGGCTGTTCCACGACTATTACCACAAGCTTACCGAACGGTGGCTGTTCTGGTATTTGCTTCGGCCCATCAAGTGCGGCGGTGCGGCAATCATCACGATTATTTTATTCGAAAGCGGCATTCTGCTGCTGCAAACGGGCGATTCGCTGACGAGTAAAATCGCGATTTCTTTTCTGATCGGCTTCGGCTACGGCAAGGTGATGGAAAAGCTGCAGTCTTTAACGGAAACCTTGTTCAACGGGAACAAGAACAAGCCGTCTGTACCCGGTCAAGCTTCCCCCATTCAGCCGGAAACCTCTGACGATAATACGCCCAAAGGCTGACTGGCGGCCGGAGCGCCCCGTTAAAATATTAATTTGTAAAATATTGACTAAGAACAAATGTTTGGTATAATAGAGATAAGAACAAACGTTCCTATTATTTGAGAGGGGTGCAGACCATGACTACGAATGCGGTGAAAGCCAGATTTATCGAACGGGATTTCTATAAGCAAAGGATGCTCGATAACAGCGAGTTTTTGACGGAGACTCAAATTGATAAAATTCTCGATACGGCAGGCGTAGTCTGGGTCGATCTTACCTTCAAATTTTACGATAACGGGACCATGTCGATTATTGATAACGATACGGAGCTGCCCGTCGAGCTGAAGGAGCTCAAGGGCGCCGCATATGATTTTTACGTCAAAGAACGAATCCGGATGATTCGCGGGAATTTGCTGGATAAGATTCTGCAATCCGCTTAGACAAGCTATCGGCCTGCCGGGATGGCTCCCTCAGGCCTTTATTCTTTAAACCATACATACTTATAATTGACCCAGCCGAGAGGACCGATCTTAACTCCCTGCATTGCTGCCGGAAATGAGGCCATTTGCCGCCAGCGATACCATAATACGACGTCCCGGTCATCCAGCAGCTCTCGCTCCAGCCTGATCAGCCCCCGCAAGCGTTCGGTCCGCTGCGGCTCTATAGCCAGCCGCTCGAGCCCAAGGTTCAGCCGCTGCAGAGTTTCCGGCATCAGGCAGCTTCTCAGCGGACTCTGGTCACTGCCCAGAATAGACCACATCGCGGCTTCTTCGTCGGCGTCCACAGGCTGTTCAAGCAGGAGCAAATCGGCTTCCGCAGCAATATCCGGATGAAGGAGCCGCTCATACTCAACCATCCGGACAATTAACGGAATGCCGTGCTTCACCAGCTCCCTTTGAAGCCAGGCGGCGTCCCGCTCATGGCCGGCTCCTGCATAAGTGACGAGCTGTAACGGCCGGATGAATCCCTTGTCTCCATCAGGATCGAACGGGATGGGAGTCTCGATCGCTGCGTAATTCTTATCTTCAAACCGCCAAGAGGCTTCTGCCAGTCCCCTCACAAGGCTGTCAGCGCGCTCTCCCCGGTTCCCCCCCAGCTCCTCCATGGCGTTCCCTTCGCGAATGATCCGGTACAGCAAATCCCTCCACACCTTATGTTGAAGAAGTCCCTCCTTTGTCTGGTTCATAAGCACATACTTACAGCCTCGGTTCATACATTCCACCCGTTCCCAGGAAGCGTCCGTCTGCTGCCCGCCCCAGTAATGCCAGAAGTTCATTCCTTCGACCTCCTGCACTTCGACAGCTTCACGACCATCCTGCTCGTAAATCTCAGGCAAGCACCACATTTCAACCAGATCCAGATTAGCCGGCCTTTTATAATAGAAGGGATTTGCTTTGAGCTGCACCGAGCGCTCTTCCCGGCGCGACAGTACGAAAGGCCCTGTCCCTGCAGGCTTCCAAGACCAATCGTTGGACAAGCCTGCAGGGACAATACTGGCTGCGGGCAGCGTCAGCAAAGCAAGACAGGGATAGCAGCCGCTGTGCCAACGGATCTCGACGGCATGCTCGTGCAGTACCTTCACCTGCGCTATCCCTGCGAATAATTTCCGGTAAGGAGCCGGAATTCCCCGCTTTTCTTCCGGTCCTGGCAGCATCAGCCTTTCCAGCGTAAACCGGACATCCTCCGCGGTAAATACGGCTCCGTTATGAAATTGAACCTGCTTTTGCAAATAAAAGCGCCACCGGCTCGCTGTGCTGTCGCATTCCCAGCTATGGGCCAAGCCTGGACAATAAGCCTGCCGCTCGGCATCATACCTTACCAGCGTATCAAACAGCTGCCGGATCCAGTGCAGCTCAGTACGTCGGGATGCATAGGCAGGGTCCAGCGAGCCCAGCTGACGGTAAGAAGGAAACCGGAGCGCGCTGCGCGGCCCGCCATCCTCTCCTTGGCCTTGATGAAGAGGGCCGAACGATTGCCGGATCGTCTGAAGCAGCTGCGCCTTTCCCTCCTCGGTTAGAAACGAGGTGTGCAGCAGCTGCACCGCTCCTTGGATGTCGCCCGAATGCAGCAGCCCGCGGGCTTGCTCGGCCAGGAGCATATCTGGGACGGCTCGGCAGCACATCTGAGACCGGTGGCCCCTCCCCCTGCCCGGCTGCCAGTCCAGCCATCCTTGTCGCAGCATGGCCTTGACGAGCAGCTTAGCGTTTCGTTCCGTACAATGGAGCCACGCGGAGAGCTCGGGCACCGACACCTCCACGTAGGAAAGCCGGCCTTCGGTCCGCTTCATCCACAAATCATAAAGCCGGGCATAATGCTCCAACAACTGCATAGAATCTAAGCCTCCTTGTTCGTCTGCTCCTCGGAGCGGCATCCCTTTCTTCGCTCTCCATAAAAGGGGAAATGACTCATATTGAGATTACACTTTTTATTCCCCTTTATCTATCTACAATTAGGAAGAAAAGGATGTCTGAAATCCAAAGGAGCGCCATAATGAAAACCTCCACCGCCGGATCGGCAGCCGAACCGTCCCAGCTTGACCGTCACCGTACCTCGATGGAAGCCAAAAAGTCCGTCCGCATCGTCGCATGGATTACGGCCGTCAGTTTACTGGGGGACTCTATGCTGTATATTGTGCTGCCGGTTTACTGGCAGCAGTTCGGGCTTCAATCGTTATGGCAGGTCGGATTCCTGCTGTCCGTCAACCGGTTCGTCCGCCTGCCGTTGAATCCGCTGATCGGATGGCTCTACGGGCGGATCTCCAAGCGTGCCGGCATTGTGCTGGCCGTGGGTCTGGCTGTACTCACGACCCTCGCTTACGGGAGCCTGTCCGGCTTTACTCTGCTGCTCATAGCCCGAACACTGTGGGGAGCCGCCTGGTCGCTGCTGCGTATCGGCGGTTACCTGACCGTGTTGGAGGCTTCCCGTCCCACGAACCGCGGAAGCCTGCTCGGCAGCTACAACGGCATTATCGGCATAGGCAGCCTCATCGGCATGCTGGCCGGCGGGCTGCTGGCCGAGCTGATCGGCGCCCGCTATGTCGCGCTCGTCTTGGGTGTCGCCACAGCGGCTGGCCTGCCGCTCGCCTGGCGTTTCCTTCCGGTATCGCCCACCGGGCAAGCATCGGCAGAGACGGGGGAGAAAGCAGGGCTTGATGCGAAGGAGACGGGAGCGGCATCGGCTGCGCCGAAGCAAGCAACAATGGCCTCCAGCAGGCTCGCGGGTCTGAAATCACTCACAGCCGAAGGCTGGCTCGTGCTCGCCTCCGGTCTGATTACGGGCGTTATCTTCTTCGGCGTTTATCTTGGCACGATGAGCCCTTTGATCGAAGCTCACATGCCTGCATCCGGGACGATTCTGCTGATGGGGGCCGCCTGGGGAGCGGCCTCCGTCGCCGGGATCGTGCAGGCCGTCCGCTGGGCCTGGTCGCCGTTCCTGTCCCCGCGGATCGGGGCCTGGTCCGACGGCCCCCGCGGCAGGCTGCCGGTCTACGGCGCCAGCCTAGCGCTTGCAGCGGCGGCTTTCCTGCTGCTGCCGCTGCAGCCGCCTTTTGCCGCATGGCTGGCCATCCTGATGGCCGCCCAGCTGGCGAATACGGCGATCGTCACGCTCACCGATGCGCTTGCCGCCGATACGGCCGGCGGGAGCTCCCGGGTCGCCTACATGACGACCTATACGACGGTCGTCGATGTAGGCGCGGCCCTCGGACCGCTGCTCGGCTTCGCCGCACTCGGCGCGCTTGGTCTCGGCACGCTGTACGCCGGCTGCGCGCTGCTGCTTATGCTGCTTGGAGCAGCCTGGGCGCTCTATGCCGCAAGCCGCAAGCGCAAGCGGATAAGCTGAACGGCCCGCAGCGAATGCCAAAAATGCCCCAAGGCAAAGAAGGGAGTCCGGCTCCTTTGCCTTGGGGCATTGCTTTATTGTTCTTCTCGCCTGCGCCGTCACTCGGCGCAGGATTATTTTTCCTGAACGCGCTATCGGCCGACCAGCTCGTTCACCTGGTTTAAAGACAGGCCGGTTTCTCTGGCCAGATCGATCACCGTTGCTCCGGGATGAGCCTGAAGAAATGCTTTGATCCGGCTGCTTTGTTCCAAATGCAGCTTAAAGCAATCCGCGCACAGCACATGCGCCCGCTGCAGATGCAGCTTGCCGCAGCCGCGGCAATTCGATAAATTCATCAGAAATCGACCCGCCCGTCATCTCGTATTCGACAGCCTGTCAGAACCTGTCATTTTGAGGATGCTAAACGGATTCGAAGCGCGTCGATATTTTGCGGGGGTCGCCGGTACAAAAGCTTCGTTTGTTCTCTTGGATAAAAGAACATGCGTCGTAGGCTGATGATGTCCGCAAGCTTGCGACTTGATTTACATCAGCTCGGCCAGCTGAATTTTGCGCCCTTCCTTTGCGCTTTGCAGCGCGCCATATACCATCGCCATGCTTTTAATATTGTCCGTGCAGTTCGTCTCCGGCTTCCGTCCTTCCGACAATGCGGCAAACATCTCATCCAAACACCCGTGATGCCCCTGCTTGCCCTGCCAGCTCAAATCGGCTTCAATCCGCTCGAAGGTGCGGGTAAAGGCCGGCTCCTGCTGCGGTACCGCCACTTCGGCAAAAGGCGGAGAGGCTCCATCCCAAATCGCCGTCCCTTGGCTGCCGTTCACCCGCCACTGCGATTCCCAGGACGTAGGACTGCCCTCAGCGCACCAGGAGCCCCGGTAGCAAAACACGCCGCCGTTATCATATTCGAATAGGCAGACGGCCGCTGCATTGCCCGCATACCAGGAGCCCGCCGGATTAAACTCGTGGCAGTAAACCGATACCGGATCTTGGCCTGTAATCAGCCGGGCCTGATCAAACGTATGAATGGCCATATCGAGGATCAGCGGGCTCGCCATCGCATCGCGGAAGCCGCCGAAATGCGGTCCGAGGAAGAAATCCGCATTTACAAATCCGATCTCGCCGATCCCGGCCGTATGCACCAGCTCGCGGAACGCGCGAATTTGCGTGAGGTAACGCCGGTTCTGCATAATGGCGTAAGTGCGGTTCTTCTGCTCCGCCAAGTCGACAAGACGTCTCGCTTCCGCCATTGAGACCGTCATCGGCTTTTCTCCCAGCACATCGCATCCAAGCTCCATGGCCATAGTAGCCACCGCCGCATGACTCTCGGGAATGGTCACATCGAACACGAGGTTTGCCCCCGATTCGGTAATCGCCTGTCTTACATCATCGTAGATGCCGCACTGGATACCATAGCGCTCCGCCATCGCGGCAGCGCTTTCTTTTCGCAGATCCACCAGAGCTGCAATCTCCGTATCCTCCCTCTGCAGCGCATATTCGATCCACGATTTGGACATGCCTCCGCAGCCGATAACGGCGATATGGAATTTGGTCATGTAACTTCCTCCCCTGCCTTGTGGGCTTAATTATCATCCTACGGCTATCATACCGAACGGCGGACCGTTTTGTCTTTACTCCATCCTGTTCAATTGCTGTTTTATTCTGGTTTTATAGGGCCCCTCCCTCTTCGATTCTTAGATTAGGTCTAATTGTCTAATTTTGTCGAAACAAATTGATTTTATTAGTCGAAAAGTCATGGTATAAATAGATTATATTTTATAACAATTTATGACAGGGGAGGAAATGAAATGACGAAAAAAGTAGCCGTTCTCGGCGGCGGCGTTGCCGGAATGAGCGCGGCTCACGAGCTGGCGGAACGGGGATTCGACGTAGCGGTTTATGAGATGAAGCGCATTCCGGGGGGCAAGGCCCGGTCGATGCCGGTTCCCGACAGCGGGGTTCATGGCCGGAAGGACTTGCCCGGCGAGCATGGCTTCCGTTTTTTCCCGAGATTTTACAAGCACGTCATCGACACGATGGAACGGATTCCGTACGGTGCGAATAAGCGCGGGGTTGCCGACAATCTTGTCGAAGGAACCCGATTGGGGCTGGCAAGAACCGACGATGTGCCTGTCGAATTCGTTACCGAATTTCCGACATCGCTTACAGATATAAAGGCGCTCCTGCGCTCCTTATTCGACAATCATCTCGGCCTGTCGGAGGAAGAAGTCGAACATTACCTGGAACGCTGCTGGCAGGTTATGACAAGCTGCAACGACCGCAGGGAAGAGGAATACCAGAACATTGCCTGGTGGAATTTCATCGATGCGGATGCGCAGTCGGCCAACTTCAAGCGGGTGTTTACAGGGATGACGCGGATTCTTGTCGCAGCCAAAGCGCGGGAAGCGAATACGGCGACGATCGGTACGGTCGGCTCGCAGATTATGCTCGATATGACAATGCCGGGCGGAAGCGCCGACCGGCTGCTGAACTGAACCGACCAATGAGGTATGGATTTATCCTTGGCTGGAGCATCTTCGCCAATTGGGCGTCGATTATCATCTGGAGGCAAAGGTGGAGCAGATCCACTGCAGCAACGGAGTCATTACCGGCGCCACCGTTACGGAAAAAGGTGCGACATTCGAGGTGCAGGCGGATTATTACGTGGCAGCGTTCCCGGTGGAGGTCATGGCGCAATTCATCACGGACGAGCTGCTGGAGGGAGACCGGACCTTGGCGAACATCAAGGAGCTGGCCGAAAGCGTCGACTGGATGAACGGGATTCAGTTTTACTTGAAGGAAGACGTGCCTATCATTCACGGCCATATGATTTATATGGATTCGACTTGGGCGCTGACGTCGGTGTCCCAGAAGCAGTTTTGGCCCGATGTCGATCTAAGCGAATACGGCGACGGTCAAGTCAAAGGCATTCTGTCGGTCGATATTTCCGATTGGGAGACGCCGGGCACCTTGTTCGGCAAGAGCGCACGTCAATGCTCCAGAGAGGAAGTTATGCAGGAGGTGTGGGCGCAGCTGAAGGCCAGCTTGAACGTCGACGGACGTGTAGTGCTGGAGGACAGCAACATTCATTCCTGGTTCCTCGACGAGGATGTGCATCTGCCGAATCCCGAGGGCGTCGCTATCAATCTTGAGCCGCTGCTGGTCAACAAGGTCCATACGTGGGCGCTTCGCCCGCACGCTTATACCGATATTCCGAATCTGTTCCTCGCCTCCGACTATGTTAAAACGAACACGGACCTCGCCACCATGGAGGGAGCGAATGAGGCGGCCCGCCGTGCCGTCAATGCGATTCTCAAAGCTTCCGGCTCGAAAGCCAAGCCTTGCGAAATATGGGATATGTATCAGTTCAGCGTTCTCATGCTTCAGCGTTGGCACGATGAGGTTCGCTTCCGCAAGGGTATGCCTTGGGATGGAGGACTTTTACCGGTCTAATTCATTTTTTTCAAAAAAAAGCCTGTACCGTCCCTGCCCGCTTGAAGCGGAGTCTGTGACGTACAGGCTTGTTCTTTTTTTGTAGTGAAGCTGTATGTATTCCTTATACAGGGTGGCAGTGTTGGATTGAGAGCCGCCGGCAGCCGGTAAAAATCTCCATCCGCTGTGCACTGCGAAGCCACTGAAAAAGTCATCGCTGCGAGTATGGAACCTTCTTCCGATCGCTGTTACCCCTGTATTTCTTTGATTATCTTCCGCTTGTAGCGGTTGAAATCCAGGGATAACGGCGAACGCTTTCGCTTCTACAGAACGATTCCGCACTCTCCGCTAGTTTATCGGCGGCATCCCCGCTGCCTGCCCGTTTTGGCGGTATGCTTCCCTTCCCGCTTCAGCCTAGCCCTGCTTCATGCCGATACCGCCCGCAGGCTTCTCGACCTTCAACCATTTCCATGCCAGCAGGGAAATCGCCCAAGCGGCCAGGAACAGCGCAACCAGCACATAGCCGAGAACGCCAAAGTCCAAATCCTGCAGCCACTTAAAGAATGGCGCCTGCGCATCCAGCTTCTCGCTCAGCACCTGCGTCAGTTCTACCATGCCGATCAGCAGAGCCGCAATGACCGAGAGCAGGGTGACGGTCAAGTTATAATACAGCTTGCGCAGAGGTGTCTTGAACGCCCAGCGGTAAGCCGATGTCATCACCATGCCGTCGGCCGTATCCAGCAGGCTCATCCCGGCTGCAAACAACAGCGGCAGCGAAATGATCCCGAATACGGAGATAGACGTCTTCGCAGCGCCCGCCGAAATGGCCAGCAAGCCGACCTCGGTAGCCGTATCAAACCCGAGCCCGAACAGGAAGCCGAGCGGGTACACATGCCAGCTTTTTTTGATAAATCCGTAAAAAGGACGAATCAGTCGGGCGAAGAAGCCTCTATTGTGCAGCAAGTGCTCCACATGCTCGTGGTTGTGCTCACCCCGGCGCCACTGCTGAAATACTTTGAACAGCTGAACAAGTATAACCAGGTTAACCAGACCGATGATCAGCAGGAACAAGCCCGAGACGGAAGCCCCGATGACGCCGCCAATGTCCTGCATTTCCGGCATGTGATTCTGAATCCAATGTATGGAAAAGGCAATGGCCAGCACCATCAGAAAGACGACCGTGGAATGGCCGAGCGAGAAAAAGAAGCCCAGCCCGAGCGGATTGCGCTTCTGCTCCACCAGCTTGCGCACCGTATTATCGATGGCGGCGATATGGTCCACGTCGAAGGCATGCCGGAGGCCGAACGTGTAGGCCAGCAAACCTAAGCCCCAGAAGGCCGGATTGACGGAAGCGGCTGAAATTAAGCCCCAGATTCCGAGAAGATGCAGGATCACGATAACAATTGCGTAGCCTTGCCATTGACGGCGGCTGGCCAATACGGTTTTTAACACAGAAAACCCTCCCTACCGGAATACGGAACTGTTTTACTTGAATTGAAAACGGAAACTTGTATAACAACAAGCTCTAACCCGTGTTACTTTTTCGCTAATTTGTATCACAAAATGTAGTTTAGCACACAATATTTCATTCAACAAGAAATATGTTAGATTTGTTCACACCTTTCTGAGTCCATGAATAAAAAAGGAACCGCTCCCGGCGTCATAAATGACCCAAGCCCAGTCCCTTATCGATCTGACATTTTTCCTGCCGCTGAAACACACAACAGACTTACCAGTTCATCCGCGTCCTCAGGCTTGTAATATGAGCTGTATGATGACGCCCGTGCCAAGCATAAATGCCCAAGTTGACGTCCAACCGGACCACGCCCGATTCCGGATGAATGAAGGTGCGTCCCCATTGTTCCTCCCCCAATGAACGGAACAGGAGTCCCCACCGGGCATGCAGCTGATCCAGCAGCGCTAACGATAATGAAATATCCGCCTGGCTGCCGTCGGCAAGCTCCGCCCACCGCGCTTCATCATAAGGCTTGATCGTCGGCTGTTCTTCGGTCAGCGCCAGCTTGAAGCGAACCAGGCTGTTCATATGGCTGTCAGCCAAATGATGAACCACCTGACGGACAGTCCAGCCCTGCGGACGGTAAGGGGTATCCAGCTGCTGCGGGCTCAAGCCATCCACGGCTTTTCTTAGCAGCTCCGGAGCCTCTTCAATCTCCTGAATCCAGCGAAGCCGCTGCTCCCCGGAAATTGCCCCGTTCCATGAAAATTGCCCTATCGGATATTTCAATGTCTCCAAATCGGATGCTGTCATACGAACCTCTCCTTATCAAGTGACTTGCCTTTATATCCCTCATCCCGTACGGACACGGACGGCTTCGATGCTCAATCGCTTCCGCCGCCGCTGTCTCCCCCGCCACCGCTATCGCCGCCGGATGAGCTGTCCGAGGATCCGCTTGAGCTGTTGTCGCTAGAGTGGCTGTCATGATGCCCGCTGTGATGGTGACCGTGCTGGTGATCGTGATGATGCGAATGATGATGATGGTGGTGACGATGGTTCGAGTCCTCATTGTCATAAGTACTGCTGTCCACAAAGCCCGAGGATGCGCCGTTATGATTCTGGTAACCGCTCCGATCGTAACGGCGGCGGCCGCCCTGCCTTGAATTATTCACCGCCCGTGTAATAATCGAAATAACAATGAAAACAAATATGACAAAAATAATGATACCCATTCCCTCACTCCTGACCTGGATTATTCGTCTCTTCAAGAAAAAACCAACTTCTAACCTTATAGACGCAAGCAAGCCGCTAACGGTTTCGCCGGTCATAAGAAAATCCAAATCAGCAGCCGCTGAAAAATGATTGCTGCGAGCCCGGATGCTGCTCCCGGCCGACCGATGTCCCGGGTTCCTTGGATTTATCCTACAAGCGAATTTGACCAACGGTCATCATTTCAATTTGACGCCGGGCGTTTTTTGGAGTATTCATAAAAGTAGACTTATTGTCATTTGAACTAACATCCCTGCCACAGCAAAGGAGAATGAATCGTGAAGCGAATCGTACTTGTGACCAATAAAGAGCAGCTCCAGCAATGCCTCGATATTCGTATGGAGGTATTCGTTAGAGAACAGCAGGTCGACGCCAGCCTGGAGGTTGATGAATTCGATCAAAGCCCGGAGGCCTGCACCCATATGCTGCTGCTGGTAGATGGACAGCCTGCGGCTACGGGCAGAATGCGGCCCTATGAAAATGCAAACTCGACCATGAAGCTCCAACGCATTGCCGTGCTGAAGCCTATGCGGGGAACGGGCGCCGGCAAAGCGATCGTGCTGGGCTTAGAGGAGCAGGCCAAAAAGCTTGGCTTTGCCTACACGCTGCTCGATGCCCAATGTCAGGCGGAGGTGTTCTACCAGAAGCTGGGCTACGTCACCATCTCGCCGGAAACGTTCCTGGATGCAGGAATTCCGCATGTGAGAATGAAGAAGCAGCTTTAAGCAACGGATTCTTCGTATCATTCATCAGTCAAGCCTACCGGAGCTGCTCCGGCCGGCTTTTTCACATGACTTGCTTCCCACGGTGTTGCCAGCTCACTCTCCGGCACTATGCCAACGCTCTCCCAAGCCCTCTGCCAAAAATTAGTCGGCTCCCCGGCGAATGGGCTGCTGCCTACTGCCGTCCCCCTGTACCCGCATCGTTTGCCGCTTGCGGCATTGGTGTCTAGGCGCCTGTTCTTGCTATCCTGCAGGCTCTCCCCTGTCAAAGCCGGTGCATGCTGCGGTATCGGGAAGGACTGACCTTCATCGTCTTGGAGAACATCCGGCTTAAATAAAAGCCGTTCTCGTAGCCGCACTGTTCGGCGATCTGCTCCAGCGTCATATCGGTTTCGAGCAGCAGCGCCTTTGCCTTCTGAATTCTTAATGAGGTTAAATAATCCATTGGCGTCGCGCCGCAGGCCGCGTGAAATTGCCGCGTCAGCTGCACCGGGCTCAAGCCAAGCCGGGCGCTGAGCTCCTTTAAAAGAATCGGCCCGAACGCCTGCTGCCGCAGCCAACGCTCCGCTTCCTGCATCAACGGATCCTGCTCCTGCTGCTCTCTCGTCTGCCTGGCCACCTCCTGCTCCATCCCGTATAACTGCCATAAATCATGCAGGAAATGATTCCACTGTGCCCGTTTCGGCTCACCGGGACGAAGCCGGGCCAGCTGCTCCATATAGAAGTACGTGCTCGACAGCCGGTTATGGTCTAGCCAGCTTAAATGAACGGGCATCATCTTGGAAGAAAAAACCAATTCCGATGTACTCTCCGCCACTGATAGCTCATCAGGCTGCATGTCACCGCCGGAGCCTCTCAGCCCTCGGGCAGCTCCCGCCGACTCCTTCAGCTTCACCTCTGCGGCACTGTCCCCGGCTCCGCGGCTTAGTTCCACCGCTTCCTCCATGGAGCGTTCCCAGCCGATGGTATAAAAATGAAACGTCACCGGTTCGATAACCTCCCGCTCGAACGCCACCCCCGGCGGGCAGAGCACCGCATCGCCGAAGCCTGCCTCGCCTGAAGCCTCGCCGATCCGGTAACGAAAAGAGCCTGCCTGCACGGCAAACAGCACCCAGTCGGCGTACGTGTCCTCTTTCAGCTGAAATGCCTTTTTCCGGTACCAGAATACGTGACTGATAACGGAGGGAATCCAGAACCTCCATGGTTCCATGCTGCATCTCCTTTCCTATGGTTACAGAAAAAACCTCTATTTTCCACGGACACAGCACACTGCATTCGTTATCCCATGGATTCAGAATGCATCGGTGGAAGCCTGCGCAGGGCACCCGCCTTCGACAAATATATTCACGAAATTTTGTATATGTATGATGTTAATTCAATGCATGTGAAAAGTAAAGTTCCGTATATATAATGAAATTACGGATACAAACTTTATAAATGAGGTGAATCCACATGAAAAATGAAACGGTACAAACCGATATAACCGTCATCGGCGGCGGGTTGGCCGGCCTGAATGCGGCGATTGCCGCAGCCAGACTTGGCAGAACGGTTGCCCTCGTTCAGAACCGGCCTGTGCTTGGCGGAAACTCCAGCAGTGAGGTCCGCGTCTGGGTATGCGGCGCCACCGCGCATGGCACGAACCGCTATGCCAGAGAAACCGGTATTATGGGCGAGCTGTTCGTCGACAACCAATACCGCAATCCGGAGGGCAATCCGTATTTCTGGGATTTGACCCTGCTTGAGGCCGTACGTGCGGAAAGCAACATTCAACTGTTTCTGAACACGGATGTGCATGAGGTCGAGGCGGCAGGCAATGCGGAATGACCGCAAAATCATTTCGGTCACAGGCTGGATGATGGGCTCGGAGCGGAGAATCCGTTTTGAAAGCGCTATGTTTCTGGATTGCACGGGCGACGGTCTGGTCGGCTTCCTGGCCGGGGCCAAATACCGCATCGGACGCGAGGCGCGTCATGAATATAATGAAGACTGGGCGCCCGAGGCAGCCGATGACATTACGCTCGGCAGCACCCTCCTGTTCTATACGAGGGATGCCGGCCATCCGGTCAAGTACGTCGCCCCGAGCTTTGCCAAGGACATCACTCAAACGACGATTCCAATGAAGCGCGTTATTCGCAGCGGCGATTCCGGCTGTCATTATTGGTGGATCGAATGGGGCGGCGAGCTGGACACCGTTCATGCGAATGAGCAAATCCGCGATGAGCTGTGGTCCGTCATCTACGGCATTTGGGACTATATCAAAAATTCCGGTCAGTTCCAGGCCGATAACATGACGCTGGAATGGGTCGGCGCCCTGCCCGGCAAAAGGGAGTTCCGCCGCTTCATCGGGGATTACGTGCTGAACCAGAACGATATTATGGCCCAGCGGGCCTTCGAGGACCCGCGTCGCCTTCGGCGGCTGGTCGATCGACCTTCATCCGCCTCAAGGGATGTATTCGACCGAGAGCGGCTCGAAGCATCTGCATGCGGATGGCATCTACCATATTCCGTTCCGCTCCCTGTACTCGGTCAACGTCTCGAACCTGCTGTTTGCGGGGCGCAACATCAGCGCCTCGCACGTAGCCTTCGGCACGACGCGCGTCATGGCCACCTGCGCGGTCATCGGCGAGGCCGCGGGTACCGGCGCGGCCCTGGCGGTTCAGCACGGCGTGACGCCGCGCGACGTGTACCGCCGGCACCTGGCGCAGCTGCAGCAGACGATGCTGCGCCAGGATGCCTCCATCATCGGGCTGCGCAGCACCGATGAGCGGGATCTTGCACGCCGTGCGTCCGTCACGGCGTCGAGCGAGCTGCGGCGGCTCTCGGTCGAGCAGGCCGCCGAGCCGTTTGCGCTGGCCCAGGACGCGGGCCTGCTCGTGCCGGTGGCGCCGGGGCTGGAGCTGCTGGAGCTGCTGCTCGATGCGTCGGCGCCGGCGACGCTCGAGGTCGAGCTGTGGAGCACCGGCCGCGGAGAGAACTACGTGCCGCACCGGCTCGAGGTCAGCGGCAGTGCGGAGGTTGCGGCAGGCGAGCGGCAGTGGGTGCGCGTGCCGCTCGAGTGGAGGCCCTCTGAGCCGCAGCACGCATTCATCGTCGTGAAGGCGAACGCCAGCCTTACGCTGCACTTGTCACATGAGCCGCAGACCGGCGTGCTCTCTTTTATCAAGGGCCAGAGGCCGGTCGTCTCCAAGGATCTGGAGGATCACCAGCCCGATCAGCCGGTCGTTCAGTGGAGCATGAAGAAGCTGGTGCGCAGGCCGTTCTGCTTCCGGCTTTATCCCGAAACTTCCGCTTTCACCGCCGACAAGGCTATTGACGGCTATCTCCGGCCCTACGAGCAGCCGCACCTGTGGATATCGGAGGCGCTGAAACCCGGTGAGACCGCAGCCCTGGAGCTGAAATGGGAGCAGGCCGAGACCTTCCGCGAGGTTCAGCTCGTCTTTAACGACGATGTGAACGAGGACTTGATTAACCTGCACCATCACAGCACACCGTTCGCGGTTATTCCAGAGCTGGTGCGTGATTACCGGTTGGAAGCTCGGCTCGACGGAAGGTGGACAGTAATTCACGAAGAGAAATCCAACCGTAAGCGCAAGCGCGTGCATACCTTCGCGGCGTCTGTAACAGCCGATCGTCTTCGTCTGGTCGTGGAAGCGACGAACGGCAGTCCCTGCGCCGAAGTCATTGAAATCCGCGTCTATGAATGAGCGGCTTGGCAGGTTTTCCCGCCTGAACTTTAGCTTTGCGCACAATCTCCGATGGACCGCGTAAAATAAAACGCCCGGGCCCCCTTCTTGTTCAAGAGCGGGGCCACGGGCGTTTTTATGGAATTTATCTTCCTGCTAGGTAAATGGGTGAACGAAGCTAGGATTCCTTAGGATGGGAGGCAAAGGGGAATCCGCCTTCTTTGAACAAGCCCTCCAGCTTGTCCAGCTCCTCGATCCCCTCCGCTTCCGTTTCTTCCGTTTCTTCGATCCCCAGCACCTCGGCCATCGTCGGCAGGGCCGGAATGGCTCCCCTGCGCGTCGTTGTAATGGCACCGACCTGATTGGCGAACGAGAACATTTCCTTCACCTTCGCGTCGTCGGAAAAAGCGGACTCAATGCCATCGGCTTCAATGCCCTGCTCTGCAAGCTGGAACAGCATGGCCCCGACAAAGCTGTCGCCCGCTCCGGTCGTATCCACCGCTTTAACCCGTACGCCCGGCACAAGCGTCATCGCATTACGCGTCACGACGCAGCACCCTTCTTCGCCCCGGGTAACGACCACAGCCTTAGCGCCAAGTTCCAGCAGTTGCTGAACGCTTTCCGCCGGGTCCAATCCGGTCAGAAAGGCCGCTTCCTCTTCGCTCACCTTCACGATGTCGGCCAGCCCGATATGCGCCAGCACCTCCTGGCGCATCGTCTCTTCATCCGGCCACAGCGCGGGGCGCAGGTTCGGATCGTAGGAGATCACTCCGCCGGAGGCTTTGACCCGGCGGGCCGCCTCCAGCGTAGCCGTGCGGCACGGCTCGCTGATCAGCGATACCGAGCCGAAGTGATAGACGGCGGCATCGCGCAGCCAGGCGTCGTCTACTTCCGACGCTTCCAGCAGCATATCCGCGGAGGGTCCGCGGTAGAACAAGAAGTCCCGCTCCCCGTCCTCGCGCAGCGATACAAAGGCAAGGCCCGTCCTCGCCGCGTCCGTTTCGACGAGCGCCGTATCCACTCCCGCGGCTTCCAGCGTACCGCGCAAAAAGCGGCCGAACGCATCGCGCCCGATCTTCCCGATAAAACGGGAAGATCCTCCGAGCTTCGCTACCGCAGCAGCTACATTGGCCGGCGCGCCGCCCGCCGCCCGCTGAAAAGCAGGGACCTCTTCAAGTGCCTGACCGTTCTGCTCCGGCACAAAATCAATCAATAGTTCCCCCAAGCATACAATTGTCCCCGCCATCTTACTTCTCCACGCTCCCTATGTGATTCAGATGAATTAACTCCAGCACCCAGCGGCACCAATCCAAATCGGATTGCGCGTTTGCGACTGCCCGTTTCAATAAAATATAACTGCCGAAGCAGGGGTGTTCGATATGTCCTTCCGTAACCGCCGTCTCCGTCTCGCTGCCCAACTCTTCGATCATCCGCCGGTACTTTTCCAGTTTGCCGCGATACATCTGGATGCTGGCCCTCGAACAGCCGGCGAGCCTGATCGGACCCGATCAGCCCGATGCAGTAGGTTTTTAACAGCATCTCATCCCGCTTGACCGGTTCCCCGGTCGGCTCGGGCACCCATTCGCGCAGGGCATCCAGCCCTTCGCCGGTAATCGAGTATACTTTTTTATCAGGCTTGTCCTTCTGTGCAACAGGCACATAATGTACAAATCCTCGCTTCTCCATCGAGGCCAGCAGGGGATAAATCTGACTATGCTTGGCCTGCCAGATCGGTTGAATTTGCTGCATTAATTCGTAGCCTGAACGCGGACCGCGCGTTAACAAGGCGAGCAAACCGTAGGAAAGAGTATTCATTCACGCCTCCATTCACGTCTTTTCCAGATGATTGACATATGAATTGAACCGTAGTACGATGTTCACAAGCTATTATATGTAAATTTGTACATATAAGCTAGTCCCGCAGGTTGGATTAAACCCGTTTGGCACATCCTAGAGGATGCGTCTATTCAGACCTTCTCTATTTCTTATAAGGGAGACAGACATCATGCCTTATTTGCGTTTCAAAGGTTTTCCCCGAGATTTTCTGCATTCCATCGCCCCCAGGGTCGTGGAGGAATTCGCAGCGATTGTACAAATTCCGAAAGAAAAGGTGAAGATCGAGCTGCTGCTGACCGAAGCGATCACCCAGGTTCCGCTCAGCGTCGAGATTCTTATGTTTCCAAGAAAGCAGGAAATTCACGACGCCGTAGCAGCTATGCTCAACCGGATGCTGCTGGAGGCCGATTATCCGAACGCTCATCTCTTCTTCATTATACTGAGTCCGTCGCTCTACTACAAAAATGGGGAGCCTCTGACTGCAGGACAGCCTTACCCGCCGGAGTAACCCGGCTTTTCACAGAATGACCTGATTGTAATTGTATCTTAAAACCCGCTTCCCGCCAAATAACATTTGACCAAAAAATCTGACATCGGTCAGTTTTTGTGCGCAGCCGGCCCCTTCCGTTTGAATGCGTCATGAATTACCCGGCCGGGGGCCATCGATGCACCGGACGGATGAACGCCCGTAAGCCCGAGGACACCCTACAAGGTGTCCTCTTTTTCGTTCCCGGCCCTAAGCTTCAGCTCGTGACGCAGCTGCTGAAGCTCTCTTTTTACCTCCGTCAGCTCTCCTGTCAGCCGGGATGTATTAATCGCATACCGGATCACGAAGACGGCGATGCCTGCAATAATAACCCACGACACCAGCAGCGTGAATATGCCTATCGGATTCCATGCACCCATGTGTATCTCTCCTTCCTCAGCCTATTGTACTGACGCGCATTCTATCCAGTTTGTTCCAGTTTAAAGCAAAAAAAAGACCCCGCTATAGGGAGGCCACTGAAAAAGTCATCGCTATGAGTACGGAACATTCCTACGATCGCTGTTGTCTCTGTATTTCTTTGATTATATGCCGCTTGCAGCGGTTGAAATCCAGGGACAAAGGCGAACATTTTCGCTTCTACAGAACGATTCCGCATACTCCGCAAGTTTTTTCATGGCTTCCTTATAGGGGGGGCCGCTAACAAGCGCCGGTTCACACCGGGCTATTTCGGAAACTGAATCTTTACTTTAAACTGATCGCCGTCGATTTCGATCGTCAGCCGGCCGCCCTGCAGCTCGACAATATTTTTCGCGATAGCCAGACCCAGACCGGAGCCTTCGGTATGGCGCGACTGATCACCCCGCTTAAAACGCTCGAACAGCTCCTCCACCTCAAAATCGATTTCGTAAGCCGACACGTTCTGCATCCGGATTTCGATATGCTCCGGCTGCTCCGTCATGGTGATGTATACCCTGGTATTCGGCAGCGAATACTTCACGGCATTGCTGATGAGGTTCTCGAAGACACGCCAGGTCTTCATGCCGTCCAGCCGGGCATACAAATGCGAAGCGCTCGCATTGACCCGGAAGGTCAGCTTGGCCTCCTCGACCTTCTCGCTGCATTCAGCCAGTGCCTGATGCATGAGCGCCGCAACATCCACTTTCTCATAGTTCAGCTCGACAGCCCCGCTGGCCATTTTGGACGCTTCGAACAAGTCGTCGATCAGCACCTTCAGCCTGTCGGTTTTGCGGTCCAGCACCTCAATATACTGATGCGCTTCCTCGGGCGACGTCCCTTCCCGCTTCAATAGATGAACATAGTTAATAATCGAAGTCAGCGGCGTCTTCAAATCGTGCGATACGTTCGTAATCAGCTCCGACTTCATCCGCTCGCTTTTCATCCGGCCCTCCAACGCCTGCTGAAAGCTGTCCCGCATATGGTTCAGATGATGGGCCAGCACCGACAGCTGTCCGCTGCTCTTGGCCGGTATCCGGGTCTCAAAATTTCCAGCGGCCAGTTGCTCGGTCCCTTCATGATCCGATTCAGAGCAACGATAAATTGCAGCAGGAACGGAACGACCACAAGCATATAGATCACCGCGTAAAGCAGCGTCACCACAACGAATTCATTGGGCTGACCCGAATCCTCCAGCATGAGGCCAAGCAGCAGCCCCAGCACAACCGTGAGCGCCAGTAGGCACAATAGCTTGAACAGCAGGCTCTTATGCTGCCAGCTTTCACGGCCCATCCGGATCAGCGTAGAGCAGAAGCCCTGTTCCCATTCCGTACGAAGCACCTCCCGGTGCCGGGCCTGGAGCAATCGGAACGCTCCTCCCAGCTGTACCAGCACCAAGCCAAGGGCTGCCGCGCTCAGCGTCAGCTGCACGGCCTGATCTGCCCGTACCGGCATATAAAACAGACTGTCCGATAACCCGTTCAGCAGCGGAAGGAAAACGGCGAAAAAGCAAATTGCAGCGCGGATGTCCACAGGAACCTTTCGTTTCACCCAGACGCGGGCTTCCGGATACAAATCAAATCCCCCGTCGCGTCTCCTTAGGACTGCATAAAGGCCAATACCGGCAGCCAGACAGACCGCGCCCAGGACGACCTCCTTCCACAGCCGTTCGCGAATACTGAGAAAGTAGGTGTAGTCCGCTTGAAACCGGCTGATCCCCTTCGCATCGCTTGGAATGACCAGCACCCCCTCCAGCTGGCTGCGTCCGAACGACTGGCTGACGAATTGCAGCGCGCGGAACTTCGCTGAAGCAGCCGGAAGCTCGATTTGAGCCAGCGCATTGCGGTAAGCATCCGTTTGCTGCAGTGCTTCCTCATTTGCCGGAACCGGGCTTACATTCGTATACACCTCGCCTGTTTTGGCATTCCGCACATAGTACAGAATGCTGCTCCTGCGGATATCCAGGCTGCGCTGCAGCTCTCTATATTCCTCATCCTTAACGGCCGCCAGCTTTTGCAGCGACGCTTCAAAGGACTCCTCATTCTGCTTGCGCGCTTGAGCCATACTCTTATCCCGCTCCTCCGTCCATCGGGCGAGGGCGTTCGTATCGGCCGCACGTACGGCCGCATCGATTTTATCGGCATAGCTTTGGTTTAGGCTGCTTTCCTTCTCCTTCCAGCTTTGCTCGGATTTGCTCTTCAGCTCGTTATACCGCTGCGAACCGATCTTCTCCTGCGGCGTTTTTTCCATATAAGGCTTGTCGTCTATGTAATAGGATAAGAACAGCTTGCTGAACAGCTCGATCTCATTGACGAAGGCGGAGCTGCGGAAATATTCGTCCCGGTTAAAATACTTTTTATGCTGAAATATATCGGCCGCCGCATAAAGCGCCACTGTCCATAGATACAGCATGATTACGGTGAGAATAAGGGCCGATCTTTTATTTCTCAATCTTATATCCAATCCCCCACACCACCTTCAAATATTTCGGCTCCTTCGGATTAATTTCGATCTTCTCGCGGATACGCCGTACATGGACGGCAACCGTGTTCTCGGAGTTGAAAGCCGTATCGCCCCATACCTTCTCATAAATCTCATCGATCGAGAACACTCTTCCCTTATGCTCCATCAGCAGCTCCAAAATTTTGTACTCTGTGGGCGTCGCCTTGACCGGCTCTCCATCCACCGTTACGGTCTTCGCCTTTTTGTCGAGCACAAGCCCGCGCACCCGAATCTCTTCCTTATTCGCCGCATAATGACCCAGATTCGTGTAACGCCGCAGCTGCGATTTCACTCTCGCAATCAGCTCCAGCGGATTGAACGGCTTGGTCATATAATCGTCGGCGCCAACATTCAGACCGAGGATTTTGTCGGTGTCTTCCGTCTTCGCAGACAGCATCAGAATCGGGATGTTGTTGCTTTCCCTAAGCTTGAACGTCGTTTGAATCCCGTCGAGCTGCGGCATCATGACATCCAGGATCATCAGATGCACGTCCTTCTCCTCTACCGTCTTCAAAGCCTCCACACCGTTTTCCGCCTTCAAGACGGAAATCTCTTCACTCTTCAAATAAATTTCGATAGCCTCCCGGATATCGGGATCGTCATCAACAACGAGTATATTGTACTTGGACAAGCCTTTGCTCCCCTCTGGGTATACCTGACTGCAGCCAGCCCCCTTTTTTCTCTGTTTTCGCTGCAGCCCCCTTATTGTACCAGCCTTTTTTTACAAACAAGCTTTATAAATCCTTACAAATTTCTTAAGAAAAGAAACTGCCCGGCTTTGTAGACGTTTCCCGGAGACCGGATGTTGCTCTCTGCCGCCGCCCGCTATGCATGCCCCGAAATATTTCATGTCGTTAAAAGCACACTTCGTCCACAATGAGCACCTGCGCCACTTTTCCTAAATCAAGCGCAAAAACCCCCTTCACCCCGGCAAAACGGAGAAAAGGAGGTTTGGTTTACATGTTTACGGCCAACAAGCCGCGCTATAACGAGGCACTTAAACGCCCAAAACCTTGTTTACGGACTCGACCACCCGGTCCTTCTGAAACGGCTTGACCACAAAGTCCTTGGCACCCGCCGAAATGGCATCGATGACCATGGCTTTCTGCCCCATGGCGGAGCACATAATAATTTTAGCCGCGGGATCGTGCTTTCTAATCTCTTTCACCGCGCCTACACCGTCCAGCTCGGGCATTGTAATATCCATTGTGACGATATCCGGCTTGGCCGATATGTACGCTTGAATAGCCTCCCGTCCGTTCGACGCCTCAGCCACCACTTCATGTCCTTCTTCAACCAGCATCGCCTTCAGCATCGTCCGCATAAAAGCCGCGTCGTCCACCACCATAATTCTTGCCATCCCGTTCTCCCCCAATACGACCTTGCATCTTCTGCATAGGCCCATTATCGCAAACCGGCTTCAGAAAAATACAAGGTAAACGCTAATCGCGGATTAAGATTTCTGACACTTCCCTAACAATCTCGACAAAAAAAGGACAGCCCGTAACGATAGTGGCCACTGAAAAAGGCATCGCTCCGAGTACGGAACATTCTTCCGATCGCTGTTGTCCCTGGATTTCTTCGATTATATCCCGCTTGTAGCGGTTGAAATCCAAGGACATAGGCGAACGCATTCGCTTCTACAGAACGATTCCGTACTCTCCGCTAGTTTTTCAGTGGCCTGTAACGATACAGGCTATCCTTCTTGACTCAATGATTAAAATGCGTTTCATACGGCTGCTGCGGCTGCGCTTGTCCGCCCATCCCTTGCAGCATCGTATTCATCGTATGGTCGGCAAGCTGCGGCGCTTGGTAATAACCGCGGTAGTTCATATACTGGAACATTTCCCAGGCCATTTCCTGACAAATATTCGCTGAAGTGGCGTGATACATGCGGAACGGCTGGTTGACACATTCGTTGGCCCAGAGCATGCTGATCGCGGAGCCCGACTTGTGCATGCTTAAGGCGATCGTGCCGATCGATGCATCCGACAGCTGAGTCGCGTTCGGGTTCGGAGGCTGCATCTGAGGCTCACGCAAGCCGACCTGAGGCTGCTCATACATCCGCAGCTCCGGCGTATGCGGAGGCGGGGTTGGTACCTGGATACCGTGCCCTTGAAGCAGCTGAACTCCATAGTCGTAGCCTTCAATCATGCGCCGCTGCTGGTTAAATAAAATATCTTTCAAATGCGGATCCTGCGCCATAGAGAAAAGGACGCCGTACAGCTCAATATGCGCCGCTTTCGTGCGGACGGCCTCCTGGGTTTCCAAAAACTCATGTGCAGCCAAACGTTGCTGTGTATGCATAATAGCCTCCTGATTTTTTCATTTTCATGGATAAAGCACATTTTGAAACAAACAAATATAGAGTATCCAGGACTGCCCATGGTCATGTATGCAGGGAAGCATTTTTTAGTGACAGCGTTTTCTTGAAATGCAATAGAGGTTTGTGACAACTTTATGAAAATTATTTATGTAAATTTAAGCTTCGCTTAAGCTTTCTTGCGGTTTGGAGGAATATAATACATACATACTTCAATGATTAAACAATTGAAAAATAAACTATTTGGAGGGATTCCGATGGAATACGTAAAATCATTTTTTAAAGGCTTCTTCTACAGCTTTATCGCTATTGCCGCACTGCCCATCCTACTCGTACAAAGCTTGATTGATCTATAACATGCACTTATCGTTCTTCCTTCGTCCTTTAGGTAAATCCACTGTTGCTCAGCTTAAATAAGGCAGCCGACCGGAATATTCCGCCGCGCTGCCTTTGTTTTTGTTTCCTTAACTCCCGATTTCGTCGTGACAGTCAGCCGCTAACCGACCTTAACCGCCGTTCCGCTCACGGCCACCATCAGCATGCCTTCCCTGATCACCTCGTAATCGATATCGACGCCGACGATGGCGTTGGCTCCCAATCTCGCGGCATGGTTCTCCATTTCGTGAAACGCGACATCCCGGGCTTCCTTCAGCTTGCTCTCATAAGCCCCTGAGCGGCCTCCGACGATATCCGTAATTGATGCGAAAATATCCCGTACGATATTCGCCCCCATGATGGCCTCGCCCGTCACGATAGATACATATTCCGTAATTTCCTTGCCTTGAATAGTCGGTGTTGTACTCAGAATCATGGTTATGTCCTCCTTTTCGATTGAAGAATAATTAAAATTGCTCTGCTTCTCCTGCTGCCTTATCCGCCGCTGCTTATCTGTGTTTAGCATGTGAATAAGGTCTTGCTTTCATACCTATGTTTACCCGCTTCTGAAGGATGACCCTTCCTTTTTTAAAAATGCGCTGCGGAAATCATCTCAAAAAAATAACCCCGGTCATCAGAATCGGCTTCTGACGATCGGGGCTCCGTTAGCTAAAGGCAGAACGTGCAAGTGTGACGATCTGCGTCTTTATAAGGCTAATGTTTCACCTTATGAAAGAAAAAATCGAAGAGCTCTGCTGATTAACCCGGGAAGCACGGATACATGTCCTTCCCCTTCGAATTCCTTGTACTCGGCGCGTATTCCGCGGTCTGATAAACTGGACAGGCGCTCTGCCATTTCGAAGGCGCTTTCGGTCATCCGTCTTTCATGGCCCTGCTCCAGCTGGCCTGCCGCCAGCAGGATACCGAGCTGCCGGATCTCCAGCTGCATCCGGGCAGTGAACTGCCGTTCCTCTTCAAGAAGGGCCCGCTTGTTCCAATGAATCGACGGACTGCCGGCAATGTACGTGCTGAAAGCCTCCGGCTTGGAGAACAGCGCATGCAGCACGAAAAGTCCGCCAAGCGAATGGCCCATAATGGCCTGCCTGCTTGTATCGATGCTGCATCTGCTCTCGATCACCGGCTTCAGCTCTTTCTCAATGAAGGATAAGAAAGCCTCCGCTCCGCCCTGCACCGGCCACTCGATTCCGTCCGGATGCACCGGAAGCTCCGAGGCCGGTACAGGAAGCGTGAAATCGTAAAACCGGTCGGGGACGAACGGCATATCCGCAGGATAGCCGATCCCGACAACAACGGCGGGGGAAACGCCGGTCTTCTCCGGACGCCGTCCTTGCACCCGTACCGCCTCCACGGCAGTCGCGAATACGGCGTTCGCATCCAGCAAATAAAATACCGGAAATCCGGCGGCAGGCGGCTCTGATAACGGAACGTATACGAAGATTCGGTAGGCCCGGCCGGATTTGGAATGTATATCGAATTGCTTGGCTCCGGGAATGCCGAACGGCTGCCATTCCTTCTTCGAGCCCGCAAATAAAGTCTGTTCTAGCTCAGGCGTCACTGTACGGATCCTCCTCTTTTGATAGATTCCAGGCTTGCTTCTTGAAAATCATGATCAATAAAAGATTATAACGAATCCGCTGTGTGACAGCCATGGACGATATCCGGAACTCCTTTTCACTATTTCCATAAGAAGCCGTCGTTCCCGATAAGATAAACCGAAGGCCCTTCCTCGCATGCGGGAGGAAGGGCCGGCGCTCGCGGGTGATGACTGAATCAGCCGCCTCTCTACAGAAGAGGGAGCGACTCCGAAGAAGATGCGGCGGCATCCGCTCCGCACAGAAGCCTCAGAAGGTCGTCTATCATCCGGCCGCTGGCATGGGCAGAATATTCCCGCCAAGGGTCGGAAGTAATCGGATAGACCCGATTGCTGCGAACCGCCCTCAAATCCAGCCACTGCGGGGAGGTCTCCAGCGACTGCCAATACCGCAGCGTCTCTTCTTCCTGGCATACGTTAAGCAGGATCCGGTCAGCATCCAGCTCGGCCAGCCGCTCTACCGGTACAGCCATATTGTACTGGTCCGGGTTCAGTCCTTGCGGCGGAGGAAGCTCCAGATCGGCATAGAGCACATCTCTCATGCCCCGAACCGGGCTGATCCGGCACTGCTGCTTGTGAATGCTGACCGCAAGCACCGTCTCCCCGCCAAGCAGCCGGTGAAGCTGCTCCTTGGCTTGGCTCACCTTCCTATCGTAGCCGGCAAGCCAGTCATGGGCTTCCTGTACTGCGTCCAGCTGCTGTGCCATCAAAAGCAGATGATCCCGCCAGGTCTGGTCATTCCAGGGAAGGACGATCACCGGAGCGATCTGCTCAAGCCGCTCCCGCTCCAGCGGATGTAAGCTGTCGTCGCGGCTGATGACGATATCGGGACTCGCTTGCGCAAGCGCATGGATATTCGCTTCCCAATCCTGGTTCGCCCGATAGGCGCTCAGGTGAAGAATAATATCGGCCTTGTACAATTTATAGTAATAAGCCGTCCATTTCGGATGCAGCGGCGCTGCATACGGGATCATCTTGAGCGCCAATAATTGCCCCAGCACATGCGGGGAATAAGCGGCAATCCGCCTTTTGCGGTTTTTCATATACGCCGTGGGAGACATGCCGACCTCCTTCTTGAATTTGCGGCTGAAATAAAATTCATCATTATATCCTACTTGATGAGCGATATCGCGCAGGCGGGCTCCGGAATGAACCATCAGCTGCTTGGCCCGGTTCACCCGCACTTCTGTCAAATAATCGATTGCGCTTTTGCCGTACGTCTTTTTAAACAAATCGACATAATATTTCGGACTGATCTGGGCGATACGGGCCAGCTGCTCGATCGTCAGATTGTCGTAGTAATAATTCTCGATAAAAGTCCGCGAGGTTTCGAGCCCCGACCGCGAGTTCATCTCCGGCTCCAGACGGATATTTTTAATCAGCTCGTACATCAGCTCATGAAAAGCCGATTGCCCGCGAAAGCGCTCCAGCCCGCTCTCATGACGCCAGCAGCCGTACATCAAGTCACATAAAAAAACCATCTGGCTCTCGGGATAGACCGGAATCTCCCCTTGATGAGGCGGCTTTATTTCCCCCGCCCCGTCTCTGAACAGATCGAAGGAAACCACATACAGCTCCAGCTCTGCGCCCGATTCCGTCAAGACTCCCATGGTCTGTCCGGGAAGGGCGATATGTACGGCCTCTTTCCTTAACCGATATTCCTGCAGATCTATTGTCAGGCAGCCGGTACCTTGTTTTACGAGAAACAGAACATGCGAATTCGTCATCTGCTGCTCCATATTACTGTTGTATAGCCACTCTACGCTGCGAAGCTTAAACCACAGATGATCCAAACAACCAGGCGTTTGCAACTCCGTATCCGATGGTGTAGTATGCATAATGCCCTCCTATATATGATAATGATTCTCATTATCATATATAAATTTATCATAGAAGCCCCGTTTCGGCAAGCTTCCACGGCGGCCAAGAATTGAATAAAGCTGCAGGCGCGCCTTTTGCCTCCGGGCATTCCTCATTTTTCCAACTGGAGATTGTCCATTATAAATTTCGGATATCGTACATGGTTCGCTCTGTAACGATCATCTATAATGAGCGATGAAAATCATTATCAATAGACGAAAAGGAGCAGCACTAAACATGAGAACATCCCGTTTTCTTCCACTGTTGAGCATACTGGTAGTATTAGCTCTGACCGCCTGCGGCGCCAAAGCACCCGCCGCCGGAGGAACGGCTGCCGGGAATACTGCGCCGGGGAGCGCAGCTGAAGCTTCAAAGCAGACGCCTCCGGCCAATGCGGAGCCCAAGTCGATCACTTATTTGAACAAAACTTACACCGTGAAGGCGCCGACCGATAAAATCGCTATCGCAGGCGCGATGGAAGCCATGGAGGATGCGCTGGTTCTGGGCGTTCAGCCTATCGGCGCCATTACTACAGGCGGAAAATTCCCCGAGCTGTTCAAGCCGGTCACCGGCTCCTCCCAATCCATCGGTGAAAAAATGCAGCCGAATATGGAAGCGATCCTGAAGCTGAAGCCGGATGTCATTCTCGGCTCGACCAAGTTTCCTGCGGAAGTATCGGACAAGCTGGCGAAGCTAGCCCCGATGATTCCCGTTTCCCATATTGCGACGAACTGGGAAGATAATCTGCGGCTGATGGGCGAGCTGACCGGCAAGCAGGCGCAGGCCGACCAGATTTTGAAGCAGTATAAAGAAGATGTCAGTGCCGCGAAAACGAAGATCGGCGAGAAATGGAAAGGCAAGAAGATTGTCACCGTCCGCATCCGCACCGGTTCGCTCTCTATCTACCCGGCTGACGTTTTCTTCAATCCGACGATTTACAGCGAGCTTGGATTCCCTGTCCCCGACGAGATCAAAGCCGCCAAATCGCAGCAAACCATATCGCTGGAGCAGTTCAGCGCCATGAATCCCGACGCCGTCTTCCTGCAGTTCTCTGAGGATGAGAATAAGGACCATTTGAAGACGCTGGAAGAGCTGCAAAAAAATCCGATCTGGCAGAGCACGAATGCGGCAAAAAATAACAAGGTGTTCGTCAATGTCGTCGATCCGCTGGCGCAAGGCGGAACCTCTTGGAGTAAAATCAACTTTCTCAAGGCGGCTGTAGACAAGCTGGGGAACTGAAAGGAGCCTTTCCATCCATGATGCAACGGAACAACTTCACACCGCTTTTATTGGGAATTGCCCCCGTTGCGCTCTTCTGCTCTTTGCCGTCTCCATCCGATACGGAGCCAAGCCGATTGCCCCCTCAACGGTATGGGACGCCCTCCTGCATTTCGATGCAGGGAACGCCGATCATCAGATCATCCGGCATTCCAGGCTTCCCCGCGCGCTGGGCTCGTTCATGATCGGAGCTTTTCTCGCCGTCTCCGGAGCGTTGATGCAGGGAATGACGCGCAACTATCTGGCATCGCCGTCCATCATGGGGGTGACTGACGGGCCGCGTTCGCCATCACCCTCGGGATGATTTTTCTTCCCGGCGCTTCCTCGCTGGAGATGATCCTGTATTCCTTGGTCGGCTCCTTGTTCGGCGTGCTGCTTGTATTCGGAGCGGCCGCTCTGCTGCCGGGAGGCATGTCCCCCGTCCGAATGGCTATTCTCGGCACGATTATCGGGCACCTTTATGAGCAGCGCTTCCGCAGCGTTTGCAGCTTATTTTCAAGTGTCGCAAAATGTCAGCTTCTGGTACAGCTCCAGGCTTCACCAGCTCGAGCCGGCGCTCATTCAGCTGGCTCTGCCGTTCGCCGTCATCGGCCTTGGCATCGCCCTGCTCGTCTCCCGCCAGATCACCATTCTGTCGCTGGGAGATGAAGTATCGCAGGGCCTTGGCATGCGGGGCTGGCTTGTCAAAGCGGCAGCCATGGGCGCTGTCGTGCTGCTGACCGGCATTTCCGTCGCATTGGCGGGTAAAATCGCCTTCGTGGGGCTGATCGTTCCCCACATCGCCCGCTTCTTTGTCGGCGTCGATTACCGGAGGATCATTCCCTGCGCCGGATGGCTCGGCGGCCTGTTCCTTATGCTGTGCGACATTCTGGCGCGGTTCCTTAACTATCCGTTCGAGCTGCCCGTCGGCGTCGTCACTTCGCTGTTCGGCGTGCCCGTGTTCCTCTACCTGATCCGAAAGAAAGGCGGTGGCAAGCATGCCTGAACGCTCGTCCAAAGCAGTGCGGCGCGTGCTGCTCGCAGGCTTCGCCCTCCTTCTGGTGTCCGTCTACATCTATTTGACGAAGGGAGAATTCGAGCTCTCCGTCCGGGACGTCGTGCAGACGCTGCTCCGCATCCACCCGCAACCCGATAACGACTTGATCGTGTTCGAGTTCCGCCTGCCCAGGCTGGTCATCGCCGCTTTAGTCGGCTTCGGCCTTGCCATAGCGGGGGCGGCCGTACAGGGCGTCACCCGCAACGGGCTGGCGGATCCCGGGATTCTGGGCATCCATGCCGGAGCCGGCGCGGCCATCGTGCTGTATATGTATGCCTTCCAGGGACAAGTCATCCGCACGGGCTGGACGGCGATTATGATGATGCCGCTCTTCGGTCTGGCCGGAGGCGCTGCCGCTGCCGCTCTGCTTTTCGCGTTTGCCTGGCAGAACGGGCGGCTTGACGCCCAGCGGATGATCTTGACGGGCATTGCGATCAGCTCGGGCTTCGGCGCCTTCACCCTGTTTCTTTCTTTGCGGATGAATGCCAAAGATTTTGAAATGGCGGCGGTCTGGCTTACCGGCAGCATCTGGAATGCGAACTGGATCTATATCCTCTCGATGCTGCCCTGGTTTATCCTGCTTACGCCCTTGCTTCTGCGGAGGACGCGGACGCTGGACTTGTTCCAGCTGGACGAAAGTATGGTACGTAGCCTCGGCCTGGGGTACGGGCGCGAGCTCGTCATTTTGCTGCTGTGCAGCATCGGACTGGTCAGCGCATGCGTTTCCGTATCCGGCAGCATCAGCTTCGTCGGCCTGCTGGCTCCGCATATCACCAGGAGGCTGGTCGGGCCCCGGCACAGGCACTTGATGCCTGTCTGCGGCTTGATCGGCGTGCTGCTGGTCGTCATCTCCGACCTGATTGCCAAGAGTGTATTTGCCCCCGCCGAGCTGCCGGTAGGCATTGTCATTTCGCTTGTTGGCGTGCCTTACTTCCTGCTGCTGCTGTATAAATCAAGGTCGGTCGGCTCTTAAGCCCGGCCTTGATCCGGCGGTCATTCTTTGGCCGTTACGAAGACTGCCGCCCTGATCATATTAGCTTTTCCATGCGTCACCCTATATTTTTTTGAAGATTCATTGAGAATGATTTTCATTATCTGGGAGGATTTTATACGTGAACAGATTGGCTGCTCTTCTACTAAGTATGATCATGACCTTAATGCTGCTGGCCCCTGCCGCCGGCTGGGTCGAATCGGAAGCCGCTCCTGCAGCGCCTGATGCAGCGAAGCAGTTCGAAGCTTTACGCCAGAAAGGCATCCTGGACGGCGTCGAGGACGGTTCTGCCGGCTTGCACCGTCAGATGACCCGCGCCGAGCTGAGCGCTGTCCTGGTCCGCTTGCTTAAACTCAAGCCGCGCAGCAGTGCGCCATCCTACGAGGACACAGGCTCCCACTGGGCGCATGAGCAAGGCTACATCGAAGCCGTGACGGCATCGAAGCTCATGGAGGGCGTCGCCAGCCGCCAGTTTGACCCGGATGGCAAGGTAACGCTGGAGCAATTGGCGGCTACCCTCGTTCGCGCGCTCGGCCTGCCTGCCGAGACAGACCCTCAATTGACCGGCAAAGTATCCGGCTGGGCCGCAGGCTTCGTAGCTACCGCGCGTAACGCCAAGCTGCTGAGCGAGCACCCGGACTATACGCAAGCCGCGACGCGAGACATTTTGACGATGGCGCTGACGGCTGCCGATGCACGCTTGGCTGTCCCGGCCCTATCGGCCGGACCGGCTGGCGATTGATGAATTCAAGGCGGCCGGAGCACGCAAGCTGCAGGTCACCCTGAACCAGCCCGTAGAGGCGGACAAAGTAACCTTTGAAGTAAAACAGGGCGATACGGTGCTGGACAGCCAGCCGTCCTTCCAGGAGATGCGCAATGTCGCCGATCTCGTATTCGCCTCGCCGCTCAAGGAAGGCGAGTACACCGTAACGGTGCAAAGCTCCGATGCAGCCGCCGCTTCGCTGACGGCCCGTACCGTTGTAGAGAAAGAACGGCTGGAGCGTATTGAATTTGCCGCCGCTTCCGACATGCTGCCAAGAAGCAAACAGGTTTACTTGGAATTTAATGCCATGAATCAATATGGCGAGAAAGGAACCTGGAGCGCCTCACAGTTTGATATTCAAACAGGCCGTATCCCGTTTGCCAACGTAAGCGGCAAGCAGGCGATCAAGCTGAACCTGGAGGAAGAAGATCAAGATGCGGCCGTTTCCCTCTCCATCCGTCATTCCGAGTCAGGACTTTCCGCTCAAAAAACGTTTACGGTCGGCGACCTTCCGATGGTTTCCAAAATAGAGATCGGCGAGCTGCTGTTCTCCGGTACGATCAAAAAGCTGGTTTCGGGAGGCACCGCTTATCTGAAAGTCAAAGCTTTGGACCAATATGGTTATCCGGTTATGGCTATTGATGCGAAGAACCCGGACGGCAAAGAGTACGGCCTGAACAGCTCCAGCGGCGTACGCGCGTTGGTGAAGGACAGCTCCGTGCTGACACTCGAGGATCAGCCTTGGTTCGATTACGATAATGACGATTTCCCGGAATTGAAACTTATCGGCGGTACCGAAGCCGATCAGGTGCGGGAATCGGAGATCACACTATATGCTTTCGGCTCCAGCCAATCGGTGACCCAATCGATTCCTTTGACCGTAATTAAAGCTCCCTTCTCCGTGCAGTTCGGCGGCTTCACCAAGACCGTCGCTGTCGGCGACAAGGATGTGGTGCTGCCTCTGATCGTCAAGGACGACCAGGGAGCCGTGCTGTCCTCGAACGAGGTAGCTGACGGCATCGACCAATTGAACGTGCACAGCACGCTCGGCGGCGCCGCCGATGTCCGGCTCGAAGCGCAGGGCGCAAACCGCGGTCTGCTGGTCATCACGGGTCTAAAGGAGCGTAGCGGTACCGTGACCGTGGACATTTCAGGCACAACTAAGAAAGCTTCACTGTCTCTAAACATCCAAGAAGAGCGCTATCCGGCGAAGCTGACGGTCAAGACCGTTATCCCTTCCTATTTTATCCGGGATGCGGAGAACGACTACGTCATTTTGATCAAAGACCAGTACGGAGAGCTGATCCGTAATGCGAGCAATGAGTACATTTCCGTTCTCGCAGACGCAGCGGACGCCACCAAGGTTCGCTCGGATGCCGAGTACAAAATTCACGCCCAGTTCAAAAACATCGGACCCGCCGACGGAAACGGCGCCCTTTACCCGACCTTGGGCCCGATCAAAACAGCCATGGATTACCTGGGCACAGGGCGCAGTGCTTCCTCGGACACCCGGGAGGAATTAACGGTAGACGAGAACTTCAACCAAGCTGCCGCAGGAAACCTGAATGGCTTTAGCATCGGCAATATGTATAACGCCAAAATGACGTTCAAGGGCGATGCCGCCAAAACAGGCACGTACCAGATCGCCTTATCGCTCGTGAAAGTAACGAATAACAACGGGAAAACCGAAGTGGAGGAGCTTGATAAGCTCACCAAAAATATTGAAATCATCGATGGAACCGATTCCGGCATCACATACCAGGTCGTTCTGGATACCGCCGTCAACAATACTCTCTATGCGGCTGTAGATGCCTATCGGGACGGAGAAGTGGCCGATGCGACCGTTACGGCGAGCGCCTACGGATTAGTGAAAGACCGCATCAAACTGGCCAAGGAAGTTATCCTTTCAGCGAAAAAATCCGGACAGGATGTCAGGGTTCCGCTCTCTTGGCTGCATGGTTCGGCAGGTACGATCACGTCTTCCAATCCATCGGTTGCCAGCGCCGTATACACCAATACCGGAACGGCGGCAGCTCCCATCTACAAATATTTTGTAATCGGAGATGAGGAAGGCGCTTCGACCTTAACGTTCATTTACCGGACCGCCAAAGGCGTCGGCACTTCCAAGATCGATATGAAAACAAAGGGCGACCGTCCTGAAATTGTGAGAACCTCGGGCGGCAAGCCTTACGCTGCCATCGAATACAACAAAATTTCGGGCAAAAAAATGTGGGACTATGCTCTGATGGGTGAGGTTTCACTGGCCGACCAGTATGGGGGCGCCTATAAGAATGATGTTATGGCTGCGCATGTGAACGTTCTTGGCCTGATCTTCTATGTTACGGACATCGTTCATACGACGCCGGCCGGCGACGATACGATCTCGGTAGATCCCGCCACCGCTGCCTTGACCTACACGGGCGACGGAGATATTGCCAGCTTCACGCTGGTCATCGAAGCGCCGAACGGGAAAAAGGTACAAACCGTGGTTAATGTGAAGTAAATTGTAAAAAGCGTACTTTCCTTAGAGGGAGAGTGCGCTTTTTTTCAAAACAACATCAAAAAAAGGATATCCCGCCCTAAAAAACGAACTAGTTAACTATAACCTTAACCAATGAATGGAGGATTACTGCCGTATGATACCCGAAGGAGTTAACAAGAATAACGTGGACCGCTTCCTTGGATTTGAGGATGAATATGACCGTCACCGTCCCGAAGCGCCGTCCATGATGGTTGATCTGCTGAGCCACTACTTAGGTAGAAAGCCGGAGCTCGTCGTCGATCTTGGCAGCGGAACCGGTCTCTCCTCCTTTGTATGGAAGCATCACGCCGCCCAAATTATCGGAGTGGAGCCCAATGATGACATGCGGGGCAAAGCTCTGGACAAAAAAAACCGCCAGTCCGACGCCGGCGCGGTCACGTTCATTCCCGGCTATTCGAACCAGCTTGATCTGGAGGATAGCTCGGCGGATATCATCACCTGCTCCCAGTCGTTTCACTGGATGGAGCCGGTCAGCACGCTGCGAGAGGCTTCCCGTGTGCTTAGAGAAGGCGGCGTTTTCGCCGCTTACGATTGCGATTGGCCGCCCATCGCCTCTTGGGAGGTCGAGGAAGCCTTCACCTCGCTGCACCAAAAGGCCGATGAAATCATCGCCCGGCATACCGCTCCCGAAGAGCGTGCCAACAAGCGGAATAAAGAGGAGCATCTGCGCTACCTGCGGGAAAGCGGACAGTTCCGTTTCACCAAAGAGGTCGTTTTTCACCATAAAGAAACGTGCGATGCGGCCAGATACATCGGGCTGGCTTTAAGCCAAGGCGGGGTACGTACCGTCATGAAGCTGGGCTCGGATGAATTGAACGGGCATATCGAGCAGCTGCACAACCGCGCCGAAGCCTACTTTAAAGATCATGCCAACGAGGTTATTTTCTGCTACCGTATGCGGCTCGGTATTAAGTAGACACCTTCCCCCTGCTAGCGGCTTGTATTTATACTTAAGCCCTGCCTTTCCGGTTCCTTGTCTTTTTGTCCAGGCAGCCGGAGATTTTTTTTCCTGTTCTCCTTAAAACGCAATTTCATTCAACGCATAACCGGTCATCCTCCTCTTTTTTATTCCGGATGGATCATTATAAAGTCACCTCTCACCTTTTCTACTGAAGGCCCCTGCATAAATTAGCTTCAAAACCATTGACAATCAAAGCGGACTAGAGGTATGATCCTCCTTAATTAACTAGTTATTCTATCGGAATAATATAATTTTATTGCAAAGGAGTTTTTTGAATGAATGTCCACTTTCCTGTAATGAAGAAGCATTCCAGGAGACTTGTCTCCCTCTCTCTCGGCACCGCCTTCCTGCTGACCGCCTGGTTGTCCTCGACACCGGCGTACGCGGAAGAGCAGCACGGCGCTTCCCAGCCGTCCGTCTCAGAATACCGTCAGTATCTGCAGGATAACTATGCGATCACCCTGCCCTCTACATTAACGAGAGGCGATTTCATTCAGGACGTGGCTAAGACGCTGCGCCTAGAGCCCGCTGCAGCCGATGGCAAGTTCGACGATCTCCAGCCAGGCGAACCGCTGTATGCCGCTGCTTTGGCTTTAAATCAACGGGGGATTCTGACAAGCTCCTCCGTCGCAGCATCGCAGCCGCTCACCGAGGAAGCCGCCGTCTTTATCGCCTTGAAGGCCGCAGACCTTAAGGAACTGGCTTATACATACCCGGAAGCTAAAGCTGCTTCGGCCTTGACCAAGCTTCATATCGATTATCCCAACGGTAATGGCCATGCCCTTACTCTCCAAGCGGCACAGGAGCTGGCAGCGGCCGTGGATACCGGTCTGCTTCCGGCGGCGTACTACGACGGCTTCCGGCTGGGCCAGCCGGCTTCGGACGAGTTCTCTGCCGTCCTGCTCGGACAGCTGCTGTCCTTCAAGGGCGAATACAAGAATTATCTCGGCTCCGTGAATGATGCCGATATTTATTCCAAGCTGTACAAGGCTTACAAGGCTGAAAATCTCATTCAGGTGTCGGAGCTGCAGTCCGTCGTCGACGAGGCGCTCAAGCAAAATCTTGTGACGGGCTACAATCTGAAGGATTCCCGCTTCAGCGCCAACTTCGACGCCAAGCTGTCGCTTACCTACGGCCACGATGACATTACCCATGCCGTTCAGCTGATCGGTCTGCTGCGGAGCGAAGGCATTGAGGCCAAGGTGCAGCTTGAGCCCAAAACGTCCGCCTTCATCTACTTGAAAGAATGGGGCGAACCGAAGCAGACGGACAGCTATAAGGTCGTCCAGATCGAGAACGGCAACTTTATCGCCTATGCGAAGGAATACGACATCGCCTTCGAGTTCAATACGTCGGAGCAGAAAGCCAAGTTCCAGGAGCTCGTTTTCCAATATGCCAAAAAGAACAGCGAGGACGCCCCCGGCCTCATCGCAAGCTCCTGGTGGCAGCCGCTTTACTACTCGCTGACCGAGATACAGGATTACAAGGAAATCGCGAACAACAAAATAACGAAAGGGCCTTATTACGCCCAGTCGTTCTCGCTTCCGAACCAGACGGAGACTATCGCGGCAGGGCTGAAAAAGCTGAGTCCGGACGTACAGGTGGAATCGTACCGCTTCTGGGTCGATACCCCTTTCTATAACTACCTGCTTGGAGATTACAAGTAAGGATAACGCCTTTTGCACGAACAAGCCTCCCACGCCGCTTTAGCTTCAGTGAACCGCATCCCCGACTGTGGACTATTTCTAACAGTTGGGGGCGCTTCTCTTTTTAGCTTCAGCGGAGCTGGAGGCTTGCTTGGTATCATTTGCCGATGACGAAACGGCGTATCCGTCCGTTAACGTTAAGTTTAAATTTCAGGTTAAGCTTGAGCCGCTTCCTGTACGGTCCCCTGCTTAACGGCGGATGCGTACTCGCGCCCCTTCGCCTTGTCATATTGTCCTTCCCATTTGGACATGACGACAGCAGCCAGAGAGTTGCCGAGTACATTGACAACCGTACGGGCCATATCCAGCAGACGGTCGATCCCGGCGATGAAGGCCAGTCCTTCAATCGGAATATTGACCGAGCCCAGCGTCGCAAGCAGCACGACGAAGCTGACGCCCGGCACGCCGGCGATTCCTTTGGAGGAAACCATCAGCACAAGCAGAAGGGTGATCTGGGTGCTGATCGGCAGATCGATGCCGTACATCTGTGCAATAAAAATGGCGGCCAATGCCTGATACAGGGTAGATCCGTCGAGGTTGAACGAATAGCCCGTCGGAATTACAAAGGAAGTAATCGCCTTGGGACAGCCGAATTTCTCCATCTTCTCCATAATCTTAGGCAGCACGCTTTCCGAGCTGGCCGTCGAATAGGCGAGCAGCAGCTCGCTTTTCAATATTTTGATCAGCGTCAGGATGCTCGTGCCGCACATTTTGGCGATAATCCCGAATACGACAAGAATGAAGAACAGCATAGCTCCGTACACCGAAAGCACCAGCTTACCGAGCGGAATCAGCGATGTGACGCCGAACTTGGATACCGTGACGCCAATCAGCGCGAAGACACCGATCGGAGCAAAATTCATAATTTTATTCGTCACCCAGAACATCGCATCGGCGACGCCCTCGAAGAAATGAATGACCGGCTTACCTTTCTCTCCGATAGCTGCAACTCCCAAACCGAACATCACCGCAAAGAAGATAATCGCCAGCATATCTCCCGCGGCAAGAGATTGAACGATGTTCGTCGGCACAATATTGACGATCGTATCAATGAAATTATGCCCGACTTTATCGGTTGTCTCCACATACGTGTGGATATCGCTTTTGGCCAGGTGCGTCATATCGACTCCCTTACCGGGCTTCAGCAGATTGGCTGCAAGCAGTCCGACAATAATGGCTATCGTGGTGACGATTTCAAAATATAAGATCGACTTGCCGCCGAGCTTCCCCAGCTTCTTCATATCGCCGACGCCCGCGACGCCCACGATCAGAGTAGAAATAACAATTGGCACGACGATCATTTTAATTAACCGTATAAAAATATCGCCGGCAGGCTTGAAGTAGGTAGCTATAGCCGGATTCCCGTAAAACAAGGCGCCGACAAGAATACCCAAGGCCAGTCCGATAAAAATTTGCGCTGCCAGCCCGATCTTTCTCATATCTATGCCCTCCTTTAAGTTTCGGTAGATTTTCATTTGTTTAACCTATTGTAAAGTCCACCCTACGAAAATCGACAAAAATCTACGGGCCTTGTTTAAAATCGCCTTAAGATACGGAATCTATGAAAAGCTCGGATTAGGAAGCAGCGTCCTCTCTGCATGACGCGGCGTATTTTCACAAATCAAAAACTTCGGTACAATACTATACAGCTTGATGACTCATAGCTTGGGAAGTGCTGTTCATGAACGAACGTTTTGCCGCCTTTTTCCTCATGCTGCTTGCGGTTCCTTTAGCGGGCGAAGTCAAATTTTACCCGTTTCAGGATGACTTTCGCATCAGCCTGGGAACGCCTGTTTTTTTCTTTTTTCTGCTGTGGATCCGCAAGGTGCCGCCCTATTTATCCGGGTTTGCCGCCGGGGCGGGCGTCGTGCTCTTCCGCATCGTCTGGGATTTGCTGCTTTATCCCACCGGGCTTTCGCAGCTCGAGCTGTTCCGGCTGCATGCGCCGGTGTTCTTTTACTATTTCGCCTATGCCTGCTTGTTCCAGCTGCTGCAGCTGAACCGCGAGCCCTACCGCCCGCTCCGGGTCGGCGCTCTGGACATTGTGATCGAAACCATTGCAAGCTTTACCGAGCTGTCCGTCCGCCATTCGGTCGCCGAGGAGTGGGCGCGGCTGGCCTCTTACAGCGAAATCATGCTGATCGCTTTGATCCGCAGCTTTTTCGTGCTGGGCTTTTACAATATGATCCGGCTGCGCCAGGCCGTGCTGAGTGAAGAACAGCAGCGCGCACAGAAGGAACAGGTGCTTGTGCTCATTTCCAATCTGTACGAGGAAACCGTTCAGCTCAAAAAAACGCTGGGCGACGCGGAAGCCATCACAAGGGACGGCTACGAATTGTACCGCGAGCTGCAAAATACAGGGCCAGCCGACGAGCTTCGTATTTGCGAAATGGCGCAAAAAGCGCTGCGCATCTCCGGTCAGGTCCATGAGATCAAAAAGGACAATCAGCGCATTTATGCGGGCTTGTCCAAGCTGATTCATGAGGAAAATGCGGGAGATTACATGGAAGCCGCGGCCATCGGGCAGCTGATCGTGCGAACGAACCGCAACTATGCCGCCGGCCTCGGCAAATCTATCGAGTTTCGATTAACCGTAGATGAGAGCCTGCCCCCGCTGCATATTTTCACCATGCTGTCTTTGGTCAACAACCTTACAGCCAATGCGGTAGAGGCTATCCGGGAGCAGGGCATCATTTGGATTGAGGCTTATCTTGAGGAGGAATGGCTGCGGGTCCGCGTATCCGATAACGGCCCCGGCATTCCGGCCAAGCGCCGGGACCGTATTTTCACACCGGGCTATACGACCAAATATGACACGCTTGGTCAGCCCTCGACCGGCATGGGTTTATATTATATTCAACAGGTAGCTAAGGAGCTTGGAGGCCGCGTCATCGTCGAGGACGGCGGCAATGATGGCGCTACGACAGCGTTGACGATCCAGCTCCCCCTCAGCCCGTTAACGAAGAAAGGATAATCGCATGCGTTTTTTTATTGTGGATGACGACCGTGGGGTCCGCTCCATGCTTGCCGACCTGATTGAAGATGAAGCCTTGGGTGAGATCGTCGGCGAAGCGGAGGACGGTTCTCAAGTAGATTACGAGTGGCTTAATCTGAAGAAAATCGATATTCTGCTAATCGATTTGCTAATGCCTGTCAGAGACGGCATTCAGACCGTACGGGAGATCGCCCCGCATTTTACGGGAAAGATTATCATGATCTCCCAGATCGAAACAAAAGATATGATTGGCGAGGCCTACTCGCTGGGTATCGAATATTACATAGCCAAGCCGATCAACCGGCTGGAGGTACTCGCGGTGATCCGTAAAGTCGAGGAACGGCTCCGCCTGCAAAAATCGATTCATACGATCCAGAAAACGCTGCAGGTACTCGACTTCAGCCAACCGCAGGCCCGGCTTGAGCCTGCTTATTCGGAGCCAGGGATCGTGGCGGCCGGGAGGTCCCTGCTGTCCGAGCTCGGCATGCTCGGGGAGAGCGGGAGCAAGGACCTGCTGCATCTGCTGGAGCGTTTATACCAGTACGATATGCAGAACGATATGCCTCATGCGTTCCCGCCGCTGAAGGATCTGTTTCGCAGCGCAGCGGTCAAGCAGCTTGGAGCGGATGCTGCTGAAACGGAGATCAGCAAGGAGATTAAGGCAGCCGAGCAGCGGGTCCGCAGAGCGATCCTGCACACCTTGAACCATGTAGCTTCCTTGGGTTTGACCGATTACTCGAATCCCAAGTTCGAAAATTATGCGTCCAAATATTTCGAGTTTACCGAGGTCCGCAAAAAAATGCTCGAGCTCCAGCATGCCGCGGAGCCGGCCCTGTCGCCGACGCGTATCAATACGAAAAAGTTCGTGCAAGTATTATATTTGGAGGCCAAGCGGCTGATGCATTAGCTGACGCTGCCCGCAGACACGCTTACTAGTGGAAGAAGCCTCACTCCGTGCAAAGGCACCCTTCTTTTGCCCGCGTGATGTGACCGGAGAGAAAAGATTAAGCAGCGAATTTCCAGCGGCGCTTACTTGTGAATTTATCCACTTGTGGATATGTGAATAAATAGTTGAAAAGGGCAGCAATATCAAGGTCTATAGGCTGTTGGTAATGTGCATAACACTGTGGATAAACGGGCGTAACCTTGTCCGCATCCGGCAATGCTGGTATGCTCTTATTACCATAGAAGGAAAGGTGAACCAGATGAATGATACTTTGATGTTCTGGGGGACAGGCGATTCCATGGGGGTTCCGAGGGTGTACTGCTCCTGCCTTATTTGCGAGGAAGCAAGAACGACAGGGAGCAATCGGCGCTATCGTTCCTCCGTCAGCGTGAGTTCCACAGCCGGCGAGCTGCTTATCGACTGCGGTCCGGACTGGCGGAGCCAGATGGAGCGAATCGGCCGGCACGATCTCGATCAGGTGCTGATCACCCATGCTCACTTTGACCATATCGGCGGCCTTCCCGAATGGGCGGATGCTTGCCGCTGGCAAAAAAAGAAGGGGCTTGTGTATGCCCCAGCCGATGTTTTGCAGACATTGCGCGGCCAATTTCCGTGGCTTGAGCAACATATCCTTTACCGGGACTGCAGCGAAGGCATCCAGTGGGGGAATTGGCATATCCGCCCCTGGCGGGTGTGCCATGGCAAAAACGGCTACGCCTATGCCTACCGTTTTGACCGTACTGCAGGCACACCGTATGCCTGGGCCTACTGCTCCGACGCCATTCAGCTTCAGGAAGAGGAAAAAGCCCCTCTATACGGGCTGAAGCTGGCCATCCTGGGGACTAATTTTTATAAGGAGGATGCTCCGCTGGCTACCCGCTCCGTGTATGATATGACGGAGGCTTTGCAGCTGATTGAGGAAACGGCGCCGGAACGCGCTATTTTCACTCATATGTCCCACGGAGTGGACATTCGTTCGGACAGGAACGGCTACAGCCTTCCTGCAGCCGTTACCTTGGCGGAGACCGGAATGAAGGTCGAGCTAACCTGACGCCCAGTCGGATTACTCCACTTTGGCGCCGTAGGAGCGGAGAAAGGCAACCGCCTGGCCTGCATCCATGCGGGCTCCTTTTACATCGAACGATTTAAAGTTGACCCCGTCCATCACGGCCCCGCGCAGGTCCGCACCATGCAGCCTAACTCTGCTAAGCTGCGCGCGGCTGAGGTCGGCGTCCCGCAAATCGCACTTCTCCAAATTGCAATCATACAGATCCGCCTCGACGAACCTGACGCCGCGCATCGACTGCTTGGACAGGTTCGCCTGTCTCAAGCTGGTGTACGACCAGTCTCCTTTTTCAATCGTAACCCCATCCATCGACGCTTCCGTAAAGTCGGAGCCGACCATCTTGCATTCCTCGAACTTCGCCACAAACAGATTGGCGCCTTGGAACCGGCAGTTCGTAAAAGCTGAACGGTTATGTACGGATGCGTTCATAAGCGCCCCCGAAAAATCGCATTCAATAAATTGACAGCCCATCGTCCATGCTTCCTCCAGACGGGCTCCCCGAAACCGGCAGCGTGTAAATACACAATTGCGAAGCTCCCCGTCCCTTAAATCCTTATGGCTGAAATCGACTTCCGAATACTGTTGATCCACGTATTGATACATGATGCTACAGCTCCTTCTTCTTCCCGTTCGTCTCGTCATGCTATCAGCCTCTGTTAGCTGCGTTAACTGCCTAGGCCGATGTATATCTCCTTTTATTATGAGCCTCATCCGACTGGAACTGCAAGCCGTATGATGAATATGGTAAAGTTATGGACCATTGGGAAAGCTACTCTCCAAACGCGCTCGTATTTGATTAGGCCCAGCCTAGAGGCTGGCGGGTGCTAACAGCTTGATCGCACCTCGCAGATACCTGCATGGGGCTACACCATAATGTCTCTATACAGAAAGCAGCAGGAGATTCGAGAAATGTTTCTCAGGCATCGTCTCTTTAGATCATGAGCATGCCTCTGTGGCGGCATCGTCTCTATAGACCGTGAGCATTGCCTCTGTGCTGGCAATGTCTCCTGACCGTGAGCATTGCCTCTGTGTCGGCATCGTCTCTATAGACCGTGAGCATCGCCTCTGCCGGTGTCGTCAGCTTGACCGAGAATAAAAATTCAGCATCCGACTCATTGACAACATAAGACATTACGGATTAATATATGAACATATACTCATATATTCATAAGGATGGAGGTTTCATTCCGATGGAATCGAACGATTTTCCGCAGCCCCCCGATACCAGCGTACGATCGCTGGATGAGGAATCGCTGTTTATGGTTTCCCAAACCTTCAAGGCGTTATCGGATACAACCCGGATACGCATTTTATTTTTATTATCGCAAAAAGAATGCTCCGTCAATGAGATCGCCGAAGAATTGTCGCTTCTGCAATCGACCGTCTCGCATCAGCTTCGGTTTCTTAAGAACCTGCGCCTGGTTAAGTTCCGCCGCGCTGGCACAACGCTTTATTACTCGCATGACGACGAGCATGTAATGGATTTATTGACCCAGGCGATTCATCACGCCAACCATGATTAGCTTAAGCTTTTACGAACCGCATTAACGTACCCTTGCCGTTCCATCGTTAGGCAGGCCGGGAAAGAGGAGAGGCATATGCAGGAATACCGCGTGAAAGGACTGAGCTGCGCCAATTGTACCCGTGAGCTGGAAGAGCAGATTCAGAAGCTCGAGCACGGGGAGAACGCAACCTTAAGCTATAACAGCGGAAAGCTTCGGGTCGATTCGAGAGTACCGCTTTCCCATATCCGGGATATTCTGAAAGGGGACGGGGCCTACATCGCTTCCCCTCCAGCCAAAATCCGCCGTGCGTCAAGCGATCAGGGAGAGCGTGCCGGACAGCAGAACAACCCGGAAGTGGCAGCCGGGCTGGAACAGCCGATAGGCGGAACCGGCCTCGCCTTCCGTTCGCCGTCTGCCACAGACAAGAGGCCGCTAATGGCACATTCCCATGAGACGCATGAAGAAGAAAGTCATTCTCATCATGGTCATGAGTCGCAAGCCCTGCACACAGCTAATCAGCATGGCCAGGAGAATCGTGGTGTGCAGGGCACCGCCGCGCCTCATGCCGATCACGATGACGTTAATGCAAGGCATACTCCTAGTCACCATGGTCCTGACGATCATGCTGGCCACACTCACAGTCATCACGGTCCTGACGACCATTCCGGGCATACTCACAGTCATCATGGCCATGGCGATCATGCTGAGCACACTCACAGTCACCATGGCTCTGACGATTCTATGCATGAGCACGGTCATGCGGATGACGGTCACGGTCATGACCATGACCATGAGCACGGAGGTGCTGGCCAGACCCGGCAGCTGATCTTCTCTGCCGTGCTGTATGCAACGGCCCTGCTGCTGCAGGATCGGGTGCCTGTGCCCATCAGCATTATTCTCTATTTGGCAGCGATCGCCTTAAGCGGCTACAGTACGTTTATCAAGGGCTTAAAACGGCTGGTAAAGCTGCAATTTAATATGGATACGCTGATGACTGTCGCGCTGCTTGGCGCCATTGGCATCGGAGAGTGGAAGGAAGCGACGCTCGTCGCGATCCTGTTCGGCATTAATGAAAAGCTTGAGGGCATGGGCATGGAAAAAGCCCGCAAAAGCATGGAAACCTTGCTCCAGGTCGCACCGAAGCAGGCAATTCTTCTGGAGGGCGGCAGGGAAGCCGTTGTTCCTATCGAGTCGCTTCAGGCCGGAGATCTGGTATTGGTACGCGCCGGAGAAAAAATTCCTTCCGACGGCCTCGTCGCCGAAGGCTCCTCTTCCGTCAATGAAGCTGCGATTACAGGCGAATCCCTGCCCATCGGTAAAACGACGGGGGATCCGGTATTTGGAGGAAGCATCAACCAGGACGGGATTTTAAAGATACGGATCGAGAAGGCATATGAGGATTCCTCCCTGGCCCGCATTCTGCACCTTGTACAGGAAGCCCAGGAAACGAAAACGCCGACGGAGCTTTTTATTAACCGGTTCGCTAAATATTATACGCCCGCCATCATGATCATCGCCTTGCTTGTTGTCGTTATTCCGCCTTTGTTATTTCATGGGGATTGGATGCATTGGTTTTATCAAGGGCTCGCCGTCCTCATCGTAGGCTGCCCCTGCGCCCTGATTCTAGCCTCTCCCATTGCCATCGTTGCCGGAATCACACGCAATGCCCGTCAAGGGATTCTGATCAAGGGCGGTGTCTTTCTGGAGCAGCTCGGACGCATCGATACGTTAGCGTTCGATAAAACCGGGACGCTGACACTCGGCGAGCCTCATGTTGAGCGGACTGCCATATATGCTGATGATAAGGAACTGTTTTACCGGGTGGCCGGCGCAATTGAACAATCGTCTACACATCCGCTCGCGAAAGCGATCCGAAAGGAGCTGGCGCTCAAAGGACTTCCAGCGGAAGCGGCACTGCCGGCGCAGGACATCGTCGCCGCCTCGGGACGCGGAATCGAAGCCGTTATCGGCGGCAAGCGGTATTGGCTTGGCAATGAAGCCCATTTGGAGCATCTCATCCTGCCGCAAGCCGTTCGCAGCGACGTGGAGCAGTTCAAAGCCGACGGCCTGACGCTCGTGCTCGTTGCCGACAGCGAAGCCGTGCTTGGCGTATTCGGCATCGCCGATGAAATCCGTCCCGAGAGCCGCTCTGTTATCGCGGCTCTGCATGCGAGCGGCCGCATTCGCCGCACGGTCATGCTCACAGGCGACCACCCGCAGACCGCGGAGAAGGTTGCCCGGGCCGTAGGGGTCACCTCCTACTTCGGAGGCCTGCTTCCGCAAGATAAGGTCGCCAAGATACGCGGGCTGATGCAGGAAGGACGCGTCGCCATGATCGGCGACGGGATCAACGATGCGCCCGCTCTGGCGGCAGCCGAGCTCGGCATCGCCATGGGCAAGGGCACCGACAGCGCCATTGAAACGGCGGACATCGTGCTGATGCAGGACCATCTGGGCAAGCTGCCCGAAGCCATCCGGATCGCCCGCCGGGTAAACCGGACGATCCGTTGGAATCTCGGCATCGCCATGGGCCTGAAGCTGGCCGCGCTGCTGCTCACCATCCCCGGCTTGCTGACGCTCTGGTTCGCCATCCTGTCGGATATGGGCGCGACGATTTTAATTACTTTAATCAGCTTGACGCTGCTTATCGAGCGTAAAGCACCGGAAGTCCAGGTGTAACCTACCTGCCTCCCAACAGCCAGCTAAGCCCTCCCGCTTTTTATCAGTGGGAGGGCTTAGTTATTTTATATGGAATTAGTTAGCTGCCTGTGGCAGATGCTCTCCACGCTGCTGCTCCATCTGTGCCTTCAGTTCGTCCACAGTGATCCCTTTCTCTGCAGCTGCCGCCTCCAGCTTCGCTTGACGCTCCTGCTCCATCTGTGCCTCCAACTCATCCACAGTGATCCCTTTCTCTGCAGCCGCTGCCTCCAGCTTCGCTTGGCGCTCCTGCTCCATTTGCGCCTTCAGCTCATCCACCGTTATGCCTTTCTCCGCGGCCAGCTGTTCCAGATTCATACCGCCCTTTCTTCCGTCTTCTCCTTTCCCGCGCTGCTGCTCCATCTGCGCCTTCAACTCATCCACAGTGATCCCTTTCTCAGCTGCGGCTGCCTCCAGCTTCGCTTGACGCTCTTGTTCCATCTGCGCCTTCAGCTCGTCCACCGTAATGCCTTTCTCCGCGGCCAGCTGTTCCAGATTCGTACCGCCCTTTCTTCCGTCCTCTCCTTTTCCACGCTGCTGCTCCATCTGTGCCTTCAACTCATCCACAGTGATCCCTTTCTCAGCTGCGGCTGCCTCCAGCTTCGCTTGACGCTCTTGTTCCATCTGCGCCTTCAGCTCGTCCACCGTAATGCCTTTCTCCGCGGCCAGCTTCTCCAGACTGAAGTCATCGCGGGTTCTTCCTTCGTTTCCTCGTCCTTGCTTCATCTGAGCCTTCAGCTCATCCGTCGTTACGCCTTTGCTAGCCGCAAGCTGGGTCAGATCGAAATTACCGCCTTTTTTTCCAGTCAAATACTTTGCCTGTCCCTGGCTCGGGTTAGCTATCGTCGGTACTTCCGCTGCAAAAGCAGAACCCATCGCACTAAATACGAACACCGCTCCTAAAGTGGCTGCAACTACTTTTTTATTCATTTTCATATTCAATTCCTCCCAAGCTTGTTTTCATTTGTGTGTGTTCCTTACCTACAACCTTATCCTAAAACATCCAGCTGAATTGCCCCTGAATGACAACTGTAAGCTTTCTTAAAAAGACATTCAGTTTCCACTCCCAAGGAATCATATTCACGCCACCCATTTTATGGTAGGATGAAAAAACAAAGTTATCCTAACGATGCTCACAGTAAGGAGTGATAGCTTGTGCAATGGAACAAAGTGGCCGTTATCGGTTCTCCGGGCTCAGGTAAATCTACCTTCTCCCAACAGCTGGGACGGCAGGTCAGACTCCCCGTCTACCACTTGGACGCCCTTTACTGGAAACCAGGGTGGGTCCCGACGCCAAAGGAAGCGTGGGATGCGTTTCAGCACCAGCTTGTACAGCAAAAGCAATGGATTATTGACGGGCATTATGCCAGAACGCTGGACATTCGGCTGGAAGCAGCGGATACGGTCATTTGGCTTGATATGCCCACCTCTCTGTGTCTATATCGCGCTATAAAACGAACGCTCTTTTACCGCGGCAAAAGCAGGCCCGATTTAACCGAGGGATGCCCCGAGCGGTTCCAGCTGCAATTTCTTCAGTGGATTTGGCATTTTCGTCACAAACAGCGCCCTGCCCTGCTGCGCCGGCTTGCCGCACTGGATGGCTCCAAAACCGTCCTCGTTCTGCGGGTCCCTCGCGAAGTCGAGCATTTTATACAGAAGCTTCCCTCCGCTCAAACTCACTAAATCCGAGAACGATCCGTCCCTCACGACCGTCTTTTCCACAACATGCACACAAAAGCTGTCCAACACCTGCATCGCAATCAGGCATCATGCGTATGTGAACAAGTCATATTTTCACTGTTCGATGTCCCCATGAGGATAAGTCAAAAGAAGAACCGCGCCCATTTATCCTGTTGATAAGAAACAGCGGCAGTTTAAACGGAAAGAACCGCCCAGCAGATCCGGACAAGCAGATTAAATGAGTAATTGTGAAAAAAGAGGAGGCTCAATATAATGAAAGCCGTATGTTTTGATCTGTTTGAAACGTTAATCACTGAATATGAAGGAGGGCGCCGCAAAGCCCCACGATTATCGGTGCTGGACGAAGGCTGGGGAGTAAGTCTGCCGGAATATAACGAGGCCTGGAGCGCACGCGTGAAGCAGAGGATGGACGGGACCTTCGAGGATTTTCCTGCTGTGCTCCGCGACATATGGGCCAGCAAGGGCAAAACATTGGACGAGAAGCATATCCAAACCATGTATCAGGCTCGGCTGAATGCCAAAGCGTTGGCCTATCAACCAATTAATCCGGAAATACTTTATCTGCTTAAACAATTGAAAAGCCGCGGTTACCGTCTAGGTCTCATCAGCAATTGTACGGAGGAGGAGGTACAGGCGTGGAGCTCCTGTCCGCTGTCCCCCTACTTTGACGCAGTTCTATTTTCTTATCAGCAAGGATGCGCTAAACCGGAGCCTCTCCTCTACAAGCAGGCCTGTATACAGCTGAACGTTGCCCCGGAGGAAGCCGTTTTCGTTGGTGACGGCGGTTCTCAGGAGCTGGAAGGAGCCTCTCTGGCCGGACTTCTCCCCTATCATGCGGTTTGGTTTCTCCCTTCCCGTTATTGGGATCGAGTCACCGGGTTCCCAAAACTGCAGCGTCCCCATGAGCTGTTAAACCATTTGCTCCCCGATGGATGGTGAGATTTTGTATAGCCTTGGCGCAACGGCGCAAGATACCCGATGGTGCACCGTCGACGCTCCTTATACCGATAATCGACATACAAATTCATGCTGCCTGAACGGAAAAGCGTACCTGACAAATACTGCCTCTCGGCCCCGGGAGCCGTTAGAGCTGTATATGCAAAATTAGACTGGCTTCACAGACAGCCCGTCGTCCCGAAGAAATTGTATTTCATTAAAGGTACAGGCTGCCCGAATTGGGCATAAACCGGCTTCTTTACTCTGACATGCTTGAACACCTGCTGTGTTCATCTTGATAACTTCTGTTCGGGGTGTGTAACATCATCGGCTGCGATAGGATAACATGGCTGACTAACTGCATATAACCGGGCTGCCGTAGAAAACAATAACATATAAGGGGCGATATGACGTCCAGAGCTCGCTTGTTTCTACCGTGGTGACTATACTTAGATCATTCGGATGCAATCCGACGCCTAACTTATAAGAAAGAGGATATTCATCATGCGAAAGAAGTCTAAGGCGCGCTTGTCCGCGGCTAGATGGATCGTTATTTTTTATTTTTCAGCGATCCTGCTCATTACTGTATTGCTAATGCTTCCGATCAGCGTAAAGCCCGGAGCTCGCATATCTTGGATCGACGGCTTTTTTACAGCTGCCAGCACTGTAAGCGTAACCGGCTTGACTACCGTGAGCACTGCAGACACATTCAGCCGATTCGGCGCAGTAGTTCTTATGATAGGGTTCCAATTGGGCGGGTTAGGGATTATGGCGATGGGCAGTTTTTATTGGCTTTTGATGGGACAGTCTATCGGCTTATGGCAAAGAAAACTGCTGATGATCGACCAAAATCGGTATAATTTATCCGGCATTGTTTATTTAATCCGAATCATAATAGGCCTGACACTGCTCATGGAAGGGTTAAGCGGAGTGATATTCGGCATTTATTTTTATTTGGATGGCAAGGCTGCCACCCTAGGCTCAGCGTTTTACTACGGTTTATTTCATTCCGTCTCTTCATATACCAATGCCGGATTTGATTTATTCGGAAATTCCATGCTGGATTTCTCCCAAAATTATGCCGTACAGACGCTAACTATGGTATTGATCGTACTTGGAGGAATCGGATTTCCCGTACTGGTGGAGTTTCTTACTTTTCTTAAGCAATATAAGCAGAAGCCCCGATTTCGTTTTTCCTTGTACACCAAAGTCACTACCGTCACCTTCGGTTGTCTGCTAGTCGCCGGTATGCTTGGACTCTTGGGATTGGAGGCTAATCATGCCTTTGCCGATCAAAGCTGGCATGATGCCTTGTTCTCTTCTTTATTTGCCTCTGTCTCCGCACGGAGCGCGGGGCTCGCAACCTTTGATTTCGCCGGGCTTACCGAAGCCAGCAAGCTGCTTCTTGCCCTGCTGATGTTTATTGGAGCGAGTCCTTCCAGTATGGGAGGAGGAGTTCGTACGACGACGGTTGCGGTAATCGTATTATCCGTTATTACTTTTGCCCGCGGCGGAACGGAGATAAGGGTGTTCAAAAGCTGCCCGTTCGTCAGGATGATATGTTCCGCTGCTTTATATTCTGTACAACTGCGGCCGCTTTGGTCTTACTAGGCACGTTCGCCATTTTAACGGCCGAAGGGCACCGCTTTGATCTAGTATCCGTACTATTCGAAATTTGCTCGGCATTCGGTACATGCGGACTTAGTAGCGGCATAACCAGCGAGCTTTCCACTCCAAGTAAACTGACCCTTATCATCCTCATGTTTATTGGCCGCATCGGCATGCTCCTCTTCCTGACCTCCATCATGTCGGGCAAGCCTCAAGCAGAGATTCGTTATCCGGAAGAACGTTTAATTATAGGTTAAAAAACAAAAGCCACCCTAAGGTGGCTTTCCTCCAATGTAAGCGCTAACGCATTTCCACAGACTTGACTGCCGGGATGGCTTGTATCAGCATTAGCAGCCTATCCTTGCCGTAGTTTCCCGGGAGCTTTACATCCAAGCTCAGTTCGATTTCAGACATCGTGCTCTCGTTTTTCTCAGCATGAAAACCAAGAATAGCAACGTTTCTTTCCGCAAAAGTTTTCTGAATTTCATCCAAAATTCCCTGTTCATCCGCAACACGTATCATAATGTGTTCGAATTTAGGGCTTACCAGCCAGCGAACCCGGCCATGCAGCAGCATTTGTCCTGCTAAAATAATTACCGTCACACCTAGTCCTACCCAATACAGCCCCGAGCCTACGGCTAAACCCATTCCAGCCGTTGCCCATATGCCTGCAGCGGTGGTCAAGCCTTTGACCGTCTGCTTCTGCAAAAAAATCATACCGGCCCCAAGGAAGCTTACCCCGCTTACCACTTGAGCCGCGATACGGGACGGATCAATGGCCATACTGTCATGGCCGATTTCATCCTGAAATCCGTACTTGGATACGATCATCATTAAGGCTGCTCCAACAGCTACTACAAAATGAGTGCGAATGCCCGCCTCTTTCATGCGGTTTTTTCTTTCATAGCCGATCATGACACCGCAGACTCCGGCAACAACCAGCCTTAGTAAAAATGCTACCTGCAGGTGCATATTATCACCCCTTCAAAATTAGTCACTCTATGAGTTTATTCATTAAACAGAAATCCATGAGGCTGCTCATCCTGCCGCCTTATATGAAACTATACCATAAAAAAGAAATATCCCTCAAATATACAGCATACAAACTATTTACATAATAAAAACAAAAAACACCTTCGGACTTTAGATCCAAAGGTGTTTCTACTGTGCTTGGCGACGTCCTACTCTCCCGGAACCCTTCGGTTCAAGTACCATCGGCGCTGGAGGGCTTAACGGTCGTGTTCGAGATGGGAACGCGTGGTTCCCCTCCGCCATCATCACCAAACGATGTGCTTTCGTTAGAAAGCTGGCTTCGTAAGCCTGGGATTTTTCGAAGCGTTACTTCTTCGAAAACGCTGTGAGAAAATATCCATCCCTATAAAGGACATGCAGCTTTTTGTTCAAGGTTGTTCCCCTGAAAACTAGATACGAAACAAGCATACATCCTTCTTCTTTGCTGTTCTCTTGGATAAGCCCTCGACCGATTAGTATTCGTCAGCTCCATACCTTGCGGCACTTCCACCCCGAACCTATCTACCTCGTCGTCTTCAAGGGGTCTTACTTTACTGGGAAATCTCATCTTGAGGGGGGCTTCACGCTTAGATGCTTTCAGCGCTTATCCCGTCCGTACGTAGCTATCCAGCCGTGCTCCTGGCGGAACAACTGGTACACCAGCGGTACGTCCATCCCGGTCCTCTCGTACTAAGGACAGCTCCTCTCAAATTTCCTGCGCCCACGACAGATAGGGACCGAACTGTCTCACGACGTTCTGAACCCAGCTCGCGTACCGCTTTAATGGGCGAACAGCCCAACCCTTGGGACCTACTTCAGCCCCAGGATGCGATGAGCCGACATCGAGGTGCCAAACCTCCCCGTCGATGTGGACTCTTGGGGGAGATAAGCCTGTTATCCCCAGGGTAGCTTTTATCCGTTGAGCGATGGCCCTTCCATGCGGTACCACCGGATCACTAAGCCCGACTTTCGTCCCTGCTCGACCTGTTTGTCTCGCAGTCAAGCTCCCTTATGCCTTTGCACTCTTCGAATGATTTCCAACCATTCTGAGGGAACCTTGGGGCGCCTCCGTTACTTTTTAGGAGGCGACCGCCCCAGTCAAACTGCCCACCTGACACTGTCCCCATACCGGCTTACGGTACCAGGTTAGAACTCCGATACGATCAGGGTGGTATCCCAACGTCGCCTCCACCCAAGCTGGCGCTCAGGCTTCTCAGGCTCCCACCTATCCTGTACAGATCGTACCAAAGTCCAATATCAAGCTGCAGTAAAGCTCCATGGGGTCTTTCCGTCTT
>NZ_JBIFNP010000001.1:6200000-6202500 GCF_043945595.1 Paenibacillus sp. TAB_01
CCAGTATCATGCTCCTGCATGGTATGCACCCACCTTTCAAAAGGTGATCGAAGGAAATGCTACGGCATATACCGGGTCTTCTGAAGAAAATGGAGGGTATGCCAACCTGGATTATTTCGGTAATCCGCTTCAAGTCGGTACCATCTCGGTGAACCCGACAGTGATCCCGCTCGGAGCCAAGGTCTATGTGGAAGGCTACGATTATGACGGACTTCCGACCGGCGGTATGTATGCTACAGCAGCCGATACAGGCTCCGCTATTAAAGGGAACAAAATCGACATTTACGTACCTGGCAACAAAACAAAGGCTCTTCAATTCGGCGTTCAGCAAGTAAAAATTTATGTACTAAAATAGTAATGTCAATGAAAAAGCATCTGCAGCGAGCAGGTGTTTTTTTATTGGCATATTCCTGTTTACGGAGGACAAAACTAAGCTGTAAACCATTGAAGGGGGCCTTTTCTTGACTAAGATATTATTAAAATTAGGAATGTGTATCCTCCTCCTCTGTCTTTCTACAGCTGCATCCTCCAGGCCCAACAGCGAGGTTGTTTGGAATGTGCACACGGATCAGAAGCTTATTGCCCTTACATTCGATGATGGACCGAATCCAGTTTATACTCCGCAAATTTTGGATCTGCTTAAGGCCTATGATGCAAAAGCGACCTTTTTTGTCTTAGGTAAAAGAGTGCAAATGTATCCGGCTCTTGCCATTCGTGAAGTCAATGAGGGGCATGAGATTGCCAACCACACCTTCGATCATCATTATTTAAAAAATGTATCTTCCCAAAAGCTGATGGATGAAATCCGGCAAACTCAAGATATTATTTTTGATATTACGGAACAGACTCCTCATGTTTTTCGGCCTCCAGGCGGCTTTTACAATGAGGCTTTGCTTCAAATGACGCAGGAGGACAAGCTAACTGTCGTGATGTGGTCCTGGTACCAGGACACGAAGGATTGGAAACGGCCCGGAGTTGATAAAATTGTCCATACCGTGTTATCCAATGTGCATAACGGAGATATTATTTTGTTCCACGATCTGCAAGGAGATTGCAGTCAAACTGTCGAAGCATTGAAACGAATCATCCCCGAATTAAAAAATCAAGGGTATCAGTTCCTTACCGTGACTGACCTTATTGCAAGGACACAAAAGTAAAAAAACAACCGATCTGATTACAGATCGGCTGTTTTTTTTGGTTGCTTGGCGACGTCCTACTCTCCCGGAACCCTTCGGTTCAAGTACCATCGGCGCTGGAGGGCTTAACGGTCGTGTTCGAGATGGGAACGCGTGGTTCCCCTCCGCCATCATCACCAAACGATGTGCTTTCGTTAGAAAGCTGGCTTCGTAAGCCTGGGATTTTTCGAAGCGTTGCTTCTTCGAAAACGCTGCAAGAAAATATCCATCCCTATAAAGGACATGCAGCTATTTGTTTCAAGGTTGTTACCCTGAAAACTAGATACGAAGCAAGCATACATCCTTCTTCTTTGCTGTTCTCTTGGATAAGCCCTCGACCGATTAGTATTCGTCAGCTCCATACCTTATGGCACTTCCACCCCGAACCTATCTACCTCGTCGTCTTCAAGGGGTCTTACATACTGGGAAATCTCATCTTGAGGGGGGCTTCACGCTTAGATGCTTTCAGCGCTTATCCCGTCCGTACGTAGCTATCCAGCCGTGCTCCTGGCGGAACAACTGGTACACCAGCGGTACGTCCATCCCGGTCCTCTCGTACTAAGGACAGCTCCTCTCAAATTTCCTGCGCCCACGACAGATAGGGACCGAACTGTCTCACGACGTTCTGAACCCAGCTCGCGTACCGCTTTAATGGGCGAACAGCCCAACCCTTGGGACCTACTTCAGCCCCAGGATGCGATGAGCCGACATCGAGGTGCCAAACCTCCCCGTCGATGTGGACTCTTGGGGGAGATAAGCCTGTTATCCCCAGGGTAGCTTTTATCCGTTGAGCGATGGCCCTTCCATGCGGTACCACCGGATCACTAAGCCCGACTTTCGTCCCTGCTCGACCTGTTTGTCTCGCAGTCAAGCTCCCTTATGCCTTTGCACTCTTCGAATGATTTCCAACCATTCTGAGGGAACCTTGGGGCGCCTCCGTTACTTTTTAGGAGGCGACCGCCCCAGTCAAACTGCCCACCTGACACTGTCCCCATACCGGTTCACGGTACCAGGTTAGAACTCCGATACGATCAGGGTGGTATCCCAACGGCGCCTCCACCCAAGCTGGTGCTCAGGCTTCTCAGGCTCCCACCTATCCTGTACAGATCGTACCAAAGTTCAATATCAAGCTGCAGTAAAGCTCCATGGGGTCTTTCCGTCTTGTCGCGGGTAACCTGCATCTTCACAGGTATTAAAATTTCACCGGATCTCTCGTTGAGACAGCGCCCAAGTCGTTACGCCATTCGTGCGGGTCAGAATTTACCTGACAAGGAATTTCGCTACCTTAGGACCGTTATAGTTACGGCCGCCGTTTACTGGGGCTT
>NZ_JBIFNP010000001.1:6207500-6415000 GCF_043945595.1 Paenibacillus sp. TAB_01
GACAGCGCCAAAATCGATGGGTCCGGCTCAATGCGCACGTTTATCCAGCTGACGCTTCCGCTAATTTCGCCGACCTTGTTCTTTTCGACGATCGTTTCAATCATCGGAGCTTTTCAGTCGTTCGGGCAAATCCACATTCTGACCAAGGGCGGGCCGATGAATACGACCGATGTCGTCGTGTACAACATTTATCAGGATGCGTTCGTTAATTTCCGGTTCGGGATGGGGAGCGCACAAGCGTTGGTCTTGTTTGCGATCATTCTTATCCTTACCTTGATTCAGTTCAAATTTTTTGAAAAGAAGGTGCACTACCAATGACGACGAAGCTGCAAAACACTATCATCTATGTGCTTCTTATCGCTGCAGCGGCGTTGGTGCTGTATCCGATTTTTTTCACAGTATCCGCCACTTTCATGACACCCGCCGAGTCTTCCGCTTATCCGCCCAAGGTGCTGCCGGGCAGCCTGTACTTGGATAATTTGCTGAAGGTGATTCAGATGGTGCCGATTTTCAAGTTCATCTCCAACAGCTTTTTGATCTCGACTGCCATTATGGCAGGTCAGGTTTTGACGGCCAGCCTGGCGGCCTATGCGTTCGCTTTCCTCCGTTTTCCCGGCAAAAGCGTGCTGTTCGCCTTATTCCTGTCCACCATGATGATTCCATGGGAAGTGACGATGATCCCCAATTATTTGACTATAAAAAGCTGGGGCTGGCTGGATACGTACGCGGGACTGACCGTCCCTTTCCTCGCTTCGGCTTTCGGCACTTTTCTGCTGCGGCAGTTTTTCCTGCAGCTTCCATCGGAGCTGTTCGAGGCGGCGCGAATGGACGGATGCGGCCATTGGCGAAGCTTTTTCCGGCTTGTACTGCCGCTGTCCCGTCCCGCTTTGGCTACGCTCAGCGTGTATTCGTTCTTGACCCATTGGAACATGTACCTGTGGCCGCTGCTCATTACCAACGGTGAACAAATGCGTACCGTTCAAATAGGGATCAGCATGCTCCAATTCGAGGAAATGACTTCGTGGAACCTGGTGCTCGCCGGGGTCAGCCTGGTCATGCTGCCTTCCCTGCTGCTGCTGGTGCTTGGAATCAAGCAGCTCGTACGCGGCATCACCGCAGGGGCCGTCAAAGGGTAACGCGGATCAAGCAGCCGGCAATCACCATGCCCGTACAGCTGCAAAAGACAATAGCGCTTCCCCTTCGGGGGCTCTATATAAAACATAATTTTTTAAGGGAGAGAAATCTACAATGAAGAACTGGACTAAAAAGAGTTGGGTCCTGCTTTGCCTCGCTTGTGTGATGCTGTTTATGGCGGCGTGCGGAAGCGGCGGAGCTCAGTCAACAGCAGGCGGCAGCGATACTAAAGATGAAACCAAGCCTGCAGCAAGCAAAGATCCGGTCAAGGTCGTATGGTGGCACTCGATGAGCGGCGAGCTCGGCAAAACGGTGGACAAGCTGGTGGCCGATTTTAATGCATCGCAGAAAAATGTAGTTGTCGAAGCCGTATTCCAAGGGACCTACGATGAAAGCTTGAACAAGATGAAGGCGTCGATGGATTCCAAAAGCGGTCCGAGTCTGATTCAGGTGTACGAAATCGGCAGTCGGTTCATGATCGATTCCAAGGCGATTACGCCTATGCAAAAGTTTATCGATCAGGATAAATATGATCTGTCTCAGCTTGAAGAAAACATTCTGAACTACTATAAAATCGACGGCAAGCTGAACGCAATGCCTTTTAATACGTCCAATCCGGTTCTGTATTACAATAAAGATATGTTCAAAGCAGCCGGACTGGATCCGGAAAAACCGCCAACAACGTTTGAAGAAGTAGCCCAAGCTGCGAAGGCTTTGACTAAAGACGGCAAAACCGGCGGAGCCTTCGCCATTTACGGCTGGTTCATGGAGCAGTTCCTTGCGAATCAGGGCATAGATTTGCTGAACAACGGTAACGGCCGCAACGGCTTGGCAACCGAGTCGATGGTCAACAGCGAAGCGGCAGTGAAAACTTTGGCTTGGTGGAAGCAAATGGTCGACGACAAAACCATGCTAAACTTGGGTCGCAAAACGGATGATACGAAAAAGGCGTTCCTCGCCGGTCAAATCGGCATGACACTGGATTCCACAGGATCACTGAGAGGATACGTCGATGGAGCGCAAGGAAAGTTTCAAGTCGGCACAGCGTATTTGCCTAAACCGGCGGATGCGAAGGACGGCGGCGTGATCGTAGGCGGCGCAAGCTTGTACATCTTGAACAACCGCAGTGAAGAGGAGCAAAAGGGCGCTTGGGAATTTATCAAATTCCTGACGGAGCCGAAGCAGCAAGCGTACTGGCACGTAAACACCGGCTACTTCCCGATCACGAAGAAGGCCTATGACGAGCAGACGGTAAAAGACAACCTGGCCAAATATCCTCAGCTGAAAACGGCGGTAGACCAGCTTCACGCTACCAAAGCAAGCACGGCTACACAGGGCGCTGTGATGGGAGTATTCCCGGAAGCCCGCCAATTGACCGAAGGTGCAATTGAAGAAGTGCTTAACGGCAAAAAGCAGCCGAAGGAAGCGTTGGATGCAGCAGCCAAAGAAATTACGTCCAAAATCGTGCAATATAATAAGACGGTGAAATAGTGAAAAGCCCCCCTCCACTTCTGCTTTCTGCGGAAATGGAGGGGGGCTTTTTTGCGGCCATTCGAGGGATCAGCGCTGAAGCTCCTGCTCTTGTTCCTGCACCGGCAGTTGCGGCTGGGCATCCGACCAAGCCCGAATAGGCTCGATCGGCGCCTCCCGCAGCTCAGACGGTTCAGCGAGGCTGCTGCTACTCACCGCTCTTTGCTGTGTTTTCAGCCAGCTGCGGATGAGCTGATGCAGCTCATAAGGGCTTTTGGTCGGAATCTGATGCTTGGCTCCTGGAATATAGTACAGCTCGCGGTTGACGAGCTTCCGGCGCATAATCTCCGCATATTTGCGGAAGCCCCGTCATTTTCGCCGTAAACCAGCAGGACCGGACTTTGGATCCGGTGAAGCCGGTCCGTAACCCGATAGCCGTAGCTGGCTTCATAATATTGATGCAGATGAAGCCGATCCCCAGCAGCGGCGGTTTTATACAGCTGGCGGAAGGTACGGCGGTTATCCGCATTACCCCATGTAATGGCCGCCGATAACAGCCCCGTGGCCCGAAGCTTCGAGAGCGCTATGGCGGCCCAAAGCCTGCTTTTATTGTATAGATCGCTCATCTCCGACATGGCGCTGATCAAGATGCCGCCAAGGAACCGCTCCGGGTAGTTAAGCATCGCTTCCAAGGCAACCTCGCCTCCGGTAGAATAGCCGCAGAGATATGCTTGAGGGATACCGAGGTGATTCATAAGCCCGATGATATCGCCCGCTATCAGGGAATAGGTTAATCTATCGGGAGACGGCGCGCTCCGCCCATGCCCTCTGACATCAAATGTAATGACGCGGCATACATCGGCCAGGCCGTCCCTTTGATAAGCAAAAATGTCCCCGGTCAACAGAGGCGGATGAATACAGATCAAAGCCGGCCCGCTTCCCGTTATATCATAATGCAGTTGAAATCCATTCATTTCGACTTTTGGCATCGGCTGTCCCTCCCGCTATATTTCGGATTGTCTTCCTAGTTTGACCATTTCCGAAAGGAACATGCGACGGAAGCCGCCACCGAATCCGGCATTCCTCATTCCCCCTCGTTCGGCCCAATGGTATACTCGAAATGCATAGACATCGGGTGAAGCTCAGACTTTACATTGAGGACAAAGGAGACCTGTATCGATGTTCAAACCACAGGAACCTGCAGAGCCGGACTTTCCGCTGGCCGGCATCCGTCTGCTGCGCAGCGCCCAGGCAGGCAAGGCCCGCTGCGAGCCGGGATGGCATTGGCGGCCGCAGCCGCTGCACGATTACGACCTATGGTATGCCCTGTCCGGAAAAGGACGCATGACTCTGAACGGCCGGCAGTATCCGATCGAGAAAGGCAGCTGCTTTCTCGTTCGTCCCGGCGACAGTCCGGAAGCGGTACAGGACCCGGAAGACCGGCTTACGGTCATTTTTATCCATTTCAGCGCGCAAGACCTGCAGCAAGGGAAGGCTTATGACCCGAACCTTATGCCGGAGCGGTATTCGCGGATCGGCGATACCTTTTTGTTCGAGGTACTGCTCAACCGGCTGCTGCAAACGATCCACGGCAATGGACGCTGGTACGAAGCCGAGTTTCAGCTTATTCTCTCCCAGCTGCTGCTCCATCTGTTCCGCGCCCAGCAGGAGGAGGAATCCTCTACGTCGGGCAAGCACAGGCAGCTGATCAACCGGGTCATCGGACATATCCGCGAAGATATCGGCAAACGGATCTCTCATGAGGAAATCGCCGAGCAGGTGCAGTTATCCGCGGAATATTTGAGTCTTTTATTCAAAAAAGTGACGGGAACGTCCATGAAGGAATACATAACGAAAGCGCGTTTGGAGCGTGCACTGCATCTGCTCATGGAAACGCCCATGAATGTCTCCCAGGTTGCGGAAGCGCTGGGCTATTCCAACGTTTATTTGTTCAGCAAGCAGTTTAAGGAGCATTACGGCTCGCCGCCGTCGGCATTCAAGTGGAAATCACAGCCCGCCGAGGCGCATAAGCCGCCAACCCATTGACAGCCCCTATCGGTTTAAGTATAAAAAATCGCAGCGTGCAGCCATTCAGCAATCCCTTGCTTTCCGGTACGATATAGCTATGAAAGATAAAGGGAGGTAAGGCAAATGGCGAGTAAAGCGGAAGACAAAGAAGCGTTATACGGCTACAAAAGCAAGGAAGAGGAGCTGTTGGCCCGAAACATCGCGGATTCGCTGTACCGGTACGATGCAGTTGCTACGGATAGGCTGTCCCATTTGAGCGAACTGACGGATGAGCATGTGAAAAAGTTTTGGGAACAGGGGTACCTTGTAGTCGATGAGGTTTTGAATGCCGAAGAAATTGCCACTTCACTGGAAGCGCTGATGGATATCCTCTACGGAAGGTCCAAAGGCTCCAAGGTGCAGTTCGTCAAACCGAGAGCCGAGCTGAAATCAGAGGAGGAAGTCGAGCTCGCGGCCCGTAAGATCTATGATTACGTCGATCACGAGCCTCGTTTGAAAGCGGTTGCGGACCATCCCGACATTATGTCGGCCATGGCGAAGCTGTTCAAGGAAGGCGCCAGACTTGCGCAGGATCAGGCGCTGTTGAAGCCTCCTACGGGCGGTGCGGAAAAGCCGTGGCATCAGGACATGGCCTATGGCAATCTGGCGTACGACCAATGTGTTATCGGCATTTGGCTGGCGCTCGACCCTGCGGAGCTGGATAACGGGTGTATGCATGTGATCCCGTATTCGCACCGGGAAGGCGCCGTTCCCCATTATGCCGTGCGGGATTGGCAGCTCTGTGATGTCAGCGTGCATGTCGAGCGGGATGTGGCCGTTCCCCTGAAGCCAGGCGGAGCTCTGCTGTTCGCAGGCCTGCTTCATCATGGGACACCGCCGAACTTCTCTAACAAACGCCGCCGGGCGCTTCAGCTGCATTATGCGCCGGAGTCCGCGAAAAAGCTGACCCCGCAGGAGTATAAGAAAATGTTCACGAATGAGATGACCGGAGCGGAATGCTAAACGGTATTCACAATTCGGCCGGCAGCGGCAGCATTCAAGCGCGCTATCGCTAGGTGCGCCAAGCCAGCCTTCCAGAGCTCCCGCTAAGCCGGGCGCACATGAAAAAAAGAACTCCTTCCCGATCCCAGGAGGCCACTGAAGAACTTACGTTTTTTCGGTGAGTCCAGGCGTTAGGCGAAAAAAAATGCGGCACCTGTTCCGATTTTCTCGGAGGGTACCGCATTTTTCATAGGGCTTTACACTATTTTTTAGTCAGCCAGTTTCAATATCCGCTTTAAGTTTACTGCGAATATGGCCATAGCTCCTTGTATCTGCATGCCTAACAGACCCGAGGACGTGGCTACGTCGTACCCGTGCCGGTGCTTAAGTTCGCTGTTTTTGGCCTCGATCTTGTACCGTTCTTTCGCCTTCTCTTTGAAATACTCCGTTTCCTGGAATGCCATCTGCTCGGCGTGCTCCCCGGATTTAATGCTCACCGAGTACGTTTTACTTTTAGAGCCCTCCTTGTAGCATCCTTCTTTGAAGGGGCATCGTTTGCATAGCTCCACATCGAAATAGTAAGTGTCCTTTTGGTTTTTGCTGATTCCCTTTTTTCCTGTCCGCGCTTTCCGAATCGCCATATGGCCTGCCTTGCATACATACATGCCTGCATCTTTATTGAATTCGAATTCATCTTCCTTTTTGCGCATACCCTGGGTGATTTGTGGGTTAAGCCGGGAGACGAGTTCAATCTGATTTTCCTTGCTGTATGCGATGTTTTCTTTTTCCGAATAGGCCATATCGCCAATTACCGTCTTTACATCCATGCCCGCAGCCTTGCTTTTCTCGATGAGCGATTGCAACTGCTTGCCATCGTTCTTCTCTCCGGTCGTTACAATTGCCGCCGTAATGATTCGTTCCTCACTCATGGCAATATGCGTCTTATAGCCAAAAAACGAGGAATCTGCACTCTTGTGGCCGACGCGCGCATCCTGATCTTGCGAGATGCGCAGTTGTTCTATGTCATCCTCGACGGTCTCTTTTAGCAGATTCAACGGTTCTGTAATCTTAGGCAGTTGGGCGATACCAAGCCCGGTTTCGGTAACCTCGATGAGCTTCTGGCAATAGTCGATCTCGGCCTCGAGCGTATCCACGGCGTTCTTGGCAGGTAGCTTCCCCTTCAGCGATTCGTCGATAGAGTAGATGGCTTTTCGCAATTTGCGGGAACGGTCCTGTAAAATCTCCCTCGGTGATTTCTGGTTATAACGGGCTTTTGTATGCGTCGCGTCCACGATGATGGACGTGCTCGTTAAAATCCCTTGCGCAGTAGCCAGTTCAACTGTCTTGCCGATGAGTAGATCCAGCAGATCCATGTTTTTTAACCGCAACTTGCGGAACTTCGTAAGGGAGCTCGGGTCGATGACGGCTTCTTCCGGAGCCATCTGAAGGAAGTATTTAAAAGACATATCGTACCGGGAGCGCTCGACCAGATCCACGTCCGACACCTCGAAAATAGCTTTCAGAAGCAGATATTTAAACATCCGCAACGGATCGATGGCGTTACGGCCGTTGTCCAAACAGTAGTTAGCTTTCAATTCGTCGTAGACGAAGGAGAAATCAACCAGCTCATTTATCTGGCGTAGCATGTTGTCTTTCGGCACGATGAGGTCATATAGCGCTGTGTATGGGCTTAATGCAAAAGAAAGTTGAGGCTGGAACATGGTCTTCACCCTTCCGACGTATTACTTTAAAGTATACAAGAAAAAAGGCACAGCGCCCTCAAAGTATTGAGAGTCTGTACCTTTTCATTAATGGACTTTTTCAGTGGCCTCCGATCCCAGGGGAGGAGTTCTTCGCTTTGCCCTTTGTGCCGGAACGAGCGGCGACTAGGCTTCAACCATGCATCGCCACCATACCGATCGTCCACATCATCAAGGCAAAAAACAGGCCGGCCCAGCCCTTTTCGGCGGTGCACCGCTGTTTGTGAACGATTTTTTCTATAGCCTGCAGCAAGAGAATCACGAAGAGAAAAGCAAAAACAGGCACCAGGTACACCGCGCTGAAGCCAATTACGATCAATGGTTCCCCGCCTCCCCTGTCAAGCTTGGTCCAGCTCTACAATCGTTCTTCCTTTCATCCGTCCCTGCAGAATCGCTTCCACCGCTTCCGGCACCTGCTCCAGACGGATGCGGGCTGCGCCGATCCGCTCCAAATGCCCTGCCGGCTTCAAGTCGGCGGCCAGCCGCTCCCACAACGCATAGCGCCGCTCCAGCGGATAGTACACCGAATCGATGCCGAGCAGGCTGACGCCCCGCAAAATAAACGGGTGCACCGTCGTCGGAATATCGCCTCCTCCGGTCAGCCCGCTTACAGCGACAGCGCCTCCGTACTGAATGGAGGCGAGGATAAATGCAAGCGAGGGCCCGCCGACCGGGTCGACGGCGGCCGCCCACGCCTGCTTCTCCAGCGGCCTGACGGCATCGCGCTGCAGCTCGCTTCGCGTCAGCACCTCCTGCGCTCCGAGCTCGCGCAGGTAACCATGCTCCGCCGCCTTGCCGGTAGCGGCGGCCACCCGGTAGCCGCGCGCGGCGAGCAGCGCCACGGCAAAGCTGCCGACGCCTCCGGTGGCGCCGGTGACAAGCACCGGGCCTTGGCCTGGCGCAAGGCCGTGCCGTTCCAGCGCGTCGACGGACATCGCCGCGGTCAGCCCCGCCGTGCCGACAGCCATCGCCTCGGCCGGATCGAGTCCCGGTGGCAGCGGCACCACCCAGTCCGCGGGCACGCGGGCCAGCTGGCTGTAGCCGCCGAAGTGGGATATGCCGAGGCCAAAGCCGGTGACAACAACGGCTTGCCCCGGCTGGAACTGCGGCGCCCGGGAGGAGAGCACCGTGCCGGCCAGATCAATCCCGGGCACATGGGGATACTGGCGTACTACGCTGCTTTGAGGCTGGCATGCCAGCGCATCCTTGTAATTCAGGCTCGAGTACTGCACCCGGATGATGACCTCCCCTTCCGGAAGATCCGCCTCCTTCAGCTCCTTTACCCCTATCTGAAAAAGGCCGCTTTCCTTATCCTTATCGGCAACCAATGCACGAAACTCTCTAGAACCGGACAATGACGTTCATTCCCTTCTATGTACAGTATAGTCATCAGAATTATTGGATAATTAACGCAGCTGTTCGGCAAACCGGATGAAATCAAATTGAACGATGGGCTCTTGATTTTCAATAATTTTGCGGCGCTTCTCCTGCTCCGTCCATTGGTCCGGCGTGATTTGGCTTCGCTCATGGCTTTGGAAAAAGATCGTATAGAGCAGAATGTGGCGCAGCATTAGAAAATCGGGCACATGCCGGAACCAAACCGAGTCCAGCTTATGATGCCGGTTATAGCCGGCCATAAAATGCTGCAGAAAATAAGCGATAAAGTCCGGCTCCTCCGGGTGCAGCCCCCGCTTCGGAAAACGTGCGTAAAATAACACAATCGCAATATCGTTCATAAACCAGCTATACTCGATATCATCAAAATCAAAGACCGTGATCCGCCCTTCGTCATCAATGAAAAAATTACCGCGGTGCAGGTCCGCATGAACCAGCCCGTAAACGTCGCGCGTCCGGGGCAGCCGGCGGAGCCTTGCGATCAGCGCCTGGGCCCGTTCGACAACCCTCGTCTGATCCACAGGCACATAGTTCACCGTCCGAAGCTGTTCCCCTTCATACCATTCCTGACGTTTGTAAACTGGAGCGCTCGGCACATAGCTTTTGGTTAAAACATGCATCCTGCCCATCAGCTCGCCAAGCGCCTCAAACAAGGGGCCGCTCCACTCAGCTTCGCCCGCCCGACGGCCTTCGGCTTTGTCATAGCAGATGACAAGGAAGGCAGAGCCGTCCGGCTCTGCGAGGACTTCTACGTTTCTTCCTTGACGGGAAGGTACGGAGCGGGCAGCCGGAATGCCATGGTCTGCCAAATACGCGAGCCACTCCAGCTCGCCTTGAATATAATCCACGGAACGGCGGAGCGTGTGGGTGATTTTCATGATGTACGAGCGTCCGTCTCTCGAATATTCATACACGCTGCTTTCAAAGCCGCCGACGCTTTTCAACTGATCCGCGGTCAAATCATAGGCTACCGCCGCTGCTTGAAGAACGCCTTCGTGAAACCGATTGCGAATTTCATAGTTCATGGTTATCCCGCCTCGTCTGCCGTTTCGTTCAACCAAGCTTTCTGCAGCATGAAAGAAAAGGAATGCCGCTTAATATTCCAAATAATGGTGCCGCGAAATAAGGGGAATGACTACAGCTGTGTTCAGATTATGATGATGGCTGCATCTGTCGCTCCAAAACATGCAATACCTGCTTCAGGGCGCCCAGCGTCGCTTCATCCGTTACTTCGCCCTCGGCATTCAGCTTCTTGCTGACCATAGGTATCTTTAATGTCGCGCCTTCGGCTATAGAGGCCGTCAGCATCTTTAGCGTTAACAGCAGGGAAGCGTGCGCCTTATCGCCGCCGAGCGGATTGGGGGACGCGCTGATTACAGCCGTCGGTTTATCCAAAAATTCGCCGGAGGAGACGATCCAATCCAGCGCGTTTTTTAATGAGCCGGGAACGCCGTTCGCGTACTCCGGCGTGCAGATGATCACTCCATCCGCCGCTCGGAGCTGAGCGCGCCATCCTCTAACCGGTTCCGGCGCCTCGTCACCATCCCCGTCCAGCTCAGGATTGAAATGCGGCAGTGTGTCCAAACCGTTGTAGAACGTAAAATGAAACCGTTCCGCCCCCAACTGCGAGGCCGCCTGCAGCACCGAAGCATTGGACGACTTCCGCCGCAGGCTTCCCGAGATCGCCAATATGTGCTTTGTATTCGATTCGGTCACATCCTATCATCCTCTCTTTACATTATGCCGTAAACACTGCTTCAAATATATAGGTATCGGCCCGCCCTTACTGCAGCAAGAGAAGACAAGCGCCGCGGTCTTCCATCCTAATTTTACCACCACTTCGGGTCGAATTCATAGGCGCCTCCGGTCTTTTCGTTCGCCTGCCGTTTCCACAAAAAAACTGCCGGGGTCGTCTATCCCCTCGGCAGTTCTCTTTTCCAAGCTTATTTACTTTGCAGGTTGGCGTTGCGGTCGCCAATCGTGACCGTGACTTCTTTCTCCTCCCCGTTGCGGACAATGGTGAGCTGCATTTTATCTCCGACCTTCGCGGCCTGAACCTTCTTGGTCAGCTCCTCAGCATTCGCGATCTTGGAGCCATTCACGGCTATGATAGCATCGTATTGGCGCAGACCGGCTTCAAAGCCAGGCGTTTTCGGCTGAATGTCGGCAACCAGCGCACCGTCTGTATTTTTCAGATTCAGATCGGACAGCATGTCGTTCGTAATATTTTGCAAGCTTACCCCGATATAAGGAGACGGTTCTTTAGGAATCGTCACATTGTTTTTAAGGTTTTCCAGTACGGAGCTGATCGTGCTCGTCGGAATCGCGAAGCCGATACCCTGTGCTTCCGCATTAACCGCGGTGTTGATCCCGATCACCTCGCCGTTCATGTTCAACAACGGACCGCCGGAGTTGCCCGGATTAATGGCCGCATCCGTTTGCAGCAGATGCTTGTAATTGCGGGTGCCTTTCTCATCCGGGATGCTGATCGGACGCTCCTTGGCGCTGATAACGCCGGAAGTCACCGTGTAGTCAAAGTCGTACGGGTTACCGATCGCAACGACCCAATCTCCGACCTGCGTGTTGTCCGAGCTGCCGATAGGCAGGGTCGGGAAGTCTTTATCCCCTTCGATTTTCAGCACAGCCAAGTCGAGATCGTAGCTGTTGCCGAGCAAGGTCGCTTTGAACGGCTGGTCGTAGCCTTGAACCGTCACTTCAATTTCGGCGGCACCGTCCACCACGTGCTCATTGGTTAAGATATAACCGCTGGATTGGAAGATGAAGCCCGAGCCCATGCCGCCCGGCTGCAAGCTTCCACTGTTCCCCGAGTCGCCCTGGGAGCTGCCGTCGCCTCCGTTATTGCCGAAAAATTGACGGAACAACGGATCGTTGAACATGGAATTGCCGGAGCGGTTCTCCGCCTTCACTTTCGTTTCGATCTTCACGACAGCCGGCCCCGCCTGCTTGGCGATATCGGCAATACTGCCGTTCGTAATCGTATTTAGCGATGCGGTCTTGGCTCCGCTGTTGTTACCTGAACCGGAAGCAACGCTCTGCGTCGTCGGCGCTGCCGCGGCATTGCCTGTAAATAAATTGTACTTATCCGCCACAAACATGAGGCTGCTCACCACGAGGGCGCCTGCCATAAAAGCGGCGAAGGAACTGACCAGCGCGTTCCGCTTCTTACCTTGAGGCGGTTCGCCGGAGTTCAAGCTTACCTCGCCCGAATATCCGAAGAACCGGCGGGACGCCTGCGGCGTCACATCGATGGGCTCTTCCCGATTGTCGAAGGAAGCCGGCCCTTGCTGAGAATTTTCCATAGGAGACGCACCTCTGTATGTGTAGTTATACTCGTTGTCGTTTCGATTGTTTTCCATGATATTGCCCTCCCTATTTGAAATATGATAAAGGATGAAATAGATGAAGTTGACTGCTTGCTAGCAGCTGTTGCTTATGTTCTAATCATGCAGTCTGAACCTTAAAATCGCTTTAAAATAAGATAAAGGAAAGGTAAAAGAATTCATTTTGTCGAACAAGCCCGATATAGCCAACAATCGCCGGCCGCCGCCTGTCTTTTTTTGAGGGATGGCGTGCTATTCCGGACATACCAAAAGACGACATGCTGCGCATGCCGTCAGAGTACCCATTCTATTGTGCGATGTTTGTTGTTCCTCTTAACGTGCGGTCCAGCCGCCATCCACCTTCACGACATCGCCGTTGACAAAGCCGGCATCGTCGGATGCCAGGAACAGCGCCACCCGGGCAATGTCCATAGGATCTCCCGTGCGGGCAGGACCCGTATCATTCTGAGCAGCCAAGCCCAGAGGATGCGGCGCGGTAATCGTCGACCCGATGTTGGTGTTGACGGCCCCTGGCGCAATCGCGTTGCATCGGATTTTGCCGTCGCGTCCGTAGGTAGCGGCGATGCTTTTGGTTAACCCGATCACTCCGTGCTTCGATGTTACATAAGACGATCCGCCTCTGGCGCCGAACAAGCCGCCTACCGAAGCGTTATTGATGATGACGCCGCCGCTTTCCTGCCCGACCATATGCTTCAATGCCGCGCGGCAAGCATAGAAGGGTCCGTATAAGTTAACTCCCAATACTCTCTCCCACAGCTCGTCCGTTACATCCGCTACCGGAACAAAGTTATCCATAATTCCTGCATTGTTAACCAGCACATCGATCGAGCCGAACGTCCGGACAGCCGTTTCCACCATCGCCGTAACATCCGCATCTTTAGCTACGTTCGCTGTAACCCCGACCGCTTCTCCGCCTGATGCTACAATGCTCTCTACCACTGTGTCGATATTGGCCTGGTTCAAATCGGCCACCACGACCTTAGCCCCTTCCCGGGCATACAGCTCAGCAATCGCTCGGCCCATACCCGACCTGGCCCCTGTAACCACCGCTACTTTATTTTGCAGTTTCATTGAAAATCTCCTCCTCCAGCTTGATTTTATAAGAGTAAAAGAGGTATTTTTAATTGAACACATGTCCATTAAATGAACACATGTTTATTATATTCCTTCTTCCGCTCCGGCTTCAATCAGCAAAAAATCCGCTCTTGTCCGCTAATGAACATTTAGGCGGCGAGTGTATGATAACTCTAACATTTCAAACAATGGAGGCGTTTATGTCTAACAATCACCGTCCGCCAACCGTCGATAAACGAATTAAACGAACAAAGCATGCATTGAAAGACGCGCTGATCCGTCTAATGGAAGAAAAGGATTTCAGAAGCATTACGATTACCGATATTATTGAACGGGCGGACTATAACCGGGGCACATTTTACACGCACTATCCTCATAAAGAGGCTTTGCTCGACGATGTCGTCAACGAGGTGATCGACGGCTTTATAGAAGCTTACCGGGAGCCTTATTTAGATAAATCCGAGCTGAATATCGAGCAGCTGCCGGATACGGGAGTCAAAATTTTCACGTACGTCGAACAGCATGCCAACATATTCAGTCTGCTCCTGAGAGACGAATATATCCCAAGGTTCCAGGAACAGCTGTCTCATGCGATCAAGGAAGTCATTACGGCGGAATTTCCGCCTCCCCCGCCTCCGATCAACGCCGAGATTTATATTAACTACACGGCCTACTCGTTTCTCGGATTAATTATTTACTGGGTTAAAAGCGGCTATACTTACTCCGCCAAGTATATGAGCCAGCAGCTGCTCGCCATTAGTCTGGGTCAAACGAAGTCGTCCGCTACCATCAAGGTTAACCCTAAAAAGCCGATGGAATAGCCTCTCTACATTTTTCCTTCGTGTATCCTTGATACAAGACCATACGTTTAAGCCTAAGGAGGAGGAGATGGATATGATGGGCTCCGCAAAGCAAAAAAGCCGCGCGGCACTACATTGCCGGCAGCCTTTAAGGGAAGGAGAAATCCCAGTAATTACATTTTATTAAAAATTTCGGTCAGAACAGGAACGATTTGCGATTTACGGGATACGACGCCTTTCAGGACGGTTTTGTTGTCCGCCAGCGCCACATTATAGGCTTGCTCTACCGCAGCCGCTTTGTTGCCAAGCGCTACGCCGATGGAATCGTTGTTCAAGATATCCGTAACGACAAACAAGAATAAGTCCAGGCCTTTCTCAGCAATAATACCGTTAAGCGCAGCTTCCAGCTCGGCTTGGCGGGACAATACGTCGTTCACGTCCACCGCGTTCACCTGTGCGATTTCCACTTTGTAAGCGCCCATCGAGAATTCCTTGGAGTCCAGGGAAATCAGCTGGCTGATCGATTTGTCGCTCAGGTCGGCGCCTGCTTTCAGCATCGATAGGCCGTAGGTTTCCAGATCTACGCCAGCAATACCGGCAAGCTCGTGTGCCGCGGCTACGTCCTGCTCCGTGCAGGTAGGGGACTTGAGCAGCAAGGTGTCGGAGATGATGGCGGACAGCATCAGACCGGCGATCTCTTTCGTCACGGCAACGCCGTTTTCTTTGTACAATTTATTTATAATCGTTGTCGTGCAGCCTACAGGCTCGGCACGGTAGTACAACGGATGGCTCGTCTCAAAATTTGCAATACGGTGGTGGTCGATAACTTCAAGCACACGCACTTGGTCGATATCATTCGCGCTTTGCTGGCGCTCGTTGTGGTCGACCAGAATCACGCCCTCGGCTTCCCCGGCTACCGTTTCCACTTGGCGCGGAGCGGCCGCTTTGAAATAATCAAGGACGAACTGAGTTTCGCTGCTGACGCTGCCCAGACGAACGGCTTCGACATTCGCACCTAATTTAGTCTTCAGATCCGCATAAACCAGTGCGGAGCAAATTGAATCGGTGTCCGGATTTTTATGTCCGAAAATAAGAGTTTTTCCCATGCTATTACTCCTTGTCATGTGTAATGACGAGACATCCGTCCCGTAAATTGTTTTTTCCACTTTCGATTATAGCGTTAAAGCCTCCTTATTCCAATTCCTTTACAGAGAATCGTTCGACCCGCCAAAAAAATAGAGCCTCTCGGCTCCATTCAAAACGTGTTAAAAATACTTTCGCACTCCTGCAGTGTCGGCTGATAGAAGCAGTGAGCCTTATAACGCCCGACCAGCGGCTGATTATACCAGGTATCCGGACAGTCTCCCGTCGGTTTAAAATACCACAGGCTGAATTCCCCCGGCCACGATCTCTCCCCGTTAATCGCCCGTTGAGCTAAGCGCTTCTCCCGTTCTCTCGCACTCTGATAAAAATACCCGTGAATGGTCGCTTCGAAAGCATGCGGCTGATAAATCATCTGCGGAATCGTTCGCAGGCCCTTGAAATCCGAGCAGTTCGCCCGTATGCGGTTAATGCCCACGTTGCCTACCAGCATCATCCCTTTCTCGCCTTCCCCTTCCGCCTCCGCGCGCAGCAGCCTCGCAAGCAATGCAACATCCTGATCTCTAGCCTTCACTACTGCCATATCATCACCCCACTATTATGTATGCCGGGTTTCGCAGCAAATAGACCGGAGGGACAATTCATATCATAAAATAATTTGTGCTTTGCGTTCATCCTGCGCTTAAATCGCCCTCTATTCTGCGAAAAGCATGCCATAACGGGCATTTTCAGCCAATTCAGTCCGTTGCCAATGGAAAGCTGCTCTGTTACGATAAAGCGGTGAATTCATACATCAAGAAACCAAGAAGGTGCCCTTTTTATGCAAAAAATGAGGCTCGTGTTAAGCGAGCACCAGCGGTTTTTATTGCGCAGCGTCTCCATTATTGTTGTCGGCCTGTTTATTAACCAACTGCTGCAAACGGTCGGCAGTATTATTCTGGCCCGGGTGCTTAATGATCCCGCCAAGTTCGGAGAAGTAAATTTGCTGCTGCAAATTTTCGGAATGGTCGCCTTGTTCCTGAACGTCGGCTTCAACTCCGCACTGGTATACACCTTCTCCACGGACAGGCAGGAAGCGATCCAGCAGAAATTCCGGCTCTCTTTGCTGGGAAGCACCTTTGCCGCTGTTGTGGTCAGCCTCGCGCTTACCGCGCTGGCCCCGTTTCTGGCTGAGATATACCATCTGCCTTCCCTCAAGGGAGCGCTGTTCATTAGTTCAATTATGTTAATCTTTAACTCTGTAATCAATATCGGGGTTTCCTCGTTTTCGGGCAACCGGGAATTTATGACGCAAGCGTTATTCATGGTCATTACAACGACGTTCTCAACGCTCGGCATGGTTCTGGGCGTGCTCTGGACGTTCGGCACCAACGATCTGCTGTGGGGCGTCTCCTTCTGGATGGGAATGGGCTCTGTTCTGACCGCCGCTTTCATTGTATGGAAGGTTGAACGTGTGCATCGTCCCAAATGGCTCGGAAGCATTTCCCTTCCCGAGATGGGGCAAATGATGAAATACGGCGTGCCGCTCTGGGCCGGCAACATCGCCAAAGCCTTCCAGCAGCCGTTCCTGGTCATGTTCATCGGCTCCAGCTCGGTCATCGCCGTAGGGGAGCTGGCTAACGCCTCGCGGATAACGGGGTTTATCGGGATCGTTACCTGGGCGTTTATGATCGTTACCTTTCCGTTCGTCGCCGAAAGCTCCCGGGACCTGAACGAAAGCACGCGCCGCGGTACACTGTGCATCCGTTACAACAATCTGATCCTGTATCCGCTCACGCTGATCATCTGCCTCTATCCGAATGAAATCAACGGCTTCCTGTTCGGATCGGGCTACACAACGCAGGATTCCGCTATCTATATCCGCCTGCTTGCTCTTGGGGTTTTCTTCTCCTCGGTCGGACGGTTAGGAGGCAATATTCTGGCCGGTCTCGGCAAAACGAAGGCGAATTTCTGGGTGATGATTGTAGCCGGTGTCATCGTCATTACGTTGGCTCCTATATTCGCCGTCAATAATCCGGTCTTGGCCGTGTGGCTCTATACCGGCGGCTGGGCGGTATCCGCCTTGTTCATGATCTGGTTTTTCTTCTATGAGGGCTTTCCTCTGGACTGGTGGAAATCGTACGGAGAGCCTTTGATCCCTACCCTGGTGATGGGATTGCTGATGGAAATCGGGCATTTTGCAGGAGGTTTCTCTACCTTGTTCGTCTTGCTCGGCATTGGCGGACTGATGCTTTTCACGCTGATAGTTGAAACGTTTCATGTCCCTCGTTTACGGCTTTCCAAGCATAAACAGTCTAATTCCGGCTAAACCATGGAAAAAGAGCCTGCCCGGCCCCGAGGCCGCTGAAAAAGGCATCGCTCCGAGTACCCGCTTGTAGCGGTTGAAACCCAAGGACAAAGGCGAACGCTTTCGCTTCTACAGAACGATTCCGCACGCTCCGCTAGTTTTTCAGTGGCCTCCCCGGCCCGGCAGGCTCTTTCTCTATGCAGCGCGCGCTGCGGCGCTTCGCAGCGACCGGTTGAGTCCTACGGCCAGCTGTGCTGTGCCTGCCGCGTCGGCTTATACCTTCACGCTGGCCTTTCGGACGATGCGCGTCATCATCTCCGCATTCGGGTAACGGGCCTCCTCATACTCGCTGACCACCTGCTCGATATCAAAGGCAACACGCTCGATGCGCGTAGACAAGCTGCCGTCCGCTATTTCGATCAGACCGTAGGAAGCCCGCGGCAGCCCGTCGAAAGGCAGCCCCACGCTCCCGATATTGATGACAATACGTCCTTCCAGGTAACGGATATACGGCTTATGGATGTGCGCGTAGACGTATAGATCCGCTTCCGCCGCGGACATCAGCTTCGTTTGCAGCACTTCATCTCCAGAGCCTGGAGCGACAATATCGAACAAACTGTCCGGCGTAGCGTGAAACGCGTGGATGCTCACGCCTTCATGCTCAAGATGAAGCTCAGAAGGAAGGCTCGCCAAATACTCCAGGTCTTCCAGACCGAGCTGAGATACCGTCCAGTCGCGCTCCCGATTCATCAGCTCCAGCGCCCCGTCGGCCACCTCGCCCTGCCTTACTCCACGCACGACCCACTCGTCCGCATTCCCCTTGATGACGCTCGTTTGTAAAGCCTGCACGAGCTCCAAGGAACGTTTCGGGGCCGGCACCGGTAACACAGATCGCCGAGTACGTAAATACGATCCACCGCCTGTTCCCGTATGTGCGCCAGCACCGCTTCAAGTGCGGTTGCATTGCCGTGAATATCCGAAATAAATGCAATTTTCATTGTCATTTCCTCCTTGTCTAAATTAGCCGCTTGGGGCCGTTAATTTTCGCACCGGCATCATTTCTGCCGGCCGGATCTGCTGACCAGCATGATCTTCCCCCGCCGTCCCCGTTGTTCCGCCGCCCGGACGGCATCGACGGCATGCTTGAGCTCAAAGATTTGCTCGACCTCCGCCAAGTGAAGCAAGTGTCTTTTGAAGAGCACGATGAGAATGGCAAACGTGCGCTGCCAGACATCCGGCGATACATGGCGCATCCAATGCCGGAGATGAAATAACCGCGACTCGATTCGCCGTTCCGCATAAACCGGCTCGGGCACCGGCTCCCCTGACAGCAGACCGAGACTGAGGAACGTCCCTCCTGCAGCGATACAGGCGGACAGCTCCGCTGCTGCTGAGCCGCCGACACAATCGATGGCGGCCCGAACGCCTTGTCCTCCGGTCAGCCTCTTTACGGTATCTATAAGGCTGCCCTTGGTGTCCGGATGTCCGGAAGCCTCCATGACCTGCCATGCGCCTAAGCTGTACAGCCGGGACGCCTGCTGAGGCTCGCGGATCACGGCCGCAAAGCGGAAGCCCAAAATCGCGGACAGCTGAGCGAAGATGGCGCCTAGCGAAGAATTCGCCGCATTCATAAGCAGAATATCGCCCCGCTTCAGCTGCAGCACTTCCGTACACAGGACCCACGCCGTAACCGGATTGATAAAAAGCTGGCAGGCCGCTTCATCCGGCAGCTCATCCGGAACGGGAACCGCCCAGACTGCGGGCGAGATGACGCTGTCCTGCCACGTGCCTGCTCCGCGCAGCGGCAGGACGCGCCTTCCGATCAAAGCGGGGCTGACGCCAGGTCCCACCGCCTCGATGACGCCGACTCCCTCATAGCCGGGGACAGCCGGCAGCTCGATCCGATGGGCATACGCGCCCCGGACCGGGATAAGATCGGACGGATTGATGATCCGTGCGGCCACTCGCGTGCGGATCTCTCCGATCCCTGGCTCCGATAGCGGCCTTTGCTCAACCTGAAGCACTTCGGCAGGCTCTCCGAACCGGCGGTAACAAATAACATGTTCATTCATAATGCGTTGTCCTGCTCCTTTGTTTCACGCTGCAGGAGAAATGCGCGCCCCTGCTCCCGAGCTAATCCCCGTTCCAGAAAAAGCTCATGGAAAATCCTTACCAAGCATGTTATCATTTCATGTACGTGTCCTGCGGGAGACGATTATCCCCTTTGGATACGCAGCCTCGAACACGTCCCTCTAGGAGGTCATCTTCTGTCTATCAAAACAAAGCTCTCTTTATGTATCTCTTTTATTGTAGCTATTATCTTATCTTTAAATATATCGATCTACTATTACTCTACCAAATCCGAGCTGCAGGCTGGCGCCGTGAAGCAGATGGCCTCGATCGCCAAGCAAATCGGAGGCAATGTAGAGATGTCCCAGCAAATGAAGCAGTCCCTGGAGGACGGCTTGGGTGAAAAGCTACGCATAGCCGCAGTCGCCGCCAGAAATCAGCTCGACCCCGACATCGACAAAGTAACCAATGAGCAGCTGACGGAGCTGAGCCGTGAGCTGGGCATTGACCATATCACCCTCTGGAAGCGGTTCGATAATGATATTGTAGCATTGAAGTCGTCCAATGCGAAGGAGATCAATCTCAGCTCCAAGAGCTGGGATTACTGGTACACTGCCTTTAATCAGCTGCTGGATGCCGGGGAGGTCACGATCCCGCAGGGCCAGAAGCTGTCTCATTATTGGTTCGGCCCGATCAATTATGCCAGCTCGGATCCGTCTATCATTAATAAATGGGGTTACTATTACGACGGGACGACGAATTATTTGATCGATCCTTATTTGAACGCCAAGCCGCTGCTTGAATTTGAAACGGCAGCCGGAACGGAAGCGCTGCTGCAAAAGATGCTGAAGGATAACCGCAATATTTTGGAAATTACCGGTTTCGATCCGCAGTTTTTCGGCAAAGAGCCGATAATTAAAATCAAGAACGGAATGGCGATCAACAATCTGGATGTCCGGGATATTATTTTCGGAAAGTACACGTATCAAGCGGCATCGGATGAAGCCCAGATCCGGCAGGCCGTCCAATCCGGTTCGATGGTGACGGTAACGGATACCGTGCAGGACCAGCAGGTCATTAAAAGCTTCATCCCGATTCAAGCGGCTCAGCCTTATGTCATTGGCGTCACCTTCGACCATGCCGTTATTCAGAGCGCGTTGAACAAGCAGCTGCTTGAGCATATCGGCATTTCCGTCGGTCTTCTGCTGATTACGATGATCGCAAGCTATTTCATCGCAGGCTTCATGCTTCGCTCGCTGCAGCTCGTGATGCGCCAGGTCAATGAAATGGCGGCCGGACATTTCAGCGGCAGGCTGGCCATCCGCAGCAAGGATGAGCTGGGACAGCTGGCTTCCAAAGTGAACACGATGGCCGAGAATCTGCACCTGTACACGACCCAGCTGCGCAATGCGGCGGAGGAGCTGCAGCATACCAAGGAGTATCTGGAATCGTTCGTAAATCATACGTCCGATGCGATTCATGTCGTGGATCTGAAAGGCACCGTCATGCAGACGAACCATGCCTTCGAAGCGATCTACGGCTGGAGCAAGGAGGAAACGGAGGGCAGGCCGCTTGAGGATCTGGCACCGAGCCATGTGCTGGAATTCAGGCAGATCCGCTCCGCTATTCTGGAAGGAGGCACGGTTGCCGACTACGAGACAGTGCATGATACGAAAAATGGCGAATCGATAGATGTCAGTATTACAAGCTCGCCCATTCGCAGCGCGCAAGGGGACATCATTGCCATTGCCTCCATCTCCCGCAATATCACAGTAAGAAAACGGACAGAGGAGCTGCTGCGCAAATCGGAAAAGCTGTCCGTCGTCGGACAGCTCGCTGCAGGCGTCGCGCATGAAATCCGCAACCCGCTGACGACTATCCGCGGCTTTTTGCAGCTGCAAAAAAGCAAAGGCCCGCTGAACCCGATGCATGTGGATGTCATGCTGTCGGAGCTGGACCGGATCAATTTTATCGTCAGCGAATTTCTTGTGCTCGCCAAGCCTCAGGTAAGCTGCTTCGAGCTTACCGACCTGCAGACGATTCTTCGGGATATCGTGCTGCTGCTGGATTCGCAGGCATTGCTGAACAATGTCCAGCTGGAGCTGCACATGGCGCCCGATCATCCGCCGATCTATTGTGAACCGAATCAGTTGAAGCAGGTATTCATCAATGTGCTTAAGAACGGAATTGAAGCCATGCCGGACGGAGGCATTCTGCGTATCCAAACAGAGAGTGATCCCTCCGGCTGCATCACCGTCCGCTTCATCGATCAAGGCTGCGGAATCCCGGAGCAGGATCTCCCCCGCTTGGGCGAGCCGTTCTTCACCAACAAAGAGTCCGGTACCGGACTCGGTCTGATGGTCAGCCAAAAAATTATCGCCAACCACAAAGGGAGCCTCCAGATTCGAAGCAAGCTGGGAACAGGCACCAGCGTGGAAATCCGGCTGCCCGCTGCCGAGCCGGAATCAGCCGATCAAACAGGCTGAGCCCAGGGCCGCTTCTCCAAGGAAATCATTGCCCCTTGGAGGAGCGGCCTTTTTTGACGCTGCCCAGCTTTCCCCTGCTTCGCCCAGCGTCCGGCATTCGGCCGGACGCTCAATAAGCGCGCTGGGTTCGGTCGACCCCCACGCCGAGCCATAACGCGCGCTTGAGATTCGCATGCGCGGGAAAAGCGGCGGCCAGCGAAGCCTACCGGGCCGCTTCCTCTCCGGCGGCGGAATCTCTCCGCTTCGTGCCGATATAAGCAAACGACAGTACGCCTCCGAGCAGCAAAAGCGCTGCGGCAGCGAATAATCCGCTGTGCATACCATCGCTCCATGTAACGCTGCCATTGATGATGGCGCCCAGCACAGCGACCCCGATAGCCGCCCCCAGCTGGCGGCTGGTATGAAGCGCGCCCGAGGCGGCACCGGTCAGCTCCTTGGGCGAAGCCCCGATGACGGCCGCCATGAGCGCAGGGATCGTGAGCGAAATGCCGAAGCCTGTAAGCAGCAGTCCAGCCAGCATGAGCCCATGATACGCCCCGTCCATTCCTCCTGCCTGCAGCAGCGTGCCGCAGGCAGCCAGCATAAAGCCTGCCGTCATTGGCGCTCTTGCACCTATCCGGCTGACCAAACGGCCGGTCAGCACCGGATTGACGGCCATCGGAATCGTCATCGGAAGAAGAATCAGTCCGGCCGCATGAGCGGAATAGCCCAAGCCCTGCTGGAAATATAAAGGTATAACAAACAGGATGCCCGATAAAGCTATATTAACGAGCATTCCGGCCAGCATGCCCGCAGAGATCGTCGGGCTGCGGAACAGGGTCAATGGCAGCATCGGCATCCTTCCCTTCGCCTCCAGACGAATAAAAACGGCGAGGCTGAGTACGGCTGCCGTCCAAGCTGCCAGCACCCATGGAGAACCCCATCCCCATTCCTGTCCCTCCATGATGGCCAGCGACAAGGACACAACACCTGCGGCCGCTGCTAATTGTCCGCCGATATCCATTCCTTGCCCCGGTCTGCGGGGCGTCTCCCGGATCAGAACCGCCGTTATCATAAAGCTGATCAGGGCCAGCGGCACCTGAAGCATAAAGATGCTCCGCCAGCCGAGCAGATCCGCAAGGAAGCCGCCGGCGACCGGCCCGGCTGCCATCGCTGTTCCCGTTACCGCAGCCCAAACCCCCAGTGCCCGTGCTTTCTGGGCAGGCTCCTGGAACCTGTGGGAGAGCAGCGCCAGCGAGGCGGGCATCAAGGCCGCGCCGCCAGCTCCCAGCAGCGCCCGCATAGCGATAAGCATGCCTAGAGAACCGCTGGCAGCCGAAAGTGCCGAGGCAGCCAGAAACAGTCCAAGTCCGCCCAAATAAACACGCTTGGCTCCCAGCCTGTCGCAAAGGGCGCCCATCGCTAGAAGCAGACCCGCAAAAACGATCGTATAGGCATTGACCACCCATTGGAGGCCGACAAGCCCTCCGCCCAACGTCTGCCTTATAGCCGGTAATGCGACGGTCACCACCGTCATATCCAGAAGGACCATAAAATAACCGAGAGAAAGCCCCAGCAGCAGCATCCCTCTTGCCGTTCTGCTCCCCAGGCTTCCATAACTTCTTACCTGTTCTTTCAAACGTAACACTCTCCTTTTCGGGTCCGTCGAAAGCCTGTCGGCTCCCGGCATAGAAGAGTGTATAATGGGATTTATCCTGGTACTAGATGATGCTTTATCCTAGGAGTATGGCTCCTACAATATATTTCCTAAGTAGAAAGGGGCGGACTCATGAGCCAGACAGAGCAAGAAGAACGGGAACGGTTATTGGAGCTGGCCCGGTTCTTGCGCACGCGGCGCGAGCGCATTACCCCGGAGCTGGCCGGCCTTCCCTCGGGCGGGCGCAGACGCACGCCAGGGCTGAGGCGCGGTGAAATCGCCATGCTGGCCGGTGTCAGCGTAGACTGGTACACCTGGCTGGAGCAGGCGCGAAACATTAAGGTATCCGCCCAAGTACTGGAGAGCCTGGCCGGAGCGCTCCGGCTGGATGCCAATGAGCGGAAGCATCTGTTCCTTCTCGCGCTCCAGCAGGTGCCCGCTCCATCCGAGCCGTTAAGCAGCGAGGCCACCGCTTCCCTGCAAAGCTTCCTTGACCTGCAGGGAACAAGCCCCGCCTATCTGTGCGATTTGCGGTTAAACGTTATCGCCTGGAACCGCGCGGCCCATCTCGTCTACGGCGATTACAGCCATATGACGATGCGCGAGCGCAACAGTGTATGGCGCACGTTCACTTCCCCCTATGTCCGGCAGCTGCTGGGACAGCACTGGGAGCGGCATGCCCGGCACCGTCTGGCGCAATTCCGCGCCAGCTACGCCAAATTCGCCGGGGATGCCTGGTGGCTGGCCTTCATCGGGGAGCTGACACTGATAAGCGATGAATTCCGAGCCTGGTGGCCGCAGCATGAAGTATTGGAGGCTCCGGAAGGCCGGAAAATCAATTATCATCCGACAGCCGGAACCCTGATTTTTGATCAGGTTTCGTTCCAAGTCACCGGGGCGCCCGACCTTACTGTTACCGTCAACATGCCTTTCGCCGGTTCCGGTACGGAGGAAAAGATGCGGCGGCTGCTTCAGCACGCCGGCCCTCCGGGGAGCTAAAGGTCATACAGCCTGTCGTAAGCGTCGGGCTGCAGGCTGTAAAGCTCATCAGCCCGCTTGTTGGCGGCAGGCGATAATTCGGCCGGATGCTTAAATCGAAAGACCTGCTCCAGCAGGCGCTGCACCTGCTCTCCCTTTCCCGCTGCCTTGAGCTGCTGCATGTATTCATAATCCCGGATGCCGCGCTGCAGCCACTTGTATCTAAGCGACAGCATCGGACGGCCCATCCGCCCCGGGTACACAAAGTTCGTATCTCCCGCTTTCCAGGAGGAAGGGCGGTAAGATAGCCGCTCCAGCGGATGATCCGGCCAGACCGTATAATTCCAGCGAAGAAAGCCGTCCAGCCCCAGCTGCTCGGCAAGCCATGGAATGATGCGCGATTCGATGGAGGGAGAACATAGAAACGTATTAGGCAGCTCCGGCGCGCAGCAGACGTAATACGCCAATTTTCCTTTGACGAATGGCCTCATCTGTTCTAACTGCTCGTACTCGGCCGCAGCACAATTCAAGATCGGCACATAATCGACGAGTCCTTCAATCTGCTCGCCAATAAATTCGGCGTGATTGATCGCGGCCTTGTATGTAAAGGATGGTGCGATAGCGCGCAGGCAGTCCATCCGCTCTTTAAACAAGGCGATATCGTCCGGCTCGTCGGCTACAATGCGAACGCGGTCCATCCAGCCTTTGGCCAGAAAGTGTGCCTCCAGCGCCTGGATATAGGCGGCCAGCTCCTGCCTGCTGCGTATAAAAGCGTACCGCCGTTCCGCCTCATCGTAGTACCTTACGCGAATCGCATCGGGAAATCCCTCCACCAGAGCCCCATACCCCGCTTCATCCTGACGCCAAATATTGACAAGCCCGAACACTTCGATTTCCTCCCGGATGCCGTGGCGTTCCGCCATTTCCACATAGCGGTCCAAATGGGAGAAGTCGTAATGAAAGCTTCCGTCCTGGCGCTTAACAACCGGGACAATACTGTATTCGTTCAGATCGGACGGCTCTGCGTCGAGAAACGTCCGCTGGCCGCTCCAAGGCTCCTCCGAGACGACGACTGAAACCGCTTTCTGGCCAAGCTGGCCTAAGCTGTGCAAATACGAATCCAATACGGCAAAATGCTCCTCCGACCAATAGGCCGCGTCATATTTTCTCGCGATATTGCAGTTATGCTGCCATAAATCGAGATAAAAAGCATGATCCTGCGGCGCCGGAAGCACATGGTCCCGGATCGTTAGCTCGAAAGTGAGAGTGGCGTCCAGCACCTCGTCCTCAAATAAAGTGCGTGTATAAAACCTGACCGCTCCCTGATACGCGCCGGGAGCTGCGGCTTCATCGGCATGCAGCTCGATCCATACGGCCTGCAGCCGTCTCTTCGGTACCTTGACATGCCGCTCCTCCAGAAGCACATCCGCCTGCAGGGACCGGTCGTCGTCCTCCATGAGTCCGATGAGCTTGACTTCTACCCGGCATGGAGCCGCGGTCTCCACTTCGCAGCGAACGGTACGCATCGCTCCTCCTTTCCACAGCAGCGGATCGCTCCCGATCGTCAGCACGAATTCCTCCTGTGCAGAAAAAACAACGGCCTGAAAAGCCGCGCTGTCGCGGCGGCAGCAAACCAGCCGTCTGTGCTTTGAAGCTGTTGCCTCGTCCCCATGATTCCAGGCGTTATAAGACCAGCGGTATTTATAGAAGCTATGCTGCAGTCCGTATTGTATCAAGTCGGCTCATCCCCTCGGATTCGAATATCGAAATCATCGTACAAAAAAACCGCTCCATCCTTCGCAATCAGCAAGAGTAGAGCGGTTCTTGGTGTTATGTTTCGGCAGCAAGGCAGGAACGGGTTATTTTATGCGGGCAGCCTATGGAACTATGCTGCCGCGCCTAGCTATTGGCCTGCTCGAACAGCTTCAAATAATGCCCGTAGCCTTCCGCTTGCAGCTCTTCCTTCGGAATAAACCGCAGAGCGGCCGAGTTGATGCAATACCGCAGCCCCGTCGGCGCCGGTCCGTCATTGAACACATGTCCCAGATGGGAATCGCCTTCACGGCTGCGCACTTCGGTGCGGATCATCATATGGCTGAAATCCGATTTTTCCTTCACATTGCCGGAAACAAGCGGCTTCGTAAAGCTGGGCCAGCCGCAGCCGGAATCGAACTTGTCCAGTGAGCTGAACAACGGCTCGCCGGATACAATGTCGACATACAGCCCTTCGCGGTGATTGTCCCAAAATTCATTACGGAAAGGAGGCTCCGTCGCATTGTTTTGCGTCACCTCATATTGCAGCGGAGTCAGGCTTTGTTTCAACTGAGCCTGGTCTCTTCTCTGCCCGCCAATGCTGTTCGATAAAGGCGTCGCGGCCCGAGCCTTTACGGTACATTTTGTAGCGGAACGGATTTTTCGTATGGTAATCCTGGTGATAATCCTCGGCCGGGTAAAATACAGCCGCCGGTACGATCTCCGTAGCAATCGGTTTATCGAACCTGCCGCTGCGCTCCAGCTGCTCTTTCGAGGCTTCCGCCAGGCGCTTCTGTTCCTCATTGTGATAAAAAATCGCCGTACGGTAGGAGGAACCCCGGTCATGAAATTGACCTCCCGCATCCGTCGGATCGATCTGCCGCCAGAATAGCTCCAGCAGCTGCTCATACGGCATCAACTCGGGGTCAAAAGTAATCTGTACCGCTTCGGCATGGCCCGTCGTTTCCGAACATACCTGCTCGTAGGTCGGATGCTCCGTATGACCTCCCGTATACCCCGAAACAACCCGGATGATGCCGGGCATCTCTTCAAACGGGGTAACCATGCACCAGAAGCAGCCTCCGGCGAAGGTGGCCAATTCATACTCATGCGGCTTATTCGCTTCACTCATGCTCCTAACCTCCCTGTAATCGAATTTGCTGAAGATGACTTTAGTATAATCGATCCCCGCTCCAGGTTCCAATCCGCAGCCCGCTCGAAATTAACCGGTACAGACTCGTTTAAAAAATTCCCCTTAAGCCTATACTCATTATCATGCTTTATAGTAAAGAAGGTGAATGATTTGTGGTCCAGCGGCTATATATTCGCTTATACTGCTAGCGCTATCTTCATTGTGGCCTATATTTTGTCTCCTAAGCATCTGAATAAGCGGGAAGTATATGTCAGCTGGTATATGATGACCGCGCTCACTCTCAATATTGATTTAATCTGCGGTCTGATCTATGACCGATATGATTTCGTCACTTCAGAGGTTTCCCTGCCGGACCTGCTGCTGCAAGCCCTGCTGGCGCCATCCGCCTCCATCCTTGTATTAAACTTCATGCCGGCCAAGACGGGCCGCTTTATCCTTTATCTTATAGGGGTAACCCTGCTTTCCTTATTGATCGAGTGGTTAAGCTTATGGTTCGGCTACCTCGTTTATAAAGGCTGGAAGCTCTGGTATTCGGCCCCATTCTACTTCTTCGGCGTGATTTACTTAAGGTGGCATCTGCGTTTCCTGCGAAAAAACAAATCGTGACCCATGACCGCCTGAAGCTGTGCGTTGTGCCACCTGCCCGAAGCAGACTTAGGTTCCATGCAAAAAAAGCGGATCCACGCGCTTCGGTTCATTTCTCGAAGAGCGTGGATCCGCTTCGTGCTTCTTCATTCGTGGTTCGTGGTTCGTGCCGTTAAGTATACAGCAGTGTGATGACCAGCAAGTTATACAATACGAGCGGGAGAATGGCATTGTTATAAAAAGAAGCGCTTGGTCCCCAAAAACCGCGGGGCGCAGCCGGTATTGCCAAATAAATATGGCCCGGATCGACCATCACGATCGTCCCCTCATAGGTTTGTCCGTCGATCGTCTGGACCCGCACCTTTTTGTTCATGTAATGCTGTCCGATAGAACGGACATGGCCCCTCACCGATTTCAAGGTTTGAACCGTATGCGGGTTCGCTTGGTACAGCACCTGCTCCTGATGCATGGGTTGAGAGTAAGTCATAAAAGGAAACCTCCCTGGGCTTTAATACTGTCATCGTATTCGCCCGCCCAAGTATAGGTTCCTTGCCCATACAAATAAAATAGAGCGCCATCGCTGACCGTGCCGCCGATACTTTTTAAGGCTCGGCTAAATGCTGCGAATCGCTCGCTTAGACATCCGCGCGTTTGACCGGCACCGGGGCATCCGGCAGGAGCTCATACAGCTCCTTCGCCTCGCACCCCAGCGTATCCGCAATCGAGATCGCCGTTTTCAGCGGCATGACCCGCTTGTTGTCCATATAGTCGGACAATCGCTCAGGCTTATAGCGGAGCGCCCGCGCAAGCTGCTCCGCTGTCAGGCCCGCCTGCAGCAGCCTTTCCCGAAGCAGGCAGCGGCCCAGCTCGAACTTCATTGAGGCAGCCTCCTTCCATTTACTATTACACAAGCTAGCATGACCCAACGAAAGCCGTTATAAGCGGGGAGATAAAAAGAACGCGGCTCCCAACGGAAGCCGCGCCGGATATCGCGCTACTTTTTATTCTTCATATAAACCTCGTAGGCAGCCTGTTGAATTTCCAGGTAGCGGTCACCTTCATGCTGTCCAGCGTCTTCAAGTAATTGTCCCATTCCTTCGCGATATCGATTTTGCCTGTAATTGCTTTGGCCAGCGTCTCGGTCCGGTAATCGTTAATCGTTTTGGTGAGACCCGCCAGCTCCTCCGCCTGCTCGCTGGAGAAGAACAGCGGCGGAACGATCTTACCCACAGCGATCTTATAAGGCTCATATTTCATCTTTGTTTCATTATACAAAATAATTTCAAGCGGGTTTTTGGGATCAGCCATCTGACTTAAGCGGAATTTGTTCGAACGGTAGGAAGGGTTCGCCTGGCCCCAATGCACATTCTGCTGCGTCCCTGTCGGGGCTCCCAGCTGCTTCCAGCGCGCCGGCTGGCCGTCAATGCCCTTCTCTCCCGGCTCGGCCCAAGCCCATTCTTTGTCCTGCCGGCCGATCGTCCCCCTCAAGGCATTCTCTTCGGTGTACATAAAATCCGCCAGACGGAACGCGGCTTCCGGGTTTTTCGCTTTATCTGTAATCACATAGTTCCCGTTCGAGACGGCAAACGGATTGTACGCCGCCGATTGAATGCCTGCCGGCCCCTTCAATGGAGGCACAGCGACATATTCCTTAAACCGCGGTCCCGCGGAATTGATGAACATCGTCTGATTCTGGGCAATAGCCACGCCAAGGATCGGGGCATCCGGATTTTCGCCCATTTGCTTCAGCTGGTTGCGGTCCTGCGTAAACGTCTGCTGCGCGATGAGCCCTTCCGAATACAGCTTGTTCAAATAGATCAAGCCGTCTCTCCAGCCCGGCTGCGTATAAGCCAGCTGCACCTTGCCGTCCTTGACGAACATGGAGTTCGTGTCCTTCTCTACAAAGGAGCCCAACAGGTGCGAATCGATATTCGATGCCGCCCCCATGCTCGGCGTCGCTCCATTCACATACCCTGCCAGCGGAATTTCGTCAGCCTTGCCGTTTCCGTTCGGATCTTTCTCTTTAAACGCTTTCAATACCTGATAAAATTCATCCGTCGTCGTCGGCAGCGGCAGTCCGAGCTTGTCGAGCCACGGTTGATAAATCCACATTTTCTGCCCCAGGGAGCAGTGGAAGCATTCGTTGACGAGCGGAAGCCCATAAATGTTCCCGTCCGGCATCGTAATCAGACTTTTGACGTAATCCGCTTCCTTGAACATTTTGTTCGTCTCGACGCCGAATTGATCGATGTACGAGTTCAGCGGGAGGAACACGCCCTCTTTGCCGTACAGCGCCTGCTGCACCGGGGAAATATTGAAGTTCATAATGACATCGGGATAATCGCCGCTGGCCAGCGCTACATTCAGCTTTTCCTGCGCTGACTTGTCCTGAACGACCTCCCACTCAATATGAATATTTGTTTTCTCCTCCAGCCATTTCGTGTACTCGTTCGTTGCATAATCCTCTACATTGGTCATCGCTTTGACCATGATCTTCAGATTGGTCTTCTCCTTCGTAATCGGCAGCTCTCCCGCCGCCGTTACTCTGGACGCGTCGACCTTGACCGCCCCCGCTTCGCCGCTTGCAGGCGCCGCCTCATCCTTGGCACACGCGCTTAGCAGCAGAGACATCCCCATCGCCGCGCTTAATCCGGCAACCATCCATCTTTTCATTGTTTAACCCCCTAAAGTAAATTGGCAGCAGTACTGCCGCATCGTCCGGTCCGCTATCCTTTTAAGGAGCCGACCAGCATCCCTTTCACAAAATGCTTCTGGATAAACGGATAAATAATCAATACGGGCACCGTCGAAACGACGATCAGCGAATATTTCAGCAGCTCTCGTAAGGCATCTTTGGCCGCCGCTTCATTTACGTCCATCATGCTGGAGGCATCGACATTGTTCTGCACCAGAATATCCCGGAGCACGATCTGGAGCGGATACAGGCTCTGCCGCTTCAAGTACAGCAAGGCGGAGAAATACTGGTTCCAATGGCCGACCGCATACATCAGCGTAATGACCGCTATAATCGGCCCCGATACGGGAACAACGATATCCTTGAAAAATTTGAAATCCGAGCAGCCGTCCATCTGTGCCGCCTCGAGCAGCTCATCCGGAACCGTACTCTGAAAGTACGTTCGGGTGACAATTACATTCCAGACCGTGATCGCCCCGGGAATGAGCAGCGACCAGCGGGTATCGAGCATTCCCAGCTGTTTAATGAGCATATACGACGGAATCAAGCCGCCGGAGAACATCATCGTGAAGACGAACATCGCCATAATCCAGTGGCGGATCATGAAATCCTTGCGCGAGAGCGGATAAGCGGCCAGCAGCGTCAGCACGACATTGATGAAGGTGCCCCACGACCGTATAAAACACCGAGTTTAAGAAGCTCGATACAATCAGCTTGTGGTTGAACACGGCTTTATACCCTTCCAGCGATACATCGACCGGCCAGAGCCACACTTTGCCGGACACGACGGCCAACGGATTGCTGAACGATGCGCTGAGGATGTAAACCGCCGGGTACAGCACGGAAATCGTAAACAGAGACAAGATCAGAACATTCGCAGCATCGAAAATCCGGTCGCTCTTCGTGTCGCGGACTGCATTTTTCATCGTTCCTTCCTCCCTTCCCTTTCTTACCATAAGCTGGTCTGCCCGGCTTTCTTGGCGATTTTATTGACGGCTACCAGCAGCAGCAGGCTGACGACCGATTTGAACAGACCGATGGCGGACGAATACGAATAGTTAATGGCTGTCGAGGCCAAGCCAACCTTATAGACATACGTATCGATGATTTCCGATGCGCTTAAATTCAGCGGATTTTGCATGAGGAGCACCTTCTCGAACCCGACATCCAGAATATGTCCGGTATTAAGAATAAGCAGGATGACCGCAATGGGCAGAATGCCCGGCAAATCGATGTTCCACATCCGCTGCAGCTTGTTCGCTCCATCCACGACAGCCGCCTCATGCAGCGATGGATCGATGGAAGCCAGCGCCGCGAGGTAGACGATACAGGAGAATCCGACATTCTGCCAAATGCCCGACCAGACGACGATATGCATAAACAGTCCCGGCTCGCCCATAAACCCGACAGGCTCCATCCCCAAGAGAGGCAGCAGCTTGTTGATCAGCCCGGTCCGCGGGCCCAGCATTTGCAGAATCATGCCCACCATAACGACGACCGATATAAAATGCGGTGCATACGTAATCATTTGGGCTGCATTCTTGAACCATTTTTGCTTCACATAATTTAAACTCAGCGCCAAAATAATCGGAAACGGAAAGCCTGCCACCAGGCTGTAAACGCTTAAATAAAGCGTATTCTTCATGATCCGAATGAACTCGTACGAATGAAAAAACTTCGAGAAGTGCTTGAATCCTACCCAATCGCTGCCCATAATACCCTTGGTCGGCACATAATTTTGGAATGCCATGAGCGCTCCGTACATGGGCACATATTTGAACAGGATAAAATAGGCCGCAGGCAGCAGCATAAAAAGGTACAGCTGCCATGCTTTTCTCACATTCTGAAGCAGTGCCGATGCATAGCCGCTTTTGCGTGCCGCCTGCTTGGGCCTTACCGCCGTAACTGTTTCCATAAGCTCGCTCCTCCGCTGCATTTCGTTGATTTCCCAGGCTGTCGTGCTCTACCCAGTGTACAAAAAACAAAAAGACCCTTAATTATGTTAAATTAAGGGCCTATCTGCTTTTTTGCGATACTAGGTGTCAAAGTTTTTATCAGACTTCTTTTTCTTGCTCCGCACAACAAGCCACAGCCTCTTAAACCACCCGCTTCTACAGCCGTCTCCCGCCCACATCCATGCGTGTCTTGCCTTTCTCTCGATTTCGCTTTGATTAAGTTCCATTTGCTGCTGCAGGTCTCCCCACCACATAGAAACTCCCCCTTGCTTTATGATAAAAACGTCTCTCGACGTCTTTTCACAGATGGCTGGCCGCGCGTCCAGCGGTCGTGGTATAACAAAAAAGCCCACAGAAAGTTACCGACATAACGGAACTTTCCGAGGACTTTTATTCCTACGGTGTAAAGCAGGTCCAACCCGCTCCTGTATCACTTGGTTCGAACCGAAGCAGCAACGTCAGCCTCGTCGGATCCCTAGATATCTTCCACGTTGTGTAGGATTCTACGATACCTAATATGAATTAGCAAAATCCAAAACATGCCATGAAAGCGGGAACATCCCATTTAATCTTAGGTTTTGGATCCTTTATCTTCCTCTTTCTGAATTCTGAATAAATCGATTCATCCGACTTGACTCGAAACCAAAAGGTTTCATATAATAAGGCCATACGGCAGGCATGTCTTTAAGCAGCCGATGAATGGAGGATTCCGATGCAGCACGATTCTACCGGGAGCATCCCGGATATACGCCACACCATCCTGATGAATGCACCTATCCAAAAGGTATGGGATACCGTCGCTACAGCCGAAGGTATAGCAGCCTGGCTTATGCCGAATACATTCCAGCCTGTGCTTGGATATGAATTTACCCTGACTTCTCCTTACGGCATTTCCCCTTGTAAGGTTACTGAGCTTGACGCTCCCAAGCGGCTGGCTTTCAGCTGGGGAAAGGATTGGCACGTTACCTTTGATCTGGAAAGTCTGGAGGGAAGCACCCGCTTCACCTTAACGCATTCCGGCTGGTCTCTAGATACAGTCACGGAGGTCGGCGCGCCTCACACTGTCATCCGCGACAGAATGAACGACGGCTGGGGATCCGTCATTCTCCCGCGTCTGCAGCAGCTGGTCGAGGCCTAATGTCCTCCGCACCGAAGCATGACGTATTTCAGGCTATTGCCGATCCCACGCGGCGGCAGTTATTATCGCTGCTCAGCGACAAGGAGATGGCCGTTACCGTGCTCAGCGGACACTTTCCGATCAGCCGGACGGCGGTTTCCAAGCATCTGCGCATATTATCGGATGCCGGGCTGGTCAAAGAACGGAAAGCCGGGCGGGAAACCAGATACAGCCTGCAGCCGGAGCCTCTGCTGGAGCTCAAGCGCTGGCTCGCATACTATGAGCGGTTCTGGGAGAACCGGCTGTCGGTCCTGAAGCAGCTGGTGGAACAGGATTCACCGTCCGCCGATGACTCTGCATCCGCTGAGCCGAAGGCTGCTGCGCCTCCGGTGGAAGAGTAACTCTCTACCGGCTGAAGCGAACCGCCGGCCCCCTCGAAACGATGCGCTCCGCATCGCGGTACGCTACGAGGCGTCTGCGTGGGGGACTCGGTGGTGTATCCTCCTCTGGAAGATACACCACCGGAGTCGAGGCCACTGAAAAAATCATTGCTACAAGTACGGAATATTCTTCCGATCGCTGTTGTCCCTGTATTTCTCTGATTATATTCCGCTTGTAGCGGTTGAAATCCAGGGACAAAGGCGAACGCCTACGCTTCTACGGAACATTTCCGTACCCTCCGTAAGTTTTTCAGTGACCTCCCTGCGTCTATGCTCATTTTTCACTTAAGCAGCCCCCAGGGCTGCTTTTTCTTCTTCCTGGCGCTTTTTAGCCGGGGATGGACCGGATCACCTGGTCGAGGATGCCGTATTCCTTGGCCTCCTCCGCCGACATGTAATAGTCGCGGTCCATATCCTTCTCGATCCGCTCGATCGGCTGTCCCGTCCGCTCGGAGGCGATGGTGTTCAGCCTCTCGCGGATGCGCAGAATCCGATTGGCGCTAATCGCGATATCGCTCGCCTGCCCCTGCACGCCTCCGTGCGGCTGGTGAATCATAATTTCGCTGTTCGGCAGCGCCAATCGCTTGCCCTTCGCCCCGGAAAGCAGCAGAATGGCCGCGAACGAGGCCGCCATTCCCGTACAAATCGTCGATACGTCAGGCTTAATGAACTGCATCGTGTCATAAATGGCGAACCCCGCCGAAGTCGATCCTCCCGGGCTGTTAATATATAAGTGAATGTCCTTCTCCGGTTCGTCTGCGGTCAAAAACAGCAGCTGTGCTATAATGCTGTTCGCTACGGCATCGTCAATCGCCGCTCCCAGGAAAATAATCCGATCCTTCAGCAGCCGGGAGTAAATATCATAGGAACGCTCGCCTCTCCCCAATTGCTCCACTACATACGGTACATACGTACTCATGGGCGTGCACTCTCCTCATCGAAAGACTAGGCGGCCATGATCAGGGAACGGCTCTGTACAGGATCCGGCTGCGCGGCTGCCTTCCGGCGCTTGCCGCTCTGCATTCCGACAACGGCGGGCAGCAGATCCTGCCGGGTCTCTTCATTCAACAATCTGGCAAGCGCAAAGGGATTATGCTGCTGAAAAGCCTGCAAATATGCATAGACGACGTGTTCGTCTACCGCTCCCCGCTCCGGTACGAGCTTCCCCTCATCAGACGAGCCTGCTGCTTCGTCTCTTACCGACTTCAGCTTGGTACGGGCCCGATGCAGACCGGCCTTAACGGCACCCTCCGTGGTCCCTAGAAGCCGCGCCGTCTCCTGAGCCGTGAAGCCAAGCGCCTCCACCAGCAGCACCACCACCCTTTGCCGCGCAGGCAGATGGGCAATCAGCGTTTCCATCGCGCCCCGCAGTTCAATCGGGTCTACCGAAGAGGGAGACGCGAGCTCCAGCGTCTCGCTTGAAACGCCGCTTCCCTGCCTTTGCTTCCGGCGGCAGCGGTCGATCCATGTATTATGGGCGATACGGTACAAATACGATTTGGACATCTCCGTACGGGACGGATCCCGCAAATACATCCGGTACGCCTTTACCCACGTATCCTGCGCCAAATCGTCCGCCTCCCAGCTCGAATGAGCAATGGAGCGGCAGTACGCTTGCAGCGATGGACTCAGCGGCTCCATTAAAGACGCGAAGCGGCGCTGCTCCGCTGTGTATTTCCCGCTTCCGGCGGCTTCGGTTGTCATCTGCATCGGCTCCCCTCTGGGTCGTTGTAAGAGTCTTGCCCCTATATACGATGGCGGATTGTAAATCGATACGGTGCTCGCGAATTTATTTTATATTACGCTCCCGGATCAGTTTCTGCACCGTCTCAATGAACAGCTTCACCGCAGGCGAGGCTTCATTCAGGGAAGGCACAGCGATGCTCACCTCCCGGCACACCTCCGGCTCCAGGCTGCGGATTTCGATGTCCGGCGGCAGATTCGTCAAAGAAAGTCCCGCCATAATCGATATGCCTAGCCCCTCCCGGACCATGCTCAGCACCGTAGCTACATTGTAGACGGCATGCGCAATCGTTAACTCCGCTTCCGCGCGGCGGAACATCTCAATAATCGGCGCCTCGTAGCCGCCATGACACACAATAAGCGGTAAGCCGTCCAAATCGTTAATGGAAACCGTCTGCTGCGCGCACAACGGATGGTCCCGCCGCAGAACGGCTTTCATCGTGTCTTTATAAATAGGGACCGTCTCCATCTCCGCATCCGGCAAAATGATAATTCCGGCATCGACCTCACGGCTGTTCAGCCACTTCTTCACTTCTTCAATCGTACCCTCACGAAGCAGCAGCTCGAGCTTCGGATAATGGCGTTGAAAATACGACATAATGGGCGGAATAAACTGCGCAGCCGCCGTCGGGAAGGTCCCGATGCGGATCGTGCCTACCTCCAGCCCTTTTTCCGCAGCCGCGATCTGTTCAATATGTCCGACGCGCTGCAATATTTCCCTCATATGAACCAGCAGTTGCTTGCCTACCTCGGTAAGAAGGATGCCTTTGCGTCTGTCGCGGATAATCAACCGTACACCCAGATCGGATTCCAGGCTGGAAATGGCATGACTGACGGCCGGCTGCGTCATATTCAACTCCTGTGCCGCCTTGGTGAAGCTTCCCGATTCCATGACCTTAACAAATACCTGATATTGAGTGATTGTCATAAGCTTTTAGTAATACCCCTTATAAAAAACATTCATTTTATTTATAACTATTCCTAGCTTATCATAGGAAAACGAGATTCGAAAGCCGTCTTCCCCGTCTCATTCAGCGCCTTTCCATCTGCTCCTCCCAGCCGGATATACTATGCGGAAACGAAGTTTGGGCATGCCGCATTTCGAATCAGGATAAACCTGTACTTATCCAAGGAGGCTGAGTATGAATTCGCAGTCTGTCTCGGAAAGCCATAAAGGAGTGCTTCATTATGTTATCGCCATCCCGTGCAAGAACCGCCGGTATGCTTACCTTTCTTATTATAGTCTGGGGCTTCAACTGGCCCTTATCCAAGATCGCGTTGAATTATGCTCCGCCCCTGCTGTTTGCCGGCATCCGGACCGTCATCGGCGGCGTTCTTCTGATCCTGATCGCGCTGCCGCGGTATAAGCAACTGCGCTTCAGGCAAAATTGGGGCGTCTATCTGCTCTCTGCGCTCGTTAATATCGTTCTGTTCTATGGGCTTCAGACCGTGGGGCTCGGCTACATTCCGTCCGGGCTGTTCTCATCCATCGTCTTCCTTCAGCCGGTTCTGCTCGGCCTGATCTCGTGGCTCTGGTTCGGGGAAGCCATGTACGGCTTAAAAGTAATCGGGCTGATCCTCGGCTTCATCGGCGTTGCCGCTATAAGCGCAGGCGCGTTATCCGCCCATGTGTCTACCATCGGCATCCTGCTCGCGCTCGGAACGTCCGTAAGCTGGGCGCTCGGCACCGCATTGATCAAAAAAGTCGGCCCCCGCGTGGACGCGGTCTGGCTTGTCGCCGTTCAGCTCACACTTGGCGGCCTGTTCCTGACCGGCACCGGCTCGGTGACGGAATCATGGGGCAGCATTCATTGGAACGGCGCCTTTTTGGTTAACCTGCTGTTTATCTCGATATTTGTCATCGCCTTCGGGTGGCTGGCCTATTTTACACTGATGGGAGAAGGAGAAGCGAGCAAGGTCGCTTCCTTCACATTCCTCATCCCTGTGGTCTCCATTAGCGCCAGTGCGGTGCTGATGGGTGAGCATATTACCGTGAACTTAATTATCGGGCTGCTGATGATCCTGCTTAGTATTGTATTTGTGAATATGAAACCGAGGGCGGCCGCTTCTCGTATCGGCTCATAAATCTGTTAAATAGAGCCTCGCTAACAGCACGGCGGATCCGGCAGTGAAAAAAGGGTTGTTCCTTCGAATTGATACGAAGAAACAACCCTTTGCTTTTACATTTCCGGCCCGTTATCTGCATCACATTACAAAAAAGGGCACGTACCACATTATTTTTCCTTTTGTCAGTTGTTTTTTTCGCCTTTTTCTACAGCAATTCTCCAAAAAATTAACCTCATATATATTCCCTGTTTCCACATTTTAGTGTAAACTTAAAACTAGGGAGGCGTATATATGGTATACTTGGAGCAGAGAATTGAGCATCTGAGAGCAGAGTTAGTATCTCTGGTTGAACATACCGGGAATTTTATCGATTCCAGAGTTCTTTCTCTCAGTCAGGAATTGGACGAAGTATTAATAGAATTCCATAAAAGGCTTCACTCGGTAGTAGCTTAATCTATAAAGGCTTATACCGCATGCTAAATTACTTCATGATCGTTTGAACATCCGAAGAATCATCCGTTTATTTTGATTCAGCCTATATGTAATTATTTGTAATTTAAAACATGATACATTGGTATACATCTTTTCTCGGACATAAGCGTGTTTGAAGCGCTGACATTATGCCCGAGTTTTTTCTGTGTGCAAAAATAGCTGATCTGCATATTGCAGAATCAACTCACTCATGGCCACCTGCTTAACCCAGCGGTCAGGTATCTGCTCTATACCGTACAGAGCTCCGGCCAACTGGCCATATACCGCGCCGGTCGTATCCGCATCATTCCCTAGGTTAACTGCCAGCAGCACGCCTTCCTCAAAGCTGCTTCCGGAATGCAGAGCCCATAAGGCCGCCTCCAACGACTTGACCACATACCCGCTCCCGACAATCTCCGGCGGCTGCAGCTTTTTATAGGAACCTTTATACACTTCCTGTATCCGCGGTGCAAGCGGCTCCTCTTCCCATAACTCATCGAAGGTGTCGGGATGCAGCAGCGCTTCCTTCCCCATCCCCGCTGCGGCCGACGCGATCATCACTCCGAACAGCCTGCACGCATCCAGACATTCTTTGGCCGCATGCGTCGTTCTGGAGCTCTCTGCAGACCGTTTGGCCGCCTCTGTCAGATCGCTGCCAAAATATAATGCAGCCGGAGCCAGCCGCATGATCGATCCGTTACCCGCAGCATAGACGCTGTCGGAGCCGCTGAACGGCTCCAAGGTTTGTTCAAATCTGTGCAGCGCTTCCGCCGTCGCATTCCCGATATCGAAGCATGCTCCAGTAGAGCTGAGATGCCCTGTACGGTACCATTTCACATACCGTTCCATTTGGTCCAGCGCATTGAAGCCTTGGCGAACGATCAGGCTCTCCGCCATACATAAAGCCATCGAGGTGTCATCCGTCCAGCAGCCTGCAGGCAGCTCGAAAACGCCTCCTCCGGTCATATCCGTCACCGGCTCGAACGTTCCCGGATGCTGAAATTCGACTGTCGTTCCAATCGCATCCCCTACGGCCAGCCCCATTAAACTTCCCTGGAACCGATTCCTCATAGTCGTTACCTCCTGCGTATAAAGTTATGCCTGCCTTTTCAGCAAATTTTGCAAAAATCCGCATTTGACAGGGAAGCGGCAGTCATTCTCCATTAAATGGTACCTCTATTAAGGATTCTCGTTGTCCCTTCCATTAACCTGCCCTTGCGGGGAAAAAACTGCCTATCAGCAAAGCGCCTGCTAAAAGCAGCTAACGGAGATGCAAAAACGGGGCCAGCCCATTTCATTCAATAGGCGGCCCCTGCCTGCAAGCATACGGGAAATTAGGCTGCCGCTCTTTTCCTCCTGCTTCTGCTTTGTGCTCTTAATGTTTGAACAGAGAGGGAAATCCCTGTTATCGTTAATACAATCAATCCGATGGCTGTCATATCAGCCAGCCATTTCACATTCGTAGAGCCGATTCGTCCTTCGTGAAGCCCATGAATGAGTCCGACAAAGGAATTTCCCTGCTGCCCGCTTCCATTCATCGCTCTCCCTTGCTGCCCAGAGGCACTGCTGCTGGCGGCTCCCTGGTTATTACCTTTGCCTTCTTGGGCCGGAGCAGAGCTTGCGCTGCTGCCGGAAGCCGGATCTTGCCGGTCGGGGGTTGCAGTACCGGCCGCCTGCTGCGTCTGCGCTGGCATTCTTATTTCGGATCGGGAGGTTTGTCCCATCATCCAGGGCTCCGATAAAAGCAAGCCGGTCACGGCCTCCATTAAAATAAGAACCGATGTTAGCAACCCGATCCATAGGTGAAGCTGGCGAAATTTTCTCATTGTAAGCTCTCTCCCTCAATCGTCTTCATGAATGATTGGTGCATGTAAAAAGTCAAGGCGAATGCAACCTCATTCGCATCCATTCGCCTTGACTTGCTGCGGTGCAGCCACAGCTGGTATGACTTATCCCGGCAAGCTTAGTTGCTTGGGCTGCCGTCAGCCGGACGGCCTCGGCCGCCTCCCATTCCGCGGCCGCCGCCGGGCAGCTTCGCCGGTGTTGGCTGTAGTGACGCCGGAGCTGTTGACATACGTCACGGTGTCTCCCAGCTTGAAGGTCACGACCTTGGTGCTGCCGCTGGTCGAGCCGCCGTCGTACAGACCATCGGTCGCGGTTCCGGCAGCCTTGCCGCCGGTAGCCAAGGTGTACTCTGTACCGGCCAACAGATTCGGCGAGGAAACAACGATGCTGGAGAAGGTTTTTGCCGGTGCGAACGCCGCTATCTGCTTACCCGAGCTGTCTGTCAGCGTCACTAAAGTGCCTGCTTCAAGCTGGCTCGGAAACGTCATCAGGATAGCTCGCTGCGATGACGTCTCGGAAGGAGCTTGCGCCATCCCCGAGCTGCCTGCTGCGATCAAGGTGCCTCCTGACTGCTCGAAGGTGCCGTCGTAATCCAAAGCGCCGTTGCCATCGTTGGAAGGGCCGTTCACAAGGGCCGTCCCGCCCGTCATGACCATCGATCCGTTGGAATCGAGGCCGTCGCCTGCGGCGTCAACGTACAGATAACCGCCGCTGATCGTCAGCTTGCCGCTTGCGGGGCTGGACGGGCCCCTGCCGCCTTGCGCTGTGCCGGTGCTGCTGCCGCCGCTGACGTTTACACCGTCATCCGTCGAAACAAGATGGATTGTACCGCCGGAGATGGCAATATCCAAGCTCTCCAAGCCTTCATAGCTCTTCGTAATATCGATGGTCCCCTTCGAGATGGCGATAGCCGTATCCGCATGGATCCCGTCATCTCCGGAAGCCAGGCTGTACTGACCTCCTGTGATCGCCAGATTGGCCTTACTGTGAATCGCATCGTCCGCTGCGTCAATCTGGAACGTACCGTCCGTAACCGCAATATTCTTCGCCGCTTTCAGCGCTTTACCGCTGGAGGACTCAGTCTCGGTATCCGCCTGCGTCTGGGCTTGGGCGCTAGCTGCTGCACCTGGCTTTTGCTGCCCTTGCGGCGAACCGTTAAAGCCGCGCGGCGGCTCCTCCTGATGCGTCTTCGTAGAGGCTGCGCTGCCGCCGCCGGACACGATATGAAACGTGCCGCCGCCGATCAGGAGACTGGAAGCGGCCTGGATGCCGTCGTTAGCAGAGGTGATGTTGAAGGTCCCGCCTGCGATGGCGATATTGCCTTTATCCGAATCGGTATCATTCGTCGTTTTTACACCATCGCCGCCCGCCTTGATTGTCAGGCTGCCGTCTTTGACCGCAAATAAATCGCGTCCAACCACCCCGTCATCCGCCGCTTGAACGTCAATCACGCCGCTCATCAGCTTCACGTCATCCTTGCCGGTGATACCGTCCTTTGCGTTGCCTCGAACGGTTAGTTTGCCGGAGCCGTTAATCGTCAGATCGCCCTTGCTGTAGATCGCCGCTGTCGGCGCATCCTCTGATGTATCCGTGTAAGCCGCACCGTCGGAAACGACGTTTTCCGTGCCTTCCGGCAGGGTGACGATAGTCCTGTCAGCCTCCTTCACATAAATAGCGGAGCTATCCTTGCTGCTGATCTGCGTGCCGTTCAGCACCAGATGGACGACCGCATCCTTCGGAGCATTGACGATCAATTGGCCTTCGGCGGCTGTCCCGGACACGACATAGGTACCGGCCTCGGTAATCGTGACGACGCCTCCCTCAGCCGCTGCGCCGGAGCCGTCGATGCTGGCGCCCGAGGTTCCCCAGAGGATCGCTGTCGATTGCTCCTTGCTCCAGGATGTCAGCGTGTCATTTTCGCCAAAACCGGCCTGCTTTGCCGCATCCAGGCTTGTCAGCTGTGCAGCGGCGGCCGGGGTTGAGGCTGTACTCGCCGCCGCAGGTGCCGACACCTCAGCGGACTTCGAGCTGCAGCCTGCAGCTAATAGAGTGCTTAGAAGCACGATTGCCATCATTTTTGCTTTATTGGAGTGTTTCATTGATTGTCCTCTTTTCATTTAGTATTCCATGACCGTCGGGTTCATGGTCAGTGTAATATCGAGATTGCCATTTCGCGTACGGACGGCGTCGAGCAGTTCCTTCTGATTCGTATTCGGGCCCAGCTTTATCGCATAAACGACTTCGTATAAGCTGCCGAGCTCAGTGGTGCGTACCTTTTTCAACTCGTACTCGATGTTGAACTTGTTGAAGATTTCCTCGAATGCCTCCTCATAGCCGAGACTCTCCGGAATGGTCACCTTCAGCGTCTTCATCGCTTCCTTGCTTGTGCCGAATTTCACAGCTTTCAGGACGAACATCAGGATGCAGAGCAGCACCGTGAACAGTGCGGCATAGCCATATGCGCCGACGCCGCAGGCGAGACCCGCCGCCATGGAGAACAGGACATACGAGATATCCTTCGAGTCGCCGGGAGCGCTTCGGAACCGGATGATCGAGAAGGCACCGGCCAGGCTGAATGCACGGGCGATATTGCTGCCGATCAGCAGGATGATGATAGCCACAATCGTGGGCAGCACCATCATCGTAAGCGTGAAGCTCGGAGAATAGGCCTTCTGTGTCTTCATATAAGTCCAGCTGATGATACCGCCCAGGAGGATAGCGACTGCAAAGGTCAGCAGCGCCTGGGTTAAAGTTAATTCAGTGACGGGCGTATTTGAGGTGAAGATCGATTCCATCATAAAATAATGCTCTCCTTTTCCTGTTTCGCATAGCGAACTGATTTTTTATACTCGTTGCCGTATTTGGAGAAGCTCGTACGGTACATCTGGTGCTCCGACAGCAGCTTGGACAGCCAGACCGGAATCGTCTTCTCCGCCTTCACTTCCATTAGCCACTGGCCCCGCTCTATCAGCTGTTCGCCGTAATCCCCGTACTCCAGCTTGAGATCATGCCTTCTCGACCGAATGTTGGTGTCGAACGTGATCCTTAGATCCCGGTTGCCTTTGCAGAACATCGCAATCCGATCATACGCCAGATACACCATAGGCTGCAGTGCGTATCTCGATAGAAAGTAGTCGATTTCTTGAATAACCTGCTGGTTCATTCCCTTCCTGTATTCCGGCGCTTGCCCGGTTCCGAACAAATTCGTACGCTTCATGAAGCTTCAGGGAGGTTCGCCGTTTGTTGACGAGGCCGAACACCTTCTTTTTTAGCTCCAGATACACTTTAGCGTCCGAATCGGGTACGCCGTATGCCCTAATACGCAGCTTCTCCCTATACTTCGGCTTCGAGAGACTATTCCGCACAAGCGTGTGCTGCTCCGTGTCGTAGTACAAATTGCTGATGGAATAAAACTTATCATACTTATTAAAAGCATCCAGCTCCATGTATTCCATCAGGCAGTTATACATTCGGTAAAAGGCTTTGGTATCCATCAAGTATTTGTTTTCATAACGGTTGAACACTTCGATCGCCATCGTTCAACGCTCCCTTCCTTGCTTGCGACGTTGTGTCGCGTTCCATATGCTGTATATTAAGGCGGGAACCTTTAACGAATCTTAAATGTTTTCGAGAATCTTTGTTTGGGTGAAGCCGCACCGGGTGCTATTATAGAAGTTAAACGGAATCTGCATAGTACGGGTAATGATAGCGGCTGCCGGTAAACTTGCTTTGTTGGGTCGACGCGATTGCCGCGCTTCTCCGCTTAAGGTTGATTAAAGGTTTCCCGTTCACAATAGAGGTACGAGCTGGATAGGAGGCTGAAGCCATGAGATTGTTGATTGTAGAAGATGAAATAAATTTGGCGGAAGCACTCTCGCAAATTTTAAAGAAGCATAATTATTCCGTCGACGTCGTTCATGACGGGCAGGCGGGACTGGACAATGCGCTTAGCGGGATCTATGACCTGCTGCTGCTCGATATCATGCTTCCCGGCATGGATGGGATTTCTATATTAAAATCGATTCGCGCCAAAGGGATCCACACACCGGTCATCATGCTAACGGCAAAGGGAGAGATTCCTGACAAAATCGCCGGGCTCGATCACGGCGCGGACGACTATGTCGCCAAGCCTTTCTCCACTGAAGAGCTGCTGGCGCGCATTCGAGCTGCGCTGCGGCGTAAAGGAGAGGTGATACCGGAGGATGGGCTGCGGTTCGAGGATCTTGAGTTGAACACCTCAACGCTGAAGCTGACGTGCAAAGGGAAGGAGCTCAAGCTGATCCTCAAAGAAAGCGAGCTGCTGGAGCTTTTGATTACAAGAAAGCAAGCCGTTACCTCCAAGGAGCAAATGATCGAGAAGCTGTGGGGGTTCGATTCGGATGCGGAGCATAACAATGTGGAAGTGTACATTTCGTTCTTGAGGAAAAAGCTTGCCTTCTTGCACTCCTCGGTTCGCATTAGCACCATCCGGGGCGTAGGCTACGTACTGGAGGCGTCTTCCTGATGTTCAACAAGCTGCGCAACCGGTTCCTCCTGATGAACATGGTGATCTTCTCGGTTATTATGCTCGGCGCCTTCACAACGATTTATATCATTACTTATCAGAACGTGCGGAAGGATATCGTTATGGATCTTCAGCACGTGTCGGATTCCTATACTAAACCAGACGGTGCGGAGGGCAAGAAAGGCGGGGGGCCTCCAGGGAAAAAGGGAGCGGACCTGTTCGGAGCTCCTCACGTGCGTTCGGCCTCCTTCTCGCTGCAGACAGACGCTCAGTGGAACATTAAGGAAACGAATTCCAGGTTTGAGCTGAACAGCGAGTTTTATGCAGCCGTAGTCAAGAAAGCAGCCGCGCATCCGGAGCCTTACAGCCAGTTCACGCTCGACGGGACGCGCTGGGCGTACAGCGTTATGCAGAATCCAACGGGTTATTTTATTGTCTATATGGATGTGACTGCCCAGCAAAATATTTTAACCAATCTCATCTACACGTTCTCCGCCGTCGCGCTTGCGATGCTGGGGATCATTTATTTGACCAGCCGCTACTTTGCCAACCGCTCCATCGCACCTGTGAAAGAGGCCTTCGATAAGCAAAAGCAATTTATTGCTGACGCGTCCCACGAGCTGAAGACGCCTCTTGCCGTCATTAATACAAATGCCGATGTCCTGCTGGCTAACGGCGATGAGACCATTAACGAACAGGCCAAGTGGCTTCACCATATCAAATCGGAAACGGAACGTATGAAAATATTGACCCGAGATCTGCTGTATCTTACCGAGATGGAAGACAGCCGGTCGCAGATGATCCAGGTCCCGTTCGATTTGAGCGAAGCCGTCGAAAGCGTCATTCTCACTATGGAAGCGGTCATCTTTGAAAAGGATCTTGCGCTTCACTACGATATCGAGCCTAATCTCGTCGTCACCGGCAGCAGCGAGCAGCTAAAGCAAGTGACCATGATCCTTCTGGACAATGCTATTAAGTACTCCAGCCCGAAAGGCACGATCGATCTCTCGCTTAAAAGGCTTCATAATCATATTCAACTGTCGGTGGCCAATACGGGACCCGGTATACCTCCCGAACACCTGGAGAAAATCTTTGACCGCTTTTATCGTGCCGATCCCTCCCGCTCGCGGCAGAATGGCGGTTACGGCCTCGGGCTGGCCATCGCTAGATCGATTGTCGTTCAGCACCGGGGCAAAATTTACGCGAAAAGCGTACCGAACGAGACGACCACGTTTTATGTACAGCTGAATGAACGCTAACAGTTTCAAGACTGATCTGGTCCGCCAAAATAAACCAGCCCTGCTCCAGTAACATACCTGGTGTAGGGCTGCTTGCATAAGAAATGCTATAGGGCACTTATCTAAGTCTAAACCTTCTATAACTGTTTGGACCGAATCCGTCATATTCCTTGGAGTTCCAGTTTGAACTCACCGTCGAAGCGGTGCCGCTCTTCGTTAATTTGGGTTACTTTTCCCGGACGATTTTCCCGTTTATTCCTTGCACTCAGCCTGCTTCAAGTTTGATGTCCCGCCTCCGGCAAGTGTTCGAAGAAAATAAAGTATTAGACTGGGGTTGTTGATTTAGAGCGGTTTTTGAGTTGAGAATTCGTCAGCTTAAGATAAATAAGTTTTAGACTGATTCCAACATTTCCAAAGGAATAGCCTGGGTCCCGATGACGAATGAACGAAACGAATCCAAAAGATGTGCAAATAGCGGCAACCAAGAATAAGATTCCTTGGCTACCGCTCTTCCTATTTTCACAAATATTTAGCGACCATGTTTTTATTGGGACCGATCAGTACAAAAAGGTCAGGAGCAAGCCTTTTTAAAATCACTATTAGTTTAATTGAATTGTTTCTGGTTGCCTGAATTATCAGTTACTTCGATGACACTATAATAAACATTTGCATATATATCTTTGCTTGTAACATTTGCTGTAACAATTGTGCCTGAAGGTATTAAACTAGATCGGTTTATATAAGTATCTGCTAGTAATTCGTTATTATTTTTATCAAATAACTTAATAACGATGTTTGCCAAACTTCCCCTTCCTGTACTTAGTTCAATATCTTCATTAATCCTAAAACTAAATACAGCAGAGTTCTGACTGTTGTTAAAATATAAACCGACTACTTCTATTTCAGGAGGCGTTGTATCTACTATTGAAGTTCATAGTTGTTACCTGTATCAGTAGTACCAGTATCACCTTTATCCCCTTTTTCACCTTGCACACCTTGTGGTTAGTACTTCACCTTGTGGACCTTGTTCCCCTTGATCTCCTTTGTCTCCCTTATCACCTTTGATACCTTGCAGACCTTGTGGTCTAGCAGGACCAGGAATTGCTTGTTTAATGCTTAGTTCTTTGATTTCTTTCGGTAAATTATTTCTTAGACACAAATATTAGAATTTCTTTGCCAATTCAGTAGCTTCCAACAATGCTTTACTTTTTATTTCATCAGCTTGGTCTTTATACTGTGCCATACCTTCTACATAAATAGTTTGGAAATCTTCAATGCCTAGCATTGTAAGTACTGCTCTTAGGTAACTATCACCGAAGTTTAATTTTTCAAACTCACCATATGATAAAATGGTCCCAGAAGCTTGAATATGAACAACCTTCTTACCTTGTGCTGTTCCTACTAGACCGCCTAAACCTCTCATACCGTTATTAGCTGGCTTAACAGTTATACCTGGAACGAAAATAGTATCGATATAAGATTTCAGAACAGGAGGAAACATCAAGTTCCAAACTGGATTAGCGATTATAATTTTATCAGCAGCAACAAATTGCTCGACCAATTCTCGCATACGTACAGCCTTTACTTTGGATTCGTCGCTCAATCCATCAAATGACTCTCCGCTTGGCGGTTGTCCCCAACGTCTCAATAGATCGAAATCAATTTCAGGAATATCTTCCTTATACAAATCTAGATGTACGATTTCATCTTCAGGATTTGCTTCACGATATGTTTCAATAAATTTGTTTCCAACTGTAACGCTGTTCGAATAGCTGTTAATCGGATGTGCTGTGATATAAAGCAATGTTTTCATGATAATTACCTCTTTTCATTTTTGTGAATTCATATTATGAAAATATATATAGGTCTGTCTCGTATTGGTACCGATCAGTACAAAAAAGTCATAAAAATAGCAGGGAAACTCATGCTTTAGTAGCTTTTGATTCCTTTTGCCGCTTTCGCTGATCCCCAAAGCGATCCCGGGTTGACACGATCACCATGCAGCTTAAGCATCTCGTTATATAGATCGAGTGGAGTTTCAGCTGCATCAGCAAATGTATTAAAGTCTTTAATATATTCGCGTGTTTTTTGGATATTGTCCGGACTGTCTGGTTCGTCTGGTTGTTGGTGTCCGGATACAACGTGAGTAGGGTTCAGCGCTTCGATAATGTCCAGCGCCTTTAGCCATTCTTGGCGCGTTTCTGGTGAGCTTTCACCTAGCAACGGGTGTACGTGCCCGTATGTAGCATCACCGGCAATCACTAGACCAATCGACGGCACATGCAACGCTGTCGTGCTATGTGTATCTGTAAAGCCTGTGTCCACGACTACAAGCTTATGACCTTCTAGCTCGAACTCATTGCCCTCTAATGCTTCAGCAGCTACTAGCGTATCCGGAATCTGTCCTGGGAATAGACGTTCCCAGAAGCTTTCACGTGCAAAATCTGAAATCTGATGCGGCATACCTTTAACTGATTCTGCTGTAGAGATCGCTTTAGCATTCGGAAACTTAGACTGAATAATATCGATACCAAAGAAATGATCTCCGTGAGGGTGTGTGATATAGATGTGCGTAAGGTTCTTACCGCTTGCTACAATCCAGTCGAGTAGCTGCTTGTTATGTTCAACCGTTGTGAACGTGTCAACCAGTACAGCATCGTTCTCACCGTAGATCAGTGTTGCCGTGTTTGCTACCCATTGAAGGGATTCGTCCACGCCTGCTGGAAGGTCTCTTGTCATACCGGCACGCTTGATAATGAATGTTTCATATTTTAGTGTTGTCATAGTTTTTATCTCCTTTTATAAGGACGTTTAACGTCCTAAGTGATTTCGTTACTTTAGTAATTGAAACATCACGGACAATGACTCATCGATGAATTGCCGCTCAGGCTTTGTCTTCAAAGTGACCAAGAGACCGTTCATAAAGATGATGAGCGAATGCGAGACGGCTAAAGCATCCAGGTCGCGCGAGAACTCTCCAGCTAGAATTCCCTTTTCAAGTGCCTGCCATACAAGAATTTGCAACTGCTCTTGATAACGGCTCGTTATCTGGGAGAATTGAGAATCGTGAGGTGCGAGTTCCACAATGGTATTGACGCAGAAGCATCCGAAGGACGGATTCGTTTGATAGGCAATATCGATGATGTCTTTGAAACACGATTTGATTGATTCTCGTACCGACGCATGACCTTGAAGTTTGGCCTTCAAATAAGCGATCCTGGTTTCCGAATATTTTTGGAGCGCGGTCGTAAACAACGACCTCTTGTCGCCATACGTCGCGTAGAAGCTGGATCGTTGAAGCCCCATTCTCTCCGTCAAAGCGCTCAGAGACGTTGCTTCGTACCCTTTTTCCCAAAACAACTGCATGGCTGCGTCTAATGCCTTCCGTTCGTCGAATTCCTTGGTTCTGGCCATCGGTATACCTTCCTCCTTTCTGTGTCGATCGGTACAGAATAATCATACTACCTCTAACTCTGGATTGTCAAGATGGTCACGAGATGTAATTTGCGGAGGTTCCAATTTGAACATCCGGTAGTCTCGGCAATCCGAAACCGGCAGCGAACAAGAGTCTTCTTGCGTGCCGGATCTCGCATGAATGCTGCATGTCAAGGTCGAACGCCTATGTCGCGGCCAGGTACGCTTGCCGCGCGAGCTGCTGTCCGATGAAAATTAAGAATTAAAGTGGAACCGTTGCGGTATCCTAATAATCTGTAGCACTGGCTTAATGCCCCTGCAGTCTAAAACTTTATTTTCTTAGTCTAATACTTTATTTTCCGAATCTAACACTTTATTTTTCAGTCTAATACTTTATTTTGTTTTGACAGCAAGACAACATTACAAATGGTTTGCCTTGTTCATATAAAATCGTTTCACTCGTTCAAAAGCCTGCCATACGGCGGCTTCGCGCACCATTTTCGAATCGGCTTTCTCTTCCTCATCCACTTGCTTCAAATGTGTGTCAAGCGTACTCTTGATTCCGCCGCAAGCCTCCTGAATGGATGCTGCGAATGGGATATAGTCGGCTAACAATCCTTCAGCCCGCTCGCGTCCCTTTCGAACAATATTAACGGCTTCGTCTTCAGAAATGGGATAGCTCTCTTTCAAAAGCAACTTTATTCCGTCCGCGATGTCGGAATATTCTTTTTCCTTAAGCGTCGTAAAAATCATTCTCACGCCCTCCTCCAACTCGTGTATCTGAGCAGATGAGACTTCAACCTGACTCGTATCGTTCGTTCTTATTCGCCATGTTAATCATATCCATTTTTTATAATAAAAAGTGATATTGTGCTGTTACAAAATATCACTCCATTGTTATAATTAAAGAAAGGTTTGTTGGAGGGAGAGACTTGTTGAAGCACTCAAACCATACAAATGAGCAGTTTCAGGTGTTTCATGCGACGAATAACAAAGCCCTCCGGCTTCGTTATAAAATTGTGTCCACTGAAACGCCGCCTATTTACTACCATTATCATAGAGGAATTGAGATATTATTTGTTCATCATGGCATCGGAAGTCTGACCCTCAACCGCAAGATGTATAATCTCGAGGCCGGAAGCATAGTCCTGCTGCATCCCTTCCAGCTGCACCGTGTGCAATTCGAAACGCATACGCAACCCTATGTACGCACAACGTTAACCTTTGAGCCCTCAAGCTTTGCCCCTCTTCTTAAACATTTTCCTGTCTTGTTTCGTTTTTTTGAGCAAATATGGAAAGGGCAGCTTTCCGTCCAAGTATTCCGTATGGGCAGCAATTTGACTTATATTTCCGGTGTGCTTGAACGGTTTCATCATTTTGTTTCGGAGCCGGGTGGAGATGAAGATCTCGAAAGCGCTTCTATGCTGATCCTCAATATTCTGGATTATGTAAAATCGCTCCATAATGGCGGTTTTGGGGGAGCTGCACGTCCTGAAAGCCATGCTGAAAAAATAATGAATTGGGTAGAGGATCATTATACTGAGCCTTTCGATCTAAGCACCTTGGCCGAGGAGCTCCATCTTTCCAAGCATCATGTCTCCCATCTCTTTCAATCGGAAACAGGAAGCAGCATCACCGATTATGTGATTGCTCGAAGAATCAGGCAAGCTTGCTGGCTGTTAAAAACAGAATCAAAGTCTATAGAGCAGATCGGTGCGTTAGTCGGCATATCGAACTTCCCCTATTTCTGCCGTCTCTTCAAGAAGGTCACAGGCTTGACTCCAAATCAGTACCGCAAGAGCCATTTAAATTAAATTGTACAATAATGTATCCCGTGTGAGAGTTTCAATTGCTTCAGAGCCCAAAGCGATTAAGATACACAGCTAGTATGATCCATTATACCGACCATGAAGTTTGTAGGAAACATAAAAAACTGCCCGGTCATCGCTTCATTTAAAGCGATGATCGGGCAGTTTTTGTAAACTTCATATGATACGGTGCCATAACTAAATGAGGTTCGATTTTTGCAGCAGCCGCTGTACAAGCACTGCTACTTCGGCTCTGGATATGAACGCTTTCGGAGCAAATTCGGTGCTGCTGCGGCCTGAAACAATTCCCGCCTGTAAGCACTCAACAACACTATTCTTAGCCCAAACAGAGACGTTGCTTCCATCCTGAAAACCATCAAGCATATTGACTACAGACGCTTCAGTATGCAGATCTGTTAGGAGCATCGCCTTGGCAATCATGGTCATAGCTTGCTCACGAGTAATTTTGTCCTGCGGTCGAAACGAGCCATCTTCAAAACCGCTAATCAGCTTATACGCATAAGCAGTCTCGACAACGGAGTTGTACCAGTCCGTTGGTTTAACGTCGGTGAACGTTGATCCTCCGGCTTCCGGTTTTAGACCTAAGCCCCGTACGAGGATCGCTGCAAATTCTGCGCGCGTAATGTCTTGATCCGGTCTAAATAGGTCGGTTTCAATCCCGGTGATGATTAGACGCGAACCCATGTCATTTATTGCGTCCTTCGCCCAATGCTGTGCAGCGTCCTTAAATTCCAGAGGGTGCCAAACTACAGAGTAGGTGCTGTTCGTCAAGCTGTTGATTTTGGCAATATACTTGCCATTGGAATCCTTCTCGACCTTCGTCGGCACATGTCGTAACGCACCGTCCGGATCGATAACAACACCAGTTGTAATTTGCTGCGGATTTACGCCCTCAGGAATCGATATCGTTCTTTCTAAATAGGCATTAAATTGGGAAACACCGATTGTATTGCCGTTGTAAATGCCGGTGATATTAAAATCAAGCGGGTCTGCTACTAACTTCAGGTTGTATCGGGCAGCAGAATCCTTGATTATTTCCATCATATTCTCTGCTGGCTTGGTAATTTCGATATGAACCGTAATATCCTGCAACTGCACCCCGGTACCCAGCTTGTCCGATAACGCACGGATATTGATCTGCTGCGCTGGAAGTCTGTACGTGGCGTTATCTGTCTTGATTTCTAAGATAGCTTCCTTTATCTCCATGTTTCTGACCATTTGTCCGTTCAACTCGCCGACTATAGTGTCCGATTTCGTATTGAATGGAATCGTTACTATCGCATGCTGACCTTCTGCTGCGAGCTTTTCATCCAACTTTTGCGGGTCTAGAGTGACTGTCGTTACGGATTTGCTGCCATTCGTCTCGGTCGCTACAGTCCCTGCATCCTGAGCCTTGCCGTTCACCAAGGCTTGGGCAATGTTAGTTGACTCTGGCATAGGTGTCCCAGAGGCAGTAGAGTGTGAGCCCGATCTGGACGACCCTTTGGTTATCACTACAATTTCGTTGGAGGCCGGGCTATCACCGCCTGCGCCTGAAGCCTTCACTACGAAATAATAAGTAGTATTCTTCGTCAAGTTCCCAGTGCTATAGCTAAGTGTAGAACCATCGACCGTATCCACTTCCTCCCCGTAAGAAGCGGAGATACTGCTTTTGAAAATCTTATAACTGGTAGCGCCCGACACCGCCGTCCAGCTAATAATAACTCCTTGGCTGGACGTGGAAACCAGTTGCACAGTAGGTGCCATTGGAGCCGCGGGTCCCGTCGTGTCACTCACGGCAATAGTCAATGTTTGGGAGGCTCCTGCGCTGAAGTTAAACGTTAGAACCGTCGTCCCGATTTTCTGCTCAGCCAGATATGCTTTCGAAATATATACGTCGGAACTTACTGTCGTGCCCGTCACCATGTAATCCGTTCCCCTACTCAGCGGAGACGTTCCGTTCACGATGCTGCTAAGCGTATTGCCGTTAAACGACACCATTGTTGATACGTCTGCATATTGACCGGTTGACGTGTTTGCCATATTCTTATCAAACGTCGCCGTCGTTGGGCTGATTGTACTGTTTCCTGGTGTCGTATCGTTTACCGTGATCGTCAGTGTTTGCGTCGCTCCAGCGCTGAAATTGAAAATCAGGGTTACCGGACTCACCGTTTGTGCCGCAAGGTACTCCTTCTTGATCGTTACCCTTGAACCTGACACTGTATAGTCCGTTATCGCATTCAGCGGAGACACTCCGTTTAGAATGCTGCTCAATAAATTACCGTTCAATATCACCGTAGTCGTTACGTCTGTATAATGACCTGGCGTTGTATCTGCAATGTTCTTATCAAACGTCGCCGTCGTTGGGCTGATTGTACTGTTTAATGGTGTCGTGTCGTTAATGATGACGGTTAACGTTGGATCTGTCCCTTCACTCATATCCAACGTAAACACTTTCTCCCCTGGACCTAGTGTCGCCAAGTATTCCTTTTTAATCGTTACCATACCGCTCAACTCATTAAAGTTGCCCGAATCAATCGAACTTCCGTTTAACGTTATATCCATTAATGTGTTGCCATTAAACGCCAGGGTCGTTGTAATATCCGCGTAATGCCCCGTCGTTGTGTCCGCAACGTTCTTGTCAAAGGATGCCGTTGTCGGGGAAATCGTCGAGCTTGGTGCGACTGCAGAGGCTACTCCGTGTAAAATAAACGTTTGTGAACTAAAGTTGTCGTGATAAACGCCAATATGATTCTCAAATCCGGAGAATACAATTTGCCCGCCTACTATAAAATCATTGTCATTATTGATAACCGGACTATACGAAGAAATAGAATTTCCATTGTTATCTACCTCCGCTGCATCCATCGCGCCATTTTGATCGATCCGGTAAAAAATAAAGTGATCGGCTTCCGACTCGAGAAGGCCTGCTGTAAAATCGGCTGAAACGTACGCCGGGTTAACGATGGAGCCAACCGTCGCACCATTATTATCGAATTCTTGAATAATAGCGTTATCGCCGTCCACATACAACGCAGCATAATTATGGTTGGATAGTCCAATTACACTAATCGGGAAGTTCATGCTGGTCGTATTCCCCGAGGTATTCAAATTAAATAGGTTTTTTTTCACTGTTCCATTGTTATTATACAGAACGGCCCGGTCATAATCGTAGGCCATAGCAGGTGTTATATCAGTCTTAAAATGCCGGCTTACGATCATATATGTACCGTTATGATTGGTAGCGATCGCATATTGACTCGGGGTACTCTCTGCCTGATCGCGTTGGTCACTAATCGTTGCCTTACCCACTACAGATGTGCCATCAGGCTTAAAAATTGTCGTGTAATAAGCATGGTTATCGGCCACATACCACATAAAAACAATATTGCCGTCCGAAAGCTGCACGGCATCTGTTAATTCAGCATTAGTGTCGGCGACAGGATCGCCAATTGCTGTCTTGTGCGTCGTGATGCTAAGACTGGAATTAAGAACGATAAAAGAATTGCCATCCCCTAGCTTGTCCCAAGCAATAAGCACGCTGCCATTATTTAAGTAAATTACTTTCATCCCTCCTGGGCTTCCGGCTGCCGTCCCCATCTCGCTGTCCAGAGCAACAGTGGTACCTGGAATTTCCGTACCCGTCTTGTCCAACAGCGTGTAGTAAGTGCCTCCGCCTGAATCCGAATACACATAGCCGGTTTTTCCGCCTGGAAGCGCAACAGCACTATGTACCGATTTAAAGCTTCCTGTTAGGTCAGTGATCACAGCAGTGTTAAAGTCCACATCCCCCGAATTCGCATATGCTTTCTGTTCAGTGAAGGGGAATGGACCCCAACCCGAAACGGCGATAAGCAAGCTCATCAACATGATCAAGCTTCTTATCGCCAGTGACTTTGACCTCATTTGTATGCACCTCATTCTAAAAAAGTTTCGACGTTGCATCTCATATTTCGACAGCAATTTCTAATTACCTGCTGATTAATTCAGAAATTTTATTAGGAAATTGTTCTGTACAACACTATACTTTTTCTCACTCAACCACAACTCAAGTCATGGTTTTAAAGAACTATAATTATTAATCAAAAACAATCGAAAAAAAGCTGCTCTGGCCTTATCTCCAGAGCAGCTTTCCCTTAGTTATTTATGAGCTGGGCTTGCACCAGCATTCTTCTAACCATGACGGCCGTCTGTGCACGGGTGATCGGTTGCGTCGGTTCCAAATGGCGGCCGGAACCCTGTACGATACCTTGCTTGACCGCGTTCGCAACCGCTTGGCGGGCCCAGTCTCCAACACTTCCTTGATCCTCAAAAGTTTCAAGCAGCTTATCCGCCTCATCAGGGTCCGCTGGATTCAGCTTAGCCAAGGCCGATGCACGGCTCAGCATAACCATTGCTTCTACGCGGGTAATCGTATCATTTGGCCGGAAGGTACCATTCGTGTATCCGCCGATCAATCCATAGGAAGCTGCCGCAGAGACATCGTGGCCGAACCAGTCGTGCTCGCCGATATCAGTAAAGGCGGCTTGTGAACCGTCCCTCTCTTCGTGCAAGCCTAAAGCGCGGAGCAAAATCGCTGTAAATTCGGCACGAGTAATCTCCCGCTCCGGTGCAAACGTATCCTCCGTTACCCCCTGTACAACAAGCCGGGAAGCCAGGTCATCGATCTCCCTGCCTGCCCAATAGTCTTTTGTGTCAGCGAAGGACTTTGGATGCCAAACTACAGTGTAGGTGCTGTTAGTAAGGCTGTTGATCACAGCATAATATTTTCCGTCGATTTGTGTGATCTTAGTAGGAACATGCGTAAGTGAACCGTCATCACCTGCTACTACACCTGTCGTCATTTTAGCGGGATCAATACCATTCGGTAAAGCGATGGCACGTTCGACATAATTATTGAATCGGTCCACCTCTACCGTTTTATCCCCGTACTTAGCCTTAACCTCGAAATTAACAGGCGGGATGGTAACACTCATTCCTCCGTTTGCCGCTGCCTTACTCACTTGTTCTTTCTTTACTGAATCCGTCTCCGCTATAGTTACACTAATCTTAATATCTTGCAGCGGTACCTCATTTCCAAAAGAAGATGAAACTCGGTCTATGTTAATTTGGGAGGCTGGCAGCGTATAAACAGCACGGTCTGTCTGAATCTCCAGCTTCGCTTCCTGACCCTCCATCGCTTTGACAAGCTTCCCGTTCAGTTCACCCACGACCTCATCGCCAGCTTCATTGGCAGGCACCACTAGTGTCTTCTCCTGACTGCTGTTTAGCTGCTCGATGGCCTTTTCCTCATCGACGTTGACTGTAACTACTGTCCGATCATTAACCTCCGTTTTGATTGTCGTCACGGGGCTGCTCTGCGTCGAGGACGGATTGCTCTGCATAGGTGAGCTGCTCTGTGCCGAGGACGGGTTGCTCTGTTCTGGTGTGCTGCTCTGCGTCGAGGACGGGTTGCTTTGTGCGGGCGAACTGCTCTGTCCCTGATTGCTGCTCACCGGACGGGACTTGTTGGGCTGCTTTACGATAAGCTGTCCCTCCGCCGTTTGAACCGGCAAGATGTTCATATCCGTATCGGTGAATGTCAGATTCGAAGGATCGGATGTTTTCACAGCAAATGCTTTCTCACCAGTTGTAGTGGCCACCGCCTGTATAGCAAAAAGCTCCTGTGCAGCATTAATCGGACGATCCCCTCCGCTTGCGTCCGCCCAAATGACACGAATCCAACCGTTCTTATTATCAAAGAACGATTTGAAGCAGCCTTCATCGGCGGTACTGCATGTCATTTCGTCGTCGCTTCCGTATCTTGGCGTAATACTCAAAACTTGAAACGCTGTATTATCAAAATCAATTTGAATCCCGTACGAGCCAATACCTGTTTCCGGCTGACCGATCGATACGGGGATCTGCACGGTTCTGCCTTTTGTCACGTTCATGCTGCCAATTGTGACCTGAACAGGAGATACCGGGGCAGCCCATGCCTGCGGCCAACCTGTTTGTACTACCGCGGCTACCAGAACGAGCATGAGCGGCAGGCGCCGCATGGATAGAGTGAACTTCCGCTTAAAGAGCATAGTCAGCCTCCGTTATTTTAGATAAATAAAGCATAAGGACATTCCCTCGTTTAAGGCGTATGATTTCCGATTTTAGTAAATGTATCTACTGGGTATACATCCCATTGAGACGGATCGTATAACGTAACACCTCCGACAACTCCCGACTTCCGTACAAGCGTTCCTCCGCTTGACAGGAAACTTCCCGGGCCGGTTGCAGTCGGATCTCCAATAACGTCGAGTACTTGGTCTCCCTCTTTCAGAACAAGAGCCTTTAGAACAAGCGGGGGCAAATCGTAAATAACGTCATCCTGATTAAAATATTGATATCCACTGGAAAAACTTGCGGTCGTAGTGATATCCATAAAATCATAAAATGCTCCATCTATGATAATTAGCGGTACTGTTTTATATGCCTGCGCCTGGATCTTGATTTCAGTAATTTCCATGGACGAGGTCGATGTGTTGTATTGATAAGCAAATACCGAGAATGTCTTTGACGGAGCCGGGTTCATGGGCGCTCCCGACGGATAATACAGCTCAATGGCTACCTGGTGGCTGCCCGATCCGCGCAGAAATTCCGAGAAGAACATGTCGGGAACTTTCACGGTCATAAAGCTCCAGGCAGTTTTGGCAGCAATCGGTTCACTGCCTATATGACTCGCGTCTTCAAATGCACCTCCCTGCAGCAGCACATAGTACTCCGTGCCGTTGGAAAGGGCCGTGTGCCCAACCGTTACTGTATTACCGCTTATCGTGACCAGGGATGTATTTCCCGCATCTATCGCTTGAATCACTTTGTCGTCGGACTTCCTATAAATGGTTATCTTCTTCCCTGCTACCGCTGAAACATCTCTGTCAAAGATCATCGACAGACTCGCTGAACTATTGATCCCTTGGGCGTTATTGTTCGGTGTGGTGCTGACAACAGTCGGTTCTACTATAGCCTGGATAGTCAGCTGATTTGATGTAATCGCCCTTCCGCTGTCTAACGCAGACGGCAGAACGGTCACTGAAAAATCTGAAATATCCGAATCAAAATCGGTGCCGTTAAAGTTAAAGGTAATGGTAACCGTATGGGCATCGTTATACACGGCTCCAGCTACGGTCAAGCCTGTCGGCGCATGGTTCAACTGGATATATCCGGTTAGATCTTGATTTTTAAATGAATCGTCCATAAGATCAAGAGTTAATGTAGTACCACTGGCCAAATTGACCTCATTCAGTGGAGCCGACGGCGAAACAGTCAACTCCCTGAGATCCTTCGTTTCGAAGTTCCAGGTGTCGCTGCCCGACATGCCTACATAGCTGTGGTCGGCTGCATCCTTCAACGCGCCTGCCTCAATCTCAACATAATAGCTCGATAATGCTTCAAACGCACTATGCTGGATCGTCAGCACCTTGCCATTCACCGAAACCTCGGGATCGGTGCCTAGCGTGTAAGACATGTACACTGAGCTATTTACAGTATTACGGATCGTTATTGTCTTACCGTTCACAGCCCATACCGGCTCGCTGAAAGTTACTTTAAGATCGGCATTCCAGTCAATCCTAGTGGCATTATCGGCTGGAATCGTAGAGACAACGCTCGGCGGCATCGTATCCAGTGTTGTAAAACTCCATGCCACAGAACTGCTTAGTCCTGTAAAGTCATTGCCAGCCATATCCTTGAACGCTCCGGCATCAATCTTTACATAGAAGCTAGCTCCATCATCCAAGTTTGGATTCTTCAGCGTCACATCTGCTAAAGTAACGGAAACCTCGCTTGAATCGGTCACGTTGTACGTTTTCAGCAAGCTGTCGTCCAGTGACCGGTAAATTTGGATTGACCCCCCAGAGATTGCTTGAACTGGTTCAGAAAATTTGATCATCATGTCCGCCAAACGATCCACACCGACAGCATCGTCTGCAGGCGTCGACGAAACGATGATTGGTGCTGTCTTATCCGGTACTGTAAATGTCCAATCTCCCTTGCCGCTCAAACCTGCAAATGGATTGCCGCTCCTGTCGGTGAAGGCACCTGCTTCGACCGTCACATAATATGAAGACTTCTCATCCAGACCTGAGTTTTTAATTGTAACCGTTGCGCCGTTGATCTTCACATTCGTCGTGTTATCCGCAGCGTAAGTAAATGCTACGCTGTCGTCAGCCTTGTCATATACAGTTACCGTTTTTCCGGCCGCCGCGATGACAGGTTCGCTGAAAGTCAGTGTGAGATCCCCAGCCTTGTCCGCATCCACCGCAAGATTGGCCGGAAGTATCGCCTGAAGAGTCGGTGCAACTGTATCCGGTGTTGAGAAGCTCCATGCCGACGAATCAGTCAGGCCCGCAAAATCATTTCCCGCCATATCTTTAAACGCTCCGGCATCGATCACCACATAGAAGCCAACTCCGTCATCCAAGTTCGGACTCTTCAGCGTCACATCCGCTCCAGTAACGGAAACCTCGTTTGAATCGGTCACGTTATACGTTTTCAGTAAGCTATCGTCCGCTGACCTATAAATCTGGATCGACTTCCCCGTGACAGCCTGAATTGGCTCGGAGAATTTAATCGTCATGTCCGCCAAACGGTTCACACCGACAGCATCGTCTGCAGGCGTCGACGAAACGATGACTGGTGCTGTCTTATCCGGTACTGTAAATGTCCAATCTCCCTTGCCGCTCAAACCTGCAAATGGATTGCCGCTCCTGTCGGTGAAGGCACCTGCTTCGACCGTCACATAATATGAAGACTTCTCATCCAGACCTGGATTTATAATCGTGACCGTCGAACCATTGATCTCCACTTCAGTTGTGTTACCTGCAGCGTAGGACAATTTTACACTGTCATCGGCCTTGTTATATACGTTAACCGTTTTTCCTGGTGCCGCAACGACAGGCTCGCTGAAGGTCAGTGTGAAATTCGCAGCCTTATCCGCAGCCACCGCGAGATTGGCTGGGAGCATCGCCTGAGTGGTCGGTGCAATCGTATCCGGTGTTGAGAAGCTCCATAAGGATGAATCGCTTAGCCCTGCGAAATTATTGCCTGCCGTGTCCTTAAACGCACCAGCATCGATATCCATATAATATGTGGTTTCACTTTCCAAGCTAGCATTTAAGAAACTGACGTTCGATCCGCTAACTAGAACTGAGCTTATATCGTTTGCGGTATACGTCTTCATAATACTGTTGTCCGCCAGCCGGCGAATCCGTACTGACTTCCCCTCGACTGCTTGAACCGGCTCGCTAAATTTCGCCTGCAGCGTCGTATTTATATCCACACCTGTCGCATTATTCTCAGGCGTCATCGAAATGATCGTTGGTGCCGTCTTATCCAGCACTTTACCGCTAGTTATAGCAGCGGTGGAAGTACCCGCCATACCTTTCGCATCGGTTGGCGTAACTTCGAAGAACAAATACTGGTCGATGTCCTCCTCCTGTACCTGATACTGAACGCTTACTGCACCGGAAATAGCAGTTTTGTCTGAGCCGTTCTCCTGCCACCCGCGGTACCACTGATATGCTGAGGTACCTTCATTATCGTTCTCAGGGTCTAAGTAGCGGTAATTGCCCAGCAACGTCTGCCCGGTTTGAATGGCCCCCGTAATAGAGGTTTGCTCAGCTTTTGGAGCATCGTTTCTGTCCGTCAGTGACACAAGAAACTTCACACCGCCCGATACGGGGGTTTTACCGACATAACTGCTCATCAACAACGCAGCATCCGCTGATGTCACTTGTCCATCCCGATTAATGTCAAGACGGTTTTTCTCCTCGTCAGAGGTGGCCAGCTTTGAATTGACGACTTTATAAATATATTGCACGTCCGCCGATGTCAAAATCCCGTCTCCATTTGTATCGCCGAGCAGCGTAACCTTCATCTCCAAATTATCCGTCAATACGGATGAAGAAGCACCTGTGCCCGTAACTGCCAATCTCATCGTGCCCGTAGTCTTAACTTGAACCCGAATTGCACTACCAGTTGTTGTCGCATCCGCGATGGAAGGGTTGTCGGAGGCAGCCGAGATATTTACCGGCGTATCGGTCAGTTGTTGAAAATGAGCCCTGGCATCAAACATGAATGAATCGTCCGCAACGGCGATTGGCGCAGCTATCCACCCTACATTACTTGAGACCGGCGTCATAACCGCATTCGGCAGTGATGCCGCGCGAACCTGTGACGGAAATGCTGTAGTGAGCGATAAAAGCAGCGCAATCAGTGCACAAGCCGCACTTCTCCTCTTGCAGGAACTAATAATGGTTCCAATCATGCAGTTGTCCCTTCCCTTTCGAGTTTACTTTAAGATTTTTGGTATATCGATTTCACTCGACATCTACTGTCATTTATTCGACGTATTCACAAAAAAACCTTTCGAATTTCCGCCTGATCCTCCTTCATTCACATGTTTTTTTCGACTTAAACTGACATATATCGACAATACTACTGATTCGATAAACAACTATAAGTCAAAACAAATTTTTGGGAAAATTTGATTGTTAATAAAAAATAGTCCTGATGATTTTTTACAAATCACCAGGACTATTTTTTATGAGACAAGCGCTTCAGTAGCCCTGCAGCTTTATTTTCACCAAACAAAAAAGAGGGGGCTAAGGCCCCTCTCCCATTACTCTACAGTTACACTTTTCGCCAAGTTTCTTGGCTTATCAACATCGTTGCCGCGGGCAAGCGACGCATAGTAAGACAACAGCTGAAGCGGAACAACGGACAAAGCCGGGCTCAGCAGCGGCAGCGTATAAGGAATTTCAAATACTTGATCCACCGATTTCTTCAATTCGGTTTCGCCTGCAGCGTGAAGTCCGAATACATGAGCACCGCGGGCCTTCACTTCTTTAATGTTACTGACCGTTTTCTCGAACAGATCCTCCTGGATCGCAAGAGCGATCACCGGAATGCCTTCTTCGATCAGAGCCAACGTACCGTGCTTCAACTCGCCGGCTGCATAAGCCTCGGAGTGAATGTAGGAAATTTCTTTAAGCTTCAGAGAACCTTCCTGCGCCACCGCAAAATCTAGCCCTCTACCGATAAAGAACAAGTTATCATGTGTCGCAACCTGCTCCGCCCATTCCTTGATCGAATCGGCTTGCTCCAGAATGCTCTCCACTTTCTCCGGAAGCTCCTTCAAATGGGTGACGATTTCCGTGATCGTCGCTTCATCCTGTGTCTCCAGCGTTTGAGCCAGATACAGACCGAACAGATAGAAGGCAATCAGTTGAGAGGTGTAGGCTTTAGTCGAAGCTACTGCAATTTCCGGGCCTGCCCAGGTTACAATTACATCATCCGCTTCACGGGCCACCGAGCTGCCTACGACATTCGTAATAGCTACTACACGCGCGCCGTTTCGCTTTGCTTCGCGCAGCGCGGCCAGCGTATCCGCTGTTTCACCGGACTGACTCACAACCATCACAAGCGTCTCAGGCGTGATGATCGGAGAGCGGTAACGGTACTCGGAAGCGACATCCACCTCTACTGGAATCCGCACCAGCTTTTCGATGATGCTCTTACCTACAAGACCTGCATGATAAGCCGTTCCGCAAGCCACAATATGAACATTGCGAATGGAGCTGATCTGCTCCTTCGTCATTTTGACTTCGTCTAAAACGACCTTCGTTCCCGAAGCATCCAGACGCGCGCCCATCGTATCGCGATAAGCTTTAGGCTGCTCATGGATTTCTTTTAGCATAAAGTGATCGAATCCGGCTTTTTCTGCGGTAACGATGTCCCAATCGACATGGAATAATTCCCGGGAAATAAAATTCCCCTCCAACGTCATTAATTCGACAGCGTCTTTCGTCAAAACCGCCATTTCACCGTCATTCAAGATATATACATTGCGCGTATAATCCAGAATTGCCGGAATGTCCGATCCAATGAAGTTCTCGCCTTCGCCTACGCCGATAATGAGCGGACTAGCCAAACGAACGGCTACCAGCTTATCCGGCTCATATTCTGTCAGTACGCCTAACGCGAAAGCCCCTCTCATCCGCTGCACAGCCTTCTGTACGGCTTTCACGATGTCGCCCTCGTACAAGCTTGCAATCAGATGGGAAATGACTTCCGTGTCCGTTTCCGATACAAAAATATGGCCCTTCTCTATCAATTCCTCTTTGAGAGAAACATAGTTTTCAATAATGCCGTTGTGTACTACGGAGAACTTCTGAGAGTTGTCCGTATGAGGATGGGAATTGACGTCCGATGGTTTGCCGTGAGTTGCCCAGCGTGTATGACCGATTCCGATCGAACCGCTCAAAGGCGATTGATCCAGCTTCGACTCCAGGTTAGCCAGACGGCCGATCGACTTCTTGATTTGCAGTCCGTCCTTCGTAAATACAGCAACACCTGCGGAATCATAACCGCGGTACTCCAGCTTTTTCAAACCTTCAATCAATATATTTTGAGAATTACGATTACCTACATATCCAACGATACCACACATAAGGGATAGAACCTCCTGCTATTTTAGAAAAACCTCAATCAAGCTTACCTGAAGTAAGCCCCTTTCATGTTGGATTGTTGTCTCCCCGGTCACCCGGGTGCTTTGCCGTCCAACTTAACGGTAGTGAGTGCTACCGGAAGGTCCCCGCCGAATGTTTCGAACACCTTCACCTCGTCAACTTGCAGACAGCCGCTCGACACCCCCTCGCCCGTTACAAAATGTATCGTAAAGGCGTACATCGAACGCTAATGCAAGTTCTGGCGCTGTTTTTGTAAGTCAACCTCTGCCCACCTTTCACTTCCTGAGTAAAAAATTAGCTGCACCGTAAGTGCATATCAATATCTTATTCATTTTGACTCTGAAGTGCAACAACATATTTATACAAATCGATCCGGGCGGCTAAAAAAGACACTCCCCCAGCGTTAATGCCAGGGGAGATCAGCTATAAGTTCACGTTTTTCAATCAGCACAGCTCCTGCTGAATCACCGTCGCAATTTCCTGCACATAAGCCTCAACCTGAGCCTTATCGGGCCCTTCCGCCATAACGCGGATCAGCGATTCCGTTCCAGAAGGCCTCACCAGGACCCGGCCGTTATCGCCCAGCTCGGTTTCCACCTTGAGAATCGCCGCAGCAATCGCTTTGTTTTCCTTCCAGGTGCTTTTATCCGCTACCCTGACGTTAACAAGCTTCTGCGGAAACTTACGCATAATTTGCTTCAGCTCGCTCAGCTTCTTCCCCGCTTGAACCAATGTATCTACCAGTTGCAGCGCGGTCAGAATGCCGTCTCCTGTGGTGTTATATTCGAGAAAAATGACGTGTCCGGACTGCTCTCCGCCCAGATTGTAACCGCCCTTGCGCATTTCCTCCATCACATAACGGTCGCCTACGGCCGTTTTGGCCGCTTTTAATCCTACAGCCTCAATGCCTTTGAAAAAGCCGATGTTGCTCATGACCGTCGTTACAATCGTGCTGTGCTTCAGTAACCCCGCCTGATTCATCGCGTGGCCGCAGATGCTCAGGATGTAATCTCCGTCTACTTCCGCTCCTGTCTCGTCAATCGCAATCAGACGGTCTGCATCTCCGTCAAAAGCCAGCCCCAGCGCTGCGCCGTGCTCCACAACCGCTTTCTGCAGGTTCTCCGGATGCGTCGACCCGCAGTGGTCGTTAATGTTGCGGCCGTTCGGCTCCGCTCCGATAGTAATAACCTCTGCTCCAAGCGCCTCAAACACTTTGGGTGCCAGCTCATAAGCAGATCCGTTGGCACAGTCCAGAACAACTTTGTATCCTTGGAAGGAAGATTTCACCGTAGATTTCACATAATCCAAGTAAAGATATTTGGCTTCGTTATCGTCGGTCGCCGTCCCTAAATCCCCGCCAACCGGCCGCGGCAGCTCATCTACCGCAGCATCCATCAAACGCTCGATTTCCAGCTCCGTCTCATCCGAAAGCTTGTAGCCGTCAGCCGCAAAAAACTTAATCCCGTTATCTTCTACCGGATTATGCGATGCCGAAATCATCACACCCGCATCCGCTTTTAACAGGCGTGTTAAATAGGCGACAGCCGGTGTCGACACGACACCGATTCTAATTACGTTCGCGCCGATGGACAACAAGCCGGCAACAAGAGCCGCCTCCAGCATCGTGCCGGAAATTCGGGTATCCCGGCCGATAACCACATTGGGCTTATCCACCTTCCCTGCCAAGACATAACCGCCGCAGCGGCCGATTTTATAAGCTAATTCAGGTGTCAGCTCCTGGTTTGCAACCCCGCGGACACCGTCTGTACCGAAATATTTCCCCATATAATCTTACTCTCCCCTTGTTTGCCTATCTATGATCCGGTCTGCTTTATTGCTGCTTAGCTACATTGGAAGCTTTGGCTGTGTCCTGCTTGGCGCTGATTTCTACCGTTGCTTTGAAATCCTGGCCCGGCCCTTTCTTAATAAAGGTCGGCAGGTTCAAGGTCACCGGCAGCTCATGGCTGCCCGGAGGCAGGTTGCTGACATCCAATATAGCCTGCACATCCTGTGCCTTCACTTTATCCAACAAGGCCGGAGCCCCTTCTACCACCAAGTTGATCTTGCCGCTTTCGGGAAGCGCCACTTTCGTGTTGAAGCCGTCGTTTTGACCGACGATGGACAAAGGCACCTGTTCCAATGTTTTTGTGGCTGAAGCCACGATGTTAATCTTCACATCTACCTTCGCAGGATCCACCTGGGTTACTTTCGTACGAAGCGGAATATCCAGACTTAACGCATACTCCTTCTCTTCCTTCAAATCCGCCAAATTAATGCTAGGACCCTCATAGTACTCCAGGCGGTTCAACACATCCTGCGGTTGCATAGACGGTCACCTTATCCGTGTTCTGCACAAGAGAGGCCACACTAAACCCAGGCGGTGGCTCCCCAACCAGCTTCAGCTGCAGCGGCACCGTAGTAAACGGGCTTGTGATCGGCACCTCCACCTCGACTACCGCAGGGTTAATGCCCGCCATCTCCAGCACCTTGCCATCCTTATCGTAGGCCGCTAATCTGACCTTGTTCGACACAGGCGCTTGGGCCTTCTCTACATTGACATCGGCACGGACCGAATCCACTGCATCAATGCTTCCGCTAGGCATCGTAACGGTAACCTTGTTCGGCTTCACGATCGGCTGTCCCGCCTTTAGACCAACTGCAGGAATTCCCGTCACATTGACGGTCACCGGCATTTGTTTGTTCGATTTCTCATCAATGATAACCTTCGCACTCGAGGGGCTGACTTTGACCGTCACCGTCGTAGGAAATCCGACAGGCGTCAACGGCATAATATGCTCCCCTTTGCCGACTTTTGTCAGGTCGAGCTCTACAGAATAATCGCTGATGCTCATCGCCTTTTTCAAAGCCGAATCCTTACCTGTTATCGTTAATACTACCTGAGCCGGTTCTATGGTTTCAACAAAAAATTGATTACTGTCATATTTTGGCGTTACCGAAACATTCGTAATTTGTTCCTCTCTTACTCCTGTCCCCCCCGAGCCGGGGAGCGCATTATCCTCCATGTGAACGACCGCCCACAGCATAATGCCTATGATCAGCGCAATGACTTTAACGACATTTGTATTCCGCAGCCACTGGTCCGATTTATTTCAGCCTCCATTTCCAAATGGAGCTTTTTTCCTTCGTTTTGGTTTTCGATTTCAGCTCTTCAAACAGCTTCGAAAGCAGCGACTCTTCCTTAATATCCCTTAGGATATGGCCGTTCATCGCAAGCGAAACCTGACCCGTTTCCTCGGAAACGATAACGCAGATCGCGTCGGACACTTCACTCATCCCGATAGCGGCGCGGTGCCTTGTGCCAAGCTCCTTGCTGATAAACGGATTTTCGGACAAAGGCAGGTAACAGCCCGCAGCCATTAACTGATTTTTGCGCAGAAATACCGCGCCGTCATGTAAAGGCGTGTTCGGGATAAAAATATTGATCAACAGCTCCGAGCTGATATGGGATTCAATTGAAATCCCCGATTCTATGTAATCGTTCAATCCGGTTTCCCGTTCAAAAACGATTAATGCCCCGATTTTTCTACGTGCCAAATAATTAACTGCTTTAAGTACTTCTCCGAGCCGCTTGTTCAGCTCCTGGTCATCCTCTGTCGTGGTTCGGCTGAACAGCGTGCCGCGGCCCAGCTGCTCCAACGCACGGCGCAGCTCCGGCTGAAAAATAATAATGACAGCCAGTACCCCGAAGGTAAACATTTGGTTCATCATCCACTGCAGTGTGTTCAGCTTGAACCAGGTGCTCAGCGCCCAAGTGACGACGACGACAAAAATCCCTTTCAGCAGTTGGATAGCACGTGTTCCCCGTACCAACAAAATCAAATTGTATATGACATAACTGACGATCAGAATATCAACGATATCTTTAATACTGATGGCTGGTATGAAATCCATCGCATCTGCCCCTAACCCAAACCGCTTCTATATTTTTATTATCTCTAGACCCTTCCTTAAATCATACCATAATATGAACAAAAAACCCTCCCTTTCTAAGGATCTTTTAGGGAGGATTTTTGAAAAATGATACATACGGCCTACTTATTTTGATATGCTGGTTGCCCAATCATTCATTTTAAACCAAAGCCAGCTGAACGCCTCGTCAATTTCCGTAACTTGACCGGAAATATGCGCTGTAGAGGCCATGTTAACGGAACCGTCGATTACAACGATGTTGCCTTTAATATCCCCGTCCACCTGCACCTTACCGTTCTCCACCATCAAATTTCCTGCTACCGTTTTACCAGCCGGTACGACGACCGTATTCCCTTCGATGACAACGGACTGAAGATCGTTGCCTTTAACTACGAGCTCGGAATCCTCATTCCATAGCGACATAAAGCTGCCCATCATCACTAGCACAAACACAGCCGCGACCGATGCCGCCGGATGACGCCGTACCCACTGCCACCACGGGCTCTGACGTTTCACAGGCGGTAAAGATTGCATGATGCGTTCGGTAAGACCGTCCGGAACCTCCGGCTTCGGCCAAGCGTGAATAAGAGCTTCCACCCTCTCAAACTGCTTGAGCCGCTCACGGCATGACGCACAGCCAAGCAAATGTTCCTTTAAGGCTACGGCTTCAGAGCCCTTCAGGCCACCGTCCAAATATTCGTGCATCAAAGGGAGGGCTTCCTGACAATCCATAAGCTGAGCCACTCCTTTCATCTCCATGATAGCTTGTGTAATACAATACGTCTCAACCTAAGATATGTTTCAAAAGTCGCTATAAAATATGCTCCAATTTTTTGCGTAAATATTCCCTGCCTCGGTGGAGCCGCGTTTTAATCGTCGTTACAGGCATGGACAGCACATCACTGATTTCTTGAAGCGACAGGTCCTGTAAATAGCGCAAAATAACGACGGATTTATATTTTTCGGGGAGCGTATCGATCGATTTGCGAATTTCGCTCTGTGTCTCCGACAAGACGACCTGATCATCGGGCGAATCGTCCTTGCTCGGGAGCATGGAATACCAGTCCGTTCCTTCTCCGTCGTTCATCTCGGCATCAAGCGAATAATTCGGTTTACGTTTGCGCAAACGGTCGATACATAAATTCGTCCCAATCCGATAAATCCAGGTCGAAAATTTTTGATTCTCATCATACCGGTCCAGGTTCGTGTACACCCTTAAGAACGTTTCCTGCACAATTTCTTCCGCTTCCTGTTTCTGGTGCAGCATCCGGTAAGCCAGATGAAATATTTTATCTTTATACAATTCGACTAGCTCGGCGAACGCAGCCCTGTCTCCGGTACGAGCCAGTTTTGCGAGCCTCACATCCATTTCGTTCAACCCACATTCCTCCAGACTTCCGGTCCCGAACCCACGTTAGCACCGGACCTAGTTAGGACGTTATCTCTTCCTCAACGATGACTCCCTGTTTATATGAAAATCATACCAAACGATACCTGCCAAGTACAGTCTGCAGGGGTCCTAACCTACTCATTCCTACGATACAGCCTTCATTTCGTTTCAGGTGCCCGAACAGTAAAAAAGCCAGGCAGCCTTGCGTAAAGGCCACCCGACTTTGAAAACGGAGTACTAGCACATCTTCGGCTCTTCCGAGCCATCGTTAACCGGCATCAGCCCGTATTCCGAAGCCCTGCTGCAATACCGTTAATGGTCAACAGCACTTCTCTCAAGAGCAGCGCGTCATCTTCACCCTGTTCTTTTTGACCTCTTAGCTCGGACAGCAGTTGTACCTGCATATAGCTGAGCGGATCGACATACGGATTGCGCAGTCGAATCGATTCTTGAATAACCGGGACATTGTCCAAAATTTCTTGTTGACCCGTGATACTCAAGATAAGCTCGGATGTACGCACATATTCTTCCCGGATTTCATTAAAAATACGCTCTGCAATCGAAGAATCTTTGATCATGCTCCCGTATTCCTTGGCAATCTGCAGATCCGCCTTAGCCAGCGCCATTTGCAGATTGTCGATCAATGACCGGAAGAAGGACCAGTTCTCATACATATTTTGGAGAACCTTCAGATTCTCTTCCTTGCCTTCATAAAAGCTATACAGACCTGTACCGGATGCATACCAAGCTGGCAGCAAGTAGCGGCTTTGTGTCCATGCGAATACCCATGGAATTGCGCGTAAGTCCTCAAAGCGGTCGCTGTTTTTCCGTTTGGACGGTCTGGAGCCGATATTCAATTCGCCGATTTCAGGCAGCGGTGTAGATTCTTTAAAGAAGGTCAAGAAGTCCGGATCGCGGAAAATCAAATCCTGATATTTCGTTTGAGCTTTCTCGGAAATATCCTTCATGATTTCTTCCCAATGCGTTTCCGACTCATCTCTCTGCGGATTACGAGCCCATAATGCTGCGGTAATCAATGCGGAAGTTGCCTGCTCCAGACTGCGGTAGGCAATTCCCTTCATCGAATAACGGGAGGACAACACTTCGCCCTGCTCCGTAATTTTAATGCCTCCTCCAATGGTATCGGCAGGCTGAGCAAGAATACTGCGGTTCAAAGGCATACCGCCGCGGCCCAGCGCCCCTCCACGGCCATGGAAGAACTTCAGCTTTACTCCGGATTCTTTGGCAGCAGCGGTGATGCTGCGCAGCGCAACACGAAGCTCCCAGTTCGCCGTAATGACGCCGCCATCCTTGTTACTGTCGGAGTAACCCAGCATAATTTCTTGCAGATGGTTCGTGCTGACCAGGCTGTTACGGTAGGCTGGAATTTGATACAGCGTACGCATAATATCCGGTGCTGCATGGAGATCGTCAATCGTTTCAAACAAAGGTACCGATTGCAGCGTGCAAACGACGGATCCATCGGCTTCCTGACGGTACAAGCCCGCCTCTTTGCCGAATACAAGAACCTCCAGCAAGTCGCTTGCTCCCTGCGTCATACTGATGAGATAGCTAGAAATACAGTTGCGGCCGAATTCCTGCTGAGCCTTTTTCACAACACGGTACACATTCAAGCATTCCAATGTGGATTCCGAGTAATCCATGTAAGGCGAAGTGATCGGTCTTGGTTCATTCAAAAGATTCGTCAGCAGTTGAATCTTCTCTTCCTCGCTCAATGCGGCATAGTCTTTACAGATGCTCATTTTCGCAAGAATTTCTGTCATCGCTGATTCATGCTCTTTACTATGCTGACGCACATCCAGTGTAGCCAGATGGAAGCCGAACAGCTCTACCTGACGGATCAGCTTGGTCACATACTCATCTGCAATGAAATCTGCATAATGGTTGCGCAAGCTGCGATCAATCATTTTTAATTCTTCGACGAACTCGTCAGGGGAGTTATATTTTTTGGATTCGCTAACGTTCGGATTGCCTGCATTCTGGATCTTTTCGATCATATAAATGATTTTAATCCGGTAAGGCTCCTTCTCATTACGCCAAACTTCATTAGAGCGAAGATCCAATGCTTCACGGTCTGCTTGAACCGAATCCAGCAGCTCTTGTGTAACCTCGACAATATTTTTGCTGAAGCTCAAATGGGTCATAAACTCACGCAGCAGCTCTTCATACTTCTGCAAAGCAAGCTTGCGGTGCATCGTCAATGTCTCCCAAGTGACTTTGGAAGTCACGGAAGGGTTGCCATCGCGGCCCCACCGATCCAAGAACCGAATTTCATGAAAATCGGCACATGCCATGATTCTTCCGGATAATATTTGTGCAGACAGCGCTCCAACTCCTGGTAAACCTCCGGAAGTACATCGAATAGCGTTTCATCAAAGAAATAAAGACCGTTGTTCACTTCATCGATAACTGTAGGCTTACGGTCGCGCAGCTCATCTGTCTGCCACAACGTAATGACCTCGCCCAATAGCTTCTTACGCAGCTGCTCCCGCTCACGGAAGGTTAAGCTCGGATTGTCGAGCTCCATGACTCCGTTGGCAATACGCTGGTGAATATCCAGCACAGCACGGCGCGAAGCTTCTGTAGGGTGCGCAGTCATAACGAGCTCCAAAGAGATCCCTTGAATCATCTCTTGAACCTCGCTAGCAGGGATACTTTGTTGTTTCAAGCCACGTACTACATCCTCAATTGAGCCCGGCTGAACTTCTTCACCTGCCGACCGTTCGTAATCACGTTTACGGCGAATCCGGTGATTTTGCTCTGCGATATTAATCAGTTGAAAATAAATAGCAAAGGCACGGATCACTTGGTGTCTTTTCTCGGGTGCTAACGAGTTGATCGTTTCTTTAAACTCATTGTACAAATCTGAACTGCTCTGGGCGCGTAGAGTTTTACTCATTTCTCTTATATTCTCTACAATGGTTAGAAGCTCATTCCCACCCTGATGAACCAGCACTTCACCCAAAATGTGCCCTAAAAAACGCACATCCCTACGCAGTAGATTGTTTGAAGTATGTTTACTACTCAAGCTGCCTGAATCCGACATGGTTCTCCTCCATCCTTACCTAAGTCATAATGAATATTTTAACACAATACCGCGCTACCATGCAGTATATTTAACAAATAGTTTCATAGATTTTCCTTCCATATTTCTACAACTTATTTTATGAAGAGAAATAGAGGGTCTATGAAACCCACTGACATAAGTAATTAAGCGCCCTTAAACCAGTCGCTTTAACACTTTAGCGCAGTTCATTATAAAGATATTAAAAAAAGACCTTTCGGTCTTAGTTATATACAATATGGAGCGGGTGATGGGAATCGAACCCACGCTACCAGCTTGGAAGGCTGGAGTTCTACCATTGAACTACACCCGCAAAAGGTGGTCGGGACGACACGATTTGAACATGCGACCCCCTGGTCCCAAACCAGGTGCTCTACCAAGCTGAGCTACGTCCCGACAGTATATGTAGTGCGATATGAAGAGCACTTCATAAGCTAAATATAAAATATGGCGTTCCCTGAGAGATTCGAACTCCCGGCCTTTTGATTCGTAGTCAAACGCTCTATCCAGCTGAGCTAAGGGAACATCATATGGAGCGGAAGACGGGAATCGAACCCGCGACCCTCGCCTTGGCAAGGCGATGCTCTACCGCTGAGCCACTTCCGCAAAGACAATGCGCGTAGAGGGACTTGAACCCCCACGGTCGCCCGCTAGATCCTAAGTCTAGTGCGTCTGCCAATTCCGCCATACGCGCGCTTGAGTAAAAATGGTGAGCCATGTAGGACTCGAACCTACGACACCCTGATTAAAAGTCAGGTGCTCTACCAACTGAGCTAATGGCTCAAACTAATGGCTGGGGATCTAGGATTCGAACCTAGGCATGACGGAGTCAAAGTCCGTTGCCTTACCGCTTGGCTAATCCCCAATAATGAAACAATGGTGCCGTCGAGAGGACTTGAACCCCCAACCTACTGATTACAAGTCAGTTGCTCTACCAATTGAGCTACAACGGCTTAGTGGTGGAGGCTGACGGGATCGAACCGCCGACCCTCTGCTTGTAAGGCAGATGCTCTCCCAGCTGAGCTAAGCCTCCACACCGGGAATGAAAATGGTGACCCGTAGGGGATTCGAACCCCTGTTACCTCCGTGAAAGGGAGGTGTCTTAACCCCTTGACCAACGGGCCTAAATCATCTGGAGCTTCCAACCGGGATCGAACCGGTGACCTCATCCTTACCATGGATGCACTCTACCTACTGAGCTATGGAAGCATATGGCTCCCCGAACAGGACTCGAACCTGTGACAACTCGATTAACAGTCGAGTGCTCTACCAACTGAGCTATCAGGGAAAATTGCTTGGCGACGTCCTACTCTCCCGGAACCCTTCGGTTCAAGTACCATCGGCGCTGGAGGGCTTAACGGTCGTGTTCGAGATGGGAACGCGTGGTTCCCCTCCGCCATCATCACCAAACGATGTGCTTTCGTTAGAAAGCTGGCTACGTAAGCCTGGGATTTTTCGAAGCGTTGCTTCTTCGAAAACGCTGCAAGAAAATATCCATCCCTATAAAGGACATGCAGCTATTTGTTCAAGGTTGTTACCCTGAAAACTAGATACGAAACAAGCATACATCCTTCTTCTTTGCTGTTCTCTTGGATAAGCCCTCGACCGATTAGTATTCGTCAGCTCCATACCTTACGGCACTTCCACCCCGAACCTATCTACCTCGTCGTCTTCAAGGGGTCTTACATACTGGGAAATCTCATCTTGAGGGGGGCTTCACGCTTAGATGCTTTCAGCGCTTATCCCGTCCGTACGTAGCTATCCAGCCGTGCTCCTGGCGGAACAACTGGTACACCAGCGGTACGTCCATCCCGGTCCTCTCGTACTAAGGACAGCTCCTCTCAAATTTCCTGCGCCCACGACAGATAGGGACCGAACTGTCTCACGACGTTCTGAACCCAGCTCGCGTACCGCTTTAATGGGCGAACAGCCCAACCCTTGGGACCTACTTCAGCCCCAGGATGCGATGAGCCGACATCGAGGTGCCAAACCTCCCCGTCGATGTGGACTCTTGGGGGAGATAAGCCTGTTATCCCCAGGGTAGCTTTTATCCGTTGAGCGATGGCCCTTCCATGCGGTACCACCGGATCACTAAGCCCGACTTTCGTCCCTGCTCGACCTGTTTGTCTCGCAGTCAAGCTCCCTTATGCCTTTGCACTCTTCGAATGATTTCCAACCATTCTGAGGGAACCTTGGGGCGCCTCCGTTACTTTTTAGGAGGCGACCGCCCCAGTCAAACTGCCCACCTGACACTGTCCCCATACCGGTTCACGGTACCAGGTTAGAACTCCGATACGATCAGGGTGGTATCCCAACGTCGCCTCCACCCAAGCTGGCGCTCAGGCTTCTCAGGCTCCCACCTATCCTGTACAGATCGTACCAAAGTCCAATATCAAGCTGCAGTAAAGCTCCATGGGGTCTTTCCGTCTTGTCGCGGGTAACCTGCATCTTCACAGGTATTAAAATTTCACCGGATCTCTCGTTGAGACAGCGCCCAAGTCGTTACGCCATTCGTGCGGGTCAGAATTTACCTGACAAGGAATTTCGCTACCTTAGGACCGTTATAGTTACGGCCGCCGTTTACTGGGGCTTCGGTTCATAGCTTCGGGTTACCCCTAACCACTCCCCTTAACCTTCCAGCACCGGGCAGGCGTCAGCCCGTATACTTCGCCTTGCGGCTTCGCACAGACCTGTGTTTTTGCTAAACAGTCGCTTGGGCCTTTTCACTGCGGCCCCCTCGGGCTATTCACCCTACCGAGGCACCCCTTCTCCCGAAGTTACGAGGTCATTTTGCCGAGTTCCTTAACGAGAGTTCTTCCGCGCGCCTTAGCATGCTCTGCTCGCCTACCTGTGTCGGTTTGCGGTACGGGCACCTTCTCCCTGGCTAGAGGCTTTTCTTGGCAGCCTGAACTCATGACCTTCGCTACTATAATTTTCGCTCCCCATCACAGACCAGCCTTAACGATGTGCGGATTTGCCTACACACCAGCCTCTCTGCTTGGACGGACATCCATCAGTCCGCGTCACTATCCTTCTGCGTCACCCCATTGCTCATAACGGTTCACGGTGGTACAGGAATTTCAACCTGTTGTCCTTCGACTACGCCTTTCGGCCTCGCCTTAGGTCCCGACTTACCCTGAGCGGACGAGCCTTCCTCAGGAACCCTTAGGCTTTCGGCGGATCAGATTCTCACTGATCTTTTCGTTACTCATACCGGCATTCTCACTTGTGTATTGTCCAGCGCTCCTTACGGTACACCTTCAACCTATACACAACGCTCCCCTACCCAAGTGCAAATCTTGTTTGCACGAGCCATAGCTTCGGTGGTGTGTTTAGCCCCGTTACATTTTCGGCGCAGAGTCACTCGACCAGTGAGCTATTACGCACTCTTTCAATGGTGGCTGCTTCTAAGCCAACATCCTGGTTGTCTTTGCAACTCCACATCCTTTCCCACTTAACACACACTTGGGGCACCTTAGCTGATGATCTGGGCTGTTTCCCTCTTGACAATGGATCTTAGCACTCACTGTCTGACTCCCGGGATAAAGTATGTGGCATTCAGAGTTTGACTGGACTTGGTAACCCTTGGCGGGCCCCGCACCCAATCAGTGCTTTACCTCCACTACTCATCTCCCGAGGCTAGCCCTAAAGCTATTTCGGGGAGAACCAGCTATCTCCGAGTTCGATTGGAATTTCTCCGCTACCCCCACCTCATCCCCGAATTTTTCAACATTCGTGGGTTCGGGCCTCCAGTGCGTGTTACCGCACCTTCACCCTGGGCAGGGGTAGATCACACGGTTTCGGGTCTACGTCCACGTACTGCGATTTTTCGCAAGAAAATATCGATACGCCCTATTCAGACTCGCTTTCGCTGCGGCTCCGGCTCTTCACCTTAACCTTGCACGGGAACGTAACTCGCCGGTTCATTCTACAAAAGGCACGCCATCATCCATTAACGGACTCTGACTTCTTGTAAGCACACGGTTTCAGGTTCTATTTCACTCCGCTCCCGCGGTTCTTTTCACCTTTCCCTCACGGTACTGCTTCACTATCGGTCGCTAGGGAGTATTTAGCCTTGGCAGATGGTCCTGCCTGCTTCCCACGAGGTTTCACGTGTCTCGCGGTACTCGGGATCCGTCTAAGGTTTTCGCAAAATTTCGATTACAGGGCTGTTACCTTCTGTGGCCGGCCTTTCCAGACCGCTTCATCTACTCTGCTAAACCCACATTGACGTCCCACAACCCCAGAGGGCAAGCCCTCTGGTTTGGGCTGTTCCGCTTTCGCTCGCCGCTACTGACGGAATCACTCTTGTTTTCTTCTCCTGAGGGTACTTAGATGTTTCAGTTCCCCTCGTATGCCTCCGGCTACCCTATGTATTCAGATAGCGGTAACTGAGTATTACCTCAGCTGGGTTCCCCCATTCGGACATCCCCGGATCAACGCCTGCTTACGGCTCCCCGAGGCGATTTCGTCGTTCGCCACGTCCTTCGTCGGCTCCTAGCGCCTAGGCATCCTCCGTGTGCTCTTATTAGCTTAACCCGTGTTCGATGAATCGAACGGCAGCTAAAGATTAAACATGAAGATCGATAAGATCAACATCTTTAAAGGATGATTCTATGCTTTGTTTCGTTATCTAGTTTTCAAGGAACAAGCTGTCCTGCAACTGGTAAACGAAGTTTCCATCGTTTCAGTTGTCAGTAGGTTTGAGAGTCTATTGCACCTCTCAAAACTGAGCAACGAGTGAGTGAATTTATGTCCGATGACCTACCGTCATCATGGACTCCATAGAAAGGAGGTGATCCAGCCGCACCTTCCGATACGGCTACCTTGTTACGACTTCACCCCAATCATCTACCCCACCTTCGGCGGCTGGCTCCCTTGCGGGTTACCCCACCGACTTCGGGTGTTGTAAACTCTCGTGGTGTGACGGGCGGTGTGTACAAGACCCGGGAACGTATTCACCGCGGCATGCTGATCCGCGATTACTAGCAATTCCGACTTCATGCAGGCGAGTTGCAGCCTGCAATCCGAACTGAGACCGGCTTCTAAAGATTCGCTCCAGATCGCTCCTTCGCTTCCCGTTGTACCGGCCATTGTAGTACGTGTGTAGCCCAGGTCATAAGGGGCATGATGATTTGACGTCATCCCCACCTTCCTCCGGTTTGTCACCGGCAGTCACTCTAGAGTGCCCAACTCAATGCTGGCAACTAAAGTCAAGGGTTGCGCTCGTTGCGGGACTTAACCCAACATCTCACGACACGAGCTGACGACAACCATGCACCACCTGTCTCCTCTGTCCCGAAGGAAAGGTACATCTCTGTACCGGTCAGAGGGATGTCAAGACCTGGTAAGGTTCTTCGCGTTGCTTCGAATTAAACCACATACTCCACTGCTTGTGCGGGTCCCCGTCAATTCCTTTGAGTTTCACTCTTGCGAGCGTACTCCCCAGGCGGAGTGCTTACTGTGTTTACTTCGGCACCAAGGGTATCGAAACCCCTAACACCTAGCACTCATCGTTTACGGCGTGGACTACCAGGGTATCTAATCCTGTTTGCTCCCCACGCTTTCGCGCCTCAGCGTCAGTTACGGTCCAGAAAGTCGCCTTCGCCACTGGTGTTCCTCCACATCTCTACGCATTTCACCGCTACACGTGGAATTCCACTTTCCTCTCCCGCACTCAAGTCATCCAGTTTTCAGTGCGATCCGGGGTTGAGCCCCGGGCTTAAACACCAAACTTAAATAACCGCCTGCGCGCGCTTTACGCCCAATAATTCCGGACAACGCTTGCCCCCTACGTATTACCGCGGCTGCTGGCACGTAGTTAGCCGGGGCTTTCTTCTCAGGTACCGTCACCTCAGGAGCAGTTACTCTCCCAAGCGTTCTTCCCTGGCAACAGAGCTTTACGATCCGAAAACCTTCATCACTCACGCGGCGTTGCTCCGTCAGACTTGCGTCCATTGCGGAAGATTCCCTACTGCTGCCTCCCGTAGGAGTCTGGGCCGTGTCTCAGTCCCAGTGTGGCCGATCACCCTCTCAGGTCGGCTACGCATCGTCGCCTTGGTGAGCCATTACCTCACCAACTAGCTAATGCGCCGCAGGCCCATCCGTAAGCCACAGATTGCTCCGTGTTTCATGATTCCCTCATGCGAGAGAACCAGTTATCCGGTCTTAGCTATCGTTTCCGATAGTTATCCCGGTCTTACAGGCAGGTTGCCTACGTGTTACTCACCCGTCCGCCGCTAACTTCACCCGAAGGTGAAATCCGCTCGACTTGCATGTATTAGGCACGCCGCCAGCGTTCGTCCTGAGCCAGGATCAAACTCTCCATTAAAGTTGTAGAACTTGTAACAGAGCTTGTCTTAAGCTCAAAATTTCTTGCTAGCGAGAATTTGCATTCTCTTTATTTCACTCACTCGTTGTTCAGTTTTCAAAGGGCAATTCATTTGTTACTTATTGTCACCTTGTTTAGCGGCGACTTTTATAATATAACACATTTGCCTATCCTTATGCAAGAGCTTTTTTAAAATTTATTTTATTCTCTACTAGAGCGAAATAACTTTCAAAGCTCTTTAAAAGGAACGAGTTATAAATTACCACAGATGAGATTTATAAGTCAACTGTTTTTCTGAAAAAGTTAATGATACATCCTATTTCTCGCATATTTCGATATTTCCTTAGGCGAGGCCAGTCTGGCATACATCCTGAATATAATTTTGTACCGCGATTCAATGGCCACTTTAATATCTGGATCGATACGTTTGTCATTAAGATCGAACAGCATTTCATCCAGCTCTTTTTTTAACACGTAATCAAGCTCTTTGCATTCTCTTTCATTAAACAAAAAACCAAGCATTGGCTTCTGTGCCCCTTTCGAATATGTGCTGCAACTTGTGGTGAAGACACAAAAAAGGTATGTAACTGGACGAAGAACGTTTTTTCTGCTCTTTTTCAGACATACCTTTTAGGCAAAGCGCACTTGACGCTTTACTGTTATGCACATATTTGGTTGTTTTTATGCGAAAAGGATTTTTATGGTTTCATGAGCCAATAAGTAAAAGTACTCTCAATTAATGCTGCAGCGGACAAAGACACGACCAGAATAATAATTACTGGCAGCAATATCTTTAGGAAAGCGCGAAAATCTTCCTTGTTTTTGGTTACTCTAGCTGGACTGATGACGGAAATGATCGATCTAATAACAAGCGCCCCTAATCTTAAACCTATCGCGCAAGCGAAAATAATCGCCGGTATTTCAATAATTCCATGCGGGAGAATTCCTTTAACCATGTAAAGTAATGACTCTTTCTGTGCGGATGCGGCCATCACATAACCTAACAACAGGCCATTGCCTAACAAAAAGAATAAAGGGAGTACCCCGAAGAACGCCCCTAATCCAATAATTAAAATGGATTTGGACGTATTATTCCAAAAGATCAGCCAGAAAAGTGCCCATTGCTGGTTCGGCTTGTTTGCGATCGATTGAGAAAGCTGCTCCAGACCTTTCATCTGTGCTTCAATATAGGTTTGGAACTGATCCGAAAATCCCGCTCCAAGTATGATTCCTGTAATAAAAACAAGCGCGGATGCAATGAAATAATGTTTCATTCCGGCAAACTGCCGCATCAAATTATTCATGAATTGTCTTCTTCCTCCGATTCCCTGATAGCATATCTTTCTTGTCCCAGCATACATTTTATTAAACTAATATTATACAAGCCCTGCTTGTACCAAGGGCACGAAGGAGGCCAAAGGAACGTGAATTATTTTTACGTGTTGAACGGAAAAAAGATCAAGCAAGCATTTATTATTGCGGTATCCATTCTGTTCGCCATCGGGATTATTTATTCGGAGCGCGATAATGTCACCGTGTTCTCGCAAAACCAGCCTGAAGCTATTTATAGCGTGCAGACAGATAAAAAGGTCATTGCGCTCACCTTTGATATCAGCTGGGGCGATAAGAGAACAGAGCCTATTTTAAAAATTTTAGAGGACAAGGGCGTCAAAAAAGCAACATTCTTTCTCTCTTCTCCCTGGACTAAAAGTCACCCTGACATCGTTAATCAGATTGTAAAGGGCGGATTTGAAATCGGAAGCCATGGACATAAACATACGAACTACAGCGGTTTAAGCGATGAAGAAATCCGTACCCAAATTACTACGGCACATCAAATCATCAGCGAAACTACAGGACAGACCCCCCATTTGCTTCGGCTTCCTAACGGGGATTTTGACAAGAGAGTCCTAAAAATCGCCAGCGATCTTAACTACTCGGTTATTCAGTGGGATACCGATTCCCAGGACTGGTTGAATAAAGGGACGGATAATATTATTAACCGAGTTGTCACCAAGGCTCATCCCGGCGATATCGTACTCCTTCACGCCAGTGATTCTGTAAAGCAAACCCACGAAGCGCTGCCTGTCATTATCGATCAATTAAGAGCCAAAGGATATGAATTCGCTACAGTCAGTGAACTGCTGAAGCAGACACAGGTGGACAATAAGCCCCCGGTCGAAGATCAGGCTATGAAGCAAGTTCACTAACAGCTTATACGTAAAAACACGAAGAGCCGTTACAGCGGCTCTTTGTTTGTGTTCAAAACCTTCGATAAAATTAAAATTTGCCATGCATTGCATGCCAGCAATGGAACCATCATAAATAACGTGGAGGCCGCACTATCCAGTCTTAATGCTGGAACCGCCTCGATTGCAGTCACGGCTGTCATGAAAAATAACGTAGGAATGAATCCGTTACGATTGGTAAGCTTCACTTTCAACATAGCTGCAGCTAACGCCAAAATTAGCATAATCAGCGGGAGAGCAAGATAGGATGCCCAAGCCGAAGATTGTTCTGTATGTCTTAGAATAACAAGATCCACAATAGAGACAACGACCAGAATCACCTGAAGCGTGTCCCAAATCCATTTGCTTCGGACAATCCCCATTGCAATAAATCGGATAATGAGGTAAGCGAAAAAGCCCATCTGACTTAATACACTGATCGTCGCACCACCCAGAAGCATATTTACAATATTAAATCCTAGGGCGGATCCGCCAAGCCAACTGAATTCCTGATCGTTTACCTGTAGAAGAAGGCCGGTGATCAGAGCACCTAATGCGCCGATGAGTAATGTCGTCCAAAACAAATAAAACCACTTTCTAAGCGTCACGGTTTACTCCCCCAAAACATCATGTATACAGAAGTTAATTGTACCAACCTTATCAATAAAAAGCCAACAATCTGACGATTGAAAGTTGCTTTCTCAACAAATACTAACAGCAAAACATTGAAGAAAGGAGCTCCACAAAATGATAAAGTGGTGGTTACGGTCTGTTTCCCTCCTTTTAATTATGGTCCGTAATGAGCTCTTGCGGATCGGATAACAACGCGTCATCCCAAGCGCAGAGCGTTGGCTACAAAGACACAAAGACGATGGTTCTCGATATACTCAAAACGGAAGATGGACGAAATGCCATTCAAAACGCCATGATAAAAGTCACTGCCCAAGATGAGAACCAGTTGAAGTTATTATCGACCGGCGATACCCAACAAATGAAGCTCGCAGTAAAAGATGTACTCACGGACACGGAAAGCAATAAGTTCTTACAGCAGCTTATTCTTGATCCGCGGTTTGCCGGGCAATTTGCCAAAGCCATTCAAAAGGATACGAAGCAGCTGCAAAAGGAATTAATGAAGGACCCTGAGTATCAGCAAGCTTTAAGTGATGCCATGAAAAATCCTGATTTTCAAAAAATGTTGATGGATACAATGAAGGGACCCCAATACAGGCAGCAAATGAAAGCTGTAATGCAGGAGTCCTTGGAAAGCCCCATGTTTAGGCTGGAGCTAATGAACTTAATGAAGAAGGTTTTGGAGGAAGAAGCCTTGCCTAAGAATCAGGGGCAAAACAAACAATCCGGCGGCCAAGGGCAGGGCAGCGGAGAAGGCGGCGACCAAAGCAATCAAAACCAGAAGGATCAAGGCAATAAATAATAAAAAGGACTGGCTTCGGGCCAGTCCTTTTTCATGTCCTTAGCTGACTTTATGAATAACTTGATTCGCAAGCTCCAAGTATATTTGGCCCGTTTCTGAATCTTTCTTATATACGGATGGGGAATAATCCGGCTCAGAAATATGGTTATCAGGAGCACCGAGAGGAATTTGAGCCAGCAGCTCGGTATGAAGCTCTTCAGCGAGCTTACCACCGCCGCCGCGGCCGAAAATGTACTCCTTCTCTCCACAGTGTCCGCATTGATAATAGGACATATTCTCGACGATTCCAAGCATTTCATGGTTCGTATGCTTAGCCATAGCGCCGGCTCTAGCAGCAACAAAGGCAGCTGTAGCATGAGGCGTTGTGATGATGATTTCCTTGCTTTGCGGAATCATCTGGTGCACGTCCAAGGCAACATCTCCTGTGCCTGGAGGCAGATCTAGCAGCACATACTCCACATCTCCCCAATCAACCTCGGAGAAGAAATTGCGAAGCATTTTGCCCAGCATCGGCCCTCTCCAAATGACAGGAGTATTATCCTCAACGAAAAAGCCCATCGAAATGACTTTAACGCCAAAACGTTCAATCGGAATAATCCGATTCTGAACCAGCTGAGGACGCTCTTCGATCCCCATCATATCCGGAACGCTAAACCCGTAAATATCCGCATCGATTAAAGCGACCTTTTTGCCTAAACGAGCTAAAGCCACAGCCAAATTCACTGTAACCGTAGACTTACCGACGCCGCCTTTACCGCTGGCAATCGCAATAAAATGGACTCCCTGTTCAGGATCAAGCAAGTCGCGAACAGGAGCTGCAGGTGTTTCGGAAGCCGCGCTCTTCTCCTGCACCTTACGTGCAGCATCATTTCGGTCAAACTCCGTCATAGCTCTATACCGCAAATGGACTTCTGTGGCTCCAGCCCGTTGAAATGACTCGGTAATCTGCTGCTGGAGAGCGGAACGGTAGTTCTCCTCCTCGTTCGACAGCAATACCGTTGCCGAGACGAGCCCCTCTTTAATCACTATATCCCGAATAAATTGAAGCTCGGTTAAGCTCAATTGAAATTCAGGGTCATAAATATGATGAACCGCATCTAAAAGCTGTTCTTTGGTAAGCACGTTTTCACCTCGAAAGATCATGGATAAGTAGCTCATCTTATTATATCATATTTCATTCAGGAACCCACTTTTTCACCTGAATAGTATCTTAATATCCCCTGATAAATCGCTGCCGCAACTTTCTTCTGATAAGCGGGACTACGCAGCAAGTCGGCTTCCGTCGGATTAGAGAGGAATCCCACCTCAACTAAGGCACTCGGGATCGTTAATGTTTTTAATAAATAAATATTATCCACAGATTTCGCAATTCGATCCGTATTCTGCATATTTTTCTTAATCTCATCTTGAATTAAGGAGGCCAGCGTAGCATTTTCCTTACTTCCCGGGTAGTAGAACGTTTGTGCGCCCGACCATTTGCTTGAAGGAATGCTGTTTAAATGTACGCTGACAAAAAGATCGGATTTCTGCTGTGTGATAAACTGCGCCCGGTTCAGCAGGTCTTCTGTTTTGCGTTTGCTATATCCCTTGGTGGTGGATTGCGCCAGGTCCGTATCATTCTCACGCGTCATCACCACAATCGCTCCAGCCTGCTGCAGATAGTCCCTTAAATGAAGCGCAATGGCCAAGTTAATATCCTTCTCAATAATGCCATCCTTACTCTCTGCCCCCCCGTCTGGCCCCCCATGACCGGGATCTAAGGCAATTTTCTTCCCGGATAAGGGCATGGTCCAATACGTCCATGTTTTGGTTGCCGGCAGCTCATACGTGAACATAAATAGCATTAACGCCACTAATAAAGCCGACATCACGAGCTTTAAGCTCCCATGCATCGTGAGCCATACAACGACCCTTTTCCTCCTTTTAAACATGAAAAATCCACCTCGCATCCCCATAGACTTCTAAATCATCTATATGGGACGAGGTGGACAAATATACCTATGATTGCTTGGATGATGACTGCGCCGCGTTCAACTGTCTCTCATGCCGGCAATTAAAATTTCAGCAACCTCAGGTCTTGTAAACTCAGGCGGCGGGCACTGACTGTCACGCAGCAAAGCACGAACTTTAGTACCTGATAAATGCATATGCTCAGCTTTATCGTGGGGGCATGTTTTGCTGGATGCCATATTTCCGCACTTCGTGCAGTAAAAGCTATGCTCAAAAAATAAAGGAGCAATACCAAGCTCTTCAGCCGTAAAATTGCTGAAAATCTCTTGCGCCTCATACGTACCGTAGTAATCGCCTACACCCGCATGATCGCGTCCGACAATAAAATGCGTGCAGCCATAGTTTTTTCTAACCATAGCATGGAAGATCGCTTCACGAGGGCCTGCATAACGCATAGCAGCCGGAAACACGCCTAGAAATACACGATCCTTAGGATAGTAGTTCTCAAGCAGCACCAGGTAACTGCGCATCCGTACATCGGCCGAGATGTCATCGGTCTTGGTTTCTCCCACTAATGGATTCAGAAACAAACCATCAACGATTTCCAATGCACTCTTCTGAATATATTCATGCGCCCGGTGAACCGGATTGCGCGTCTGGAAGCCGACAACGGTTCTCCAGCCTTTCTCAGAGAAAATACGCCGCGTTTCCGATGGATCATAATAAAACTGTTCAAACTTCTCCGGCTTAGGGCGATTAAGTACCTGGATCGAACCGCCTACATAAGTAGAAGGACGCGATAAAAGCTTTTGTACGCCAGGGTGAGCCGCGTCATCCGTCTTAAATACTTTGACCGCCTCACGCTTCGGATCTGTCTCATAGATGCTTTGGACATCTAGAATCGCATAAACTACATTATCCACTTCACCGACAAGCGCCACTTGCTTGCCAACGGACAATTGAGCCGCTGCATCCTTGTCGACCGGCAATGTAATAGGAATACTCCAAACCGTGCCGTCAGCAAGTCTCATTCGTTTCACTACGGATTCATAATCGTCTTTGTTCATAAAACCGGTAAGCGGTGAAAATGCCCCAACACCAATTAGATCCAGGTCAGAGAGGGTCCACGAGTTGATTTTGAGTTCGAATAATTGCTTCGCCTGGGCAAGCAGCCGCTCTCGTTCCGTACCTTGAACCATACGGTTCACGAGACAGCCGCCATGGGGTTGAATGGTTGACATCAGCCAATTCCTCCTCAGGCTTCGTTTAGCTTATTTATTTATGAAGACCGCATTCAGTCTTCTCAAAACCAGCCCAGCGTCCGGCGCGCGGGTCTTCACCGGCAGCTACCTGACGTGTGCAGTGCTCACAACCGATACTTGGATAGTTGCGATCATGCAGCGGGTTATAAATAATATTATTGCTGCGGATGTAATTCCATATATCTTCAGAGGTCCAGGAAGCCAACGGATTAAATTTCACCAGACCGAATTTGGTGTCGTATTCTACTTTTTTAGAGTTAGCCCGGGTAGGCGCTTGATCGCGGCGAATCCCTGTAATCCAAGCGTCGTAGTTTTTCAAGATATCCGTTAATGGGTCTACTTTACGTATATTGCAGCATTGATTCGGTTGTGACTTCCATAATTCATCGCCAAACTGAGCCGTTTGTTCTTCAAGCGTCAGCTTCGGCAATACTTGGACAAATTCAACACCGTAGTGCTGCTGCAATCTGTCGCGCGTTTCATACGTTTCTTTAAAGTGAAGATTCGTATCCAAATAAAAAATATCCGACTTCGGACTTACCTTCTGCAGCATATCTACCAATACTACATCTTCAGCGCCGAAGCTACAGGCTAGCGTGATATTAGGAAATTTCTCAACAGCCAGCTCGATCAACGCTTCGGGAGACTGATGTTCAAAATTTTCAGCTGCTTCTTGAATCCACTTCTCTTTTTCAAATAAGTTCATTCTCATCGTCCTCCTTATTGAATTCCGAGTATTTTAATATGTTTTATTGTGTATATTTAATTATAATCCCGCCATACTTTTTGTCAATTTAATTTTTTGTTAGGCACTAGTGTATAGTATGACTTCTTAAAAATAAGGTGATACACCAAATAAAAAAACCTTTCCACCGTAGTAGTGAAAAGGTTTTTCGTATCGTTGTATTGTACCGAATCTTAACGTTTCGAGAACTGAGGAGCACGACGAGCAGCTTTCAAGCCGTACTTTTTACGTTCTTTCATACGCGGATCACGAGTCAAGAATCCGGCTTTTTTCAAAGAACCGCGGAATTCTGGATCAGCTTTCAGCAGCGCACGGGAAATCCCGTGACGGATGGCTCCAGCTTGTCCGGAGATACCACCGCCGTTAGCGATAACCAGAACATCGTATTTACCCAATGTTTCAGTCAGGTTTAACGGTTGCTTCACGATCAATTTCAAAGTTTCCAGACCAAAATACTCATCCAAATTACGTTTGTTGATAATAATACGGCCTTCGCCCGGCACCAAACGTACACGTGCTACCGAGTGCTTACGACGACCTGTTCCATAGTATTGAACTTGTGCCACAAGACAGTCCTCCCTTTATATTAACCGCGAAGTTCCCAAACTTCAGGTTGTTGTGCTTGATGCGGATGCTCAGAACCAGCATATACTTTCAATTTCGTTTTCAAGCTGTCGCCAAGACGATTTTTTGGAAGCATGCCGTGAATTGCGAATTCAAGCACACGTTCTGGTTTCGTGTTCAGCAAATCTTGTGCGGAAATTACTTTCAAACCGCCGGAATACAAGGAGTGACGATAGTACATTTTGTTTTGAAGCTTCTTACCTGTCAATCTGATTTTCTCAGCATTGATGATAACAACGAAATCACCTGTATCTACATGCGGAGTAAATTGTGGTTTGTGCTTGCCGCGAATGATACTAGCAGCTTCGCTTGCAAGACGACCCAAAGTTTTGTCGGTTGCATCGATGATGTACCATTTGCGTTCTACTTCATTTGGCTTAGCCATATATGTGGTACGCATGAATAGTTCCTCCTAAACGTAATTGCACTTCGTGCTTGTTTGATGAAATGACACACAGCTATATGATGATCGTATAGATTGAAAAGTCATTCCATCATCAAATCTATCTGCATCATATGTTAATTATTTTCGTTGTGAGAAAAGCAATGGACAATTCCTTGACCCGGGGCCGTGGGATAGCCGATCATGAAACGCCAAGTGATATTGTACTACAAATCATTCGAATAATCAAGGTTTAAAACCTCATCACTATAGGAAACTTCCCACAGCATTAAACCTTGCGGGACCGCTGTACTGACCAGCCTTAGCGCGATTCTTGGCCTCAAGAATCGTTCGAATGTCATCGCTTGAACGTTTGCCTTCTCCGACCTGTAATAAGGTCCCAGCAATGATTCTAACCATATTGTATAAAAAGCCGCTGCCGGTTAAATAAATATGGATAGCATAAGACTCAAGCATGGAATCGGGGGGTTCGCATTCCAGCCTAGCTTCAAAGATGGTACGAATATTGGAAAGCTTGGTTGAGCGGACCGAACAAAAGGAAGTGAAATCATGCGTACCTACGAGGTGCTGCAGCCCTTCCCGCATTGAATCGGTATTCAATTTCGTGGGGTGGAAAAACTCCAGATGTCTCTTAAACAAATCCGGATGCCGGCCGCTGCGAATCGTATACCGATAAGTTTTCCGTACAGCCGATCTGCGGGAATGAAACTCCATCGGAGCCTGTCTGGCGCCGCTGACGACAATGTCCTCCGGCAGCAGCATATTCATCGCTATACACCATCTTTCGACGGGGATCTGCGAAGCCGTATAGAAGTTAATCATCTGCCCCCGGGAATGAACACCCGCATCCGTTCTTCCGGATGAGGTAACCTTAATCACCTCACCGGTTAAACGAAACAAAGCCTTTTCCAAATAATCCTGTATCGTATTTAAACTAGGTTGCGTTTGGAATCCGCTGTAAGCTGTACCGTCATAGCTGACGGTCATACATATGTTTCTCACGGACGACCTCCGACTACAAAAAAAAGGGTTTCATCAGAATCAGAAGATCCCGTCCACCCTTTCCCATCCTTTTATGCACGATCTACTAGCTCTAAATATACCATCGGTGCTGCGTCGCCGCGGCGTGGTCCCAGCTTCAAGATTCTGGTGTATCCGCCTTGACGTTCAGCATAACGTGGAGCCAGTTCAGCAAACAATTTTTGAATTGCATCCTGATTTTCATCAGCTGCTTCACGACGAACAAAGGAAGCAACTTGACGGCGAGCATGCAGATCTCCGCGTTTTGCCAATGTAATCAATTTTTCTGCGATCGAGCGCAATTCTTTAGCCTTAGCTTCAGTTGTTTGGATGCGCTCATGTATAAATAAGTCAGTCACCAAGTCGCGAAATAAAGCTTTACGCGCACTGGAGTCACGACCCAATTTTTGGTATGCCATTTGTGCAACCTCCTTCTGTTAATAATAACCTAACGTTTAGTCTTCCATTCTTAGTCCAAGGCCAAGCTCTTCGAGCTTCTCTTGAACTTCTTCAAGAGACTTACGTCCTAGATTACGAACCTTCATCATGTCTTCTTCCGTTTTCGTAATCAATTCTTGTACCGTATTAATGCCTGCGCGTTTGAGGCAGTTATAAGAACGAACAGAAAGATCGAGCTCTTCGATAGTCATCTCAAGCACTTTCTCTTTTTTGTCCTCTTCTTTTTCTACCATAATCTCAGCATCTTTCGCTTCATCGGTCAAACCGACAAACAGCATCAGGTGCTCTGTCAAGATTTTGGCGCCCAAGCTAACGGCTTCTTCAGGTCGAATACTTCCATCGGTCCAGACTTCGAGGGTTAGTTTATCATAGTTGGTAACTTGGCCGACCCGAGTATTCTCAACGCTGTAGTTGACGCGGGTAATCGGAGTGTAGATCGAATCAATCGGAATCACACCAATAGGCTGATCTTCCTTCTTGTTCTTATCGGCCTGAACGTAACCACGCCCCCGGTTTGCGTGAATCCGCATATGCAGACGCGCATCCGAGGATAGTGTAGCAATATGCAGATCCGGATTCAGGATCTCCACATCGCTGTCACCGCGAATATCGCCAGCCACGACAGCTCCTTCACCTTCAGCATCAATTTCCAACACTTTCTCTTCGTCGGAATGAATCTTTAACGATAGCCCTTTTAGGTTAAGGATAATCTCCGTAACATCTTCCATGACACCCGGAACCGTAGAGAACTCATGCAGCACTCCATCGATTTGAACGGAAGTAACTGCCGCCCCCGGAAGCGAGGACAACAGGATTCTGCGCAGCGAGTTTCCCAACGTTGTTCCGTAGCCTCTCTCAAGAGGCTCTACAACAAATTTGCCGTACGTGCCATCTTCACTCAATGATACGGTTTCTATTTTCGGCTTTTCGATTTCGATCATTTATAACCCTCCTTCAAAACGTCGTTTCCCTCTGGATAACTTAAGACGCATAGAACGTGCAGTATACCTATCCACATAGTATTCTCAACTTTTGGATATTTATACCACCCTTTGCAATCCTGAATTAGACACGACGACGTTTTGGAGGACGGCAACCGTTATGTGGAATTGGAGTCACGTCTTTAATCAGGTTAACTTCCAAACCAGCAGCTTGAAGCGAACGAATCGCAGCTTCACGGCCTGCGCCTGGAACCTTTAACCATAACTTCAACCACTTTCATACCATGCTCCATTGCAGCTTTAGCAGCGGATTCCGCAGCCATTTGCGCGGCAAACGGAGTGCTTTTACGGGAACCTTTGAAGCCCAGGTTACCAGCACTTGCCCAGGAGATTGCATTACCGTGTGGGTCAGTGATAGTTACGATTGTATTGTTAAACGTGGAACGAATGTGTGCCACGCCAGTATCAATATTTTTCCGGTCACGACGTTTCGTACGGACAACTTTTTTAGGTTTAGCCATTTAATTGTTAACCTCCTTTACTATTTTTTCTTGTTAGCTACAGTACGACGATGGACCTTTACGCGTACGAGCGTTTGTTTTAGTACGTTGACCACGAACAGGCAATCCACGACGGTGACGAACACCACGGTAGCATCCGATCTCAATCAGACGTTTAATGTTCAGGGCGATTTCACGACGAAGGTCGCCTTCTACTTTAACTGTTTTATCAATAGCATCCCGAAGTTTGCTAACTTCGTCTTCCGTAAGATCGCGAACGCGAGTAGATGCGTCTACTCCTGTAGTAGCCAGAATCTTCTCAGAAGTGGTCTTGCCGATACCGAAAATGTACGTCAACGCGATTACAACGCGTTTGTCACGGGGTAAGTCTACACCAGCAATACGTGCCATTTATAGGAGCACCTCCTTATCCTTGTTTTTGTTTATGCTTAGGGTTTTCGCAAATTACCATTACGTTACCTTTGCGGCGAATGACTTTGCATTTTTCGCAAATAGGTTTGACCGATGGTCTTACTTTCATTTTGGTTACCTCCTGTGAGTTTTCGTTAGAAAACTTACTTCGTAAAAACAATCCCATTTATTTAAAACGATAGGTTATACGGCCCCTGGTCAAATCATACGGGGAAAGCTCCACCGTAACTTTATCTCCGGGCAAGATCCGGATAAAGTGCATTCTGATTTTTCCGGATACATGAGCAAGTATCTTATGACCGTTCTCCAGTTCCACTTTAAACATTGCATTCGGAAGAGGTTCAATCACTGTACCTTCAACTTCAATTACATCTTCTTTGGCCACAGTCATTCTCCTTTCTCTTGTGCTTCTGATTTCATACGGTCCACATATTTATTCAGTGCAAAACGTAACTTCCCGTTTGTCACACGGCCGCTTTCATTTAAGCTATCCACTACTTCACTACTAATCGCATCCAACAACTCGAGATGAATCAGATTCTTCTTCTTAGGCTGGTCGAACTTCCGTTTGTCGCCGTCCGCAATCCACACGAATCGTTGGTCTTCGACGCTAATAACGACGGCATACTTCCCGGAATCTCTCCCTCTAATAATCCTAACGAGTTGTCCGAGCTGAGGCATGTTTACCGAATTCAAACTATCACCTACGATCCAGATTTCGTGAGTATTTCATATCCGTCCGGTGTAATAGCGATGGTATGCTCAAAATGCGCGCACAGTGTGCCATCCACTGTAACAACCGTCCAATTGTCCTGCAGAGTTTTCACGTAACGTTCACCCACATTGACCATAGGCTCGATTGCTAATACCATTCCCGGCTTCAGGCGAGGACCGCGTCCTGCTGGGCCGTAATTCGGAATTTGAGGCTCTTCGTGAAGCTCAGTGCCTATTCCATGACCTACATATTCTCGAACAATTGAAAAACCTTCTTCTTCTACGCATCTTTGAATCGCATTGGAGATAGTGAACAGCCGCGCATCCGGTTTGGCTTCTGCGAGGCCCATGTATAAGGAGCGCTCGGTTACTTCCAAAAGCTTTTTGGCCGTATCCGATATCGTTCCTACACCGTAGGTCCAAGCCGAATCACCATGATATCCTTTATATTGCGCACCGATATCAAGACTGATGATGTCACCATCTTTTAGCTTACGAGCACTGGGTATGCCGTGTACCAATTCATCATTGACTGAAGCACAGATGCTGCCAGAAAAACCATTATAGCCTTTAAAAGATGGGATTGCGCCCTGACTGCGAATATAATTTTCTGCGATCTGATCCAGCTCTTTCGTTGTAATATCGGGCTGAATGGACTTTTGCAACAATCGATGGGTATCCGCAACTATGCGGCCGGCCTCTCTCATTAATTCCAATTCAGCAGCAGACTTACAAATGATCATTACGCTTGCCCTCGCAATAGTGAACTGATTTGTGCAGTAACCGTATTAATCTCTTGCTCACCGTTAACCTCACGCAAATTTCCCTTGTTACGGTAATACGTTAAAAGCGGTGCTGTTTTGTTCGTATATTCATCGAGACGAGTCCCTACTTTTTCTTCGTTGTCGTCTGATCTTTGATACAATTCACCGGAACATTTATCACACACATTTTCACGTGCTGGAGGGTTAAACAAGACATGATACGTAGCTCCACAACTCTTGCAGATTCTTCTTCCAGTCAATCGTGCCAAAAGCAGATCGCGATCTACTTTTAAATTAACTACATGGTCGATGCTTTTGTTCATGGATGCCATAATGTCATCCAAAGCTTCTGCCTGGGAGATCGTTCTCGGAAATCCATCAAGCAAAAAACCTGGGTCGCAATCCGGCTGCTGCAGTCTTTCCTTAACGATACCAATAGTGATCTCGTCAGGAACAAGCAGTCCTTGATCCACATATTTTTTTGCTTCCAATCCAAGCGCCGTTTCCTGCTTCATTGCCAGCCGGAACGCATCGCCTGTCGAAATATGCGGGATTTGAAACTCATTAACGATACTTTCCGCCTGCGTACCTTTGCCTGCACCAGGAGGTCCCATAAAGATCACGTTCATAATGACTTCCTCCCCCATTGCATCGAGTGATGCTAACAGCACAATAGGTGCCGATAGTTAATAAACAACTACCAGAACCTATTTGCTATTTATTAATGAAGCCTTTGTAGTGGCGTTTGATCAATTGGCTTTCAATTTGCTTCATGGTTTCAAGTCCAACCCCGATGACGATCAATAAAGAAGTACCACCGATTCTTACCGAGTTCGGTAAGTTCGCTAAACTTCCCAAGACCATAGGGAGGATGGAGATGATGGACAGGAAGATCGCACCCGACAAAGTAATACGAGTCATAACTCGAGTCAAGTACACGGAGGTTGTTTTACCAGGACGGATCCCAGGAATGTAGCCGCCGTTTTTCTTCATCTGATCCGCCATTTGCTCAGGGTTAATCTGAACAAAGGTGTAGAAGAAAGTGAACCCAATAATTAAAAGCACATACAAAACCATCCCGATTGGTTGAGTGTAGTTCAAGTTGGTAATAATCCAGTCCGCTATCGGATTACCTCTCCAGAAGCTGGCAAGCGTCGGAGGGAACACCAGAAGCGATAGTGCAAAGATAACTGGAATAACACCAGCAGCATTCACCTTTAACGGGATATGAGTAGACTGTCCGCCGTACATTTTCCGTCCAACTACGCGTTTAGCGTATTGAACCGGAATTTTACGAACACCTTGCTGAATAAAAATGACCCCTGCTATCAACGCGATTACGACGATAACAAGAATGACCACCTTTATGATATTCAAGAACAAAGCGTCGCCTGCTTGTGCAAACTGTGTTTTGTAGATCTGCGACATTCCAGTCGGAATGGCAGCTACGATCCCTGCGAAAATGATCATGGAAATCCCGTTTCCAATCCCATTCTCAGTGATTTGTTCCCCTAGCCACATCAGAAAAGCAGTTCCTGCCGTGAGCACAATTGCGATTAGAGCGTAGGTTGTAAAATTCGCATTTACAACCAGTCCCGTATAGATTCGGTTAAATCCGATCGCCAAACCAAACGCTTGAACTAACCCTAACACAATTGTACCATAACGAGTGATCTGCGCTAATTTCCGTCTGCCTACTTCGCCTTCTTTAGCCCATTGAGCAAACCTTGGTATAACATCCATCGATAACAGTTGAACTATAATCGAGGCTGTAATATAAGGCATAATCCCCATCGCGAAGATGGAGAATTGAAACAATGCACCGCCGGAGAACGTGTTCAGCAATCCAAATACATCATTGGAATTGGCCTGATCCTGAAGCTTCAAAATATCTGTGTTGATATTAGGTACCGGGATGAAAGCACCAATCCGGTAGACGAGAAGTACCAACAAGGTAAAAAGAATTCTTCTTCTCAGATCTTCCACCTTAAAAATATTGGATATGGTACGAAACATTAAATCACCTCGGTTTTACCGCCGGCAGCTTGAATTTTATCCACCGCAGATTGGGAAAACTTGTTAGCTTTTACGTTCAACTGAACCGTAATTTCGCCGTTACCCAAGATCTTGATGCCGTCTCTTGCATTTTTCACAATACCGGACTCAAGAAGCAGCTCTGGAGTCACTTCAGTACCCGCAGCGAACTTGTTAAGCTCAGTCAGGTTCACGATAGCAAATTCTTTGCGGAATTGGTTCGTGAAACCACGCTTAGGCAAGCGACGATAAAGAGGGTTTTGACCACCCTCAAAACCAGGGCGTACGCCACCGCCGGAACGAGAGTTTTGCCCTTTGTGACCGCGAGTCGAAGTTTTACCCATACCGCTACCGATACCACGGCCTACACGCTTGCGAGTAGAGCGCGAACCTGGAGCAGGAGTAAGTTCATGCAATTTCATCGTTTGCACCTCCTCTAGTACTATTTGTTAAGCAATTTAAGCTTCGATTTCTTTAACTTCAATCAGATGACTAACATGATTGACCATGCCGCGGATCGCAGCATTGTCGTTATGTGTAACCGTTTGGTGCAGCTTACGCAAGCCGAGAGAAGCGACTGTACGACGCTGTACTTCCGGACGACCGATCAGGCTACGTTTGAGGGTAATTTGCAATTGCTTAGCCATGGTATCCCTCCTAACCTAACAGTTCTTCAACGGTTTTGCCACGTAGTTTTGCAACTTCTTCAGCACGCTTCAGACGCTGCAAACCTTCCAATGTAGCATTAACCATGTTGATGGAGTTAGAAGAACCTAGGGATTTTGTCAAAATGTCGCCAACGCCTGCGAGTTCAAGAACCGCACGAACAGGGCCGCCGGCGATAACGCCAGTACCTTTGGATGCTGGTTTCAAGAGTACATTACCAGCTCCGAATTTGCCGATTACCAAGTGAGGAATCGTTGTGCCAACGATAGGTACATGAATCAGGTTTTTCTTAGCGTCTTCAATACCTTTGCGAATCGCATCAGGTACTTCACCAGCTTTACCGATTCCTGCGCCTACCCAGCCGTTACCGTCGCCTACAACGACAAGTGCGCTGAAGCTGAAACGACGTCCGCCTTTTACTACTTTAGCAACGCGATTAATGTTAACAACTTTTTCTGTTAACTCTAAAGTATTGGGATCAATACGCAAGTGACTTTACCTCCTTGTAGATAATTATTATTAGAATTCAAGACCTGCTTCACGAGCTGCATCAGCCAATGCTTGCACACGTCCGTGATACAAGTATCCGCCGCGGTCAAAAACTACTTTTACAACGCCGTTCTGTTTAGCGCGCTCTGCAATCAAAGTTCCAACTTTAGCAGCCGCTTCTGCGTTTCCGCCGTTACCGATGCTTTCTTTCAACTCTTTATCTTGAGTGGAAGCTGCAGCGATCGTTACTCCTTTAACATCGTCGATCAATTGAGCGTACATATGCTTGGAGGAACGGAAGATATTCAAGCGTGGACGTTCAGCCGTACCTTGAATTTTTTTACGAACACGAAGGTGTCTTTTCAGACGTGCTTTATTTTTATCGCCTTTAGTAATCATTCTAGGGTCACTCCTTTCGACTTGGATGAGAAATTATCGCTTTACGCGATCTTATTTCTTCTTACCGGCTTTACCTTCTTTGCGAAGAATGCGCTCGCCTTCGTATTTAATACCTTTACCTTTATACGGCTCTGGTTCACGAACGGAACGTACTTTTGCAGCAGTTGCGCCGACCAACTCTTTATCGATACCTCTAACGATAATCTTAGTGTTCGAAGGTACTTCGAATTCAATGCCGTTCTCTGGTTCGATTTCAACTGGGTGGGAGTAACCAACGTTCAAAACCAGCTTGTTGCCAGTTTTGTTTGCACGGTACCCTACACCAACCAAATCAAGGGATTTTACGAAACCTTCCGTTACGCCACTAACCATGTTGGCAACAACACTTCTTGTCGTACCGTGAAGGGATCTGTGTAGCTTATTATCAGAAGGACGCTCTACAGAAATTTCGTTTTCTGCAACAACAACCTTCATGTCTCTGTGTAATTCGCGGCTCAAAGTACCTTTTGGACCATTAACTGTAATTAAAGTGTTGTCCAGAGTAACATTTACACCGCTAGGAATTGTAATTGGCTTACGACCAATACGGGACATGGTTTGCACCTCCGTTCAATTGAATTGTGTATATTACCAAACGTAGCAGACAACTTCGCCGCCAGCTTTGGATTGACGAGCTTCCTTATCGGTCATAACGCCTTGGGAAGTAGAGATAATAGCTATTCCCAAACCGCCAAGTACGCGTGGAACCTCTTGGCTTTTCGTGTAAACACGAAGACCTGGTTTGCTGATTCTTTTCAGACCGGAAATAACGCGCTCGTTATTAGGACCGTATTTCAAGAAAAGACGGATAATCCCTTGCTTGTTATCTTCGATATATTCAGCATCACGGATAAAGCCTTCCTTTTTCAAGATCTCAGCGATTTCTCTTTTGACCTTGGAAGCCGGAATTTCAACCGTCTCATGACGCACAACGTTTGCATTACGAATGCGTGTAAGCATATCTGCAATTGGATCTGACATCACCATATTTGTGAACCTCCTTCCCGAAACTAGGGTAATTACCAGCTTGCTTTCTTAACGCCAGGAATCTGGCCTTTGTATGCTAATTCGCGGAAACAAATTCTGCAAATTTTAAATTTCCGTAGAACGGAATGTGGACGACCGCAACGCTCGCAGCGTGTATACGCCTGTACCTTGAATTTAGGAGGGCGCTGCTGCTTAACTTTCATCGAAGTTTTTGCCACTTACTTTTACACCTCCGTTTTGACCGTCGCGATTATTTCGTGAACGGCATTCCCAATTGGGTTAATAACTCACGGGACTCTTCGTCAGTATTAGCAGTCGTAACAATAACGATATCCATACCGCGAACTTTGTCCACTTTATCGTACTCGATCTCAGGGAAGATCAGTTGTTCTTTCAGACCCAGCGTGTAGTTACCGCGGCCGTCAAAAGCCTTGGAAGAAACACCACGGAAGTCACGTACCCGAGGAAGTGCCACATTGAACAATTTGTCCAGGAAGTGATACATACGCTCGCCGCGAAGTGTTACTTTTACACCGATCGGCATATTTTCACGCAGTTTGAAACCTGCGATAGATTTTTTTGCTTTAGTTACTACTGGTTTTTGACCAGCGATCAGCTGAAGATCTTGAACAGCAACGTCCAATACTTTAGAGTTGGAAACCGCCTCACCAACACCCATGTTGATAACGACTTTTTCAATCTTAGGCACTTGCATTACTGTAGAATAGCTGAACTTTTGCATCAACGAAGGTGTTACTTCGTTCAAGAAACGATCTTTTAATCTTGCTGCCATGTTTCATGTACCTCCTTTCCTAACTTATACGATTAGTCGATGACTTCACCGGATTTTTTAGCAACACGTACTTTTTTACCGTTGTCCAATACTTTGTAACCTACGCGAGTAGGCTGGCCGCTCTTTGGATCAATCAGCATAACGTTCGAAACGTGAATTGGCGCCTCTTGCGAGATGATACCGCCTTGTGGATTCGCTTGAGAAGGCTTAGTGTGCTTCTTAACCAGATTCACACCTTCAACCAGCACGCGATTTTCACGAGGATAAGCTGCGATTACACGACCTTTTTTACCTTTGTCTTTACCAGTAATCACGAACACGTTATCGTCTTTTTTCACGTTCAATTTATTGTTGTAAGACTCCAATTTCTTGGGTTGTTTTGGCATTGAGTTTTCCACCTCCTGAGGACATCCGTAGGAATGTCTAGCTTGCTACGATAGAAAGCACTAAGAACTAAGTTTACTATAGAACCGCTCGAACTTTCAAAAGAAAGTTTCTGCCGGATTAGATAACTTCAGGTGCAAGAGACACAATTTTCATGAAGTCTCTTTCGCGAAGTTCACGAGCCACTGGTCCAAAGATACGAGTACCGCGTGGGCTCTTATCGTCTTTAACGATAACTGCAGCATTTTCATCAAAGCTGATGTAAGAACCGTCTTTACGACGAGCGCCACGTTTTGTACGAACGATAACCGCCTTAACTACATCACCCTTTTTGACAACGCCACCTGGTGTTGCTTCTTTCACGGAGCAGATGATCAAATCACCGATATGACCTACGCGGCGACCTGTGCCACCTAATACGCGGATACACATAAGCTGTTTTGCACCAGAGTTATCAGCCACTTTTAAACGAGATAGAGGTTGAATCATTGTCTAAACCCTCCTTCCGAGATTGATGCACATTGCATATCTTAAACGATAACCGCTTTTTCTACGACTTCAACCAGTCTCCAGCGTTTGTCTTTGGAGATCGGACGAGTTTCCATGACTCTTACAACATCACCGATTTGCGCTTCGTTGTTCTCATCATGTGCTTTGAATTTCTTCGTATATTTGATTCTCTTGTGGTAAAGGTCATGCTTCTTATAAGTCTCAACAGCAACAACGATGGTTTTATCCATTTTGTTGCTCACGACTTTACCAACTTGAGTTTTACGTTCGTTACGTTCACTCATTTGAGATCCTCCTCTCTCGTTCATTAACTAATGATACCCAGTTCTCTTTCACGCAAAACAGTCTTTGCACGAGCAATCTCTTTGCGGATTTCTCGAATCTGAACTGGGTTATCCAGTTGACCGGTAGCCAGTTGAAAACGGAGGTTAAAGAGCTGCTCTTTAAATCCGGCAACCTTTTGTTCAATTTCAGCAGTGGTTAAGTTGCGAAATTCACTAGCTTTCATTTGCTTCACCACCTACATCTTCTCTTTTAACAAACTTCGTTTTGATCGGCAGTTTGTGAGAAGCAAGACGCATCGCTTCACGTGCGATCTCTTCACTTACGCCAGCCAATTCGAACATGATTTTACCTGGTTTTACTACAGCAACCCATTTCTCAACGTTACCTTTACCGCTACCCATCCGAACTTCAAGAGGTTTTTGAGTAATTGGTTTCGCTGGGAAAATTTTAATCCAAACTTTACCGCCCCGTTTGATGTAACGAGTCATCGCGATACGAGCGGCTTCGATTTGACGGTTGGTAACCCATGCCGGTTCCATTGCCTGCAAACCATATTCGCCGAAACTTACTTCCGTACCGCCTTTAGCACGACCGCGCATTTTGCCGCGATGTTCTTTGCGGTGCTTTACACGTTTAGGAACTAACATGATTAGTTGCCTCCTTCCGTTACAGCCTTTTTCTTAGCCGTTGGAAGAACTTCGCCACGATAGATCCATACTTTTACGCCGATACGACCGTAAGTGGTATGAGCTTCTGCTGTACCGTAGTCGATGTCTGCACGCAATGTATGAAGAGGAACAGTACCTTCGCTGTATCCTTCTGTTCTGGCGATTTCCGCTCCGCCCAAACGACCGCTAACCGATGTTTTGATACCTTTTGCGCCGGATCTCATCGATCTTTGGATAGCTTGTTTCAATGCACGACGGAACGATACGCGACGCTCCAATTGTTGTGCAATGCTTTCTGCAACCAAGATAGCGTCAAGATCAGCTTGCTTGATTTCAGAAATGTTGATGTGAATCTTTTTACCGTTGGACAGCTTGGAGATGTAGTTACGGATAACTTCAACTTCAGAACCGCCTTTACCGATAACCATACCAGGCTTCGCCGTATGAATAGTAACATTTACACGGTTAGCAGCACGCTCGATATCAATATGAGAAACAGCCGAATCTTTCAGCTTATTTTTCAAGTACTCGCGAATTTTTACGTCTTCCAATAGCAAATCGCCGAAATCTTTACCAGCGTACCATTTGGATTCCCAATCGCGGATAATACCAATTCTAAGTCCTACCGGGTTTACTTTCTGACCCACACGTTATCCCTCCTTATTTTTCAGATACCACAATCGTAATGTGGCTGGTACGCTTATTAATACGGCTCGCACGTCCCATAGCACGTGGACGGAATCTTTTCATTGTCGGGCCCTGGTTAACGAAAGTTTGGGAAATTACCAAACTGTTAGGGTCCATGGAGTAGTTATGCTCAGCGTTAGCAATCGCAGAGTTCAAAACTTTCTCAACAATCGGAGATGCAGCTTTCGGCGTGTGACGCAGAATCGCAATCGCCTCTCCTACTTGCTTGCCGCGGATCAAATCGATCACCAATTGCACCTTACGAGGAGCAATACGAACGAATCTTGCAATGGATTTTGCTTGTTGCATGGATGTACCTCCTCTCATTCACAACTTCATTCAAAGCTCACGCTCTTAGCGCTTGCCTGTTTTCCTGTCATCACCGTGACCTTTGTAAGTACGTGTTGGTGCAAACTCACCAAGTTTGTGTCCAACCATATCCTCAGTCACATAAACCGGCACGTGCTTTCTACCATCATACACCGCAAAAGTGAAACCGATGAATTGCGGGAAAATCGTGGAGCGACGAGACCAAGTTTTGATTACTTGCTTTTTCGTAGTATCACCTTGTTCAGCGACTTTCTTCAAAAGATAGCCGTCAACGAAAGGACAGCTTTTTTCAAACTGCGACCCATGTTCCGTTCCTCCCTTCTTCAAACACTCGCTTAAATCGATTACTTCGTACGACGACGAACGATATATTTATCAGAAGCTTTGCCTTTTTTACGAGTTTTATAACCAAGAGTCGGTTTGCCCCAAGGAGACAGAGGAGATTTACGACCGATAGGAGCACGGCCTTCACCACCACCGTGTGGGTGATCGTTAGGGTTCATTACAACCCCGCGGACTTCAGGTCTTTGACCCAACCAACGGGAACGTCCAGCTTTACCGATCTTAACCAATTCGTAGTCTTCGTTACCTACAGAACCGATTGTAGCTCGGCAAACTTTCAGCACTTTTCTTACCTCACCGGAGGAAAGACGAATGGTTACATACTGTTCTTCTTTACCAAGCAATTGAGCTTCCGTACCGGCAGCGCGGACCAACTGGCCACCTTTACCTGGTTTCAACTCAATATTATGGATTACCGTACCTACAGGAATGTTCTCAAGCGGCAAAGCATTACCGATCTTGATGTCCGATCCAGGTCCGGAAACGATTTGATCGTTTACCTTCAAGCCTTTTGGAGCGATGATATAACGTTTTTCACCATCTACATAGTGAATCAAAGCAATGTTAGCGGAACGGTTAGGATCGTATTCGATTGTAGCAACGCGTCCTGGTATTCCATCTTTGTTCCGTTTGAAGTCGATAATCCGGTATTTACGCTTGTGGCCACCGCCTTGGTGACGAACCGTAATTTTACCTTGGTTATTACGGCCTGCTTTTTTGCTTAGAGGAGCCAACAAAGACTTCTCCGGTGTAGATGTTGTGATTTCTTCAAAAGTAGAAACCGACATAGCGCGTCGAGCAGGCGACGTTGGTTTATATTTTTTAATTGGCACTTGGATTCCCTCCTTACCTTAAAAAGTGAATTACACAGTTTCGAAGAATTCGAGTTCTTTGCTGTCTGCGCTCAAGGAAACAATCGCTTTTTTCCACTCAGATGTGTAACCGGAGTAACGACCGTAACGCTTAGGCTTAGCAGGCATTCTCAGTGTATTAACATTCGTTACTTTCACTTTGAAAATAGACTCGATCGCCTGTTTAATTTCCGTTTTGTTCGCACGAAGTTCTACTTCGAAGACATATTTCTTCTCGGCCATCATCTCACTCGTACGTTCAGTGATCACAGGGCGCTTAATAATGTCGCGAGGGTTCTTCATTACGCAAACACCTCCTCTACCTTCTGTACCGCATCCTTAGTGATGATCAGCTTGTCGTAAACCATAACATCCAAAACGTTAATTCCTTCAGCCACCACAAACTTGATGCCAGGAATGTTACGTGCGGACAATGCTACGTTTTCTTCGTAACCAGCTGTCACTACCAAAGCTTTACGGTCAACTTTCAAGTTGCCCAGGATTGCAGCAAATTCTTTCGTTTTCGGTTGAGCCAATTGCAATTGATCCAACACGATAATCTCGTTAGCAACCACCTTGGAAGATAACGCAGATTTGATCGCCAAACGACGAACTTTTTTAGGAAGCTTATAGGAATAGCTGCGTGGAGTCGGACCGAAAACAACGCCGCCACCCTTCCATTGAGGTGCACGAATACTACCTTGACGAGCACGTCCTGTACCTTTTTGTTTCCAAGGCTTGCGTCCGCCGCCGCGAACTTCAGAACGACCTTTTACTTTGTGCGTACCCAGACGAAGGGATGCACGCTGCATCAATACAGCTTCATTCAAAACGTGAGCATGCGGTTCGATACCGAATACGGAATCCGACAGCTCAACTTCCCCAACTTGGGAACCACTTACGTTGTACAATGCTACTTTAGGCATCTGTAAATCCTCCTTTCTTGCTTAACTTAGTTCTTAACTGTAGATTTCAAGCTAACGAAGCTGTTTTTAGGACCTGGAATGGACCCTTTAACCAAAAGAACATTACGCTCTACATCCACTTTAATAACTTCAAGATTTTGCAGAGTAACCGTTTCGCTACCCATATGTCCTGGCAGGTTTTTACCTTTAGGTACGCGGTTCGCTTGGATGGAACCCATGGAACCTGGACCGCGGTGGTAACGGGAACCGTGAGCCATTGGACCAGTAGACTGGTTATGTCTTTTGATAACACCTTGGAAACCTTTACCTTTGGAAGTACCCGTTACGTCAACGAACTCGCCTTCTGCAAAAACGTCAGCCTTGATTTCTTGGCCAACTTCAAATTCAGAAGTACCGCGAATTTCTTTTACGTAGCGCTTAGGCGTTGCACCTGCTTTTTTGGCATGGCCCAACTCAGGTTTGTTTGCATTTTTTTCTTTCTTATCTTCAAAACCGATTTGGATAGCCTCGTAACCGTCGTTTTCAACATCCTTCTTTTGAAGAACTGTGCAAGGACCCGCTTGAATCACCGTTACTGGAATAACCAAACCTTCTGGAGTAAACACTTGGGTCATACCAAGTTTTTTCCCTAAGATACCTTTAGTCATCGTTGACACCTCTTTTCTTTTCATACATTGTATTTATCCACAAGTGGATTACAGTTTAATTTCAATGTCCACACCGGACGGCAGATCCAAACGCATCAATGCATCAACCGTTTGCGGCGTAGGATTCACGATATCGATCAAACGCTTATGCGTACGCATTTCGAATTGTTCGCGAGAATCTTTGTATTTGTGAACCGCACGAAGAATCGTAATGATTTGCTTCTCAGTCGGAAGCGGAATCGGACCGGATACACCTGCACCGGAGCGTTTCGCAGTTTCAACAATTTTCTCGGCGGATTGATCCAGAACTCTGTGATCATAAGCCTTCAAACGAATACGAATTTTTTGCTTTGCCATAGTATTCCCTCCTTCTATCGCCCAATTTATTATCGGACATACTCTGTGAAAATCTCCTGACGCCGTCCCTATGGCAAAGGGGCCGGGTGTGTCAGCAACCTCTCACATCATCGCAACGTCACAGACCAACGTTTAATATTATATAAAATGCAGAAAGAAAAAGCAAGCGAAATTTATACTTTCGCCTAAAAAAATAAATCCCCTCATCTAATAGCAGATGAGGGGATTTTATCGGAACGAGATTACTTGCTGATAGTAGCAACCGCACCCGCGCCAACAGTACGTCCGCCTTCACGAATCGCGAAGCGAGTACCTTCTTCGATAGCGATTGGGGAGATCAGTTCAACTGTAACTGTGATGTTATCACCAGGCATTACCATCTCAGTGCCTTCTGGCAGGTTGATGATACCTGTAACGTCAGTTGTACGGAAGTAGAACTGTGGACGGTAACCAGTGAAGAAAGGCTTGTGACGGCCACCCTCTTCTTTAGTCAAAACGTAGATTTGAGCAGAGAAGTTAGTGTGAGGCTTAACGGAACCAACTTTCGCCAAAACTTGACCACGCTCGATGTCTTTACGGTCTACACCGCGAAGCAATGCGCCGATGTTGTCGCCCGCTTGAGCGGAATCCAACAATTTACGGAACATCTCAACGCCTGTTACTACGCATTTACGAGTTTCTTCTTGCAGACCAACGATTTCAACCTCGTCTTGTACTTTAACAGTACCACGCTCTACACGGCCTGTAGCAACAGTACCACGACCAGTGATGGAGAATACGTCCTCGACAGGCATCAAGAAAGGCTTGTCAGTGTCGCGTTCTGGAGTTGGGATGTAAGTATCGATTTGTTCGAACAACTCAACGATTTTGTCAGCCCAAGCGCCATCAGGGTTTTGAAGAGCTTCACGAGCTGCACCGCGGATGATTGGAGTATCATCGCCTGGGAACTCATATTCGTTAAGAAGGTCGCGAACTTCCATTTCAACCAGCTCAAGAAGTTCTTCGTCTTCAACCATATCACATTTGTTCAAGAATACTACGATGTAAGGAACGCCTACTTGACGGGACAACAGGATGTGCTCGCGAGTTTGCGGCATTGGGCCGTCAGCTGCGGATACAACCAGGATAGCGCCGTCCATTTGAGCAGCACCAGTGATCATGTTTTTAACATAGTCAGCATGGCCTGGGCAGTCTACGTGAGCGTAGTGACGGTTAGGAGTTTCATATTCAACGTGAGCTGTGGAGATTGTGATACCGCGCTCGCGCTCTTCTGGAGCTTTGTCGATTTGGTCGAATGCTACAGCAGCACCACCGTATCTTTTGGACAATACAGTTGTGATAGCAGCAGTCAAAGTAGTTTTACCATGGTCAACGTGACCGATAGTACCAATGTTAACATGGGGTTTATTGCGTTCAAATTTCGCTTTTGCCATGATTAGATTGCCTCCTTAGGATAATAATTTATATTAAGCGCCTTTATGTTTTGCAATAATTTCTTCAGCAATTGATTTAGGCACTTCTTCATAATGAGAAATTTCCATCGAGTAAACGCCGCGACCTTGAGTACGGGAACGCAATGTTGTCGAGTAGCCGAACATTTCGGACAAAGGCACCTTTGCACGAATAATTTGAGCGCCGAAACGAGCGTCCATACCTTCGATACGACCACGACGAGAGTTAAGGTCACCCATAACATCGCCCATGTACTCTTCTGGAACCGTTACTTCTACCTTCATGATTGGCTCAAGAAGTACAGGGCTACATTTGTCAACCGCTGCCTTCAATGCCATCGATCCGGCAATTTTAAACGCCATTTCGTTCGAGTCAACGTCATGGTAAGATCCATCAAGAACTACTGCTTTGATGTCTACCAGCGGGAAGCCAGCGATTACACCGTTCTTCATAGATTCTTCAATACCAGCTTGGATAGGTGCGATGTATTCTCTTGGAATCGAACCACCGACAACCTTACTTTCAAACTGGAATCCAGTACCAGGCTCAAGTGGCGAGAACTCAACCCAACAATGACCGTATTGACCACGACCACCGGATTGACGAACGAACTTACCTTCAACCTTGGCTGTTTGACGGAACGTTTCGCGATAAGCAACTTGAGGCTTACCAACGTTGGTTTCCACTTTGAACTCACGAAGCATACGGTCAACGAGAATTTCAAGGTGAAGCTCACCCATACCCGCGATGATCGTTTGCCCAGTTTCTTCATCTGTGTGTGCACGGAACGTAGGATCCTCTTCAGACAATTTGGACAATGCAATACCCATTTTGTCTTGGTCGGCCTTTGTTTTCGGCTCAACAGCAAGTTGAATAACCGGCTCAGGGAAGTTCATGGATTCCAAAATAACAGGGTTTTTCTCATCACAAAGAGTATCACCTGTTGTTGTATCTTTCAGACCAACGGCAGCCGCGATATCACCAGCATATACAATGCTGATTTCTTGACGACTGTTCGCATGCATTTGAAGAATACGTCCAACACGCTCACGTTTACCTTTTGTTGCGTTATTAACGTAAGATCCGGAGTTAAGTACACCAGAGTATACACGGAAGAACGTCAATTTACCAACGAAAGGATCCGTCATGATTTTGAATGCAAGTGCAGAGAACGGTTGATCGTCCGCAGACTTACGAGTTACTTCCGTACCATCTTCCAGAGTACCTTTGATGTCAGGTACATCTACTGGAGAAGGAAGGTAGTTAATAACTGCATCCAACATCAGTTGTACGCCTTTGTTTCTATAAGAAGAGCCGCAAATTACCGGGAAGATCTTAACTTGGCACACGCCAAGACGAAGTGTTCTTTTGATTTCCTCGTTAGTAAGTTCTTCACCTTCAAGGTATTTCATCATCAGTTCTTCGTCAAGCTCTGCAACCTTCTCAACAAGCTCAAGTCTCAATTCTTCAACTTTCGCTTTGTACTCTTCCGGAATTTCCGTTTCAACGATATCTTTACCCAGGTCATCCTTATACATATGTGCACGACGTTCGATCAAGTCAATGATCCCGATGAAGTCATTTTCAGCACCGATCGGCAATTGAATAGCTACCGCATTTGCGCCAAGTTTCACACGCATTTGCTCGATAACACCCAAGAAATCAGCACCGATAATGTCCATTTTGTTTACATATGCAATACGAGGAACTGAGTAACGATCGGCCTGTCTCCAAACCGTTTCAGATTGTGGTTCAACGCCTTCTTTGGCACTGAACACACCAACCGCTCCATCTAATACGCGGAGGGAACGTTCAACTTCTACAGTGAAGTCAACGTGTCCCGGGGTATCAATAATATTGATGCGGTTACCCTTCCAGTGAGTCGTTGTTGCAGCGGAGGTAATCGTGATTCCCCGCTCTTGTTCTTGCTCCATCCAGTCCATTGTTGCAGCACCTTCGTGCACTTCACCAATTTTATGGGTGATGCCTGTGTAGAACAAGATCCGCTCAGTAGTAGTGGTTTTACCCGCATCAATATGCGCCATAATACCGATATTACGCGTATCATTCAAGGAGTACTCTCTAGCCATGAGGATGTCTCCTTCCATTTAATCAGCGTATTTAAAATTCTACCAACGATAATGCGCGAACGCTTTGTTGGCTTCAGCCATTTTGTGAGTATCTTCACGTTTCTTAACGGAAGCACCTGTGTTGTTGCTGGCATCAATAATTTCTTGAGCCAATCTTTCTTCCATCGTTTTCTCACCACGAAGACGAGAATAGTTTACCAACCAACGAAGACCCAAAGTCGTACGACGATCTGGTCTTACTTCGATAGGCACTTGGTAGTTCGCACCACCCACACGACGAGCTTTAACTTCAAGCACAGGCATGATGTTCTTGATGGCTGCTTCAAACACTTCCATCGGTTCTTTACCTGTACGTTCTTGAATCATGTTAAAGGCGTTATAAAGAATGGTCTGAGCGACACCTCTTTTGCCATCAAGCATAATGCGATTGATTAAACGAGTAACCAGCTTGCTATTATAAATAGGATCTGGCAATACGTCTCTGCGAGTAACTGGACCTTTACGAGGCATAGTTATCCCCCTTTCTCAAAAAGTTCATTCTATTTTTAAATAAATTACTTTTTCGCTGCTTTAGGACGCTTCGTACCGTATTTGGAACGAGCTTGCATCCGATTGTTTACACCGGAAGTATCCAATGCGCCGCGAACGATATGGTAACGTACCCCTGGAAGGTCTTTTACCCGTCCGCCGCGAATCAATACAACACTGTGCTCTTGCAAGTTGTGTCCGATACCTGGAATGTACGCAGTTACCTCAACACGGTTAGTCAAACGCACACGCGCATATTTACGAAGTGCGGAGTTCGGCTTCTTCGGTGTCATAGTACCTACACGAGTACAAACACCACGTTTTTGAGGCGCACTCAGTTCAGTAGCTTCTCTTTTCAGAGCATTGAACCCTCTTTGAAGAGCAGGTGATTTGGATTTCTCAACTTTTGCTTGACGTCCTTTACGAACGAGTTGGTTAATTGTTGGCATGTCGCCACCTCCTTCCGAATATTGTTGTTTCTTTCAAGCCCACAGATCCAGGCGAATCGCAAATGAACAAAGGAAAAGTTTTTGCCGACATCACATTGCTGTTTTGAAGACAAAAACATGTTTTACATCATTCATTCACTACAGCCGCCATAGCGGCTCCAACTTCAATACCACACGCTTTACCTAACAACTTCATGGAATCAACGTATGTTACTTTAACCCCCATTTTCTTACAGAGGTTAACCATCTTTATCGTTATTCGCGGATCTGCATCATTAGCAACAAAAACTTCGCTAGCTTTACCTAACTCTACCATCTTCGTCGCTTGCTTTGTGCCGATACTTACGTTCGTTGCCTGTTTCACTTTTTCATAAGACATCTGAAACATCCTCCAAAGCGCAGGAGACTATTGATAAATGGCACACTTTGATATATTAGCATCACCTATGCGGCATTGTCAAGAATATTACTTGCCTTCAAAAAGAATTTCATTTCCAACTCTATTGAAGACAAGTAATTCCTGACGAATACTGCAGATGAGTTACTATTACTCTACCGTTACGGTCTCTAATTCTGAAAATTGCTCATCATCGGCTTCCAGCTCATTCGGATTCGTGATCCGGATGTTGCGGTATCTAGGCATACCTGTACCCGCAGGAATCAGCTTACCGATAATAACATTCTCTTTAAGACCAAGCAACTGGTCAACTTTACCTTTGATCGCTGCATCGGTCAATACTCTTGTCGTCTCTTGGAAAGATGCGGCCGACAAGAACGAATCCGTCTCAAGTGAGGCTTTGGTAATACCCAGCAATACCGGTCTCGCCACAGCGGGCTCCAGGTTAGCGTATAGGGCTACTTTGTTGGCTTCCTCGTACTCATGCATATCCACGAAAGAGCCTGGCAGCAATGTAGTGTCACCAGCGTCTACGATGCGGATTTTACGAAGCATTTGGCGAACCATAACCTCAATATGCTTATCGTTGATTTCTACCCCTTGGTTCCGGTAAACGCGTTGTACTTCCTGCAGAATGTAGTTCTGTACCCCGCGGATCCCTTTGATACGAAGCATTTCCTTCGGATCGATGGAACCTTCCGTCAGCTCATCACCGGCTTCAACCTGCTGATTCAGAGATACACGGATACGGGAGCCATACGGCACCGCATATACTTTGGATTCCGCTTCACCAAGCACTTCGATCTCGCGGCGGTCTTTGGCTTCACGGATTTCTTTAACAACACCGTCGATCTCCGAAATGATCGCTTGACCTTTCGGATTCCGCGCCTCGAACAACTCCTGAATACGCGGCAAACCTTGCGTAATATCGTCTCCGGCAACACCACCGGTATGGAACGTACGCATCGTCAGCTGCGTTCCCGGTTCACCGATAGATTGCGCTGCGATAATACCGACAGCTTCTCCGATTTCAACAAATTGTCCTGTCGCCAAGTTACGGCCGTAACATTTCTTACAAACGCCGTGTCTCGAGCGGCAGCTGAGTACGGAGCGGATTTGCAGCTTTTCAATGCCTGCAGCGATGATGCGGTCGGCAATGCCGGCCTCGATCAGCTCGTTGCGTCCGACAATGATTTCGCCCGTTTCCGGATGACGGATCGTTTCGAAAGCATACCTGCCTTCGATACGGTCGTACAGATCCTCGATAACCTCTTTACCGTCCTGAATTTTGCTTACGGTAAAGCCTTTGTCCGTACCGCAATCTTCATCGCGTACAATAACGTCCTGCGCAACGTCAACCAGACGACGAGTCAAGTAACCGGAGTCGGCTGTACGAAGCGCCGTATCCGCCAAACCTTTCCGCGCGCCGTGCGTGGAGATAAAGTACTCCAGTACCGTCAGACCTTCACGGAAGTTTGATTTGATAGGCAACTCGATAATTTTACCGGACGGGTTGGCCATCAGACCCCGCATCCCGCCAAGCTGAGCGATCTGCGATTTGTTACCCCGTGCTTTGGATTCCACCATCATATTGATGGAATTGTATTTATCCAGCGATTTCATAAGGATATCGGTCAGTTCGTCCTTAGCCTTACTCCAGATCGCGATAATACGGTCATACCGTTCGTCATCGGTAATTAAACCGCGGCGGTATTGATTCGTTACTACGGCAACTTTATCATCGGATTCCTTCAGGATGGCTTCTTTCTCGGAAGGTACGGTTACGTCCGCAACGGCGATCGTAATCCCCGCTTTCGTCGAATAAGTAAAGCCCAATTCCTTGATCCGGTCCAAAATGACGGAAGTTAACGTCGTATGATATTTACGGAAGCATTCGGCGATAATAGAGCCTAAATACTCTTTACCTACCGCTTTACATTCCGGAAGTTCTTCCATAATGGCACGGATGTTCGCGCCTTTATCAAATACGAAATAGTTATCGGACGGGCCGTTCAACAGATTCGTCTTCGTCGGTTCGTTGATGAACGGGAAGTCGGCCGGATAGATTTCGTTAAAGATGACTTTACCTACTGTCGTAATCAGCATCGCTTCCTGCTGCTCGGGCGTAAAGCTGGTTTTGCTCAAAGCCTTAGCCGGGATAGCGATACGGGAATGCAGCGAAGCATCTCCGCGCTGGTACAGCGAAACCGCTTCGTGAACCGTACGAACAATCGTATAGGAACCCTTCGCTTGCTTGTTGTCCATGGTCAGATAGAAGCTTCCCAAGACCATATCCTGCGAAGGCGTAACAACCGGCTTGCCGTCTTTCGGGTTCAAAATGTTGCCCGCTGCAAGCATCAGTACGCGAGCTTCCGCTTGCGCCTCTGAAGACAACGGAACGTGAACGGCCATTTGGTCACCGTCAAAGTCGGCGTTGTAAGCCGTACATACGAGCGGGTGAAGCTTGATAGCGCGTCCTTCAACCAGAATCGGTTCAAATGCTTGAATCCCCAGTCTGTGAAGCGTAGGGGCACGGTTCAGCAGAACCGGGTGCTCTTTGATTACTTCTTCAAGAACGTCCCATACTTCAGGACTTACCCGCTCTACTTTGCGTTTCGCGCTCTTAATGTTATGGGCAAGACCTTTGTTAACAAGCTCTTTCATTACGAAAGGCTTGAACAGCTCAAGCGCCATTTCCTTAGGAAGACCGCATTGGTACATCTTCAGGTTAGGACCTACGACGATAACGGAACGACCGGAGTAGTCAACCCGTTTACCAAGCAGGTTCTGACGGAAACGTCCTTGCTTCCCTTTAAGCATATGGCTCAAAGATTTCAGCGGACGGTTGCCCGGACCCGTAACCGGACGGCCGCGGCGACCGTTGTCGATCAACGCGTCAACCGCTTCCTGCAGCATCCGTTTCTCATTCTGAACAATGATATCCGGCGCCCCAAGATCAAGCAGTCTTTTCAGACGGTTGTTCCGGTTAATTACCCGGCGGTACAAATCGTTCAAGTCGGAGGTGGCAAAACGGCCGCCATCCAATTGAACCATCGGACGAAGCTCTGGAGGGATGACAGGAAGTACATCCAGCACCATCCACTCCGGCATATTTTTCGAGTTACGGAAAGCTTCCATGACTTCAAGACGCTTAATCGCACGATTCCGGCGCTGGCCTTGTGCTGTTTTAAGCTCTTCTTTCAGTGTGTCTACTTCCTTCTCGATGTCGATATCTTGAAGAAGCTTTTTGACAGCCTCCGCACCCATACCTGCTTGGAACGCATAACCGTATTTCTCACGGTAGCTGCGGTATTCTTTCTCGGAAAGCAGCTGTTTTTTCTCCAGCGGTGTATCTCCTGGATCCGTTACAACATAAGATGCAAAATAGATAATCTCTTCGAGCGAGCGAGGAGACATATCCAACGCCAAGCCCATGCGGCTCGGAATCCCTTTAAAGTACCAAATGTGGGATACCGGCGCCGCCAGCTCGATGTGGCCCATCCGTTCGCGACGGACTTTTTGCCGTGTAACTTCTACGCCGCAGCGGTCACAAACAACGCCTTTATAACGGACGCGCTTGTATTTTCCGCAGTGACATTCCCAGTCCTTCGTACGAACCGAAGATTTTTTCGCAGAACAAGCCTTCTTTTTCAGGCTTCAAAGTTCTATAGTTAATCGTTTCCGGTTTTTTGACTTCCCCCCGGGACCAAGAACGGATCTTTTCAGGAGAGGCCAAGCCAATTTTCATGAATTCGAAGTTGTTAACGTCCATCAAGGAGCAACCCTCCTTAAAGTTTTGTCGAGCAAAACTGCATCGCCTAAAGAACCTGCTATATGAAAAGTAACCTACCGGTTAACGAACACGTGTTACTCTGCGCCCATCTCCGCGCCTTCGAGATTGAGATTCAGCTTATCGCTGGTTACCTCATCATCGTCGTCAGCTTCTCTCATCTCGATTTCCTGCTCATCGCCGGACAGAATCTTAACATCCATACCCAAGCTTTGTAGCTCTTTAATCAAGACTTTGAACGATTCCGGAACGCCTGGTTCTGGAACATTTTCGCCTTTGACAATGGATTCGTACGTTTTCACGCGTCCAACCACGTCATCGGACTTGACGGTCAAGATCTCTTGCAGGGTGTACGCAGCGCCATAAGCCTCAAGCGCCCAAACCTCCATCTCTCCAAAACGCTGTCCGCCGAACTGAGCTTTACCACCCAGCGGCTGCTGTGTAACCAAAGAGTAAGGTCCAGTGGAACGGGCATGGATTTTATCGTCAACCATGTGCGCCAGCTTGATCATATACATGACGCCGACGGTAACTTCCCGTTCAAACGGTTCGCCCGTACGTCCATCATACAAAATGGTCTTACCGTTACGCTGCATCCCGGCTTCTTCCATCGTATCGAATACGTCATACTCGCGTGCGCCGTCAAATACCGGCGTTGCGGTATGAATACCCAAGTACTTGGCAGCCATACCCAAGTGAACCTCAAGCGCCTGCCCGATGTTCATCCGCGACGGCACGCCCAGCGGGTTCAAGACAACCTGTACCGGAGTACCATCCGGCAGGAACGGCATGTCCTCTTCCGGCATGATACGCGCGATAACCCCTTTGTTACCGTGACGTCCGGCCATTTTATCGCCTTCGGAAATTTTCCGTTTTTGTGCGATATAGACACGAACCAGCTGATTTACGCCAGGAGGCAGCTCATCGCCGTTCTCGCGGGTAAATACTTTTACGTCAACAACGATACCATCGGTACCATGCGGTACGCGGAGGGAAGTATCACGTACTTCACGAGCCTTCTCACCAAAGATGGCATGCAGCAAACGCTCTTCCGCCGTCAGCTCGGTAACCCCTTTAGGCGTTACTTTACCGACCAGAATGTCGCCTGCGCCAATCTCGGCACCGACACGGATAATACCACGCTCATCCAGATTCTTCAGCGCATCTTCCCCAACGTTCGGAATATCGCGTGTGATTTCTTCCGGTCCGAGCTTCGTATCCCTTGCTTCGGATTCATATTCTTCAATGTGAATGGAGGTATAAACATCCTCTTTCACCAGTTTTTCACTCAAGAGGATAGCATCCTCATAGTTGTAGCCTTCCCACGTCATAAACGCGATAACTACGTTGCGTCCAAGAGCCAGCTCGCCCATCTCAGTGGAAAGACCGTCAGCCAGGATATCTCCAACGCGAACTTGCTCGCCTTTGTGACAGATCGGACGCTGGTTGATGCAAGTCCCTTGGTTAGAACGCATGAACTTGTGCAGCTTATGCTTTACAAGATCCCCGTTAACCAGCTTGCCATCCACCATAGCTTGGCGGCGCACCCAAATTTCGTTAGCCGACACGCGTTCTACAACGCCGTCCACTTTGGATACAATACATACACCGGAGTCCTTGGCTGCCTTATGCTCCATCCCCGTACCTACAAGAGGCGCTTTAGGAATCAGCAATGGAACGGCTTGCCGCTGCATGTTCGAACCCATCAACGCGCGGTTGGAGTCATCGTTCTCCAAGAAGGGAATCAATGCTGTCGCTACCGACACTACCTGCTTAGGAGATACGTCCATATAGTCGACGCGCGCTTTAGGAAGGATCAAGTTATCCTCTTTGTAACGAACGATTACCGTATCGTTAGCAAATGCGCCTTCTTCCGTCAGCTTGGAGTTCGCCTGTGCAACAACATAGTTATCTTCTTCATCCGCCGTCAGATAGTCGATCTGTTCGGTTACAGCACCTGTCTTCGGATCAACCCAACGATACGGCGCTTCGATAAAGCCGTATTCATTGATCCTCGCAAAAGTGGACAAGGAGTTGATCAAACCGATGTTCGGACCCTCCGGCGTTTCAATAGGACACATACGGCCATAGTGGGAGTGATGGACGTCACGAACTTCAAAGCCCGCGCGTTCCCTTGTCAAACCACCAGGTCCCAAGGCGGACAAACGACGCTTATGCGTCAATTCAGCCAGTGGGTTCGTTTGGTCCATAAACTGCGACAACTGGGAGCTTCCGAAGAACTCTTTAATCGACGCAATGACCGGTCTAATATTAATCAATGCCTGAGGCGTAATAACATTCGCGTCTTGAATGGACATCCGCTCGCGAACCACACGCTCCATACGGGACAAACCGATACGGAACTGGTTTTGCAGCAATTCGCCTACAGAACGAAGCCGTCTGTTACCCAGATGGTCAATATCGTCCGTATCGCCAATGCCATGCAGCAAGTTGATAAAATAATTGATTGAAGCAATGATGTCTGCAGGTGTAATGTTTTTGATCGATTTGTCGATTTTGCCGTTAGCGATAACCTTAACGACTTTACCGTCCTCGATCGGCGAGTATACGTTGATGCATTGGAATGGAATATGTTCCATCTCGGTTACACCGTTTACCGCCGTATACTCTTTGAAGCCTACGCCGTTCTCCAGATACGGAAGCACTTCGTCCAGCAGACGACGATCCAGCACCTGTCCTGCTTCGGCGATGATTTCGCCCGTTTCAGGATTGGCCAACGTTTCAGCCAAACGCTGATTGAACAAGCGGTTCTTGATATGCAGCTTCTTGTTGATTTTATAGCGGCCGACATTGGCCAAATCATAACGCTTCGGATCAAAGAAACGAGCGACAAGCAAGCTTCTAGCATTATCAAGCGTTGGAGGCTCGCCCGGACGCAGACGCTCATAAATTTCAATCAGCGCTTTATCCGTCGAATCCGTGTTATCCTTGTCCAGCGTATTGCGGATATACTCATCGTCACCGAGCAGATCCAAAATTTCAGCATCCGTGCCAAAGCCCAAAGCTCTTAACAGGACAGTGACCGGAATTTTACGGGTACGATCGATGCGGACATAAATAATGTCCTTGGCATCCGTCTCCAGCTCGAGCCAAGCGCCACGATTCGGAATAACGGTTGCGGTATATGTTTTCTTGCCGTTTTTATCCACTTTCGTGCTAAAATAGACGCTAGGAGAACGAACCAGCTGACTGACGATTACCCGTTCGGCACCATTGATAATAAATGTCCCTGTTTCTGTCATTAACGGGAAGTCTCCCATAAATACTTCCTGCTCTTTAACTTCGCCAGTTTCTTTATTGATCAAGCGCACTTTCACACGAAGCGGAGCTGCGTAAGTGACATCGCGTTCTTTGGACTCATCGACAGAATACTTGGGCTCTCCCAAGCTATAATCGATAAACTCCAACACTAAGTTCCCCGTAAAATCCTGTATCGGGGAAATATCCTGAAACATTTCGCGCAATCCTTCTTCCAAAAACCACTCATAGGATTTTTGTTGGATTTCAATCAGGTTCGGTACCTCCAGAACCTCATCGATCCGAGCGTATGACCTGCGTTTGCGTCGACCAAATTGAACAAGATGACCCGCCAACTTTGATTCACCCCTCATGTCTACTCAATAGAACAAAATAAAAGCCTCTCCTGAAGCCTTCTCGAGTAAATACTGTTGAAGTGATACTTCTTATGGAAGCTTCCGAATACATTGACTTTCATGTTACCATAAATTTCTTCATACCTAGTATCGTTTACCTAAAATTTAAACATTATACGTCGAATGCTTAAATTTTATTCATACCGGCCAAAAAAATCTTCTTGACATTTTAGCAAACTAAAGACATATAACCCAATCTTAATGCTGACATTTTATTATGATATCACATACGAAATGTCAAGTCAAGAAATTTGTATTGCATTCCACTTATTTCTCTGCTTTAAGAATGCGGTAGCCTTTATCCTTTCCAAGCTCCTTCACTTTTGAAAACAAGGATTCCAGCTTGGCGAACGCGGAGGGCGCACCCTGCTTTTTCTGAATGATCACCCATAAGGAGCCACCCGGTTTCAATACCTCATATGCCTGCTCGAAGATACTGTGGACGACTTCCTTGCCCGCACGGATCGGCGGATTGGTCAGCACCACATCATATCGGCTTCCCATCACCTCGGCCAATCTGTCGCTTTGCTTGATTTCCACATTGGAGATTTGATTCCTCACCGCGTTCTGCTTAGCCAGTTCAACCGCTCTCTCATTAATATCCACCATGGTCACATGACCCTCGGGGACCAGCGCAGCAGCAGCTAAACCGATAGGACCATAGCCGCAGCCCACATCCAACACCCTGGCATCAACAGGAAGCTCCATAGCTTCAATCAGCACTTTCGATCCGTAATCCACCCCCTTTTTCGAGAATACTCCCGCATCGGTAACAAAGGTGAACTTACGCCCGCGCAGCTGTTCTTCAATTGTATGTAAATCATGCGCCACAGTCGGCTTTTGCGTATAGTAATGATTGCTCATTGGATTCACCTCCCACCTCGTTTCCGGCGATACTTTCCGTCCGTCACCTTCCGCTAAAATTACCCGATCAATAAACAAGGAAAACCCCCTGAAGTATAGGCTCCAAGGGGTCTTTGGGGTAATTAAAATTACTTCACTTCTACAACTGCGCCAGCTTCTTCAAGCTTAGCTTTAACTGCATCAGCGTCTTCTTTACCCACTTTTTCTTTGATCGGTTTTGGTGCGCCGTCTACCAAGTCTTTAGCTTCTTTCAAGCCAAGACCAGTGATTTCGCGAACAACTTTGATAACGTTGATTTTGGAAGCACCAGCGCTAGTCAAGATTACGTCGAACTCAGTTTGCTCAGCAACTTCTGCTGCGCCGCCGCCAGCTACAACAGCTACAGGAGCTGCAGCAGTTACGCCGAATTCTTCTTCGATTGCTTTAACCAGATCGTTCAGTTCCAAAACAGTCATACCTTTAATTGCTTCCAAGATTTGCTCTTTACTCATGGTATATAAACCTCCATTAATTTTAGTTGTATGGTCTTGCTAATCAATCTAAACGCAGACAAGATTAAGCTTCTTGTGCGCCGCCTTCTTGCTTCTCGGACACAGCTTTAACCGCAAGGGCGAAGTTGCGAACAGGAGCTTGAAGAACGCTGAGCAACATGGAAAGCAAACCTTCTCTGGAAGGAAGCTCAGCCAGTGCTTTGATTTGATCAAAGTCAACGACTTTACCTTCTACCACGCCTGCTTTAACGCTCAGATGTTCATTTTTCTTTGCGAAAGCCGTCAAGATTTTCGCTGGAGCAATGATATCATCTTTACTGAATGCGATGGCTGTAGGACCAGTCAAATGTTCATCCAGTGCAGTCAATTCAGCGCTCGCAGTTGCGCGTCTAGCCAAAGTGTTTTTCAATACTTGGAACTCTACGCCTGCTTCGCGAAGTTGTTTACGAAGCTCAGTTACTTGAGCCACATTCAAACCACGGTAGTCCGCAACGATAGTGCAGGAGCTGCCTTTCAGCTTCTCCGTTACTTCTGCAACCTGTTGAGATTTAAGCTCGATTGTTTTTGCGTTTGCCATTTTTGCACCTCCTATGTGCTTTCGCGCGGAAAGCATTTTACAAAACTAATTCAATTCCCTAACGGGAAGACAATACTCGATCGATCAACTTATCTCGTAAAGCGCTGCGAGGGTCTCCCATAAAAAGCAGAAATGCCTTCGCAGACACTGCGAAGGCATGATGATTTCACATAATCTTTGTACGTGCAAAGAAAAGGATCTATATCATAACACCTCGGCGGGATATTAAGCTCCAGTGGAGCACCTGCTGTCTACGGTAAGTCATATTCGTTTGTCAACTTAGATAGATTAGCATGCGTGACTGTAAAAGTCAACTGCCAAGCTTATCCTTATCTAAAGGTTTGTACGTTTACACGGGCAGCTGGACCCATCGTCGAGGAAACAGCGATGTTCTTCAGGTATACACCTTTAGCAGCCGCAGGTTTCGCACGGTTCAAAGCATCCACCAAAGCGCGGAAGTTGTCAGCCAGCTTCTCTGCATCAAAGGATACTTTACCGATAGGAGCATGGATTTGACCAGCCTTATCCAGACGGTATTCGATTTTACCAGCCTTAATCTCTTGAACTGCTTTTGTTACATCAAATGTAACAGTACCAGCTTTAGGATTCGGCATCAAACCTTTACCACCCAAAATACGGCCCAGTTTACCCACTTCACTCATCATGTCCGGTGTCGCTACGCACACGTCAAAGTCGAACCAACCTTGTTGGATCTTGTTGATCATGTCTTGATCGCCTACGAAATCAGCACCTGCCGCTTCCGCTTCTTTAGCTTTTTCGCCTTTAGCGAATACAAGGACACGCTTCGTTTTACCAGTACCGTGAGGCAATACAACAACGCCACGAACGGCTTGGTCTTGTTTACGAGGGTCTACACCCAAACGAACTGCTACTTCAACGGTTTCGTCGAATTTTGCAGTCGCTGCTTTTTTTACAAGCTCAATCGCTTCTGCCGGCTCATAAAGAGCTTCAGGATTGACAAGCTTAGCAGCTTCAAGATATTTCTTACCGTGTTTAGCCACTTCTTTCTTCCTCCTTTGTGGTATTAGCGGAATATCCTCCCACTGGTAGTGTAACCGTTGCATTATGCGAAGCAATGCCGGTTATCACTGGCAGCGCAACTATTACATTGTGCAGAGCAAATGTCAGTTATCGCTGAATATACAACCATCAATCAGGCATGGCCGGAATGGTTGCTATACAAAACAGACGTAATCGCAGAAATTAGTCCTCGATTACTACGCCCATGCTACGAGCTGTACCTTCGATCATACGCATTGCAGCCTCAACGGAAGCAGCGTTCAGGTCAGGCATTTTTTGTTCAGCGATTTCGCGAACAGTAGCACGTTTAACAGTTGCAACTTTCTTTTTGTTAGGCTCGCCGGAACCTTTCTCGATCTTAGCAGCAACACGCAGCAATACAGCAGCCGGTGGAGTTTTGGTAATGAACGTGAAAGAACGGTCCTCGAACACGGAGATTTCAACAGGGATAATCAAACCTGCTTGATCAGCTGTACGAGCGTTGAACTCTTTACAAAAAGCCATGATGTTAACACCTGCTTGACCCAAAGCCGGACCAATCGGAGGCGCCGGATTCGCTTTACCAGCAGGAACCTGTAGTTTAACAACCTTGATAACCTTTTTTGCCATTGTGTGACACCCCCTTGCATGTAGTGTGGGCTACGCGATTCTTAAAGTTTTTCCACCTGATGATAGTCCAACTCCAGAGGCGTCTCCCGGCCGAACATGTTCACGTGTACCTTCAGCTTGGCTTTGTCGACAAGAATTTCTTCTACCGAACCGACAAAATTCGCAAAAGGGCCCACTTTAACACGAACGGTTTCTTTCAGATCGAAGTCAATCTTCGGTTTAGGTTCTTCCATACCCATATGCTTGAGAATGGACTCCACTTCATCAGGGAGCAGTGCGGTCGGCTTGGAGCCAGAACCTGTCGATCCGACAAATCCCGTCACGCCCGGCGTATTGCGCACAACATACCACGAGTCATCGGTTTGAATCATTTCGACCAAAACATAACCCGGATATACTTTACGCATAACCGTCTTCTTCTTGCCGTCCTTATTCACCAGCTCCTCTTCCATAGGAACCAGAACGCGGAAGATCTTGTCCTTCATGTCCATTGATTCAACGCGCTTTTCCAAGTTCGCCTTGACCTTATTCTCATACCCGGAATAGGTATGCACGACGTACCATCTTTTTTCCATTTCCATATCAGCCACCTACACTCCCGCTTATTTGAAAACAAGACGAAGCAGCTCAGAAATACCCAAATCAAGTACGTAGAAGTAAATGGTCACGAAGGCAACCGTGAAGAGTACAACCAGCGTATAGCTGATGAGCTCTTTACGACTTGGCCATTTCACTTTCTTTAATTCGGACCAGCTGTCCGTAAAATAAGAAAATGTGTTGCCGAATCCCTGCTTCATCCTTGCCAAAAAGGACACAACTACACCTCCAAAAAGCTACCTAGTTTCGCGATGAGCGGTATGTTCATTGCAAAACCTGCAAAACTTCTTCAACTCCATGCGGTCTGGATGGTTGCGCTTATTTTTATTGGACGTATAGTTTCTTTGCTTGCAGTTCGTGCACGCTAACGTGATAATAACCCGCATGATGTACACCTCCTACGGACCAGCCTCAAATTTTTGAAAACCTTAAAGGTTCAGCAAAAAAACGCCTTACAGTTTTAAGGCTACCTGAATACTTTAGCATAACGCTAGTAGTGTGTCAAGGAGAACCTATGAATATAGCCCGCTCATCTATACGACCAGTATTAACCTAGAACTAGGCGAATAAACGTTTCGACAAAAAATAAAGCACCTCCGCATACCCGCGAAAAGGTGCCGTTCTTATGCATCTCTAACTTCCAAATACCGTTCGAGCTTTCGCTTGACCCGCTGAAGCGCATTGTCTATCGACTTCACATGCCGGTCCAAATCTACCGCAATCTCCTGATAGGAGCGTCCGTCCAAATAGAGCATGAGTACCCTTCGCTCCAAGTCGCTGAGAATCTCGCCCATTTTATCTTCCAGCCCGCTGAATTCCTCTTGATTGATAATCAGCTCTTCCGGATCGGTTACCCGGGAACCGCAGATGACATCAAGAAGCGTACGGTCGGAATCTTCATCGTAAATAGGCTTGTCCAGCGATACGTAGGAATTCAAAGGAATATGCTTTTGGCGGGTGGCGGTTTTAATGGCCGTAATGATCTGACGAGTGATGCAAAGCTCAGCAAAGGCTTTAAAGGAAGCCAGCTTATCGCCGCGAAAGTCCCGGATCGATTTATATAAACCTATCATTCCTTCTTGTACGATATCTTCCCTGTCGGCTCCTATCAGAAAATAGGAGCGTGCCTTGGCACGGACGAAGTTCTTGTACTTGTTAATCAAGTACTCCAGTGCGTCGCTATCCCCGTCGCGGACCGCTTCCACAATGTCTTCATCTGCCTTGAGGTCATATTCGTACATTCTCAACTCTTTGAGGTCGACACTCACCAACAATCCCTCCGGCCCGGCAAGACTACCTTCCTTGTGCATGGCTCTTCCCTGATACACGTTGAAAAGATACGATAAGTATACATTATGTAATCTATTATCGTCAACCAAATTCCAGCCGTCCAAAGCTTGCTAATCCATATATTACTGGCCTCTGCGCCACTTTTCGAACAGGCCCTTGACTTCGCCGGACAGCTTGCTGTCGAATGTGTTTCTGCGGCTTTCCGGCTTTTCCTCGATCTTGTGCTGAATGTCCCGCTTCACCTGACCAACCTTAACGAGCAGCTCTCCGGCCGGTACCCGGAAGGCGCCCTTGCCGAAGATAACATGCTGCTCGGTCATGTCGGAGGTCGCGACGTAAATCTGCTTACGCCGTCCGATATTTTCCGTAACCAGCCGCTCGATCAATTCGTCGGCGGTTTCTTTTTCCTTCGTGTAGTAGATGCGAAGCTTGTTCTGCACATATTTGCCGCCCAGCCCTGGGACGTAATAGGCGTCAAAAACGAGCAGCACCTTCGTTCCCGAGAAGGACTGATATTCAGCCAATTGCTGAATCAGTCTGTCCCTCGCTTCTTCCAAGCTAATATCTTTTAACTTCTGCAGTTCCGGCCAGGCACCGATAATATTATAACCGTCTACTATAAGAATTTCCTGGATCATCCGGTGGTCCGTCTATTTCGCGGCGATCCGTTGGCGTACTACCTCATACATAAGCACGGATGCCGCCACCGATGCGTTCAATGAATTGATTTGCCCGAACATCGGAAGCTTCAGCAGAAAGTCGCACTTCTCCTTGATTAAACGGCCCATCCCTTTGTTCTCATTGCCGATAACAATGGCCAGCGGCATATTCAGATTGGTTTGGAATACCGGCTGGCTTGCCGCCACATCGGTACCGGCCACCCAAACGCCCCGCTCCTTGAGCTGTTCGATCGTCTGCGCAAGATTGGTCACGCGGGCGACCGGGACGTATTCCACCGCGCCTGCCGACGTTTTGGATACGGTTGCCGTCAAACCGACGGATCGGCGCTTGGGGATAATAACCCCATGCACGCCGGTACAGTCGGCGGAACGTAAAATTGATCCCAAATTGTGCGGATCCTCAATCTCGTCCAGTATCAGAATGAAAGGCTCCTCCCCGCGGCTCTGGGCCCGTGCCAGGATGTCCTCCACTTCTACGTAATCATATGCAGCAACCTGCGCTACGACGCCCTGATGCTGCACGTTTTCAACCATCTGATCCAGCTTGCGCTTGTCCGCAAACTGGACGATAATACCGTTTTGCTTAGCTTCTGCAACGATAGGCTGCGTCAGCTGTTTTTGCGCATTTTCGGCAATCCAAATTTTATTAATCGTTCGTCCCGAACGTAAAGCCTCGAGCACCGAGTGCTTGCCGGCGATAAAATCTTCCATAGGTGTTTCTCTCCTTAGCCCTTATCCAGGGATAGCATTAGCAAATACTGCAATCGTTCCCACTGCTTCGTATAGTACAAATATCCAATCAAGCATTCAAAAGCCGTGCTGTGCCGATACTCCAAAATATCCGCATTTTTGGCCGAAGTGCCCGATTTTGCATTGCGGCCTCTTTTTACCATATCCGTTTCTTCTTCCGTAAGATAAGGAAGCCACACCTGAAGCGCCTTGGCCTGAGCCTTGGCCGATACATATTGTGTCGACAGCCGGTGCAAATGATTCGGGCGCTGGTTCGGAAGGGACACCACATATTGACGGATAAATACCTCGTAAATGGCGTCCCCTATATAAGCCAGCACGATAGGACTCAGCAGTCTCGGCTCTTTGGCCGGCGGAAAGCTGAACAAATTCAAATCGAGCGAAAACGAAGGCTGCTCTTCCATTATTTCCTCCGCCAGCGGATACCTTGAGCCGTATCCTCTAAAATAATGCCGCGCTCCGTTAACAAATCGCGGATCTCGTCGGCCCGGGCCCAGTTCTTCGCTTTACGCGCTTCGGTTCTTTCCACGATCAGCTGCTCGATCTCCTCGTCCAGCAGCCCTTCCTCCGCTTTGGCTAGTATGCCCAAGACATTATCCATCGTTTCAAAACGGGAAAGCAGCAGCTCCAGGGAGCTCAGTGTTACCGATTCCTGCTGCAGATATGGATTCGCTGCATTGACCAGCTCGAATACGGCTGTAATAGCATCAGGCGTATTAAAGTCATCGTTCATTTTCAGCTCAAACTGACGATGCACCTCTGCAACCGCATGTACAATTTCCTCCGCGGGCTCCCCAGGGACAGCAGTGGACAGCCGGTGTCTGATGCCGGCAATACAGTTCTCAATCCGGGCCAAGCCGTTTTTCGCCTGCTCGATCGCTTCCTCGCTGAAGTTCAACGGATTACGGTAATGCGCTGAGAGCATGAAATAACGAATGACCTGCGGCGGGATCGTCTTCAGCATTTGATTGACATTGATGCCGTTGCCCATCGATTTGGACATTTTCTCGTTATCGATGTTAATGTATCCGTTATGCATCCAGTAGTTTGCCATCGGATGACCGGTGAAGCATTCCGATTGGGCGATCTCGCATTCATGGTGAGGAAACTGCAGATCCTGGCCGCCGCCGTGAATATCGATGGTATCGCCAAGATATTTACGAGCCATTGCGGAGCATTCGATATGCCAGCCCGGACGCCCGGCGCCCCATGGACTTTCCCATGCGATCTCACCCGGTTTCGCGCCTTTCCACAGAACGAAGTCCTGTGGGTTCTCCTTCCGATCGTCTACCTCGACGCGGATGCCGAACTGCAGCTCTTCCAGATTTTGATGCGACAGCTTGCCGTATTCCGCAAAGCGGGTCGTACGGAAGTAAACGTCGCCGCCGCTTTCATAAGCATATCCTTTATCCACCAATCCTTGAATGAAATCAATAATCTCCTGGATATTTTCCGTTACGCGCGGGTTCAGCGTTGCCTTCCGCACGCCCAAGCCTTCCGTATCCTCGTAAAACTTCTGGATAAACAGCTCGGCGATTTCCGGAACAGTCGATTCCATCTGTGCCGCTTTGCGGATCAGCTTATCATCCACATCCGTAAAATTAACGACATAGGTTACATCGTAGCCAATGGATTCCATATATCTTCTCACGACATCAAAAAAGATAACCGGACGCGCGTTGCCGATATGAATGTAATCATATACGGTCGGACCGCAAACATACATTTTCACTTTACCCGGAGTGATCGGTTTGAACTCGTCCTTGGACCGGGTCATTGTATTGTAGATTTTAAGCGCCATACTGTTGGCACCCTCCATTCTTTGAGTTAAAAAGTGAGTTCACACTTTATTTTTACTTAAATCATCTACTTGCTGCTTCAGTTCTTCGATTTGCTGCTGCATCTGACGGAACATGTCGATAACCGGGTCTGGCAGATTGTTGTGATCCAGCTTTCCGATACGAACGCCATCCCGCTTCACGATTCGTCCCGGAATGCCGACCACGGTGCTGTTCTGCGGCACCTCGCTCAATACTACCGCATTCGCGCCGATTCGAGAATTGTCGCCTACGGTAAACGAGCCAAGCACCTTGGCGCCGGAAGCGATGACCACATTATTGCCTATGGTAGGATGGCGTTTGCCTTTCTCCTTCCCTGTTCCGCCCAGGGTCACTCCTTGATACAATACCACATCGTCCCCGATTTCGCAGGTTTCCCCAATAATGACGCCCATTCCATGATCGATGAAAAACCGGCGTCCGATAACCGCTCCCGGATGGATCTCGATCCCCGTCATAAAACGGCTGACCTGAGAAATAATCCGCGCAGTCGTAAACCAGCCGTTTTTATAAAACTTGTGGGCTACGCGGTGCGCCCAAAGAGCATGCAGTCCCGAATACGTAAAAGCTACCTCGAACCAGCTGCGTGCTGCCGGATCATTCTCAAATATGGTTTCGATATCTTCCCTCATCGACTTAAACAAGCTGTTCACCCGCTCCCCCTGATGCTTCCTCTGCCTAACATAAAAAGCCCCCGCAGCCCAATTGGCTGCAGAGGCGAAAATGTCGCGGTTCCACTCTGCTTGAGCATGCCAAAGCATACTCATCTCGTGCGTTCGTAACGTGAACGTAAACGGTATGACTACCTTGCCTATGACCCTAACAGGGAACGATAGGCCGCTCGTCGATACGGCTCCCAGGTGCATTTCCAACTGACGGCCATGGCGCAACTTTCAGCTCAAGCGGTCACCCGCCGGTTGCCCTCTCTGTGAAGCCCTGCTCCGTTGTACTCTCCTGCTCAACGCCTCGGTCATTTATTGTTAATTAGTATAACGCTAAATAAGGGGGTTTACAATAATTTGTTCAGCCGGTCTGCAACCTTTTGCTTGCCCAGCAAATACAAGGTCATATTCAAGTCCGGCCCATGCGTCTGACCTGTCAGCGCTACGCGAATCGGCATGAAGAGCTGCTTGCCTTTAAAGCCCGTCTCCTTCTGTACCGCCTTCAGCATCGGAGCCATATTCTCCGGCGCGAAGGACTCCGCCTGCTCTACTTCTGTCCAGAAAAGCCTTCAGCACGACGGGAACGGACTCCTCGTTCAGCACCGCCTTGGCCTCTTCGTTCTCGAATACTACATCCGCTTGGAAAAAGAGCTCGGACAGCGGTACGATCTCCGCAGCGTACTGCATCCTCTCTTGGTTCAGCCCAATCAGACGGGCCACCCATTCCTGCTGTTCTCCGCTCAGCGTTTCCGGAACGAAGCCGGCCTTTTGCAGATGCGGCAGCGACAGCTCGACCACGTGAGCCGGATCTGCCTTCTTCAAGTAATGGTTGTTCATCCAGTTCAGTTTATCCATATCGAACACGGCAGGGCTCTTCGACACCCGGTCCAAATCGAATTGAGCGATCAATTCTTCCTTGGAGAAAATCTCTTCTTCTCCTTTAGGCGACCATCCGAGCAGCACGATAAAGTTAAGCACCGCTTCCGGCAAATAGCCGAGCTCTTTATACTGCTCGATAAACTGAATGATCGATTCGTCCCGTTTGCTCATTTTTTTACGGTCCTGGTTCAAAATAAGCGACAGATGAGCGAATTGAGGCACCGGCAGGTTCAGCGCTTCATACATCATAATCTGCCTTGGCGTATTGGATAAGTGCTCCTCGCCGCGGATGACCAGCGTAATTTTCATGAGATGATCGTCCAGAATGACCGCAAAGTTGTAGGTCGGAATGCCGTCTGGACGCACGATAATGAAATCGCCGATACCGTTCGTCTCAAACTCTATGTGATCCCGCACCCGATCATCAAACGCGATGATCTTATCAGCTGGTACGCGGAACCGGATCGACGGCTTGCGTCCCTCCGCTTGAAACTGCGCAACCTGCTCCTCGGTCAAATGACGACAGCGGCCGGAATAGCGCGGCATTTCGCCTTTGGCTTCCTGCTCTGCCCGTTCCCGCTCAAGATCCGCTTCCGAGCAGTAGCAGTGGTATGCGTGTCCGTTCTCCAGCAGCTGCTCCACGTAGGGCTGATACAAGCCAAGACGCTCCATTTGCCGGTAAGGACCGTAAGGACCGCCGACATCGACGCTTTCGTCCCAATCCAGTCCGAGCCATTTCAAGCCGTTCAGCTGGTTGTCGATGCCAGACTCCACATGCCGAGTCTGGTCGGTATCCTCAAAACGAACGATAAATTGACCGTTGTTTTTACGTGCCAACAAATAATTAAGTAACGCCGTACGTGCACCGCCGATATGAAGATGCCCCGTCGGACTTGGCGCATAACGCACCCGAAAATGACCTGACATAAGCTGACGCCCCTCTCCTGTTAAACCGTGAACCGAATATTAGTTGTTATGATAGCACATCTTGAATCAGACAAACAACCGATTGTGCGGCAATTCCTTCGCCACGCCCCGGGAACCCTAGCTTTTCGGTTGTCGTTGCTTTAACGTTCACTTGAGACGCCTCCGCCTCCAGCGCTTCGGCAATCCGCTCGACCATGGCCGGAATATAAGGAGCCATCTTCGGCCTCTGGGCAATAATGGTCGAATCGATATTTCCCAGCTTATAGCCCGCTTCCTTGGCCAGCTTCCAGACATGCAGCAGCAGCTTATAGCTGTCCGCATCTTTGAATTCCGGGTCCGTATCCGGAAAATGCTTGCCGATATCTCCAAGCCCCAAAGCGCCTAATATTGCATCGCTGATGGCATGGAGCAGCACATCCGCGTCGGAATGTCCCAGCAGCCCCAGTTCATATGGAATCTCAACCCCACCTATAATGCACTTGCGGCCTTCCACCAATTGATGCACATCAAAACCTTGCCCCACACGAATCATGCTTTGCTCTCTCCCCTGACATTTTGAATAATCCATTCGGCCCAAGGTAAATCCTCCGGGGTCGTAATTTTAATGTTATAATAGTCCGATTCCACAACACAAACATTCGTTCCCATCCGTTCTACCAGCATCGCATCATCCGTCCCGGTAAATCCTTCCTGCTCCGCCTGCTCGTAAGCCTGCAGCAGCAAAGAAAAACGAAAAGCTTGTGGGGTCTGAATCGCCCACAAGCTGCGCCGGTCCGGTGTGGAAACGATCGTTCCTTCCGAATCGACTACTTTGATTGTGTCTTTCACCGGTACGGCAAGCACAGCAGCATCGGTCTCCATCGCCTTGTGCCAGCAAGCCGCAATCCGGTCGGCCGCAGCAAAGGGCCGGACACCGTCATGAACCATAATCCATTGTACCCGGTCCTTTAAAACGGTCAGGCCCTTGTGCACTGAATCCTGGCGTTCCTTGCCCCCGGCCACGATATGCTCTACCTTCGAAAGTTTGTAGCGCTCCACATAATCCCTGCAGCGTTCCACATCCTCCGGTCCGGTTACCAGCACAATCGTGTCCACCTGCTCCATCCTCTGAAACAGCAGTAATGTATGTACGAGAATCGGCTTTCCAGCCAATTGCAAATACTGTTTGCTTTCCTGTGTCCGCATCCGCGAGCCCTTGCCCGCGGCAACGACCACTACCCCTAACTGTTCCATACGCTCTCCACCTATAACTGTTCGCATGATAGCAAGTCCCTCGTACCGGCGGTTGCCCCATAAGCGGAGCACGCCTGGTACGGCTCCCTTTATCATATACGTTTTAGAGCGCTTTTTCCAATAATTTCGGCTTGGCAAAAATCATCCGGCCTGCAGACGTCTGCAGCACACTGGTTACCAATACATCCAAGGTGGTCCCGATAAACTCTCTGCCGCCTTCCACGACAATCATTGTGCCGTCGTCCAGGTAGGCCACACCTTGTCCATGCTCCTTGCCGTCCTTGATGACCTGCACCAGAATTTCCTCTCCAGGGAGCACAACCGGCTTCACCGCATTGGCAAGATCATTGATATTGAGCACGGAAACGCCTTGCAGCTCACATACCTTGTTCAGGTTGAAATCATTTGTAATGACCTTGCCCTGAAGCACCTTAGCCAGCTTCACCAGCTTGCTGTCCACCTCGGAAATTTCTTCAAAATCCCCTTCATAAATAAGGACGCGGACATCCAGTTCCTTTTGAATTTTATTCAAAATATCGAGCCCGCGGCGCCCGCGGTTTCTTTTCAACAAATCCGAGGAATCGGCGATATGCTGAAGCTCCTCCAACACGAATTCCGGGATGACCAGAGTCCCCTCAATAAATCCGGTTTTACAAATATCCGCTATGCGGCCATCGATAATGACGCTCGTATCTAAAATTTTGTGTTCCTCAAACCCTTTGACTTCCCCGGGACCGCCGCGCTCCTTGGACGCGCTTCGCTTGGAGAGCAGCGCAATAAATTCTTCCTTCTTGGCATATCCCATCCGGAATCCGGCTGCGCCCAGCATCATCGTTACGATAACCTGAAGCGCCGGCGGCAGCAAGCCTGCCTGTTCGAACGGGCTCAGCAGCATGACCGACAGCAGCAGCCCAACTACCATACCCATGGTACCCGCCACTAAATCGGCCATCGGCACCTGATTTACTCGTTCTTCCCCTGCCAGAAGCCATCGGGTCACATACGGAGCCAACCATGCTCCAACTCCGTAAAAAACGATTCCACCTAGCAGCATCACCCAAACGGCCCCGCCCTGAACACGTTCCAAACCGAAAACCGTTTCTATGAGAGTAAAAAATGGCCGTCCGACGGTATCACTCCATTCAAAACACAACACGCCTCCGATAACTGCAAATACATACTGGAACCATTTCTTGATCATAGAATCACCTCCAACCTCTTTTCATAAAAGTTTCTTCGTTACAATTATGAACCAAAAGTTTCCTGCCTAATCCTCCGGACCGCATAAAAAATAAAAAAAGCACTTACTTTCCTTGGAATCAAGGAAAATAAATGCTTTTCATTTTCACTATTTACATCGAACGGGTCTCCGAATTGACATCTTCCAGAGATTTCCCTTTTCTTCTGCGTTTTGGAAGAAGGCGTTCAACGTTTTTTTTTAGGCCGTACAGCGCATAGACCAGCAGCGGTACAAAGATCATCTTGGAAAGCGTGCCAGGGTACCTATAAGCTACGAACACGGCAATCGCGATAACGATTGGAGTAATCCAGATAGCTTTCTTCGGAATGCCGATCTTTTTGAAGTTGGGATATTTCACGGTGCTAACCATCAAATACGAAAGCAGCAGCGTGCTGAGCACGAGAATAATGCTGTTCAATTCATTATGGAACAATGCCAATGTACACAGGACACCGCCGGCCGCTGGAATCGGCAGCCCGATGAAATAACCCGGCACCCCTGCGACGACATTAAATCTGGCCAGCCGAAGCGCTCCGCAAATCGGGAAAATAGCGGTAATAATCCATGCAGCGGCCGCATTCATACCGGTAAAAGCAACAACGTACATAATAAAAGCAGGAGCTACCCCAAAAGAGATGACGTCAGACAGCGAGTCCAATTCTTTACCAAACTCACTCTGCGCGTTCAAAGCGCGTGCCACACGTCCGTCCAAGCCGTCGCACAGCATAGCGATTACGGACCATGATGGCAGCCAGTTCCGCTTTCTGATTAAACGCGAGGATAATAGAAATAAATCCTAAAAACAAGTTCCCTACTGTAAATAAATTGGGAAGAGATTTAGTTAACATTCGTTTTGTCCACCTCTGGTTATACTGTACCCTAATACAACTTATTATATTAGGGTACCCTCTGATTGTATGCAAGTTAAATATGTCTGTCAATGAGTACTTGATCTTGAATTCGTTTCAAGCCTTCTTTAATGGTTCGGGCGCGTACCTCCCCGATGCCGTCCACTTCATCCAGCTCGTCTATCGTGGCCATCATCAAATGAGGCAGCTGCTCAAAGCGTTCGACCAAATTTTGAATAATCACGGAAGGAAGCCGTGGGATCTTGTTCAGCACCCGGTAGCCTCTCGGGGATACGGTCTCCTCCGCACTGCTCTGGGCTACGGGGTAACCGAGCAGCTTCGCGATATGGTTATGATCCAGCAGCTCGTCGGCAGCAAGCTTGCGGAATGCATGGCCAAGATCCTTCAGTTTATCCTCATGCAATTCCTTTACGTAATCCTTCAGCAAAAGTTGCGCTTCCAGATCAACCATGCCCGCCAGCTCATCAAGCTGCATACTAATTAATCGGCCTTCGGTGCCTAATTCGTTAATGTATCTTTTGATTTCCGCTTTGATTTTAAGCACCATCTCGATACGTTGGATGACATTCGTCACATCATGCAGCGTCACCAGTTCTTCAAATTCCGACGCCCCCAGATTCGTCAAGGCCTGATCCAAGACGGACTTATACCTTTCCATCGTCTGAATAGCCTGATTGGCTCTAGTCAGAATGACGCCCATATCTTTCAGAGAGTACCGCAAATTGCCTTGATACAAAGTAATGACGTTACGACGCTGGGAGATGGACACCACGAGCTTGGAAGTTTGCTTGGCGACCCGCTCGGCCGTACGGTGGCGAATTCCCGTCTCCGACGAAGTAATTGAGGAATTGGGAATCAGCTGCGTGTTCGCGTACAAGATTCTTTTCAAATCCTCGCTTAAAATAATCGCTCCGTCCATCTTCGCGAGCTCGTACAAATAGTTGGGGGAGAAGTCGCAGTTGATGGAAAACCCTCCATCCACGATCTCCATTACTTCCGGGCTGTAGCCCACAACAATCAGGGCTCCTGTCTTCGCTCGCAAAACATTCTCCAAGCCATCGCGGAAAGCGGTTCCGGGCGCAACCATTTGTAATAGTTGGCTCATGACGTCTCTTTTTATTTCTTCCTTGCTCATGTTGTCCCTCCAGTCCGCAACTCTAATCCGTTCGCTTCCTTAACCTAATGCGGCCTTCAACGCTTCAGATACCGTGCTTACACCAATAATTTCGATTCCTGAGGGCGCTGTCCAGCCCTTTAAGCTTTTTTCCGGTAAAATGACGCGGCGGAAGCCCAGCTTCTCCGCTTCTTTCACTCTTTGATCGACACGGGAAACCCCGCGCACCTCGCCTGTCAGGCCTACCTCGCCGAAAACCACATCAAAAGGCTGGGTCGGCTGCTCACGCAAGCTCGATGCTATGCTGACGGCAATAGCCAGATCGACGGCCGGTTCATCCAGCTTCACCCCGCCGGCTACATTCACATAGGCATCCTGATTGGCCAGGAACATGCCCATGCGCTTCTCCAGCACCGCAATAATCAGCGACAGCCGGTTATGATCAATCCCTGTAGCCATTCGTCTCGGAGATGGGAAGTTCGTGGAGGAAACAAGTGCCTGCAGCTCTACCAGCACAGGACGGGTTCCTTCCATACTGGCGACGACCGTAGAACCGGATACGCCAAGCGGACGCTCGGAGAGGAACAATTCGGAAGGATTGCTCACCTCGACCAAGCCGCTCTCCTGCATTTCGAAAATACCGATTTCGTTGGTCGCTCCGAAACGGTTCTTAACCGCCCTTAACAGCCGGTATGAATGATGCCGTTCCCCTTCGAAATAAAGGACGCAGTCCACCATATGCTCAAGCAGTCTAGGTCCAGCAATGGCCCCTTCCTTAGTAACATGGCCTACCAGCACCGTGGCGATACCTTTAATTTTGGCAATGCGCATAAAATGCCCTGTACATTCCCTTACTTGAGATACGCTTCCCGGCGCAGAGGTGACTCCCGGATGGTAAACCGTCTGGATGGAGTCGATGACCAGAAAATCCGGCTGCACTTCATCAATCGCTGCTTCGATCTGTTCCAGATTCGTCTCGCACAGCACATACAGCAGCTCTGATGAAGCGTTTAACCGGTCCGCCCGAAGCTTCGTCTGACGTACGGATTCCTCACCGGAAACGTACAGTACCTTCTTGTCGCTTCCCGTTAAATCATGAGATGTTTGCAGCAGCAGGGTAGATTTGCCGATTCCCGGGTCTCCCCCTACTAACAACAGGGATCCGGGGACAAGTCCGCCGCCCAGCACGCGGTTTAATTCTTTATTGCGGGTAACAATACGCTGTTCTTCACTGCTTTTTATATTTATGATGGAAACCGGCTTTTCTTTCGTACGCAGTAAAGAAGAATGCACGCCCTGCGTCTTAGAAACGGTCTCCACTTCCTCCACAAAGCTGTTCCACGATTGGCAGCCCGGACATTTTCCCAGCCATTTCGGGGATTCATAGCCGCATTCCTGACAGCAGAATTTTGTTTTCGTTTTTACCATAACGTCTCTCCTAGCTGTTCCATCCGAACCCATAATTCTCATCTATCAAAGTTTACCATTTTGTAACAACAAAGAAAACCCTGCATCCTTCATAATACAAAAAAACATCCTGTACCCGATCAAAGGCACAGGATGCTGTTTATGGTTTCGTCTATTTACGTAGTTGTGACCCCTTGGGTCTTCTCGACCGTCAGTTCCCCATCCTTTTCATCGATGGTTAACGTGTCGCCCTTCGAGATCTGACCGCGAAGCAATTCTTCGGACAAACGGTCCTCGATATGCTTCTGAATGGCGCGACGCAATGGACGCGCACCGTACGTAGGGTCGAAGCCCTCTTTGGCCAGGAATGCCTTAGCTCTATCCGTAAGCACAAAATCGACTTCTTGTTCTTTCAGACGTTTGCGCAGATCGTCCGCCATCAGCGTCACGATTTGAGCAATGTGCTGCTCTTCGAGCGAGTGGAACACAATGATCTCGTCGATCCGGTTCAGGAATTCAGGGCGGAACGATTTTTTCAGCTCGCCCATCACTTTATCCTTCATGTTGGAATAATCTTTGCCTGCGTCTTGAGCCGCCGTGAAACCAAGCGATGAATTTTTCTTGATCGTATCGGCCCCTACGTTGGAGGTCATGATGATCAGCGTATTACGGAAGTCTACCGTACGTCCCTTGGAATCGGTCAGACGGCCATCCTCCAGCACTTGAAGCAGGATGTTGAACACTTCCGGGTGAGCCTTCTCAATTTCGTCCAACAGCACTACGGAGTAAGGCTTACGGCGTACCTTTTCGGTTAATTGTCCGCCTTCTTCATAACCCACATATCCTGGAGGCGCCCCAACGAGACGGGATGTCGAGTGCTTCTCCATATATTCCGACATGTCGATACGAATGACGGCATTCTCATCACCGAACAAGGATTCGGCCAATGCGCGGGCAAGCTCCGTTTTACCGACCCCGGTAGGTTCAAGGAAGATGAAGGAGCCCATAGGGCGCTTCGGATCTTTGAGGCCCGCTCTCGCGCGGCGGATAGCCCGGCTCACGGCTTTAACCGCTTCTTCCTGGCCGATCACGCGATCGTGAAGAATGTCTTCCATTTTGAGCAGACGCTGCGTTTCTTCCTCGGCCAGCTTCACCACAGGAATCCCCGTCCAGCTTGCTACGACTTGAGCGATATCATCCGGCGTTACCTCGGAATCCGTACGGCCTTGTTTTTCTTTCCATTCGTTTTTCGTCGAATCCAGCTCTTCGCGAAGCTTTTGTTCCGTATCGCGGAGGGAGGCGGCTTTCTCAAACTCTTGGCTTTGGACCGCGGCATCCTTCTCTTTACGGATATCCTCCAGCTTGCTTTCCAGCTTCTTCAGATCAGGCGGTACCGTATACGAGCGAAGCCTTACTTTGGAGCTGGCCTCGTCGATCAGGTCAATTGCCTTATCCGGCAGGAACCGGTCTGTAATGTAGCGGTCGGACAGTTTAACGGCTTGTTCAATCGCATCGTCCGTAATTTTCACACGGTGGTGGGCTTCGTAGCGGTCACGCAGGCCGTGCAAAATTTGAATCGCTTCTTCCGGAGACGGCTGATCCACCGTAATCGGTTGGAAGCGTCTTTCCAGCGCAGCGTCTTTCTCGATATATTTGCGGTACTCATCCAGGGTAGTAGCCCCGATGCACTGCAGTTCGCCACGAGCCAAGGCAGGCTTCAGGATGTTCGAGGCATCGATTGCTCCTTCTGCGCCTCCGGCTCCGATCAGCGTGTGCAGCTCATCAATGAACAAAATGATGTTACCGGCTTGACGGATTTCATCCATAATTTTTTTCAAACGGTCCTCGAATTCGCCGCGGTACTTCGTACCTGCAACGACAGAACCCATATCTAAAGTCATCACCCGTTTATCGCGAAGCGTTTCGGGAATTTCGTTGTTAATGATTTTTTGAGCTAAACCTTCGGCAATCGCCGTTTTACCAACCCCAGGCTCCCCGATAAGAACCGGATTGTTCTTGGTTCTGCGGCTCAGCACTTGAATAACGCGCTCAATTTCCTTGCTGCGTCCAATGACAGGGTCCAGGTTGCCGTCCTTGGCATAGGCCGTTAAATCACGAGCCAGCCCATCCAGGGTAGGTGTATTTACGTTCGCGGTGTTACCATGGTTCGTAGACACCACCTCGCTGCTGCCCAGAAGCTGCAGCACCTGCTGACGGGCCTTGTTCAGACTCACGCCCAGGTTGTTCAGGACACGGGCTGCAACGCCCTCGCCTTCGCGAATCAGACCCAGAAGGATATGCTCCGTACCGACATAGGTGTGGCCCAGCTTACGAGCCTCATCCATGGACAGCTCAATCACCTTCTTGGCTCTAGGAGTGTAAGCGATATTCGTCGGTTGTTCTTGCCCCCGGCCGATCAAAGCCTCCACTTCGTCTTGAATCTTCTCGAGACCCAAGCCCAGAGCAATGAGCGCTTTGGCGGCAATGCCGTCTCCTTCTCGGATCAGCCCCAACAAAATATGCTCTGTGCCAATATTATTATGACCTAAACGGACCGCTTCCTCTTGTGCTAAAGACAATACTTTTTGTGCGCGTTCTGTAAATCTTCCAAACATCATGCGTAACACCTCCATAATAAAGTAAGAATTAGGTGATTTTGCTTTTGAGGAAAGAGGAACTACCAGCTCGGAATTTATTCTTGGTTGAATTTCTCACGTATGAGCTGTGCCCTTCTTATGTCTCTTTCTTCAGCCGTCAGCTTTTCTCCTGCATATTGCTGTAAAAAACCCGGCTGCGTCATCACAAGCAGCTCGTTTAACACCTGTGGCTGGACATTTTTGATAATACCCAAATCCACCCCAAGGCGAACGTCGGACAGCCGCTGTGCTGCTTCCTTTGAATCCATAATTGCTGCATAGGACATAATTCCGAAGGAACGGCTGATTCTGTCAAGCAGCTTCGCCTTCGTTTCATACTGCAGCTTTTGGCGTGCAGCCCGTTCATGCTCAATAATTTGCCGGACGACGCCATATAAATTATCAATGATTTCCTGCTCCGATTGCCCCAAAGTAATCTGATTGGATATCTGGAACAGGTTGCCCAACGCCTCGCTGCCTTCGCCATATAACCCTCTCACGGCTAACCCTACCTGAGTAATCGCCGAAAGGATCCGGTTAATCTGCTGCGTCAGCACAAGCGCGGGCAGATGAATCATAACGGAAGCGCGAATGCCGGTTCCCACATTGGTCGGGCAGCTTGTTAAATAACCCCGCTTCTCGTCGAAAGCATAGTCGAGATGGCCTTCGAATAAATCGTCTATCTGGCTTGCCGTATCCCATGCTTCTTTAATTTGAAAGCCTGGGCACAAGCATTGTATTCGTAAATGGTCCTCTTCATTCACCATGATGCTGATGGACTCATTATTATTTAAAATAACTGCGCCGTTGCGCGATTCGTTCGCAAGCGCCGGACTGATCAAGTGCTTCTCGACCAATACCCGCTTCTGCAGCTCATCCAGCTCCGACAAAGACAGCATTGAAAACGGTCCGATTTTTTGCAGCTCTTCATCCTGAAGCACTTGAGATACCTGGTCCAAAACTTCTTTGGACTGCTGGTTGGTCGACAGCATCGGGAAAGGATACGACTGCAGGTTCCGTGCTATACGGATACGGCTGCTGATCACAATATCGGAGTCGGGGCCTTCCCCTTTCATCCAGTCACTTAATGCTTGCTCTGTAAAGCGATTTACTGTCATCATTATGCCTCCTTACCCATACGTTAGCTTTCCGCAACCTTCTTCTCCAATTCCCGGATCTCATCCCGAAGCTGCGCCGCTTTCTCAAATTCTTCGTTCTCAATGCGCAAAAGCAGTTCCTTCTTCAAGCTTTCGATTTCCCTCTTATGTTTTATTAACCCGCCGGAGCGTTTAGGAACCTTACCGGTATGAAGCGTACTGCCATGCACCCGTTTGAATAAAGGATCTAACTTCTCTCCAAAGTGCTTGTAGCACGAGCTGCAGCCAAAGCGTCCGATCTTGCTGAATTGACTGTAAGTCAGTCCGCAATGCTCACAGCGGCTGGGCGGAGCCTTGGGCGTTAAAGGATTATTCCCGGAACTCGGTTCAAAATCGAGCAAACCTGATAATAGGTTATGAATGGAAAATCCGTTTGGCGTTCCAGGAATCAGTTCTCCCTTCTCACGGGCACATGCTTCACAAATATGGAACTCGGTCTTTTCTCCATTCAAAATTTTCGTAAAATGCAGTGTCGCTTGCTTTTTACCACATTCCTGACATAGCATAATATACCCTCCTTATCGGCTCAACAAGGATATCAGCATCGCCTTTAAAATTTTGGCTCGGATTTCGTCGCGAAGGGGCAGTTTCAGAACCAGTACATCCCTTGATATCGCTGATCTCGCCATCGCGGCTTCCCTAGGAGTAAGATAGCCGTTCTCCTCCAGTTGGTACAACAGCCCTTCTGATGCGTTCTGATCGATGTGAGAACTGATGGTTTTCGAAATGTGATCCAATATAGAGCCGTGTGCATTCAGTTCAATCTTCTGTATCCGGATATATCCGCCGCCCCCGCGTTTACTTTCGACGACAAAACCCTTCTCTAAAGTAAATCGGGTGCTTATAACGTAATTAATCTGAGATGGGACACAGGCGAACTGGTCAGCCAGCTCGTTACGCTGGATTTCCACGATTCCATCCGTGCTTTGTTGTATGATCTGCTTCAAATACTGCTCAATCACTTCGGATACGTTCCGCATCAATTCAACCTCCTTACGAGAGTAAATTGACTTTGACTTTCTTTGACTTTAATTACATTATAACAGTTTTCAGATAATTTGCAACTCTTTGTGATGGGTCGATTTATTTTTTACTCCCCTACCTATTTTATGCCCATCCTGCAAGCAAAAAAGACCCTTGGAATTTAAACCAAAGGTCTTTCCTATTGTGCTTGGCGACGTCCTACTCTCCCGGAACCCTTCGGTTCAAGTACCATCGGCGCTGGAGGGCTTAACGGTCGTGTTCGAGATGGGAACGCGTGGTTCCCCTCCGCCATCATCACCAAACGATGTGTCATGTTTCTGCCAGGAAACATGAATACTTTAATTCAAGGCGACTTGCACCTTGAAAACTAGATACGAAACAAGCATACATCCTTCTCTTTGCTGTTCTCTTGGATAAGCCCTCGACCGATTAGTATTCGTCAGCTCCATACCTTACGGCACTTCCACCCCGAACCTATCTACCTCGTCGTCTTCAAGGGGTCTTACTTTACTGGGAAATCTCATCTTGAGGGGGGCTTCACGCTTAGATGCTTTCAGCGCTTATCCCGTCCGTACGTAGCTATCCAGCCGTGCTCCTGGCGGAACAACTGGTACACCAGCGGTACGTCCATCCCGGTCCTCTCGTACTAAGGACAGCTCCTCTCAAATTTCCTGCGCCCACGACAGATAGGGACCGAACTGTCTCACGACGTTCTGAACCCAGCTCGCGTACCGCTTTAATGGGCGAACAGCCCAACCCTTGGGACCTACTTCAGCCCCAGGATGCGATGAGCCGACATCGAGGTGCCAAACCTCCCCGTCGATGTGGACTCTTGGGGGAGATAAGCCTGTTATCCCCAGGGTAGCTTTTATCCGTTGAGCGATGGCCCTTCCATGCGGTACCACCGGATCACTAAGCCCGACTTTCGTCCCTGCTCGACCTGTTTGTCTCGCAGTCAAGCTCCCTTATGCCTTTGCACTCTTCGAATGATTTCCAACCATTCTGAGGGAACCTTGGGGCGCCTCCGTTACTTTTTAGGAGGCGACCGCCCCAGTCAAACTGCCCACCTGACACTGTCCCCATACCGGCTTACGGTACCAGGTTAGAACTCCGATACGATCAGGGTGGTATCCCAACGTCGCCTCCACCCAAGCTGGCGCTCAGGCTTCTCAGGCTCCCACCTATCCTGTACAGATCGTACCAAAGTCCAATATCAAGCTGCAGTAAAGCTCCATGGGGTCTTTCCGTCTTGTCGCGGGTAACCTGCATCTTCACAGGTATTAAAATTTCACCGGATCTCTCGTTGAGACAGCGCCCAAGTCGTTACGCCATTCGTGCGGGTCAGAATTTACCTGACAAGGAATTTCGCTACCTTAGGACCGTTATAGTTACGGCCGCCGTTTACTGGGGCTTCGGTTCATAGCTTCGGGGTAAACCCCTAACCACTCCCCTTAACCTTCCAGCACCGGGCAGGCGTCAGCCCGTATACTTCGCCTTGCGGCTTCGCACAGACCTGTGTTTTTGCTAAACAGTCGCTTGGGCCTTTTCACTGCGGCCCCCTCGGGCTATTCACCCTACCGAGGCACCCCTTCTCCCGAAGTTACGGGGTCATTTTGCCGAGTTCCTTAACGAGAGTTCTTCCGCGCGCCTTAGCATGCTCTGCTCGCCTACCTGTGTCGGTTTGCGGTACGGGCACCTTCTCCCTGGCTAGAGGCTTTTCTTGGCAGCCTGAACTCATGACCTTCGCTACTGCAATTTTCGCTCCCCATCACAGACCAGCCTTACGATGTGCGGATTTGCCTACACACCAGCCTCTCTGCTTGGACGGACATCCATCAGTCCGCGTCACTATCCTTCTGCGTCACCCCATTGCTCATAACGGTTCACGGTGGTACAGGAATTTCAACCTGTTGTCCTTCGACTACGCCTTTCGGCCTCGCCTTAGGTCCCGACTTACCCTGAGCGGACGAGCCTTCCTCAGGAACCCTTAGGCTTTCGGCGGATCAGATTCTCACTGATCTTTTCGTTACTCATACCGGCATTCTCACTTGTATGCTGTCCAGCGCTCCTTACGGTACACCTTCTACCTACATACAACGCTCCCCTACCCAAGTGCAAATCTTGTTTGCACGAGCCATAGCTTCGGTGGTGTGTTTAGCCCCGTTACATTTTCGGCGCAGAGTCACTCGACCAGTGAGCTATTACGCACTCTTTCAATGGTGGCTGCTTCTAAGCCAACATCCTGGTTGTCTTTGCAACTCCACATCCTTTCCCACTTAACACACACTTGGGGACCTTAGCTGATGATCTGGGCTGTTTCCCTCTTGACAATGGATCTTAGCACTCACTGTCTGACTCCCGGGATAAAGTATGTGGCATTCAGAGTTTGACTGGACTTGGTAACCCTTGGCGGGCCCCGCACCCAATCAGTGCTTTACCTCCACTACTCATCTCCCGAGGCTAGCCCTAAAGCTATTTCGGGGAGAACCAGCTATCTCCGAGTTCGATTGGAATTTCTCCGCTACCCCCACCTCATCCCCGAATTTTTCAACATTCGTGGGTTCGGGCCTCCAGTGCGTGTTACCGCACCTTCACCCTGGGCAGGGGTAGATCACACGGTTTCGGGTCTACGTCCACGTACTGCGATTTTTCGTAAGAAAATATCGATACGCCCTATTCAGACTCGCTTTCGCTGCGGCTCCGGCTCTTCACCTTAACCTTGCACGGGAACGTAACTCGCCGGTTCATTCTACAAAAGGCACGCCATCACTCATGAACGAGCTCTGACTTCTTGTAAGCACACGGTTTCAGGTTCTATTTCACTCCGCTCCCGCGGTTCTTTTCACCTTTCCCTCACGGTACTGCTTCACTATCGGTCGCTAGGGAGTATTTAGCCTTGGCAGATGGTCCTGCCTGCTTCCCACGAGGTTTCACGTGTCTCGCGGTACTCGGGATCCGTCTAGGATTTTCGCAAAATTTCGATTACAGGGCTGTTACCTTCTGTGGCCGGCCTTTCCAGACCGCTTCATCTACTCTGCTAAACCCACATTGACGTCCCACAACCCCAGAGAGCAAGCCCTCTGGTTTGGGCTGTTCCGCTTTCGCTCGCCGCTACTGACGGAATCACTCTTGTTTTCTTCTCCTGAGGGTACTTAGATGTTTCAGTTCCCCTCGTATGCCTCCTACTACCCTATGTATTCAGATAGCGGTAACTGAGAATTACCTCAGCTGGGTTCCCCCATTCGGACATCCCCGGATCAACGCCTGCTTACGGCTCCCCGAGGCGATTTCGTCGTTCGCCACGTCCTTCGTCGGCTCCTAGCGCCTAGGCATCCTCCGTGTGCTCTTATTAGCTTAACCCGTGTTCGATACGATCGAACGGCAGCTAAAGATGGTAAAGAGTAAGATCATAAGATCTACCTCTTTCAAGGATGATTCTATGCTTTTGTTTCGTTATCTAGTTTTCAAGGAACAAACATAATCTTGGTGGAGCCAAGCGGGATCGAACCGCTGACCTCCTGCTTGCAAGGCAGGCGCTCTCCCAGCTGAGCTATGGCCCCATAGCTTATTATTTAGTTATGGTGGGCCCTAGTGGACTCGAACCACCGACCTCACCCTTATCAGGGGTGCGCTCTAACCAGCTGAGCTAAGGGCCCGCAACATGACTTATATCCACCTGCATAATACAGGTTCGCTTGGCGACGTCCTACTCTCCCGGAACCCTTCGGTTCAAGTACCATCGGCGCTGGAGGGCTTAACGGTCGTGTTCGAGATGGGAACGTGTGGTTCCCCTCCGCCATCATCACCAAACGAATTAGGTTTGAAAGGATATTGCACCTCTCAAAACTGAGCAACGAGTGAATGAGTGTTTGCAGCTTGCGCTGCTTTATGTCCGATGACCTGCAGTCATCATGGACTCCATAGAAAGGAGGTGATCCAGCCGCACCTTCCGATACGGCTACCTTGTTACGACTTCACCCCAATCATCTACCCCACCTTCGGCGGCTGGCTCCCTTGCGGGTTACCCCACCGACTTCGGGTGTTGTAAACTCTCGTGGTGTGACGGGCGGTGTGTACAAGACCCGGGAACGTATTCACCGCGGCATGCTGATCCGCGATTACTAGCAATTCCGACTTCATGCAGGCGAGTTGCAGCCTGCAATCCGAACTGAGACCGGCTTCTAAAGATTCGCTCCAGATCGCTCCTTCGCTTCCCGTTGTACCGGCCATTGTAGTACGTGTGTAGCCCAGGTCATAAGGGGCATGATGATTTGACGTCATCCCCACCTTCCTCCGGTTTGTCACCGGCAGTCACTCTAGAGTGCCCAACTCAATGCTGGCAACTAAAGTCAAGGGTTGCGCTCGTTGCGGGACTTAACCCAACATCTCACGACACGAGCTGACGACAACCATGCACCACCTGTCTCCTCTGTCCCGAAGGAAAGGTACATCTCTGTACCGGTCAGAGGGATGTCAAGACCTGGTAAGGTTCTTCGCGTTGCTTCGAATTAAACCACATACTCCACTGCTTGTGCGGGTCCCCGTCAATTCCTTTGAGTTTCACTCTTGCGAGCGTACTCCCCAGGCGGAGTGCTTACTGTGTTTACTTCGGCACCAAGGGTATCGAAACCCCTAACACCTAGCACTCATCGTTTACGGCGTGGACTACCAGGGTATCTAATCCTGTTTGCTCCCCACGCTTTCGCGCCTCAGCGTCAGTTACGGTCCAGAAAGTCGCCTTCGCCACTGGTGTTCCTCCACATCTCTACGCATTTCACCGCTACACGTGGAATTCCACTTTCCTCTCCCGCACTCAAGTCATCCAGTTTTCAGTGCGATCCGGGGTTGAGCCCCGGGCTTAAACACCAAACTTAAATAACCGCCTGCGCGCGCTTTACGCCCAATAATTCCGGACAACGCTTGCCCCCTACGTATTACCGCGGCTGCTGGCACGTAGTTAGCCGGGGCTTTCTTCTCAGGTACCGTCACCTCAGGAGCAGTTACTCTCCCAAGCGTTCTTCCCTGGCAACAGAGCTTTACGATCCGAAAACCTTCATCACTCACGCGGCGTTGCTCCGTCAGACTTGCGTCCATTGCGGAAGATTCCCTACTGCTGCCTCCCGTAGGAGTCTGGGCCGTGTCTCAGTCCCAGTGTGGCCGATCACCCTCTCAGGTCGGCTACGCATCGTCGCCTTGGTGAGCCGTTACCTCACCAACTAGCTAATGCGCCGCAGGCCCATCTGTAAGCCACAGATTGCTCCGTGTTTCATGATTCCCTCATGCGAGAGAACCAGTTATCCGGTCTTAGCTATCGTTTCCGATAGTTATCCCGGTCTTACAGGCAGGTTGCCTACGTGTTACTCACCCGTCCGCCGCTAACTTCACCCGAAGGTGAAATCCGCTCGACTTGCATGTATTAGGCACGCCGCCAGCGTTCGTCCTGAGCCAGGATCAAACTCTCCATTAAAGTTGTATAACTTGTAACAGAGCTTGTCTTAAGCTCAAAATTTCTTGCTAGCGAGAATTTGCATTCTCTTTATTTCACTCACTCGTTGTTCAGTTTTCAAAGGGCAATTCATTTGTCATTTATTGTCGTCTTGTTTAGCGGCGACTTTTATAATATAACACATTCGCCTAGTCGATTGCAAGCTTTTTTTCAATAACATATGGTCATCTAATCAAAAGGCTTGAACAAACATGTCCTCAAAAGCGACAAAAAGTAATATACCAAAATGAAATCCAGATTGCAAATGTTTTTTCACCTTTAGGAATGTACTGGCTCGTATAAAGTAAGAAAGCACATCTGCGCCAGCAAATGTACGCTGGTGCAGATGTACTTTCTTGTTCAACATTATTCTCCCTGACGTTCACGCATCAATGGGAATAAGAGCACATCGCGAATGGATGGAGCGTTCGTCAAAAGCATAACCAAACGGTCGATACCGATACCTAACCCGCCAGTCGGTGGCATACCGTACTCTAACGCACGGATGAAGTCTTCATCCATTTCATGCGCTTCGTCGTTCCCCTGTTCGCGCTCCACCAATTGAGCTTCAAATCTCTCACGCTGGTCAATCGGGTCATTCAGCTCCGTAAAGGCATTAGCATGCTCGCGGGCAACGATAAACAGCTCAAAGCGATCCGTAAAACGTGGATCCTGCTCATTCTTTTTAGCCAACGGAGAAATAGCAACCGGATGCCCGTAAACAAACGTAGGCTGAATCAACGTTTCTTCAACAAAGGCTTCGAAGAACTGATTCACAATATGGCCGAAGGTCATCATCGGCTCAACAGGCACTTTGTGCTCCTTGGCCAGCTGATGCGCCTCTTCATCAGTCATTTGCTTGCTAAAGTCCACGCCGACAACTTCCTTGATCGCATCAACCATCGACACGCGTCTCCATTGCGGGGACAAATCAACTTCATGACCTTGATAATTGATTTTGGTCGTTCCAAGCACTTCCTGGGCGATATGAGCAACCATTTCTTCCGTCAGCTTCATAATATCCAGATAGTCGGCATACGCTTCGTACAGCTCAATCATCGTAAATTCAGGGTTATGTCGTGTCGAAATCCCTTCGTTCCGATATACCCGTCCGATTTCATATACTTTCTCCATGCCGCCGACAATCAATCGTTTCAAATGCAGCTCGATAGCAATCCGCATATATAACTGCATGTCCAGTGCATTGTGATGCGTAATGAAAGGACGTGCGGACGCTCCTCCGGCAATAGCATGCAGCGTTGGCGTCTCTACCTCAAGATATCCTCTGGAATCCAAATAACGGCGCATCGATTGAATGATTTTGGAGCGCAAAATAAACGTACCCTGCACTTCCTGATTCATAATCAGATCAACGTAGCGCTGACGGTAGCGAAGCTCTACGTCCTTCAGCCCATGATATTTCTCAGGCAGCGGCAGCAGCGACTTGGAGAGTACTTCTACGTTTTTCGCTTTAACGGAAAGCTCCCCGGTTTTGGTTTTGAACATAATGCCCTTCACGCCGATAATATCCCCGATATCCAGCATGTCAAAGGCTTGATATTTCGTCGAGCCTACCGCATCCTCACGAACATAAATTTGAATCTTGCCGGTGATATCCTGCAGATGCGCAAAGCCGGCTTTTCCCATACCGCGTTTTTGCATAATACGGCCTGCAATACTAACCTCAATGGCCTTCTCATCCAAATCCTCTTTGGAAAAATCATCGTACGCTTTCAACAGGTCAGCCGCGTGATGGGTCAGGTCATATTTTTGTCCGAACGGATCTACGCCCAGCGCGCGAAGCTCGTCCAATTTATTCCTTCTGATTTGCAGCAATTCGTTTAATTCTTGTTCTACCGTCATGCCTTCAGCTCCTTCGTCAAGTTCACTTGTATATACGTTAAAAAAGCTTCCAGAGGAAGCTTTGATCGAAAGTCATGGCTTGGAAATGGAACCAATTATTTCTTAATATCGATAATCTCGTACTGAATGACGCCCGCCGGAACGTTGACGTCGACTACGGAGCCTTTCGATTTGCCGAGAATGGCCTTACCTACCGGACTTTCGTTGGAAATTTTATTTTGGAACGGATCGGATTCCGCTGTGCCGACAATATTGTACTCCACAATGTCACCGAATTCCATATCCTTCAAGGTTACGATAGCTCCAACGCTAACCGTATCCGTATTCACATCATCGTTATTAATGATACGAGCATTGCGAAGCATTTTTTCCAGTGTCATAATACGACCCTCGATAAATGCCTGCTCATTCTTCGCGTCTTCGTACTCTGAGTTTTCACTGATATCGCCATAGCCGATCGCTACTTTGATTCTTTCCGCAACTTCGCGGCGCTTTACCGATTTAAGCTGCTCAAGCTCTTCTTCAAGCTTCTTTAAACCTTCCTGCGTCAGGATGACTTCCTTTTCACTCATTGCAACGATCTCCTGTCATGTGAAAGATTTTCATACTTCGAGCTGTTTCCTTCGACTATGAATTCACTTATAAATAATATATTAACGATCGAGATCCTGATGACTGATCCGTATAGGGGGTACGACTATTGCCTGATTATATTGCAAGCCCCTTCAAATGTCAATCTAAGCCAAATCGCCCTGGAGGCAGCAACATTTTAATGCACGGCTGTGGAAGTTTCCTCCGCATCCTCTGTTCCATTCCCCTCCATGGAGGCTACAAAATGCTCCAGCACCTCAGCCATAGCATCCCGCTTCGTTTGCTCCATGATCAAGTCCTTCACGCGTGCGGAGCCCTTCAGACCTTTCAAGTACCATGCCAGATGCTTGCGCATTTCCTTCACCGCCACATGCTCGCCCTTCAGGGCAACCAGCCGGTCCATATGAAGCAGGGCAATGCGGATCTTCTCCTGACCGGAAGGCTCCGGCAGCAGCTCTCCTGTCGTTAAATACTGAATCGTACGGTACAGCATCCATGGGTTGCCGAGCGCCGCACGGCCGATCATGACCCCGTCTACCCCCGTTTGATCCAGCATACGCTTCGCAGCCTCCGGTGTCGTCACATCTCCATTACCGATAACCGGGATGGATACGGAATCTTTAACCTCTTTAATAATATCCCAGTTGGCATGCCCGGTATACATTTGAACACGGGTACGGCCGTGAACCGATACTCCCGCTCCGCCGCCGTTCTCCACCGCTTTGGCATTTTGCACGGCATAAATATGATCTTCGTCCCATCCGATTCGCATTTTAACGGTAACAGGCTTGCTTACCGATTTGACGACGGTTTCGATCATTTGTTCGATCTTGGGCGGATCGAGCAGCCAGCGGGCTCCGGCGTCGCATTTTGTAATTTTCGGCACCGGACAGCCCATGTTGATATCTATAATATCGGCGTCCGTGTTCTGGTCGACATATTTCGCCGCCTCCACCAAAGTCTCCGTATCTCCGCCAAATATTTGCAAGCTCAGCGGCTTCTCCCGCTCGTCCACATACAGCATTTCCATTGTCCGATGGTTCCCATGCAAAATAGCTTTGTCGCTAACCATTTCCGCACAGACTAACCCGCACCCGAACTCCTTGGCGATAAGTCTGAAGGCAGGGTTGCACACACCGGCCATCGGGGCCAGCACCACTTGATTGGGCGCTTCAACATTTCCTATTTTCAACATCATGCTCACTCCTTTCCAATCCTATTACTTAGCGACAGGAAGCAATTCCTCGGGATCGATCCCGAGCACTTCCGAAATTTTGTGAATGATCTTGGCGTCAGGCTTGCGCGTGCCTCTTTCGATAGCCCCCAGAATGGCAATGGACACATCCAGCTGCTCTGCCAGCTGGTTCTGGGTCAGGCCTTTCAGTTTGCGGAACGCCCGTATACGCTGAGCCGTCATATTTTTTTCCATAGGGTAACGCCTTCCTTTCCATCCAGCCGATCTAGATGAGCAGCCATCGCAGCTGCCTGCTTCGACTTGCAAGCCTGCAGCACCTCAACCAGCGGAATCATCACAAAAGCGCGTTCCAGCATCCGAGGGTGAGGCAGAATGAGTGACGGGTCATCCTGCACGGCGTCTTCATACATCAACAAATCCAAATCTATCGTTCGCGGTCCCCAGCGCAGCTCGCGCGTCCGGCCAAGCTCCAATTCGATTCGCACCATCACATCAAAGAGAGCCTGCGGCGAGAGCGGAGTCTTCACTTCAATCACCATATTTAAAAAAGAAGCCTGGTCTACGACGCCGACCGGCTCTGTTTCGTAGATGCGGGACCTGCCGGTAACTGCGATGCCTTCGTGTTCAGCCAACTGTCTAATGGCTTCCAATAAAAAATGCTCCCGGTCTCCCATATTCGAGCCCAGGGCGATATACGCGTAAAATTGAGGCTTTAAAGCCATGAACTTATGCCCGCTTTCTGTGGATTTCAACCGATACACCATCAAAAAACATAGCAACCGGAGGGTGCGGTTTCAGTACGCGTACGGTAATTTCATTTATACCAGTATAAGTTTGCAGAAGCCGAAGTGCAATATGTTCAGCCAAAGCTTCGATAAGTTGAAACACTTGAAGCTCGACAATATCTTTAATCACCTGGTAAGCTTCCGCATAATTGATCGTATCGTCGATGGAATCCGTCGCTCCCGGCTTATCGAGCGGCATGTGCAGCTCCACATCTACTTCATAGCGGGCCCCCAGCTTGTTTTCTTCCGCAAAAACGCCGTGATATCCATAAAATTGCATCCCCTTCATCACGATTTTATCCATCCTTGACATCCCCCATCCCCATGGCTTTGCGAATTATACAGACAATCGGCGCTTAACAATAGCATCCGTCATAACAGCCACTCGTTTGATGGCTCTTACGTCATGCACCCGCATGATTTGACATCCTTGGACAATTCCCATCGTTACAGTAGCCGCGGTTCCTTCAACGACATCATCCGGGGGAAGCTGCAACGCGGTGCGAATCATGCTTTTACGCGAGGTCCCGAGCAGAACCGGATATCCAAGGGCAACAATCTGGTGCAGCTCATTCATCAGCTGCAGGTTGTGCTCATAGGTCTTGGCAAAGCCGATGCCCGGATCCAAAATAATTTGCTCGTCGCGAATTCCGGCTTCGTGGGCCAGTCGGATGCTCTTTTGCAAATCCTGGAGCACATCCGGAATAAAGTTATCATACACCGCCTCGGTGCGATTATGCATAACAACGATAGGACAGCCGTAATCGGCGGCGACTTTAGCCATTTCAGCGTCTCTTTGCAAGCCCCAGATGTCATTCAAAATATGAGCGCCCGCATCCAACGCTTGCCGCGCAACCTTCGACTTATAAGTATCAATAGAAAGAGGCACCGTAATTCCCGCTTCTTTCAAAGCTCGCACGGCAGGAATGACGCGGTTCAGTTCTTCTTCTAATGAAACCGCCGCGCCTCCCGGCCGCGTCGACTCCCCGCCGATATCAATGATCTCCGCACCCTCGGCAACCATGCGTCTTGCCTGCTCGACTGCAGCCTCCGGGTCAATATACCGTCCGCCGTCGGAGAAGGAATCCGGAGTTACATTTAAGATCCCCATAATTACGGTACCTTGGTTCAGGCTTAACGGAACTCCCCGGCAATCTATGATCTCGCGTCCTGACACCGGGATATGGCGCTCCATTGCGTGGGTTATTTCACTTAGTTGCTGCGACATGCGCATTCCCTCCTATGCTTTACAAAGATGTATGGTGTTCATAGATGTTCATCAGCTTTATCGTTGCCGCACCTGCGCAGCCTTGACTTGCCGGCACGCCATTCCCCTGCAGATCATACAGCATTGTAATCGGAACAATCTCCTGAATGGAATTGGTGATAAATATTTCTTCGGCCTGAAGCAAATCGTCCCAGGTATACAGCCCTTCTTCTGTATGTATCCCCATGCCGTTCGCCAGCTCCAGCACGAGCTCCCTTGTAACGCCCGCCAAAATACCGGTATCCAAAGAAGGGGTCCGCAGCGTTCCTTCTCGAATGAAAAACAAGTTGCTGACAATTCCCTCCGCCAGATATCCGCGGGAGTCGGTAAATAACCCCTCCGCTCCGGCGGCCCAAGGGTAGCCGCGCATCTCCTGCTTCGCCATAATATTGTTCATATAATGCAGCGACTTCAACCGGAAGGCTCCTTCCGGCGTATTGCGCGGCAGCTTAAGCAACTGGAGCGGCTTGCCGGTCCGGTACAGCTGCTCGTCCTTAGGAGGAATCGGTTTTACGTAAACGATAACCTGGGGTTGATTATACTCCCCTGAAGGCAGCCCGAGGATATCTTGCCCCGCTGTAACGGTAAAGCGGATATAAGCGTCCCGTCCAAGCAAATCGGATTCGTTCGCCTGGATTAGCTCCGCTATGATTCCTTCCCACTCTCCCGCTTGGGGACGGTAAGCGATGCCTAACTGTTCGCAGCCAGCGGCGAGCCTGCGCTGATGCCGGTCGAGTAAAAACGGCCGGCCGCCGTAAGTTCTGAATGTTTCAAACAATCCCATGCCGTAAAGAAAACCGTGGTCGTATACAGAGACCACGGCCTGCTTTTCTTCTATTAGGGTTCCGTTGCAATAAATCTTCACGGCTGTTTCACGACCGTTTCATTCAAAAAATTGCGCAGAATCGTCAATCCATGATCGGTAATAATCGATTCCGGATGGAATTGGACGCCTTCAATAGGATACTCTTTATGGCGAAGACCCATAATTTCCCCTTCTGCCGTCTCAGCGCTGATTTCCAGGCAGTCGGGCAGCGTTTCCCGCTTCACGATCAACGAATGATACCGGGTCGCGGTGAACGGAGACGGCAGATCCTTAAACACCGTTTTGCCGTCATGCAAGATCGGCGATGTCTTGCCGTGCATGAGACGCTCGGCGCGAATAACCTCTCCGCCAAAGACTTGTCCGATCGATTGATGGCCGAGACAAACGCCAAGAATAGGAACTTTGCCTTTGAAATGCTCGATCAGGCTTAAGCTGATTCCCGCCTCATTCGGCGTACAAGGCCCCGGCGATATCAAAATATGGTCAGGGTTCAAAGCCTCAATGCCCGCCAGGTCGATTTCATCGTTGCGGCGCACCTCTACCTGCTCCCCAAGCTCGCCCAAATATTGCACCAGATTGTACGTAAACGAATCATAGTTATCAATAACCAGAATCATCGAAACTCCCCCTAGACTAAGTTTTTCTCCCATGTCTCACTGTACTGGATCGCCTTCCACATAGCCTTTGCTTTGTTGACCGACTCCATATATTCCTTATCGGGGACGGAATCGATGACGATGCCCGCTCCCGCTTGAACATAGCCTATTCCATTAGCCGTCACTAAGGTACGTATAATGATATTAAATTCCATGTCCCCGTTATAGTCAATCCATCCCATTGATCCGGTATAAGGCCCCCGGCGCACCGGCTCCAGCTCCTCAATAATCTCCATTGTGCGAATTTTGGGAGCGCCGGTAATCGTACCGCCCGGGAACGCCGCAGCTATGACATCATAAGCCTGCTTGCCCGGCGCAAGCCGACCTTCGACCTCCGACACGATATGCATGACGTGCGAGTACTTTTCGATCACCATGAAATCTTTTACCTTCACAGTCCCGTAAGTCGAGATCCGCCCCAGATCGTTCCGTTCCAGATCCACGAGCATAATATGCTCGGCCCGCTCCTTCTCATGGTGAATCAGCTCGTCCGCCAGTCTCTGGTCTTCTGCTTCATCCTTGCCTCGAGGGCGTGTGCCTGCAATCGGTCTCGTCCGCACAATCCCTTTCTCCAGCTGTACCAAGAGCTCCGGCGAGCCCGACACCAGCTGAAAATCATCGAAACGCATGAACCCCATATATGGAGACGGATTGACGAGCCGGAGCCATTCATAAATGGTTTCCGGGTCCTGCTCCAAACGTTTGTGCTGTCTAACGGACAAATTAACCTGGAACACATCTCCTGCACTAATGTAGGATTGAATTCGCTCCACCGCACGAATGTACGACTCTTGGGGAAAGTCGGCTTGTATTCCGGCTATCGTACTCCAATCGACTTGAAGCCGGTCGGACTGCATCCTCTCCATCATTGCTTCCCGGCGGCGAATACAGGACTCCGAACGATTGACAGCAGTAATATCGTCCCACTTCCGCTTCATATCCTCCGTCTTCTCCGCCATGTCCCTGTATAGACGCTCCAGCGATGCTAACGAAGTGTGCGCTTGTTCCCAATAGGCATGCGCGGCGCAGTATAAGACCTGCTCGGCATGATCAATGATCCAGAGCTGCTCGAACCGTGCAAACGCATAGTCGGGCACCGGTACGTCATCCGCCGCTAAAGCGGGAAGCCGTTCTATGGAGCGAATGACATCGTAGCCCCAAAAACCGACGCAGCCTCCCAGCAGCTTCGGCAGCCCTTCTACCGAAGGAGACCGATACGGCTCCATCCACTGCCGGACGAGTTCAAGCGGCTTCCCCTTCACGGGAATGGCTGCTCCTTGCAGGTGTCGTATCGTGCCCTGGTTGTCCTTGCCGCGGATCGTCGACACCGGCTCAAGACCAAGCAGGCTGTACCTTCCGCCCTTACCGCTCTCCAGCACGAACGAGCCCGGCTGCGCCTGCTTCCATGCCCCCTCCCAGGAAAGAGGACGGTCCTGCTCCTCCTCCAAAGCGTACCTGCGTACGTACGGAAGCATCGTGTAGCGTTCTGCCCACTGCTGCCACTGCTCAAAGGTGATCAAAGTCACGCTGACGCCCCTCCTAGATTCATCTGACCGAAATAAGTTTGGACTTAGTATACTTGATATTGCTTATGAAAAAAAGCCCCTCAAGGAATTGAAGGGCTGTTTGCAGTATACCGATACTATTCTTCGAATTGGTACAATGGTGTGCTCAGGTATCTCTCGCCGTTACTTGGAACGATTGCAACGACCCGCTTGCCAGGCCCCAATTCTTTAGCGACTTTCAAAGCTGCAAAAATTGCCGCACCAGAGGAGATACCTCCCAGGATACCTTCTTCTTTCGCCACACGGCGGGATGTTTCGAATGCATCATCATTCTCCACTTGAATGACTTCATCGTAGATGTTCGTGTTCAGGATGTCAGGTACGAAGCCTGCGCCGATCCCTTGAATTTTATGCGGGCCCGGTTTACCGCCGGACAGGACAGGAGATGCGCTAGGTTCAACAGCGTAAATCTTAATATTCGGGAAGTTTTCTTTCAATACGCCGCCGGCGCCTGTAATGGTGCCGCCCGTTCCGATGCCTGCGATGAAAGCGTCCAATTGGCCGTCGTGCGAATTGATTGCTTCAACGATTTCAGGACCCGTCGTTTCACGGTGTACCTTTACGTTAGCCTGGTTTTTAAACTGCTGCGGGATGAAGTAGGACGGATTCTCGGCTTGCAGCTCTTCGGCACGCTTGATTGCGCCCTTCATGCCTTCCGCACCCGGCGTCAGAACTAGTTGAGCTCCATAAGCGCGAAGCAAGTTACGGCGCTCCAAGCTCATCGTCTCAGGCATAACGAGAATCGCTTTATAGCCTTTAGCAGCCGCTACCATTGCCAGACCAATCCCGGTGTTTCCGCTTGTCGGCTCGACGATCGTATCGCCAGGCTTCAGTTTACCTTCCGCTTCAGCTACCTCAATCATGCTGATCGCAATACGGTCTTTCACGCTTGCGCCCGGATTCTGGTATTCAAGCTTCACGTAAACCTCGGCACTGCCTTCCGGCACTACACGATTTAATTTAACAAGCGGTGTACCTCCGATTAATTCTGTTACGCTTTGAACTAATTTAGCCATCCTGACGTCCTCCTAAAAGATAAAGTTATGGATGATATCCGAGTAAATTGGTAGGTATTATAACAATATCTTATCAATCAGCAGGAAGGTTGTCAATATCGATTTTCCTTATAATGTTATTGCAACCTTCCACTTCTCACGAAGTGTCTTCATAACCTCTTTTAAGGGCGGAGCTTCACTCAATGCCAATTCCTTGCGAACCGTGTCCCGGATTGCTTCTTTATTCAAGGCAGGCTCTGCCTTCCGATCCTTCAGCTTCAAGATATAAAGATGGCCGCTTACTTCGATCGGCTTGGTTATATCGCCTGCTTTCAGCTGGCCTGCAGCCTTCATCAAAGAAGGATCGAGGAATGGGTCCCCTTCTTCAATCCAGCCAAGGTCGCCCCCGCTGTCGCGAGTCGCATCATCAAGGGAACGCTCCTTGGCTACCTGGGCAAAATCCATTCCCTTGCCAAGATCCGCAGTAACTTTCGTTGCCTGCGTTTTACTGCTAACCACGATTTGCTGCAAGCGCAGCTGCACCTTTGGTTTGAATTCCTCAGCATGAGCCTGAATATAGGCATCGATCTGTTCGTCGGAGACGTTGACGGCAGCCGTAGCTATTTTTTCAAGCATTAATTTATCCTTAACGTCCGCTTTTAACGCTTCCTCCGTCATACCAAGCTGTTCTTTCATTGAATCGTAAAACTGGGCTTCACTGTCATATCCCTGCTGCATCCGTTTCAGTTCTTTTTGAATTTCACTTTCTTCCACATTCGTGCCTCGCGCTTTGCCTTCCATGCGAATGACTTCATGATCCACCATTTGCGATAAGGTTTCGCGACCGTGCTTCTGCATTAACTGCTGCTCGAGATCCTTGCTGGTGATCGTTTTGTCTCCGATTGTTGCGACTACCTGAATAGAAGGGTTATTGTCCGTCTGCGGGTTCGATTCAACATTGGGCTGGTTAAAGAAATCGGCAAACAATACGGAGGAAAGGATGACCACGGCAATCAGCAGTACCGTAATGACTCCCCACAATATCTTCATGTTTCGCATGCCTAATCCCCTCGTATGGTCACTCACCTTAGTATGATTTGGAGCTTCTCCATCTATATCGTCTGTTTACAGGTCGCTTATGATGGTTCTCAAGTCCTCTTCTTCAAATAAATACCGCTCGTTGCAAAAGTGGCAGACAAGCTCGGCACGACCGTCATCCTCCAGAATCTGCTCCAGCTCGGAGCGTCCCAAAGAAATCAGCGTTTGTTCCACCCGCTCTCTCGAGCATTTGCAGCGGAAATGAACCTCCATCTCATCCAGCACCTCAACGTCCGGAAGCACATGGCTCAAAATCTGTTCCATGTTGAGCCCTTTCTCCAACAGCTTCGTTACAGGCTCAACCCGCGAGAGCAAAAGCTCGATCAATGTAATCTCATCATCCTTCAAGCCCGGCAGCAGCTGAATGACGAACCCTCCGGCAGCTTTGATGCTGTGGTCCACATCGACCAGCACGCCCAACGCTACGGCTGACGGCGTCTGTTCAGACTTCGCGAAATAAAAGGTAAAGTCTTCGGCCAGCTCGCCGGAAATAATCGGAACGCTGCCTCGGTACGGCTCCTTAAGACCCAAATCTTTAGTAATATTCAAAAAGCCGTCCGTGCCTACGGCACCGGCGACATCCAGCTTGCCTTCTTCATTCAGCGGAAGATCCACTTCCGGGTTGCTGACGTATCCGCGCACTTCGCCCTTCGCGTTCGCGTCGACGACGATTTGCCCGATCGGTCCGCCGCCCTTGATCATAATGGTCAGCTTCTCTTCGCCCTTCAGCATCGCGCCCATCATCAATCCCGCCGAAACCGTACGTCCCAGTGCGGCTGCTGACGTTGGAGTTGTTTGATGACGGCGGCTAAGCTCCTCTACTATTCCTGTAGAGCAAACGGCAAAAGCTCTGACCTTTCCTTCCATCGCTGTAGCTCTAATTAAATAATCACGCATGAGAGATACCCTTTCTTTGATGCAGTCTACGGACCAAGCCGTCCTTATTGATTACGTTCATAAATAATTTGCAGCCCCTGCAAAGTAAGCAGCGGATTGACGGCCTCAATCGTTCGCGATTCACTGGAAATCAGCTCGGCCAGTCCGCCCGTTGCGACCACCTTGGCATTGGGGGAGTACTCCTCGCGGATGCGTGATACAATCCCGTCAACTTGCCCAGCAAAGCCGAAAATGATGCCCGCCTGCATCGAAGTGACCGGATTGCGTCCTACAACGCTTTTGGGCTTAATCAGCTCAATGCGAGGCAGCTTGGCGGCACGTTGGTAGAGCGCCTCCGTGGATATGCCGATCCCCGGCGCGATAGCACCTCCGATATATTGACCTGATTCATCAATATAATCGAATGTCGTAGCCGTCCCGAAATCGACGACGATACAGGGAGAACCGTACTGTTCAATAGCAGCCACCGCATTCACAATGCGGTTCGCGCCTACCTCACGGGGATTTTCGTAACGAATGTTCAGCCCTGTTTTTAAACCCGGACCGACAATTAAAGGAGTTTTCTTTAAATATTTTGAGCAGAGCTGCTCTAAAACAAACATCAGAGGGGGCACGACGGAAGAAATAATAACGCCCTCCACCTGATTCAATGCAATCCCTGCATGCTGAAACAAATTATACATAGTCATGCCGTACTCATCGGCCGTACTGGAGCGGTTGGTGCTCAGGCGCCAATGGTGCAGCAGCCTCTTGCCTTCATAAATACCTAGTACGATATTGGTGTTACCCACATCAACGACCAGTATCATGCGCCGGCTCCTTTCCGGTCATTGAGGTCTAAGCTGATGTCCAACGCTTGAACCGAATAGGTTAAGCGTCCGACCGAGATGACGTCGACACCGGTTTCCGCAATGGAGCGGATCGTCTCTAAAGTGACCGAGCCCGATGCTTCTACCAGAATATGCGGAGCTTGAGATTTCATGCGTACAACCGCTTCACGCATTTGCTGCGGTGTCATATTGTCGAGCATGATAATATCGGGCTTGGCCGCCAACGCCTGCTCCAGCTGTTCCATAGACTCCACTTCGACTTCAATCTTCATCGTATGCGGGATTTGGGCACGCGCCGACTCAATAGCTTGAACGATCCCGCCCGAGCCCTTGATATGATTGTCCTTGATCATTACCGCATCGTAAAGCCCGAAGCGGTGATTGTGGCCGCCGCCGACCCGAACGGCATACTTCTCCAGCAGCCTGTGTCCCGGCGTTGTCTTGCGGGTATCGACCAGGCGTACCGGCAGCTCTTCGATCGCGTCGACATACTGTCTGGTGCGTGTAGCCACGCCGGACATCCGCTGCATTAGGTTCAGCGCCAAACGCTCTCCCAGCAAAATGCTGCGCGTACTCCCGCTGACTTCCGCTAACACGGTGCCGTAGCTTACGGCTTGTCCGTCTTGCGCTTTCGCCTCAAACCGAAGGGCAGGATCTATAAGTGCAAATACGGCCTGAGCTACAGGCAGTCCCGCAATAATCCCTTGATCCTTAACATGGATTACCCCTTTGGACTGCTGGTCGGCAGGGATTGTCGTCATTGTCGTGACATCGCCCATTCCGATGTCTTCCTCCAGCCATAGGCGGAGCCATTTATTTACCGTTTCTAAAGGCAGCTCATACATCGTCAATACGTCCCTCCGTAATGCCGTACTCACGACTGAATACGGTATGCTTTCTCCAGGCGAGGTCGTTCTTCTCGGGGAAATCTTCCCGATAGTGTCCCCCGCGGCTCTCTTCCCTAATCAGCGCAGCCTCCGTTGTCAATAAAGCGCAGGTCAGCAGATTGGCAAACTCGTATTCCTCACGTTTGGACAGGCAGGATTCAAAAATGGACAGCTGACGCTTCAGCTCCTCCCGGCCTCTTTCCAATCCTTTCGCGGACCGCTTCAAGCCTGCGTAACGCAGCATCACCTTTTGCAGCTTTAATTTCTTCTCAACCATCGGCTGCTTCACATGCTCCGTCCTTGCGCTCGTCAGAGGAATCTCAGGCGTCCGTTTCACCGGCTCCAGCTGGTGAATACGCTCAAGGATGCGCCGTCCGAACACAATCGCCTCGGACAGCGAATTACTCGCCAGCCGGTTCGCACCGTGTACCCCTGTAGAAGACACTTCGCCGCAGGCAAACAGCCTTTGGACCGCCGTCTCCCCGTACAAGTCGGTCTTCACACCGCCCATCATATAATGAGCCGCCGGCGCTACAGGGATCCAATCCGACGATAAATCCAAGCCGTAGTTCAGACAAAATTCATAAATCGTCGGGAAGCGCTGCTTCACGGCTTCCTCCGATTCATGCGTAAAATCAATATAGACGAAGGTCGACTTCGTCTTCTCCATCTCGTCGACGATCGCCCGAGCTACGATATCTCTTGGCGCGAGCTCCAACTGATGGTGATACCTCTCCATAAATCGTTCGCCATTGATGTTGCGCAGAATCGCTCCCTCGCCGCGAACCGCTTCCGAGATAAGAAATCTCGGCGCTCCCGGATAGCATAATGCCGTCGGGTGAAATTGAATAAATTCCATGTCTTGAATTAAAGCGCCGGCGCGATAAGCGATAGCGATACCGTCGGCCGTAGCAATTTCCGGATTGGTCGTATAGCGGAACAGCTGGCCTGCGCCGCCCGTACATAAAATCGTAGCGTTAGCTTTAACGAATATTTTTTGCCCCTCAGGATTCTGCACCAGCGCCCCGAAGCATTCCCCGTTCTCGGTAATTAAGTCGATCACAAAGTGGTCATCCCATAATTCAATGTTCGGATCCTGCTTCGTTTTCTCGGATAAGGCACGAACGATCTCCGCGCCTGTTGCGTCTCCGTTCGCATGTAGAATACGCCGCTGGCTGTGGGCGCCTTCCTTCGTCAATGCGAATTCGCCGTCTTCCAGATCAAATTGCGTCCCCATGCGGATCAGATCCTTCACCCCGTCGGGTCACTTCGTGCACAAGCACATCGACCGACGACGGAGAGCACAGTCCCGCACCGGCTATAAGCGTATCCTCACGATGATACTCCGGCGAGTCCTCATCCGAAATAACCGCCGCAATGCCTCCTTGGGCATAGCGCGTGTTGCTGTCGAGCAGCGACTTTTTGGTTATCATCAACACTTTATACCGTTCACTTGCTTTGATTGCGGTGAAAAGACCGGCGATGCCCGCACCGATCACAATAACGTCCGTATGTACTTGAGGCAGATGATGAAGATCAATATCAACTAAATAACGGGGTATCATGAGTCTGCTCACCTTTCTCTGACAAGAGAGTAGCGCATGCTACTTCACTTGTAGCATGCGCTCCAGGGATGCTCTAGCTTGATCCGCAACGTGCGGCGGAACGTAAATCTGCGGCTGCATCGTTTCAAGACAACGAACGACTTTTTTTAGATTGTTAACCTTCATGTTCGGGCAAACCAAATATTTGGTCGCGAAGTGGAATGTTTTGTTCGGGCTGTCCAGACGCAGCTGATAGCCGGTTCCGTCTTCTGTGCCGACGATAAATTCTTGGCAATCGGATTCTTTACAATACTTAATGATGGCGGTGGTGCTTCCTACAAAATCGCCGAGCTTCACGACTTCAGGGCGGCATTCGGGATGTACGACGAATTGCGCATTAGGATACTGCGCCTTCATTTCCTCTACATCTTTGACGGTTAGCATATCGTGAGTGTTGCAGTAGCCTTCCCAAATGATCATCTTTTTGTTTGTATTTTTGGCAACATAGTCACCCAGGTTTTTGTCAGGCACCCAAATAATTTCATCGGAATCGACCGATTCAATGACCTTAATTGCGTTTGCCGAGGTACAGCATATATCCGTTTCCGATTTCACATCAGCCGAGGTGTTAATGTAGGCTACAACCTTGGCATTGGGATGCTGCTTCTTCAAAGCGCGAAGTCCATCCACGTTAACCATGTCAGCCATGGGACAGCCGGCCCGCTCGTCAGGAATGAGTACAGTCTTGTTCGGCGCCAAAATCTTAGCGCTCTCCCCCATAAAATGAACCCCGCAAAACACGATAACCTCCGCATCGGTAGATGCTGCTTTTTGAGCCAGCAAAAACGAGTCTCCGCGAAAATCCGCTACTTCTTGAATTTCATCTCTTTGGTAATAATGAGCAAGAATAATGGCGTTACGTTCCTTCTTTAACTGCAAGATACGTTCCTTCAATTCGCGCTTCTGTTCCTCTTTGCGCTCCAAGGCTAATGCCTCCACGATTGCACCGTCCTCCCTTTCATTACCGCTGCCCCTTCAATGAACAAGCCTCGCTAGTGAAAATGTTCACATAATGTTTAAAGATTTACACCTAATTTACACAACATCCATCCGGGTGTCAATCCTCAAATAACTACAAAAATGGCGGATTCCCCTGCTAGGCTTGTAAGGGCTTCCGCTCCTTCTCTCTTAAGTCTTGTTTCTCGTCTAAGGGTCATTTTCCCACTGGACTTGGAGCCCAGTAATCCCTTAAGCTAAAAACAAAAAAAGACCGTACCCGCAGGTACAGTCTTCTGTTTCATTGATTTATTCTTTATCGCCTTTATCTTTTTCAGACTCTTGAGCAGGCTTGTCGAAATCCAACCGGTTGGCTTCAGCGGTTTGCTGCTGTCCAACGATGTTGACCTTCACTTCGGAGCTGCCGGCTTCGTCCAGCTTTCCGTTCTCAATCAACTGAGTAATTTGTTCTTTTTCCAGCGTTTCTTTCTCAAGCAGCGATTCGGCAATCAAGCGAACCTGATCCGCATATTTCTCAAGCGTTTCCTTCGCTCTAGCGTAGCAGCTGCGGATAATCGTCTGCATTTCCTGGTCGATCTCATAAGCGATCGCATCACTGTAGTTCTGCTCATGCCCCAAATCTCTGCCCAGGAATACTTGCCCTTGCACGTTACCGAACTGCATCGGTCCGAGCTTATCGCTCATCCCGTATTCCATAATCATTTTGCGGACAATGCTAGTCGCCCGCTGGAAGTCACTGTAAGCGCCGGTACCGATCTCGCCGATAAACAGCTCTTCGGATACGCGGCCGCCAAGCAAGCCGGTCACTTTATCCAACAGCTCGTTCTTGGTATTCATCATCCGGTCTTCGCCTTCCTTCGGCAGCATCATAACATAGCCGCCTGCACGTCCGCGCGGAATGATCGTAACCTTATGCACCATGTCGGCATTTTCCAAATAATAACCGATAATCGTATGACCCGCTTCATGGAAAGCAACCATGCGCTTCTCACGCTCGCTGATGACGCGGCCTTTCTTTTGCGTCCCGACGATAACACGGTCAAAGGCTTCGTCCAGTTCTTCCATAGAAATATCTTTCCGGTTGCGGCGCGCTGCGATCAGCGCTGCCTCGTTCAGCAGGTTTTCCAGATCGGCGCCTGTGAAACCGGTAGTGAATCTCGCCAAAGCATCCAGCTTGACATCCTTGTTCAAAGGCTTGTTGCGGGCATGTACTTTCAATACCGCCTCGCGGCCTTTTACATCCGGACGGTCAACGGTAATTTGACGGTCAAAACGTCCGGGACGCAGCAGGGCAGGGTCAGAATGTCCGGACGGTTCGTTGCGGCAACAATAATAATGCCTTCGTTGGCGCCGAAGCCATCCATCTCAACCAACAGCTGATTGAGCGTCTGCTCGCGTTCGTCATGGCCGCCGCCCAAACCGGCACCGCGCTGACGACCTACGGCATCAATCTCGTCTATAAAAATAATACAAGGAGCATTCTTCTTCGCATTCTCAAACAAGTCGCGGACACGGGATGCACCGACACCAACGAACATTTCCACGAAATCGGAACCGCTTATGCTAAAGAACGGCACGCCAGCTTCACCGGCGACAGCTCGGGCTAACAGCGTTTTACCCGTTCCCGGACGACCATTGAGCAAGACCCCTTTCGGGATTCTGGCACCCACGGCAGCAAATTTACGAGGATCCTTTAAGAACTCGACCACTTCGACAAGCTCCTGTTTCTCCTCATCTGCCCCCGCTACATCTTCAAAGGTGACCCGCTTCTTCTCTTCATTGTAGAGTCTGGCACGGCTTTTACCAAAGTTCATCACTTTACCGCCACCACCCTGCGCCTGATTTAACAGGAAGAAGAACAGGATGAAAATGATCACAAACGGAATAATGGAGGTAAGGAAGCTAATCCAGACATTGTCCCCTTCCATTTTCTCAATGACGATGTTAGGTACGCTCTTTTCGACAAGGTTCACAGTCTCTTGGTCATACGGCGCACGGGTTTCGAAGTTTTTCTTATCCGGCGTCGGCGGTGTTTTATATTTACCGCGAACCAAGTATGTTTGTCCGTCATATCTTAAACTGACCGAGTCCACATTGTTTTCAGTTAAGGCCTGTCGGAGCTTATCGTAGCTAATCACATCTTTCTGATCATTCTGTGTGCTGATAAAGTGAACGATACCGACGGTGACCAAAAAAATGAGCAAATAAAAGCCTGTATTGCGAATAATTCGATTCATCCCCTACCTCCTCTCAAAACGGCAACTTTGTTTATTGTACCACAGCAAGTCTTGGCATCACAAGAAATGCTAATGGGAGTACACCTCGGGCTTCAGAATGCCTACATACGGCAAATTACGGTACTTTTCGCCGTAATCCAACCCATACCCTACAACGAATGCGTCCGGAATAACATACCCTTTATAGTCTGCATCCAAATCCACCGTTCTACGCGCCGGCTTATCAAAAAGTGCCGCTACGGTGATGGATCGCGCATTGCGCCGCTCCAATACGTCAATCAAATAACTTAGGGTCAGCCCGCTATCAATAATGTCCTCAACAATAAGAATGTTGCGCCCTTCGACAGGAACGTCCAAATCCTTAATAATTTTGACCACACCTGATGATTTGGTGGATTGGCCGTAACTCGATACCGCCATAAAATCAATTTCTAGGGGGACTGTAATTTGTTTAACCAAATCCGCCATAAAAATAAACGCACCCTTTAGCACACAAATAACCAACGGATTGCGTCCTTCGAAATCACGGCTTAATAGCTGGCCCATCTCCTTTACCTTGTCTTGAATTTCCTTCTCGCTGTAAAGTACTTCTAGAATGTCGTTTTGCAAGAGAGAACCTCCTACTGGAATGAATTATACTGTAAAGCTGGTCTTGCTATCTTAACATGAGGAGAGCTAGCTTTCCTGCATGTGAAGGGTCATCTGCAGCAGCAGCCGGGTAGCTGCGGTTACGGGAGCGTGGGACGATCTTCTCACCCCGGGCAGCCATACGATATCGCCCTTATGATCCGTCACCACCGGCGTCCTCCGCCTGCGGCTGGGAGGAATTTTGGCGTCAATGAAAATATCTTTCACCTTTTTCGAGCCGTTTAGTCCGGCAAGACGCATTCGGTCTCCGTCCTCACGGCTGCGTATGCACAGAGGCAAAGACAGCGCATCGGCATCAAAATAAGCCGTGACCGCGCCGTGCTGCCGCATCGCTTGCGTCAGAAGCTCCCGCTCGGCGGGTATCCATCTGAATTCAAGCCGTGCTCCAATCTCTAGGATGTCCACATAAGGCTGATTCCAAGAAGCGAAATAACGATAAGGGAGAGGCGGTACCACATAATTATGTATCATAATCCCATCATATTCCCTTGTCAAAACCAAGCTTCCGCTTATGTGCAAACTCGCATTGGACGGCTCGCTTCCGAGGATCGTTTCCCGGATCTGCTCAAGCTTCAGGAAATCTATGGAATCTCCTTCTAAAGCAAGATAATTTAATATTAGTTTAATCAAACGCCTTTGTAAAGCAACATGTACCCCGGCAAACCATTTTCTTGACCATTTGGCGAAATCGCTTTCTTGGGTAACGCCCTGTGCCCAGAGCTCTTTGGCCTGCAACTCCATCCAATCATTCTCTGCCGCCATCATTCGGGACAGGCGGTTCAAGGACTGCGGCAGCTGGTCATTGAACCTTCTTAAATACGGCAGTACCTCCAGACGCACCTCATTGCGGAAATACTTCGTATCCAGATTGCTGCTGTCCGTATAGTAGACCAAGCCCGCCTCTTCACAGTAAGAGACGATTTCTGATTTATATATACGGAGCAGGGGACGCACAAGTTCCACTTTTTGTTCGGCGCGCTGTGCAGGAATTCCAGACAAGCCCGCAGGACCCGTTCCGCGCAGAAGCCGCATCAGCAGCGTTTCGGCCTGATCGTCGGCATGATGCGCCATCGCGATCTTGTGAGCCCCGAAGCGCACTGCCGCTTCATGCAGGAAGCCGTAGCGCAGCTCGCGCGCGGCGACTTGCGAATTTTTGCCCGTCTCCTCGATATACCGTGGCACATCCAGCCGGGCTATTTCGCACGGAAGCCCCAGCCGATTCGCCAAGTCGGCTACATAGGCCGCTTCCCGCTCCGATTCTTCCATGCGAAACTGGTGATTGACATGCGCAACCGACAGCTTCCAGTTCCAGCGTCCGGAAAGCAAAAAAAGGACATGCAGCAGCGCAACGGAATCCGGCCCGCCGGAAACCGCAACCACAATCCGGTCTCCAGGCTCAAGCAACCGCTGCTCGCTCACATCCGACTCAACTCTACCCACCAACTCCATCAAAAACAATCCCTTTCACCGGCACATACCGCAATTCCTTAAGGAAACGGCCAGAACAAATAAACGGTAAATCCGAACAGCAGCAGAGATGCCGCAAAACAAAGCTTCAGCCACGAGCCGCGAACCACGCGGGAGGCAAGAGCAGGCCGCGGATAGCTCTGGCGGCGCCAATCGGCAAGCGCTTCGCGAGAGGAACCGTACTGTCCGAGCAGCGCTTTGCGCAGCACCGTCTGCACATGGCTCAAATGCCGATTCTCCTGCAGCATATCGAGCAGCGTCTCCACTGTGCGGTTTTGCGGCAGCAGCTGCTTTAATCCCTGCTTACGCATCGCCGCCCGGTCCGTGCCGCCGATGAGCAGAATCGCAAAAGCAAACAGATCGTAGCCCTCGTCGGCCGAACGGGAGCCGCCTCCCCAATAGCCGCGGTCGTAAACTTCCGTGAACTGCTTTACCGACCGGCCCGCCGGCGTGACGCCGCCGAAATCGATCAGCTCCACGTCGCCATATCCGGAGACCAGCATATTTTCCGCCTTCAGATCTCCGAATATGTAGCCCTGCCCATGAAGCTCAACCAGCTTGCGCAGCAGGTTCATACCTATAAGATATATCCAATCCTCTCCCCGATGCATCACAAAGTCGGATAAGGTCTGCCCTTTGACATAGCGCATGACGCAAAACGGCAGGTCGCGCCCTTGGTAATGAAAGTCGTCCACATCGAGCAAATAGTGCTTGAACGACGTGCCCGACTTCGATAATGCCTTCAAGGCATTCACCTCGGACTGGTCGTCCGCCGTATCGAAGCCGATCTTCAGGGCAAACGACTGAGTTCCTTTGCGCACGAGGTATACTTTGCCGTTGGCTCCTTCACCGAGCAGCCTTTCCACACGATACTCCCGCTTATGCCACTTCCCTTGAATAATCGTGCCGGTCGGCACTCCTTGCTCAAACGACGTAGTCACTTAACATCCCATCCTTGACTTTAAGCGCGCCTTCCGGCACGGGACGCTCTGCTGCGGCGCCTTTCTTACTATATATATCGTCAACAGCACCGGTATCTGTAATGAATCGGATGACTTTTAGCAGGGCAGGCCCGGTAGGAGTCGTACCCTTCATGTTTAATTTATAAAACAAACGGTTCAGATTTGCAAGGTCAGCGGTCGAATCCAGGTTCGCATTTGAACCTCTTCCTGACCCGATACGGAGGCGGGAAAGTGAAAAACAGCCAGCCGGCTCATCCCGGCGCGGGCCTGAATGCTGAGCTGCAGGTCATAAATGGATTCTTTTACCGCTTGCAGCTTGGACTTCATGCTTGCACTCGCATCAATCAGAAGGACGATATCCAGCTCCGTCGTTTCGGACAAATCGTCCATGACTTGAACGACCTGAGACCGTTTGTCAGGCGGCAGGCTCTCCAGACGGGAATCCCCGAACAAATGCTGAAGCTCTTTCCCGACCGCTTTCTGTATGGTCTGTACAACAGTCTTGCGGGTCATCATCTGTACGGTTTGGGAAAGCTGATCCACCGTAACGAGCCGGCTCATGCCGCCCCCCGCTTCAGCGATTTCATTGACCTCTTCTATGCCATGCTCCCCCAGCACCGTCGTATCGATCAGCCCGATAACGTTAACTACAATACCCTCCGCCTTGGCATGGGCGGCTGCAATAACCGGACTTATGCCTACATTGGAGCAGCCATCGGTGATTAAAATAATTTGCTTCATCTGCCTCTCCGTCCTTTCGCGCTTGTTTTATTCCTAGTTTTTCCATATTCCACATATCCTAAACCGGACCCGCAGCTTGCCTTCGGTCCATATAGCGACATCTGGAAGATAGAAAACAGGAGGCACCAGCCAGCCAAAAGAAACGCGGAGGAGCGGAGCTCCTTGCTGCGATAGCACAAACAGGGCATTCCCGTCAGGAAATGCCCTTGCTCTGGTTTCACCTCCGCTCAACTGACCGTTTTGGGCCGCTCGATGCGCTGCATGCCCGGCCAACGGAAGGTAGCCCACTCCGGCTGGTATTTATCCACCCGGGCCACAACGACCGTCATATCGTCATAAATTTCCCCGTGGTGATAGCGGACCACCTTCTCCAGCAGCATGTCCGCATACTCCTGCGGCGAATCGGTATCGATTTCCGACAGCACCCGCTTCATCCACAGCTCCTTATTGACGGCATGTCCGGGCGCATCGTAGATGCCGTCGGTCATCATAATCAGAATGTCCCCGGGCTCCAGCGGCAGGCTGACGAGATCCACGTCAATATCGTGAAGAATGCCTACAGGCAGATTATTGGCCGAAATCGGAAATACTTCATTCCCCCTCTTAATAAAGCTTGGCGTCGAGCCAATCTTCAGAAATGTCGTATGCGCCGTGTACATATCGATCAAAGCTACGTCCACCGTAGCGTAAATTTCGTCTGAGGAGCGCAGCATGAGAACGGAGTTCACCGATTTGATCGCGAGCTTCTCATCCATTCCGGACTGCAGCAGCTGCTGTAAAATATTAAGCGCCGCGCTGCTCTCCGCACGCGCCCGTTCCCCATTGCCCATGCCGTCGCTCAGAGCTACGGCGAACTTGCCGTTCCCGAGCTCGATGGTGCTGAAGCTGTCTCCCGACAGCAGATCGCCGCCTTTGGCAGCACCGGCTATACCGGTCTCCACCTCGTATTCCTTGGCCGATCCGAAGACGACCGTGCTGTATCCCTCCTTGCGCTCGAGCATCTGCTCATTTTTGACCGCAATGTGTTCTCCTACGATTTCGGACAGCAGCGGAGCGATGATTTTGCGGCATTCGTCAAAGCCCTTCGTATATTGATGAATGATTTCAATTTCCACATTCCCTTCATCCAGGCTGATAATATCAATGCTGTGGATGGACAGCCCCAGCTCCTCCAATGCGCTGCGGATTTGTTCCTCCTGCAGGAACAGCTCCTGCCCTTCCCGTTTGATCTCCTTGGCCAGGTCCTCCATCACCTGGGATACGCCGAACAGCTGTTCTGCGACCAATTGGCGGCTTTCGGCGATTTGCTTTTTCCAATGCTGGTCATTCCTGTACAGGCCGTACTGCTGCTTCATCACCTCGAGCACCTGATCCGGCTTCACGCACTGCTTTTTCCATTGCGGCAATATATCTTTGCGCGTCACCTCTTTCTTGACCTCTACCTCCGTCATCATATCGGTCATAAACTTGTAGGTCTGATAAAACTTCTCATCCCAGCACTGGTTTCGCTTCCAGCACGTGGAGCACGACTTCTCGGCGACCGAGTTCATGAAATGGCCGACTTCCTCCTCCTTCTGCATCGGCTGCGCATCGGCCGTAATTTGCTTGAAGCTCCGGGATAGCTGACGGAACACCTCGGAGAACTGTTCCACCCGGTTAGCTGTAATATCCCGGACCCGCTTGGCATAATCGTGCTGGGATTTCAGATTCTCCTGCGTACCCGGCACATATTTGGCCAGCATTTGAATCATGGCCCGCGGGGTTAGCAGGAACAGCGCAACGGCTGCTGCCGACTCCCACGTCGAATTCATCACCTCCGCTTGATTGCCTATATAAATAGAGAGGATCGAGGAGCCGAGCAGCATCCCCAGCGATACCGCCCAACGGTTCCCTTCCTTCAGTAACCCTGCGAGCATTCCCGCAAATGCCAGCAGGCTCATTTGGTAGATAGCGCTGGAGTTGGCCAGGCTTAGAATCAGGCCCGAGACCACCCCCACGGAGGCTCCGAGCGGAGCGCCGCCTACCAGAGCAAACATAAGTATCAAATAGCGGGACAAGACATGTTCTACGGTCACCGGGCCCAGCGTCCAGCCTACCGTTCCCGTCATCACGGAAGCCAGAAGAATAATGAGGCAGATGACCTCTTCATTCTTTAAGCTGTAATTTTTACGGGACAGTGTAAAGACCGGCACCGCTTGTAAAAAGATATGGGTCAATATCAAGCTCAGCATCGATTCCACACCGGTCATCATGAAGGTGTACCAGCTCAGATCGGTTGAGACCAAATGAGCGAACAGCTGAACGAAGAAGGTCGATGTGAATACAATAATAGGTGCGAAGGAGATGTCCGACCGCTCGAAGCGTTCGATCCCTTTTTGAATAAGAATCATCACGAGAATTTCGGCGGCGATATACCCCGTATGCTGCGGTGCTGCCGAGAATAAGCTGCCTGCAATGAGGAACAGGCCTGTCCAAAACGTCAGCTCTCTTCGGAGGAAATACATGACCGCAAAGAAGGCTACGGCGAAAGGCGCCAGCTGGTCCAGAATCATAGCTCTCCCTAATAGAAAGGACATCATTAGAAGCAGGATCGACCATTTCTTGGCGACGACCGATTGAATCAGCCGGTTCTGCACCACCGCTTCGTCCATTCCTTCCTTTGTCTTCTGACTCCAACGACTCCAAACGGTTCCAACAGGATTCATTCCTAATTTTTTCAGCATATTTCCTATACACCACCCATAGACTATTAGTGGTTCTTAGTATAGAGGGTGTCCATCATAAAGTTTGTCAGAATGAGTGGGAGTGCCAAAAGTTTTTTCCGACAAAAAAAGCCCCGCCGCAAAACGGCTTGCTTCTATACATACAAACATTTGAAAACGCTATCAATAGTGGGCGGCCATTCAGAACCTAGCTTCCATCCGACGGAAACAGAAGTCGTCCCCGCACTGTTGCCGTTACATGCTGTCGATTTCCACGGCAACTTTTTAGAATACGACAAAAGTTCTTTTTGCCGCTGTCGGCCGCGACACGGTCAGGGGGAATTCTCCGCTTGGCCGAGCCTCCCGCCGTCGAATACCCGTGCTGGAGCCGCGCCTCTTGACAGCATACCGGAAAGGCGCGCTTGCCCCTGTCCTAATCTGTCGTTAAAAGCTGGTGCCCAGCAGCTAATACACCTGCCATCCTCTCTATGGAGAGTATGAAGAGACTTGACCCGCGCCGCTCGGATAGAAAATCTTCTGCCGGTTCCTTGCCAAATACAAAAAAACACCCCGTCGGATTCGTATCTCGACAGGGTGCTTTCTCTTATGTTCAATAGCGGCGAAGGGAATCGAACCCCCGACCTCACGGGTATGAACCGTACGCTCTAGCCAGCTGAGCTACACCGCCACAACAAGCATGAGTATATAACAGGCTTGCCCCGTTTGTCAAGCAGTTCATTTCCGTTTGCCGCCGTCATAGCCTGCTCCCTGAAGCAGCTTAGCTGAAAGCGCGTTTCGGCTTTCGCACGAAAGCTGTAATCCCCGTAATAATCAACAGCGCCGCAGGCAATGCGGCATAGCCGGCTTCCCCGTTAACAAAATGCGTGATGATAGCGCCGACCATAATCATGGCCAATAGGGATGCCGCATAACGGGAAAGCGCGGGAATGAACAGCGCGATCGCCGCTGCGATTTCTCCCATCCCGAGCAGGACACGAAACCAAATGGCATAGCCGTATTTTTCAAAGCTGGCTACAGTCTGATCCGCCCCCGTCACTTTAGAAAATCCCTGCATCAAGAACAATGCAGCTACCAGCACCAATACGATATATCCGAGTACCACGAAGCCTTTTCTCATCGTTCATCCTTCCTCCCGCAAATGATATTATAGTTATTAATTATTTGTTAGTATATATTAGTAAGTAACTTTAATCAAGTAGTAATGTAAAAAACTTCCCACGGAAGTCTAGGCACAAGCCGTATGAACAGCCGTCTTAACGTAAAAAAGCCGTAAGAGGCATCTCTGCTCTTACGGCTATTCATTCTATTATTAATCGCGTCGAGCTCCACGGCCTCCGCGTTTCCCTTCGGTGTTCTTCTTCAGGGAGGAGATCCGCTCTTCACTGTCTTTCAGGAAGCGCGACATTTTATCTTCAAAGGATAACTTGTTTGCTGGAGGCTTGCCTCCACGACCTCCACGATCACCGCCGCGGCCTCCAAAGCCGCCGCCCCGTGGTCCACGGTCTCCACCGCCGCCAAAGCCGCCGCCGGAACCGCCACTTGGTCTTTCAAAACGAGCGGGCCTCGTCGCTTCCACCGGTTTATCTACCGCTTGCTTAATGGATAAGCCGATTTTGCCGTCTTTGTCCACATTAATCACTTTGACGGTAACGATGTCATTCAGCTTCAAATGATCGTTGACATCTTTAACGTAGTTGTCTGCTATCTCCGAGATGTGCACAAGTCCGGTACCGCCCTCGGGTAGCTCTACAAATGCCCCAAAGTGAGTAATGCCCGTTACTTTCCCTTCCAGCTTGCTGCCCACTTCTATTGCCATAAAGTAAAATGTTCCTCCCTTAAATAATTAACAAAAACCCTGATAATGCAGATTATAACGTACTGGCTGCAACATGGTCAACAACAAGGTTTGAGAGCGATCTCCCAGACCTTATTACTTCTGCTCTTTAGGCACATAGAACAAGGTTTCTCCTTGTTTCACATAGTGCAGCTCTTTTCGAATTTTTTGTTCTACGTATTCGGGATCGTTCAATCTGGCAATTTCGCGTTGGGCATCTTCATGGTCTTGCTGGGTTTCTTTCAGCTTCTCTTCCAAAAGGGCTGCTTTCTCGCTTCTTGCGTTCAATTTACCGACTTGATTCCACAGTGTGACGCCCGCCCAGCACATGAAGCATGCAAGCACAATCAAGACCAAACGGCGTCTGCGAAAAGAGCCTTTGTTATGAGGTTTTGCATCCTTGCTTACGCTTGTCGTGGGTAAAGCTCGCATCTACTGTAAAATCCTCCTACGTCCGATCAAAAGAGCCGACGGATGAATGCCGCGATACTTTGACCTGATTTCTTCATCCAGCTCGGAATGCGGAACCGTCTGACCAAAGGCCTGACAAGCCATATCAGCAATTTCCAGACAGGATAGAGTAATTGTAACATAACTTTGTAAAGGAAAATAGCTATGGCCAGTAAAAATCCTAAAAACACGACGGTAGCCCTATAAAGCCAAATCACCGGCGTAATAACGAAAATTTCGACTGTTTTTTTTATTACCCTGATTGTGGCCTTGGTGAAACGGATCATCCATAAAATAATTTGAATGACGACCGGGCTGAAAAATAAGAAGTAGAGCAGCACGCCGGCCAGCAGTCCGATAAAAATAAACATCCGCACCTGGCCCAGGTTGCTCTCGTAGAGCAGCTTGAACACAAGCAGCGTACCGGCGATCCAGAAAAAGATGTCCAGGAGGTAGTAGGCATAACGGGGAGCCTTGAGCTGGCTGGCAAGCACCCGGTATAAGTCGAACAGTCCGCCTAAGGATAATCCTCCTAGAAACATCATGCCCAAGGTAACGAATTGTACCTGCAGCGTCACTTAAACAGCTTACCCAGAAATCCCTTGGACTTGCCTTGGGAGTTTGTATCGACATAGGCCAGCTCGTTGACCAATCCTTCTATCGCCACCAGGCCCTGCTCCAGACTCAGGTTCTTAATGTGAAGATTGGAGCCTTTGATCATAAGGAATCCGCATTCCGTCTCCAGTAAAAATTCTTCACTGTCGAAGCTTTCCACGTTCATTACGCCGGAAACCTCGAGCAGCTTTCGGTTGAGCATCTTGATTTCTTGTCGTTTGACTTTTCCCGGCTCGATTGGCATTGGTTGACCCTCCCTGGGCGCTTTGTCTTTATAGGTGCTTGGCCAAATAAGCTGGTGGCTCCAGGCAGTATAACGGCCTCCGGCTTCTGCTTATCGAGCAAAACAAACCATAAAGCCAAAGCTTGTTTACTTAAAAATATGGGGGGAGGACAAGGAATAGAACTACTAAAATCCATAACAAAAAAGAGACCAAAGCTTAGGCTTCAGTCTCCTTGGATTGCCAGAAATCATTTTTGGGGTGCATTTCTTCCTTCAGCAGCGTGTACATGTTCGCGGCGTCTTCCTTACGGGTCGATTCAGATAGCTGCTCCACCCGGACGGTTACGCTCTTTTGACCGAACTGAATTTTCAGCTCGTCGCCCACCTTTACGGCACTGCTCGGCTTGGCATCCTTCCCGTTAATCCAGACGCGTCCCTGATCGGATACGTCCTTGGCGACGGTACGCCGCTTGATCAACCGGGAAACCTTGAGGAATTTATCAAGGCGCATTATTTTACCGCTTCTTTAAGCTTGTTGCCTGCTTTAAAAGCCGGAACTTTGGATTCAGGAATGGAAATTTCTACACCGGTTTGAGGGTTGCGGCCCGTGCGACCGGAACGTTTACGAGTTTCGAACGTGCCGAAACCGATTAATTGTACTTTATCGCCAGCAGATAATGCATCCGTTACTTCACCCAAAAAGTTGTTCAAAACGGTTTCTACGTCTTTTTTCGTCATACCGCTTTTTTCAGAAATATTGTTGATTAAATCTGTTTTGTTCATGGATTCATTTCCTCCTCAAAATAACACTAATGCTATGTATTCTTTGTCCCTCAGGAAATTCCTGCTAGTCCTTGTCGATTTTTAAAACTTTTTTTGCTTCCTGCCACAAAGATTCCATCTCTTGTAAATCAGTTTGGTCAAAATTTTTACCGTTTAAACGCAGCTGCCGCTCGATATAACCAAAACGCTCAAAAAATTTGCGATTGGCCCCAGTCATGGCTTCTTCGGGCTCTATCTTCAAAAATCGTGCCAAATTCACTATGGAAAACAGCAGATCGCCGAGCTCTTCCTGCTGCTCTTTTTTAGTAAATTTATCCAAAGCTTCTTTCAATTCCGCCAGCTCGGATTCGACAATTTCCAACACTTCCTCCAGCCGGCTCCAATCAAAGCCGACCGCTGCCGCTTTTTTCTGAAGCTTATAAGCCTTCATCAGTCCAGGCAGCTCACGAGGCACGCCCGAAAGCAATGGCAGCTCATCAGGATCGATTCCCTTGCTCCGCTTCTCTTCCTGCTTGATCTCCTGCCAGTTGGCAAGCGCTTCATCCGCATCTCCCGCACTCTTGGTGCCGAAAACATGAGGGTGGCGGCGGATCAGCTTCTCATTGAGCCCTGCGATGACATCCAGCACCGTAAAGCCGCCCTCTTCCGCTTCGATCTGCGAATGCAGCATAATTTGCAGCATCAGGTCGCCGAGCTCCTCAGCCATATGGTCGGGGTCTTCCTCGTCGAACGTTTCCAGCACCTCGTAGGCTTCTTCGATCAAATTTTTGCGCAGCGATTGGTGGGTTTGCTCGCGGTCCCACGGGCAGCCCTCAGGGCTGCGCAATATCGCCACAATCTCATGCAGGCGGGCGAATGTCCTGTTGCGAACCCGGTCTTCATTCGACCGCGGAATCCATACAAGCGACAAATTGCCATAGTCCTGCAGGTGGTCCAGCTCATACAGCGGAATCCGATGGATTTTCTCCTCACCGGCTACCCCAAGCGCATGACCGACGACAACCTCAAAATCGTCCGGATACATCTCCATTAAAGTCAGCTTCACATCGGAAGCCGTTAAGCTGTCGTAGACCTGTCCGATTACCGTGTGCAGCAGCGGATTCAGGCTATAGACCGACAAGTCGGTGCCATCGAGCAGCTGAAAGCCTTCGATCGGATCGAAGCCGAGCCGCAGGAAAGCCTGATCCAAAAAGCTTTCGCCGCCAAGCAGCTGCAGCGCGATGCCTGCCTCGGGACAACGGGCGCGAAGCAGCTGTACGGTCATTTCCGCGACCATTGGATGCCCTGGCACGGCATAAACGATCTCCGCCTGCTTCTCGGCAGCTTTCGCCATGAGCGCCTCCGCAATCGCTTCATATACCTGCCCGAACGTGTCATTGGCTTCATACAGGCTGTCGAAGGATTCGAAGGCGATGCCGTTATCTCGAAGCATCGTAACCATCGGATGACGGTCCGTACGCAAGTACAGCCCTCCGGCTGCCGATTGCAGCTTCCTCCAAATACCTAACGTCAACTGATTCTCGTCGCCAGAACCGAGCCCGACAATCGTAATTTGCGGTTGCATCATCTATTTGCCTCCTTGTATAGGAAAAGAATCGTACTTATCACATGCAAAAAGCAGCGCCGCTTACCGGAGCAGGCGCAGCCTGTGCAGCAGCCTCAGCACTTTGCCGCCGAGCTTCGGCACGCGCTCGAGCTCTTCGGCGCTCACCGCGCCGGTGCGCAGCAGCGCGAGCGCATAGACGAGCGCGCCGAACGCCACGCCGGCGAGCGAGACCGCCACCGCCGTGCCGCGGGACGCGACCGGCAGGCCCAAGGCGCCGAGCAGCGCCGGCAGCCCGCGGGTGACGGCCAGCAGGCCGAGCGTCATCAAGCCGGTGGCCAGCATCGGCTTGATGACCGCGCGGCCGGGCGCCGGCCTGACGCCTGCGGCACGCAGCGCATGCGCGAGAGCGAGGCCGCCTGCAAGCGCATAGGCGGCCACCGCCGCGGCTGCGGCGCCATCAATGCCCCAGCGGGGCACGAGGGCGGCGTTCGCCGCGATCTTGAGCGCCGCCGCGGCGAGCAGGTACAGCGCCGGAGCCTTGACGGCGCCGAGGCCCTGCAGCACGCTGGACGCGACGATGTTCAGCGTGCTGAACAGGGCGGTGAAGGCCAGCACCGCCATGGCGAGCGAGCCCTCCGTGCTTTTGTAGAACATGACGTTCATCGGCTCCGCCAGTACCGCCATGCCGACCGAAGCGGCCAGCCCAATGAGCCAGGTCATCCGCAGCGACAGCACGGTGACGCTCCGCACCCGCTTCACCTCACCCTTGCGGTGAGCTTCAGCAAGGGCTGGCACCAAGGCTGCTGACATGGAGGAAGCAATCATTGCGACCAGCTGCACGAGTGGCAGCCCGTGGTTGTACAGACCGAACTGGTACAGCGCGTCCCCCTCGCCCAAGCCGTAGCTCTTCAGCTGCCGCGGTATCGTAAACGAATCGACCAGCGTCAGTATGGGAAGCGCGATAGAGCCAAGGCAGACCGGCAGCGCGTAAGCCATCAGCTTGCGGGCAAGCTGCCCGTAGGATGCCCTGGCCCTGGCTAAAGGGAGGGCTTCCTGATCCTTAATAAGGCTCGACTCGCTGCTGGAGCTAATCGCAGCCACCCCAGCCTGCGCCTGCTCTTCCTGGAGCTCAACGCCCTTTCCTCTGTTACCGGAGATGGACTGCCAACGGCTTCCGCGATCCTTCTGCCAATACCACAGCATCACCGTCAGCCCGGCCACCGCCCCCGTTACCGATCCAAACGTCGCTCCCGCGGCTATCCACTCCGGGCCGTACCCCCAGCGCATCAGCAGCACTAGCAAAACAAACATCGTGGCCACCCGGACGGATTGTTCAATCACCTGGGATACCGCTGTCGGCACCATGTTCTGGTAGCCCTGATAATACCCCCGCAAAGCGGACATAAAGGGCACGAGCAGCAGAGCGAAAGAAACGCTTCGGATCGCAGGCCCCGTCTGTCCGGCGCCCATCAGTACGGCTATTCCGTCCGCACCGAAATACAACAGCAGGAAGAACAGCAGTCCGGAGACGGCCAGAATAACCGAGGATACCGTGAGTACCCTCCGCGCCTCGTCATGCTGGCCCAGCGCCGCCTGCTCGGACACGAATTTGGAGACGACCAGCGGGAAGCCCGCCGTGGCCAAAAACAAAATCAAAATATAGAGCGGATACACCGCGTTATAAATGCCAAAAACCCGGTCACCCGCCATGTTCTGCAGCGGGATTTTTTGCATCGTACCGATCAGCTTCGACACCACAGCAGCCGCGCCAAGCACCGCCGCGCCATGAAGCAAGGCAGAGCCTCCGGCTCTGTTACGGCCGCCGCCCCTGCGGGTCTCTCTGCCTTCATCCGTTCTCTTCTTCCACATATACCGGAGACAACTCCCGCTACCTATTAATCCCACTCATTATATACTATCGTTTATGCCTAAGAAAAGCTTCCCGTCCAGCCGGCAAACAAGGAAGCCTCATGCCGTTACACATCCGCACTTCCACTTTTCCCTGCGTCTCGGCCCTCGCTTAGCGGAAGCTCCGCCTACCGGTAAATAAAAATAGCCTCCCAACTGCGTATCCATTTCAGGATTCGTAAGGTTGGGAAGCTTATTTTCGGAATGCGGCCAAGCCACCTGCTATTGCTCCATTTGTTTCGCCAAGAAGCCTGCCGCCGTCTCGGCCATCTTCGTTTCCATTTGTCCCATCTTGACCGATTCATCCTTGCTCAGCAGTATGACCGATCCGATCGGATCGCCGCCTGCGATAATCGGCGCAATTACATAAGCGGAATACGTCTCGGACACGTCTTTGCAAATTTCATATTGACCCGATCCGGTCTCTAACGAAGCCTTCCGGTTTTCCATGCAGGTTTCGACGAGTGAACCGATCTGCTTTTCCAAGTAATCCTTTTTCGAGCCTCCGGCCACCGCAATAATCGTATCCCGGTCGGAGATCATGGTGATATGATTTGTGCTTTCATAAAGCGATTCTGCATACTCTTTCGCGAAATCTCCCAGCTCGCCTATCGGAGAATACTTTTTCAAGATCACTTCCCCGTCGCGATCCACGAAAATCTCCAGAGGATCCCCTTCCCTAATCCGCAAAGTACGACGAATTTCTTTAGGGATAACCACTCTTCCTAAATCGTCAATGCGACGAACGATTCCAGTTGCTTTCATGTTTCTAGATGCCTCGCTTTCCTTGAAGAGTTAGATACGACTGGATAGCAATGGTTTATTCAATGGAGGGAATTCAATTAGTAACCATAGTATTCATCGATTCCCAGTGGCTTATACATGTGTTGCTGTGAGACGTCTCTTTGAAAGCGGTATGTACTGTGACGTCATTGATTTCATTATGTCCATATTTGAGAAATAAAAACAGGATGCCCATTGGGGCATCCTGGTAATATATTACTTGGCCGGCGTCTCGGCTTTCGGCGCGTCCGTCTTCGGTGCTTCCGTTTGCGGAGCATCCGTTTTAGGCGCTTCCGTCGTAGGCGATGTCGGTGTCGTTGCAGCCGGCGGATTGGCCGGAGGCTGAGGCAGCTTGTTGGACTCGATCAGCGTCGGCAGTTCCTTCTCGACGAAATCATAAATTTGCGGCTCGGCTAGTTGGGAACGCAGATCCCCTTTTACCTCGTCGAACGTTTTTGTTTTTCTCGCTTCCACTTTCATTACATGGTATCCGTAGGACGTTTCCACCGGATCGCTGATCTGGTTCAACGGCAGGGTTGCAGCCGCGTTTTTAAACTCGGGCACCCATTGCGAAATATCGACATTCTCGTATTTGCCGCCGTTATCCTTCGAACCCGGATCGTCGGAATATTCCTTGGCCAGAGCTACAAAGTCGCCGCCGTTTTTCAGCTTGTCCTGCACTTCCTTGGCGCGTTTCAGCGCGTCTTCTTTCGTACGGCTTTCTTTGCCTGTAGCCGGATCGGAGGTTCCGATCAGAATGTGGCTGACCGTCGCTACGTCATAAGCGTTTTTGTCTTCCGCCAATTTCTTGTCATAGGCGTCTTTTACCTGCTGGTCCGTTACTTTGCTTTCCATCGCTGCAATTGCCTGCATACTGCGGGTTACAAAGTCCTCAACATCCTTCGTCGTCAGGCTGGCATCCTTCAACTGCTTGTCCAATCCGCCCTCCTGGGCGCCGAAGAAGGTTTTGATTTGGTCAATCTGGGCTTTCGCTTTCGTGTCGGCTTCCGCCTTCGCTTTGTCGTCCGCACGGGAGGACAAGATTTTGAAAGTCACCAGCTGCTTCATCATATCCTGCTGGAAAGCAGGATCGTCTTTGTATTGAGCGTATTCTTTATAGAAAAACAGGTTAACGTTCAGGAAACTATCGAACTCTCCCCGGGTGACCTTTCCGCCATCTTTATAGGTGACAAGCACCTCGTTGGCATCCGCTTTCGTTGTAGCCGCGGTACCTGTCCCTGCGTCGCCGTCCGCTTTCTTGCCACAGCCGGCCGCCGTAAGGATCGTCATTACAGCCAGCACGGCTATAAGCCCCTTGCGGACTTTCTTCCAATTATTTGACAGCATCTAGTAGTTCTCCCTTCGGTTTCAGCGCTTGCTTGTATTGTACCAAAAACTTTTCCAACAAATCGATGGATTGTTCTGGCTTGAGACCTTTGCCCTTGATCTGGAAATGAATCTGCGGCCCCGGAATCAGCTTCACCCGGCCTTCGAATTCGCCTGCGACCTGAAGCAGCTTCTGTCCGTCCAAACGGCCCGTTTGATCGGCATGCACCTTGATCTCGTAGTCCGTTCCTTTTTGCGAGATGGTTTCAATGGCATACATGGAGCCATAAACCTTCAATCTCGCAGCAGCCAGCAGATTGAGCACCGCTTCCGGCAAATCGCCGAAACGGTTCACCAGCTCGTCGTGCAGCTCCGCTGCTTCCTCCAACGATTTGACGGCGGCTACTTTTTTGTAAATTTCGATCTTTTGAACGCTGTCGTAAATGTAATCTCCCGGAATATAAGCATCCAACTGGATGTCGAGGACGGTAGACCATGGCTTGGCCTCCTCCGGCTGTTCTCCGGTGATCTCATGCTTACGCTTCGCGATCTCTTCCGCCAGCATTTGGGAATACAAATCAAACCCGACCGAAGCAATAAATCCATGCTGTTCGGCTCCGAGGAGGTTGCCCGCTCCACGGATCGCCAAATCCCTCATCGCAATTTTAAACCCTGACCCAAGTTCTGTAAACTCTTTTATCGCCTGCAGCCGCTTTTCCGCAACCTCAGTCAGCACTTTATCACGCTGGTACGTAAAATAAGCATATGCGATCCGGTTGGACCTCCCGACCCGCCCGCGAAGCTGATACAGCTGGGACAAGCCCATTTTATCGGCATCATGCACGATCAGCGTATTGACATTAGGGATATCCACGCCCGTCTCGATAATACTCGTACTGACAAGCACGTCAAACTCGCCGTCAAGGAAGTCGAGAATCGTTTTCTCCAGCTCCTGCTCCGACATTTGCCCATGCGCCACAGTGACCCGGGCATCCGGCACCAGCATGGAAATCTGCTCCGCCATCTGGTTAATGCCCTGCACCCGGTTATACAGATAGTACACTTGCCCTTCGCGCGCAAGCTCCCGCTCTACCGCCTCGCGCACCAGCGCGTTGCTGTGCTCGACGACATAGGTCTGCACCGGGAACCGGTTTTCAGGCGGCGTTTCGATAACGGACAAGTCCCTTACGCCCAGCATCGACATATGCAGCGTACGCGGAATCGGTGTCGCAGTCAGTGTCAGCACGTCGACGTTCGTCTTCAGCCGCTTCAGCTTCTCCTTGTGGGAGACGCCGAACCGCTGCTCCTCGTCCACAATGAGCAGTCCGAGATCCTTGAACTTGACGTCGGAGGACAACAAGCGGTGTGTCCCGATGACGACATCGACGGTCCCGGCCTTCACGCCTTTCATCGTCTCCGATTGATCCTTCTTCGAACGGAAACGGCTTAACACCTGAATATTGAAAGGATAGCCGGAGAACCGCTCCCGGAACGTTTCATAATGCTGCTGCGCCAAAATCGTAGTCGGCACCAGCACCGCGACCTGCTTGCCGTCGATAGCCGCCTTGAACGCCGCACGGATCGCCACCTCCGTTTTGCCGTAGCCTACGTCACCGCAGAGCAGCCGGTCCATCGGGCGGGACTTCTCCATATCTTCCTTGATCTCGCCGATCGCGCGAAGCTGGTCCGTCGTCTCTTCATAGGGGAACATCCCCTCAAATTCCTGCTGGTAGGTGCTGTCTGCGTTAAATGCATAGCCGGTTGTCGCCTGCCGCTCCGCATACAGCTTGATCAGATCGTCCGCAATGTCCTGAACCGAGGAACGGACCTTGCTCTTAACACGGTTCCAATCGGCTCCGCCCAGCTTGTATACCTTCGGCTCCTTCTCTTCAGAGCCTACATATTTCTGAATCAGATCGATCTGGTCGATCGGTACGGACAGCTTGTCGCCCCCCGCATACAGAATGTGCAAATAATCTTTATGAATGCCGTTGATTTCCAGCGTGCCGATGCCGACGAATTTACCGATCCCGTGATTGACGTGAACGACATAATCTCCCACCTTGAGCTCCTGGTAGCTCTTGATGCGTTCGGCATTTTCAATCTTTTTCTCCACCTTGCGGGCCTTGCGCTGCTTCTGGGTGAACATTTCCCCTTCGGTAATAACGACCAGGTGAATGTTCGGCAGCTCGAAGCCCGTTTGCAGATTCCCGTTCAGAATGATCGGCTCTTCGATATGATAATCCGCCAAAACCCGGCGGACGCGTTCCACCCGCTCCTCTCCGTTAGCCAGCAGCAGCACCTTGGCGTTCGCCTTTTTCCATCGCTCCATTTCGGACTTCAGCACATTCATTTGGCCGTGAAAATTTTGCATGACCCGGCACATGAAGTTGACGATATTTTGCGGCTGCGTTTGCGGCACCTGACGTAGGAACAAGGACATATAAAGCGTAGGATAAGGCTTGCGCTGAAGCAGTGTTTCATATGATTTGGACAGGACAAGCGCCGGCATGCTGTTTCCGTCCGATAGCGACATCGTCGTCCATTCCGCTTCATCCCGCTCCAGCTGCTTCGCGGTTTCCAGCAGCCGCGCCGGCTCATCGATCAGCAGCACCGTATCCTTAGGCATATAATCGAGCAGCGTCTGCCTCTCCGGATAAATCAGCGAGATGTATTTAAACAGACCGGGGATATACTGCCCCTCTCTCATCCGTTCGATGTCGTGGCCGACGCCTTCGAGCAGGCGCTCTTTGGCGCCGCGGTCGGCCATTTTCTCCAGCTGTGCCTGCAGCAGCTCATAGGCGTGCTGCGCCGCGCTTTGCAACCGTTTACCATCGGCAATAATCTCACGGCACGGCGTAATGACCAGCTCGGTTATTTTGTCCATCGACCGCTGATCGGCAATATCGAACGTCCGGATCGAGTCGATCTCCACGTCAAAAAGCTCCAGCCGGTACGGATGGGCTGCGGCTAAAGGAAAAAAGTCGATGATGCCGCCGCGGACGCTCATCTCACCTTTGGCTTCCACCCGCTCGACCCGTTCATAGCCGAGATGCACCATCTGGCTGATAAATGTCTCCAGCGTCAGCGTCTGCCCGACCTTGATGTGCAGCCTGGCGTTCGCAATGATCTCCTTCTCGGCTACAATCCGCCGCATCCCTGCATAAGGGACGACGACAACCCCGCTAAAGCCTCCGGCCAGCCGGGTCAGCGCATCGATCCGCTGGGCCAGCATCTCGGGACTCGCCACCGCGGTTTCCGCCGCCAGCAGCTCCTGGGCCGGAAACAAAATTACTTTGTCGGCCGGCAGACACTCGACGAGGTCTTCAAAAATTTTCTGAGCGGAAAACATATTGTGCGTCACAATAAACAAGGGCTGCTGCAGTTCTTCATAAAGCGCCGCAAGCATGACTTGTCTTGAGGAACCGGATAACCCGGAAATTAACTGCTCCCTCATCCCCGAGCGAACGCCAGAAACAATACTTTGCAGCTCAGGATCCGCGGAGAACGCTTGGATTAATGCTTGCAAAACCGTACACCCCTCTCACCCATCAACAAAGGCTTCTTTCGATAGAAGCCCGGAAATATCTTATAAACGGCTACAAGGAGCTGACACCATTCACGGGTGACGCCCCTTTGCACACACATATGGTATAGCCTTCACACCCGTATTTCATCCTATGGGCGGCAAGGTTGAATCAGAATAGGAGCATGTGTTCTCACATACTCGCAAAAGAACCCAGGACTTTAACAGCCTAGGCAGACGGGCCAATGCCTCCAAGATTCAGTTTTATTGCAGAGGGCTCGCCAGCAAAGACAGCTCCGGATTGTGCTCCAGCGCTTCCTTACAGTAATCACATACCACTCTGACCGTAACATCCCCATTCGGGTTATACGATATTATACTCTGACGCTCCTCGGGGGTCAAGAAATGGAAGCCCAACAGCTCCTCGTTTACATGAGATTGATCCAACTGCCCGATCTTGGTCTGACAGTGGCGGCATATATATTGAATGGCCATGGTTCTCTCCTCCTTTTCTTACATTATGACCAAAAAAGGGGGAGTTTAGCCGAGCGGAGTTCTCTATGAAGTAAGGGCATAAGTTTAATGCAGCTGCACAAGAACATTACACATTAAATTTGGCCATCGTTTTCTCGAACGGGTTATCCAAAGCATGCTCCATCGCTTCACAGGTTGTGTCGAGCAGCTGGGGCATCAGTTTGAATTCTTCCTTGGAAAAGTTCGAAAGCACATAGTCGGCGATATTGTAGCCCGGCGCAGGGCGGTTGATCCCCATCCGAATACGTTGAAACGACTGGGTCCCCAAATATTGAATCGCCGATTTAATTCCGTTGTGTCCGCCTGCACTGCCCTGATAGCGAAGCCGGATTTGGCCGTAAGGCGTGTCCAAATCGTCATAGACGAGGATCAGATCCTCAATCGGTGCTTTATAAAAGTCCATAAACGCACGAATGGACTCGCCGGATAAGTTCATGTAGGTCATCGGCTTCAGCAGGTACACCTTCGTACCGCCCACATTCCCTTCGCCCAGCAGTCCTTTGCATTTGTTTTGCGATATTTTGATGCCGTGTTTGTCAGCAAACCGGTCCAGTGCCATAAATCCGATATTGTGCCGGGTGGTTTCATACTGCTTGCCCGGATTACCCAATCCTACAAACCATTTCACGCGCGTCTAACCTCTCTCCCATTCAATGAGTACATGTAGATGACAAACTATAATGATTCCCCCGACCCGCCATAGATGTACCGCACTTGGATACCGACAAAAAGAGCGCACCGAACCCAGGGTCCGACGCGCTCCTCAACCAGGCTGACTTCCGAAACACGATAACCCGACTCCAGCTTAAGCCGGACTCGTCTCCGTTTCGGCCTGAGCTTCGGCTTGTTGAGCCGCCTCTTCCGCCGTATCCGGTTCGACCGCCTCTTTCTGCGGCGCCAGAATCGTGACGAGTACATCGCTAGGCTCAGACTTGATTTCGACCGCATCCGATACCTTCAGCTCGGAGACAAGAATGTTGCTTCCAATCTCCAGGGCGCTGATATCGACTTCAATCGAGTCAGGTATTTGTGCAGGCAGGCAGCGAACCTCGATCTCATGATGCTGGATCTGCAGAATTCCGCCTTCCTTCACACCGGTTGCGTCGCCTACATAATCCAGCCGGACTGTCGTATGAACAGGTTCGTCCATGTTAATTTGGTGGAAATCAACGTGAATGACATTCCGCAAAATAGCGTCACGCTGCAGCTCGTTGATCATAACCGGCTGCTTCCCCGCTCCCGGCAGCTCCATCTCGATGATAGCATGCGGATTGGTGCGGAGAACCGCAGTCAATTCTTTTTCATCTATGACAATTGGTGTGTGGGAAATCTTCTTCCCATAAATAACGGCCGGAATTTTCCCCTTCGTCCGAAGCGTTTTGCGCTCCGACTTGGTCAATCCGCTTCGCTGTTCTGCTTTCATTGTTGCCATGGGTACTACCTCCTTCAATTGGGTCGATAAACGAAACCTACTCATACTTTACCCAAAAGAAGGACAATCCAATCACTTCGGCTGCTGCGATTGTTTTTTCTTCGCGCTGAATTTGCTGCGAAGCTTATCGGCGTACCCTGCTTTATTCACCTGGCGCTCGCGGGCAATCGCCAGATCGTTGTCGCCCACATTGTGCGTAATCGTCGATCCCGCTACCACATAAGCTCCTTTGCCGATCTTCACAGGCGCGATCAGATTGACGTTGCTTCCGATGAAGGCCCCTTCCTCCACCTCGGTCAGCTGCTTATTGAAGCCGTCATAGTTAACGGTAATGGCGCCGCAGCCGAAGTTGACGTTCTTGCCTACGACGGCATCGCCGATATAGCTGAGATGCGATACTTTGACGTCATCGTCCAGCGTCGCATTTTTGATTTCTACGAAATCGCCGATTTTGACGTGTTCGCCAAGCTTCGTACCCGGACGCAGATATGCGAACGGCTCGTACGGTAGTCTCCCGGCCTACAACCGCGTCATTCATCACGGAATGCACCACTTGAACGCCGTCGCCCAGCGTACTGTCCGTAATATCGGCCTGAGGCCCGATAACGCAATCTTCGCCAATCACCGTACGGCCCTTCAGCACCGTTCCCGGATGAACGATCGTATCCGCACCGATCTGAACATCCGCCTCGATATAGGTGCTTGCCGCATCGATAAATGTGACGCCGTTCAGCATATGGGCCCGGTTAATCCGCGTACGCATCACCTGCTCCGCTTCGGACAGCGCCACCCGGTCGTTAACGCCCAGCGTCTCCATCGCATCCGGCGTACAGTACGCTTCAACCACTTCATTCTCGCCGACCAGAATACTGATCACGTCCGTCAAATAATATTCGTTCTGCGCGTTCTGATTCGTTACCTTGCTCAAGGCGGCAAACAGCTTGCGGTTATCGAAGCAGTACATGCCGGAATTGATTTCCTTGATTTCACGCTGCTCCGCCGTACAATCTTTCTGTTCCACAATGCCCGACAAGCGGCCCTCCTCATCGCGGAGGATTCGTCCGAGACCGAACGGATCATCCATGATCGCCGTCATCACGGTAGCCGCGGCCCCTTTATCCTGATGCAGCCGTATCATCTCCCGCAGGGATGCAGCGGTAATGAGCGGAGTATCTCCGTACAATACAACGGTGATCCCATCCTCTTCAGCCAGCAAATCCTTCGCCTGAAGAACAGCGTGTCCCGTACCAAGCTGCTGCTCCTGCATAGCATATTCAACACGGTCTCCCAGATAAGCCTTGACCGAATCGGCGCCATGGCCTACGACGACAACCGCGCGGTGCGTCTCCATTTGTTCCAATGCGTCCACAACGTGGCCTACCATCGGCTTACCGCAAACCTTGTGAAGCACCTTGTATAATTTCGATTTCATCCGCTTCCCTTGTCCTGCAGCAAGGACGACTCCCATGATGTTCAACCCATCCAGCTCCTTCTTCAAATAAATAGATCAGGCATATAAAAAATAGATTTCTATACATCGTTCGTAAGCTAACGCCAGTTTATTATCGTATGCATCCGGTGGTTCCCTGCACTCAATATATATGAATTCGGGCAAAAAGAAAAGAGAGAGCCTGGTGCGGCTCTCTCTTACAGTTCAACATTTAAGCGCCTTCCACGATGACTTCCTCTTCCGTTGCCGCCCGGTCGTATTCCGCGAGGACAGCAGCTTGGATTTTTTCACGTGTGGTAGAAGAGATTGGATGGGCGATATCCCTGAACTCCCCATCCGGCGTGCGCTTGCTTGGCATAGCCACGAACATCCCATTATTACCGTCAATCACACGAATGTCATGGACCACAAATTCGTTATCGATGGTAATGGAAGCAATGGCTTTCATTCTTCCCTCGGAATTCACCCGACGGAGTCTAACGTCTGTAATTTGCACTAGTGTTCACCACCTTTTCCCATCTCTAAGACTTGGGATATAAAATTCCACATTTTAGTGCAAATTCCTTCTTTATTTTAAGCAATTTTGTATAATTTTATAAATAATTGATTAATTTAAAATTATTCGACATCTATCGTTGCTATTAGCTCGATTTCGACAAGGACGTCTTTGGGCAGACGGGCAACTTCAACCGTAGAGCGTGCCGGTTTATGCTCACCGAAGTAGGATGCGTAAATTTCATTCACTTGGCCGAATTGATTCATATCCTTGATGAATACGGTTGCTTTGATCACCTTGTGAAAGGCAGAACCGGCTTCAGACAAAACCGCTTCCAAATTCCGAAATACCTGATGCGTCTGCTCCTCAATGCCTCCCTCGACTACAACACCGTCCAAATTCAACGGGATTTGTCCTGAGGTAAACAATAAATTGCCGAATTGCACCGCTTGGGAATACGGGCCGATCGCCGCAGGGGCCTGAGGGGTTGCAATAGTTTTCAATGTCATTTTCCGCTCACTCTCCGTCTTGAAAATAATTTCCCGGCTCGACCGTGATCTGCTTCGTCTTCGGATCGACTGCCGACAGCTTGGCTAACGAAATATAGTCCTCTACCAAATGCTCCTCGACCTCGCCCGACTCCACGAACACGCCGACTCCTTTGACCGTTGCCTTAAACTCCTGCAGCAGGTCCATCATCCCGTGTACCGTTCCGCCTACACGCATAAAGTCGTCGATAATAAGCACCTTGGACTCTTCTTTTAAGGCGCGCCGGGACAGCGACATCGTCTGGATGCGCTTATTGGAACCGGAAACATAATTTATGCTTACCGCCGAGCCTTCCGTCACCTTGTTGTCCCGCCTTACGATAACGACAGGCAGGTTCAAAAAGGAAGCCGTAGCATACGCGAGCGGAATCCCCTTCGTTTCCACCGTCATCACCACATCGATGTCTTTGGACGCAAAGGCGGTGGCGAACATTTTGCCGACCTCGTTCAAAATCAGAGGCTGTCCCATAATATCGGACATATACATATAGCCGCCCGGCAAAATCCGCTCAGGCTGCTCCAGCTGACGGCAAATACCCTGAATAAACTGAAGGGAAGCTGCCTTGGATACCTTCGGTATAAATTTGACGCCGCCGGCCGCACCGGCCAGTGTCTGCAAATCCCCTAAACCTTCTTCCTCAAACACTTCTTTAATGATCGCCAAATCTTCACTGATGGACGATTTAGCCGAATTGTACCGATCTGCGAATGTTGTTAAAGGAATCAGAGTATGGGGGCGGAATAGCAAGTATTGAGTCATCTCGACTAATCTTGCGCTTCGTTTTAATTTTTTCACGGATGTCCCCCCTATCGTAACATTGCATAAAACCCGAATAATATAATGAGAATATACCATTTTTATACGTATTTTTTCAAGCTATCCATGAAAATTAATCTGACGTATATATGACATTAACATGACATAAATCGAAAATTTCACAAAAGGGTACTCATCCCCCGAAATTCTGCTCTTTATCCGGTCAAGTCAATAAGCGCACCGCAAACACGTCTTTACAGAATCCGCGGAGCCCGTTATATATTCTCGGCACTTTGGCCTCCTTCGATACCAGCCCGAACACCGTAGGCCCGCTGCCGGACATAAGCACACCGTCCGCACCCAGGCGGACCATGCATTCCTTCAGCTGGCGAACCTCGGGATAAAGCTCCAGCGTAACCTCCTCCAGCACGTTGCCGAGGCGGTCGCAAAGCAGGTCGAACCGTTTGCGTTCAATGGCATCGACAATCAGCGAAGCCGAAGGATGATGCTGAATGGAAGCAGCCCGAAGCTTACCGTAAATTTCGGAGGTCGATACGTTAATCGGAGGCTTCGCCAGAACAACCCAGCATTGCGGGGGCGCCTCGATCGGCTGGAGCTTCTCTCCCCGGCCGGTAGCGATAGCGGTCCCGCCGGTCACACAGAAGGGAACGTCCGAGCCCAGCTCCGCCCCGAGCTTCTGCAGCTCCGTTACCGGAATATTCAGCTTCCAGAGACGGTTCAAGCCGCGAAGCGTAGCCGCAGCATCGCTGCTGCCTCCGGCCAAGCCCGCCGCCACCGGTATTTTTTTATCTAAATGTATGTATACGCCTTGTTTGACGTCATAGCGGTCTTTGATCAATCGAGCCGCTTGAAAGGCAAGGTTCTTCTCGTCCAGCGGGATATAGCCCGCCTGGGAGGAAATGATAATCGTATCGCGCGGAAGCTCCTGCATCTCGATCCGGTCCGCAAGGTCACCATGGTCATTACCATTTCCACCTCGTGATACCCGTCTTCTCTTTTACGGAGAACATCCAACGACAAATTGATTTTAGCCGGCGCTTTCTCAAAAACTTTCATAGGACACCTTCTTTGCAGCTCTATTCTATCCCCTAATACTATACCAAAAAAGAAACAAAAAAAAGCTAAAGCCACGCGCTGCGTGCTCTAGCTCCCACTCCTGCTGTTCATCTAGTACCTCGGCGGCTGCTGCGGAGGCTGTTGCTTGGAAGCTTGCTCAGCAATTTGAATCGCTCTCTTTACCATGTTGCCCGCATCCTTCGTGCGTATACCTCCCCAGCCCTCGCGCTGCACGGTATCATAAAAGCCCAGATCCTTAGCCAGCTCGTACTTGAATTGATCCGACATCACTCCGCGGTTTCTTCGCGACATCCGAATCCGCCTCCTTTTCGGTGAGATAGATACATTATGTCCTATCGCGGCCTGTTCCATGCAGCCAATGTCCGCTCATCAAAAAACGGCACATCCGTTAAAGGAATGTGCCGTCTATGTACGTTCAGGAAAGCGTTACGTTATGTGGTAAACCCGGATAAACGCGCGACCCGCCCGTCAGGGACGGCGAGGCGGCTTATCCTTAAGATCTATTGCTGTATGGTAATGCGTACTTGTCCATCATCGTTACACACGGTGACTTCAACAGACTCGGTCAATATATCCGCGTAGCTGTAGGAAACGCGCTTGAACGCATTTTGCTCCTGATCCAGCTTCACAATAAAAACGGAAGGGTAGGTTTCCTCCAATACACCGGACCGCTCAATCGTCTTGCGACGACCGCCGTTAGCTCGTAACATAATATTTTTTCCGACATGAGGTTCCAAACTGCGTTTGATATCCAATAGCGAATTTTTAGCCATTGACTACTACCACCTCTTTCCTTATAGATTATAACGCAATAAAGGTAGTATGTCAAATTAGGCCAAATATTATATCAGCCTCGCAAACCCCTTGTCAACGGAATATTTCCTTAATTGCCAAGCCTTCCAGCCCTAAATAGTCTATGTCCGTTCACAAATTTGTCGAAATTACATAAACAAAAGCGCCCTAAGGCGCTTCTGCATGCATAACTTTTTGAATTTTGGGAACGCCCCGCCGGAAACTGCCGCGCGATTCGACACCGCCGAGGCCCTCCAGACCGCTGTGCGTCAGCCCGATTACATCTACAATGTTCACCGTGTCTTTGATCGGGGTAAAGGCAACCTTGACCGCCACACACAGAGGATCCAGCGCGTGAATCAGCACGCGGGCCGGGGAACTGGCATAATTCGCCCCAGCCTGCATCAACGCTTCGAAGTGGGATTGGCACGCTCCCGCTATGACGGTCAGCGTATCCCGGTTTTTCTCGTACTGCCTCGCAACCCGGACCGCATTGGCAAAGTGATGTGAATTTTTGTAGCTCCCCAGCGGACTCGTATACATCTCATCGTTACGCCGGTGCTTCAAAATCCCGTCGTGCCCGGTAATCACCACGATATCGGGTTTGACCTGAGGCAGAAGACGGTACAAAGCCTCCGCCATGTTGGCTTCAGCTACATAGAATCCTTCGACCGGAACCCGCAGTTCCCCGTACAGATTCATGCATTTACGCAAATAAGCGGGATCTCCGTCCAAGTGAAGCACCTTTCCCGGCATATCGAAGAACACCGGAACTGATTCATCCCCAGGGTACTGGGGAAGGGTCATCGAATGATGAAGCTCTGTTTTGCGCAGTGTATCCATCCACGGAGGCTCCGCTCCGTAAGCGTAAGAATACGGATCTACCGATGCTGCGCTAAGGTCATTTAAAGGGGCGTCGGCCAGCAAACGGTAATCCACTCCCCGCAGAACCGCGTGCTGCCGCTGCACTTCCTGAATTTTAAAAATGATGTCACCACCATAAGATCTACGAGTGACCAGGTCTCCCTGTTTCATGGCCATATCGCCTCCTCGTGTATCCTATGGCCGGTATGGGCATTTGGTGATTGAATCTGCCCATTTTGCAGCCTCTGGCGTCTAGGAGCGCCCTAGAGCCTTTGCCAGACATTTGCTCAGCAAAGCGTATTCTTGAATCGACACGGTCTCTCCGCGCCGCGAGGGCTCAATTCCCGCTTCCTGGAGTATAGGCTCGAGCTGCTGCTTCGTCTCCTTTGTAAAAAACCGGGAAGCCAGGTTGTTATAGATCGTCTTCCGTCGCTGCACGAACGCAGCCTGTACTACGTCAAAGAAGAACGCCTCATCCTCCACCTCGACAGGAGGCCCTTTACGCACCTTCAGCTTAATGACCGCCGAATCGACGTTAGGCTGAGGCACGAAGACCGTATGCGGCACGATCGTAACGATCTCCGGCTCGCAGTAATACTGCACCGCAATACTCAGACTGCCGTATTCCTTGCCTCCGGGCTTGGCCGACATCCGGTCGGCCACTTCCTTCTGAATCATCACCACGATATTCTCAAGCGGCAGCTTCTCTTCTAACAGCTTCATAATAATCGGGGTCGTGATGTAGTAAGGAAGGTTGGCTACAACGCTGACTCCGCTCACATCGGCAAATTGCTGCTCGAACAGCGGCCGCAGCTCGACCTTCAGCACGTCCCCGTGGACGACACTTGCGTTCGGGTAACCGTCCAGCGTCTCCTCCAGCAGCGGCAGCAGCCGCTGGTCGATTTCGATCGCGACGACCCGGGCCGCCTGCTTCGCGAGCTGCTGTGTCAGCGCACCGATGCCGGGACCGATCTCCAGCGCCCCCTTCGTGGCGTCCAGCCCTGCGGCACTGACGATTTTGTTCAGGATATTGGGGTCGATCAGGAAGTTCTGACCCAAGCTCTTTTTCAACACCAAGCCGTGCCTTTGAAGCAGTTCCTTCGTTCTCTTGGGGGATGCAATATCCTCCGTCATGCCTGTCTGCATTTTCTCCATACCTTACCCCTCTTTATGTTCAAGTTGCTGCCAAGCGGCCGCAAATTCTTCCTTGGAAATCCGAAACATGCGGCAGCGGTTAAAAAATTGCTTGCCGTTACAATAGCCTATCCCGAGCAGCTTGCCCATCACCAGCCGTCTCGCGGCAGCCTGCGGATGCACGATCAAGCCCGCTGCGATCAAATCCTCCATCGCGATATCGGATTCCGCCGCTACATAGTCTGTCCGCAGATTGGCAAGCGCTTTGCGGATCGTCTCCGGGGAAGCATTCTCCACGCCGATATCGCCCTTGCTCGTCGCTTCCTCCTGCGTCAGAAACGCATGCTTGCAGCCCGGCACCTGGGCGGAGATGATCTTCCGGATCCTTTCGCCGGCATGATCCGGGTCTGTAAATACGATAACGCCTCTGCGCTGCTGCGCCAGCTTGATGCGCTTAATGATTTCTTTGTTGATGGCGGAGCCGCCCGTTTCAATCGTTTCCGCCTCCACCGCCCGCTTGATCGCCGTCGTATCATCCTTGCCCTCGACGACGATGATTTCTTTAATCATTCGGCTCTCCTTCTTTCACTACCAGCTTGCATCCTTCATGCGCCAAACCATGCCTTCTATTCTAACAGAAAAAAGAAGAGGGAGCCCTCTTCTTTTTCACACCGCTATATATTATGAGTCTGCCCAAATTACAGGCCCTTAGTCCGCTGCAGGCTTTGTCGGCCCAATGACGTATACGGTATAACCGCGCTTCGTGCCAAATCGGTTCGCATAATCGTTGCTGTCGAAATACACATCGATAACGTTGCCCTTGACCGCGCTGCCGGTATCCTCCGCTCTGCGGAAACCGAGCCCGTCAATATAAACCCACCAACCTAGAGGAACCACCTTGGGATCCACTGCAATCGTCCGACCTTCCGTTACTCTCGTACCCGTGGACGTAAGTCCGTATTGCGGATGCTCGCTACCTTTTCCGGTAGAGGAGACACCTGCCGAATAAGCCGTCAATTTGACGTTGTTAATAACTTGCTTGACACCAAACGATACACCGCTCTTCGTTAACTGCTGAAGAGAAGGCGAAGAGGAAGATAACGCTACAACGGGATTCTTCGTCCCTACGGCTATAACCTTGTTAATGCTTGCTGATTGCACCTTCTGATCGACAACCTGTTCCGAAACAAGCTTGCCGTCCTCAAACCGTTTTTCTTTCTTTTTTAAGACTACCCCTGCTTGGCCTTCTTGTACGACCTGCTCTTTGCCTTTAAGTAACTGCGGATCGTTCTTTTTCACTACATCATAAGCAATCGGTTCCGTTACCTCTTCGGTCTCTTGCTTGACTCGGACGATCTGAATCGTACCATTATCGGGCAGCGGCTGCTCTACGGCCGGACTGATCTTATCCAGTTCACTTACCGGTATGTTTAAGTCCTTTAACGCATGACCAACGGTCGTGCCTATGGTATAAAAGGTTTTCGTTTCGCCGTCAGCCGTAAGCTGAACCGGTTTCGCCTGGTCAATGGTGATGCGGTCCCCGACTTCACCTTCGTATCCAGCGCTGCAGAGAGACGATCATGTTCCCCTACAGTTACTCCTTGCTCATCCAGTAAACGCTGCAGAACCCATTGTTTGGTCGTTACAACGGTTTCCTTTCCGTTCACAACAACGGTCACCTTCTTGGCAGCCGTTCCGTATAACATCATCATAAACATGAAAGTCATCGCGATTGAAATAATACCTATGATCGAAATCAAACGCAAGTTTTCATGCTTCCATCGCAATGCGAAGGACATGCTGGATGATCGTCTTACATGGGGTTGCTCGTGTTGAATAGCTCCCACTTGTTCGGTCATCCTTCAAAGCCCCGCCGTCGAGTGTTGCGCATGACAGATCTGACGCGACTATGGTTAAGTTTTGCAATCTTGTTCGTCGAGGATAAACGGCTCCTCCGTCCTGCTCGCTTATAAAAGCAAGCTGTTTCCGAAGCTCGGGCTTTAGACGGTGTGCATTTGTCCAAATTGATGCTCAGCCATAAGCTGGTGTGACCTAACTTATAGCTTTACGAATCAACTAATAAACTAAAGGGCTGCAACCTTTCGATCCATATCGTGCTTCCTGCGTGCCGGCCTACACCTCCTGTTCATACAGCAGCTCTATTGTAGTCGGACGAATATCGTAAATACGGGAGAACACAAAAAAAGTCAGCGGAAAGAGGACTCTTCCCGTGACTTTTATTTATTTCACCTGAATGAAATAAAGCACACGACAATCGTTACCTCTCTCTTAACGCTTACGAGGTTAGCTGACGGATTCGGACTTGAGAGTCGCCCTACTTGAACACAGGTCTTTGTGAACACAATAACCTCATTCAAAGATTCACCCCAGAAAATGCGACCTTAGTCTTATAGACTCCTATGACAGGCCGCTGTGCGGTTCCCCCGTTTCCCATTCGGAAACTCAGCGAAAATGGAAAATTGGTAATCGTATTAAGTTAATATTGAGTTTACGCTGTCGGCTATAAACTTGTAAAGTATACAAACTCGGCAAAAAAGGACGATTTTTCATTGAAATCGGATTTTTTAAAGCAAATTATCCATAAAAACCATCTTTCTCCTCGCCCTTTGTACGTTTTCGACCCTTTTTCTTCAATTATCACGAAAACGATGAAATTAGGGCTGTCCCGACCCCCAAAGGAGGTTACCGTAAACCGAACAATGTAACTGCATTTTGCGTCGTCGCGTGAGCCAGCTCCTCCAAGGTTAACCCCTTGATTTCAGCAGCGGTTTCTGCGACTAATTTCACATATGCGGTTTCATTACGCTTCCCCCGAAACGGGTGAGGGGTTAAATAGGGCGCATCGGTTTCGATCAGCAGGCGATCCATCGGCACCTTCTCGAGCACCTCTTTGGGCTGCCTGGCATTCTTAAAGGTGACAGGCCCCCGAAGGAAATATAAAAGTTCATATCGAGGCACAGCTTGGCCGTTTCCCAGCTGCCGGAGAAGCAATGCATGACGCCGCCGACTTCACTGGCCTTCTCTTCGCGGAGAATTTGGATAATGTCCTGATGGGCGTCGCGGTTATGAATGACGATCGGCAGCCCGACCTTTCGGGCAAGTCGGATTTGCTCGCGGAACACACGGTGCTGCATGTCTTTAGGCGACGTATCCCAATAATAATCGAGTCCGATCTCGCCAATGGCTACGACTTTCTCATGTGAGCACAGCTGTTCGATCCAGGCCAGGTCCTCCGGTGTCATATCTTTGGCATCCTGGGGGTGCCAGCCTACGGTCGAATAAATAAAGTCATACTGCTCGGCCAAGGCAATGGAGCTTGGTATCGTTTCTCGATTAAATCCGACATTGATGATTCGACTGATTCCGCTCTCAAGCGCGCGTTCAATGACGGCTTGTCGATCTTCATCGAATTGAGGGGCGTTCAGGTGCGTGTGAGTATCGGTCAGCATAAGAGGGAGAATTCTCCTTTTTACCTAATATATGTAGATTTGGAATGACAATGTTAATCGGATTGGCCGCGGCCAGCCTCCGTTATTCTAATCGCAGCAGCTTGCGCAAATCCTGGAACCGAGCAGGTCGGAATCAACCTGGAGCAGCTCTTCGGGGAAATACAGGTGATACTTGCCCATATGGATCCCGCTGATGGATCTGACAATTTCCGATTTTTTGGAAATTTCTGTCAAGGTTCCCTTTTGATCCTGAAGCAGAATCGGCAGTTTTTCGTCATGATTGCCCGGACGGTAAACATCATACGAAAGATCGGAAGGAAAATCAATTTCCGCATAAAAAGCGGGATCCCAGCCGGCATGGCGCATCACTGTCTTGAGCTTTTCAATGAGCTGCACGTCGATTTTTTCCAGCATCACATATTTAAATAACCGGCGGTTCAAAAATCGAGCGCACAAATCGGCAAGCACCGGATCCGATTCCATCGACCATTGCGACAGCACCATCTGCATAAACGCTTCATCGAGCAGATGATACTCCTGCACCGTTAATGTCTGCTTGAACAGGCTCAACAGCGGCGGCAGCATAAACGCGAACGGATAGTCTTCTTCGAACAGCTCTTTCGCCCTTTGAAAAATATTATGCAAAATAATCTCTGCGCTGCGTGTCACAGGGTGGAAATAGACCTGCCAGTACATTTGGTACCGGGACATCAGATAATCTTCTACCGCATGCATGCCGCTGTCCTTTACCACGATGTGCCCTTGATATGGCCGCATCACGCGAAGAATGCGTTCAAGATCGAAGGTGCCGTAATTTACGCCGGTAAAATAAGCGTCCCGCAGCAAATAATCCATCCGGTCCGCATCCAGCTGGCTGGAGACCAGGCTGACGACGATTTCCTTATGATACGTTTTGGCGATCACGCCGGCAACCTGCTGCGGGAAGGTAGGCGATACCTCTGAGAGCACCCGGTTGACCTCGGTGTCTCCCAGAACAATGCGGCATGGACCATTCTTCATGGTGAGTGCCGAACGTTTTTTCAATGGAATGAGAAAAAGGGCCGTGCCCGACATCATGAAGCAGGGCCGCGCAGAGGCAGAGCAGGCGCTCGCTTTTGGGCCAATCCTCGTAGCCGTTCCGTTCGAATTGGGAAATAATTTTGCGGGTGACCTCGTAGACGCCGAGCGAATGGGAAAACCGGCTGTGCTCGCCTCCATGAAAGGTGAGAAAGCAGGTACCCAGCTGACGGATCCGGCGGAGCCTCTGAAATTCTTTGGTGTTGATTAAGTCCCAAATGGTTTGATCCTGCACATAGATGTACTTATGAACGGGATCCTTAAATACTTTTTCCTCCTGCAGGGGACTGGACATACGTTGACCCTCCTGATCCTGATAAGTTTTCGACATAACAGTAATTAGAGTCCTCTTTATTAATGTCGAAATTTGTCGAATAAAAATTCCAAATGTGAACGATTTATGAATAGGACATTCTCACTTTACTGTAAATAAATTGTAGCTCTGCACTTGCTATGTAATCGTATCCAGCCTTGATATATAAGGGTTTGCGGGATAGTGACATGTTTTCAATTGCAGTTCAAGCATATTTTACCATAAATTTACGCCAAAATCTGCAAAATGATGGTTGACTATTATGGGAATCGTTGGTATCATAAGTCATAAGAAATATGTCGAATGTTGACGATTTATTTATTCGAGAGGGGAATTATATATATGATGAAATCCACTGGTATTGTTAGAAAGGTCGACGAGCTTGGACGTGTCGTTATCCCTATCGAGCTGCGCAGAACTTTGGGCATTGGTGAAAAGGACGCCCTGGAAATTTACGTTGACGGCGAGCGCATTATGCTGAAAAAATATGAGCCTGCTTGCATCTTCTGTGGCAATGCTGAAAATGTATCCTATTTTAAAGGAAAAATTGTTTGTCATGAATGTTTATCAGAAATGCCAATACCTGTGACAAAATAAGAAAAATAGGTTATAATAAGGATAGCACTTCTTACTAAGGTAATTCTAACCTTTTTCATATCTCCTCTATTCCCCAGCTCATGGTAAATCCATGAAGTTGGGGATTTTTTTTGCAGCTATCTGTACCGGATGGGGAAATGAAGGCTACAGGAAGTCCGCTTCCCCTATAGCGCTTCATGCACCACCATATCGCACCCTACTGAAATGCCGCTTAAACCAGTCTGAAGGCTTGCTGAACTTTTAAGGGAATCGGTTCGTTGGCATTCTCCCTCTCCGCTCTTCACTATATCCGCTGCATTGCCGATACTTCTTATTAACCTGTATTTTCCAAGCTTAAACTTAGTGGAGCACAGCTGACATCAGCCGCAGCTTCTCCATCCCCTATATGGCGTTGGCGTTTATCCTGTGAGCCGCCGTTATTGATGCAAATAGTTGTACAGCTCCCGCTTCGGCATTTGCCGGTCTGCGGCCGCGCATTTAATGGCCTCCTTACGGTCGAGGCCCTGCGTCGTATAATGCTCGACATGCTCCTCCGGGCTGAACGCCTCCCACCAGACCGCCGCGCTTTGGTTCTCGGCAGCCGTGCTGCCCTCGACGACAATGCAGTACTCCCCTTGAGGCGGGTTCTCCTTCAAGTAATCGAAGCATTCCTGCAGCGTGCCGCGCACCGCTTCTTCAAATTTCTTCGTCAGCTCGCGCATCATGCACATCTGTCTTGAGGGATGCCACACCTCGAGCATCGCTTCCAGCGTTTTGAGGATCCGGTGAGGCGATTCGTAGAAAATGAACGTTTCCTTCGCAGGCTGCAGCGCCTGAAGCTCCTGAAGAAGCGGCTTGCGCTCACGCGGCAGGAAGCCCAGGAAGGTAAACCGGTCCGTCGAGAGGCCGGACACGATCAAAGCCGACAAGGCTGCGTTCGCTCCAGGTACGGGAATGACGTCTATTCCCTCCTCCACCGCCTGCCTGACCAGATCGGCGCCCGGATCGCAGATCGCGGGAAGCCCCGCATCGCTAACCAGCGCAATCGACTCCCCGGCCTGCAGCAGACGGATCAGCTCCGGGCCGCTGGCCTGTTTATTGTGTTCATGATAGCTCACTAACCGTGTTGAGATTTCGAAGTGAGTAAGCAGCTTGCGCGTCTGCCGCGTATCCTCCGCGGCGATCCATTGAACCTCCTTCAGTATCCGTATGGCACGGAAGGTCATATCCTCCAAATTGCCGATCGGCGTGCCCACCAAATATAATTTGCCTGCAGCCTTATCCTGCCGGTAGCTTTTCTGAATATTCATATCGGTTTCCTTTCTTATCCTTCGGAAGATGTGAGCAGCGCGTCGCGATTACCGTAATAAATCTCTATCAGCTCATCGCAATATTCCGTTTCGTTTTTATAGACGATCAGTGGAGGAAGTGTCCGCAGCTCGGGCTTCCCGTCCTTGAGCGCTTCAATCAGGACCATGTTCGCTTCCTCCCCGGCACGCGGGTGAACGAAGCGGATCCGCTTCGGCTCAAGCTTATAGGCCCGCATCGTGCAAATAATATCTGCCAGTCGGTGAGGGCGGTGAACCATTGCGACTCTCCCGCCGCTGCGGACAAGACGGCTGCTCGCTTGGACCACGTCCTCCAGCGTGCAGAATACCTCGTGCCTGGCGGCAGCGAAGTGCTCGTTGCGATTCTGCTCCCCATTCGGGACAGGCAAATATGGCGGGTTTACAGTGACAACGTCGAATTGTCCGTGACCGAGTTGGGTATGAACATCCTTCAAATCGCCGCAAATCATTTGAATTTGCTGCTCCAGCTTATTCAGCTTTACATTCCGGACAGCCATATCCGCCAGCCTCTCCTGTATTTCCACCCCGACGATCGAGGCTTTCGTACGCGTAGACAGCAGCAGCGGAATGACCCCGTTACCGGTGCAAAGATCGATAATCCGTCCTCTCGGGCTCGGCGGAACATAGCTGAACCGTCCCAAAAGCACGGCATCCATCGAAAAGCTGAACACTTCATCGCTTTGTATAATTTGAATATCGTTCGTTAATAAATCATCGATTCTTTCACTAGGCTGTATGACTACGTTATCCATTCATGCATCCTCTTTCTATAGTGGGAACCGTCGGTCCTCCAACGGCCCTTGATTGCGAAGTTATTGAAAAAAACCGTAGAGAACTTGTTCCCTACGGTTACGTATCCTATTTATTTAAAAAAGACAAACAGAACAAACAGTCGCCTTCCATGCGCAGATGGCCGTAGTACACATTACAGATATGAAAGCCTTCCTGATACAGACGGGCCAGGTTATCATAGCCTTCTCCCGTCAATTCTTTGGCCTGCTGGGCCAAGGCAGCGTTTACGTGTACATGGGGCTCTTCTACGACAGCAGGCTCCGCATCCTTCTTCAGCAGCTTGCGCAGCTGTTGATTTTCAATGCTCAGCCGTTTGTTTTCTTCAATCAGCTCAATGATTTGCCGTTTCATTTGTCCTAGTTCGACGTATACGGTGCCCATTTGTTCTTCCATCTGCTCAATTTGAACAAAAATGTCTCGTTTATCCACATGTTCACCTCAAGAAAAACTTGAACCCCCGTTAATGCTGCTGCTCTACTACATCGTCAAAGGATAGCTCCATGACTTTACCGAGCTCATAAATCTGCACTTTTACGGTTCGCTCGTTTATATTTAGCGCTACTACACGACCATTCCCCAGCGAAGTGATAACTTCGCTGCCTACGCGCGGCAAATCCTCTTTGGCGCTTTCGTAGTTGTCATGCTCATATTTCAAGCAGCACATTAACCGGCCGCAAAGCCCGGAAATTTTCGTAGGATTAAGAGATAAATTTTGATCCTTGGCCATTTTGATCGAAACCGGCTCAAAATCGCCCAAAAAGGAGGAACAGCACAATATTCTGCCGCAAGGGCCTATGCCGCCAAGCATTTTCGCTTCGTCTCTGACACCAATCTGCCTCAGTTCAATACGCGTCCGGAATACTCCGGCCAAATCCTTCACCAGCTCGCGGAAGTCAACCCTTCCCTCGGCCGTAAAGTAAAAAATAATCTTGTTGCGATCAAATGTATATTCAACATCAACCAGCTTCATTTTAAGCTGATGATCCTTTATTTTGTCCTGGCATATAGCAAAAGCATTCTTCGCCGCCGTCTTATTATCTTCTACCAGCTGTGCATCCGTCAGATCCGCAATCCGGATCACTTTCTTAAGAGGCAATACGACATCCGCTTCCTGAACGGTGCGCTTACCGATAACAACTTTCCCGTACTCGATACCGCGTGCGGTCTCCACAATGACCGAGCAGTCTTTATCCACCGGAAGATCGATGGGATCAAAGTAATAGATTTTACCTGCCTTCTTAAATCGGACTCCAACAACAGAGTACAAATTTACACCCCCTTCAGCTGCATTAACATTTTCTCCAGCACCAGCTGCGGGTTCGCATGGAATCGAAGCCTTTTCTGCAGCTCTATGGCTTGCTCCAAGCAATGAACCCAGTGCTTCATATCATAAGAAAGGGCAAGCCCAGCCATCCAATCGGCTTGATCCATATATACTAAATCATCACGGTTCCCCAGATGAAGCTGAACCATGTCCTTTAGCCATAAGATCAGCATGTCCATAAATAAGGCAAGATGCTCGGAAAGCTCCGATTTGGCCAGCTTCTGCTGTGCAGTTAAGAGAGCTGTAGGCAATCGGGACATGCTTTCCTTTGTTAATTGTATCACTAGATTTCTTATTTCTGCAAACCCATTTCCTACAATTAACTCTCTGGCTGCATCCGGTCCCGCCGCCAGACGAACGGCCGGCTGAATCAGCACGGAAGGATGCCCTTCCTGCTCCAATACCGCAACCATCTTGTGACGGCTCATTGGGGAAAACGGAATCCACTGCGCCCTTGATTTGATCGTCGGCAGAAGCGCGTTGCCGTTATCGGTAATCAGCACCGCAACGACCCGGGAAGCTGGCTCCTCCAAAAACTTCAAAAGGCTGTTGGCAGCCTGGACCGTCATTTTATCGGCGTCCTCAAGCACATACATCTTTAATCCCGAGGAACCGGCTTTATAGGAAAACTGCTTTTGCAGCTCACGGATTTGCTCGATTTTAATCGAGGCCCCGTCGGGACGCACCCAATGAAGATCCGGATGGTTGCCATGCTCTACCTTCCGGCAGTCCAGGCATTCCCCGCAGGCGTCGTCCGGCAGCACCTGACAGTACAAGGCTTGGGCAAACGCAAGCGCCATCTGTCTGCGCCCCGTTCCCGACGGTCCCGTAAAAATGTAGGCATGGGACACTTTATCCGTTCGAAGACTATTTTGTAAAATGCGTTTGACCTGTTCTTGACCCTGTATGGATTGAAAAGACATTGTCGTCTGTTAAAATCCTTTCCTATTATATAGAGAGAACCTTGGCGCAGCGGAAAGCCTTGTTAGAAGGCCAGATTGATCAGCATGCCGCGAATCTCCCCGACTTTATGCAGCAAATCAATACGGCCCTGCTCGCTGTCGAGCAGCTCGTCCGCCAGCGTGAGAAGCTCCCGGTCGATTTCCTCCAGCAGCTTGTACCGCTTCGTGCGTCCGCGGCGGTCCCAGCCGCGCGTATCGCGCAGCTGAACCCCACGGCGTGCCGTTTCCTCCAGATACTGCTTAACCAGCAGCTTATACTGTCTCAGCTCGCGAACTGTCATCGATTTCGCCAATCGCTCGCCCTGTAGGTGAATTTGCTGCAAGATCCGCTGCAGTTGCTCCTGCGAAGCCCTCTCATCCTGCTGCTGCATCATATCCGAGAACGACTTATGCTGCAGCTGCTGGGATGAAGAAGCCTCACTGCGCTGAATCTCTTTACCGAAAGGGCGCCAGTTCGGATTAATTTTCACACGGCAACCTTCTTTCTTTAGAAATGCTCGAACCGTTCAACCGGAAGCACGAATACCGCAGCCCCGCCGACTTGAACCTCAACCGGAAACGGAATGTAAGAATCCGTCGTGCCGCCCATCGGGGATACCGGGGTGACCATCTGCTCACGAATTTTGCAGTTGGCCTTGATGACGGTCATCACTTCGTTGATGCGTTCGTCTTCTATCCCGATCATAAAAGTGGTATTTCCCGCCCGCAAAAATCCTCCGGTACTGGCCAGCTTCGTTGCCCGGAATCCTTCTTTGATCAAAGCGTTCGAAAGACGGTTACTATCTTTATCCTGTACAACGGCAATAACTAATTTCATGGCGCTTCCTCCTTTTCTTTTTGAAAACCTGGAATATACCAATCGACGATGTATGGGATCCTCTGCTGTCTAGCTGAGTGAAGCATAAAAGAAAATTGCTTAATACTACTAATTTGACAAAGTACGGTTTAATTCCTGCTTTTCCTTCGGAATACTGCGCAGGAAGACAACTATTTCGGCAAAAAGCTGCACCAGCAGATTCATTATGCAAAGCCTACTGTATTGTATGTCACACAGGCCGCCTAGGTTCAAGCAATCGGCAGGAAAAGCCTAATTTTCCCCATCGGCTCTATCCTTTAGAGGCGGTCAACCGCCGGCTTATTTCCGCTTTCACCTTTTGATAAACCGACTCATGGTCTTCCTCTGCATTGAAGAGAACAATCCTCTCAGGGTACTGCTCCAGCAGCTTCCTGTAGCCCTCGCGCACCGTTTGATGAAAAGAAAGCTTTTCGGCGTCCAGCCGGTTCCGCTCCCTATCCTTATTGCTGGATATTCTCGAGAGCCCCACCTCCGGTGAAACATCCAGATAAATCGTAAGCTCCGGCATCATATCATCAATGGCAAAGCGGTTCACGGTATAAACCTCATCCACCCCTAGTCCGCGGGCATAGCCCTGGTAGGCCAGACTGCTGTCCAGAAAACGATCGCATAATACGACGGATCCCGCCTCCAAGGCAGGGATCACTTTCTCCACCAGATGCTGTCTGCGGGCAGCGGCGTACAGAAGAGCCTCCGTGCGGCCATCCATTCGGGTATTCTTCATATCCAGGATCACGCTGCGGATCTGCTCTGCAATATCCACGCCCCCCGGCTCTCTTGTCACCATAACCTGGTGCCCCGCTGCAGTCAGCTCTCCTGCCAATCGTTCGATCACCGTCGTCTTACCCGCGCCTTCGCCGCCCTCAAATGTAATAAAACAACCTCGTTCCACTGCCATGCTCGACTCCCTTTTATCCATCATAAGTAGTTCTCAGTATACACTATAATTCTTTGGGTGTAATCACAACGGCGAGCATCGGCTGCTCTCCCTGGATCAGCCCGTGTATTCGGCCTCCCATATGAATTAATTGCTTCAAATAATCCACGATCTCCGCTGTGATTCGTTCTCCGGGGCAAAGGACGGGGATGCCCGGAGGGTACGGAACGATCATTTCGGCGGACAGCATGCCAATGGCATCGTTTAACGGTACCTGAGCCGTGCCCTTCTGGCGAGCCATCGGCTCGTCAAACGATACCGGCTCGGACATGCCCGTCAAGGCAGCATAAGAGGCTGTGCGTCCCGTGCTGCTCTCCCCTGCCGCAGCTATCGAAGAAGCCGTTCCTTGCGGGGCTTGTTCCGCAATCGCTTTAAGTGCTTCGACAATCCGCCCGGCGTCCAGCTCCGTCGAAGCCAGGCTGAACACGAGCAGGACCGCCTGTGGATCGGCCAGCTCCACAAAACAGCCCCGCGCCTCCAACGCATCCTTCAGCTCAAAGCCGCTCATCCGGCCCTGGGCATCTTTTATAATCACCTTAAAGGGATCCCTCTGTATGCCCTGATTCGCTCCAGGCTCCAGCAGCTCGAAGCGGTCAACCTGATTCATCTTTTCCAAAAAACCGTCAATAATACGAATCCCCTGCTCGAGCAGTTCCATTCCCTCTGTGTGCATCTGCCTGCGGCTTAAGTCCAGACTGGCCATAAGCGGATAAGAAGGGCTTGAGCTTTGGAGCATCGTCAAATATCGCTTCAGCTCCTTTCGATCGACCAGTTCCCCTTGAACATGCAGCATAGCTCCCATGGTCATCGCGGTCAACAGCTTGTGTGTGGACTGTACGACAACGTCCGCTCCACATTGCAGCGCCGATTTAGGCAGCGCGGGATGAAAGCCGAAGTGTGCCCCGTGCGCTTCATCTACCATAAGAGGCTTCCCCTGCTCATGAAGCATTTGAACGATCAGCTCCAGCGCATTCGCACCGCCGTAATAGCCCGGCCTCGTTATCAGCAACCCTTTGGCTTCAGGGTACTTCTGCAGAGCGGTCCGGACGGTTTCTGCCCGAACGCCCAAAGCCATTCCCGTCTCCGAATCGATCTCCGGATTCAAGAACACCGCTCTGGCGCCGGCCAGCATCAATCCGTGAATGACCGATTTATGCACATCGCGCTGTACCAAGAGCAGATCTCCTCTACGGCATACGCTCATTATCATCGCTAAATTGCCGACCGTGCTCCCATTGATTAAGAAGAACGTCTCGTCCGCTCCAAAGCACTCCGCAGCTAGCTGCTGCGCCTGGAGTATGACTTCCTCCGGATGGTGCAGATCATCCAAGCCCGTTATTTCCGTTAAGTCCAGCCGCAATAAAGATTCGTAATAAGGCCGTGCCGCCGGATCAATACCTTGTCCGGATTTATGGCCGGGAACATGCAGACTGGCATGTCCGCCTGCGGCATGTTCAACCAACCGCTCGAATAGAGGCGCGTTGAATTTATCCATGTTGTTGATCTCCCTGTAGAACTTTAAAATAAAAACTCGAAATTTGTTGCTTTGTCTCTCTCCCTATTGTAACAAACAAAAAGGCTCTCACCAACGATAAGCCCGCCGGCTGAGAGCACTATTTTTTCATAGACATGCTACGCGTTTTTTCTATAAAAGATTTGCTTCATTTGATGGATAAAAAAAGGGTATTTGGCATCTAAGACGTCCGTTTGTACCATTTCATGCTCGCATTCTTCACAGATGAATTCGGATATAATCATAATGCCTTGTTCCTTTGATTGTCCGCAGATGATGCAGCTATGGGCGATAGGTTCCTGAATGGCCTCTCCCATATAACTCACCTCTATTCTTCTTTTCTATTAGTATGTCCTCATTCTCTTAAAGTAAACCTTCGTCTTCCTGCTATATTTTTATGAAAAATGCCCGTACATAGTTCCTGAACCTCATGATCCGTACAAGTTTTGCCGATATAAATATTGCTGCCAAAATCTATGAAAATGAAGGATGCGTGTCAGGTACGTGAAAGAACAACAAGTATCGAAGGAAGCCAGCGTGTACCATTACCGGTTGCTGAGCCGAATTCATTATAATCCGTTGTATCTCAAGGCTTATTGGGGACTGCTTTTGTTAGCTGTTGTGTGGGATTTCATCCGTTGGCACCCGCTCCCTATGGTTATCAGTATCCTTACGATTCCCTTACTGCAGACCCTGCTTATTTATTTGTATTTTACTTTAAAAGAAAAACGTCCGCTCCGCGCTTGGACCGTCCAGTTCCGGCTGCCCTGGTTCGGTTATGTGCCAAGCAGCTATATTTCGCTCGAACGATTGCAAAAGCTTCACCTGCACCTAACATGGGTTACTATTGTTATATGCGGATGCTTCTATCCCTGGCTCCCGCTCGACCTGATTGTTCATTTGGTCGGCCTGCACCTCTGGCTGCTCATTCCGCGTTATATTCTTATGTTCAAATTTCGCAGCTATGGAGCTGTCGGTTATCTCAAAATAAATGAAGCCGATACTTCCTGCTATGCCCAATAGATTATGCATTTCAGGATGAATTGTTCATGCAGCAGTTCATCCTGGTTCCAGCAAGGCAGGCTGTTTTAAAATAAAAAAGGGCCGCGCCTCCCGGTCCTACAGCATAAAGATACTAACAGAACAAAAAAAGACCTTTGGAATTTAATCCAAAGGCCTTCTCTATTGTGCTTGGCGACGTCCTACTCTCCCGGAACCCTTCGGTTCAAGTACCATCGGCGCTGGAGGGCTTAACGGTCGTGTTCGAGATGGGAACGCGTGGTTCCCCTCCGCCATCATCACCAAACGGGATTTTTCGAAGCGTTACTTCTTCGAAAACGCTGCAAGAAAATATCCATCCCTATAAAGGACATGCAGCTATTTGTTCAAGGTTGTTACCCTGAAAACTAGATACGAAACAAGCATACATCCTTCTTCTTTGCTGTTCTCTTGGATAAGCCCTCGACCGATTAGTATTCGTCAGCTCCATACCTTACGGCACTTCCACCCCGAACCTATCTACCTCGTCGTCTTCAAGGGGTCTTACATACTGGGAAATCTCATCTTGAGGGGGGCTTCACGCTTAGATGCTTTCAGCGCTTATCCCGTCCGTACGTAGCTATCCAGCCGTGCTCCTGGCGGAACAACTGGTACACCAGCGGTACGTCCATCCCGGTCCTCTCGTACTAAGGACAGCTCCTCTCAAATTTCCTACGCCCACGACAGATCAGGACCGAACTGTCTCACGACGTTCTGAACCCAGCTCGCGTACCGCTTTAATGGGCGAACAGCCCAACCCTTGGGACCTACTTCAGCCCCAGGATGCGATGAGCCGACATCGAGGTGCCAAACCTCCCCGTCGATGTGGACTCTTGGGGGAGATAAGCCTGTTATCCCCAGGGTAGCTTTTATCCGTTGAGCGATGGCCCTTCCATGCGGTACCACCGGATCACTAAGCCCGACTTTCGTCCCTGCTCGACCTGTTCGTCTCGCAGTCAAGCTCCCTTATGCCTTTGCACTCTTCGAATGATTTCCAACCATTCTGAGGGAACCTTGGGGCGCCTCCGTTACTTTTTAGGAGGCGACCGCCCCAGTCAAACTGCCCACCTGACACTGTCCCCATACCGGTTCACGGTACCAGGTTAGAACTCCGATACGATCAGGGTGGTATCCCAACGTCGCCTCCACCCAAGCTGGCGCTCAGGCTTCTCAGGCTCCCACCTATCCTGTACAGATCGTACCAAAGTCCAATATCAAGCTGCAGTAAAGCTCCATGGGGTCTTTCCGTCTTGTCGCGGGTAACCTGCATCTTCACAGGTATTAAAATTTCACCGGATCTCTCGTTGAGACAGCGCCCAAGTCGTTACGCCATTCGTGCGGGTCAGAATTTACCTGACAAGGAATTTCGCTACCTTAGGACCGTTATAGTTACGGCCGCCGTTTACTGGGGCTTCGGTTCATAGCTTCGGGGTAAACCCCTAACCACTCCCCTTAACCTTCCAGCACCGGGCAGGCGTCAGCCCGTATACTTCGCCTTGCGGCTTCGCACAGACCTGTGTTTTTGCTAAACAGTCGCTTGGGCCTTTTCACTGCGGCCCCCTCGGGCTATTCACCCTACCGAGGCACCCCTTCTCCCGAAGTTACGGGGTCATTTTGCCGAGTTCCTTAACGAGAGTTCTTCCGCGCGCCTTAGCATGCTCTGCTCGCCTACCTGTGTCGGTTTGCGGTACGGGCACCTTCTCCCTGGCTAGAGGCTTTTCTTGGCAGCCTGAACTCATGACCTTCGCTACTGCAATTTTCGCTCCCCATCACAGACCAGCCTTACGATGTGCGGATTTGCCTACACACCAGCCTCTCTGCTTGGACGGACATCCATCAGTCCGCGTCACTATCCTTCTGCGTCACCCCATTGCTCATAACGGTTCACGGTGGTACAGGAATTTCAACCTGTTGTCCTTCGACTACGCCTTTCGGCCTCGCCTTAGGTCCCGACTTACCCTGAGCGGACGAGCCTTCCTCAGGAACCCTTAGGCTTTCGGCGGATCAGATTCTCACTGATCTTTTCGTTACTCATACCGGCATTCTCACTTGTATGCTGTCCAGCGCTCCTTACGGTACACCTTCTACCTACATACAACGCTCCCCTACCCAAGTGCAAATCTTGTTTGCACGAGCCATAGCTTCGGTGGTGTGTTTAGCCCCGTTACATTTTCGGCGCAGAGTCACTCGACCAGTGAGCTATTACGCACTCTTTCAATGGTGGCTGCTTCTAAGCCAACATCCTGGTTGTCTTTGCAACTCCACATCCTTTCCCACTTAACACACACTTGGGGCACCTTAGCTGATGATCTGGGCTGTTTCCCTCTTGACAATGGATCTTAGCACTCACTGTCTGACTCCCGGGATAAAGTATGTGGCATTCAGAGTTTGACTGGACTTGGTAACCCTTGGCGGGCCCCGCACCCAATCAGTGCTTTACCTCCACTACTCATCTCCCGAGGCTAGCCCTAAAGCTATTTCGGGGAGAACCAGCTATCTCCGAGTTCGATTGGAATTTCTCCGCTACCCCCACCTCATCCCCGAATTTTTCAACATTCGTGGGTTCGGGCCTCCAGTGCGTGTTACCGCACCTTCACCCTGGGCAGGGGTAGATCACACGGTTTCGGGTCTACGTCCACGTACTGCGATTTTTCGTAAGAAAATATCGATACGCCCTATTCAGACTCGCTTTCGCTGCGGCTCCGGCTCTTCACCTTAACCTCGCACGGGAACGTAACTCGCCGGTTCATTCTACAAAAGGCACGCCATCACTCATGAACGAGCTCTGACTTCTTGTAAGCACACGGTTTCAGGTTCTATTTCACTCCGCTCCCGCGGTTCTTTTCACCTTTCCCTCACGGTACTGCTTCACTATCGGTCGCTAGGGAGTATTTAGCCTTGGCAGATGGTCCTGCCTGCTTCCCACGAGGTTTCACGTGTCTCGCGGTACTCGGGATCCGTCTAAGGTTTTCGCAAAATTTCGATTACAGGGCTGTTACCTTCTGTGGCCGGCCTTTCCAGACCGCTTCATCTACTCTGCTAAACCCACATTGACGTCCCACAACCCCAGAGGGCAAGCCCTCTGGTTTGGGCTGTTCCGCTTTCGCTCGCCGCTACTGACGGAATCACTCTTGTTTTCTTCTCCTGAGGGTACTTAGATGTTTCAGTTCCCCTCGTATGCCTCCTACTACCCTATGTATTCAGATAGCGGTAACTGAGTATTACCTCAGCTGGGTT
>NZ_JBIFNP010000001.1:6417500-6748452 GCF_043945595.1 Paenibacillus sp. TAB_01
TGCTAGCGAGAATTTGCATTCTCTTTATTTCACTCACTCGTTGTTCAGTTTTCAAAGGGCAATCATTTAATTGTTGTCGCTTAAAGCTTTAGGCCCCAGTGGCGACTTGATTAATATATCACAGCCCGCTATAAGATTGCAAGTTTTTTTTCAAAGTTATTTTCAACCCTAAATGACCCAAAGCTTCAAAGCGGCAAGCATCACAAGTCCGGGAATCCCCAATATGCTGACGGTCCCTACCGTGGTCGCATTCAGCGGCACCTCCACATGGGTGTAAGGAACAAACAGGTTTAAAAGGTAGAGCAGGAAAGCAGCAAAGGCAACGTTCAAGCACCAATACCCCATCCACTGAAAAGCGAATCGATGCCGCAGCAGCGTAATAATAAGAAGTAACGTTGAGAAGCCCAGCACGCCCCATAAGATATACGACTTGAGCATTATCCTTCCAAGGCCCTCCTTTTTGAAATATCGACTGCCGAAAGCTCCATTTGCTTGGCTTGTTTGATTAGCATTTCAAAGCGCTTCTCCGCCGCCTCCATCGCATAGACCGCGTAGTCGATCTGCTCTTTCTCCAATACATAATCCAGTCGGTGCTGTGCCGTCACCCATTCGGAATGGGCTTTATCGATTTCTTGCAGCAGCTGCAATCGTTCATTCTTCATTTCCTGCTGCCGTTTTTTGGACGAACGTTTTAGTTTATGCCACAGCTTCATTGCATTCCCTCCCCGTTAGCCGTTCTATACAGAAGTTTGTCCTACAGTACATTCATATGGAGCAACTGTCCGTAATAGAACCAAACTACTAGAGAGGACAAAAAAAAGAAGCCGCACGGTTCACGTGAGGCCACTAAAAAAGTCATCGCTACGCGTACGGAACATTCTTCTGATCAACGCTTTCGCCTCTACAGAACGTTTTCGTACTCTTCGCAAGTTTTCCAGCGGCCTCCGGGTCGTGTCGGCTTCATCTTATTTTGCATTAAGTCTGCTTTTATAGCTCTCGGCGCCCTTCAAGCGCCTTGGTCAAGGTTACTTCATCCGCATACTCCAAGTCCCCGCCTACCGGGAGACCGTGAGCGATTCGGGTCACCTTCAAGCCGAAGGGGCGGACCAGTCTGGACAAATACATGGCTGTCGCTTCCCCCTCGATATTCGGGTTCGTCGCCAAAATCAGCTCCTGTACCTGTTCGTCACCGAGCCGCTTTAACAGATCCGCAATCCGGATTTCATCCGGTCCAATGCCCTCCATAGGCGAGATAGCCCCATGCAGCACATGATAATAACCGTTAAATTCCTTGGTCCGCTCCATAGCAACCAGATCCTTGGGCTCCTGGACAACACAGATCACCGAGCGGTCCCTGGTTTTATCCTGACAAATCCGGCACGGATCGGTATCGGTGATATTGCAGCAGACCGAACAGTAATGCAAATTACGCTTGACATTAACTAGCGCTTTGGCAAAATCAATGCAATCGTCTTCCTTCATTCGAAGGACATGAAAAGCGAGTCGTGCCGCCGTTTTCGGTCCAATACCGGGCAAACGAGAGAACGAATCGATCAGTTTAGCTAACGGTTCGGGATAAAACAAAAGGGCAGCTCCTCAATATTAAAAGTTAAAACAAGCCGGGAATGTTCATTCCGCCGGTCAAACGGGACATTTCTTTATTGGCAAGCTCTTCGGCTTTGGTCATGGCATCGTTGATAGCTGTCAGAATCAAGTCCTGCAGCATTTCTACATCTTCCGGATCAACCGCTTCAGGCTTGATCGTGATGGCCGTTACTTTCTTTTGTCCGTTCACGCTGACGGTAACAACGCCGCCGCCCGCGGAGCCTTCAACGGATTTCTGCGCAAGCTCCTCTTGCGTTTTGAGCATTTGCTCCTGCATCTTTTTCACTTGCTTCATCATTTGGTTCATGTTGTTCATTACGAATCCACTCCTTGTCGTCAATCTTCTTTTATTTTCACCAAGTCTTCTCCAAACATTTGGATCGCTTCATGAATCCATTCTTCCTTCGGCGCTCCCGGTTCATCCTCCGGAACCAGCTTGAGCTCTTCAGGTCTGGATTCGACAGACGGCTTAGCCTGATCCGCCGCCGCTTTCCAGTCGCGCAGCATCATCGTCACAAGCCGAAGCGGTTTGCCGATGACCTCGGACATCACCTGCTCAATGAGCTGCTTGTTGACCGGTTTTTCCGTCGTTTCCCGGTGCATGGAGCTTTTGAAGGCAACCAGCAGGGCGCCGTCATACAAGGATACCGGTTCTCCGTCCACCAGCCAGGCATGAATCGTGATCTTCTGCTCCTTGACTCTCCCAAGCACCTGACTCCAACGCTGCAGCGCAGCCTTGAAGTCCGCTTCTTCCCGTGCCTGAAGATAAGCTTCCAGCTTCTCAATCTTCTTGATAGGCACCGAGGCGGAAGAGCTGGGCCGCGTGCTGGAGGAAGCCCTGGCGGAGCCTCCTCCGCCGTTATCGCCCGCAGGCGCAACGCCGTTTTTCAACAGCTGGGCGAGCTGCTCTTCCAGACGCTGGATGCGCCCGTTCAATTGAGCGACCAGTCCGTCCGGCGCACGCTCTGCGCTGCGCACTGCCTCAGGGGCTGAAGAGCCCGCCGCGTCTCCTCCGGAGCACAGCTTCATCAGAGCCACTTCCAGTAACGTTTGCGGCTGCATCGAATACTTCATTTCGGTCTGATAGTAATTCAATGTATCCATCATTGAAATCAGCTCTTGCGTCGTGAATGCCTCGGCCACTTCGGCAAACGGCTTGATATCGATAATCCGTTCGGTAACGGCCAGCGAACCGGGAACCATTTTGACCATAAGCAGATCACGGAAATAATACATCAAGCTTTCCATGCATTTATCCGCGCTCTTGCCTTCCTGCATGAACGAGTCGATCAGCTGGAGAACGGCGCTGACATCACGATCCCTCACAGCCCGGACCAGCTTCTCAAACTGCTCCGACGCCATCCCGCCGGTGATCGACACGACATCCTCATAGGTGACATGCTTACCCGAGAAAGCCATGATCTGATCCAGCAGGCTCAAGGCGTCCCGCATCCCGCCGTCGGACAGCCGCGCAATGAAGCGAATAGCATCCTCGTCGGCCTCAATCTGTTCCTCACGGCATACTTCCCGCAGCCGCTCGACCTGTTCATCCAGCGACACTCTGCGGAAATCGAACCGTTGGCAGCGGGAAATAATCGTAGCCGGCAGCCGGTGCGGCTCCGTCGTCGCGAGAATGAACATCACATGCGCCGGAGGCTCCTCCAGCGTCTTCAGCAGCGCGTTGAAGGCTTCCGTTGTCAGCATATGAACTTCATCGATAATATAAACCTTATGCCGAACCTCCGTTGGAGCATATTTCACTTTATCGCGAATATCGCGGATTTCTTCCACTCCGCGGTTGGACGCAGCATCAATCTCCACGACATCCATGACCGCGCCCGCCGTGATCCGCCGGCAGTTGTCGCACTCGTTGCACGGCTCTTCCGCCGGGCCCTTCAGGCAGTTGACGGCCTTGGCCAAAATTTTGGCAGCGCTCGTTTTCCCGGTTCCCCGGGGACCGCTAAATAAATAAGCATGCGTAAAACGCCCTTCACGGAGCGAATTTTGCAAAGTTTGAACGATATGTTTCTGACCCACAATTTCTTGGAAGGCCTGCGGTCTCCACGTACGGTATAAGGCGATATGTGACAATGGCATCCTCTCCAACAATTGTTTATCCCGTCTATTATACTATACATTGAGGTCCGAATGAAGTGCTTACGGGAAAGGGATGCTGACGGTAAACGTCGTGCCGAAGCCTTTGGACGAGACGCGGATATGACCTCCGATATCATGGATAATTCGCTGGCATACCGAAAGCCCAAGACCGGTTCCTTCCTCCTTGGTCGTAAAAAACGGATCGAATATTTTATCTACTACAAAGGTGGGAATGCCCGGTCACCGTATCATGGATCTCGATATTCACCCTGCGTTCATCCATATCCATGCGTTCCACCAAAGTCAAATGGCCGCCGTCCCCCATCGCTTCAATCCCGTTCTTACAAATGTTCAAAAACACCTGCTTCAACAGCTCCCGATCCGCTATAACCCGCGGCAGCTCAAAGGCGGCCTCATATTGGACAATGACCCCGTGAAGGATGGCCTCGTTATTTATAATCGGCAAAATTTCGCGTACGACCTGCGTAATATCGACTGCGTCATAAGATACGTTCTTGGGCTTGCCCAGCAAAAGAAATTCATTAACCAGCTCGTTGATCCGATTCATCTCGGTCAGCATAACATCGGTATATCCGCACTCGCGTTCCATCCCTTGCTCCTGCAGCGTCTTACGGAGTACCTGGAGAAAGCCTTTGATCGAGGTTAGAGGATTGCGAATTTCATGAGCCGTACCGGCTGCGATCTGCCCGATCATGGCTAACCGGTCACTGCGCTGCACCTGTTCCTCCAATGAACGAAGATTCGTGACATCCTTGAAGATGATATACGCTCCGACAATCTGAAAGTCTTCGTCCCTAAGCACGTTCGTATCTACTAGAAGCTCATACCGTTCTTTGTTGTTGGTCCAAGAGAGTGCGTGATTACGAACGACCATTCCGTCCAAAATGTTGCGCTGCACCAGTTGATGTTGGGCCGGGAGCTTGGCAAAAATCTGCTCCATCGACTGATTCACCGCATCTTCCTTGACAAGTCCGAGCACCCGGCACGCCATGTCGCTAATATCCATTAGCTTGAACTCCGTGTCGATTAACAGTACACCCAAGTTCACATCTTTTAAAAATGTACCGGCGAATTGCTGCAGCAAATTGAGACCACGTTGCACCGCGCCACCTCCTTAACCTTGCATGACCTTTTCACCTCATTAACTTTAGTATACAATTCTCCTAAATTTTTCATTTTCCTTCTCTAATACGCAAAAAAACACCGTCAGCTCTGCACTTTAGGCAAAGAGAACGATGTTCACGTGTTCATTGTTGTCAAAAAAAATTGTACCGTGCGCCTACCTTGATATTACGATCCAAGCGGAATTTTTAGCCCCAACTCAAGTTAGGCAACCCTCCGGCACATGGAACATCCTGCTTACGGCTGCTTCCTTCCGGACCTGACCGGATTCACAGGCATCCATTGCGGAGGACCCGACTCTCAACATCGGGACTAAAACCCAGACCTTACATCGTAATACCGCGAATAGGTGTTCAACCCCGCTACAGCGGATTGCGGGTTACAGGGCACCGCTACCTCCCCGTCTAGCACGGTAAGCATAAGTATAGACGATTCATAGCAAAATAGCAACCCGCGGAATTATTTGCGTTTAACGGCAACTTTCACCTTGTAACGCGGGACGGCTTTGGATATTTTGTCATAAGCATCCTGCCTTACCGCTTCGGCCTGCTGGTCCGTCAGTGCCGCCGGAACGGTAATGGTGACCGAGGCAACGGGACCATTCGTCGTAATCGTAGAGGACGTAACTTGCGGGACTTGCTTGATCGCTTCCTTCATCACATTGGTATCATCGCTGTAATGATGATAAGTGGGACTTAGCGGCATATTAGGGTTCACATCGGAAACCCCGAGCATGCCATCTTTGGAATAAGACTTGACTTGGTTCTGCTGTTTTTGACACGCGGAAGTGAATCCAACGGCTAAAGAACAGGCGATCAGAACCGAAACCCATTTGCGTTTAACTGTAAGGCTCATAACAAAAACACCTCCTGCAGCTAGACTAAGAAGCCGATTGCTGATTGAACCGATGACCCAAGGGATCAGCAGAGCAATTGCAAGTTGTTCTTAGGATAGCCACAGGAGGCTGCATTATGCGATAAGACGATTGGAAATCGACAAATTAGATGCCGTATTTCTTTTTAAACTTATCAACACGACCGCCAGCATCGATAAACTTCTGTTTACCAGTGAAGAACGGGTGGCATGCGGAGCAAATCTCAACGCGAAGATTTTGCTTCAGGGAACCTGTTTCAAAGGTATTACCGCAAGCGCATGTAACTGTTGTGTTGTGGTAAGTAGGATGAATTCCTTGTTTCATTACTTTCACCTCTTTTGCCCTGAAACACCATGTGAATCAGAGTTATCAATTCAAACACATAGCGAGATTATATCATGTTGTCCGCTGCAGTTGCAAGTCCTTTTCTCTTCTGCGCAGCAGCGAGTCCGGGGTATGAGTGTAGGAACCCAGCACCACGCCTGGGAGCTCTTGCCGGAAGATTTCCAGCATTTGCTTCATGCCGAGCAGCTCGCCCTGCGGCTTCGGAATCAGCTGCAGATAGCTTTCCGGATCGATATTCAAATTGCGCAGCTGAATCAGCTTCAAGTCGGTGCGGCGCACAAATTCGATCATGGCTTCGATTTCCTCCTCACGGTCGGTAACACCCGGGAAAATCAAATAGTTGATCGAAGTGACAACACCTTTATCCGCCGCATAGCGCAGCGATTTCTCGACATTCTTCAGCGTGTACCCGCGGGGCTTATAGTATGCATTGTAATGATCGTCCAGCGCACTGATGGTGCTTACCCGCATCAAATTCAACCCGGCATCCACGATCCCGCGGATGTGGTCGGTCAAGCCGGCATTGGTATTGATATTGATATAGCCGACATCCGTCTGCTCGCGTACCCGCCGAATCGCTTGAATGATGGTCGTAGCCTGCGTGGACGGCTCGCCTTCACAACCCTGGCCGAAGCTGATAATGCTGTCCGGCGTCTTCAGATGCTCCAGCATAACCTGCACAACTTCATCCACCGTCGGCTTGAAATTCATCCGCGTCTGCGGCGCAGGAAAGCCGCTGTCATCCGGCTGCTCGGAAATACAGCCGAAGCAGCCTGCATTACAGGAGAAAGAAACCGGAACCGCACCTTCCCACCGGTTCAAAAAGGTATTCGATGCCGTCAGGCATTCATATTCCAGCGCACAGTTGGACAGATGCTGATACAAGCGGTTATCGCTGTATTCGTTCAGCAAATGTTTAACCTGAAGCTCCAGCTCGTCGGGATTGCAGTTGCGCGGATTCCACAGTTCCGGATCGTCGCACTGCTCCGCGGCCACATAAAATGCGTCGTCCTTCCAGACGACCGCCGTGTAACCGAACAACGGCAGAAGCTTCGTTTTGTCCGCTTTGGCATAGCTCGGAATCAGCAGACGCGTAAAGCCTTGCGGCAGAAGCGCTCCGACCGCGCTGACTTCGCCGGGCACTACGCGCATTTCTCCCGTCTTGGCATGAATCCCGATCGGACGGGTGTCCGGCAGACTTACCAGAGTCGCGCCTTCCGGAAGCGGAATAAGCTCCTCTTCCATAATTTCCATCACCATATCGCCATTGCGACCGAGAGCCATATAATCCGGATGATCAAACAAATTACCGTCGCGGTCTGCATATACCAGATTCATTATATTCAAAGCTCCTAACTTGTTCGTTCTCTATTAAGATGCGGAATTCTTTACCCGCTTCGAAGTTGTCGGCGAAGAAGACGAGGCGGTGGAAGCAGACGAGCCATTGCCTCCGTTATTGCTGCCTTTGGCCACCCCGGTTTTCTCCAAAATGTCCAAAAACTCCTGGTTCGTCTTGGAATCCGCCAGCTTTTTAAGGAACGCCTCCACATACTCATGGGAATCGTTCATACTCTTGCGGATCGCCCACACTTTATCCAGCTCTTCCTTGGTCAGCAGCATTTCCTCGCGGCGCGTTCCGGACCGGCGAATATCGATAGCGGGGAAAATACGGCGCTCCGCCAATTTGCGGTCCAGATGCAGCTCCAGGTTCCCCGTTCCTTTAAATTCCTCATAAATGACATCATCCATCCGAGACCCCGTCTCGATCAGCGCCGTAGCAAGAATGGTCAGGCTTCCGCCTTCTTCAATATTGCGCGCCGCGCCAAAAAACCGCTTCGGCCGGTGAAACGCCCCAGGGTCGATACCGCCGGACAAGGTGCGTCCGGACGGCGGCACCACCAGGTTGTATGCACGTGCCAGCCGTGTAATGCTGTCCAGCAAAATAACGACATCCTTCTTATGCTCAACCAGACGCTGCGCCCTTTCCAAAACAAGCTCAGCTACCTTGATATGATTCTCCGGCAGCTCGTCGAAGGTGGAAGCCACCACTTCTCCTTTGACGGAACGCTGCATGTCGGTTACTTCTTCAGGACGCTCGTCGATCAGCAGAACAAACAATTCGATCTCGGGATAATTGGTAGAGATACTGTTAGCGATTTCCTTGAGCAGCAGCGTTTTACCCGCTTTCGGAGGTGCCACGATCAAACCGCGCTGGCCTAAGCCTACAGGAGCCAATAAATCCATGAGCCGGGTGGAATAGTGCTTTGGGGATGTTTCCAGAACGAGTTTCTTTTGCGGATAAAGAGGAGTCAGGGCCGGAAAATGAAGTCTTTCTGCAGCCGTTACAGGATCCAATCCATTGACGGCTTCCACATGAAGCAGTCCGAAGTACCTTTCGTTCTCTTTCGGAGGCCGGCACTTACCTGAAACCAAATCCCCGGAACGCAAGTCGAACTTGCGAATTTGCGAAGCGGAAATGTAAATATCCTCGGAGCTTGGCAGGTAATTAATCGGCCGAAGGAAGCCGAAGCCGTCCTGGAGAATTTCCAGAACGCCTTCCATAAACATCAGTCCGCTTTTTTCAGCCTGGGCCCGTAAAATGGCAAAAATAAGTTCTTTCTTTTTAAGCTGGCCGTAATAAGGAATTTGATGCTTCTTGGCCATCTGGTACAGCTCGGTTAATTTTAGCGCCTCTAGCTGAGCTAGTTGCATATCCATAATTTCGACCACCAAACTATTAAATTTTCAAGTCTGTGAAATATACTCTAGCATTACCCAATTCTGGCGCATCTATACCAGCGTTCAGTTACGTATCCTCACGCCACACTTCGGCTCCGAGATTTGATAGATTCATGACCAAATGATCATAGCCGCGGTCGATATATTCGACACCGGTAATTTCGGTTACGCCCTCAAGAACGGTAAGCCCCGCAATAACGAGCGCCGCTCCGGCACGCAGGTCGGTAGCCTTCACCTTAGCCGCACTCAGCGTGCTTCCCTCGATAATAGCGGAACGGCCTTCCACCTTGATTTTGGCGCCCATGCGCACAAGCTCCGGTATATGCTTGAAACGGTTGCTGTATACGTAATCGGTCAGAATGCTGACTCCCTTGCTCTGCGTCAGCAGGCTCGACATCGGCGACTGCAAGTCGGTTGCGAAGCCCGGATACACGAGCGCTTTCACATCGACGCTTTCGTAAAAAGGCTGTCCGACTACGCGGATCGATTCGTCCATCTCATAGATGTGGACACCCATCTCCTGCAGCTTGGCGGTAAGCGCCTCTAAATGCTTCGGAATGACATTATCCACTACAACGTCGCCGCGCGTTGCCGCTGCCGCGATCATGTAGGTCCCAGCCTGAATCCGGTCGGGAATAATCGAATGCCGGCAGCCGTGCATGGAATCGACACCTTCGATCCGAATCGTTTCCGTGCCTGCCCCTTTAATTTTGGCTCCCATGGAGTTCAATAATGTTGCTACATCTATGATTTCAGGCTCTTTGGCCGCATTTTCAATCAAAGTGACACCTTTGGCGCGAGAGGCTGCCAACATAATATTGATCGTTGCCCCTACACTAACGACATCCAAATAAATTTTGGCTCCGCGCAGCTCCTTGGCTTGGATGTGCAGCGAGCCGTTCTCCGTGCTTACACGGGCCCCCAGGGCTTCAAAGCCTTTAATATGCTGGTCGATCGGTCTCGGCTCAAAGTTACAGCCGCCCGGCAGCCCTATAACGGCTTCCCCGAAACGTCCCAGCAGCGCTCCCATCAGGTAATAGGAAGCTCTTAATTTTTTTACGTTGCCATTCGGCATCGGCTTGGAGCGAAGCTGACTCGGATCGATGATCATCTGGTCTTCTTTCCACTCGACGACAGCCCCTAATTCCTCTAACAACTCGGTATAAATAGCAACATCGCTCAAAATCGGCAAGTTATCCAGCGTTACCGTCGTTTCCGACAAAATGGCCGCTGGAATCAAAGCAATCGCACTATTCTTGGCACCGCTAATCTGAACTGTCCCCCGAAGCGGACGACCGCCGGCGACCATCAATTTCTCCATTCGTCACTCTTCCTCCCACATCACCACTTTAAAGCAATAAACAATTTATTGCAGAGCAAACTAACGTTACCCTTCCAGGCACTAAACGGAAATAAAAAGAATAGAAGGGAAATACATCTTATCGATGCATTTCCCATAAACCAATTAAGCTTGGTTGGCACTTCCGAACAATTGAATTTTGGATTTAACTACTTCAACCATGGCTTTGCGGGCAGGAGTGAGGTATTTACGGGGATCATACACTTTAGCATCTTTGTTCAATACTTCGCGAATCGCTTCCGTACACGCCACTTGGTTCTCCGTGTTCACGTTGATTTTGCCAACGCCTGCAGCGATCGACAGCTTGATCATTTCATCAGGTACGCCGGATCCGCCGTGAAGCACGACAGGCACTGGAATCGCCTTGGATACTTCTTCGATGATTTCATAACGAATGTTAGGCTCGCCTGCGTACATGCCGTGAGCTGTACCTACAGCGATCGCCAAGCAGTCTACGCCGGTTTCTTCGTAGAAGCGGATGGCTTCTTCCGGTTTCGCCAAGCTTGCGTTAGCTTCGTCTACGCTGATATCGTCTTCCACGCCGCCGATAGTTCCAAGCTCGCCTTCAACGGAAACGCCCATAGCATGAGCCGCTTTAACCACTTCTTTCGTCAAACGGATGTTTTCCTCGAAAGAATAGTGGGAGCCGTCGAACATTACGGAGCTGAAGCCCGCGCGGATACATTTCATAGCTACTTCGAAGCTGCTTCCGTGGTCAAGGTGCAACGCGATTGGCAAGCCGGATTTCTTAGCAGCCGCTTCAGCAATGGCTACCGTGAACTCGATGCCCATATACTTTAATGCCCCTTCACTCACACCGTAAATGAATGGGGACTTCAATTCTTCTGCTGCTTCCACAATAGCTTGGGCAAATTCAAGGTTGTTCATGTTGAACTGACCTACCGCAAACTTATTTGCTTTTGCCTTAGGCAAAAATTCATTCATCGAAACCAATGGCATGTGACTCTTCCTCCTAGTGTTTATTGACCATGTTCTGTGTAATGACCGCTCTTTTTGTCATACTGCGTTATTATATCATATAAAGAATGAAATGATAACCAAGCCCTCGCGTTTTTTCATGGCATTTTCATAATGCGCTGGAAAGTTTACGGCAAAAAAAAGAGACCCTAGAATCAGGATCCCACTGCATATGAATTGTTGTTCGGTGTACGCAGGTGACTGTTCACCGCATTGCGCAGCTCATCGATATCGAAGGGTTTGGTAAAGTGCATGATCGCGCCAAGGTCTGTCGCCTCTTTGATCATATCCAACTCGCCGTAAGCCGTCATCATGATTACCTTGATGGAGCTGTCGATGCTCTTGATATGCTTCAGAATGTCCAGCCCGTCCATGCCCGGAATCTTCATATCCAGGAGCACAAGATCAGGCGAAGCGTTCCTTACAATCTCCAGCGCCAGCTTCCCATTGGAAGCCTGATAGGTCTCATAGCCCTCGCTGCTGAATACTTCCATCAGCAAGATTCGAATACCGTTCTGATCATCCACAATGAGCAACTTTTTCTTCAAAATGGCAACCTCCTCGATCCCTTTTCTTCCTTGCAGGAATTTCCGAACTGTCCATCTCCCCGTCTTATCCAATTCGATGTCCATGCCGAGATTCCTTCTTGCACTTTACGAAAAAGTTGAAAAGTTTTACAAAAAAAGGAGTTTCTGAAGAATAGGGCTCGTATCGCGCTGTTATTGTAATATGCTGTCACAAGTCGAACTATGACTACTTGTTCAGCTGGAAAGCGGCTTGGACAAAATGCTTGAACAACGCTTGCGGACGGTTCGGACGCGACGTAAATTCCGGATGGAACTGAACCGCAAGGAACCACGGATGGTCAGGACACTCGATAATTTCGACCAGGCGCCCGTCCGGCGACGTACCCGTAATTTTCAAGCCGGCACGCTCGATCATTTCGCGGTATTCATTGTTGAACTCATACCGGTGGCGGTGTCTCTCATAAACCAGCTCGTCATTGTAGCAGCGGCTTGCCAAGGAGCCTTCCACCAGCTTGCACGGATACAATCCAAGACGCATCGTGCCGCCCAGATCCTCGATATCCTTCTGCTCAGGCAGCAGGTCGATCACCGGATACGGTGTCGTCGGGTTGATCTCGGAGCTGTTCGCGCCCTCAAGCTTCAGCACGGTACGCGCATACTCCACAACCGCAACCTGCATCCCCAGGCAAATGCCGAAGAACGGAATTTTGTTCTCGCGCGCATAACGGATGGCGGAAACCTTGCCCTCGATGCCGCGGTCTCCGAAGCCTCCTGGCACCAGCACGCCCTGCACGCCCGCCAGCAGCTCAGACACGTTATGGTCGTAGATCTCTTCGGCATTGACCCAACGGATTTTGATCTCCGTATTGCAGTCGATCCCTGCATGGCCCAATGCTTCGACAATGCTCAAATAAGCGTCATGCAAAGCAACATATTTTCCGACGATAGCAATCTCGGTAGTATGCTTTAACGATTTCACACGGTCTACCATGCTTTCCCACTCCGTCATGTCGGGAGCATTCGTAGCAGGCAGCTTCAAATGATTGACGACGATATCGTCAAGTCCCTGCTCGCGAAGCAGCATAGGCACTTCATACAGCGTATCGCAGTCCAGGTTCTCGATCACCGCATTCGCATCGATATCACAGAACAGCGCCAGCTTGCGCTTCATATCCTCGGTCAGAGGATGCTCGGAACGGCAGACCACGACATTCGGCTGAATGCCCAAGCCGCGAAGCTCTTTTACGCTGTGCTGGGTCGGTTTGGTCTTCACCTCGCCGGCCGCTTTCAGGTAAGGGATCAGCGTCACGTGAATGTACATCACATTGTCCCGGCCGATATCGCTCTTGATTTGACGGATCGCTTCGATGAAAGGCAAGCTCTCGATATCGCCGACCGTACCGCCGATTTCGGTAATGACCACATCGGATTGCGCTTCGCGTCCGGCGCGGAATACGCGGTCCTTGATTTCATTCGTAATATGCGGAATGACCTGAACGGTCCCGCCCAAATATTCGCCGCGGCGTTCTTTGGTAATGACGGACGAATAGATTTTCCCTGTCGTCACGTTGCTGTTTTTGGACAGGTTGATATCGATAAAACGCTCGTAATGCCCCAAATCCAAGTCGGTTTCCGCGCCGTCGTCGGTTACGAAAACTTCCCCGTGCTGGTATGGACTCATCGTTCCCGGGTCTACGTTAATATAAGGGTCAAACTTTTGAATCGTAACTTTCAGCCCCCGGTTCTTCAGCAGCCTTCCGAGTGATGCGGCCGTAATCCCCTTGCCCAATGAGGACACGACGCCCCCCGTGACAAAAATATACTTGGTCATGTATGTAACCCTCCAATATTTTAGTAGTATTGCGCGAAAATCGATTCCATAAACAAACGAAGGGGGAGCCGAAACTCTCACGTTTCCAGGCTCCCGCAGTTCCACCCCCGCATGAGGGTATGCACCGTCTTGTGAGGCGGCGTGTTTGTCCAGGCATTTTACCAAAACCGCTGCGGCTGCCATCCTAATGGCTTCCGCAAAGCTGCCAGCCCCTGGAAACGAGCCGACCAGGACAGGGGCATCCTGCGTTAAAATCCGTCCCTAAAAAAAGAAAAAGTCCCCCGGCATTAGCGGGGCACTTTATAGTTCAAGACCTAGGTCATGATTCGTTCTATTTCAAAAGCCCAAAAAATAGTTTACTCTGACGGCATACCCTTGTCAAGTAAAGGCGGGCGATTGGTTTTATTTATCTTCTTCGTCGTCTTCGTCTTCCGAATCCTCTTCCTCTTCGTCCTCGAAGTCGGACTCTTCCTCTCCAAGCTCGGCGTCATCGATCTCTTCTTCTTCTTCGATTTCTTCTTCTTCTTCGAAGAATTCCGTTTCTTCTTCCGCTTCTTCTTCGAGATCGTCCTCATCGCGGACCTTATCGTAGGAATCGTAATCCTCTTCCTCTACGAAGGTGTCTTCTTCCTCCGCGTACAGATCCTCTTCGTCCATATCGTCATCATCATCATTGATAATGCGAGGACGTTTGCCGCTGCCGACCGCATCTTCGGATTTCTCTACCGGATACCAGCGTTTCAGTCCCCATAGATTCGTCCCTACGCAAGCAAACCGGCCGTCAATGTTGATTTCCGTATATAGTTGAGCGATAACCTGCATGACTTGATCTTCAGAAAGACCTTTGATCTTCGCGATCTCGGCCATTAAATCCCGGTAATAAAAAGGCGTATTCGCCGCTTTCAGCAATTCAAAGGCAAGGTCCACCATTGGCATTTCTTTCGCCTGCTCGGCTCCGACCTTGAGAGTGTACTGTGCACTCATCCAAGCACATCCCTTCAACCATTTTACGAGAGTCCCTAACTACAATATCCATATACACCTAATAGTAAACCTTATTCTATGTAAAAAAGCAACTACCGCCCGCCCATAAATAGGAAGAAGCAGAGGAAAATTTTCCTCTGCTTTGACTGTACCCTCGGGAAGCGGGCCCTGAAACCGCTCCCCCGCCTTATAAATTAAGGAAGAGAATTGGATGATTCCCTCTATTTATCGTATGTACTTAAAGGCAATATGACACGGGTGCAGACCCAATTATTTTAATAAGGCCATGTGCACATGCCGCAGGACTTCCTCCCACATACGATACACAAACGATGTTTTTCCGATGCACGGGAGGGACGACCGAATTGAAACCATCCACGTTTGTCGAATGGCTGAATGAAGCCTTGGAGGGCGAAGATAATGCCCAGTGCAAGCACATTATCCGATTTAAAAGCCGCAAGGATTTTACTGCGTGCATCCATCTCATAAACCAGCAGCGCCAAAACCAACCGCGTCTAAACAACGTCCAGCCCTTGAAAATTATTCGCGCCCTGTCCTGTACGCTGCAAACGACAACCAAATTGCTATCCGTTCCTTTCATCGAATCGATTGAATCGGATACCCAAATCCAAGTTCATACCCCTAAAGCTGTCACGGCCATCCAGCCGTCAAGCGGTAAAACGACGACGGAAACACCGAACATCCCATGGGGCATCAAACATATCCGGGCACCGCAGGCTTGGGGCAAATCCAAAGGGGACCGCATCCGGATCGGCGTTATCGACACAGGCGCCGACTTTACGCACCCGGACTTAAGGCACTGCTTGTCCTACGGCATCAACCTCCTGAACCGGCATATGATGCCGAATGACGATAACGGGCACGGAACGCATATCGCGGGTACGATCGCCGCATCCAGCAAGCAGCGGGGCATTGTCGGTGTGGCTCCGCAAGCGATGATTCACCCGATCAAGGCGTTCGATCATCAAGGCAGCGCTTTCGTCTCGGACATTATCAGCGGAATCGATTGGTGCGTCAAAAACCAGATTCATATCATCAACATGAGCTTCGGCATGAAAACATACAGCCGTGCGCTGGAATCCGCCGTGCGCAACGCCTATCAGTCGGGAGTGATCATCGTGGCCTCCTCCGGCAACGAGGGCAAGCAGGCGACGATCGATTATCCGGCGCGGCTCCGGCAGGTCATTGCCGTCGGAGCCACCACCCGCAGGGGCCAGATTGCCAACTTCAGCAACAACAGTAAAAATATCGACATTTACGCCCCGGGCGAAAAAATTTATTCGACCTGGCTGCGCGGAAAGTACCACGAGCTCAGCGGAACCTCCATGGCCACTTCCCACGTCACCGGGGTTATTGCATTGATGCTCTCCCGCAGGCCCGGCCTCAAGCCGCTTCAGATCAAATCGCTGATCAAGAAAAACGCGAGGCTCATCCTCAAAAGCGGAAAGGGCGGCCTCGGCATCAAGGAAATTCACGCCCTGCGCGCCATCGGCGCCGTAGCCAAAGGCTCTCCCTAACCCAGGCTGAGCCGTTCGGCGCCTGAGGGCAGCGCCATGGGCCGCATTCTGCGCCACAGCAAAAAGGCCGGTCCCGGTTGGATAACTCCAATCCGGGATCGGCCTTCGTTGTGTTAGGACAGCCTCGCTGAAGCTTCCTCCGTCAAGATATATGCCCGCCAGCCGGCGGCACTACGCTTCGCGGATCAGAAAGCGAAGCCGGTACGTTCCGGCCGCATCGCCCATCACAAACAGATCGTAGCTCCACTCCACGGTTCCCAGACCGTCGATCCAATCGTACTGCATGGCGTGCGTGTGCGTCTCCAGACCCATGCGCCCTTGAGGGGTCTCGTAGACGCCCTGGCAAGGTCTGCCTACGGCGAACTCCTGCTCGGAGCGTACGGACCCATTCCGGACGACACGTATGCGCTCACGCTCCAGCTTAATGGTGGTAACGGTCCCCTGCATCTCCGGTTCCGTCTCGTCATAGCGCAAATAATAATGCTCGCCTTTCTTGTACAGATCGCCGTGCGCCTGCTGGACAATATGCTGTTCTTCCGCATAGCTGTCGATTTGGATATGAACCGCTCGTTTCATCCGTCCGCCTCCTGTCACTCTATAGTGTAGCAGGAGGCGGGGACCAGATCAATGCGACACCGCAGCGATGGAGATGTCGCGGAAATGGACGACAGCGGATACGGGTGTGCTAAACAACTTCTGAACCAGGCTGGACGGACGGCGGCACGCCAAGGCCTGTCAGCCCAGCCTAGCCCTCAGCGCTCAGAATCGCCACGCCGTTAGGCGCAAGCTGAAGCGAGCCGGTAAAGCGGCTGCCGCTGAGCAGGTCATTGAAGCTTCCCTCCGGAAGCTGCAGTTCCGCCTGTGCCGCCGAATGATTCAGCACGAAAATATACCGGCTGCCGTCACGGCCTGTCCGCACGGTAAGCTCGACACCGGACGGTGCGGATAGCGGCGCGGACAGATCCAACTCGTCAAGAATCGAGCCGACCAGCTTCGAGGTGAAGGCGGCTTCGCCTTGAGTGCCTACATAGTAAGCCTTCCCCTGCCCGAACGCATGTACGGTAACGGCAGGCGAACCGGCAAAAAAGTCCTGCTTGAAGCTTGCCAGCGCCTGAGCCCCTTCCAAGCGGATGATATCGGCCCACAGACTGCAGCTGTATTCGCCGTTCCCGGCTGCGCTAAGCCCGGAGACTTCAATCGCATTCCGCTGGCCCGGCAGCATCGGATCGAACTCTTCGACGCAAAGACCGAGCACCTTGCGCAGCGGCGCAGGGTAGCCCCCGGTATGGATGCGGTCGTTCTCGTCGACGATGCCGCTGAAGAAGGTCGTCAGCAGCGTGCCGCCGCCCTGTACATATTTCTCCAGGTTGTCGGCTTCGCCCGGCTTCATCATATAAAGGGCTGGTGCTAATACCAGCTTATAGCCGCTCAAATCTGCGTCGGGTTGCACGAAGTCCACGCCGATGTTACGCTCGAACAGAACGCTGTAATACTGTTTAATCTGATCCAGATACAGCACATCGCGGCTCGGCTTGGAGTCCAGCTCCAGCGCCCACCAGTTGTGCCAGTCGAATACGATCGCCACAGGAGCTTCCACCCGTGAATCGACAACCGCATCAAGCTTCTTCAGCTCGTTGCCAAGCTCAACGACTTCACGGTAAACCCGGGTGTTCTCATCGCCGGTCTGGTTGACCATCGCGCCGTGGAACTTCTCCGCGCCTGCCCACGATTGGCGCCATTGGAAGAACATCACGCCGTCGCCGCCGCGGGCTACGGTCTGGTAGCTCCACAGACGCATCACGCCGGGGCGTTTCAGCGGGTTCTGCTGGCGCCAGTTGACCTGGCTCGTGACCTGCTCCATCAGAATAAACGGCTCGCCGCCCTTCAGGCTGCGCATTAAGTCATGCTGCATCGCCGCGAAAACCGGGCCCCCTGCCGTCGGCTCGGGATAGCTGTCCCAGGTGACCACATCCATGTGCTTCGCCCATTCGAACTGATCGAGCGGCTTGAACGCGCCCATCAGATTCGTCATAATAGGGAGCCCCGGGGTGATTTCCTTCAGAATGTGCTGCTCGCCCAAATAAGCGTCAAGCAGACTGTCGGACATGAATCTCGCGTAATCGAGCTGCTGGCCCGGGTTTGGATAGGTCGGCGTTTTCCGCGGAAGCACGATTTCTTCCCAATCGTAATACTTCTGGCTCCAGAAGTTCGTGCCCCAGCGCGCGTTCAGCTCGTCCAGCGTGCCGTAACGGCGCTGCAGCCACAAGCGGAATTCCCGCGCGCATTCATCGCAGTAGCATTGCGAAATATGGCACGCATATTCATTGTTAATGTGCCACATAGCGAGCGCCGGGTGATCCTTGTACCGCTCGGCGAGCTTGCGGACCAGACGTTGCCCGTACAGGCGGAACGCCTTGCTGTTCGGACAGTAATGTTGTCTCGAGCCCTGCGAATAGCGGGCCCCGTTCTCGTCCACCGGCAGCGATTCGGGATGCAGTCTCGCCAGCCATGCCGGAGGCGAAGCGGTTGCCGTCGCCAGATCGGCCATAATGCCGTGCTCGGCCAGCAGGTCCATCAAGCGGTCCATCCAGGCAAAATCATACGTGTCGGGTCCCGGCTGCAGCACCGCCCAGCTGAAAATACCGATGCTGACGATATTGACGCCCGCTTGCTTCATCAGGCGCATGTCCTCCAGCCATACTTCTTCCGGCCATTGCTCCGGATTATAGTCACCGCCGTAAAACATGTGCGGAAGCTTCACATTCTTGGAAATGGACATATCCATATCCCCCTTTATAAAATAAGAGCATATGAGTATGATACGCCTTTCTTTTGCCGCTTTTCAATCAGAGTATTTTCTTTATAATAGGTGTATATTCATATGCAAACCAGATTTCATCCAAAGGATGGATTACAGTCATGGATTCGAATATTTTCGGCATTATTACGGAAATGGACTTAAAGCTTCCCCTCTATATAACAAGCGCCGGCTGCTGGCGCAATCAAGAACCGATGATCCGCGAAGCCGGCTTTCCCGACTACCAATGGATTCAAACGGTCAAAGGCACCGGACATTTGTCCGTCGGCGGAAAAACATTCCACGTTCACGAGGGGCAGGGCATGCTGCTGTTCCCCGACGAGCCACATGAATATGCGCCGTCCCGGGAGCCTTGGACGGTACAGTGGATCACATTCAACGGCAAGCATATGGCGGATATGCTCGCCTCCATACATTTCGATTGTTCTACGGTGCTGTATGTTACGAATCCCGTCATGATTTTAACAAAAATGCAATCCATTCTGACTATACTGCAAACAGAGGACCCGTTTCGCGGTGTAGAATGCTCCGCGCTCGGCTACCAGCTGCTGCTCGATTTGTTCCTCTATGCGTCCCGCTCCGAGGTACGCTCCAAGCAGCAGCACATAGAGCAGCTGGCACCGGTCTTCGCCTATATCGAAGATCATTACGCTCAGCCGATCAGTCTGCAGCAGCTGGCCGACCAGCTTCAGGTGTCCCCGCAGCACACGTGTCTGCTGTTCCAGCAAACGCTGGGACTTCGCCCCGTCGCCTATTTGACCAAATTCCGGCTGCGCAAAGCAAAGGAGCTGCTGCTGCAGCGCTGGGACCTGGAAGTGCGCGAGGTTGCGCGGCAGGTCGGCTACGAGGACAGCAGCTATTTTATCAAGCTGTTCAAAAAGCAGGAGGGCCTCACCCCGAGCAGCTTCCGCAAAGCGCATCGGCTGCCGTAGCATGGCAGCTGTCGCTCGGCACGGGCCGGCAACAATTGGCCGCCGTCCCGTGCAGGATATGCCTAATCCGTATAGTTCAAGATCGGCTTACTTAACCAGACACAACCGAAAGCAGGTGAATGCCTATGGCGCCCAAGATCAGCCGGCGGTCTTTTCTGTCCAACATTTTCAAGGTGCTCGCCGGACTTCTTCTCACGCCTGTTACCGGCTACAGCTACGCCCGTTATGCCGAGCCGGGATGGCTCGCCGTCAAACAGATTCCGCTAACGCTGAAACGGCTGCCCGCTTCCTTCGACGGCATGAGGATCGTCCAGTTCAGCGACGTGCATCTCGGCTTTCATTATACGGTGGAGCAGCTCGACACGCTGGTCGAGCGGATTCAGTCGCTGAAGCCCGACCTCATCTGCTTCACCGGTGACCTGTTCGACTCCACGACGGGCCAGGACGGCGAGCCCGCCGCTCAGGTGCTGTCCCGGCTGCAGGCCCCGCTCGGCAAAGCGGCCGTGCTGGGCAACCACGACTACTACGGTAAAGAGCAGGACAAAATTACCGCTATCCTGACCCAGGGCGGATTCAACGTGCTGAAGAACCGTTCGCTCCCGCTCAAGCGCGGGAAGGAGCGCATCTGGCTGAGCGGCGTTGACGATATGTGGGACGGGAAGCCCGATCTTGGCGAAGCGTTGAAAAAAACGGCCGCGAACGAAGAATGCGTCATTCTGCTGTCCCACTGCCCGGATTTTGCCGATACCGCCCTCAAGCACCCGGTCGATCTGCAGCTGTCCGGGCACAGTCACGGCGGCCAGGTCCGGCTTCCGTTCTACGGCCATATTATTACGCCCGAATACGGCAAAAAATATGTCGACGGCCTGTACCGGCTCGGAGACGGCAAGCTGCAGGTGTATACGAACCGGGGAATCGGCGTGTCCGTATACCCGATCCGCTTCTGGTGCCGCCCCGAGCTGACCGTATTCACGCTGCGGAAGGGATAGAGCCGTTTATTGGCCGGTTACCAACAACAAATAAACCAAATAAGCCTCCGCTTGACCAGGGTCCCTAATCCCTGATCGGCGAAGGCTTATTGTTATGATCCCTCACGGCGTTCAATCGGCGGGCCGTTCGTTCCAAGCAGAACCATACGTTCGCTTCACGTGCCGAATATAGAGCAGGCTGCCGATTCCGGCAGCAAGTAAAATGACTTCTACCGCGGCCAGCGAGAGCATCTGCTTCTGATACAGCGCCGGGAAAAAATCGACCAGGGCATGCACGGCGATCGCGTATCCGACATACCGGAAACGCGACGCTCTCACGCCCTGCAGGACAAGCAGCGACAGGGCCACGTGCAGCAGCATCGCCGGGATCCGCTCGAAGCCCGCCAGCAGGAAGCTGGACAGCGGCGTCCCGGTCAGCTGCCGGACCAGCGCATCCGCGGCCTCGGCGGGCAGCTTGCCGCCAAGCGACTGCTGCAGCGTCCCGGCATTGTACATCAGCGCCATCACCACCGATTGGATGCCGCCGACCACGCCGATCAGCAGCGCCTCGAAGCCGCCGTGGCCCAGGCCAAAGGCGATGCCGTCGCTAAAGCTCCGGCGCCGTTTCAGCCACCAGCGCAGGCCGACGTACCGGCCCAGCTCCTCGAAAATCCCCGCGGCCAATGCGCCGTAAACGGCATACATCCATCCGTTTTGAAGTAAGGCGGCCGAAGCCGGATTCAACTGCAGCATGTACACATGCAGCAGCTTCTCCAGCACTTGCGAGAACAGCAGAAACACGGCCGCGCCGACCAGTACCGGCTTCATGCCGATCCGCTCCCGCTTCCGCGCATAGACAAAGACGGCGATCAGCCAGATCAGTACGATACCGATTTGAAGAAACATACCGGCCAGAGTCGAACTGGATACCGTTGGCATATTGCATTCCTCCTTACAGGCTGTACGCTTTCTGCGCTTCGCCTAAACAAAAAAAGCAGTTCCTGCCGCCCGTAAGGAAGTAAGGAACTGCTTCGGTTGTATGAGCTTCTAAAAAGGATTACCCATTATTTAACAAGGCCAAGCAAAATCTCGCGAATGACTTTCGCCGCGACGATCTGCGTTTGCTCCGTCGGATCGTAGGCCGGAGCCACTTCCACCAGGTCGGCGCCGACTACGTTCAGATTCGCCGCCGCCATCGCATGAATGGCGCCCAGCAATTCCTTCGAAGTGATGCCGCCCGCCTCTGCAGTACCCGTACCCGGCGCGCAGGAAGGATCCAGCACGTCGATATCGATGGTCAGATAAACAGGGCGCCCCGCCAGCTCAGGAAGCACTTTGCGCAGCGGCTCAAGCACCTCGAACGGGTAAAAATTGATATTCTCGCGCGCATAGCTGAACTCCTCGCGGGAGCCCGAACGGATACCGAACTGGTATACGTTCTTGCCGCCGATCAGCTCGGCCGCTTTGCGCAGCGGCGTGGAGTGGGACAACGGCTCGCCTTCGTACTGCTCACGCAAATCCGCGTGGGCGTCGAAATGGACGATAGCCAGATCCGGATACTTCGCATACACTTCGCGGAAGATCGGCCAGGATACCAGATGCTCGCCGCCCATACCAAGCGGGAACTTGCCGTCGTTCAGCAGGCCGCGCACATAGTCGCCGATGATGTCCAGACTGCGTGCCGCATTACCGAACGGCAGCAGCAGATCGCCGGCGTCGAAATATTTGATCTCATCCAGGCTTTTGTCCAAATACGGGCTGTACTCCTCCAGTCCGATAGACACCTCGCGAATACGAGGCGAACCGAAACGGGAGCCGGGACGGAAGCTGACGGTAAAGTCCATCGGCATTCCGTAAATAACCGCGCGGGACGCTTCATAGTCGTCAGAGCTTAAAATAAACACGTTGCCGGAATAGGCTTGATCCAAACGCATGCTTACACTTCCTTCATTAGATTACTTACACAGATCCTCAACGAATTTCGGCAGCACGAAAGCCGCTTTATGCAGACGCGGGGAATAGTATTTCGTATTGATTTCCGGAATTTTCGTTTCGTCCACTTGCAGCGGATCGTATTTCTTACTGCCCATGTGGAACGTCCACAGTCCGCTCGGGTACGTAGGAATATTAGCGCAGTATACGCGAACGATCGGGAAGATCTCCTTCACGTCACGGTTGACGTTCTGGATCAGGTCGGCTTTGAACCAAGGATTGTCGGTTTGGGCAACGAAGATGCCGTCGTCCTTCAACGCCTCGTAGATGCCTTGGTAAAAACCGCGGGTGAACAGCTCGACCGCAGGACCGACCGGCTCTGTGGAGTCAACCATGATCACGTCGTATGTATTTTTGTGGTCATGAATGTGCATATAGCCGTCGTTCACGATGACTTCAACGCGGGGGTTGTCCAGCTCGCCTGCAATCGAAGGCAGAAATTTCTTCGAATACTCGATGACTTTGCCGTCGATGTCGACAAGCACGGCTTTCTCCACTTCAGGATGCTTCATAACTTCGCGGATCACACCGCCGTCGCCGCCGCCGACAACCAGCACGTGCTTCGGATTCGGATGCGTATACAATGCAGGATGAGCTACCATCTCATGGTAAACGAACTCGTCCTTCTCCGTCGTCATAACCATACCGTCCAGCACAAGCAGGCGGCCGAATTCTACTGTATCTACAATGGCGAGATCTTGAAAATCGGTTTTCTCCGTTACAAGCGTCTCGCGAATTTTTGCCGTGATTCCAAAGTTCTCCGTTTGTTTCTCTGTGTACCATAATTCCATTACAAATCACCCTACTTTCTCCAAATATCCTACCTCAATCAGGGACTCGGTGTTTGCACGAATGAACGGGCAGTAACGCGTCAAGTTGTATTATAGTGTATCTACCTGAAAATGCAAATATAATGAAAAGCAAAATCCCCTTGTTCAAAAAAAATTAACGTGTTTCGCCATGAAGCCTGAATACAGTCTTCTACATTTTTCCATAATGGTAAGTAAGGCCGATGCAGCCGGGAAGTACCGGCGGTTGGCACAAGCTCGGCTTTAAGCCGACAAACACTATGCCGCTAAGCTTTGCAGTGCTATTCCGATCACGAGGAAAAGAGGGATGACCATGTCCAATCCGCGCAACAGCAGCGCCTCCCGGCCTTCTGCTCCAGAAGCCGAACCGAAGGGATTCCGTATGTTTCGTCGCTTGAAATCGGTCGCTTCCTTCAGCTTTTCCATGCTGGTCATCGGCGCAGCCGTCCTGTTCGTGCTGCTCTTATATATGCGCTCTCAAGCTCTGCCTGTGTCCCAAATGGGCCCCTCGACGGAAATTTACGATGTGCACGGCGAGGTGTTGGAGACTATGAACGGCGGGAAAAACCGCCAGGAAATTCCGCTCGACGAAATTTCCCCGATTCTGGTCCAGGCGACGCTCGCCGTCGAGTGACCGTAACTTTTACAATCACTACGGCTTCGATCTTCGCGGCATCGCCCGGGCGGCCGTCGTCAATCTGCAGCATATGGCCAAAGTACAGGGAGCCGGGACGATTACCCAGCAGCTGGCGAGAAATCTGTACTTATCCCATGAGCGTACTTGGACAAGAAAGATCAAGGAAACGTACTACGCTGTGCAGATGGAGCTGCAGATGACCAAGGATGACATTCTCGATGAATATTTGAACCAAATTTATTACGGCCATTCCACTTACGGCATTCAAGCCGCTTCCAAGCTGTTTTTCGGCAAGGACGCCAAAGACCTCACCCTGGCCGAGAGCGCGATGCTCGCGGGCATTCCGAAAGGTCCGCGCTACTATTCGCCCTACTACGATATGCAGGGGGCCAAGGACCGCCAGGAAACTGTACTGCAAACGATGGTCGACTCCGGCATCATTACGCAGCAGGCGGCGGATCAAGCGAAGCGGGAGCAGCTGAAAATTTTGCCTCTCGAGCCCAAAAAACCTGCGATTGCGGGTTATTTCCGCGATTACGTGCGGAGCCTGGCGACCGAAAAGCTCGGCATTACCGAGGACCAGCTCGAGGACGGCGGATACAAGGTGTACACCACTCTGGATTCAGCCTCGCAAAAAATCGCCGAGGAAGCCGTGACCACCCAGCTTGCGGGATACAGCGAGATGCAGGCGGCGCTGGTTGCAATCGATCCGCGCAACGGCTATGTGAAGGCCATGGTCGGCGGGCGCGACTATAACCAGAACCAATATAACCGCGCTTTATCGAATACGCGGCAGCCAGGTTACTCCTTCAAGCCGATCGTCTATGTAACGGCGCTCCAGCAAAAGCAGTATACGCCTGTAACCAAGTTCAAAAGCGAGCCGACGACGTTCACCTATGACAACGGTCGTCAGACGTATACGCCGGGCAACTTCGGCAATACGTATTACGACTGGATCGATCTGCGGCAGGCGATCGCCAAGTCGGACAACATTTTTGCGGTGCATACGATTCTCGATGTCGGACCGGAGAACGTCATTGCCATGGCCCGCAAAATGGGCATCGACAGCCCGATGAAGCCGCTGCCGTCGCTTGCGCTCGGCACTTATCCGGTCAGCCCTTATGAGATGGCATCCGCGTTCGGTATCTTCGCCAACCAAGGCGTACGCGTCGAACCGACGGCTATTGTGCGCATAGAGGATAACCGCGGCAAGGTTGTCTATGAAGCGGCTCCGGTTCAAGAGAAGGTCATCGATCCGGCGTACACCTATGTGATGACACAGCTGATGGAAGGCGTGTTCGAGACCGGCGGCACAGGCAACCGGGTTTCGAGCGTGCTGAAGCGTCCGGTGGCCGGCAAAACCGGCACGACGAATACCGACGCCTGGCTCGTAGGCTACACGCCGGAGCTGTCCACCGCCGTCTGGGTCGGCTACGACAAAGACCGCACCATCAACGCGGTGGAGTCCCATGTGGCGGCGCCGATTTTCGCCGATTTCACGGAGCGTTCGCTCGAATCGGTACCGCCGAAGCTGTTCGAAGCGCCGGCCAACGTGGTCAGCGTCTACATTGATCCCGCTACCGGCAAGCTGGCGAATGACAGCTGCCCGAATTCCCGGCTGGAGGCTTTCGTGCAGGGAACCGAGCCTACAGAGTATTGCACGGCCGAGCCGACCAAAAACAGCGACAAGCCATCCGCGCCGAAGGGCAACGGCACTTGGTGGCAGGACTTGAAGCGCTGGTGGAACGAGTAACTGCAGCGATCACCCCTCGATACCACAGAATTCCGAGTGGATAAGAGGGGTGATGCTTTTTTTCAGCCATACACCATATCGCCGCCCCGCTCCTTCCTCTATAATAGAGCCACAGGTTTCGTCCCCAGCCATTTATCCGTTCCTATACTTATTATTGTAAGGAGATGTGCTTATGCTCTCTTCCCTGCACCACATCCGCCGAACGATGCGTCAGCTCGAAGACGCAGGCATCCGCTGCGCCTTGGGCGGCAGCGCGCTGCTGTACAGCCTCTCACTCGCCGCCCAAGTGCGCGATTGGGACCTCACCACCGACGCTCCCTTGGAAGCGGCTGTCCGCGCCTTAGAGCAGGCAGGCCTGGCCTGGGAGGCCGAACCCTCCGGCGATTATCCGTTTGCCAGCAGCTATCGGTTATCGCTTCGGGCCGGAGAAGCGGACGGGGCCCTGCCCGTCGATCTGATCGGGGGCTTCGCGATTCATAGCGATACCGGCTTATGCCGGCTGCCGAGCAGCCCGGCCTTCGAATGGGAGGGGCTGCCCATGGCCGCCAAGGAGACATGGGCAGCAGCCTATGCCCTCATGGGCCGGCAAGCGAAGGCGGAGCTTCTGTTCGCTTACCTGCGCCGTCATGGCGCCCATGCGGAGCGCATGCGGTCTTTGCTCGCCCAACCGCTTCCCGCCTCTATTCGCGCGGAGCTGGAGCGGATTCCGGCGGTGAATGCGAAGCCGTCGATGTAACAAACCAGGGAGCAATAAAGTAAAAAACCTGCGCGAACATTCGCCCGCAAGAAACTTCTCCGCCTTATACCGCGTTTATATACTAGCCCAACTTTTTCCATGATTGGGCAGACAGGTTATTAAAGGAAGGCGAGGCCGTTATGCTGAAAAAACGAACACGGAAACAAATGATCGTCGGCTTCCTGCTGGCGGTGCCTATAGCTGCGCTGGGATTATTCGGGATTAACGCGGCGGTTAAATCCGAAGCGTCCAAATATATTACAAGCGTAGAGGATGCGCCCCGTGCGGATGCCATCTTGGTGCTCGGAGCAAGGGTCTACCCGAACGGCTCCGTCTCCAGCATATTAAACGACCGGCTGGAGACCGCCTTGGAGCTTGAGCGGGCCGGCAAGTCGGACCGGTTTATCGTCAGCGGCGACCATGGACAGGTTGAATACGACGAAGTCAACACGATGCGCAGCTTCCTGGAGGAGCGCCATATTCCGAGGCAGCATATTTTCATGGACCACGCCGGGTTCAGCACCTACGAGAGCATGTACCGGGCGAGAGATATTTTTCAAGTGCGCAAGGTGCTGATTGTGACCCAGCAGTACCACCTGATGCGCGCCGTCTATGCCGCCCGCCGCATGGGCTTGGACGCCTACGGCATCGCTTCCGATAAGCAGAGCTACCGGGGCATGGCCCGTTTTGAAGCCCGGGAGGTGCTGGCCCGCGCCAAGGACTTTGCGCTCGTCAACGTATTCAAGCCCAAGCCGACTTATCTGGGGGATACGATCCCGATTTCAGGGGATGGACGCCTGACGGCCGACCGCTGACCCATTCCCTCTTTTTAACAAAATGTCCAATAACGCCGCTTGAAGCCAGCCCCGCTTTAGGCATACAATAGAAGAATAACCCGAAAGCAGGAAGGCCGCGCCCATGAAATTGACATTGGATCGAGTTCATATCCGTCCCTTCGCTTTATCCGACGCAGAGCCGCTCAGAGAGCTGAGGGTTCATAACCGCGAATATTTTCGTCCTTACGAGCCGGCGCGGCCGGACAGTCATTTTACATTGGAGTTCCAAAAGAACCTGATCCGTTCCTGCTGGCGCGACGCCCAGAAGGATGCAGGCTACATATTCGGCATTTTCCTTAACGATAACGACCGGCTGATCGGACGCGTATCGCTTACCGCCGTATTCCGCGGGCCTTGGCAGAACGCCAACATCGGCTATTACCTTGACCGGCGTTATACCGGCCGCGGCTTCATGACGGAGGCGGTCCGTCTGGCAGCCCAATTCGCGTTTACGGACGCCGGACTGCATCGCCTTCAAGGCGCTGTCATGCCTCGCAATACCGCTTCCATCCGGGTGCTGGAAAAGACCGGCTTCCGCTACGAAGGGCTGGCGCGTTATTACCTTCATATTCATGAAATATGGGATGACCATAACATTTATGCGATGACAAGCGAAGAATGGGACACCGAGGCAAGACGGAGAATTGGAATGATTCCTTAGCAAGGAGAACGCCATCATGTTGATTGAATTAGGAGTTTACGCAATTCTTTCTTTTGTCTTATTAAAAATCATTCTGAAAAAGCCCCAGCTTTGGGCAGGCTATGCCGCAAGCTCGCTCGTCTTTTTTTCGACTACGCTTTGGTTCGTTACTTTTTTCAGCAAGGCCCCTGTCGAGCTGTTCCACATCGGAGATTCGCTGTGGCCGGTTCACGATCTGATCAATCTGCTGACGTATGCGGTCATTTCCTTGATTGCATCCGTCGTCTCTTACTTGTTTCCCGAACCAACCACGAAACAAATCTGGCGCCGCGGCGTTGTCCTTGGAGCTGTCTGCTCCTTCTTTTACACGCTGCTGACAACCGGCTTGGGCTTTTTCATTGTATAATGCCGGCTGGCTGGAAAAGATAGTTGGGGAACGATGAAAGGAGGAGGGCTGTAATGATGGATAAAATAGCTGTCCTATCGGACATACACGGCAATATTCCGGCACTTGACGCGGTGCTCGAGGATGTCCGCCTGCGGGGACTGACCAAGGTGCTGTGTCTCGGCGATCTGGTCGGCAAAGGCCCTCAGCCGGAAGCGGCGGTAGACCGGATCCGGGCATTATGCGATACGGTTGTGATGGGCAACTGGGATCACCTTGTAGCTCAGCCTACCGAGCACGAGGATCTGCTGTGGCATCAGCGCCGCCTTGGGGCGGAGCGGCTGCATTGGCTGGGCACCCTCCCCTTCTCGCACGAGCTGCTGATGAGCGGCAGAACCATCCGCTTGTTCCATGCCTCTCCTGTCAGCGTGTATACAAGGGTGCAGCCGTGGGCGCCGATGGAAGACCGCCTGGCCATGTTCGACCATACGGAGCAGACGGGCACGCCCGATGGAGGGCGGCTTCCCGACGTCGTCGGCTATGGGGACATCCATAACGCCTATGTGCAGAACCTGGAGGGCCGAACCCTGTTCAATACGGGGAGCGTCGGCAATCCGCTCGATATGCCTCAAGCCTCCTATGCCGTACTGGAGGGGGTTGAGGGAAGCGCAGCGCCCGCGGCTTTCTCCATCCAGCTGATCCGCGTGCCGTACGACATCGAGCTTGCCGTCCGCCTTGCGGAGCAGGCGCAGATGCCTGCGTTAGCTCCCTACGTTCAAGAGCTGCGGACCGGAAGGTACCGCGGTCTGAAGGATAAAAATAACCCCACAAAGTGAGATTTATGCTTCGAGGCGGACTCAGGTACTTTGCGGGGACCCCGAAAAGTTATAAATTGTATCATGTTAAGAACGGGCAGTCCGGTTAAGCCGGACCGCCCTTCTCAGACCAACACAAAAAGGCAGACCTCGGGGTCTGCCTTTTTGCTGTCCTAGTATATGTTGCATATACTAGGCATTAGTATACATCCTAGCCACGGAATTGTACAATGGACGTCACATAATATACATATTTTTACGCCAAAGCCTCTTTCAAATCGTCGTTGGAGTTTTCCCACATCGCCGGGTTATGCTCCATAAGCAGATTCTTCAAGACCGCCTTCTCGTGCGCTCCCAGGTTCTCCACCATAATGCGGCGCTTCAGCGCGTAATCCATCCGGTTCACATGGTCGGCAAGAATTTTCCAGCCGCGCCGCGCCTCAGGATCGACCTGCATCTCGCAGGAGGTCACCCCCGCGTAATACATGCCGCTTTCCTTCCGGTCCGCTGCTACCCATACGATAAAGCAGGTGCGGCCGTTCGGCACGTCTTCCTTGTTCACGGAAAATTTAATCCCCTTCTCGACCTTGCTCTTCGCGTGCAGCGCCCCCATATCGAGGTACGCCTCATCTCCGTCTATAATGACGCTGGACAGCTGGCTTAAATCGATCGAGCCTGCGCCGAATCCCTTATGCTCTACTTTCCCGCTGACAATATTCAGCGCGTTCAGCTTCTTCGGCTTGTCTGCCGGTTGGTTGTTATTTATATCCATCGAGGGCACCATCCAATTTATTAAATTTATGCGTTCATCCTTTTTATTGTAGCGAATACCGGCAGGTCATTTCCAGTCATAACGAAAAAAATTTCGGGTGCGGCCCTCCCGCCGCCTCCAACTCTTTTTGGACAGGACAGAAATAATCCTCGGACAGGCGACATATACATGCTGTAGATGCTTGTCAACGGGGTGAAAAATAGATGAAAAAAGTATTCGGCAACCGACTTGCGCAATGGTGTTTCTTATTTGTACTAGCCGGCGGAGCCACGTTTGTCAGCCAAGCCCTGCTTGGCGCAGGCACCGCATCGGAGGATGCCTTGGAGCCAGCCGGCCCACGGGCCGAGTCCGCCCCCTATTCCACCCTGGGCTCCATTCCGCTCCGGCCCGTCACCATGACATCGCCCTCCCTCAAAGGGGAACCGAGCTTTCAAAACTTTGCCACAGATTTATCGTTTGCCGACGGCTCTTCGCTGGGACTCCAGCTGGCCAAGCCCGCTTCTGCGCGTGTCATCGCTCCGAACGCTCCGGCCCAGCCGCCTGCGCCGCCCAGTCTGCCGGCCAAGCCCGTAGAGAAGCCCGCTCCCCAGCCGCTCAGCAACCGCATTGTGGAATACCATTTGAATGTGGAGCTCGACGCCGAGGGCAAGCTGCTGAACGGAACCTCTTCGCTGACCTGGAAAAACCCCGGAAGCCTTCCGGTGCAGGAGCTGTATTTCCACCTGTACCCGAACGCCTTCGAGTCGAAGAAATCTACCTTTATGGAGGAATCGGGCGGCAGGCTTCGCAACGACAAGAGCCCGGACGGCAGCTTCGGCAATATGACGGTCAGCAGCATCAAGACGCTCGACGGTGAGGAGCTCGCAGGCAAGATGGAATATGTCCAGCCGGATGATGCCAATAAAAACGACCATACGCTGATCAAGGTGCCTCTTCCCAAGGCCGTCAATCCGGGAGAGAAAATTACGCTCAACTCTTCGTTTCAGGTCAAGCTGCCCGCGGTGTTTGCCCGGATGGGATATGCGGGGGATTTCGTCATGGCCGGCCAATGGTTCCCCAAGGTGGCTGTCTATGAGCCTGTAGGCGTCAGAGGACGCACGGTCGAAGGCTGGAATCTGCATCAGTACCACGGCAATTCGGAGTTTTACGCCGATTTCGGCATCTACGATGTGCGGATCAAGGTACCGACGAATTATACGGTGGCAGCCACCGGCTTTCCCCTGAAGCCGCCCGCCGATGACGGCAAGATCAAGACATACGCTTTTTACTCCGATGACGTGCATGATTTCGCTTGGGCCGCATCGCCCAACTTCATCTATTATGAAGAGCCTTATGCGACCCAGCAAATCCCCGGCGTCAGAATCAAGCTGTATCTCGATCCGAAGCATGAGCAGCTGAAGAACCGCTATATGACCGCCGCCAAAAAAGCGCTCGCCCGCTATGCCCAGTGGTACGGCAGTTATCCGTACTCGACGCTGTCCATCGTGATTCCTCCGGATAACGGGAACGGCGCCGGGGGGATGGAATATCCGACCCTGATTACGGGCTGGGGAGCTTCCGAGGAAAATCCGGATTTGGAGCTGGAACGGGTCATTGTCCACGAAATCGGCCATCAATTCTGGTACGGTATGGTCGCCAGCAACGAGTTCGAGGAAGCTTGGCTCGACGAAGGCTTCACCTCCTATGCCGAAGACCGGCTGATGGAGCTCGAATACGGAGTGAAATCGAACCTGACGGTCGAATCCAGCTATATTACATCGCCGGAGGCGCTGAAGCAGGACTCCTGGAATTACGGACCGGACGGCCAATATGCGGAGAACGTATATACCCGCGCCAAGCTGGTGCTGAAATCGATCGAGCGCCAGATCGGCACCGAGATGATGGACCGCGTCATGAAAACATATTTTCAGAGATGGAAGTTCAAGCATCCGACGACGACCGATTTTCAAAAGGTGCTTGAGGATACGACGAAGACGAGCTGGCAGGAGTTTTTCGAACAGTATGTGTACAGCGGTCTCATGGTAGATTACGGGGTGACGAGCATTCAGTCGAAGAAAGTGGTGTCCGATGGGCAGAGCCTGTTTGAGAATACCGTGCGTATTCAAAAGCATGGCGGCACGTACCATACGGTGCCGATCCGGTTCCATTTCGCCGACGGCTCGCAAATCGATAAAACCTGGGACGGTATAGATGCGGACGTCCAGTTCAAGCTGATGCATCAATCGCCTATCGATTGGGTGGCCATAGATCCGCAGCATACTATCGTGCTTGAGAATAAACGGATTAACAGCTTTATGAAAACAAACATCGATCCGAAGCTGTCCGTACGCTGGAATCTCGGCGTCGTTAAATTCATGGAGACCTTGTTCGAATGGGTCGCTTGGTGAGGGAGGGAAGCTCGCTATGTGGAAGTTAGTCAAAACCGGCCTGGCTATGGCCTGGTACCAGCCTTTTGCAGTCTGCACGCTGTTTATCTACAATTTGCTGTGGGGCCTTCTGCTGTATAAACTGATCCGCTCTGTCGCCGTCCCTCTGCTTCACCGGTACCCCGGGCAAGAGCTCTCCCGCGAAGCTGTGCAGCTATTCTGGATCGAAGGGCAGTTCCAATTGACGAAGACCGATCTTATTCATTCCTATCTATGGTGGGGGCTGGGCCTGCTCGCTGCACGCATGCTGTTCTCCCCCCTGCTCAATGCCGGAGTCTACTACTCTCTCCATCACCAGGAGCTGAATGCCGGCTACCGGTTTGTACGCGGAATACGCAAGCTCACGCTTCCCTTTTTGGTGCTGTACACTGTCCAGATCGCTCTTACGCTGGCGCCGCTTTACTTCCTCTATGCCAAAGTCGTCAGCAGCTATCAGAGCCATACGTCGCTTGAAGGGTTTGCTTGGACCGTGCTGCCTCTGCTCGGCGGCTTTCTGCTCTATAATTTTGTGCTGCAGACGTTGTTCATGTACCTGCAGTTCGGTGTTGTGAGCGGCAGGCCCTTATCCTACTCTATCCTGCTCCTGATTCGCAATACGCCGACCGCGCTGCCGCTCGCCGCCTTCATCCTTCTGGCTACGCTTCTTATTTCTGCGGCGGTCATGACCTCGGCCATGATCTGGGCGGGCTTCGCCACGCTGCTCGGGTACCAGGTGTATCGTTTGATTCATATGTTTTGCAAAATGTGGGCCATCACAACACAGTACGCCCTCTGGGACGTCAAAAGCAATTGAGCCCCGCCTCAAAAAGAGGAAGGCCTCCGGGCCGCACATCCATCCACATCAAAAAGACTCCTAGTCCCTTTATTGGGGCCTCCGAGTCTTTTTTGGGTTCGTAACGGATCACCGACTATATGCTGTCCTGCGGATGAAGCGTACATGGGCGGACTAAATACCGGGCCATTTAGCCCGGAGGCTCCGTCGCATCGCCGCGTCTGCCGATAATCCACAGAATCAGGAACAGCACAGCCAGCATACCGAAGAAGCCCATCAGCGCCACGCGGAGCCAAGCCTGCAGCGTTGTACCCCAGACCATCAGCAATGCCATCACCGACAATCCAAAATGCTCCATATTGTATCGCCGCAGCCGATATCTTCCTAACCGGTAGATAAATAACAGCGTAATAAATCCGGCAATCGCCAGCCGCACTATATTCACAGCGTGCTCAGCCCCTTCCTCCGCTTCATGCGCCGTCTCTTGCGGCAGAAGGATCGAACGTTCCCCGCCTCTACAGAACAGGATACGACATCCTCCGCCAATGTCCAGAGTCCGCACATTCGGTCTTACCGCTTACGGTATGTATGCTCCTCATTTCCCTCTCTTCCCTATGTCAAATCTCGAAAAATTTTGTCGAAAATGCAGTCCGTGCTTCCCTACCGTCAATGGCCTTTCCAGCCCCGACCGCTGAAGAAAGCCTTATTATGGTGCGGTTTCGCACTATTTCTTCAAAAGGTTTCAATTTTTCACTTATACTTGTGAATTTTGTGTGACAACGGAAGGAAAAATGCGGTAAAGCTCGAATTATTGTATTCGACACACAAAAAACGTATATATTGCCGAATTTCCACAGATTGGAAAACGGGGGATCCACATCCCGGGTGAATTGATCTCGCAACAGAGTGATCATAGGGAACCTTCAACCGAACCCTTAAGCTAACCTCGTAGGCACCGGAAGGGGAAAATTTCATTGAAAAGGTTTTTTGGTTTTGCCGTATCTTTGGCATTGTTTTGCAGCGTTCAAGTAGGAAGCGCCTTCGCCGAGACGCCTTTAAGCCAAGCCGTCAACGAAGAGCTCGGAGCGCCATACAAATGGGCGGGGACAACCACCAAAGGCTTCGACTGCTCCGGTTATACTTCCTATGTGTACGACAAGTTTGGCATTGATCTGCCTCATACTTCGGCAGGACAAGCTACACTTGGCACAACAATCAGCCAGGATCAGCTTCGCCCGGGCGATCTCGTATTCTTCAATACGAGCGGCAAAGGAATTTCGCATGTGGGCATCTATGTAGGGGACGGAAAGATGTATCATTCCGCCACCAACCAAGGGGTTACGATTACGAGCCTTAGTGAATCTTACTATGCGAAGCGTTACGTAACCGCAAAACGGATCTTGTCGGACGATCAGTACGATCAGCTGATGACCGACAATTCCTAATGGGAGCCTGCAAGCCGATTCATATATCTCGGTTCCGACTGACTCTCTAGAACGACAACTCAATGGAATGGTCCTTATCTCATTGGCCTTCAGCGCTCAAGCTCCGCGACCCGTCACGTCCGGACAAGCTGAAGGTCTTCTTTCTGTACAGGACTCTCTAGTGGATAATTACCCGCGGAGAGACCGGTATGAATCAATTAACATATAAAAAATCCCGTTCCTGTTGGAGTAACATGGAACGGGATTTTTTCGTGCCTTGCCTTTGTTAGCCAAGCTGCGCTAGGCAATCTTGAACTGCGACAGCAGACGCTGCATTTCATCGGCCATCTCGGAAAGCGACTCTGCGGAGGATTGAACCTCTCCGGTCGTTTGCAATTGGCCCTCCGCCGATGTGGACACCTGTTGTGAGGAAACCGCCGTTTCCTTCGCTATGTAAGCAACCTGCTGGACGGCCGCAGTGATCTGCTCGGCGCCTGCCGAAATTTCTTCGGAGGTAGCGGCCATTTCCTGGATTTGAGACGCAATATGCGAAGTCGACTTCAGAATTTGTTCGAAGTTTTGCTCCGTTTCCTTCACCAGCTCGATGCCCGTGCTGACTTCCGTTTTCACTCTGCTCATCGCTTCGCCAGAATCCCGAATGTTCGACTGAATTTCGTGCAGCAGCTGGCCGATTTCCTCCGAGGAGCTGTTCGACTGCTCTGCCAGTTTCCGGACCTCTGCCGCTACAACGGCAAAGCCCCGGCCCTGCTCACCGGCACGCGCCGCTTCAATCGCCGCATTCAGCGCCAACAGGTTCGTCTGGTGAGCGACTTCCTGGATCGCTTGGACAATGCTGCCGATCTGGTTCGATTTGCTCTCCAGCTGAGAGATGACCTCGTCCGTTTGATGGACCGAGGAGTGAATCGAACTCATCTGCTGCACCGTGTTCTGCACGAACGCTTCGCCGCTTTCGGCCTGCTGCTTCGTCCATTCTACCGACTCTGCAATCGTCGATGCGCTCTCCGCCATGCGGCTGATCCCGGCGCCTACCTCTTCCATGGAACGGGATGTCTCTTCCATGGTCATCGTTTGCTGATCCGCGCCTGTCGCCACCTCTTTGACGGTGGAAGCAATTTGCGCCGACGCCTCCTGCATCTCGCCCGAGCTCGCCTTCAGCTGTTCTGCAGATACCGTAACCAGCTGGGCATGTCCGTTAATATTCTCGATCATTTGACGCATATGCTCACTCATTCGCGCGAAGGCGGCGCTCAGCTGCCCGATCTCATCCTGACGGTGCAGCACTTGGCTGCGTACCGAAAGATCGCCTGCCGAAATCCGGTTGGCCACAGCGCTCATTTCATTGAGCGGCTTGGAAACATTACGTGCCATGAGGAAGGAAACCGTCAGCCCGACCAGGATCGCAATAATACTCAGAACGACCACCCAAATCATGCCCATGCGATTCGATTCGGTCAGCTCCGCCGCCCATTGGTCCGCATGCCCCTGCAGATTACGGGTAAACACGTCGATCACGAAGCTGCACCCGCTCAAATATTCGTCAGCCTGCTGAATCTGCTGCATTCCTTCCGGCCCATGCTTCTGAGCCGCCGCTAAAATACCGGGATACAGCTTGCTGTAAGCATCCCATTTATCTTGAAACAATTTGACCAGCTTTGCATCACTCTCTGTATAAGCCATCTCTTCGAGCTGTTTCGTCTTGCTCTGGATTCCATCGAATAAAGCGTTCGCTTTATCCGGCTGAGTCACCGCCTGTCCGACGTCTGTAGATGAAACAGCGTCATCCTGCGATTTGTCCTGAAGATTAAGCTGAATGCGCAGCATCAAATCATCAAGTTCCTTTAAGTCGTGGTTCAAATTACCCAGCAGGATGACGCTGGGCAGGCCTTTCTCCGTCGTTTGCTTCGACTTCTCGCCCATCGTGGTCATCTTCACCATTGCCGTCCCGCTGATTACAGACAGCAGCAGCAGGACCAGAACAAAGCTTGCCAGCAGCTTTTTAAACAGCGTCAGTTTAAAGCTCCATTTTGCGTTTTGCTTCAATGTCAGTTTCATCTCCAAGCCTCCGAATTTTTTTGTCTAGTGTCATGCGGTTAATAGCGAACTTCCTTTCATTGGATATTCATTCCTTTCTTTATGTCGACAAAAACCGAGAAAAAGTTAATATTTATGTCGAATTTCCTATTTATGTCACCTTTTTGCCACATATTCAACTAGGACCACAGAATCACATTTGACAATGAAAATCATTATCAAATAAAATGGAAGCAGTTGTTTTTATCCCCTATGCAGGAGGCGTTATCCATGTTTATTCAAACCCGCACTATCGTCGTAGAAAAGGGCAATGCCGATAAAGTCGTTGAGCGGTTCAGCAAAGAAGGCCCGATCGATTCCATGGATGGCCTCATCGATATTAGCGTGATGGTCAACAAATCGGCGAAGGAGTCGGAGGAAGTGGTGGTCCTTATCCGCTGGGAGTCCGAAGAAGCCTGGAAAGGCTGGGAGAGAAGCGACGCCCATTTTCAGGGCCATAAGAACAGCAGAGGTCAATCCAAGCCGGAATACGTGATTAGCACCCAGGTAAGCATGTATGAAGTCCGCGCGGTAAAAACGGGTAAAGCGGGTACCCCGAGTTAAGAGTGCCACAAAGCAGTCTAGGCTGTAACTCCCTTTACAGCCAGCCTCGAAAATGGCATCTTTTTTAAAATTCAAACAAAGAAGAGCCAGGCCGAACGGACCGTGATCCGTTAGGTCTGACTCTCTTTCACTGCCGCATAGACGGCGGCCTACCAGCCAAAATCCAATGTTTTTCCTGTCTCTATATAAGACTTGATATTGCTCAGGATCATCGGCCAGCTGTTCTTCGTATTCTCGTAGGACGGATGATTCTCCGGCCATTGATCATTGACCAGCGTCAGCTTGGTGCAGGCGCCTACCGTATCCAGTGTCAGCGTAACTCTCGTTACCAGCTCGGCATGATTGTCGCGGTACGACGGCCCGGGATGCTCGGTAAAGCTCATCAGCCGGCAGGGCTCGAATGCCAGCACCTCCCCGTAAACATGAACCGTCTCCTCTCCGTCATTGCCCGGTCCGACATATTCATAGGGACTGCCGATTTCAAAAGTAGACTTAAGCACACTCCCGAAAAATATCGCTTTCGTCGCTTCCGGTACCGTGAAAATTTCCCACACCTTTTCTGGCTGCGCTCCGATATACAACTCATACTTAAGATCCAAGCGGATTCCTCCATTCAGTATAATATGTTGAAAGTTTGAGTAACTCCTTGCCCTGTTCGACTGCTTGTCTTCATTATAATGATGTCCCGCTTTTCCGTATTGTAAAAACGCGACACGTATGCCGGAGCATACGGCAGCTTGGTAACCGCCCTTACGCTCAACTATCGCAGGTATGCTGAGGATCAAAAAACAAGCCAAGCCGCGATAAGACAATCGCTGCGGCCTGGCTTGTTTTTTACTTACCTTACTTTATCTTCGATGTTCTTCTGCCATGTTTCGCTTCCATCTGCATTGCGATTCGCTTCATGGGAAATCGTCGCTTCCTGTACGTCTCCGAATGCCCAATGGCTGGCATTTACGTCCGGGAACAGCGGATTCAGGCCCTTCAGCGGCCCGCGGTAAAGCATGCGGTTCACAAGCGTCACCGCTTCAGAGCGGATAATATTATTTTGCGGCTTGAACGATCCGTCCGGATAGCCTGCAAGATATTTGCTGCGGTATAGCTCCTCGATGGATGCAGCAGCCCAGTGCCCTTCGATATCATTGAAGTGCAGCTCGTTCGGTGTGCTGACGTTCAGCTTAAGGAAACGGGCCATAACGGCTACCAGTTCTCCTCTTGTGACCGGTGCCTCCGGACGGAAGGTGCCGTCCTCAAAGCCGTTAAAGTAACCGTGCTTCGTTACAATCCGAATGTAGTTGGCCGCCCAGTGGTCCGCCTTCACATCCGTGTAGTTCAATGAATCCGTCAGCTCATCGTTCTCCGTCAAACGGGCCACAATCGCCGCTAACTCAGCGCGGGAGAGGAGCCAGCCGGTTTGAACATACCATCCGGGTAACCAAGAATATAACGCTGGTGGCTCAGTTCGCCGAAGCGGTCCGAGAATACCTGTACCTTCACTTCGGATTGCGCCTGTACCGGAGCAGCCGCATTGTTACCGGCCACAAATTCGCCTGACACGTTAAAGGATTTACCCTGCGCATCGATTTGAGGCCACTTGATAATGACGGTGCGGCTGCCCGACTGGCCTCCGCCTAAGTCGGTGACAGACCATGTAATGACATTGCCGTTCACTTTCCCGCCGGCTGCATCAACAATGGTTATGCCGTCCGGAAGTGTCACCTTAATCTCGCCCGACGGTAACGTATTCGCCGATCCGTTCTTGTAATCTATGTTAAGCGTGGAGTTGTCTCCTTCTTTAACCAGATTTTTGTCCGTAGAAATATTCAGCGATACCGCAGGGTCCGAAGCAGGTGTGGAGGATGAGCCGCCTCCGGACGATTTTTTTACCCGGTTCATCTTGATATCGTGCTTTACAATATCCGTTTCGACCGGAATGGTCGGGCTTGTGTAAGCCTGATAGCCATCCTTGGTTACCACTAGATAGTAATCGGCATGAGGGAATACCATGTAGGCATATAAACCGCCGTTATTCGTAAGCTGGACAGGGCTGGCATTGTTATTCGGCTCGAAATCAGCGATAGCAGGCAGGACGACACCTGCATACGGCGTTCTGCCGTTATCCTTATTTCTTTGCGTATCCGCATAATACAGAGTAACCTTCGCGCCTTCAATAGTTGCATTCGTAGCCGCATCGGTAACCGTACCGTAAGGGTCGACCAGTTCCTCGGAAATATTCATCTCTCCGTTCGCCTTTACCGATACATTACCACGGCTGATAACAAGCTCTTGCCCTGGCGCTACCTCATAGCTGATTTCCAGCGTATAATCACCAAGCGCCAAGCCGGTTGCGCTGAAGGCTCCGCTATCTTGAAGCTCAAACGCCTTCTTGCTGCCGTTCTCCATAATATAATTGCCGGCCGCATCTTTTAAGTAAACTTTCGTTTTGCTGACCATAGCGTTGTCGATCATTTTGGACTGGCCATCTGCCTGCTTGAATAGGACGATACCGGAAACTGTCTTTTCGGAATCGAAATCCTCATTGCCTACACCGGTTACTTCGCCTACATACGCCTTCTGCTTATAGGTCACAGGAGCCTGAACATTACCGACCGTTACGGTCTGCGTAACTTCCAGCTCGTACTGGACGTCCCCCTTCGGCACAATAATCGAGTAGGCGCCGTCGGCATCCGTTTGCACCGTTTCGTCGAAATCGACACCAGGCTCAATCTTGCCATCGTTGTTCAAATCCAGTGTAATCCTGACCGTTGCATTCGGGACAGGCTCATTAGAGCCCCCCTTCGTGATGATCCCGGATACCGAAGCCGGCTGGAACGTAACCATAATTTGATCCTGTGCGTACAGCCCTCGTGCAGGATCGTTTACCGTAGCCGTTACCGGAATTTTCTTTTCCGCTGTTCCTGTAATTTTGGACGATTGGTACAGTACTGTGGCCTTCCCTTGAGCATCTGTCACAGCGCGGTCGGAATCAGGGAAGGAGCCGTTGCCTGCCCCTGCCGGTACCGAAAATACAACCTCTACCCCTGCAATTGGCTTGCCGTCCTTATCAGTCAGAACTGCGGTCAAGCTGGTTGTCGACTTTCCGTCGCCAATAATTTTGGCAGGGTTGGCCGATAGGTTCAGACCGACGCCTATAACTTCAAACCGGTTATCTCCAAGCTTGGTTTGTTCCTCGGTCTGCAAAGAATTGCCTTCCCGCTTCGCTTCGAACGTCACTTGATACGTTTGAGGCGCTGTCGTTAATGGAAGCACAAACTCCACAGCCTCCCACCGCTTAAATCCATCGGTTTGATAGGTCAGCCCATTTGTCAGACTCAACGGAACGGTTGTTCCATCCACCGCCGCAACAACTTCATCTGCCTCTACCGAACTAACGGCGGACAATTTCAGCGGCTGTCCCGGCATTCCTTTAATCACTGTAGGGTCACCTTGCGCCTTATCCCCTACCCAACCGTCAAGCTGCTTGATGACATGAATGGTCACGTTAACGGGTAAGCTCACTTGATGATCTCCGTCTGTTACCGTAAACGAAAAGCTGTCTTCGCCGGTAAAGCCCGGATCGGGAGTATAGATCCAAGTATCCCCTCCGGCAGGGCTCAAGCTTCCCTTGGATGGTTGAGACTGAATACCGTATACCAGTCCGGTTACCGTCTCTGCATCCATACCTTTTAGAACGATTGAAATCGATGCCGTTCCTTCATTTAACTTTACGGTTTGAGGAATAGCAATCGGTTTACCGTTGTAAGTAATTGTAATGTTACCCTGATTCTCAGAGTACTGCCTGCCATCTTGCCCTTCCCACTTGAAGGAAACCAAAGTTTCGGCCGGCAAATTCTCAACCGGTTCGAATTTCAGACTGGCCAGATCAGCCGCATCTATCTCAGCAAAGCTTCCCGGATTCACATAAACTGCTGTAGTCACAGGGGTATACCATAATTTCCCCTTGCTCGCAAAATCGCCGGGCAAAGAAATTTTTACCTTCTCCAGTGTGTTCCCGGGATCCGTATCCGTGAACGCTCCTGTAAAGTCAGCCGGAGCAAAAGGAATCACGGCTCCTGCCAGCCCGGTCTTTTGAATATCGCCAACTACAGGCGGATTATTAATCTTTATCGTCACATGATTGCCCGCCGCAGCATACTGCAGACCGTCGTAACCGTTCCATGTAAAAGTAACCGTGCCGGTCTGGCCTGGCTCCGGAACAAACGTTAACTGTCCCAGATTGGCAGCATCGATTTCATCCCCTTCTGAAACCGGAATATTGTTCAGAAGAAGTAAGCCTTGTACCGGCAAATCACTAATTTTCACTTTAATCAATCCTGCAGAATTGTGCTGCGAGTCGGTGAATTGGCCTGTAAAGTCGGCCTGGGTAAAGCTGACTTCCTGTCCTTTGTCGGCGCTTTTCTCAACCCCATTCGCAATAGGTGCGGCAGCCACGTCAAAATCGTTGTTCGCCAGCTTGCTCACGGGCTCATCCGGCAGCGAAATATTGTCCTTCTCTGCTGTAAACGACACATGATAGGAAGCCGCTGGGGTATCCGCCGGGATTGTAAAACCGGTATTCGCCCACTGCTTAAACCCGTCGGTAATATAAGTACCCGCATTCACCAACGTGAGCGGTATAGCAGGAATGACGGTACTATCTACCTTTGCCGTCACCTCGTCTGCTTCTACGGAGCTTACAGCGGAGATTTTAAGCAGCTGTCCTGCTGCCGCCTTAACCGGCTGGGTGATTCCCTGGCTGTTCCCAACCCACCCGTCTAGCGATTTATTCACTTTAATCGTTACTGTAGCCGGAGCACTCACATTGTCATCGCTATCGGTTACCGTAAAGGTAAAGCTGTCCGTCACGCTCTCCGTATTGGCGGTGTACCTCCACTGCATGTTGTCGCTTCCTACCACAGGAGTTAATGTTCCATACTGCACGTTGGCAGCACCCTTGGTATAAACCAGCTGCGTGACGGGAAGATCTTCATCGGATCCCGTTAATGTGATTGTTACCGGAACATCTGCATAAGCTTGTACGGTCTGTGCGTCAGCAACTGGCTTCTTCGTTACTTTGATGCCCGGGCTGGTCACTGCTGCGCCAGGGTTTAAGCCGGCTGCCGCCTTTGGAGTTACTTCGAAGAATAAGTACTGGCCAAAATCATCATTCTGGATCGTATAGGTTTTCCCCGTTTGACCGTTAATCAGAACTTTGTCCGATCCGTCTTGAACACTGCCCAAATACCATTTATACGTAGACAGGTCTTGAGCAGAGCCTGTACCGGTGCCAGCATCGTTTTCCGCATCGGTAAGGGTATACTGGCCGGTGATGGTGCCCACCGACGACAGCATTGCCTTGGATGGAAACTATACTTGCAACTGGCACGTTATTAACGGCAGTCGTGGCCTTGGCCGTTCCCGGATTGCCCAGCGAATCGATGACGCTTGCCGTAGCTGTCACTGTGCCTGTAAAGGAAGACAGGTCGGCCTGTACCGTATAGCTACCGCCCTCGCCAACGGTAACCATATAATCTGCCAAATGAGGGGTTCCCTGTGCGTTGTCCTTTAAGGAAATAAATACGAGTTGCTCTTGTGGAGCGTCTGTCTGCCCGGAAACAGTCACGCTTCCAAGCTCGCTGCTTGTCAGATAGCCGTCTCCGCCGTCTGCTATTTGCACGTCAATGTCCACGGTAGCAGAATTCGGCACCGGAGGCTTAGGGTCAGTGTACACGCCGCCCGGTTCCCCGAAGTTAAGGGAAAACTGTCTATCACCTAGATTCCGCGTGTTCCCTATAACCAACTTCATTGAATGAACTGGAACCGTATAATTAGCTATGAAGGAAGCCGTATTATCAAATTCCGGTCCGCCGCTGGGGCTGACTAAGGATGTATTAATTCCTGTAAACCGGGTTCGTCCTGTTGTCTGGCTATAAACCCCTTTATCTTTTAAAGCATTATCTTTATGAATAGTGAAGCTCTCATATCCCGAAATTTCAACAAACTCCGTATTGGTGGCACTACTGCCGTCAATATCAATGACTGTTAAATAAAAATCTTTTATATACACATCGTCATTAGAGTACTCTTCCCCATCAATAGAGCCACTCTTAAATTCAACCGTATATTCAACCGAATTATTGCCGGATAACTCATCTGCTTGGGCTGTACCTGTTGTCGTTAACACAGGCTGGAACCGGTTCGAATTTGATCCCTCATCATCGAATTTACCAAGCGATGCCTTACTGCCCAATTTGGAGATAGTAACAATTGCATCTACAGGGGTAGCACTGTCCGGAATTACATTGTGATATCGGTATGCAGTCCCCTCGTCCTTTCCCGATCCCGTTAGTAAATCAGCTTTATTAAGATTAAAATTCATAGCCTTTGCATTCGCATCAACCAAATATGGTCCCCCAGCCGCATGAACGGATGGCAGCGGAGCAACCATACCACACAACAAAACAATAACTAAAACCAAAGACAAGATTCGCTTCTGAAGAGCGAAGGTCAGGTTTAATGACATTAGGTTGCTTCCTCCTAAAATAAGTACGATATTTCTTACCCAGTCAGAATCTTAAAAATTCTGCTAGCCCCCTGCAGAAAACGAAAATATCAGTTCCAAGCTAATGAAGTAATCAATAATTACCCGCGTCCCCCCTTAAGGTACCCTTGTCAACAAAATTAGGACCAACGTTCTAATAATGACCCGAAATAATTAGGTCTTTAGATTCATTCTGCCATGCTTTCCTTTGGATATCAAGCAAATTAATAAAATCTAATGTCCGGATTGTAACATGATTCGACACGCTTCATACAAGCGGGTGTTGGTTGCATTCTTAAACAAAAAAGTGTGCCGTAAAGTCTAGCCTATGCCCTTGTGATAAAATCAACCATCGGTAAGCGTTATAAACTGAACTCAGAATAGTAAACCGTTACAGGAGGGATTGTTGACGTGACTCCTCCATGAGGGGTTGGCGGAGCAATGTACGAAGAAAAGTATACGCTACAGGAAAATCGTCGATCCTCACTATATTTTGCAGGATAATGTCGGGAAATGTAGAATTTATCCTTGATTTCTACCTATTATTCAAAGGGTGAATTTCGCATGACGATGAATATTATAAAAGATTTTGCGCTGCAATTAGCGCTTATCGCAATGATAGTATTCGCCTATCAGCTTTTATCCGCGGGACGGTTTAATAGAGACCGCGACAAAAACATCATTTTATCCGTTTTATTCGGAGGATCGATCCTGCTATGCATGTCCTTTCCGGCTTGGTTTGCCTCCGATTACCGCGTCGATATTAGAATCATTCCTCTGCTCTTAGGAGCGTTATATGGCAGCTGGGGGATAGGGCTATTCCTCGCTGCGCTTATCGTGGTGTACCGCGTATTCATTGGAGTCGATTTAGGATTATACACTTCCGTTCTAACCCTTTTACTCACCATGCCGGTGATTCTGTTTTGCCAAAGATTTTTTGCAAGAGCCAAGAAAAGCGGGAGGATACAAATCGCTCTTCTGTTATTGCTCTTCTATTGTCTTGTCGGCATAACAACGGAATATCTTGTTAGAGGCATTTCCTTTCTTGCGGCTTTTCAAGTGCATTTCATCCATATCATTATTAATATCGTGGCCGTGTTATTCTTCACCGCTTTAAATGAAACGATCAAGGACATCATCAGTAAAAACCAGCAGCTGCAGCTGGAAGCCAAGGATGCGGAAATCGCCTTCCTGCGTTCCCAAATCAAACCTCACTTTTTGTATAACGCCCTCAATTCAATTGCCGCCCTATGCCATGATGAACCCCGAAGGGCGGAGGCGCTGACGATCGATCTTTCGAAGTATTTGAAGAGCGGTTTTGATTTCGAACAGCTCGCAACACTAACCACGCTAGAGTATGAGCTGGAGCTAGTCCAGGCATATGTCAACATTGAAAAGGCGCGTTTTGGCTCCAAATTGTCCGTAGAGTACGATATAAGGGCCAATCTGGAAGCCCCCATTCCCCCGCTGATTTTACAGCCGCTTGTGGAAAACGCCATCCGGCACGGTTTGATGACCGATTGGCAAGGGGGAACGGTTAAAATTTGCGTACGACAGAAGACGGACTCCACCATCAGCTTTGCCGTTGAAGATAATGGGTGCGGCATGAGCGAAGTTAAACAGCAGGAGATTTTTAATCCGGATATAAAAAAGAAGGGGATCGGGCTGCGGAACACCAGCCAGCGCCTCCAGCTGCTTTACGGAAAAGGGTTGAAGGTGGAAAGCACGGAAGGACAAGGGACGAAGGTTTTTTTCGATATTCCCGTCGGACCGATCAAGCAAAGCGAGGAGGTTGAAGCCTGGTGCGAGCCGTTATCGTCGATGATGAAGAATTATCCGTAAAGCGATTGAAACAAATTTTGTCCGAGTACGGCGAAATTGAAGTGTGCGACACGTTTTTGAACCCGCTGGAAGCTTACGAATTTGTAAAAGAGCATCCGGTGCAGCTCGCATTTCTGGATATTTCCATGCCGAAAATTAACGGAATGGGCCTCGCCAGCCTGCTGCTTGAGCTTGACGCTTCCATCCATATCGTCTTTGTCACCGGACATGATAATTATGCGGTGCAAGCTTTCGATATAAGTGCCCTGGATTATATCATGAAGCCTGTCTCCGCACAGCGGATCTCAAAGACCCTGGACAGACTCAGAAACAAACCTTCAAGCCCCCCTGTTGTTCATTCCATGGAGTCCCTCCAAAAGGGGCAAGCGTCACTGACCGAGCAGGAAACGAGGATTGTCCGATTGATTTCCGATGGATTGACGAACAAAGATATCGCTCATCGGTTGAACATTACGGCTGAGACCGTAAAGTCCCATGTCAAAAATTTGTACAGAAAGCTTAAGGTGAAAAATCGGGTGCAAGCGCTGCAGCAGACCAAGCATTTAGAGATACCAGGAGAATAGGCACCTCCATCCCCCGTTGAGGCCACTGAAAAAGTCCGTTAATGAAAAGGTACAGACTCTCAATATTTTGAGGGCGCTGTGCCTTTTTTCTTGTATACTTTAAAGTAATACGTCGGAAGGGTGAAGACCATGTTCCAGCCTCAACTTTCTTTTGCATTAAGCCCATACACAGCGCTATATGACCTCATCGTGCCGAAAGACAACATGCTACGCCAGATAAATGAGCTGGTTGACTTCTCCTTCGTCTACGACGAATTGAAAGCTAACTACTGTTTGGACAACGGCCGTAACGCCATCGATCCGTTGCGGATGTTTAAATATCTGCTTCTGAAAGCTATTTTCGAGGTGTCGGACGTGGATCTGGTCGAGCGCTCCCGGTACGATATGTCTTTTAAATACTTCCTTCAGATGGCTCCGGAAGAAGCCGTCATCGACCCGAGCTCCCTTACGAAGTTCCGCAAGTTGCGGTTAAAAAACATGGATCTGCTGGATCTGCTCATCGGCAAGACAGTTGAACTAGCTACTGCGCAAGGGATTTTAACGAGCACCTCCATCATCGTGGACGCGACGCATACAAAAGCCCGTTATAACCAGAAATCACCGAGGGAGATTTTACAGGACCGTTCCCGCAAATTGCGAAAAGCCATCTACTCTATCGACGAATCGCTGAAGGGGAAGCTACCTGCCAAGAACGCCGTGGATACGCTCGAGGCCGAGATCGACTATTGCCAGAAGCTCATCAAGGTTACCGAAACCGGGCTTGGTATCGCCCAACTGCCTAAGATTACAGAACCGTTGAATCTGCTAAAAGAGACCGTCGAGGATGACATAGAACAACTGCGCATCTCGCAAGATCAGGATGCGCGCGTCGGCCACAAGAGTGCAGATTCCTCGTTTTTTGGCTATAAGACGCATATTGCCATGAGTGAGGAACGAATCATTACGGCGGCAATTGTAACGACCGGAGAGAAGAACGATGGCAAGCAGTTGCAATCGCTCATCGAGAAAAGCAAGGCTGCGGGCATGGATGTAAAGACGGTAATTGGCGATATGGCCTATTCGGAAAAAGAAAACATCGCATACAGCAAGGAAAATCAGATTGAACTCGTCTCCCGGCTTAACCCACAAATCACCCAGGGTATGCGCAAAAAGGAAGATGAATTCGAATTCAATAAAGATGCAGGCATGTATGTATGCAAGGCAGGCCATATGGCGATTCGGAAAGCGCGGACAGGAAAAAAGGGAATCAGCAAAAACCAAAAGGACACTTACTATTTCGATGTGGAGCTATGCAAACGATGCCCCTTCAAAGAAGGATGCTACAAGGAGGGCTCTAAAAGTAAAACGTACTCGGTGAGCATTAAATCCGGGGAGCACGCCGAGCAGATGGCATTCCAGGAAACGGAGTATTTCAAAGAGAAGGCGAAAGAACGGTACAAGATCGAGGCCAAAAACAGCGAACTTAAGCACCGGCACGGGTACGACGTAGCCACGTCCTCGGGTCTGTTAGGCATGCAGATACAAGGAGCTATGGCCATATTCGCAGTAAACTTAAAGCGGATATTGAAACTGGCTGACTAAAAAATAGCGTAAAGCCCTATGAAAAATGCGGTACCCTCCGAGAAAATCGGAACAGGTGCCGCATTTTTTTCGCCTAACGCCTGGACTCACCGAAAAAACGTAAGTTCTTCAGTGGCCTCTCCCCCGTTCGGGGGATTTTTTTTCGGCCTAAATAGGCTTAAAGTAATATACGCGTATCCAAAGCTGGGCGGAATTTCGACATTTACGGGTTACTCTCATCAGGAGTTTAGATGGAAAGGAGGATAAACGAATTATTGTTGGAAGGTTGGAACGCAATTCGATTCAAATGGAAAAGAGGGCTATTGGGGAACCATGGAAAACACATCATCAATCCGTTTCAGTGCGTTTGTTCACGGCAAATCGTTTGCCAACTTTATATTGACCGTTGTCTTCATGAATGCGATCGTAATTGGTTTTCAAAGCTATCCCGATATAGGCCAAGCCTACGATTCATTGTTCAGCAAGCTCGATGTATTATTCTTGTCCATATTCACCATTGAAGTCATTCTGAAGCTCATTGTGGACCGGACGGCATATTTCAAGGACGGCTGGAATTTGTTTGACTTTCTTGTCGTTGCGGCAAGCTTGGCTTTTATGGGCTCCCAATTCGTCAGTGTGCTACGAATCCTGAGGGTGCTGCGAATTCTTAAGACCATCTCTTCGATCCATTCGCTGCGCAGAATTATTACATCGCTATTCATGGCCATTCCGACCATCGGCAGTATCTCCTTGTTAATGCTCATCGTCTTTTATATTTACGGAGTTGTCGGTGCTACCTTCTTTGCGGAAGCTTCTCCCGTCTATTTCGGCGACCTGTCCAAATCCCTCATAACGTTATTCCAGATCGCCACCTTCGATGACTGGGCCAATATATACCGTCCTATTGCCGAGTATAGTCCCCTGTCCTTCGTTTATTTTTTAACATTCATTTTCATTGCTGTATTCGTTATGCTCAATCTGGTCGTCGGGGAAATTGTCAATAACGCAGCTAACATTCCAAGTGAGGTCAAGGAGGATATTGCTGAGATCGAGAAAGGTGTTCACGAGATCAAGGAGGACTCCTCGGAAATTGCTCTGCTGCGCAAAGAGGTTCGGGACTTGAAGTTCTTACTGATGGAAGAAAGAGAAGGACGGAAAATCAAATCCAGTTAAACGGGCCATTTCAATTTCCATATAAATATTGTTTTGTAGCAAAATAGTAAAAATAAGGGGCGAATCTACTCATGCATGTACGACTTAAAAATGCCGAGGGCGGCATAAAAGATGTAAAGGTCGGATTTAGTTGGACTACCTTCTTTTTCGGTTTTTTCCCAGCGCTGTTCAGAGGCGATTTGAAATGGGCGGCAATCATGTTTATTGCTGCAGCCGCGGTCGGAATATTTACATTAGGCGTTGGGGCATGGGTTCCGGGCATTATTTTTTCGTTTATTTACAACAAAATGTACATTAAAGAATTATTAGAAAAAGGTTACCATCCCGCCGATGAGCAAGCTCAAGCCGCACTGCAAATGAACGGGATTATTGCCGCTTAAAATAGAGTGAGGAACAGCAATGAATCTGCTGTTCCTTTTTGCTGTACCAGAGTGACTAAGGAACCCAGCTAAGTACAGGAGAGACTTATGGTTAGATAAGCCTCACAGTTTAAAATACCATGTGCCGATCCCACTTTGATAAAAGGCTGTTTGTTGGCGCATCCGGGAGCATGTCCATGCCGCGCTTGACGTAGACATTCGGCTGCTCCACCGTGGAGCATATGCCATTCAGCTTCACTTTGAACTGCCCTGAATCGAGCTCGAAGATCGTGCTGTTGAGTCCACCAAGACTGCTCGGTCAGCCGTCGGTTCACCAGCTCTTAACACAGCCTTTTGTCCTATTCCCGCACATTTTAACCCAAAAGTTATGCTCGTATTTGTGAATAAAAGTAAAAATTTGTTGTAAAATGACAAATACCGCGCTATAATCTTCAATGTTCTTCCAGTTTATTCAGGAAATTCTCAGTAATATTTCAGCGAATTTTCAGTTAAACGCCGTTTTCTGGTATCTCTGGCCTAAATCGCATCAAACTCCGGGCCCTAAGAACCAGATGAAGAGAAGAACCGCTGCAGGTTAATACCGCAGCAACCGAGGTTCTTTGAAAAATACATAGAGGAGAGTGAACCATGTTTCAAGCGATGAAATCAAATATCGCCAAATTACTGGTCGGATGCATGATGGTATCGACCTTTGCTTCAGGCAGCTTGGGGATAGCTTCTGCTTCTGCGGCAACAACACTGTCGGATGTATCCGACTCATACGCAAGTAAGGAAATTCAAGCTCTAGTGGATGCGGGAGTCGTATCCGGGTTTGACGACGGAACGTTCAAGCCTCGCCAATCCATGACTCGAGCCGAGCTCGCGAAAATTATTGTACTTTCCAACGGTTTAAAGGAAGACTTGGAAGCGGCCGCGTCCTTTCAAGATGTCAATCCAACTGCATGGTACAGCGGCTATGTGGGGGCATTGGTAAAAGCCGGCATAACCTCTGGAACGTCCGATACGACTTTTTCCCCGGATGCTAAAGTCACCCGCGAAGAGCTTGTCGTCTTCTTCATTCGGGCACTTGGCCTTAATGAAGCCGCGGCAAATACTCCGGTAGAAGCGATATTCACCGATATGGATTCCGTATCTGTATGGGCAAAAGGTGCTGTATCCTTGGCCTACAAAATCGGTTTCATTAATGGGGTAGACAATGGCAGTGGAGGCCTTCGTTTTGGACCGAAAGAAAGTGCGGAACGACAAGCGTTGGCGAAGCTTGCGTACGAGTTCAAATCAAATAAGGACAAGCTCGTAGAGAAAGCCAAGGAAGCTGCAAAGGTTTCCCAACCTGACTCGACGACTACCCCAAGCCAGACTCCTGCAGCTACTAGCGACAGTGGTAGTGGTTCTTCTAGCGGTTCTTCCAAGAGAGACCATAAACATTCGGTTGCAACGATAGCAAGCATTGCAGATATCGTAGCTACGGTTGCCGTTAACGGCAGTTATACGCTGCCAGCCACAATCCAGGTAACACTTAGCAATGGTGAAACAAGACAGGATGCTGTTACATGGAATCCTTCGATAGCCCCTGATACTAGCAGATCCGGTATCTATACATATGAGGGTACGGTCAGCGGCTATGCACAGACGGTTAAGCTGACGCTTCATGTTGAAGCACCTCTCGCTGTATCAACCCCTGTAGCAACAGATAAGGCTCTGGCCTTTGCTGGCGGTATTACTCTAGACTTAACGGCACTAGCAGGAATGCTTACTGAAGGTACGGTAACCGTCACCTCGATTGACGCGAGTACGACACCGACCGTTTCTGGGATTTCTGTTGCAGGTCAAATTATCAACTTCGATTTTGGCAGCACAGATATTAATTCGCTCATCGCTAGCAGCGCCAACGGTTATGTAGAAATTGCCCTCCCGATAGCTGAAGGAGTGGATCCCGCAACAGTAGCTGCATATTACTGGAACGGCGAAACTTGGGAGTATCAACCTTCGACAGTCATTAACGGCGTTGTGATTGCAAAGGTCAGCCACTTCTCAACATATGGTGTATTGAAGGATACGACGGCTCCAACAAAACCAAGTGTGGAGTTTGCGATCGATTCTAATACGGTAAAAATCCATATGAATTCCGAAGACGCTTCCGGAATTAAAAAGTATGTCATTTACAGAGATGGCATCGTGATTGCTGAACCAAGCGAAGATAGCTTTACTGATAGCGGCTTAACTAAAGGCCAAACATACAATTACTCCGTCAAAGCTGTGGACCCGCTTGGCAATACGTCCGAAAGCAGCGATACCGCAAAAGCAATCATTATTCTTACAGTTGATTCAATCTCGCTGGATAAAACAACCGTAACCTTCAATAAAGTCGGGGACACCGAAACGTTGAACGCAATAATTCAACCAGCAAATTCGAACGAAGGTATCGTGTGGAACTCTACTAACCCGTACGTAGCCAAAGTTGATGAGAATGGACTTGTTACTGCGGTTGCTCCGGGATCGGCGACAATTTCGACGCGTGCGGCAACGAACGGTACGGTTCGTGCGGAAGCGATTGTTACCGTGCTTGGCGAGAACGGTTTTACAGTAACACCTACTAATGTGGATTACATCCTTGCTCCGACTGAAGAACGAAAATTCGACATGGATGTCAACATCAAGCCTGACGCAAAGATATCGAAGCTGGATGTCGTTTTTGCCTTTGATACAACCGGCAGCATGGGCGGCTCTATTGATACTGTAAAGTCAAATGCCATTAAAATCATGAACGAAATCCGTGAAACGGTCCCGGATGCAAATTTCGGCGTAGTAAGCTTTAGGGATTATCCGAATATTTACACTGGTAGTACGGACCAGCCGTTTTACTTGAATCAAACCGTAACGGGTGATCCGGAATTAGTTACATCTTCGGTTAATAAGCTCTATGCCTACGACGGTGGCGATTGGCCGGAATCTTATACCCGCGCCCTGTATGAGCTCTCAGACATGGCAGAGCGTTCCGACTTTGTTGGCTGGCGGACAGACGCCAAAAAGCTGGTCGTCTTGTTCGGCGACGCGCCGACACATGACACCGATTTTGCAGGATTTAACTTTGGTGCTGACCCTGGCCGTGACGGCGTCATTGGAACAGCAGACGATTTAGATTTTGAGATGGTTGTACAAAAAGTAAGAGATGCCGGCACTATCGTTCTTGCCGTACAAAGCGGTAATGATACAACAGCGGCAGCAACCATGAAAGGCATGTCCATTGGATATGCTGGCGCAGCTGGCACAAATGGATCTTACTCTTTACTGGAAAGCGTGGAGGACATCCCAGCTATTATCAGAAAATTCGCTGCGACCGAAGGAAACGTCATTCATACCTTGTCGGTCAATGTGTCCAGCCCGGTATACGACAGTTGGGTACATGTCGTAACACAGGCGGTATATACCAACGTCCCTGTTACAGCGGCAACATATCAATTCGGTATTCAAATTGTTCCTCCGTCTGGAACGGCAGCAGGCAATTATGAATTTAATATTCAGGCGCTGGCCGACGGCATAATATTGGGCCAAACCGTTGTCAAGCTGACCGTGCAGGAGGTTGCCGTTTCATCGGTGACTATCGATTCGAACAGTGTAACGCTGGATCCTGAACAAACCCAACTATTGAATGCAACCATTCATCCGGCTACGGCCAATAATCAGAAAGTCAGCTGGACATCCAGCAATCCGGAGGTCGCTTCGGTAACTTCCGATCCAACGAACAGTCTTCAGGCTACCGTTCATGCAAAAAATGCAGGTACAGCGATGATTACGGTAACAACGGATGACGGCGGCAAATTTGAAACAAGTATTGTCACTGTTCGCGATATCGTTGCTCCGACAGTGACCGGCGTAACTTATTCGCTGATCGCAAACGGTGTTATCCTGAGTTGGGATGCAGCAGTGGATAATGTCGCTACCGTCGGTTATGCAGTTTATAAAAACGGCACGTCAGTCGGTACAACCGATAACTTATCCCTTGAAGTAGGCAGCTTGGCTCCAGGCACATATAGCTTCGGAGTAAAAGCATTCGATGCGGCAGGGAATTACTCCGCATTAGCTGCTAAAGATGCAGTGATCTTGGCTCCTCTTTCCGTAACACTGAGTGTTTATAATGTATCTACCGCAACGAATGAGTCCGTGACTGGTACCGTATACGGTTCACTTGATAAAGTCAGCGGATCCTACGTAATTCCGAGCGACAAAGACAGCCAATATTTTGTTGTGAAGTTTAGCGACTCACTTTCTATTGACCATCTGGCGGGCAAACTTCAAGTGAGCCATGCGGCATTCAATGTTACAGATGTAACTTACTCCGTATATAATGATGTGTACCTTGTCATTAAGCCATCGGCTCCGATCGGTCATGGAGATAATCTGGATTTCGTAATCAACGGCCTCTTCGTGACAGATGACGACGGGCAAGTGTATGAGGCAGATCCGGTTACGATTAGCTTACATCAAGAATAACCGGCCCTCACTTCAGCAATTCTATGAAAAGAGTTGACCCTCCAGGTCGACTCTTTTTTCTTTTTAGCGAATCCGCTCACGCCGCCACACAAAATAAGAGTCAATTGAAAACAACAAAAAAAGCGTACAGCTCCAAACACTCTGTACGCCCATCACCCATCCGACATGGTCTCTCTTTATTCCTTCCCCGTCGCCACCGGGTTGTCCTTGTAAGACACCCAATCGCTCCAGCTTCCGGAATACAGCCTCACATTCTGAAATCCGGCCTCTTGCAGCGCGATAACGTTCGGGCAAGCAGTAACGCCGGAGCCGCAGTAGACGATGATCTCGTCGGCAGACTGCAGGTCGGCGAATCGCCGCTGCTGCTCTTCCGCGTCACGCCAGCTTCCTTGCTCGTTCAAGCTGTCCTTCCAGAAGCGGTTGCGAGCACTAGGAATATGCCCTGCCACCGGATCAATGGCTTCCTCCAGTCCCTCATATCGGCGCTCTTCTCTCGAATCGATCAGTACGGTTCCCGGCCGCCCGATCCGGCTCTTCACGTCCTCCATACTCACCAGCATGGAAGGCTGAGGGTTCGGCTCGAATACAGCCTCATGCACAACCGGCGGCTCGTCAGTCACCGGGTAGCCCGCCGCCTTCCACTGACTGTAGACGCCGTCCAGCACATATACCTGCTTATGCCCTAGATATTGCAGCAGCCACCAGAAGCGCGAAGCCATCGCCCCGCCCTGATCGTCATATGCAATGACTGTCGAGTTATTGCTGATGCCCGCACTGCCCAGCTTACGAGCCAAAGCTTCCACATCGGGAAGCGGATGGCGCCCGCCGTGCTCGCTTTTGGCTGCGGACAAGTCCTGTTCCAGATCAAAATATACCGCTCCGGGTATATGGTCTGCCGCATAAGCTTCACGGCCTGCGCTCTCATTCCCGTGCCCTAACAAAAACCTGCAGTCGGCTATCACAATATTTTCTGCGGTTCCGTGCTCAAACAGCCAGTTTTGGCTTACAATATGCTTCAGCACCATCATTCACTTCCTTTACAGGGAGATAGGATATTTCTTCTAGTATACAACGGAACCGAAGCGGTGCAAAATGCGCAATCGCGCCGTTCCTCTTGGAATCCTGCAATCTTAGCCGTTAGACAACGGAAATAGGCCCGGGTACAATAAATAAAAAAAGGAGGTGAGCCGCATGCGAACTACACCTGTTTTTCAGCTGGTGCCCTTTACGGAGATGCACGGCCAGCTGATCTGCAGCTGGTCTTACCCTCCCCCGTACGACCTGTATAACTGGCGGCCGTGGGATACGATGCTCGCAGCCCAGGAGGAATTCGCAGACCCGCAGCTCCGCGAGGAGCAGTACAGAGCCGTGATAGACCAGGACGCGACGCTATGGGGCTTTGCACAGCTGTTTCCGATGGCTGGAGTGACGCGGCTGGGCCTCGGGATGCGACCCGATTTATGCGGACTCGGATACGGAGCGGATTTTGTAAGAGCGATTGCTCTGGCAGCCAAACAAAAAGCACCTGCCCATGAAATTGATCTGGAGGTGCTTGCCTGGAACCGGCGCGCATACCGAGTCTACGAAAAAGCCGGCTTTCAGGAAACGGATACCTATGAGCGCATGACGCCAGCCGGCCAGGCGGAATTTCACTGTATGGTGTGGTACGGCTGAATACCCCTGCCGCTATCCGGAGCTCCTAGCAGCGGAGAGTCCTACAACTGCAGGAGGGTTCTGCACTGTGAAGACCTCTGCAGCTGCGAGGAGTTCTGCCCTGCGAAGAGTCCTACAACTGCGGAGACCTCTGCAGCTGCAGGGAGAACCGCAGCCCGTTCCTGTTCGCGTACAACAATCGAAGAGTCTGAACGTACTTTTCGCACAGACAGCTCAAGGATTCCCATGCCCGTCGTTTCCCCAGCTCTCCAGAAAAATTGTATGCGCATTCAATTCGGAGGAGCAGAAGCCTCCGATTTCCAATATATTTGATCGAACCTGTGTGCCGCTTCAAAATCGAGTTCAGTCAGTCCTCCCGCATGCCAAGTCGTGAGGCGCAGCCGAACAATCCTATAATCAATGGCGATGAAAGGGTGATGGTTCAGCTCCTGCTCCGCAACGGAAGCAATGCTCTGCACGAAGGCCACCGCCTCGGGAAACGTTCGAAACCGATACGATTTAAAGATCCACTTGTCCTCCTCCAAGCGCCATCCTTCCGCCCGCTCCAGCCGATGCCCCAAGCTTTCTACCGGCAGCCTGTCAAGCTTCATACGTATCCCTTCCCTACACCAAATAGATGATGCTGATCAGCTTGCCGTCGTGGTGAACCACAATGACGTGCTTTTCTTTGTCGTGGCTCAGCGTGCAGCCGCCGACCCGCATTTTGGGTGAGGTGCCGAGTCCGTAGAACAGATCGTCCGCCAGCGTCTTCATACATTCCTGCTGCTCCTCGCGCTCCAGCCCGTTCCATTCCTCGGAGGTCATCTCCAAAAAGGTATAGCATTCATTGATACTGTGTAAAGCCTGGGTGAAATCGTCAATAATGTCATTGTATTCTCTACCGAACTTAATCCCCATCGACAGTCAGTCCTTCCGGGTGGGTATGAAATGGAAATACTTACTAAGCATTGTAACCTGAAAAAAGCTATCCATGCAACCGATGCCGCAATAACTTTCAAACGGCCCGTCCCGGTCTGCAGAAGCGCCGCGCATTTCCTGTGGAGCGATTGTGGATACCCTCGCTGCACAAGCCATGAAGGCCGGGTTTCACGGGCATTTGGGTTCCGATAACAATTTCATGAAGCTAAACAGACAGACTATAGGGCTGGAGTATGAAGGAAATTTCGTTTTCAATCAGCGCCATCCCAAGCATTTATACCCAAAATCTGTTACACTATAAGGATACCTACAGAGTTCGGAGGCGGAGTGTTTTCCATGCTGAAGCTGCATATTCCCAAAAACCGAATGAATTACCTGATCGACCGGATGCAGCACCAGTTCACCCTTTCCATGGTCGAGCAAGGCTGGGAGCATTACCATAAAGGACATGTCAAAGGAATGGAATTGGTCCATGGCGTGGAAATTCACGCGCTGGTTCGCGATACCAAGTCGCACGAGGTTCATGTGGAGCTGGGCCAATTCGACAAGAGCGAATGCAGCTGCCAAGAAGCGGATTTCTGCATGCATATGACCGCGGTTATTTTTGCCCTGTATGCCTCCTTTGCGCGGCCTGAGCTGTTATATCAGCAGTTGAGGCAGGCACTTATGGTGAAAAGCCGGCAGGCTCATAGCCGCACCGCAGCCGGTCCAAAGACGGAGAAAAAGCAGGATCGCCTTGATCCGCCCCGGCCGGAGCAGCTCCCCGCCCTATGGCACCGGTATTTCGATCAGCAGTTTTATGGATATTCCTTGTCGCAGCAGCATTCCATCGAGCAATTTTACAGTACGGCCAAGGAAACCCTCGGGACCCTGGCGGCCGATTGGAAGGAGCCGCTTCAATCACTTTACCAGCTGCATGTGCTGTTGTTTGTGATGCGCAAAATGGAGCAGTTTTACAGCGATACGAAAACGTCGTATTTATCCTATTACATCGAAACCGGATGCAAAACGGTTGCCAAGCAGTGCATGGAGCAGCTCAGTCTGATGCTGCCCGAGCTCGATGTCCCCGCCTTGATCAAAAGCAGCAGCGCAGCCTTGGACGATACGCTCGGCATGCTGGGAGAGGCAGCGCTGAACGGGAAAGATTCTCCTCTCGATTGGCTGCTCGCCTACCGCAGTATTTGGTGGCGCCTTGGCGGCGACCCGCAGCGCGTGCAGAAGGAACGGTCACGGCTGCTCCGGCTGGCCGACAGAGCTTCGATGATGCCGCGCAAGCGGGATGCGCTCCTGGTGGCTCTCGCCCATTTTGATGTGATGGACGGGAACGACGAGGCGGCAAGAGAACGGCTGGAGCAGCTCTCCAAGCGCGAGGCACGCGATTATTTCCTATATTTGAACCACTGCTACGAACAGCGGCAGTGGGCCCGGATGCTGGCTTGGCTGCGCTGGATGCTGCCGTCCATGCAGCGGGCCCAGCAGGATGAGCTGTGCACCTTCTGCACTTACTGGATGGAGGCGGTGAGCCGCCAGCCGGATGACGGGGAATGGGTCGATGTGATGATCGCGCTGCTGCCCCGCACCTACTATTTCTATACCGGCTATTTGCTGAAAGCGCACCGGTTTAAGGCATGGATCGATCTGCAGCTGTCCAATCGGGTTTCGCCTCTCGATCTGTACACGCTGAACCTGAAAACGGTGGAGGAGTACGATCCCTCGCTGCTGCTGCCGCTGTATCATCAGGCGGTGGAGCGAAGCATCGCCGAGAAGAACCGCAACGCTTATCAGATGGCCGTCCGTCTCCTGAAAAAATTGCAATCCTACTACAAAAAGCTCGGTCAAACGGACACGTGGGAGGATTACATCTACCGCCTGTCGGCACGCTATTCCCGCTTGCGCGCACTGCAAGAGGAGCTGAGGAAAGGGAAGTGGATTCCATGATCGAACCGTCTGCGATAACCATCCATGCCCGATGGACCGCTCCGGGCTGCTTCTTCTTGTGGGGTACGCGCCACAAGGGCGGCGTGTGCGACGCATACGACTTAAAAAGCCTGCTGTTTGCCTGGCATCAGCCTTCTTTCTACGGTACGTTCATCGAGGTCACCGAATCGCTGAACGTGGAAGGGCTTCAGCTCGCCGCGCTGGAGGCGCTGGACTACTTCTGCGCTCCCGGCGCGGTCGAGCATACGAAGCTGGAATGGGACGCTGAAGTGCAGGAGCTGCTTCGCCTCGCGCCACAGATGAAAGAGGCGCTGGTGCAAGGGCGCTGCATGCCCGATTTCGCCAAATGGAAAGCGGGCGAGCTCGGCTGGAAGCTTCAGCTGCCGGAGGCCGTGACGGCGCGGGGCCTTTCGCCCTTGGCGCAGCAGTGGATGCACCGGCTCATTCCGGAATGGGCTGAGGAAGACGGTACGCTGCGCCAAAGCATCCGCCAGCTGGAGCTGACCTATCCGCTCATAGCGCGCGGCAAGCTGCCGACCGACCTGTGGATGGACGAAGAGGATTGGCTCGTCTCGATCGGCTGGCAGACGGACGGCACGCCGTTCCGTACGTGCCTGCAGCTGAGCGAGCCGCCGCAGGGCCGCGGCAGCTGGCCGCTGCGCGTCGTCCTGCAGGACCGCGCCGACAAAGCGCAGCTGCATGAGCTCGACCCCCGCGCGGTCGCATCGCTGGCCGCTCTTGCCGAGCGCAGCGATGCTGCAGTGCAGGCCGCGGACGGCCACCCAGCGCAGGCTGGCAGCGGCCTGACGGCCGAAACGGCGGGCGGCGACGCACCGGCGGCAGCGCCCGAGGACGCCCTGCTGGCCGCGGAGCCGCAGCCTGCCGCAGCTCCAGCCGTAGGCGGGCCCGCCGCGGCAGCTGCGAGCACGCCGGAGGCGACAGCCGCGAGCGCACTAGCTGCGGCGGACGTACCCGAGGCGCTCGCCGGACTGCCTGCCGCATGGCAGCCGCAGCTGCTGCGCGCTGCGCGGGACCTCGCCAAGTGGGAGCGCATCCTGCCTTGGCTGGCCGGCAGCAGCGGCGGGCTGCGCAGCGAGCTGACCGCCGACGAGGCGTGGCGGCTGATGAGCGACGGCAGCCTCCGCCTGATGGAGGCAGGCTATTCCGTGTTCCTGCCCGCCTGGTGGGAACGGCTGCGCCGCACGAAGCCCCGCTTGAAGGCGAAGATCAAATCGTCCGTCGGCTCCACTCCGCAGGCCATGTTCGGCCTGCAGCAGCTGATGGAATTCGATTGGAAGGTCGCGCTCGGCGATATTGAGCTGACCGAGGAGGAATTCCGCGCGCTGCTGGAGGAGAACCGCCGGCTCGTGCAGATCCAGGGGCAGTGGGTTCAGCTCGGACCCGGATCAGCTGCTTCAGCTGCAGCAGGTCATCGCGCAGGTTCAGAAAAAAGAAGGCCTGTCCCTGCGGGACGTCCTGGAACTTCATCTGTTGGGTTCCTCCGAAGGGGAGGACGAATTCGGCTTCGAACGCTCCCTGCAGATGGAGGTCGAGCTGAACGAGCAGCTGCAGGATATGGTCGATCTTCTGAACCATACCAAGCAGGTGCCTATTATTGAACCGCCGGCTTCGTTCCTCGGCACGCTGCGGCCTTACCAGGTGGAGGGCATCTCCTGGCTGCTCTTCCTTCGCGGCGCCGGACTCGGCGGCTGTCTGGCCGATGACATGGGGCTCGGAAAAACGATTCAAATGATTACTTACCTGCTCTGTATCCGGGAGCAGGCACTCTCTGCTCAAGGGGGCCGCGATGCTCGTCCGCCCCTGCTTCGTTCGGGCGATGCGCAGGAGACGGCTCTCAAGGAGCCGCCTGCCGCAACAGTCAGAGCACGCGGCCTAAAACCGGCCGAGACGGCACGGCAGAGCGAAGCGCCGACGCCCCCTTCCCTGCTTATTTGCCCGACGTCCGTGCTCGGCAACTGGCAGAAGGAGCTGGAGCGTTTTGCGCCTCTGCTCAACATTTATTTGCATTACGGTCCGAACCGGGCCAAGGGCGATGCGTTCCGCGATGCCGTCCAAGGCTATGATTTGGTGCTCACCACTTATACGCTCTCGCATCTGGACGAGACAGAATTTACTTCCGTGGAGTGGAACGCCATCTGTCTGGATGAGGCGCAGAACATCAAGAACGCTTATACGAAGCAGGCGACCTCTATCCGCAGCTTCCGCGGACGTCACCGCATCGCGATGACCGGGACGCCGATCGAGAACCGGCTGACCGAGCTGTGGTCGATCTTCGATTTTCTCAACCCGGGTTATCTCGGCACACTGCGCGATTTTACGCACCGGTACGTGAGTGCTATCGAGCGGTCGAACGATCCCGAGCTCGTCTCGAAGGTGCAGCGCCTGATTCGGCCGTTTCTGCTGCGCCGGGTGAAAAAAGATCCGGCTATCCAGCTGGATTTGCCGGATAAGTATGAATACAAAACCTTCGTCTCGCTTACAGCCGAGCAAGGCATCCTGTACGAGAACTACATTAAAGACATGTTCGAGCGGCTGGACCGCTTGAGCGTCATGGAGCGCCGCGGGCTGATTCTTGCCGCGCTGACGAAGCTGAAGCAGATTTGCAATCATCCTTCGCTGATGCTGAAGGAATCGGCCGGCGCCCCTTGGCAGCAGCGTTCGAATAAAGTAGAACGGCTGCTCGAAATGGTGCACGAGCTGCGCCAGGAAGGCGACAAGTGTCTGATCTTCACCCAGTTCGTGGAGACGGGCCATCTGCTGCAGCGCATTCTGGAGCAGGAGCTCGGGTCGCCTGTAGCCTTCCTGCACGGCGGTACGCCGAAGCTTGCCCGCGACCGCATGATCTCCCACTTTCAGGATGAAACGCTGCCTGCGGAGGAGCAGACCGGTATTTTCCTGCTGTCGCTGAAGGCCGGCGGTACCGGATTGAATTTGACAGCTGCCAATCACGTATTTCACTTCGACCGCTGGTGGAATCCCGCCGTCGAGAACCAGGCTACGGACCGGGCTTTCCGGATCGGCCAAACCCGCCACGTGCAGGTGCATAAGTTCGTTACGCTCGGTACGCTGGAGGAACGGATTGACGAGATGATCGATAAGAAGCAAGGCTTGAGCCAGCAAATTGTCGGCAATGGGGAGCAATGGATTACGGAGCTGTCGACGGAGGACTTAAAAGAATTGTTCGCGCTCCGCAACGAATGGGTAGAGACGTAAGGGCCGGGGCCTGTTTCTTCGGGCCCTTGCGTGCAGTTCACATTAAACTGAGGAACCGAGGTTATCTGCGATGAATCCAGTCATTGAAATCGAAAACGTATCCTTTCGGCGCGGCACGCTGGAGCTGCTGCACCAGATCAATTGGACCATCCGTAAAGGGGAGCATTGGGCTCTACTTGGTCTGAACGGTTCAGGGAAAACAACCCTGCTCAACATCATTACAGGCTACCAATGGCCGACGTCCGGCAAAATCTCCGTGCTGGGCCACCCGTTCGGCGAAACCGATTTGCGCGAGCTGCGCCAATCCATCGGCTGGGTCAGCTCCTCGCTGCAGGAGAAGCTTTACGCCGGAGATGCTGCCCAATCGGTCGTCATCAGCGGCAAATTCGCTACGATCGGTCTTTACGATAAACCGACCGACGAAGATTTCAGCATGGCCCGCCATCATATGGAATCATTAAATTGTCTGCATTTATGGGATCGCGAATACCGGACGTGCTCCCAAGGAGAGAAGCAGAAGCTGCTGATCGCCAGAGCGCTGATGAGCCGCCCGGCTCTGCTCATTTTGGATGAGCCGTGCAACGGTCTCGATCTGTTCTCGCGGGAAAAGCTGCTGCAGAGCATCCAGGATCTGGCCCGTCGCGAAGACAGCCCTACACTGATTTACGTCACGCATCATACGGAAGAAATCGTGCCGATGTTTAGTCACACCCTGCTCCTGCGCAGCGGCGCCATATTTGAGTCGGGTCAAACAAAAGAACTGCTGAGTACCGATAAGCTAAGCTCATTTTTTGGCCATCCGGTCTTTGTAAATTGGAATCGAGGCCGCGCTTGGACGCAATTGGAGGAAGAAGGCTGGGAGGCTTAAACGCTCAAATCCAAAAACAAGTAGTTCGATCCGCCGATGGGGCAGGAATACGTCTGCATCAGCCGGGAAGTATCCAGGTCCGTATATTCCTGAGAGATCATGCCCTGCTGCTGGCTGCTCATGCGGAGCATGTTGGGGATGAAATAGGGCCGCCAAATCCAATTGGACCCTTGATACCGGCTATCCCGCTGCCAGCCCCCGTCGGCGGAACGAACATAGTTGGACGAAATTTGGCAGCCGTCCTCACTGCAGATATAAACGCGCTCCACACTGCCCGTCACCCCCGAGAGAAGACTTTCAATCACGGCATCCGCTTCATGGGCTGAGGAAACGTTCACATCCGATGTAACAAGTCCGCTCAGGCTGTCCTGAATGGAGAACAGCGAACGGTAACGCGTTACCTCCTGCTCGGTGTAATGGCGGATCTCCTCCTTGAGCAGCCGCTCATAGGCTCCCGGGTCCTGCAAGCCCGGCTGCGCCTCCGAGAACAAGAAGCCTTGAACATATCTGGCCCCCGCCTTCATCGCATAATAAAGATCCTGCTTTGTCTCCACCCCTTCCACAAGCAGCGATGAGCCCATTTGTGAGGAGAGGATGGAGAACGAATTCAGCAGCGCTTTGTATCCGTCATGCAGCGCGCTTTGTTTTAACAGCTTCAAATCTATCTTCAATATATTCGGTTTAATAGAAGCAATCCTGTCATAGTTGCTGTAGCCGCTGCCAATATCGTCGATCGCAACCAGACACCCCCGCTCCCGGTATACGTTAATAATGGCGGACAGCTCGTCCAGACGTCCGTGGAACTCTTCCTCCGTAATTTCGATGACGACCCTCGACGGGTCCAGTCCATGCTTCTCTAAAAGCTGCAATGTCGGCAGCTGTCCTGTTTTTTTATACATGCGGTAAATCCAGGAAGGCTTCAAATTAAGGAACAGCAGCGCCTCCGATTCCTTCTGTACCTGTGCCATGACGGCAATAGCCTTCTCTCTGAGCAAACGATCGACATTCAGGTGCTGCTCCTCCCCGATCGTATGATCGTGAAAAAACGGCCCCAGGCTATAAACGCGCCCCCCATCGATTCTCCGGCCCAAGGCTTCGTAGCCCAGAATGCTTTGTGTCTGCAACGACAAAATAGGCTGGAAATAAGGTTCCAGCCTATGCTCCTGCGATGTTTGTCGCGCTTCTGTATTCATACCCGCTCGCCTCCTGATGACAACCACGTAAGGTCAATGGAAAATTTCCTGACATTCATTACGCTTATTGTAAGTCAGATTCGGAAAACAGGCAATTCTTTTCATCGAAAATTAGTGCGACGATACAAAAGAGAATCCGGCCTTGTCCACAACCGTCTGGCTTTCCTGATTCAAGCCGATGATCGTTACCTTTTTGCCGGCCTCGGCATATTTCTGCACGACCTTGGCAATCGCGTTGGCGCCCGACTGATCCCATACATGGGATGAAGCCAAATCAACCGTGATATGCTCGGGATCCCGCTGTACATCGAATAGTTGGATAAAGTGCGACATCGTCCCGAAGAACAGCGGTCCGCTCACGGTATACCGTTTGCCGCCGGTATCGCTTGCCGTCGTGTGGACCTGCAGCTTCGCCATTTTCCACGCAAAGCTGACCGCGCTCATCAGAATGCCTGCTACAACCCCGATCGCCAGGTCGGAGGTAATAACTACAATAATAACCGTAACTACCATCACAACCGCATCCCCGCGAGGCACTTTGTGCAGGGTGCGCAGGGAGCTCCAATCGAACGTCCCGAACGAAACCATGAACATAACGCCGACCAGCGCGCCCATCGGAATTTGCTTGACGACATCGCCCAGCACCAGAATAAGGAAAAGCAGAAACACGCCTGCAATCAGCGTAGACAGCCGTTTCCGTCCGCCCGATTTGACGTTGATTACCGTTTGCCCGATCATTGCGCAGCCCGCCATCCCGCCAAAAAAGCCGTTGATCACGTTCGCAATGCCCTGCCCCCGGATCTCGCGGTTTTTATCGCTTTTCGTATCCGTCAATTCATCTACAAGCGTAGCCGTAAGCAGCGATTCGGTGATGCCGACAATCGACAGCGCCAGCGAGTACGGCAGAATCGTCAGCAGCATGTCCCAGGACAGCGGCACTTGCGGCCAATGAAAGAACGGCGGCGTCTGGCTGATCTCCCCCATATCGCCTACCGTGCGCACATCGGCTCCGGTGATCGCCGCAATGATCGTCATGACGATAATGGCCACCAGCGCGGAAGGCACGGCCTTGGTCAACCGGGGCAGCCCGTAAATGATGAGCAGCGAGCCTGCCAGAATCAAATACATCGGCCAGGACTCTCCGCGGAAATTCGGCAGCTGCGCCATGAAGATGACAATGGCCAGTGCATTGACAAAGCCGATAATGACCGAGTGAGGCACGAAGGTAATGAAGCGGCCGAATTTGCAGATGCCGAGAATCCACTGCAGCACGCCCGTCAGCACTGTTGCCGCGAATAAATATTCTACGCCGTACTTGGCTACGATCGGACCCATCAGTGAGGCCATGGCTCCAGTTGCTGCGGAGATCATGCCCGGGCGCCCGCCAAAGAACGATATCGTCACCGCAATCGTGAAGGAGGCGTACAGCCCGACCATCGGGTCTACTCCCGCCATAATGGAAAAAGCGATCGCTTCGGGAATAAGCGCGAACGCGACGGTCAGTCCCGAAAGCACGTCTTTTCGGACATTGCCAAAAAAGCCTTGCTTCAAATATTGAAAAAACAAGATGAATCCACTCCTATTCTTTTTCATTGACGCTCCACTCTCAGGATTGTCGGGGCCGATAGTCACTGTTTTTGATTATAAGCGGAACAACTCCTAATTTCTACCCTTCTGTGCATATTTGTAAAAAAGGAGCCCCGTTCTAAAAGGGTTTGTCCCGATTTTGTCGAAATATGTTATAGCGTTAGCCTTTTTTTAAAAATCATAGCACCCGACCGGTTGCCTGCATGCTTTGAGCGAAATGACAGGGCACTCCATATGTTTTTCAATATCCAACAAGGTGGTTAGGTATGCATTTATCCCGTTCCCGTATTTCATTGATTTATGTTTCTCTAATTATCTTCCTGCTCGCTGCCGTAAGTATCTCAAGCTATGTGGCCTCTACTCACGTCGAAGCTGAATTGAACAGCGTCGTCAAAGAGGTTATCCCCTTATCCGAGGTTGCCGAAAATATATTAGCCGATACCGTCAACATGGAGACGGGCGTCCGCGGACTGGAGCTTACGAACGACAACCGGTTCCTCGAGCCTTACGATCTGGGGAAAGCCCAGCTCACCAGCGATCTGAATGAGATGGCCGCCTATCAGCAGATGTATCCGAGCTTGAAAAGCTTGATGGAAGGAGATATTCTCCCCCAGATCAAACGGCTGGATGCGTTTTATACGACTCAGATCAGTCTGCTTCGTTCGGGTCAGTTGGAGGAAGCCCGCAAACGCAGCGACTCGGGCAAAGCTTTGATGGACCGCTTCCGTCAGCTTCATCTTAAGATTCGTACCGAGATCGAGGTTATCACTTCCGAAGCATATAATAAAGCCTCCCTCTCCGGGCAGAGAACCCGGATCATCATCGGTACCGGCGGCGCGCTCGCCATCCTTATAGGCGGGCTTGCCATCTTCATCTTCCGCCGGGCCAACGATGCCGAGAGCGCGCTGAGGAAGAGCGAGGAAACGTACCGTTTCATGGCCGAGAGCCTGGAGGCGCAGAACGAAGAAATTATCGCCCAGCAGGAAGAGCAGGAGCAGACGCTGGAGAAGCTCTCCCAGCGCGAGCATGAGCTCGAAGCGATCAGCAATTACCAGGAAAAGCTGACCGGCTCGCTCGATATGCACGCTTTTTTGAATGCGGCCATTCCCGCGCTCCTGGCTTCGCTCCAATTGGATGCCGCACTGCTTGCGGTCAAGGCCGCGCCGCCGGACGAAGCTTCTCAAGCCGCTCCTGCCGCTTTCGAGGTGCTGTATGCATCCGGTTATCCCGCGGAGCTTCCGCAGCGCCTTGAGCAGGCGCTGTACGGCCCTGCGCTTCGCGTCTTTACGGAGAAACAGCCGATCGAGTGCCGGCGCGATCTTTCTCCTTCCGAACGAAGCCTGCATCAGCTCGACGCCGCGGTACTGGATCAATATTTCCCGCTGTTCGACGACCACCAGGAAGTGATCGGCTTCCTCCTGCTGACAGGATACTTGACAACGCAGAACGAACAGAGACAGCGGGTTGCCAAAGGATTAGCCCGCCAGTTCAGCCTCGCTTTTCTCGCGCAGCATATAAATGAGGAAAGACTGCACCAGTCCTACCGGCTGGCCGAGCTGAACGAGCAGCTGACCAAGGAAAAGATGCTGATCGGCAACATTCTGGAAGCTACTCACGAAGGCATGATGTACTGCGATTTATCGGGCGTCATTCAATTTACGAACCACAGAATGAACGAAAAATTCCGCCTCAGCCGCCATGTCGGAGAAAACTGGCTCGAGCTCTGCTCGGTCATCGAGCAAAGGAACCCGTCGTTCCTGCCCGTACGCCAGTCCATAGCCAGTTTGCTGCAGGACTCGCTTGACCAGCTGAACGAACGCTTTACTTTAATCGGCGAGGACGAGCAGCTTCACTTCATTGAGCTTTATGCCACGAAGGTCAGAAGCAGCGATGCCGGAGAGCAGGGCTATCTGTTCGTCTTCCGCGACCGAACCGAGGAAGAAAAAGCCGATGAGATGAAGAATGAATTCATCAGCATCGTTTCCCATGAGCTGCGGACTCCGCTGGCCAGCGTGCTCGGTTTTATCGAGATCCTGCTGCACCGGGAGCTGTCTCCAGACAAGCAGCAAAGGTACCTGCAGACGATTTATAAAGAAGCCAACCGCCTGTCGGCATTGATTAACGACTTTCTGGATCTTCAGCGCATGGAGTCCGGGAAGCAGGCCTACCACTTCGCTCCCGTCGAGATGACCCAAGTAGTCAGGGAGGTCGCCGACCAGTGGAGGGAGAAGCAGAGCCACGATATCCGGCTGTTCGCTCCGAACGACGATCTGTGGGTGCGTGCCGATGTCGACCGGCTCAAGCAGGTGGTTCATAACCTGTTAAGCAATGCCATTAAGTACTCGCCCCAATCGAATCAGGTCGATGTATTTATTGATCGGGTCGGCACAGACCGGATTGCGCTGAAAGTAAAGGACTATGGATTAGGCATTCCCGAAGAGGCCAAGGATAAGCTGTTCACCAAGTTTTACCGGGTCGATAATTCGACCGCCGTCAGATCGGCGGTACCGGACTGGGTCTTGCGATCGTCAGAGAAATTATCGAGGCGCACAACGGAACCATCTCTTTCGAATCCGCTATGGGCGCAGGCACCACGTTCAAGGTTGAATTAAGCTCCTACCAGGTTCCGGATGCAGAAGGAAGCATCCTCGTGCTGGAGGACGATGACAATTTGGCTAAGCTGATTCAAATTGCGCTCAGCAAGCTGAATCTGCCTACCGTACACCTTCGCTCCGCCGAGGAAGCAACGCTGGCTCTTCAGCGCATACGGAGCCTGCCTCCGCGGCTGTGCATCGTCGATATTCATTTAGAGGGGAGTAAGAGCGGCTGGGATTTCATGGCCGAGCTGTACAGCCACCCGGAATTTTTCCGGACGCCGATCATCGTCTCTACAGCACTGGAGCCGCCGCTCGATTACCACGAGAAGGATATCGAGAAATTTTTGCGTAAGCCGTTCTCGATGGACAAGCTGCTTCAGGTTGCGGAACAGCTGCTGTTCCATACGGAGCACAATCCGTCCTACGTCTTCCCCGCTCAAGACGAGGGATTTCTGACGTCGACCCTGAAGAAGAACGGCATGGAAGTCTGCGACATCACCCGTGATGAGGATACCATCCAGGTCGAGCTGAAGCCGAAGACCGACAGTTGACTGACGGCGTCGAGCCACCAGCCCTGCAAGCTGCCGAGGGTTCAACCGGTTCGCAGGACCCGCGCAACACCTTCTCACAAGGAAAAAAGCGCCTATCGGCGTCCTTTTCATGGACGCTCGACCGCGGCGTTCGGCTGCGGTTTTTCTCAGCAGCGGGATTTGTTCCTGACCCTGCCGACCTATGATGACATAGCAGGAAGCCTAATCTTTCCTATACAGTTACAGTCGAAAAAAACCGCTGCAGTTCCGATCTATTCGATCGGGGCTGTGGCGGTTTTTCTATGCTGCGGGACGGACGCCGGCAAGCGGCAGCCGAACGGGACGCAAGCCGTTAATCGTCGAGCCGGCGCACATCGACCGTGACTGTCAGCTTCTGGCTGCCGGCTCCTCGATAGACTCCCTTCACGGGCACAATATCCTTATAATCGCGCCCGTGGCCCAGCTTCACATATCTCCAGCCGACCTCCGTATTGTTGGTCGGATCAAAGCCAAGCCAGCCGGTGCCCGGGATATGCACCTCGACCCAAGCGTGCGAAGCCTGCTCGAAATCGGCGCTGCCTCCCTGCAGATCACCGACGAAATGGTACCCGCTCACATAGCGGGCCGGCAGCCCGATGCTGCGGCAGACGGCGATCATCAGATGCGCATAATCCTGGCATACCCCGCGGCGCAGCTTTAAGGTATCGCTTACCGTCGTATGTACATGGGTCGCGTCGGGATCATAGGTGAAGTCCTTGTAGATTCCCTCGGACAGCTGCTGTGCCCATACATACAATCCGTCCTCCGTTATCGGATACCGGGCCGCATACGCGAGCAGCCCTTCCGTCAGCTCCGTATAGGCGGTCGGAAGCATAAATTCGATATAGCGGTTCTGCAGCTTCTCGCTCTGCAGCAGCTCAAGCTGCTCCTTCATCGGCAGACCCTGCTGGGACGCATAGCTTTGATCGCGCGTCACCACCGTCGCCTTCGTTCTGATCACAAGCTCACGGTGAGGCTTGCTGACCGAGAACGAATGAACCCGGTTGCCGAAATAGTCTTCATAGGTGAACAACGAAGCCACAGGCTCGATCCATACTTCATGGTGGTAGCAGGACTGCCGGTAATTCGTACGGGGCGTCAGCCGAAGCTCATTGACACTGTCCGTCACCGCGTCCTCGTAGGTGTATCGGGTTACGTGGCTGATTTCGATCTTCATGCGCTGGCCTCCTCGAATTGAAAAAAGGCCGCGGCCATCGACCTCCCAAGCCTCTGGCACGATGCGTTCAAATGCTCCAACAGAAGCGATACCTGCGAAAGGCTGAAATCCTCCCGCTCCAGGCAGGCCAGCTCCGCCTTCACCTTGCCGGCCTGCCGGATCGCCTTCTCATGGGGAATATGGTATTCCGGTGTCTGCAGCTCGATGCCCCTCAGATGCTCCTCCAGCTCCATAAAGGAGAAATGAACGGAACGCGGGAAGCTCTCGCTGCCGATCATGAACTCCATAATGTGCTCCACAGACATCCCGTCGGCATAGAACCGGCGGAACGCCTGATAGCCGCTCACCGATTTCAGCACAGCCAGCATATTCGGATAAGGCGTCGCCTGCTCCTCGATCAAGGTCCGGCAGACGGACTGAAGAATGCGGACCGTATTCTCAGCCCTCTCCAGGAAACGCCCGCTCTCGATAAAGTGCCATTCATTGTGCCGCACCATCACCGAATGCTCTACGCCTTGAAACATCGACATCCGCTCTCTGATCTGTTTATAGAAATTATGCGGAGAGTCCTTCATAATATCGTCAACCTTCTTTTCCCCCAGCCACAAATAAAAGGAATTCATCATATCCCACATCTCGCTGGGCAGCTTTTCCCGCAGGGTACGAAGATTGTTGCGCGCTTGGCTGACGCAGGAAAACAAGGAGTTGGCATACCCGCGGTCGAGTGTAATAAAGGAGAGCACATCCTTTTCGGTAAATGCCTCGAACTGCAGCTCATACGCTTCTCTGGCGCTGAGCGCATCGATCAAACGCGACCATTTGTGCTCCTCGTGCTTGAAATCCGCTTCCTGTTGAATGTGATAGTGCACATCAATCAGTCTCGCGTGATTTTCCGCCCGTTCCGCATACCGGCCCACCCAAAATAAAGCTTCTGCATTTCGGTTCAGCATGGACACCCCTCCTAAATTTGAGATCAGCCGTATTCCGGCTCCCTAAGCATCAAGCCATAACCCAAGTATCCTTGCAGCCGCCTCCCTGTGAGGAGTTGACGACCAGCGAGCCCTCCTTCAGCGCCACGCGGGTCAGACCGCCCGGAATAATATGAGCGCCCCCCTCCCCCATGAGCACAAAAGCGCGCAGATCGATATGCCGCGGCGCCAGCTGTCCGTCGATCAGCACCGGCGCTCTGGACAATTGCATCGTCGGCTGGGCGATATAGCGGTCGGGGTGCAGCCGGATTTGTTCCGCAAAGGCGGCGATTTCCTCCGCCGCGGCCGCAGGGCCGACCAGCATACCGTATCCGCCGGACAACGACGTTTCCTTCACCACCATCTCCGGCAGCCTCTCTAATACATATTCCCTCTCCTCTTTGCGCGATAACAGATAGGTAGGCACATTTTCCAGAATAGGTTCTTCCTTCAGATAATATCGGATCATCTCCGGCACGTAAGCATAGATGGCCTTATCATCCGCAATGCCGGTACCCGGAGCATTCGCAATAGCAATATTGCCTGCCCGGTAAGCATTCATAATTCCGGCGACGCCGAGCAAGGAGTCGGGCTCAAAGGCAAGCGGATCCAGGAAGTCGTCGTCAATCCGGCGGTACAGCACATCTACCTGCGTAAGCCCCTTCATCCCGCGGATATAGATTTTATGATCGATAGCGACCAGATCGCGGCCTTCGACCAAATGAATCCCCATCTGCTGAGCCAAAAACGCATGCTCGAAATAAGCGGAATTAAATTCGCCGGGCGTCAGCAGTGCAATGACCGGTTCGGCCTTACGGTTCGGGGACAAGCTGCGGAGTGCCGAAAGGAAGCGGTTCAGGCTGTGCTCCACATCGCGGATCGAGCAGGAAAGCGTCAGCTCCGGGAAGAGCTGATTCATAATCGAGCGGCCTTTAAATAAGTAAGAGAAGCCTGAGGGGGAGCGCAAGTTATCTTCAAGCACGTAATACCGGCCGTCGGAATTGCGGATCAGATCGATGCCCGAGGTCGTAATATATACACCGCCGGGAACATCCACATGCATCATCTCCGGCCGGAAGTAGCGGTTGCCGACAATCATTTTGCGAGGGATCAGTCCATCCAGCACCATCTTTTGCTCATGGTACATATCGTGAAGGAACCGGTTCAATGCTTCGACCCGCTGCAGGAGCCCCTGCTCGACGACAGCCCATTCTTCAGCCGGGATGATGCGGGGGATCATATCGAACGGGATCGTTCGCTCCAGCGGCATGGATTGCTCAGGGTGATACAGCGTGAACGTAATCCCCTCCTCCAGCATCCGGCGGTTCATCGCTCTCTGTTTGGCATCGAGCTCTTCCTTGCTCATCTTGGAAAAAGTCGTATGCACCTGCAGGTAATGAGAACGTACAGTGGACTCCCGTGTAAACATTTCGTCATAAAAAGCTTCTAACGGATACGGAGCATTGCCGGAGTGTCTGATCATCGCCATACGCTGTCCCGGTTTCACAGGCTGATATAAAGTAAGCCCTTCGAACCAGTTCCTCCCCACTTTTTCAATCATTTATGTTATATTTTATAACATTAATTTCATAAAACTCTTAAAAAAACCGAATGTTTCATGCTTTTATACTATTTATCATATGCTTCTAGGCATTTAATGTCAATATTAATGACAATTATTTAACAAAGCTTGTCCCTCGGTTTTTCGGTTCCGGTCCTATCTTATTTTTACACGGCATGGCCGGTTAAAATGACATCGCTGCCGGTCTGGAGGAAGGAACATTTCCGGTGCCGACGTAACCGAACTACGGCTGCAAGCGCCGCTCAGGGCATGGATGTTTAATATAAACAGCCGCGGTGTCGCCCAGGGTATCGATGCCTAACATAAACAGCTGTTCCGGTACCGCCCAGGCCGTGGCACGTATCTAACACAAACAGCCGCCCGTCCCGAAATCGGGATTGGCGGCTGTGTTACTTTTTTTGCCCGCAGACGAATTATCTTCTTCTGGTTTCCGTAAGCTGGAACTGCTCGACCAGCTGCTGCAAAAATCCGGTGATTCCTTCGACGTGATGGGAGGTATGACGCACGTTAACGATATCCGTCAATAGCTCCTGCACCTTACCTTCCACTTCCGTAGAAATTTTCCGGTTTTCCATACTGACCGCGGCAATCTTCTCCATCAGGCCGACAACCTCGTCGACCACCTGCGTCTTCTGCGAATCGGCGCCGGCTCCGCTTAACGTTTCCGACGCGGCTGCAACCAGCTGATTCCCTTCGGTGACAACCTGGGTGCCTTCTTCCATAGAAGCGAACGCTTCCTGCGCATTGCTGTAAATTAAGTGTACGGTATCGCTGATCTCTTCCGTCGATTTGCGGGTCAGCTCCGCCAGCTTGCGGATTTCCCCGGCGACCACCGCAAAGCCTTTGCCGTGCTCGCCCACGCGGGCCGCTTCAATAGAAGCGTTAAGCGCCAGCAGGTTCGTCCGGTTCGAAATCTCTTCAATGACCTGCAGCACACTCCGAATCTGCTGGGTCGTTTCCATAAAGGTCAGAATCGTTTTGTTCGTTTCCGCCACCTTCGTGGAAATTTGATTCATTTTCTCCCCGATCCGTCCGACTTCCGACTGAGCGACGGAAATTTGCTCCATAGCCTTGTCTTCGAGCACACGCAGCGTTCCCTGCATTTCGCCTACGGCGTCCTTGGCGACATCAATGTCCTTCAGCTGGCTGCGAATACTGCGGATCATATCGTGGATTCTGCCGCTCACCCTCTCGGTCGAGCCTTCCGTGCTTACCGCCGACTGATTCAGCTGCTGCTGGCTTATCATAACATCCGCCGCAGCCTGCTTCACCTGAAGCATGATACCCTCGAGCGAATCGATCATGTTGTTGATCCACTTGGCCAGCTCCCGCGTCTCATCCTGTTCGAACTGCGCGCAGTCGATCCGCTGCGTTAAATCTCCCTTGCCTTCCGCATTGATGCGGATGAACCGGTTGATCTTGTGCAGGTTCTCCACAACCGGCCGGGAGCCTTTGGCATGCAGCGTCCAGGCTACCACTAAGCCGTACAGCAGATTGAACGCAAGAATAATTCCCGCCATCCCGAGCGTCGGAACGCGATTCATCAGGAAGTAGACCAACAGCGCGGACAATACGCCGAACAATCCGATCAAAGGGAGCTGCAGCTTGGTCAGCTTCCAGCCGATACCGCGAATCCGGTATACCTCCTCCAGGTCGCCCTCGCACATCATCCCCCATACGTCCGGACAGTGCGGCAGCTGAAAGGTGACCCCTTTCCCGATAACAGGAATATGCCGGTAGTCGGAATACCCCGGAAAGGCAACGAACAGATTACTGCCGTTCGCAATCGTATTGGCTACCCCGGGATGCAGCTCCCCTGTTGCCGGATCCGTGAACATGATCTCCAGCTCGGTATGCTCTTTGACCGATACGATCCCCCAATCCGTCGTCACACCATCCTTCAGGTTCTCCCCGTGGGTAAAGGCTCGGCCCTCAAACCGGCTGCGCGACAGCGCCGTGCCGGGTGCGATGTGCGTATTCAGAGCCGGGCGGGCCATGAAAATATAGTTGTCGCCGGAATCGGGATACACATGCCCGGATTCGCGCTGGATCAAATCACCGATCACATCGTTGGGCACCCGTCCGCACAGCGCGCCCTTCCATACGCCCTGCTCCATCAGCGGAACCATAAATAACAGCGTCATTTTATCGTGAAAAGCCGAGGTGCTGGGCCCGATCTCCAAGGTCAGCGGATCGGCATACGGTCCGAACAAGCACTTGTCCCCTTTGCCCGAATAGTCGAGTCCTTTGGACAGAAGGCTTTTGCCGGCGTACTTTGTTCCTACATGCTTAGCATACGAGGAAAATACGACTTCCGCATGCTCGTCCAGCAAAAAGATTTCCGAAAAATCGGAAGCACGGTTTCTTGTTCCGGCCAACAGCTTGGCCAATGCAGCGGACAGGTACTCCGAGGATTCTCCCGTTCGTCTTCCAAGGAGACGATCTGGGCCAGCAGCCGGTCCAAATGCCCCCAATATTCATTCGTCCAGCTCTTGAGAAGCTCCATCCGGGTGCTTGCAATACCTTCAAAAATGTCTTCCACATCGTCCTTCAAATTCCGATTTAAGCGGTATGACCTCCACAACGGCCAACCTTTTCTAAAACCTATCCAATCAAACATCTGCCTCTCCCCCCATGCCATAGCAAACAGTATGACTATGTTAACAATTATAACACATACTTCCATTTGGCGTGAGACAAATTTCCTATTTCACGTAAGAAAATAGGCATTTTTTTGTGAATGGAAACAAAAAAACCTGCCTATATTCGACAGGTCTTGACAAAACTATAAATTATTTCTGGAAAAACCGAACGATTGAAGGAAGGTATCGAATCCGCTGGCACCATGCTCTGTCCGTTTGTACACGCCAGCGTCGCGTAGCACGTCAGCAAATTTGCCACCAACCGCCTGCCGCAGCACCTCTGCGGCCTGTTCCGCCGACAGGCTCGTACCATGCTCCTTGATCAGCTCGCCAATCCAGGTCCAATGCTTGTGCAGCGGATGGTCCGGATTCGCCGCCCCGTTATCTTCGAACGGCTGTTCTCCTGTCAGCAAAGGCACGATAAGCTCCAGCTCGTCCTTGAGCCTTCCCGGCAGCACCGCCAGCCCCATGACTTCAATCAAGCCGATATTCTCCTTCTTGATATGATGCAGCTCCTGATGCGGGTGAAAAATGCCGTCCGGATGCTCCGCGCTCGTCCGGTTGTTGCGCAGCACCAGATCCAGCTCATATTCGCCGGAGGCGTTATTGCGGGCAATCGGGGTGATCGTATTGTGAGGGACTTGAACGCCCTCCCGCTCGCTGAAGGCCACAATATCGTGAGCCTCGTCGCTGTACCCTTTCCATGCCTGCAGCAGAAGGTTCGCCAGCTTCAGCAGCAGCGATTTGTTATGGCTGGAGATCCGGATGACCGACATCGGCCACCGGACCATACCGATCTTCACATTCGGAAAGTCCGGGTGCGTAAAGGTACGCTCCACCGGCGCCTTTTCCATCGGGAACCGGTGCTTCCCTCCTTGAAAGTGGTCATGGTTAAGGATGGATCCGCCGACAATCGGCAGATCGGCATTCGAACCGATAAAGTAGTGCGGAAACTGGTCGATAAAATCCAGAAGCCGGTAAAACGTCGAAGTAGACGTCTTCATCGGACGGTGCTGTTTATCGAAAATGATGCTGTGCTCGTTATAGTACACGTAAGGCGAGTACTGGAAAAACCACGGGTCGCCGTCAAGCTCAAGCGGGATGACCCGCAGGTTTTGCCGGGCCGGATGATTCAGGCGGCCTGCATACCCCACATTTTCGATGCACAGCAGACATTTGGGGTAGTTGCTTTGCGGCGCGTTTTTCAGCAGCGCAATTTCCTTCGGGTCTTTCTCCGGCTTGGACAGGTTTACGGTAATTTCCAAATCGCCGTATTCCGTCGGGGCCAGCCAATACTGGTTTTTGGCGATACGGTCCATGCGGATATAGTTGGAATCGATGCACAGCCGGTAAAAATCGTTCGTCGCATGCTCGACCCCCTCCTGCTTCGCCTTCCGCCAGAAGCGGTCGGCAACCTCGGACTGCCGGGGCATGAGACAGCCCATCAGCTTCGCGTCCAGCAGGTCGCGCAGCGTCGTATTGTCAGCCTCCAAAATGCCCGCCTCGGCGGCGTAATCCAGCAGCGATTCCAGCAGCGGTACCGGGCTGTCCGCATGCGTATCCAGCTCGCCCTCGTACGGCTCGCCGATCCGCAGCAGCTCCAGCAGCGCGTTGCGCGAAGCATAGCTGTCGATCGGCTCGATCAGCTTATGCCGGATGCCGAACTGCACCAGCTCCTCGACTGACCTTGCCGCCGCTGCCCGTTTTTCCCGGGCAAGCTCCGTTTCGTTCACGGTTAATTCGTTCATAAGGGTCGTCCCTCCTTCTGTACCCTACCGATGCCTGTATCCTGCCATGCACCCTAGGCGGTAGCGCCCAAGCTTTTCCGCCACTCAGGGCATCCGCACCGCAGGGACGCTATCTATACTTTGTACAGCGCTATAGTCAATTCGTTATTCGGCGTAGCCGTTCGGATGCGCTTGATGCCACGCCCATGCCGTCTCGATGATTTTCTCCAGGCTGTCCCGCTGCGGCTTCCAGCCGAGCTCCGCTTTCGTGCGGTCGGACGAAGCGATCAGTACGGCAGGATCTCCCGCCCGGCGCGCCTCAACGACAGCCGGAATCGGGTGGCCGGTCACCTTGCGGGCAATCTCGATGACTTCCTTCACCGAGAAGCCTTTGCCGTTGCCGAGGTTGTAAATGCTGCTCTCGCCGCCGCTGCGCAGCTTCTCTACAGCCAGAATGTGCGCGTCGGACAAGTCCGTCACATGAATGTAGTCGCGGATGCAAGTACCGTCCGGCGTGGCGTAATCCTCGCCGAAGATCGAAATGTGCGGCCGCTGCCCAAGCGCAACCTGCAGTATAATCGGAATCAGATGCGTTTCCGGCGAATGGTCTTCGCCGATCTTTCCGCTCTCGTGCGCGCCCGCCGCATTGAAGTAGCGCAGCGATACGTACTTGATGCCGTGCGCGGTGTCGAACCAGCGCATCATTTTTTCCATAGCCAGCTTGGTCTCGCCGTAGGCGTTGGTCGGCAAGGTGCGGTCGCTTTCCACGATCGGCACGTTCTCCGGCTCGCCATACGTAGCTGCCGTCGAAGAGAATACAATCTTCTTCACGCCGTATTCGTTCATCTTCTCCAGCAGGCACAGCGTGCCGTATACGTTGTTATGATAATATTTCCCGGGATTTTGCATGCTTTCGCCAACCAGCGAATTGGCCGCAAAATGAATCACCGCTTCAATGTTATTTTCCTTGAATACCGTATCCATACATGCCGCGTCGCGCAGATCTCCGACATAAAGCTTGCCGCCCAGCACCGCTTCCCGGTGTCCTTGCTGAAGGTTATCGACGACGATAACCTCTTCGTTTCTTGCCAGCAGCTCCGCTACCGTATGCGAGCCGATATAGCCCGCTCCCCCCGTTACCATAATTGCCATCTTGTTTCCCTCCCATAGCTTTATAAATCTACCCGCTGTACAGCGTATTTTTTGATTCGTTATGCTTTCTTTAAGCTTCGATTTCCTTTACGCCGTCGCCAATATCGCACACATAAAAATCGGCGGTCAGGCCTGTTTTTTCGTTATACACACGTCCTACCTGCTCAATAAGCTGCGCTACAGCATCCTCATGCACCAGTGAAACCGTGCAGCCGCCAAAGCCGGCACCCGTCATCCGCGATCCGAGCACGCCGGGAATTTTCAATATTTCCTCAACCATGACGTCAAGCTCCAGGCAGGTAACCTCGTACAAGTCGCGCAGCGATTCGTGGGAAGCGACCATCAGCCGGCCGAAGGCTTCAAGATCGTTCTTCTCCAGCACGTTCATCGATTGCAGCACACGGTCGATTTCCTCGACGACATGCTTCGCGCGCTTGCGCACAACCTCATCCTTGATCAGATGCTGATAGGTACTGAACTGCTCCAGCGTAAGCTGTCCCAGCAGCGAAAGCTCGGGGAACTGCGCCTGTAGATCGCGGACCGCCCGCTCGCACTGCGCGCGTCTTTCGTTGTAAGCGGAATCGACCAAGCCGCGTTTCTTGTTCGTATTGCCGATAACAAGCTTGTAAGCTCCGCCTTGGAAAGGTACATGCTTATATTCCAGCGTATCGCACATCAGCAGAATCGCATGATCCTTCTTGCCCATCGCTACGGCAAACTGGTCCATGATTCCGCACTTGACGCCGATGAATTCATTTTCCACCTTTTGCGATAAAAGCGCGATGTCGACCTTATCCGTCGGCTGTCCTTCCATCGTCAGCAGACCGAAGGCCGTGACTACCTCAAGCGATGCCGAGGAGGACAAGCCCGAGCCGTTCGGAATGGCCCCGCTGAACAAAATATCATAGCCGCCGACAGACAAGCCTCGCTGCTGCAGCTCGTGAATGATGCCCTTCGGATAATTCATCCAATCGTCAGCCGGATCAAAAGTCAGATTGCTGATGGAAATATGTTTGCGCAATGGAAAGTTCGTGGAAGCCAGTCCAACCTGTCCGTCATCGCGTTTGCGAATCAGCATCATGGTTCCGAAGGTCAGCGCAGCCGGAAACACGTAGCCGCCGTTATAGTCGGTATGCTCACCGATCAGATTGACGCGCCCCGGCGCGTGAAATATGCGGATCGGCACCGCGCCTTCCTCTCCGTACCATTCCTTGAACTGCTGCTGCAATGCCTGTAAGTCTGCCATGAATACACCGCCTCTATTGGTTTTGCGCGGCGCCGTCCGGATCGGACCTGCACCGCTGTATCTTGTTTTCAGTATACTGCCGGCACCATGTTTCCACTATGGAACGATGTCAGTATCACATGGAAAAATGTTAGATTACATACTTCCCTCTTGATCTTACTATGATATACTTTCTGTAATGAAATTCAAAGCAAAGGGGCCGTCCGCCATGTCTACCCCGATCAAAAGAACCGACAGCTACTATGTGGTATCCAATCCGCAGCCCGAATCGGACAGCGACTTGAGCGTGCTGTTCACCGGCAGCAGCCAAACAAAGCCCGGGCATAAGCCCGGGCCTAAAGTCGTTGATTATTATTTGCTCCACCATGTGCAGTCCGGCTCCGGCACGTTCACCTGCCAAGGCGCCACCTACCGGCTAGGGGCCGGGGACAGCTTTCTGATCGAGCCGGGAAAGCTGATTCATTATCAGGCGGATGAGCACGATCCCTGGTTCTACCGCTGGATTGCGTTCGAGGGAGACCGCGCCGCCCGGCTCCTGCAGCAGATCGGCCTGTCCTCGCAGCAGCCGATTGTGCGCACCGGTCGCAAAAGAACCATCCCCGTGCTGTACCACCACGTGCAGACCGTGTTCCAGACCCGTGCGCCATACGCCGGACTGAAGGCCAACGGCTATCTCCACCTGCTGCTGGCGGAGTACGCGGAAGCGCTGAAGCCGCAGCAGGCGGACGACCCCCACCCGTCCGGAAGCGGCGAGCATATCGTGCAGCAGGCGCTGCACTACTTGTCGACGCAGTACGCGGAGCCGATTACGATCGAGCTGATGGCCGAAGCGCTCGGCTATAACCGCGCCTACTTGTCGACCCTGTTCAAGAAGCACACCGGGCTGACCCCGGTGACCTTCCTGCTGCGGCTGCGGATCGACAAGGCCCGCCTGCTGCTGAGAGAACGGGCGGAGCTGACCGTCGAGCAGATCGCCTCCTCGGTCGGCTTCCAGGACCCGCTGTACTTCTCGAAGCAGTTCAAGCGCCTGTATGGCATGTCGCCGTCCGATTACCGGAGCGCGATGAAGCGGCTGTAGTCTTCGGACAATGACTGTTGGCGGCAGCTGCGGACTTAAGTTATGGAATGCAGCTGTAGACTGCCACTGTGAGAAGTAGCTGTAACTGCGGGCCGCAGCTATGGATCACGGCTGTAAACCATGGTTGTGACAGCTGGCCGAGCTGTGATCCATGAACTGGCTGCAAAGGGGTACTGTCGCTGACAATCGCGGCAGGGGTTTCTGCTCCCTTATTCCGGGAGCTTGACGCGCGCCTCCCTTAACGGCAGAGCAAAGGACAGGCAGGCGCCCTGGTTAAGCCTGCTTTCCGCCCAGATGCGTCCGCCGTGGAATTCGACGATTTCCTTGGCGATAGCGAGCCCAAGCCCGCTGCCGCCTTCGGCGGAATTGCGGGACTTGTCCTTTTTGTAGAAGCGGTCGAAGATGTAGGGAAAGCTCATCCGGGTCGATACCGCTGCCGTTATCCTGCACCTTCATAACGAGCGAGGCGCGGTCGACCAAAATCTGCAAAGCGATGGATCCTCCGGCTGGCGTATGCTTGATGGCATTGTAGATGATGTTCGTCAGCACCTGGTCAATCCGGTCGATATCGATATAGACCGCGTATTTTTGCCCCGCCGCCGCGCTTGTCTGGATATGCGCCTGCATGCTGAAAGTGAGCCCCGCGTTTCTCACCTCAATCTCATAGCGGTCGCGATAATACTGCACGAATTCCTCGACGCCCATTTCCTGCATCGCGAAATCGATCTGTCTTGCTTCCAGCTTGGACAGCTGAAACAAATCGGTAATGAGCCGGTTCAAGCCGTTAATTCGCGTCAGAATCAGCCGCAAATATTTCTCCTGCTGCTCGGGAGCTACAACTACTTTATCAATGAGCGCCTCGACATAGCCTTGGATCAAGGTCATCGGCGTGCCCAGGTCGTGGGAAATATTGCTCAGCAGATGACGCCTCGATTTCTCCAGACGTCCCAGATCCTCATTCATTTTCTCCAGGCTGCGGTTCGACCTCTCCAGCTCCGCCGTCCGTTCCTTGATCCGGTGCTCCAGACCCATATTCAGCTCGCGCAGCTGACGGGACAAGGTTTCCACCGCGGCAAAGGCGCGGAACGATTTTAAGCTGATAATAAACGAAATCATAAATATGCAATAAAATAAGCCGAACATGGAAATATTCCCTTTGGCGATATATTCGTTCAAATACATCATGTCGATCACGACCGTAACGGCATACACGATCACGCCGGTCAGAACGTACAAGGCGCCGTCCCTCTTATTGCGGACGGTTTCCACCACGCACCGGATGCAGAACAGGCAAACCGCAAGCGTAATCGCCTGATAGACCGGAATAGTATAGGAGAACAAGGAGGCCGGGGTACATAAAACGAACAGCGCAAATAGCAGTCCTGTCCATTGAATCCACCTCACATACCGGAGCTTGAATTCCTGCGGATAAATCCCCCGGAAAAACATGATAATGAGCGGCACGGACAAATAATAGCACAGGTACTCGATTCGGATGCCTGTCAGCCAAGGCAGGTGCGGCAGCAGCAAAAACACGGTGCCTTCCCCCACAAACATCGCCCGGACACCGGACATGAGGCAAAACAGCGCGAAATACAGCGCCCCGGATTCCTTGAAGCGCATGAGAAACAATCCCAAATGGTATAAGCCCATAAACAGCAGGCTGCCGATGAACAGCGCGTCCAGAATCAGCTGCCGGTGATAGGATTCCGTCAGTTTCTGCGCATCGCCGAGCCAAATCTGCTTCCAAATGCCCCCTGACCGGTGGTCGAAATTGGATACTTGAAGGGTAATATCCGCTGCAGACTCTTCCGTATGAAAATACACGACCCGTGGAAAATAGCCCGGGGCAGACGATTGCTTATCCATTCCCACCGTACCGCTGCTCCCCATCTCCTGTCCGTTGATCCACAGCTTGTAGGCTGTCCTGATCGTCGGTATCTCCAAAGCGAGCAGTCCGGAATCGGACGGCAGCATGACCTTCAAATGAAATGTGGCACACCCGAAGCCCGACAGCTGACGGCCGTTCACTAGATATCCGTTCCATGTATGCGGAAGCTGAATCCTCTCCTGATCCGGCTTCAAAGCGGCCTCCACTTGCCCCGGATCCAGCAGCTGTTCCCAGAAAAAATCCCAGTCTCCGTTCAATGCCACATTCCCATCGCTCCGAAACTGCCATCCGCTCAAATCCAATACGCCCCGCTTCGCCGCAGCCGAAGCCTCGGAAGGAAGTCCGCGCAGGCTGCAGCCCGATAAAAATCCCAATAAAAGGATAGCCATTAGCGTTGGAATCCATATATAATAGAGATAGTTTCTGGAAATCAGTACCACTTTCTTTCTTAATTGATAGTTTCCTTCATCGTATCGTAATTTTTAGGTTTTGGGAACTACAAGTGACGCGGTAAATTGCCTTTATTGCCATATCGAGATAGGAAATAAGGAGGAGCACCATGGCAGGGGAGAAAATCTTAATTGTTGATGATGAGCCTGAAATTGTCGAACTCATCCGGTTGTATTTATCAAAGGAAGGTTATGAGGTGCTGGCTACCGATAACGGCCCCAGCGCCTTTGAGTATATGGAACTGCATTTGCCGGATATGGTCATACTGGATATCCAGCTGCCGGGGATGGACGGTATCGAGATCTGCCGTCAGCTGCGCCGGTCCTATCACGTGCCGATTCTTTTCATCAGCTGCCGCAGCGAGGATATGGACATCATTTTGGGTCTGAGCATCGGCGGAGACGATTATATGACCAAACCGTTCAGCCCAAGCCAGCTCGTCGCCCGGGTGAAGGCCCACCTGCGCCGCAAGCAGCTGCTGGAGCAGCAGAAGGAGGACTCGCAGCAGCTCTCGTTCCCCGGGCTGGAGATTGACCTGCTGAGCCGCAATGTGTGGGTCAAAGGAGAGCTAACGCCCTTGTCCTCCAAAGAGTTCGATCTGCTGGCGCTCCTCGCCCGCAAGCCGAACAAAGTCGTACCGATCGAACAGCTGTACAAAATGGCATGGGGCGTCGACAGTAACGGAGATACACGGACGCTGCTCGTACATATAAGCAACCTGCGCAAAAAAATCGAGGCCAACCCGACAGAGCCCGCCTTCATCCAGACGGTTCGCGGAGTCGGCTATAAATTCAACGTCACCGAGGCATAAAAGCCAGGGCAGGACATGGCGGCAGATAATTCGCGGAAATTCCGGAGATCATCTGCCGCCGTTCCTGCCCTGCTTTTTTGTTATGGGAAGCGCAGCCGTCCTGCGCTGCTTCTTTGCACCAAAGTTCCTGAATCTGCCCCGCTAGCTGTCATGGGAGATGCGCTTCAGCAGCTCGTCCATTTCCCGCTCCGTCAAATCCCGCCACTGCCCTCTGCCCAGCTTCCCCAGCTGAATGTTCATGATGCGCAGCCGCTTCAACTGCCGCACCTCATAGCCGAAGGCCGCGCACATCCGCCGGATTTGCCGGTTCAGCCCCTGCGTCAATATAATACGGAACGTTCGTTCATCCGTCTGATACACCTCGCAGGGCTTGGTCATTGTCCCAAGGATGCGAACGCCGCCGGCCATTCCCTGGAGAAACATCCGGGTCAGAGGCTTATCGACCGTAACGATATATTCCTTTTCGTGATTATTCTCGGCCCGCAAAATCTTGTTGACGATATCCCCGTCATTCGTAAGCAGAATCAAGCCCTCCGAATCTTTATCGAGCCGTCCAATCGGGAAAATCCGTTCCGGATGGCCCACGAAGTCGATAATATTGCCGCGCACATGCCGTTCCGTTGTGCTTGTAATGCCTACGGGCTTGTTCAAGGCAATGTAGACATGCGGCTTTTTGTCCTGAATCGGTTTTCCATCGACCCGCACATCGTCCCCCGGCTCCGCCTGGCTGCCCAATTCGGCAACCTGGCCGTTAATGCGCACGCGCCCCGCTTCCACCAGCTTGTCCGCTTCCCGGCGCGAGCAGAAGCCGGTCTCACTTATGAATTTATTAATTCGCATCTCTTCACTCCACTTATCATTTCAATTCCCTCTATTATACCACGCGCCGCCGCTGCACAAAAAACTCGTATTCTTACACTCTCCCCTATTTACATAAAATCCCGGATTAGGTACGATAGACCTATATATAAAATGGCATTTTTTGATAAAATCTGCAGAAAATGAGGTGCTATGTACCCGTGTCTTACGCAGCAAAAACCGTATTTTATTTCAGCCTGTACATGTTCGTCCTCAGCTTGACCCTGCTGATCCGACCGCAGCTGCTTGCCTCCCTGCTCGGTTATACCGCCGAGAGTGAAATCTGGATACGGCTGATCGGTATGTTCCTGTTGTTTCTTGCCTTCGACTACTGCGTTTCCGCATGGGAAGGAATCACGCGATTTTTCTACTTAACCGTGTACACCCGAGCCTCCATTATCGTGTTCATGTCCACCTTCGTCGTTCTCGGTATGCTGAAGCCGATATTTATTCCCCTCAGTCTCATTGATTTCTGCGGAGCGATGTGGACGCTTCATGCGTTAGAAAGAGCGCGCCGCCACAGAAAGAGCGCCTTGGTTTCAAAAGCCCAGTAATAAAGGCGCAATCATATTAGATGCGGCATAACCGCCTTGTTGCATGTCAGATGTCAGTGTGGCACAGCGCTTCATGAGGCGGAAACCGGCTTTTGCACTTTGCACAATAAAACACCCTTCCTTGGCCCTGAGGAGCGCTTCTTCCAACAGATTGCTCCTGCGGCCCGGTAAGGGTGTTTTGATTTTGGGACAAACGGGTAATAGAGCGAGTATACCCAATACAAGAAGGGCCTGGGACAGCTGTGCCATGTTTTCCGGCTTGCCGTTCCCCTAAATCTTGCAAGGAGTGTGATAGCTATGACACGTAAGAAACAGACTCATTTGATTACGAGACCGTTTGCTCACGTCCATGACACATTAACCGCACTGGGATTTAGCGAGATTCCAAACAAGGACGGGAGCGTTTATGAGCTGACCTTCCGTGATCCCCTCACACTGAAGGAGTATATATACCGGATTCCGACACACACTGCCCCAAACGGGCTGACCGTTGTCCATATGCACAACGCCTGCTTTGTGAATAAAGAAGATATCCCTTTAGGCGCGATCGAAGCGGCCGCACAAATGATGCGGGAAGTCGAGCAATATTTATCGAGCCATGAGCCGAAGGTGGCCAGCACACCGATCGATAAAGCGATGAACGGGCGGATGGCCAATAACGAGAAGGAAATGAAACGGCTGGGCAATGAAATGGCCAAGATGCCGACCAATTCACAGCTTCTGGAGAACGGACAAGTCCCCGATCCGATTCAATAACGGACAAAGCCGGCGATTTGCCGAGAGTGAAGAGCCAGCTTACCGTCCGATTCAAGTATTCCAAGCCAAACCGGTCAACCCCACCCCGACGGAGTGCTGCGCGTGCAGCTTCGCGGGGTTTTTCTTCGTCATGGAGATCCGGAGAACGGGAACCTGCCGAAAAAGCAGCTGTACTGCGAATACATATAAAGCAAGTCACCGTAAAATTACTGGTATCAGGAACGGTCAATTCCCCTTTCGCATGTTAGGGAATGGCCGTCATCCTTGGTTTCAGGATTGAATGCATTGTGGAGGAATTTACATGGGGTCACCGAGATTCATAAAAAACATTCGAAAGCGGCTTGCCGCCTGGCTTCTCAAAGGCGCGGACACACCGGCAAAAACCGGCGGTGCGGCAAGAGCCTATCGTCCTGAAAGCAGGCAGACCGTTGTACCTCCTGCGCAGGAGACCAAAGAAAAGAAATCGCCGGCACGGCGAACCGTCCGCTGGCGGCCAATCCTTATCGGAAGCGGCCTTCTTATGCTGGCATGCTTGCTGATCGGAGGAACGGCGGCTGCGATGTGGGTGCGCGGCCTCGACGTCAGCAAGCTGGAGCGTCCGCTGCCCGAGCCTACGCTGATCATCGACCGCAGCGGCCAGCCGGCTTCTCAGCTGTCTTCCTCGAAGATCGTGCCGGTACCGCTGGAGCAAATTCCGCTGAACCTGCGCAATGCCATCATTGCCGTAGAAGACCGCCGGTTCTATGAGCATGCGGGGATCGACGTCTGGTTCGATTTTCCGCGCGCTGGCAGTCGACCTGAAATCCGGCTCCATGGCTGAGGGTGGCAGCACACTGACGCAGCAGCTCGCCAAAAATATGTTCCTGCAATCGGATAAAACGATCAGCCGGAAGCTGAAGGAAGCCGGCTACGCGCTGAAAATTAATTTGAGCTACAGTAAGGACGAAATATTGGAGCTGTATTTGAACAGCATTTATTTCGGGGAAGGACGCTGGGGCGTGGAAGGGGCGGCCCAGGAATATTTTGCGAAGCCGGTACAGCAGCTGACGCTCGAAGAAGCCGCCCTGCTGGCCGCGCTGCCCAAAGCGCCCACAACGTATTCTCCGGCTAAAAATAAGGATAAAGCGCTGGAGCGGCGCAACCTGGTGCTCTCCTTGATGAAAGAACAAAATTTCATCACCGACGCCGCCTATAAGGAAGCGTCTGCCAAGCCCATCGTGCTGAAGCAGAACAGCCAGGAATCACTCAAGGGCAAATATCCTTCCTACGTCGATTACGTCATCCAGGAGGCCGAGGATCTTTATGGTTTTACGGAGGAGCAGATTTTGACGACCGGGCTGCGGATCTACACTTACTTGGACCCGAAGCTGCAGCAAACGGCCCAAGAGGTCTACGCGCAGGATAATTTGTTTCCTGCCGGTCCAGGGCGACCAGCTGATCCAAAGCGGCGCCGTGTTCCTGGATCATCATACCGGCGGCATTCAGGCGCTGGTCGGAACCCGCGGTCCGCAGGTATACCGCGGCTTTAACCACGCGACCCAGCTGAAACGGCAGCCGGGGTCGTCCTTCAAGCCTTTGGCCGTCTACGGGCCCGCTCTGGAGCAGGGCTACACGCCGGGCTCCTCCCTGTATGACGGCCCGCTTGATATCGCGGGCTACCAGCCGCAGGACTGGGACGGCCAAAACCGCGGCCATGTTTCGCTACAGGAAGCGATCGTCAATTCCTGGAACATCCCTGCCGTCTGGCTGCTTAACGAGATCGGCCTTGACGAAGGGCTGAGCTTCGTCCGCAGAGCGGGCATTCCGCTCAGCCAGGCCGACCGCAGCCTGAGCATGGCCCTCGGCGGCTTGTCCGAGGGCGTCTCGCCCCTGCAGATGGCCCAGGCGTACAGCGCCATCGCCAACCTCGGCGTGCTGCAGCCGGCGCACGCCATTGCCAAGGTCACGACCAAGGACGGCATCCCCTTGGTCGAGGCCAACCCGCAGCCGGTCCATGTAACCCGGCCGGCCGTGGCTTACACCCTGACTTTACTGCTGCAGGAGGCAGTCAAGTCAGGTACGGGTCAGGCCGCCTCGCTCGGGCGGCCGACGGCGGGCAAGACGGGCACGACGCAGCTGCCCGACACGGCGGAGTTCGCCGACATCGGCAAAAACGGCGCCAAGGACGCCTGGTTCGCCGGCTTCACCCCCGAGCTGACCGCCGCCATCTGGCTCGGCTACGATCAGACCGACAAAACGCACTATCTCACCAGCGGGGGCGGCTCGGTTCCCTCCGTGCTGTTTAAAGAAATCATGAGCCGGGTGCTGAACGGCGTACCGGCTTCCGAATTCCCTATGCCGGAAGAATACCGGGAGCAGCTGCTTCAGCAGCAGGAGGCCGAGCGTGCGGCGGCCCAGAAAGCCGCTCAGGAGGCTGCGCAGGAGGCAGCCCGGAAGCAGGCCGAGGAGAAGCTGAAGCACCCGTTCGGCGAGCTGCCTAAAGCGAATAATGCATTCCATGGCCGGCCAACTAAAGATAAAGAAAAAAAGAGGTAATCCTGAGCAAGGCCGGGATAAGGCAAAGAAATTCGGGGACAACAGCTGTGCGTTTGCAAGCAAGCGGCCTTCGAAAGCCTAAGCTCGGAACAACGCTCCGCACGCGCAGCGATGACTTTTTCAGCGGCCTTCCCCAGGCCGCTTTTTTCTTTAGACTCGCGGGATGCTAATCTGATACTGCCGCCCGGTCTAATCCCTGCCCGCCTCATAAAGCCGCTGTGCCAAGCGGGCGGGCTCTTCCTTGGCGGTCGACATATGATCGCCTCTGTCCTTGATGAGGCGGAACAAGCCTAGCCGGCCCGACATGTGCGGATGCCAGCCGAAGCCGCCGCCCTGGGGAAGCACATTGTCCTCCGTCAGATAGACATAGCTTTTCGGCAGCTCAAGGCTGTAGAACTTGGTCAAATCGAGCTTTTCGAACAGCGGCTTGGCAGGCTCCGGCGTAATCTGATTGTACATTTGCCGTGCCGTACGCAGGCCGGTCAAATTAACGAACCCGTCCCGGTACAGCGGAAACGGCAGCATCAGCGTATGGTTACCCGATTGAGCTGCAAGCTGCTCAAACTGGTGCCGAACTTGCGGCGGAAGCTCGTCAGCCGTGCTTTGCCCGTCCTTTAATACGAAGGCATTTAGAAAAACAAGCCGCTTGATCCGCTCGGGGCCAGCTCCGCCACCTTCTGGACCAGCGTACCTCCGAAGCTGTGCCCTACCAGCACAATATCGCGCAGCCGGTTGGACATAATGTAGTTCGCCAGAAACCGGGTGATCATGGCATGGGTAACATCCTTGTTCGGGTCCTTCCCGTGGCCCGGATATTCGGGCGCATAGACGGTATGTCCCTTCCGGCGCAGCTCGGCGGCGATCCCGTTCCAAAAGGCCGCATCCGCCCAAGAGCCGTGGATCAGCACAAAGGTCAACGGCTGCTGCAAGCGCGGGTCTTCTTCTGCCTGCCGGTAGAAGGACTCGGGAGCGAAGGTCTGGGGAGCGTGGGGACTGTAAGGGCGGCCTAAGCCCAGCCACAGTCCATTCATTGAATAGGTGTGCGGCACAGGAGCAACCGACCAGGGATTCTGTTGAAAATAGGGACGGGGATACGGCGGGGCGGGAAAATCGTAATAATGACCAGCCCCTCTGAAATCAACATACGGCATAATTCATGTTCCTTTCAATAATGGGTTGATTCACTATATGCCCAGAACGCCCATAAAGTTAATCGGCCGGAGCTTTCCTTACACGTACCGCTGCGTTTTCAAACGATTCCTAACATGAGCCCGGCCCCTTAGTTAGGGACAGCTCGCCCTTTTAGATTGTTGAGGCTATAAAAAAGAAGCCGCCGGAACCTTTTAACCGGTTCCGGCAGCCTCAATCTTTAATCCTCATCCCTATCATTCTTATGGGAGTGGTCCTTTCCCTTCTCTTTCTCCTCTTCTTTGCCGCTCTTGCCTTTAGCTTTGTCCTTCGGCTCCGCTTTTTCCCTCTCCTTATCCAATCCTTGGGCCTTGCCTTGCGGGTCCGGAGGATACACGGCCGGCTTTGCGGACGCGGGGCTGGACGCTTCCTTCCATTTGACATCCAGCTTCCACTCCGGCGAGACGTCCTTGAGCTGAAATTCTGCGGCGATCTTCTGCTTCAGCGCCTTTTCGAAGGCGGCATGATCGGCAGGCAGCCCCTTCAGAAACAGCTGAATCATGGCTGCGGCCGCTTCCCCGTTCAAATGAACGACGGAGCGGTCGTTTCTTTTCAAATACAGCTCGCTCCCTTTGGACGGATCCGCCGCCTCCTGTTTAACCTCCAGCACCAAATCGCGGCTTTTCCACTCGAACGACAGCTTCTCCCATCCGGAGTCGGAGGCTTTAGGTGCATTCCCCGGCTCGGCCGGCGCCACGCTTTTGCCGGCAGCGGCCACGCTTCCAGCCGAGGACGAAGCTGGTGCCTCCGCTTCGGCGGAAACGACAGGCGGGAGGCTTGGGCCCGCCAACGGTGCAGCGGCGCCTTCTGCGGGCGTCTGCGGCTCTGCTGCCGTCTCGGCTGCCGTTCCCTCTGCTGCGGCAGGCGCAGGAGATGCTTTCACCTCAGGCGAAATCGCCTTGACGTAAGCCGCCTGATCCTTGCTGTTCAGTATGATGTCCAGCGAATCTCCCGCCTTCAGCTGGGACATGTCGGATTTTTGCATATTGCGGTACACCCATACGGTCGAGGAAGCCGGAAATGCCGTTTCGCTGCCGCCCATGCTGACGACCAGCTTTTTTCCGTTATCGTCCAATCGCACGAAGGTGCCTTGCGTCTGCTGCGAAAGCTCCGCAGAAACCGTACCGCTGTCCAAACCAAGCACGGCAAAGGAAATCAGCCCTAATCCCAAGCATACGGCGATCAGCCATGCTGCTTTTTTTCTCATGTTCCCAGTCCCCTCTCTATTTGAAACTTTAACCAGGTACTATAGAGATTCGCAGCACTGCTTGAATTTCAGGCCTTCCTGCCGCCATAGGCTATTAGGAAATCGGATCCCAGCGATGCTCATAAGCCTGCAGCCGCGGATGCAGCCGTCCATGGGCTTCACTTCCCGCGGCCGCGGAGCTCTCCATATGGATCCACAGCCTGATCTTCTTGATCCAGGGCTCGAAGGAATCGAATGCCGCCAGCTTGTTGGCGGTCGCCTCCGTCACCGCTGCAAAATGGGGCCCGGCATATTTATCCGCCAAATAGCGAAAAGCGGTGTCCATCGGCGTATACTTTTTCCGTTTGCCCTCAAATCGGTCGATCGTCGTATCCATCCGGGAAGAGGCCGCCTCCAGAAGCTCCTCCAAGCCGTCCACGCGCCGGTAAAAGGGTTCAGCATCCCGCTCGTCCATTCGTCTCAGCGTCTCTTCATGCAGGGGATAAAATACGATTCGCTTCACGCCCTTCTGCTGAGCAAAAGCAAGCAGCCGCGCCAGCTGCTGCCCCTTGTAGCCCTCAAAGCTGTCATACACCCAGACCGTTCCTTTGGCTTTCTTGCTCTCATCCTCAGGTTCGTACCCGTAGGGCACCTGCCCTGCTTCTCTTGCCGCCATCCTTGTTCCTCCCGTCGTTCTAAAATCTTCATTTACGAGTAGTATACCAAGCAGACCTGGAAGCTCATTCCCGGACTCCGTGAATGAATAATCAGCCCTCCGGCTGGTCATTTTATACAAGAAGCCGATTGCGCGGAAATGCGGCCGTAAACGGGCTGACCTGCAGTTCAGCCTCTCCCCGGACATTCCGCCGTGCCGTGCTTACACCTAATTTACCCGAAGGAGCGATCCAGCCGTGTCTGAAAATAAAAAACATCAAGGAAATTATGAAGGAACCGCCTCTATGAAGGCCGAGAATCAAGATATGGAGTTCGTCAACGATACCGTCGAAGACGTAAAAACAACGAAAAACTTGAACGGTGCAATCACTAAAGAAAAACAATAAAGAGGGCCGAAAGCCCTCTTCAGGCTGTCGAGAAACCCGCCTAAGTGAAAAAGGAGCACAGACGCAGGTGGGGTATCTTCCGGAAGAGTTTACGTCCGCCTTTGAAATCGGTGAAAATACCTTTAAATTTAATCCAATTCACGGGTTTCAACAGCGGCTGGAGGAGGATACCCCACCGGAGTATCACACAAATTCTGGGTTTCTAGACAAGCTCAAGAGGGCCGAAAGCCCTCTTTTATATTATATATCGATACACGGTTAGCTGGCGTCGTTCGTTCCTCGAGCCGGCGTACCGGTTGCCTGTCGTCAGCTGCGGATTTGCCGCCAAGCCTCGAGCTTCGCCTCGAAGCTCAGCGTTCTCGCAGGACTGGAAGAAGGCAGCACGCCGAGCTGGACCGAGCGGTCTAAGCCCTGCGCCGCCAAAGCGGGCAGTACCTGCCTGCGGAAAAGCTGCGCTGCGGCTTGTCCGTTGAACCAGATCCGCTCCACAGTAGGAAAGCTGCGCAGCAAAGCGGCAAAATCGTTAACCTCCGGCTTGCGGATATCGGCATCCAGGCTCCCTTCCCGCTCGCAGGCTGCCAGCACATCCCACAGCCCCACACCATGCTCCAGGGCGAACCGGAGCCGTTCCTTGTAATCCGCGCTGGGCACCGGATAAGCAGAGCCAGCAGAGCCCGCTCCCGCCAGCGGACGGGACGTCCCGGTTTCTTGAACGCTGGGAGCCCCCTGCGGCAGCTGCTCCGCTTCACCACCGGCTTGACCGGCTCCCTTATCGGAAACACCTTCGCCCCAAACCGCATAAAGCAGCCGCCAAAAATGATTGCGGGGATTCCCGTAATACTCCTGCTTGACCAAAGACTGCATGCCCGGCATCGAGCCGAGCACCAGAATCCGAGAGCTCCCGTCGATGACCGGCGGCAGCCCTTGAAGCCGGAGCGACAGTTCGAATTCATCCGACATCATGCTGCGCCTCCTTTCTCTTGTCACAGAACAGTATCCGAGCAGCGGGGAGATAAAGAGTTCCCTCTCGGCTCAAGCTTCCGCCGCGCTGCCTGCCCGGGTTTTCGGCAGCCTTGCCTGCCGAAGCGGCCAGTTGAGCAGCAGCAAGCCGCCTATGAATAAACCGGCCCCGCTCAAAATATAGACGGTAATCCGGTCATGGAAAAACAGATACGACCATAAAATCGTGAACAGCGCTCCGCTGTTGCTGATAATGACGGCTGCGGCAAAGCTGACCCGCTTGAGCGCTTCCGCGAACCAGTTAAAGCTGAGGCCCGTGATCAGCCCCAAGCCGATCAGCGCGCCAATGCCCCATAGGCTGACCGGTCCTGTCAAGTGCGCCTGGAATGGCAGCGGCAGCGCCATCATGATCGAGCACAGCAGAAAAATAGAATAGTTCATCGGCCCGGATTCCATCGATTGGACGAGCATTTTTTGGCTGAGCACATGGAAGGCCGTCCCGATCGCCGAGAGCACGAATAACAGCGTCGTGATCCCGTTGCTGGCCAGCATCAGGCTAAACGGCAGCCCGTTCCAGCTGATGCACAGCACCCCCATAATACAAAGAGCCCCGGCGATCCAGCCTCTGGCCGCCACCCGCTCCTTAAATATCCAGACGGAAACGAATAGCAGAATAACCGTTTGAATCGGGCCTACCAATATGTTTCCGTAGGAATACCCGATGGAAATAGCCATATTTTCAAAAAAATAGTTGCAGCTTTTGCCGATCGCTCCGATCCACACCCAGCGCGTATCCAGCTTCGTCCCGAGCTTTCCCCGCTGAATCCAGAGCAGAATCCCCAGAAATACGATGCCAAGCGAAAACCGGGCGAACGTAATGGTCGTGCTGTCTACCATGGACGCTGCGGCTTTTACGAAAATACCGACAAAGCTCCAAGATAATGTCGTCAATAAAAGTAAGAAATATCCCATGCTGTCTCCATCCTGCCTGCTTCTCTACTGCATTCTTATTTATCGCTAACGCGGCTTGCCGTCGTTCAATTCGTTCTGCTGCCTGTCGATAAAGGCCAGGCGCGCTTCCAACCCCGCGCGCTCGCGCTGCGGCAGACGGCTGCGCACGCCCCTGTACAGCTCCCGCGCCTTGGAGAGCTCTCCCCGCTGGCGCATCGCATCGCCAAGCAGCAGCTCCACCCTGCCGTCAAGCAGGGTATAGTCCGGCGACACCGAGCCGCGGTAGGAGCGGAAGCCCTGCCGCGCCTGCTGCAGCCGCTGCTCGGCCTCCTGCGTCAGCATCTCCGCCTGGCGAAGCCGGATATGCGCCAGCAGGAAGCCGGCATCGGGGTAGTCCGGCTGCAGCTCCAGCGCTTTCAGGCAGTAGCCGGCCGCTTCCTCCAAGCGGCTGCGTCCTTCCCCCAGCTGCCAGGCGAGCTGGGCGAGCAGCCTGCAAATCTCCAGACGCCGCCCGAAGCGCGGCGTGTGCAGAGCTGTTTCTTCGGCCTTCAGCAGGTGCCGGAACGCCTCCTGAAGCCTGCCCGCGCTCATCGATTCGCGGCCGTAATACAGCCAGACGCCGGGATTGTCCGGCTCCTCGGCGGCTTGCAGCGACAGGAGCCGCAGATTGCGCTCCAGCGTTCTTTTGCCGCGCTGGATGCGTGGGTCATAGCCGTCATGGCGCAGCCTCAAGCGCACGATGCGGCGGAGCGTCTCCTGCTCGTATAGGCCGACGCCCTTCACGGCGATCTGCTCGTGAATGCGCCCCCGGTATTCCAAGCCTCTCCGCGCAGGGAACAGCCGGGTCTGGGAAAAATCGTGCCGGAGCTCGTTCCCGTGCTTGTGCAGATGCCATACATGCAGTACCGCTGGAAACTCCGTCTCATGGAAAAGTCCGGCGATCTGCCGGACATAGGCTGCATCGTCGGATTCCAATTCCTCATCCGCGTCAATCATCAGCACCCAGTCGCTCTTAACGTGCTCCAGGGCAAGATTGCGCTGCCGGGCGAAATCGGCCCGGCCAGTCGGCGCGGACGATTCTAACGAGCGGGAACTGCTGCGCAATCGCCGTTGTGCCGTCGGAGGACGAGTCGATCAGTACGATCTCGTCGACCGCTCCGGCCAGGCTTTCCAGGCAGCGCGCAATGCAGCGGGCCTCATTGCCCGCGATAATCGCCGCAGCGACAGTCACGGGCTTAACGTGCAGCAGCGCCCCGATGCCGCTTCTTGCGGGCCCATCGGGCGTCTTTTGCAGCGCCGCCTGCACGCGCGTGATCCAAGAAGCCTCCGGGTCCGAACAGCCAGGCCCGGTCGAATACGGCTCTCGCCGCATGGCCGAAGCCTTGATGCAGCAGCGCTTCGCCGAGCATCAGCCAGAGCTGCCCGTCCAGCCGGGACAGCTGCAGCGCCGCAGCTGCCAGCCGCTCGGCCTCGGGATATTTTTGCCGAAGCAGCGCATCCTGGATAACCGTTACATCCGCGGCATTCATAGCTGAGGTACATGAGGGAAGAAGCGGATTTTATAAGTCACTGCCGGAGAATCCGTGTCCCGCTCACGCTCGCGGTCTCTTCCGTCGTATTCTTCGTATGCACGCACCGTGACTCTGCCATACGTCCCGTAAGTCCACCCGATCCCCAGCATGGAGCCGGACACCGCATACCCCGGATCGTAGAAGAATCTGCCGGAGACCGTGTAGTCACCGATGCTCTCGGAGGACGTCAAGTGGCTGCCCAAATAGAGGCCATAGCCGGTGGAAGCCAAATCTTCAACTCGCAGATCAAAGCCATCGACCATTTCCCAGGCGTCTTCTTCCCCGTCGTCGAAGCGTCCGATCACTTTGTAATGATCTGCGTTAGCCCTCTCCCCGTCGCCATAGCCGCTTGCCTCCGTGCCCTCGATAATCAGCTTGTTGCCTTCAATATGGGCATTGGAGTACAGGCCTTCCGCAGCCGTGGACCCTTCGGTCTCCAAGTAATAGTGATACGTCGCGCCCGACACGTTATCGTCGTAATAAAACTTTTGATGCAGATCGATTTCCATTCTTGCATGGTTGAACAGAGTCCGGTCTTGAAGCCTGTCCCCATAGAAAAAAGATCCAGGGAAAATATGTACGGTCCTTGTCACAGGCTCATTGGGGAAATGCGCATCCGTCGCCGTCACTTCTATGGTCGTAGGAGCGAAATAATAGGGGTCGCGGCTCTCGATTTCAAGGCGGTTGTCTATTCTAGTCACAACCACACCATAGTCCGACGGCTCTTCGTTATTGGTCGCCGGTACATTCAACGATCGCATGACCGGCTCGTAAACCGACTCGCTGACGGACGCATGCATAGAAGGCGGCTCCGCACCGGCTGCCGATAAGCTTAAAGGGCCTTCATCATTCGGATTCAAAAACGTTCTTGTATATTGATAAGTCAGCGTGTCGCCGTCAGGATCCTGGAACAGTTTATCCATAGCAATGCTTAGCTTTTCCTGCGGATCGAGCACATAGCTGGTCACCGCATCGGACAGCTGTGGAGCATGGTTGATATCCGGAGGCGCCAGCACGGTTATCGGAATCGCTGCCGCAGCCGTTCCTCCCGAAGGGTCTGCAGCCTGGATGGTAATCAGAGCCGTACCGGAATGACGCCCTTCGATCCCAATTCCGCCGTCCGTCCATACGGCCGTCACCACGTCCGAATTGCTCGATTCTACGGAGAAGGTCAGCTCGTCTCCTTCCGGATCGGTGAAATAACTGCGAAGCACCTCACCCGGGATAAAATCGGTTTGCTCCACCTGCAGCGTGAGCGCCTCGATGCCGCCCTCCACCGCAGCAGGCCTGCCGTTTACGCGCGCCGCATCAATCAGATGAAGCATTCTTTCGATATCCGTCTCGCTTTGAACGGCTGCCGGATAAGCGGAGATCAGCTTGCCGATATCGGAAATATCGACCTTCTGGTCCGCACCGGGATCGACCAGCGTGACGGTCAACTGCTTCGGCGTCAGATCGGGCCCGGATATCGGGGTAATCGTAAAGGTGGCCGCCCCCGGCCCATGCGGGGTGATATACAGCGTGCTGGAGCTGGTCAGGACAAGCCCGGTCGCCACCTCCGGGTGATCCGATACGACATTGGAGCCCGTCGTATTCGGAAACAGCGTATCCAGCTGGATTCGAACCTCGTCCGGCGCATATTTCATGATGATATTCGATGCGGCCGCGCCGCCTGAATCATACACCGTTCCCGCTGCGGACACGCTCGCGCCTGCAAAAGGCTGCAGCAGCAGCGGAATTGCGGCCAGCGCGCTGCCGGCGTGCCGCGCCCAGCGACGGGCGCGTGTTCGTCCGATCGATTGATTTTGTTTTTTTGACACGACGCCACCTCTTAGCTTACATTTTTCGCCATGTTGCCTTAAGCCTATTGTAACATAGCTTTTTAGCGCGCATCATGGAAAATTAGATGAACCCTAAACCGGTTTTGCCGCGTATACACGATGAGCATGTTTTTGTTACATTGGAAATCAAATCGGAGGCTAGCTGATGAACGAATATTACATCGTGTATAAAAAGAAAATTCTCCACGGTCCCGATGTCCAAAGAAGAGGCTATTGCCAAGCTGTTTGAGCTCAGCTCGATGCTGAAAGGACTCCGCGTACGCTCGTTTTACGGCAAATCGAAAACGGTTTCACGTTGAGATGCCCCTCCGGCGCTCCGATGCCACACAAAAAAGTTCACCCCGGCTGCCGCTCCTATGAGGGAGGACATCAGGGGTGAAGGTCTGCCGAATAATGAATGTATCATTGCTTAAACTATTTTAACCACGGAGCAGAGACTCGGCTCCGTCCACGTAGACTTCCGTTCCCGTGACGTGCGAGGATTCTCCCGACGCGAGGAACAATACGAGCTGGGCCACCTGCTCTGCCGAACCCGGCCGCCGCTCTAACGGATGATCCCCTTCGGGAAATTCTACGGGAATCTCGATTTCTTCCAGCTCCGGCGTCCGCTCCGTACTTTGGTCGATGTTCGTAGCGATAGCCCCGGGACATATCGCGTTGACGCGAATCCGGTACTGCGCCAGCTCCAGCGCCGCCATTTTCATCATGGCTACCTGACCGGCTTTGGTTGTACTGTAGGCGCTGAACCCCAAATTGGAGAACACCCGGTTGCCGTTGATCGAGCTTGTAATAATGATGCTCCCCCCACCGGCATCCCGGAGATGAGGCACGGCATACTTGAGAGTAAGAAACGTTCCCTTCAGATTGATGTCGACCGTCCGCTCCCAATCCTGAACCGCCATATGCTCGATAGGGGCAAGAACTCCATTCACCCCGGCATTGGCGAATACGATATCGACCGAGCCGTGCCGGCCGAATACGTCCCGGAACGCACGCTCCATGCTTTCAGGAACCGAAATGTCCGCGTCAATGGCGACAGCTTGTCCACCTGCTTGTTCAATTTCCCTGCATACTTGATTCACTCGCTCCCCGTCCCGGTCCAGCAGACACACCTTGGCGCCATGACGCGCCATCAGAAGCGCCGATGCTTTCCCGATGCCCGAGCCGCCGCCGGTCACTACGGCTACCTTCCCTCTCAGCCGCTGCTGCTCCGCCGGGTATACCGCTTGATGATGCTCCATCTCCCGTTCCTCCCCCAGGCTAAGATTAATGGTACAGCTCCGACGCGCTCAGCGACGACACGGCATGCGCTCCCTCGTACAAGCCCGATTCCTCCGACGTTTCGGCAAAGGGCCGGCGTGTAACGAGAGCATACGGCGCAATGACCGCAATCTCATCCTCGTGTCCTTCAATGACCGCTCCATCCTCGATCACGGCACCTTCCCCGATAATCGCGTAGGAAATCCGCGCATGGCGGCCCACGGTCACATTCGGCATCAGTACGCTGTCGCTCACCCGGCTGCCGTCGCCGACCTGAACGCCCGAGAAGACTACCGAGCGCCTCAGGCTTCCCTGCACCGAGCACAGCTTATGCGCCAGCGATTCCTGCATGTCCTTGCAGGTGTAGATAGAGCGCAGGCTGTCCACATGCGGATCGCGGCTGTACATCGGCCAGCTTTTTTGCTTCAGATTCAGCTGGGGTTGTCCGCCAAGCAGGTCCATGTGGGCATCCCAGAGGCTTTTTACCGTACCGACATCCCGCCAGTAGCCGTCGAAGCGGTAGGAGAACAGCCGACCGTCCATCCGCAGCATCCGGGGAATAAGGTCTTTACCGAAGTCGTGGCTGGAACGAGGATTGTTCGCGTCCTCGATCAAGTGCTCTCTTAAATCGGACCACTTGAACATATAGATGCCCATCGAAGCGAGATTGCTCTGCGGCCGCTTCGGCTTTTCCACAAAATCAATGATGGAGCCGCGCTCGTCCGTGTTCATAATGCCGAAACGATGCGCTTCCGCCCAAGGAACCTCCATCACGGAGATCGTCGCTTCCGCGCCGTTCGCCTTATGGTGCTCCAGCAGCTCCCGGTAATCCATCGAATAAATATGGTCACCCGACAAAATAAGCACATGCTCGGGATTATGCTGATCGATAAACGAAATATTTTTGTATATAGCATCGGCTGTTCCGAGATAGCCTTCGGCATCGTGCTTCGCAGCCGAGAGTAAAGATACGCCCTCATGCTGCCCATCCAGCCCCCAAGGCTCCCCTCCGCCGATATGCGAATGTAGGGATTCGGAGGCATACTGGGTCAGAACGCCGACCGTACGGATGTTGGAATTCGCGCAGTTGCTGAGTGGAAAATCAATAATGCGGTAATGGCCCCCGAAAGGAACCGCGGGCTTGGCCAATGTATTGGTTAAAGGGGATAGTCTTCGACCTTCTCCTCCGGCTAACAGCATGGCAATGCACTCTTTTTTGTTCAAGTTGATCGCCTCCCATGACAAGTATGTACTTCTTCTTTAACCTTCAGACATTGGGCTGAAACAGCATTTCTCCCAGTTCCAGGCAATGCGCGGGAGGCCTTCGGATAATTCTCAGCGTTCGGCTGCTTTGGCGAGACCCACTACTTAGTGTAAACCATTCCGATGTCGAGACATGCACTGTCCGCAAAATAAAAAAAGCCCCGGTTGAAACCGAGGCCACTGAAAAAGTCATTGCTGCGAGTACGGAATATTCTTCCGATCGCTGTTGTCCCTGTATTTCTCTGATTATATTCTGCTTTTAGCGGTTGAAATCCAGGGACAAAGGCGAACGCTTACGCTTCTACAGAATATTTCCGTACCCTCCGTAAGTGTTTCAGTGACCTCGTTGAAACCGAGGCCGTTGAAAAAGTCATTGCTGCGAATATGGATCATTCTTTCGATCGTTGTCAGGCTCTGCCGGAAGACGCTGCATAAGCAGCTCCAGCTGCCGCTCAATACGGGACAGATGCTCTTGGATTTCGATGTTCTCCTGTTCCGCCTTATAGTTGATCGCAAAGCTCAGCACGGATTCCTGCTTGTCCCTCGCAGCCTGCCGGTTCTGGCTCATCAAAATAATCGGCGCCTGAAAAGCCGCCAAACAAGATAGGATCAGGTTCAACAAAATAAACGGAGGCTCATCGAAACGCAGCCGCCAGGCAAATACGTTCCAGATCATCCATCCCCCCAAAAATAGGATAAACCATATAATGAAGGCCCAGCTTCCCCCGAAGCATGCGATTTGATCGGCAAGCCGTTCGGACCATCGCGTCCGCTGCTCCTGCTGCTCATTCAAATGGGTTTTAATGCGTCCCTTGTAGTCGCTGACCATCTGGGTTACGCGCTTCAGCTGCTCGGCGCTAAGCGTTTTGTCCGGCTCCGTCTCCAGCTCGTCCACCAGCTTGGCCTGATTCTTCCGTTTGATCTCCTCTTGTCTTTCCTCTTCCGTCATAAGAGACACCTCCTTCTCGGATGAAGCCGCTGAAAAGTCATCACAACGAGTACGAGCCCTGCTCCGGTCGCTGTCGTTCTATATTTGCCCGGATATTCATTCAGCGGTATCTGGTTCGGATTAGGCTCCCCCGTTCACCTTCAGGGTCCGGTGAAGAATGCGGTAGCCCAGGCCTTCCAGCTCCACATGCATAATACCGTCCACAGGCTGCACCTCTTCGCCGCTCAAGGCATCGCACCAATCCTCCGTCTCTATCGGATGCGATAAGGTTACCGGTTCCTCGGTATTATTCATCCAGATAATAAAATGCTCCCGCGCGTCCAGCCGTTCATAAATAATGCACCGCTCTCCCTGCTCCGCCTTCAGGAAACGGAACTTCCCTTTAATTAAAGCAGGATGGTCCCGGCGCAGCCCGATCAGCAGCTTGTAAAAGTCATACAACTCCCGGTCACTGCTTCTCCGGATCCCACTCCATGCATTTACGGCAATCGGGATCCTCTCCTCCCGTCAGACCGACTTCATCGCCGTAATAAATACACGGTGTCCCCATGTAGGTAAGCAAAAAGACAACGCACAGCTTCAGTCTCCGCTTATCCTCTCCGACACGGGTCAGCACTCTCGGCGTATCGTGGCTGCCGAGCAAATTGAAAATAACTTCATTCGTCTGCTGGGGATACCTGATCAAGAGGGCGCTGATGCCATTCGAGAACGTAAACCCGTCAATGTCGGAATCCGAAAAGAACTCCAGCACCTTATTCGAGAAAGGATAGTTCATGACCGAATCGAATTGGTCGCCAAGCAGCCACTTGATCGAGTCGTTCCATACCTCGCCCACGATATAGGCTTCAGGGTTAGCCTGCTTCACGACCTTGCGGAAGTCCCGCCAAAAATGATGGTTCACCTCGTTGGCGACATCGAGCCTCCACCCGTCGATCTGAACCTCTTTGACCCAATACTCCGCTACGCCCAGCAAATACCGCTTAACCTCGGGATTGGCCGTGTTCAGCTTCGGCATATTGCCGTAAAAGCCGAACGTATCATAATTCGGAATACCGTCTCTCACTTCAAGCGGAAAGTCGTGAATATGAAACCACTCGGCATAGGCCGAACGCTCCCCATGCTTCAATACATCCTGAAAAGGAGGAAACTGCTCGCCTGCATGGTTGAACACGGCATCAAGCATCACACGGATGCCCTTATCGTGACATTGGCGGACCAGTTCCCGCATCAGATCGTTATCTCCCAAGTGCGGGTCGATATTCTGATAATCGACGGTATCGTATTTATGGTTCGAAGGAGACGTGAACACAGGTGTCAAATACAGCGCATTGACGCCCATGTCGACAAGATGGTCGAGATGGTCGATAATGCCTTGAAGATCGCCGCCGAACGCATTATCCAGCGTAGGCGCCTCTCCCCAGACAGCCGTATTCTCGGGATCGTTGGACGGATCGCCGTTCGCGAACCTTTCGGGCACGATCTGATAAAACACCGCCGACTTGGCCCATTCCGGAACAGTGTTCAAGTCGATCTCATGAATATAAGGGTAGTCAAAATAGCCTCCGGTAGGCATCGGCCGCTCGTTATGGATGCCGTTCTCCGTCATCCACAGCGTCTCCGTGCCGGCCCGAAGCCGGAAGCCGTATGAGGCTCGGCCGAAGGCGGGCTTCACCGCCGCTTCCCAGTAGTCGAACATCATATCCGACGCCATTTTGAGCATCGGATACTCCGCCTGCGTGCGGCCCCAGTCGTATTTGTCCCCTGTTTCCGCTACTACCTCTTCCACGTCGTCGCGCTTCGTGCGGACCCGAAGGTGAAGCGTTTCTTTATCGTAAGCGTATGCCCAGCTTCCTTGGGCCACATGGTAAAAGCTTTCCCACTGCATCCCTTCAGCCCCCTCGTCCGTTATAATGGCAATGATCTCATGAAGTCATTAACCAAACAGGAACGGCTTTAAACAGAAAAGCAGGACCGTTCTGAGGGGCCCCAAGCAGCCTGAGAATTTGTTCTAAAAATGCCTGCAGCAAAAAATCCAGCGGACGGAGACTTGCTTCTCCATTCGCTGGATTGAATTTCAGTGCAGCAGGGCTGCACCGTTGTTAAAGCTTATCCCCGCCGCGCGTGAAGCCCAGACGCGGGCGGCGGCTCCGCACGGCGCTCACTCAGGCGGCCCCTGCACGCAGCGTACGCGAACGCGCAGGGTTGCCGAAGGGCCGCCCTTCGCCTAGCTGCGCAGGCCGTCAGCCGCAGCAAACAGCGGCTCCAGCTCTGCTTGCAAGGCCCGCTCCAAATAAGGCTCAACCTGCAAAAAGCGGCGGAAGTCCAAGTAGCTGCGGGTCAGCTTCGGCAAGTCTCCGTCGGCGGCCTGCTTCCCTTTCACCGCCCGGATCAGCACATTCTTCGGCGTATGCTCCATATCGATAAACTCCAGCAGCTGCGTCTTGTAGCCCATGATCTCGAGCAGCTTGGCACGGATGGCATCCGTCGCGAGCGCCGAGAAGCGTTCCTTCAAGATGCCGTGCTCCAGCAGCGGGGAGAGCACCTCGCTCTGCAGCTGGCGAAACAGCTCATGCTGGCAGCACGGCACCGACAGGATGACGTCCGCCTGCCAGCGGACCGCTTTCTCCAGCGCCGCATCCGTAGCCGTATCGCAGGCGTGCAGCGTGACGACCATGTCCACACGGTCAAGGCCGTTATACTGCGCGATATCGCCTACGAGAAATTGCAGGCGGTCATAGCCGAAACGGGCGGCCAGCTCGCTGCAGTGGCGGATCACGTCCTCCTTCAGATCCAGGCCGATAACCCGGATATCGAGCCCTTGGACTTCTTTCAGGTAATGATACAGCACGAAGGTCAGGTACGATTTGCCGCAGCCGAAATCGACGATGTTCAGCGTGCGGTCTTTGGCCAAATGAGGCACGACGTCGGCGATCATCTCAACGAACCGGTTAATCTGGCGGAACTTATCGTATTTCTTCGCCAGCACCTTGCCCTCCGTGTTCATGATGCCAAGCTCGACCAGGAACGGCACCGGGGTGCCTTCCTCGATCACATAATTTTTTTTGCGGTTGTGCGACAGCTCGACGGCCGCCTGCTTGGTCGGCGGTTTTTTCAATATGCCGACCTTGCCTTTTTTGCTGATCAGAATATGGTAGTCCGCTTCAGCGGTCTGCAGCAGCGCCTGACGGAAATGCTCCGTCAGCAGAGGACTCATCTTTGCCGCGGCTTCGGCCGGCGGCAGGTTGTCATGCAGCACCTTGGGACCGATAAAGGAGCTGAACTGGTAGCACAGCTCTCCTTTAAGCATAACGGGCTTCACCGTTACTTTGGAAGGCAGCGCCGGGTTCGTTTTTCCGTACCTGACTGAACGTGCCCTGGATCAGCTCTTGGCGGTCCATCAGCTCACCCAGCAGTGTTACTAAAGATTGCATAAAGTCATTCTCCGTTCTCTATTCTTTCTGCTGCCCGGCAGCACAATCGCGGGGATCGCCAATCCGCTTTCTCTCTCCGTACTAAAAAAGAGGCGCTGCCGACGCAGTGCCTCTTCCTGGCTGGTGCTAAGTAAATGCCTGTTAGCCAAGGAACGAATTGAGCATCCATACGTGCTTTTCCAAGCTGGCATGGATAGCCAACAGCATGTCCCCTGTCGTTTCGTCGCCGGCTTTCTCGGCAATCTCCATACCTTCCTTCAACTGGCCGATCACCAGGTTGAAATCTTCCACGAGGTTGGCGACCATCGCCTCCGCTTTCTCCGAACCGTCCGCTTCTTTAATAGAAGACAACGACAGCATTTCCTTCATTGTAGCGACAGGTTGTCCGCCCAAAGTAAGAAGACGCTCGGCTACCGCATCGAAATGCAGTGTAGCTTCGTTATACAGCTCTTCGAACTTCAGATGAAGCGTGAAAAACTGGGAGCCTTTAACAAACCAATGGAAATTGTGCAGCTTGATATACAAAACCCCAAAATTGGCAACCTGCTCATTTAATACCTTATCGAGTTCTTTAGACATGGACATACACGCTCCTCTAAATAAAATATAAATGCTTCATTGTATATAATATAACATGCTTGCGAAGAGATCGACAGATCAGACGGATCCGTGTGCCCGCTGCACATCTAGTTCATAGTTTGGGGTCATTCCACCCCAATCTATACAAGGCGGGGGAAGAAAAATAAAGGATAGCCTGCCGCCGATAGCCTCTCTCCTTTATTTTTACCCGCCCAGACAGCAAGTGAATCGCGCCGCGGCTATACGAACTTCCGGATCAGCGCTTCCAGCTTACCGGCCACGGAATCGGCTCCCTGTGCCAGCTCGTTTTCCGGAAGGCTGATTCTCACAAAGCTCTCATCCAGATTCAGCGCTTCGGAGAACAGCCCCCTCAGCCCGCGTGCGCGGCGGTCGACTTGAAGGAACAGCTCAAGCTCCCGTCCCCCGATGAAGAACAGCACCTCCAGCTCATCCAGCATGCCTCTGAACGGGCCTGACGCAGGAACGAATTCAAATTCCTGCACAAAAGGCAGCTCGCCCCCAAAATGGGGAGCATAATCGTTCGTCACCTCTCGCAGTCTGAATCCGAGACGATCCAGCGCTTCAAGCACCGTTCCGGCATACCGGTGCGGCAGCACTTCAATGTAATCGCGGTCCTTCGGATCGATAGCCATAGGGATATCAAGCCCGGTCTCGATCCAGACCGGCGCTTTGCGCAGCGTCACCGGCATATTGGCGGGCAGCGTGAAAACGAATGGAATCTCCTTCACTTCGTCTGCCAGGATAGTTAGGGCCCGAGATACGGGCACGCGCTGGATGACAGCCTCCCGCGTCACTTTCCGGTCGTTCTCTTCCTTCTGATACAGCGTCTTGATGTATAAATAAAGACTGTCGATATGCTGCTCCAGCTGCCCCCCGGTAATGATCACGACGCCGCTGACTTCTTCCCCTGCCGCGATTTGTTCGGTGTCCAGCTGCGTATCCGCCTTAGCCGAGCCGATTCCGACGCTGGCCAGCATTTTTTTGAAAAAGGACATCTTCCCTCTCCGCCTTTCCCCTGACTCGATTTCGTTTCCTTCTATGTACGGATTCCGGAACGGCCCGTTTCAAGAAATGGACTCTGGCCTAGAGACGCGGTCCCAGCCATCGGTAGCCCTTGCGTACCGCGGTAAGCAAAGGCTCCGGAATCGGAAGGCGGCGGAGAAAAGGGAAATAAAAACGGTTATACGCTTTTTTGAGATCATCCCACATTAAGCAGGGCTCCTGCTTCAAAAAGTCCGAAACATCGACTACCATACCGCGCCCGTCCTGCAGCATGACATTTTTGCCGTGGACATCGTGCGGATTGAGCCCTCTCTGTCTGGCATAGTCGAGCGCCGCATCGATATCTTCAATGACCCGCCGCGGAATCGGGATGCCGCGAAGCAGGCATTGATACAAGGTGACGCCGCTTAATCTCCGCAGGATGAGATAGTTCGCCCCTGCGTGATAGCACTCGGAATAAGCCTCATGCCGGCCCAGACGGCGGTATACCTCGACCTCGTCCTCGATACCGGGGCGGCCGGGGGCGTATACCTTGACGACGAGCCGGGGCGCGTCGGGATGGGCCAGCACCGCCGCATAGTTTCCGGCGCCGATCAGCTTCCAGGGCTTCGGCAGCCTCGTGACGACAACAGGATCATGCGGCGCCACGCTCGCAAGCTCCAGTCCGGGCAGGAGCTCCCGTTCCACCCGCCCGGCCAGCGCGGCTATCTCCGCCGCCGGAACATCCTGGCGCTCTTCACGGCGTCGGCTATCCGCCATACCGGTATGCAGGAAGACCGGCTGCGCTCGGCTGCACCCAAAACGGGCTGCCCGCTTCCCGGCGATGCCCCCCGCCCGCCGCGGCCCTGGTCTTTCTTTCTGATACTGTTTGCAGCTTCGCCATCCCCTTCCCGCCGGTTCGCCGTTAAGGGCGGATCGCTCATCTTTTCCACATTGTAGCACATGGCCATCCGCATCAAAAGAAAAAGACCTTTGCTCTCCTCAATATCGGAGACAAAGGTCCGTGGTACATCAGTATGAGCTCATTGGGAAGAGCCTTCGTTTTCGAGACTCGCCAGCGCGGCCTGGTCATCCGCGAGATCCGCCCGCGCTTCGTTAACTGCCTTCTGATTATAGCTGAGTCCCGCTTGCTCTACAGCGTGCTCGGCACGCTCCACCGCCGTTTCGGCCTGCTGAATCAGCTGTTCGCTCGGATGGCTCTGCGCTTGAGTCACCGCATTGTGAGCATTGTGCACGGAATTCTGGGCTTGTGAAATCGGATTTTGCGATTGCAAGCTGGAATCGGTTCTTGCTCTTGTCATGGGATGCGCCTCCTTAAGAATGTGAAGATTGCATTCCCGTTTACTATGGGACAATTGCAGCCGTTTTATGCCCGGCATCTTCTCTTCCGAGCGCCGGCTTTCCCTGTCTAAAACAAATCCAGCTGCCGCGGCGCAGGTCCCTCATATTCGATGCCAAGCAGGCCCATCATCTGCTTGGCGTTGGCGGCTGCATCGCCGCCGGAGTTGTTGTTGAAGATGACGGCAATATGGGCCGTCTCCTTCTCCAGCAGGCGCAGGCGCTCCGCCCATTCCGCGAGCTCCGGCTCGCTGTAGCGGTACAGGTAGCGCACATCGCGCCAGTTCGGCTGGCCGCCGCTGTTCCACCCGGCGGCGTTGCGCCCGTGCATCCGCACCACCGTCTGCCCGGGGTGCGTCGCCTTCAGCACGGCCGGCACGCTGCCGTCGCCGGCCTGCGGCTCATCGCAGATGCTGTGGATCCACCCTTCCTTGTGCAGGAAGGTGAGGGTCCGCTCCCGCATCTGGGGGGTGAACCAGCTCTGGTGGCGGAATTCGAGCGCCACCGGCAGATCCCCCATCGCTTCCTTCGCCCAGCGAAGCGATGTGACGTTCTCCCGCGTGCAGTCGAACCACGACGGGTACTGGAACAGCACGCTCTGCAGCTTGCCGGCCTCCACGGCGGGCTGCACCGCATCGCGGAAAGCATTAAACATCGTTTCCCGATCCGGAAACGGGTTTTTGTCCCTGAGATGCCCCGTCATCCCCTGGTATGCTTTGACAACGAATAAAAAGTCGTCCGGCGTCTCTTTGACCCAGCGCTCGAATGTCGTCAAGGCCGGAACCGCATAGAACGAGCTGTCCACCTCCACCACATTGAAGTGCTGGCTGTAGGCCTTGAGCTTGTCCCTCGCGGCCACGCCCTGCGTATACAAATCGTCATGATCTCCCCAGCCGGCCAGCCCGATGCGGATCATCGTTCTCCCCCCTCCCAAAGGATAAAAACAGTTATTTACGGATGCTGCAATGGGTGATACAATTCTACCGTTAACCCGTCATTCAACGGTTCTCTCAATGAGATCATTATAAATGAACTGTCCACGCAAACGCTAGGAATGAGCCTTCCGCCGCCGTACTTGCCGGAAGCCTGTCCTGGCTTTTTTCGTGGTGCCGCCATGCGTTTTTTATTTACTAGAAAGAGAAAGAGGGTCTATATGGTAAGCAAGCTCAAGCGTTACTTGATTGGAAAGCCAATGAAGTCCACTGCGCTGGAGGATGAAAAACTATCCAAACTAAAGGCGTTGGCCGTTCTCTCCTCCGATGCCTTATCTTCCGTTGCCTATGGAACGGAGCAAATTTTACTTGTCTTGATGACGGTCGGCGCAGCCGCTTTATGGTACTCGCTTCCGATCTCCGTTGCCGTACTGGGGCTGCTGACCATCCTGATCCTGTCTTACCGTCAGACCATCTTCTCCTACCCGACAGGCGGGGGCGCGTATATCGTGGCCAAGGACAATATCGGCGTGCCTTCCGGACTTATGGCCGGCGGTTCGCTGCTGGTCGATTATATCCTGACGGTGGCGGTCAGCTCCTCCGCCGGAACGGACGCCATCACTTCGGCATTCCCTCAGCTGCACGATCACCGGGTGCTCATTTCGTTAACCATGATTACCTTCCTGACGCTGATGAATCTGCGCGGGATTACCGAGTCGGCTTCCGTGCTCGCCCTGCCTGTCTATTTGTTCGTCATCTCCATCTTCGTTCTGATTGTTTGCGGTATCGTCCATTACGCTGCAGGGGGCATTCATGCCGCTGCGCCTCACTATGGCGCCACCCTGTCGAGCGTCAGCATCTTTTTGCTGCTGAAAGCGTTCAGCTCCGGCTGTTCCGCACTGACCGGCGTCGAGGCGGTTTCCAATGCCATTCCAAATTTCAAACAGCCTGCGGAGAAGAACGCCGCGGCGACTCTGATCATGATGGGCGTCATCCTCGGTGCCATGTTTATCGGCATCAGCCTGCTCGCTTACGGATACGGCATCCAGCCCAATGAAAAAGAGACCGTCGTCTCCCAAATCGCCAACGCCACCTTCGGCCGCGGCACGATCTATTTCATCATCCAGGGGGTCACCGCCCTCATCCTTTTTCTGGCGGCCAATACAGCGTATTCCGCGTTCCCGCTGCTGGCGTTCATGCTGGCCAAGGACAAGTTTATGCCCCATATGTTTATGGTTCGCGGCGACCGGCTCGGCTTTTCCAATGGGATCATTATTCTGGGCGTGCTCTCCGCGCTGCTCGTCATCGCCTTTCACGGCGATACCGAAAACCTGATTCCCCTGTATGCGGTCGGCGTGTTTATTCCGTTCACGCTGTCCCAGCTCGGCATGATGCTCCGGTGGATCCGCAAGAAGCCTTCCGGATGGATAGGAAAGCTGTTAATCAATACGGTCGGAATGCTAACCACGCTATCTATTACCCTGATTTTCATCATTACCAAATTTGCGCAGGTTTGGATGATCTTCATCTTCCTGCCCCTGGTTATGCTCATGTTCCACCGGATTTACCGGCATTATGAAAATACGGCCAACGAGCTTCGCATTCAACTGGCGGTCGACAAGCCCGTCATTAAAGGCAGCACGATGGTCATACCGGTTGCGGGCATTACCCGTGTCGTGCTCCATACCATCAGCTACGCCAAGTCGGTTACGGACAATGCGGTCGCCGTCTACATCGGCTTTGACGAGGAAGAGATTCAAAAGATGGAGGCGAAGTGGGCCGAATGGAATCCGGGCGTGCGTCTGATCGTCCTTCGTTCCCGCTACCGCAGCGTGATGAAGCCGCTCGTCAAATTTATCGAAACCGTCGAGTGGAAAACCGCGGAATCCGATCATATTACTATATTAATCCCTCAATTTATAACCAAGCACTGGTGGCACAACATTCTGCATAATCAGACCAGCCTGCTGATCCGCGCTTACTTGTTCACGCAGAAGAACATCGTCATTGCCACGGTGCCGTACCATCTGAACCGGTAGTACCGGCTTCCTGTCCCTGTCCAAGCATGCCATGCGTGCCTTCAGAGCTGTACGCCAAACAAGACGCTTCCAGCGCCGCGTATATCGCGGGTGGAGGCGTCTCTTCACATCAGGGGACAAGCCGCACGCAAATGGGGTCTAGACTTTGGCTCAGCGTCTCCATCCGACGGCGTAAAGCCGGCTGCCGATGCTGTTGTCCGTTACGACACCGCTACAGGATCGGCGACAGCAGCCGGGCCATCGATTCCGCCGCCCGGGTCAGCAGCCTGCGCTTGCCGTACTGCTCCCAGGTGAGCAGCTCGCTGTTTTTCATATCCTCCTCGAAAATGTCCGCAAGCTGGTGCGCCACGTCCTCGCCGTACAGGAAGGCCGTAACTTCAAAGTTCAGCTCGAAGCTCCGGTGGTCAAGATTCGCCGTTCCGACTGAGGCGACCTCCCCGTCGACAATAATCGTTTTGGCATGCAAAAAGCCGTGGCTGTACAAATAGCATTTGGCCCCCGCCTGCAGCAGGTCCCTCAAATAAGAGTAGGACGCATAATGGACGAGCAGATGGTCCGCCTTCTTCGGGATCATAATCCGGACGTCGATGCCTGACAGCACGGCGATTTTGAGCGCGTTGAACATGCTGTCGTCCGGTACGAAATAGGGGGTTTGCACGTAGATGCTTCTTTGCGCCTGAAAAATCATTTTGATATACCCGTTCTTGATTTGCTGCTTCTCCGAATTCGGACCGCTGGATACGATTTGTACCGCGGTTTTGGGCGCATGGCTCATCCGCGGGAAAAGCGCGTTAGGCTCAAGGGACAGCATCTCATTGGAAGCAATGCCCCAATCGAGCAAAAACTGCACCTGCAGCCGGTGAACCGCATCGCCGTACAGCATCAGGTGCGTATCCCGCCAGTAGCCGAAGGCCGGATTCATGCCCAAATACTCGTTGCCGATATTAAAACCGCCGATAAAACCGACTTTGCCGTCAATAACGGCAATTTTACGATGATTTCGGTAATTTAGCCGAAAATTGAGGAATGGGATTTTGGACGGGAAAAACCGGTGAACGGCGCCGCCCGCCGCCTTCAGTTCCTTGAACAGCCCGTGGCCTACGCCGAACGAGCCGATATCGTCGTACAGCAGGCGCACCTTGACGCCTTCCTCCGCTTTCCGTTTTAATGCGTGCACCAGACGGCGGCCCGTCTCGTCATTGCCGATTTTGTAGTACAAGATGTGGATGTGCTGCTCGGCCTCGGCAATCTGCTCCAGCAGCGCCTCGAATTTGCGCACCCCGTCGGTGAATACCGTCACCTCGTTATTTTGCGTGAGCGGCGAATAGCTGCTGAACAGGTTCATATAAATCAAATGCCGGAAATGCCCGATCGACGGCTCGTTGTAGGCAAACGTCCCGCGCAGGAGCTGCTCTCCCTGCAGAGCGATCTCTTCTCTCACCCGCTCCTGCATGCGCGGCCGCATCCGGTACACCTTCTGCCTCGCCAGATTCTGCCCGAGGAAAATATAGATGATGAAGCCGACAATCGGCAGTAACAGCAGCAGCATGAGCCAGGCCCACGTCACCCCGACATTCCGCCGCTCCAGAAAAATAATAGCTATAGCAAACAGCAGGCTGATGACCGGAATCCACACGTTCATGGTCTTCCATAAGTCGCTCCACATCTGCATTGATCTCACCCCAACCCTAATGCTTTCCTGATACTACCATACACGAAAATAAGCGCTATGCAAAACATGTCATTTCATAGGTTAGATAAAATCATAAAGCGACAAGCTTCTTCGTTGAAACATCCACTGTTTTCTCGTTACAATAAGATTACAGCACTTGACCGTACAGCCGGCAAACCCGCCTTGTTCTTGTTATTAACAAAGGAGGTTCCAGCGCATGCAGTCTCCCAGAGAATGCGAGCAGGTAAAGGAATTGTCGTCCTTGCATCAAGAACTATGGGACCGTCTGCAGGAGCAGGACGAGCAGACTGCGGCCTATAACCTGCGAAAATATTTAAGAGCACTGGATAAGCAGCAGCGCGTACGGGAACGCCTGGATTGGCTCGCCGAATACTGCAGAGAGCACTGGCTGCTGCTGTCCATCCTGACAGGTCTCGTATCGGGCCCTCTGCTCGTCTGTCTGTTTATCTGGATCGCCTTGTGGGTAGAGTAGTTTCCCGCCCGCTTCATGCTTCATTTCTATGAAAATAGCAACCGGCCTGTCCGATAACGGCCCGCGCTCTTTGGAGTGCGGACCGTTTTTTTGCGTGCCGTCTTCCGCTTCAAACCCCTTTTGCCACAGCTCTTTCGGCCTGCTGATATTCACCTGTTTCGACTCCTGAGAAGCCTCCTCTTTCGTGCCGGATGTTTAGAATCTAGCAAAACAGGTAAATCTATTACTAGCATTTATGATATTTTGCAGGAACGAAAAGGAGGATACCGTCCATGGCCGGTTACCGAACGAAACTAGCAATAACCATCACGCTTGCACTGCTGCTGAATGCAGCTCTTGGCCTGTCCGTTCAGGCCTATTCCGGAGGCGAGGACGCCTACGAATCCGCCGTCGCATACGGCCCTGTATACACAGTTTACGATCAGCCCGAGCTGGGGCCGCTCTTCGGCCCGCAGCTGCCTGCGGAAGAGCCAGAGCCGCTGCCTGCCCCGCTGCAGTACAAGGTGGCCTCCGGAGACACGCTGTATCAAATTGCGCGCGATTTCAACATCTCGGTCGCCTCGCTGATGGCGGAGAACGATCTGCTCAATCCGAAGGCTCTATCGGTCGGGCAGCAGCTGACGATTCCTGCTGCCGAAGCCGTCGTGCCATTACCCGACGGAAACCGCCAGGTCATCAGGCAGGTGCTCAGCTCCACGCTGACCGCCTACACCGCAGGCGCGGAATCGACGGGAAAAACCTCGTCCCATTCCGCCTACGGCATTACTTACAGCGGCAGCAAAGCCGAGGAAGGCCGGACGATCGCCGTTGACCCGGCAGTCATCCCGATAGGCTCTACCGTCTTTATTGACGGCATCGGCATCCGCAAAGCGGAGGATACCGGCTCTGCCGTCCGCGGAGCTCGGATCGACGTCTTCATGAACGATCTCGATCAGGCGATCCATTTTGGCGTCAAACGAAATGTGAAGGTTTATGTACTCTCCGGAGAGAATGTGTGAGTGGATGAGAGAGTTGGCAAACTATGAAAAAGAGCCGCGGACCCAAGGCCCGCAGCTCTTTTTTTCATAGATTAGAATGTGACGGCTTCCACCTTGCGCAGAGGAATGTAAACGTTGATGCCAGCGCTTGTAGTGATAACTACGTTGCCGTTTTGGATGCCTTGGTATTTACCAGTACGGAAAGCACTGTCGAAATAAACCGTAATACGAGTACCTAGGCTGACTCTGTCCAGAATACCAAGAATGGTGGAGTTGGAGTTATTGTTATGCATACGATGCAACCCCCTTTCCGCTGCTAGGATAAGATATTATATGCCGCAGGTACATAAAGTAACTAGATTAATATAATAGGAGAAAAACATATTTTAACGGACAACCCACCCTAGAAAGGAGCGAAACCCGCCGTCCTAAGGCAAAAAATCACATTTTCGAAACACGGACCATTATATTTCTTACCGTTTTTGTGTATTATATTAAGATAAACTATGAAGGAAGAAAGGTTGATTGTGTTGGAGAACCCGTCTGCATCATCTCATTTTATTAGAAACATTGTCATCGACGATCTGAAATCGGGCAAAGTGAGCGAAGTCGTGACCCGCTTCCCGCCAGAGCCGAACGGTTATCTGCATATCGGGCACTCCAAGTCGATCTGCCTCAATTTCGAGCTGGCCGACGAGTTCAAAGGACGCACGAACCTGCGGTTCGACGACACCAACCCGTCCAAGGAAGATACCGAATTTGTCGAAGCGATCAAAGAAGACGTCCGCTGGCTCGGCTTCGAGTGGGACGGCTTGTTCTTCGCCTCCGATTATTTCGAGGAAATGTATCAGCGCGCCGTGCTGCTTATCAACAAGGGCAAAGCTTACGTGGACGATTTGAGCGCGGAGGAAATCCGTCTCACCCGCGGTACGCTGACCCAGCCCGGAGAGAACAGCCCTCACCGCAGCCGCAGCGTCGAAGAGAACCTGGAGCTGTTTGACCGGATGCGCAAGGGCGAGTTCAAGGACGGAGAAAAGGTGCTGCGCGCCAAAATCGACATGTCCTCGCCGAATATGAACCTGCGCGATCCGGTGCTTTACCGTATCTCCCATACGAAGCATCACAATACGGGAGATCAATGGTGCATCTATCCGATGTACGATTACGCCCACCCGCTCGGCGACGCGATTGAAGGCGTCACCCACTCGATCTGTACGCTCGAGTTCGAGGAACCACCGTCCGTTATACGACTGGGTTATTGAAGAATGCGAGCTGGAATCCAAACCGAAGCAGTATGAATTCGCACGCCTGAATCTGACGAATACGGTCATGAGCAAGCGCTTCTTGAAGCAGCTGGTCGACCAGGGCATCGTCGACGGCTGGGACGATCCGCGGATGCCGACGATCTCGGGCCTGCGCCGCAAAGGCTTCACGCCGGAGGCGATCCGCAATTTCGCGCGCGAGACCGGCGTATCCCGCAGCTACAGCATCGTCGACGAGCGGATGCTGGACTATTTTATCCGCGAGGATCTGAAGCTGAAGGTGCCGCGCACGATGGGCGTCCTGCGTCCGCTGAAGGTCGTGATTACGAACTATCCGGAGGGTCAAACCGAAGAGCTTGAGGCGGAGATCAACCCGGAAAATCCGGAGATGGGCAATCGCAAAATTACATTCTCCCGCGAGATTTATATCGAGCAGGACGATTTTATGGAGAACCCTCCGAGCAAATATTTCCGTTTGTTCCCGGGCAACGAAGTTCGCTTGAAGAATGCCTATTTTATTAAGTGCAACGATTTTGTTAAGGATGCCGAAGGCAATGTGGTGGAAATCCACTGCACCTACGATCCCGAAACCAAGAGCGGCAGCGGCTTTACCGGACGTAAGGTGAAAGGAACGATTCATTGGGTCGATGCTTCCAATGCCGTACCGGCCGAGTTCCGCCTGTACGAGCCGTTGATTCTTGACGAAGAGCGCGGCGACAGCGACAATTTCCTTGAATTTATCAACCCGAATTCGCTGGAAACTATACAAGGGTTCGTGGATCCTGACATGAACGAGGCGAAGCCGCAGGATAAATTCCAGTTCTTCCGCCACGGTTATTTCAGTATCGATCCGAAGCTGACTACACCGGAGAAGCTTGTGTTTAACCGGGTCGTTTCCCTGAAAAGCTCCTTTGAAATTAAATAAACAGCTTATGATTATCCCCCAGGTGATGCTTTCCACATCCCTCGGGGATTTTTTATGCTTGTCCGCCTGGCGGGCCTATGCCGGCACAAAGAAAGAGACCCGCAGCAACGGGCTGCGGGTCTGACAAGTTATATATATTAAAAAGGGGGTCGAGATTTAGTATAGGCCGTTTACCTTAAGAGGAGATGAAAAACAGATTACAGTTTCGTTACATTACTTCTCTGTTTGATTGCAGCGGTCGGCAGCAGATGGAGAGACCTGCCGTTCCTTCCGGACAGGCTCCCCGTACCGGGGAAGCTGTTCTGTTCGGATATGCCTATACTTAACAGACAAACCTTCCCTATTCCCGCCAGCCTAAACGTGGGGTTCGACCGGCCGCCACACAGCGCTGCAACGCGCCTGGGATTGGCGCGCATTGGAAGCGTATCCTCCAGGTTACTTCCTACTGCTCATCCTCCCACTGCCGCCGGTATTCGGTCGGCGTTAAAGCGTGCTTTTTGCGGAATACCTGCGTAAAATGACGCATGTCCTGGTAACCGACCCGCTCGGCAATGTCGGCTATCTTCAGATAAGGGTCCTGCAGCAGCTCCTTCGCCCGTTCCAGCCGAAGCTGAATAATATATTCCTTGAAGCCTTGGCCCGTCTTCTGCTTGAACAGCTGACTGAAGTACGCCGGATTCAGGTAAACAACCGACGCCACCTTCTCCAGCGACAAATCCTCGTGATAATGCGTGCGGATATACTGCAGAGCCACCTCGATGGCGCCCTCATTTTTGTGCTCATACAGTCCCGTTGAAGCCAGAGTGCCGGACTGCTTGAGCCTTTTTACCTCCTGGGGAATGACCTGAAAATCATACAGCAGGCCGCTCGCACCGAGGTGGAACGGAATTTTCAAATACTGGTTCAAATGGCTTCGCAGCTCCACCAGGAAGCTGTCCAGCCCCGTCCCCTCCTGCAGCGTAACCAGCCCGAGCAGGCTGTGGCTCTCGAAGCTGGATACGAACCCATGCCCCTTCTGCTCGATCAGCTCGGACAGCACATTGTCAACGATGAAATGCTCCAGATGAATCGGATTGGCGCTCTCCAGCCGGACCAGAATCAAATAAAAATCCGGGTGGCTCCCCATCTCCGACGCCATATCGAAGCGGCCGATATCCAAGCCGGAAGCCCAGCGCTGGAAGACCGCCTCCCGCAAATATTTCAGATTGGAGCGAAGCACCTGGTTCTCCATCGTCAGCCGGTTTTCCCGGCGCAGCTCCTCCTCCAGCGTCCCAATCAGCTTCAGCAGCTTTTCCTTGCCGATCGGCTTAAGCAAATAATCTCTGGCGCCGAGCCGCATCGCTTCCTGTGCGTAAGCGAATTCGGAATAGGCGGAGATGACGATCCATTTCACGTGCGGGTGTCTGCGCCGGGTCAGCTTCATCAGCTCCAGCCCCGTCATGCCGGGCATGAGAATATCGGTGAACACGATATCGATATGGCTGTTGCGCAGCGTTTCAATCGCTTCCTCCGGGGAAGCCGCCGTGAAAATACGCATGCCGGGATGCGAGGTTTGCAGCGTACGCCGCACCCCTTCGCGGATAATTTTCTCATCGTCGACGACCAGAATGTTCATCGTCCCGTTCCCTCCCTTCCGTTCCAAGCCGCCTGCTGCGCCGGAACGGACAAGCAGACGGTCGTACCGCGGCCCGATACGCTGCGAATATCCAGCCCGTAGCCTTCACCGAACATCAGCTGCAGCCGCCGGTGCACATTTTGCAGCCCGATGCCCTGCCTCAGCCGGGCGGCTTCACCGGTGCCCGCTTCCGGCGCAATCGGCGCCGCTGTGCCGGCGCCGGTATCCGCAGCCGCCAGCGGCATCCCTTTACCTCCACTGTCGGCTGCAGCGCCCTGCTGCATCGGGGCGGCTTCCGGGCCGCTGAAGCCGCCCTGTGCGGGATCGGGCTCGGTCCGGCTGACGTCAGCAAGCGAGGCCTGTAGACGGGAGAGAGCACCCGCCTCCATGCCCGGCCCGTTGTCCTCGACAAACAGGCGCAGGCGGGCTCCGTCGGCTTCCGCATACACCCGCAGCACGCCCGCTTCCTGCCGGCGCTCCAGCCCATGCTTCACCGCATTCTCGATGATCGGCTGCAGCGTCATTTTGGGCAGCCGGATGCGAAGCCATTGCGGATCGACATCGATCTCCACCTGGAGCCTGCCGTCCAGCCGCAGTTGAATGATGGTTAAATAATGCTGAATCTGCTCCAGCTCCTCCTCCAGCGACACGTTCGAATCCGCTTCCCAGTGGGAGCTGTAGCGAAACATATTGGACAGCGCCAGCACGACCGAGCCCAGCTTATCCTGCTCCTGCTCGTCAAGCATCCAATAGATCATATCCAAGGTATTATAGAGGAAATGGGGGTTAACCTGCGACTGAAGCGCCTGCAGTTGAGCGTTCTTTTCGCTGGTCGAGACGGACTTGACCCGCTCGATCAGCTCATCCATCCGTCCGACCATCTGGTTGAACGAGGAGACCAGGCTGTTGATTTCCTCATACGAATTTACCGTCACCGGCTCGCCGCGGAAGTTCCCCATCTCGACCTGCTTCATCTCTTGAATCAGCCGCTTGAGCGGAGATGCGAACGAACGGGATACGAGCGTCGCCAATATCGTCGATACCACGACCAGAATGGATCCGACATAAAGCAAGTAATGCTTCATCCGGTCCAGCTCCACATTCAAATCAGCCTCCGGCGTGACGCTGATGAACTGCCAATCGGCCAAGGACGGCCTGGAGCCGACGATCAGATAGCCTGCTTTTTCCTCCACAAGCACCTCATGCTCCTGCAGCAGCCGCGGCTGCTCCCCCAGGGCGTTCCGTAAACGCGGTTCGTCCAAGCTCGCCGCCATGATCTCGCCTTGGGCGGACAACATGTAGACCTCGCTCCGCTCGCCGAGCCGCAGGTTGGCCAGCGCGTCAAGAATTTGCTGCGGATCGGTCTCTACAATAACCATACCGACAGGCTGATGCGTATGAAGATCATACATTTGCCGTCCGAAGGTGAATACCGGGCGCGGCTCGTTCTGATCGATCACCGAATGCTCATGGACGCCGATCCAGACCAGCTCGCCTGTCGAACGGCTGACCTTTCTATACCAGTCCGACTGTTGAAAGTTCGGATCGATCACATTCATATAGTTGCCGTAGCTGTAGAGAACCCCGTCCTTGGAAACCACATGGATACCGATGATATCTTCTCTGGAGTAATAGTTCGCCCCAAGAATGTTGACGATCGTCCGTTCGTTGATCGCCCGGACCGCCGCATCCTTGCGGGTATCGTCCGGCAGCAGCCGCTGAAGATCAAAGTTGCCTGTAACGGATTTAGTCAGCGTATCGTATCCGCCCAGCAGCAGATCGAACAGCTCGCTGGTCTGGTACACGTTTTTTTGCGCGATATCGCTGATTTTCTGGTGCACCTGATCGGTCGACCGCTTGTAATAAAGCCCGCTGACCACGATCAGCAGGCTTAACATGCAGATGAGAAATAAGATAAATAACCGACTGTAAATGGAATGAAAGCCGCGCCGCACTTCTTCCGGTCTCCTTTCTTCCTGCCTGTCCCTACTATACAACACGACGGAGGATCGGCACCAGCTTCCTCGCAACGCTGCATGAAACATCCATGCGTCCGTGCGGTTCAAGCTTAACCCTTCACCGCTCCGGCAACCATCCCTTTCGTAATTTTCTCCGACAGCACGAAGTAGATGAAGATAACCGGCAGCGCGCCAAGCACGAGGAAGGCTCCGATCGCTCCGTAATTGACCGAATATTGGCTGACGAAGCTGTACACGCCGAACGGCAGCGTCTTCAAGCTTTGTGAAGAAATGAACGTGGACGCCATAATATACTCGTTCCAGATCGAGATGAAGGTCAAAATGCTGACCGTCATGATCGGGGGCACCGATATCGGCAAAATAATGCTGCGGAATGTCCGCGTAATGCTCGCTCCGTCCATAACAGCCGATTCCTCGATCTCCAGCGGAATCGTCCGCATAAAGCCCGACAGCACGAAGACCGCAAGCGGGGTGGAGAACGAAATGTAAGGCAGAATGAGCGCCAAATAAGTATTTAGGATGCCCATGTGCTTAAATATAATCATGAGCGGAAGCAGCGTCGCCTGCAGCGGGATCATAATGCCGACAAGGAAAACGAGCATCACGGCCGAGGCGTATTTAAAACGAAAACGGGTGATCGCGTACGCTACCATCGAGCATAAAACAATGACGACCGCCATCGTCGATGCCGTTACGAAAAAGCTGTTGAACAAATATTTCAGGTACGTGCCCGACACATAAGCCTCTTTATAATTGACCCACTGGAGCGCATGCGGCAGCGAAAAGAAGCTTCCCGATAAAATTTCTTCATTCGTCTTCAGCGAATAAATCACAAGCCACAGCAGCGGATAGACCTGCGTCACGAACAGAACCGACAAGAAGCCGAGCACCAGCCCTCTGCCTCTGACCCTGCTGGCACGCTGCCGAGGCACCGCCCGGACCGGAGCGGAAGTAACGCCGGGTAATGAACTCATCCTGATCTCTCCCTTTCCCTAAACAAGCTGACCAGCCTACGCATACTTGCTTTCCAATTTTTTAAACACCGCATTCAGCAGCAGTGTCACGGCCAGACATTCCATGACGAGGAATGAGGCCATAGCGCTTCCGTAGCCATACCTCATGGAGAGGAACGACATGTTGTACATATGGGTCGAGATTACGTCCGTCGCATGCGCCGGGCCGCCTCCGGTCATGACCATGATCATGTCGAACGCTTGCAGCGAACCGATAACGGACAGCACAATCGATATTTTAAAAATCGGCAATACCATAGGCAGCGTAATATACCTGTCGGCGGTGAGCCCTTCGGCCCCGTCGATTTTTGCCGCTTCATAAATTTCCGAAGGAATGTTTTGAATACCCGTAAATTGAATGAGCACATGATAGCCTAAATACTGCCACAGCGATACGAAGAATAACGCGAAGATCGCTACCTTGGGATCGGTGAGCCAAGGCTTGGTCCAATGCTCCAGACCGACGGCCATCAGCAGCTGATTCAGCATACCGCCGAGCGAAGCCGGGTTATAGATCGTTTTCCAGAGCTGGCCGATCACAACGACCGATAAAATGACAGGAAGAAAGTAGCTCGATACGAGAAAATTCGGCTTCCGCACATAGCGGCCGATAAGGATTGCTACGAACAGGGCAAAAGGGATCTCCGCCATGGAGAATAAGGCAAACAGCAGCGTCCGGCCGACCGAAGGCCAGAACACGGGTCACTTCGTAAAAAGCTCCTTAAAATTGCCGAGCCCGATAAAGCGCGACGCGCCGATGCCGTTCCAATCCAGCGTTGACGTATAAAACGACACTAAGATAGGAATGAACACAAGCAGGATGTAAAGAAGCAAACAAGGGAGCACAAACAAAGCAATCGTTCGCTTCGGGACGTTTAATGCGTTCACGGTGAACCGCCTCCATGAGAAAAACGCCATTCCGACGTTCTTCGATGTGTGACCGCTATTGCGGAAATATTGGGATGCCGCTAAATAAGCGCAGCAAAAATAAGGAAGGGAGCGCGCGGAGACCCGGTTGACCTCTCTTTCCGGCCGTCAATGCCTCCGGTTCCCTTCCTGGTGTACGTCTTATTTATTGTTCGTTTCAAAAGCGGCTTGATGTTCCTTCGCAACATCCTTCGGATCTTTCTTCTGTACGAACAGGTTTTGGATACTGGTCAGGTGCGCCTGGGCCGTGCCCGGATTCATCGTATTATCGAAGGCCAGATCGCCGCCCTGCACGTTCTTGAACAGCTCCATAACCTCCATCGACAAATCGGAGTAGCCTGCGGCCTTGAAGTCGCCCTCCACCTTCTGTGCAATACCTACCGCATTCTTCATTTCGAAGGATACCTTCGGGAAATTCACCATAAAGTAGTTCAGGAAATCCTTCGTTTCTTTCAGATGCTTGCTGTTGGCCGAGATCGCGAAGCCGCTTCCCGGCGCAAGCATAAATTGATCCGGGTTCCCTTTGCCGCCGACCGTCGGGAATTTGAACGCGCCGACCTTCCCTTTGACCGAGGAATCGTCGATGGCTCCCGTCGCCCATGTTCCCATGTAATACATAGCCGCTTTGCCTGTTTTAAATAAGTTCTCTCCTGCCGTCAGGTCGAACGAAGTCGCCCCTTCCTGGAAGGCGCCGGCTTGAACCAGGTCCTGCAGCTTCGAAACCGCCTCGACAAAGGCCGGGTCTTCAAACGTTTTCTTCTTATCCAGGACATCCTTCAGAAAGTTCGGCCCGTTGTTCGTTCTCAGCACCATGTTCATGAACAGGAAGGAGCCGGTCACGTATCTTTCTCCGGAATCGCCATCGGAATAATTCCTTTGGCCTTCAGCTTCTTCGCCGCTTCCACCATATCCTCGAATGTTTTAGGCACTTCCACGCCGGCTTGGCTGAACAGCTCTTTGTTGTAGTACACGACGCCCAAGTTGTTCCCGTCCGGCAGCGCATACACATTATTATTGAACGTATAATAATCGAGAATCCCTTTCTGGAACGTATCCTTCAGGCCGTTCTGATCCAGCATATCGTTCAGCGGCGCCAGCAGGCCCGCATCGACGAACGGTTTCATCTGGGCGCTCGGATTGACGATCGTAATATCCGGCACTTCTTTGGAAGCCGCCTGCGTTTTCAGCTTCATCTTTTGCTGGTCGGTATTCAGCGAATCCAGCTCAATCTTGACGTTCGGATGCGCTGCCGTGTAATCGGCTACAATTTTCTTCATAATTTTGTTGTTCGGGGCGGTCGGGTCGGGATAAATATTTTGGAACGTAATCGTTACCGGTCCCGGATTACTTTTATTCGAGGCATCGCCTGCGGCTCCGCTTTGCGCGGAGGGCGCCGTATCGGCAGCGCCGCCTCCACAGGCCGTAAGACCGATTGCCATTGTTCCTGCCAATGCCAGATGAACCAAGCGGTTTGTTCTCATTGCTTTGCTTCCCCCTCGTATTTCTTGTTCTGATCACATGCTTATTATGCTATAGGGCCATCCTTTCAACAATGAACAAACTTAAGGGATTAGGTTTGTTTTTTCTATATGGCCATTGACGAAGGCCCGTCCTCATGATAAATTATTTATAGTAACTAACTTACTAATTATAAGTTTTTTTGGATCAGGAACCTATATCCTGCTAAATACGAACCATGACCCTTGAAGGAGGAATTAACTATGGGAGCTTCTTATTTTATTGGACACGGCTCGCCTATGCTGGCGATTCAAGATATTCCCTATACGCAAGAACTGAACAAGCTGGGGGCTTCGCTCGGCAAGCCCGAGGCGGTCGTCGTCTTTACGGCGCACTGGGCGGCGCGGGAGCTGTCCGTGACCTCAACGGATGCAGTGTATGAAACGATTTATGATTTCGGCGGCTTCCCCGATGAGCTGTACCGCGTCGTCTATCCCGCACGGGGCTCCAAGAAGCTCGCCGACGAAGTGATCGGCTTATTCGCAGCCGCAGGCCTGGCAGCCCGGCCTGAAGAAAAGCGCGGGCTTGACCACGGCGTCTGGGTGCTGCTGCGCCACCTGTTCCCCGAGGCGGATGTCCCGGTCATCGCCGTCTCCGTGAACCCGCTGCTGCCGCCCGAGCAGCAGTATAAGATCGGGCAGGCGCTCGCGCCGCTGCTCGAGCGTAACATCGTCGTGATCGGCAGCGGCGCGACGATTCACAACTTCCGCGAGATGAACTTTCACGCGGAGAACCGCGCGGACGACTGGGCGAAGGAGTTTGACGACTGGCTGATCGAGCATATGCAGTCGTGGGACACCGCCTCCCTGTTCGGCTACAAACAGCTGGCTCCGCACGCCGTGCGGGCTACGCCGGATTACGAGCATTTCCTGCCCTTGTTTCTCGCGATGGGCGCGGGCGATGCAAGACGCCGGATGGAGCTGCTGACACAAATTTATTTGTACGGCTCCTTGAGCCATTTGATCGTGAAGTTTTAAGCGCCTATTTTTCTTCCGCTTCGTTCATTCGCCGCCACTGGAATGCACCTATCGGCTTCATGGACATATGGTATGGGTATGGAGGGGATTTACCTATGCCATGGAGCCAAAAAGTGCCCTACCTGCTCGGCAAGCCGGTAGGCGTTTCGTTCACCAATGGTCAAGGGACCAGCGGGATTTTATGCAGCGTACATGGGGGCCAGGTATACCTGATGGAGTATTTGTACCATACCCAGTTTGCCACCAAGCACTACCCTGTCAACCAGATTCAAGACATCCATATGTTCCCTGGGTGTCACGTGCCTTCGCCGCCGCTCTTCCATACGCAGCCTCTACCGGCGCGCCGTTGAACGTCCGCGGCGGGCTGCACACGGTTCTCGCCGGCAAACAAAGAAGCCTTGCAGCACACGTTGTTTCGTGTCGCTGCAAGGCTTCTTTGTTTGTTCTATATGAATTGGGCGAGACCTCCGGCGCTGCCGCGGGCTCCTGCCGCCGCTACACCGGCACATCCTGCTCTTCGTCAGCCGTCTGTTCTTCCGTTCCCGGCTGATTCAAGATGTTATCCTCCAATACGGCAAACTTATCCCCGTATTCTTTAATAATGTGCCGTTCTCCCCAGGCGCACAGCGAATCCAGAATCGACTTGAGGCTCCAGCCGTACTCGCTCAGCTCGTACTCCACCTTGGGCGGTACCTGATTGTAGCTGATCCGGTTTACGATGCCGTCCTCCTCCAGCTCCCTGAGCTGTTGTGTCAGCATCTTCTGCGTAATGCCGGGCATCAGCCGCTTCAGGTCGCTGGTCCGCTTCTTCCCGTGAGTCAAATGACAAAGAATCACGCATTTCCATTTGCCTCCGATAACCTCTAACGTCGCCTCAACGGAAATATTATATTTCTTTTTAACTAACGTCACTGTCTGTCCCTCCTGCCGGCCCATAGGCACTTTTTAGTACCTATAGTACTTCAAAGTACGTACTGTTATTTTTTATCCTCATAGCTCATAATAGCATTTGCCGGCCGGCGATTCTACAGGATAGGAGCGAAACGCATGTCACTAGATAAAAAAAGAAGCACCTTGGCGCTTCTGGCCTTGGCCATCAGCGCCTTCGCGATTGGAACAACCGAGTTTATCAGCGTAGGGCTCCTGCCGCTTATCGCTGAAGACCTGCATATATCCGTAACCACAGCGGGATTAACTGTCACCTTATATGCTCTGGGCGTCACTTTCGGCGCTCCCGTGCTCACGGCGCTGACCTCCAGCATATCCCGTAAAACGCTGCTGTTCTGGATTATGATCGTGTTTATTCTGGGCAACAGCCTGGCGGCGGTGTCGAGCGGTATCGGCCTCCTGCTGACCGCACGGGTTATTTCCGCCTTATCCCACGGAATTTTCATGTCCATCGGCTCCACCATTGCAGCCGACCTGGTGCCTGAAAACCGCCGGGCAAGCGCCATAGCCATGATGTTCTCGGGGCTTACCGTGGCGACGGTAACCGGCGTGCCCCTCGGTACCTACCTTGGTCAGCAGTGGGGCTGGCGCGCCGCCTTTATAGCCATCGTCGCTGTCGGTATCGTGGCTTTGATAGCGAATATGATTTTGGTTCCTTCCCAGCTGCGCAAAGGAGCCAAAATCATGCTGCGGGATCAAGTCAAGCTTGTTACGAACGGGCGGCTGCTGCTTGTATTTGCCATTACAGCTCTGGGCTATGGGGGAACCTTTGTCGTTTTTACTTATTTATCCCCTCTGCTCCATGACATAACCGGATTTCAGGAAAAAACCGTGGCGGCCATCCTGCTGCTGTATGGGATTGCCATTGCGATAGGCAATGCCATCGGCGGGAAGGCGGCGAACCGCAAGCCGGTGAACGCTTTGTTCTATATGTTTGCCGTTCAAGCGCTCGTGCTGCTGATCCTGGCCTTCACCGCACCGTTTAAGACGGCCGGGCTGATCACCATCTTTTTCATGGGGCTGCTGGCTTTCATGAACGTGCCCGGACTGCAGGTTTATGTCGTTATGCTGGCGGAACGATACACCCCTAAATCGGTGGATGTCGCTTCTGCCATCAATATCGCCGCTTTTAATGCGGGAATCGCCATCGGCGCTTACCTGGGCGGTGTCGTTACCGATACAATAGGCCTCATTCATACCACATGGGTGGGCGCACTTATGGTGCTCGGAGCGGTCGTGCTGACGGGCTGGAGCCGGGCTTTGGAGAAAAAGACTCCTGCTGCTGCATCCGCCGGAGATGCCGAGCCGGCTTACCGCTGATTCGCTTTACTTGCAGACAGGGTCTACATGTGCGCACATCCTATTGTTTCGGACCATTCTCAATTTCAAGTATTCCAAACAAAACCATTAAATGAAACCATTCAGGAGGAACATCATCATGAAACAAAACCTGCAATCGATAACTGTACTTCATAACGGAATTCATATGCCTTGGTTCGGCCTTGGCGTATTTAAAGTAGAGGAAGGCGAAGAATTGGTTCAGGCCATCCGCTCGGCGGTTCGCCACGGCTATCGCAGCATCGATACGGCCGCTATCTACGGCAACGAAAAAAGCGTAGGCCAAGGCATTCGCGAAGCGCTTGAAGAAACCGGTCTTGCCAGAGAAGATCTGTTCGTTACCTCTAAAGTATGGAACGCCGATCTTGGCTATGAAGCAACCTTGGCAGCTTACGAAGCCAGCCTGGAGAAATTAGGCTTGGACTATCTGGATCTGTATCTGATTCATTGGCCGGTTGCTGGGAAATATAAAGAGGCATGGCGAGCTCTGGAGTCGTTGTACCGGGATGGCCGCGTCAAAGCGATCGGCGTGAGCAACTTCCAAATTCACCATCTGGAAGATTTGATGAAAGACGCAGCCGTGAAGCCGATGGTAAACCAGGTGGAGTACCATCCCCAGCTGACGCAAGAGGAGCTGCTGCGCTTCTGTCAGGCGAACGGCATCCAAATGGAAGCCTGGTCGCCGCTTATGCAGGGTCAGCTGCTGGATCATTCCGTACTGCAGGAGATTGCGGGCCGTTACGGAAAATCGGTGCCTCAGATCATTCTCCGCTGGGATCTTCAGCATGGCGTTGTGACGATTCCGAAGTCGACCAAAGAACATCGCATAATCGAGAATGCCTCCATCTTCGATTTCGAGCTGACGGCCGAAGATATGGCCAGCATCGACGCTTTGAACAAAAATCTTCGGGTCGGACCTGGACCCGGACAACTTTGATTTTTAATAGATTGGCTTGCCGCAGACCGTTTCTCGATGGAGAGACGGTCTTTTTTGCTTTGCTACCTAAAAATAAAACAACCGCCCATAGAAATTTTACAAGATTTTGAAAATAATTCTAATTTACTATAAGAAGTGAAAGCGTTATCAAATAAGCGGATACTTTAAACCCATGAGGCGCTGACAACGGCGAAACAGACGAAAGCGTTCTTATAGAAGCGCAAGCGTTCGGAAGAAGATTCCGTCTCTTTACGCCGAGCTTTCCGGCGGCCTCAAACCCTAAGGAGGAATTTACAATGATTCAAGCTGCAATGGTATGGCATGACAAGCCCAGCCCGCTTTATCTGTTAGCGGCCTTTGCTTTGACGCTCCTCTGCACAGTACTGTTCCTGCCTCAACCGTCCCTCGCCGCCTCCGTCAGCTGCAGCACCGCTTCCTGCCTGCAAACCGCTCTCTCGAATGCCCAGCCCGGCGATACGATTACTCTTGCCGCAGGTACCACGTTCACGGGCAATTTCGTCATGGCTGCCAACGGCACGGCATCCCAGCCTATTACGCTGCAAAGCGCGAGCGCCAGCAATAAAGCTATCCTGAACGGAGGCGGAACCGGCAGCGGCTATACCCTTTATATCACAGGCGATTACTGGGTGGTCAAAGACGTAAAGGTAACGAACGCCAAGAAAGGCATCATGCTCGATAACGCTAACTATACGTTAATCGATGGCGCCGAGGTGTACAATATCGGTGAGGAAGGCGTACATTACCGCGACGGGAGCTCCTACAATACGATCCAGAATTCATCCGTTCATGATACGGGCAAAGTAACGGCCGACTATGGAGAAGGCGTCTATGTCGGGTCCGATCAGGGCAAATGGGGAACTTATATAAAAGAAACGAACTACAACAAAATCACCAATGTGGCTATCGGCCCCAACGTTACGGCAGAGCATGTCGATATTAAGGAAGGCTCGTCCGGAACCCTCGTAGAAAACTGCACGTTCAACGGCACCGGCATCAGCGGCGCCAATGCGGCGGACAGCTTCATCGACGTCAAAGGAAACAACGATATCATACGCAACAATACCGGATACCGCAACAATAACAGCATCATCGTCGATGCCTTCCAGGTGCACCAGCGGGCGAGCGGCTGGGGGCTCAATGCCTCCTTCACAGGCAATACCGTCTACCTTGATACGGCTGTGCCTTACGTAGTCACGACGGATGCCAATGCGACGGCAACGGTGTCGGGCAACACCCGCAGCCCATCCGGCAATATGTACAGCGGCAACGTCACCGTCAGCGGAGGGGCCTCCTCCAAATTATCCGTACCCGCGGCAAGCGTCACGGCAAGCAGCGATGACGGCAACGTTCCGGCGAATGCGGTCGACGGAAGCTTAAGTACCCGCTGGTTCGCCAACGGGGACGGGCAATGGATTCGTTGTGACCTCGGATCCGCCAAAACGGTCCAATCCGTTCGCATCGCCTGGCACCAGGGAAACGTACGGACCACCTCGTTTGAGATTCAAGTTTCTTCCAACGGAACCTCTTGGACGCAGGTTTACAGCGGCGCCAGCAGCGGCTCTTCCCTAAATCTGGAGACCTACGCTATTCCCTCGCAAAGCGCCCGCTATGTAAGAATTGTCGGGCACGGCAATACGGTGAATACATGGAACAGCATTACTGAAGCCGAAATTTGGGGTTAGTCCCTGAACCCCTCCGCTTCGCCTAGCAGGTTTGCAATGCTGCAAGGACAGCTTCATAAAAATAAGCAAGGACGCCCAGCTTTTTCCCTGAGGGAAGGCTGGCGTCCTTTTTTTTAGTTTAGCAGGATAACTGCTGGAAAAACCTCGCTCCCCCTCAAGGGGTGGCCTCTTATCCCTTCAACGAGCCGGCCGACATCTGCATAAACGATTTGTTGGCCAATGCGTACACAACCAGAATCGGCAGGATGGACAAGCATGCGCCGGCAAGCATCAGGTTCAGCTGGGCGGCATCGCCGGTACCATAGCGCAGATTCGCCAGACCGACCGTCAGCGGCTGCAGCTTCGGCGTGCTCATCGTAAATACGAGCGGCAGGATGTACTCGTTCCAGCCATGGCGGAAAGCGAACAAGGCGGAGACGCCAAGCCCCGGCGCGACAAGCGGCAGGATGATCTGCCAGTAAATGCGGAACGGTCCGCAGCCGTCCAGCATCGCCGCTTCGTCCAACTCCTTCGGAATGCCCCGGAAAAATCCGAGCAGAATAAAGAAGGTGGACGCATGGGCGGCAATCAGTATAATGATGACGCCCCACAGCGATTTGTTAAGCCCCAGCTTAACCATAATATCGTACTGCGGGCGCAGCACGACCGCACCGATAGAGATAAACATCGTCGCCGATTGAATGAACACGACGAATTTACGGCCCGGGAATTCGATCCGGTCTACGGCATACGCCGCCATCGAAGCGACGACCAGGGTACCGATCGTTGAAACGATCGAAATATATAAGCTGTTCCAGGTAAAGGTGCTGAAGTTCCCCTTTTCCCATGCGGTGGTGAAATTGCTGAACTGCCATGTTTTCGGCAGAAGAGTATCGCCAAGGTTGATTTCGATATTCGTTTTGAAGGCGTTGATGACCGCCATGACGACAGGAAAAACGGTGACCAGCATGACAATCAGCAGAAAAGCCCAGAGCACGATCGAGTTTGTCCACCGGGCCGCCGCCGTCGATTTGCGGGCTCCCGCCATGGCCGTGTTTGCCGCTGCAGATGCGCTATTCATTCTCTCATCCGCTCCTTTCTCGATTAGTAGACTTTATTGAGGCGTTTGGAAATGTAGAAATACAGTCCTGTAATGATCCCGACAATGACTGCCGTCACGAAGCCCGCTGCGCTGCCGTAACCGAACTGCTGCTGTACGCCTGAGCCCGTAGATACCGGGAAGAACAATTTGTACACGTACAGGAACATGACCTCCGTCTTCCCTACCGGTCCGCCCTCGGTTACGGACCATAATGCTCTCGTAGCCTTTGAGCGAGTTAATAATCGCGTACATAATAATGATTTGAAGCACCGGCCCCAGCATCGGGATCGTAATGTACCAAAACTTCTGAGCCTCATTGGCTCCGTCCAGCGAGGCGCTCTCGTACACATCGTTCGGGATGCTTTGCAAGCCCGCAATAAACAGCAGCATATAGTTGCCGAACGCGCCCCAGGCGGCGATCAGAATGACGGTCAGCATCGCGTATTTCTGGCCGAGCCAATCGATCGGGTGATCGATGAGATGCAGATTAATCAGCATCTTGTTCAAAATCCCGTTATACGAGTTGAAAATAATGAAGAAGACAACCGCCATAACCGCAGAGCTGATAACCGTAGGCATAAAATAAACGGCCCGCAAGAACTGTCTCCCCCGGATCGCCCGGTTCAGAATCACCGCCAGCAGCAGCGACAGGGGCAGCGTCAGAATCAATTTCCCGCCCGCGTAGATCAGCGTATTCCATACGGAATCCCAGTACATTTCGTCGTGAAATAACTGTTTAAAGTTGTCCAGCCCGATAAAGATTTCCTTGCCGTAGCCCTTATAATCGTAAAACATATAGCGGATCGCCCAGCCGATCGGATAGACGGAAAAGACCAGCGTAAGGAACAGACTCGGGATCACGAACATGGCCGCCGTCCCGTAAAGTCTGGATTTATTCATCATATTCCCTCCTCAACCCATGATTATGGCAAAAGAAAGGGCCTCCCCCTGAGGGAGACCGCCGAACAAGTTATCGCAGCACGATTCCATACACGCACTCTCCGCTGCTTGTTCAGCAGCCTCCTCTCAGGCCAGGTCCCTTTTGATGGATGCCTGTCGATCTATTACTTCAATGTCATCGGATCGAAATTCGGATTCGGGCTGACCTTCACGTCGCCTGCTTTGGCCGCCTTATCCAGAGCTTCGTTATACCGCTTCGTCAGGTCGGCAATAAGCGCATCCAGGTCGCCGCTGCCGTCCAGAATGTATTTCCAGAAAGCGTCCGCGTACTTCAGCCCGGTCAAGGAGCTGTCCACATTCGGTTTGATCGGCCAGATCGCATCCGATTTCGTCGGAACGAACTCTTTATAGCCGTAAATATCCGGCGTTTTCATTTTGTCGGCAACCGCTTGAAGCACCGGCATGCCTAGACCCGTCTCAGCGTATTTCACCAGGTTGTCCTCGCTGTACATGTACTCTACAAATTTCCATGCCGCTTCCTTCACCTTGGAGCTGCTGCTGACCGACAGCCATTGGGCTCCGTTCATGCCGTTCAAACCTTTAACCGTACCGTCGATGGAAGGCACCGGCGCTGCCGACCACTTGATTTTGGTCGGGAACTGCGTTTGGTAGACGCCGACTTCCGCCGAGTAGGACAAGTACATCCCGATCTTCCCTGCCGCGAATTGCGCACGCAGCGGGTCGATATCCATCGACTCTACGCCTGGCAGCATGCTGCCGTCGTCCTTGATTTTCTTCAGTGCGGTAATGATCTCTTTGTAGCCTGCAAAGTCATATTTGCCTGTTTTGAAATTGAAGCCGTCCACGCCGTAGCCGCTCACCTGCAAAATGTTACGTACGGAGCGCTCCATCGCGCTGGTCGGATTTTTGAAATTTTCGGCAAAGCCGTAGATACCGTCTTTTTTGCCGGCATCCGTAATTTTCTTCGCATCCGCTACCAGCTCGTCAAGCGACTTTGGAGGCGCGGCAATGCCGGCTTTTTCGAACAATTCCTGGTTGTAGACCAAGCGGATGGTTGTCCCGTAGTTAGGCAGCGTATAAATTTTGCCGTCGTACGTGTTAGCGCTGTCCCGGAGCGTGCTTTCGAAGCGCTTTTTCATATCGTCCTTCATGTATCCGTCCAGCGGCTCGAAATAGTTCTTGCGCGCCATATTCACAAAGTCGAATTTCGCATTCAATACGTCCGGTGCTTGTCCGCTGGCGAAGGCCAGATCGACAGACTGCACATAGTTCTCGGACATGACGCTCATTTCCACTTCAATGTTATCCGTGTTCGTTTTATTAAAATTGTCCACGACGCCCTTGATATAATCCGCATCATGACGGTCCGCCGTCCAGAACAATACTTTCGTCTTGCCGTTGGCCCCGCTTGCCGCCCCTTGGCCGGCGTCGTCTTCCTTGGCGCCGCAGCCCGCAGCCGTAACCGCCAGAGAAGCGCAAAGCAGCGCAATCATCGATTTTTTCATTATCGTGTACCTCCCGTTAGTGAGTAGCTTAACCGTATGAATTAAGGATATGCGATTTTTGTCGAAAAGGGAGTGCGGTGAAACGATTGCAAAGGGATAAAATCCGACTGAGGGGGAGAAAGCGAATGGCTGCCCTTGAAAACACGGGGTTAAATCCCCTGGACAAAGAAAAAGCCCCAACCGCAGAAGAAGGGCTTGAGCTTCATAGACTGGTGAGAGGGATACCCGCACCGCAGGAGGTTTAGCCGCCGTTAAAGCTTAGTTCAGCGAATACAAGGTGAAACACCGCAACCCCGGATTTTTAAAAAGTGACCGCCGTTCCTCCGCCCTGCCTCACGATATCGCGTGTCTCGCCAATGCAAGGCGGCTCTTCGCAGCCCGCGGTCTGCTGTCCGTAGTCAAAAAAGCTGCAGGCTGCTTACTCGCCCAAGCCTGCATTTTGCCGGAACTCCGATGGCGTCATGCCGGTTACTTTCTTGAAGACGTCGCTGAAATAGCGCCGCTCCTCGTAGCCGAGCGCCGAGGCTACCTCCTGAATCTGATGATTCTGGAGGAGCATCTCCTTCGCCTTCTCCATCCTCACCGCCGTAACGTACTGGCTGAAGCTCATGCCGGTCACCTTCTTGAACAGGTTGGCAAAATAGCTCCCGCTCAAATGCACCTGCGCGGCGCAGTGAGCCACCGTCAGGTCGGCGGCCAGATGCTGCTTGATGTATGCAATTGCCCGGTCGATGACGAGGTGCGCCATCGAAGCGCTGCGCGTCTCAATGATGGTACAGCCCTTCTCGCAAATTTGGCGCAGCAGCGCATAAATGTCGCCCACCGTCCTGCCGCCGCTCAGCTCCATCTCCTGGAGCAGTCCCTCGAGCGGTTGCACATCCTCGTAAGGCAGCTTCTCCAGCAGCACGCGAATCAGCATGTTGGCAAGCCCGTGCAGCAGCAGCGACAGGTAGCGCGGCTGAGGGCGCGGCTGATAATGGATCAGCTCCTCGTAGATTTCATCGAGAATGCGGATCGTCTCCTCCCGGTTGCCGGACTGCAGCGCGAACGCCGCGGTCTGTACCTTTTCCGCCGGATATTTCGGCTTGCTCTGCTGGGCATCCTCCAGCACGTCCCCGTAGCAGACGACGCCGTTGCCTCCGGTATAGAAATGATACGACATCGCCGTCGTCGCCTGCTGGTAGGAGACCGGCAGGTCGTGCACTTTTTTGACGGGCTGGCCTACGCCTACCGACAAGGTATACTTCGCATATTTCTGTATATTTGCACAGCAGCGCTCAGCCAGCACCGCCGCACCTTCCGAGGAAAAGGCGTTATAGATAAGAACGAACCGCCCGCCCGATTCGCGGAAAATAACGCCCTGCGTGAAAGCCTGCACCGTCTCCTCGATGATGTTCTGCAGCGTGAACCGCAGCAGCTCAATTTCGCTTGCAGGCCAGTCCTTGCTGATTTCCGCGAACCGGTCAATCTCCATTACCATGACGACGAAATCCTCGCGCGCCAGGCCGATCTGCAGAAACTCCCATCGGTCCCATACTTTCGGCTCCTGCATCCGGTGGCGGATCAGCACGTCGAAAAACTCCTGCCGCAGCACCGGCAGGCTCTCCTTCACCCTCAGCTCCATCTCGCGGATGCGGGCACGCTGCTCATGAGCTTCCATGACAGCCTGCCTCGCCTTGATTACCGTCTCCAAAATTTCCTCCAGCGAGAACGGCTTCGTCACAAAATCAAACGCGCCGAGCCGGACGGCCTCCTGCGCATATTCGAAGTCGCTGTAGCCGCTGATGAGAATGATTTTACATTGCGGATGCGACTGGATAATCGGACCGTGTCATAGCAAGGCCGTCCAGCTTCGGCATCCTTATATCCGTGACGATAATATCGGGGCGCAGCTTCAGCGCCAGCTCCAGTCCTTCCTCCCCGTTCAGACTTGAACCCGCGATCGTAATGCCGTGCTCCTGCCACGGAATTTCGTGGACCAGCCCGTCTACCACGTCCTTGATGTCGTCAATCACCATCATGCTTGCCTCAAAGCGATTCATGCCGTTCTCCCCCGCTCCATGGTATGGTCAGCGTCACCGTCGTTCCCTTCCCGGGAACGCTGCTCAGCCGCAGATCCGCCTGATCCTCGTAATACAGCCGCAGCCGTTGAAAAATATTGCGCAGCGCGTAGCTGTCCGTCGCTTCCGTCAAAGTGCGGAACCGCCGCTCGGCCTCCTGCGCATCCGTGCCGTGCCCGTTGTCTTCTACCGTAATGATCAGCAGGTCCTCCTGCTTGTCCAGGCGAATCCGAATAAAGCCCCCCGATTGCTTGTCCTTGAAGCCGTGCAGGATCGAGTTTTCCACCAGCGGCTGCAGCAGCACCTTCAAAATCGGATGCTGTTGAAACTCGTCATCCTGCGGCGCCTCCACCCTGTATTCAAACAAATTATCGTAGCATTTCTGCTGGATCGACAAATATTGCTCCACGTGCAACAATTCTTTCTTGATCGTTGTCATTTCTTGTCCGTTATTCAGACCGAGCTGAAACAGCTTCGAAAGGGCCATAACCATCTGGCCGACCTCCTCGGATTTCTTCAGCTTCGTCTTCCAGTAGATCGTATTCAGCGTATTGTACAGGAAGTGCGGATCGATCTGCGCCTGCAGCGCCTTGATCTCCGCACGGTGCTTCTCCTTCTGGACATGCCGGTTGTCTTCCATCAGCCCGGTTATTTGCTCGAGCATCCGGTTGAACTGCATCCCGACCTGGGTGACTTCATTGTTCCCCCCGCTGTGAAACCGCACCGCCAGGTCATTCTCTCCCGCACGGCGCATCAGCTTCTGCAGCTGGGTTAGCGGTTTGGCGACAAGCGCCGTCATGCCGTTCGATACGAAGAACGCCACGACAATACAAGCGAGCGTGACGGCAATCGTCGCCCACTTGATGCTCGTCGCCTGGCTCAGCACCTCGGCCTTCGGCTTCACGCTAAGGTAAATCCACCGCTCGTCCAGCGTCGACTGCACATAATTGACAAGGAATTCTTCATCCTTGTATTCATAGTTGAATGCTCCGTAATCGGCAGACTTCAGCTTCGCGACAAATTCGGGCTCCTGAAGCATGCCGGCGTAGCGGTAAGACACATTCTCGAAGATCGGTGTCCCGTCTTCTTTCACGATCGTCACGCCTTCCTTCCACTCCCGGATATTATCCGTCAGGAAATGCCGCAAGCCCTCTTCCTTCAAATTCACAACGATATAGGAGTCCGGCACGGTCAGCAGGGAAATTGCGTTCAATACGAGCGATACGACCGGCTCATTTCCCGAAAAGAAAGGATCCGGGTGTCCTTCCACCCAGATCGCGCGCCGTTCCTTTTGGATCCGCTCGTACATTTCGCTGCCCTTAAACGGGTTCAACGTTTGCCGCAGCGCATCCGTCGGATAAAAATCCCCGATCGGCGTCGACACCAGCATCGATTGCATGAGCGGTTCATTCAGCTTCATCTGCATGAAGGGCGTCTGGAGCGCCGAGTAATGCTTGAAATAGGTGGACGGGCCCCTGCCACCACATCCTTCATCGCTTCGTCGAAGGCGCTGCTAATGAACAGCGTCATCAAGGAGACTGCGACATGCCTCAGCTTCTCGTCGAATGCCTGCGACGACTTGTTCAGCGCATCCTGGCTGAGCTTGAGCGCATTATCCTGCACGACGCGTGCGGAAATGTAATAGGAAATGAAGCCGCAAGCCGACACGGAGAGCGCGATCATGACGGCAAAGGCAATACGCAGGCGAAGCTTAAAGGAATAGTTGGTCAAAAAATAGCGGATCATCGGGTTCAGACTCCTTCTCTCCACACCGGCTGTCTGTCGGACCTTGGACAGGGTCACTTTTCAATTGTATTTGATCATACCGAATGTCCTTTATTGAAGTCAATGCAGCCGGACGGCCGGGAAGGAGGCCCCTTCTGCTCTATCCTCCCAGGCGCGCGGTGCAGCGGGCAGTCAAACTTCAAATAGAAAACAGCTCCCGCACGGTATGCGCAGGAGCTATCTTTTGTTTGCAGAAAAACGGCAAGAAATGTTATTCGGGCTCGGCTGTGAACGATTGTATTCAAATGATTGCAGCAGACTGAACTGTGGATACTGAGTATAAGATCGTGATATCAGGAGCCAATATTAGCCCGGCTATTGCTGAAGCATGCCGCTCTTTTACAGAAGCGATTGAATGGTTGGCTCCATGTCCATCGGTTCGTCGGTCGGCTCGAAGCGCGCGGTGACATTGCCTTCCCGGTCAACGATGAACTTGGTGAAGTTCCATTTGACCGAATCGCCGAACAGCTGCTCCGGGTACTTCTCCTGGAGGAAGGCGTGCAGCATTTTGCCGCTAGCATTCGTCTGGTCAAACCCTTGGAACGGTGCACGGCTTATCAGGTATTGAAACAGCGGATGCGCCTGCGGCCCGCGGACATCGGTTTTCTCAAACAGCGGGAAGGTAACGCCGTAATTCATTTTGCAAAATTCCTCTACCTCCGTATGGCTTCCCGGCTCCTGCTCATTGAACTGATTGCTTGGAAAGCCAAGAATCTCCAAGCCTTGGTCATGATACGTCTCATACAGCTTCTGCAGGTCGCTGTACTGCGGGGTAAAGCCGCATTTGCTCGCCGTATTGGCGATAATCAGCACCTTGCCTTTATAGTCGGCCATCGAGCCTTCAACGCCTTTAATGCTGGTTACAGGGATATCATAAATCGACATGGTCTCATTCCTCCGGTTTAAGTAGTTGAATCGTGTGAGCAAGCCCCATCAGCTGCTCACGCCATTGCTTGATCTCTTCAGGGGGCAGGCCCGAATGGCAGAATACTTTGAGCGGAACCTCGTACGCCCGTTCCTGCAGAGCTCTGCCCTGCTCCGTCAATTGAATCAGCACAACGCGTTCATCCTTCGCGTCGCGAACCCGGCGAAGAAGGCCCATCTGCTCCAGCCTCTTCAACAGCGGCGTCAGGGTGCCGGAATCGAGGTAGAGACGGCTGCCAAGCTCCTTCACCGGAACGTTGTCCGTTTCCCAGAGAGCAAGCAGCGTCACATATTGCGTATAGGTGAGGCCAAGCTCCTCCAGATGCGGCCGGTACAGCTTCGTAATTTCACGTGATAAAGCATATACCGCAAAACAAAGCTGGTTGTCCAGCTTCAGCAGCTCTTCCCTTTCCATTCCTTCCCCCTTCAAATCAAATTTCATTCAATTAAATTGTGCGCAATTTATTTATAGCGTTACTTTATCACTGTCTTTTAGCAGATGTCAACTCTATTATGTGCAGCTTCTATTTGTTTCATATGGCGCTAATTCGGGTAATACCAGGAAAATATTGTCATATAAGGAGCGCCGGTTATGTCCAGCTCGTGGTTATTCGTCCTCTTCCTGTGTCTGCTTCCGCTAGGCGCCGTTCTCTTTTACTTATACAACCGCGGACAAAACCGTTGAAATCCAAACAACGAACATGAGCCTCCCCCAGCGTGCGTTACCGCGCAGCGCGGCGGCCGGCCTGGACCCCGCTGCCAAATGAAAGAGCTGTCCTCCTCAAGGCCTCAAGGAAAACAGCTCTTTCATTTGGGTATTACCTTAATTCCATTCGATATCCGCTTCCGCCAGCAGCTTTTTCAAGGCGTCAACCGCTGCGACGAACAGCTCCGGACCGCTGAACCCTTGGAACGTCTCGGCCGCCGACAGGTGCGGCTCCAGCGACATGAACCCGGCATAGCCCCGCTGCTTCAGCGTGCCGATCAGCTCCCTCAGCTCTCCGTCGCCCTCGCCTGCCGGAACGACCTTGCCGCTCTCCATCAATGCATCCTTGATATGGATGTATTCGATGAATGGGGAAACCAGCGGATACGCCTCCGACATCGGCCGCACACCGCATTGAACGAAGTTGGCCGGGTCGAACGCTCCCCTCAGGTTCGGCGAATCGCACGCCTGAAGAATCTCCAGGCAGCGCTCTCCGTTATCGCCGTAAATCTCCTTCTCGTTCTCGTGAAGCAGAACGACATCCTCCTGCTCCGCCAGCCGGGCCAGCTGCATCATGCGGCTGAGCACTTCCTCGCGGTAGCCTGCTGGATCCTCTCCTTCCGGAATAAAGAAGGAGAAGATCCGGATATACGGCGCCTCGAACAGCTTGGCCAGCGCGATAGCCCGGCGGAAGTCGTTCAGATGCGGCTCGAACGCATCGGTAATGTTGATTTTTCCGATCGGGGAACCGATCGAGGAGACGCGGAAGCCGCGTTCCCCGAGCCGCGCCTTGACCGCAGCCGCTTCCTCGTCCGTCAGCTGAAGGACGTTCTTGCCCCATACGCCGCGGAGCTCGAGATGGGAGATGCCGACGGAAGCGAGCACGTCGAGCTGCACTTCCAAATCAGGAGAAATTTCATCTGCAAAGCCGGTTAATGTAATCATCTTATTGATAATCCTTCGCTTTCTTCACGAGTTCGTCATACGCCGCTTCCGGCGTGAGCTTGCCGAACATGATTTTTTCGCCGATATCCTTGAAGTCCTTGGACGTGTAGTTGCTCCAGCCTTTAGCTCCCGGATTGAACGGCTGCGCATCAGGCGCCACGTTCTTGATCAGCTCGATCTGCAGCTTGTCCGCAGCGGTCAGCTTCGGCGTCAAGTAATCCAGCACTTTCTTGGATACGGGCACACCGCGGGTCGTCGTCAAAATATCCGCCGCTTCCGTATCGTTGATGAACCAGTCGATAAACTGCTTCGAGGCTTCGATATTTTTGGAATCTGCGCTGACCGACCAGAACATCGACGGCTTCAGGAAGCCGCTCGACTGCACGCCTTTCGGCTGCGTTACCAGCGTGTACGCGCCTGGCTTCACGCCGTCATAGCCCGGGAACAGCGCCGCAAAGCTGCGCTTCATCAACACGGTATCGTTGTTCATCAAGTCCATTTTCGCATCCGATTCCTTATCGGTCGTTGCGATATCCGGTGGAGGCACGACGCCCTCTTTACGCAGGTCGGCGTACTTGTTTGCAAACGCTACATACGTAGCTTTATCGATGTTGAATTTGCCGTCCTCTGTGACCGGATAGCCTTTGCCCTGACTGATTTGGTAGGAGGAATACACCGTGTAATCGTTCGTCGCATCCATCAGCGCGTATTTATCCTTCTCCAGCTTCGCCTTCGCGTCACGGCCGAATTGGAAGTATTGGCTCCATGTCCAGCCGTTCGCCGGCGGCGTAATGCCCAGCTTGTCGACCGCGTTCTTGTTGAACACCATTCCCGTCGCGTTATTGCCGAGCGGAATCGCGTACAGCTTATCTTTATATTTACCCGAGTCTACCAGCGATTTGTCGATATCGGCTGTGTTGATGCCCTGCGAAAGATCGGCCAGCTGGTTTCTGCCGCTGTATTCGGACAGCCAGGCCGGGTTCGATCTGAATAATATCCGGAGCGTTCTTCGCTGCCGCCTGCGTCGCAAGCTTATCCGCATAGCCGTCGAATCCGGAAAACTCCGGCTCGAACGTAACGTTCGGGTGCTTCTTCGTATAGGCGTCCAGCGCCTTTAACGTAGCGTCGTGTCTCGCCTGCGAGCCCCACCAGACGATCCGCAGCTTAACCGGCTTATCCGCCGAGCCTGCAGCCGCACCGCCGGCTGCGCTTCCGCTCTCCGCTTTGGGAGCCGCTCCGCAAGCCGCCAGGCTTACCGCGGTAAGTGCCGTAACCGATAATAAACCCCATCTTTTTATCTGCTTGTTCATCATTCTTTACCCCTTCCGTATTCAACTCCGTGTTGATGAAAATCCGGGGATGCTGGTTGCTCCCGGAATACCGGTCAAGCAGCAGCGCAAGCAAACGCTTACGTTTCACCGGGAACGGCGGCGAACCCGCCGCTCCCTCCAATCCTTCTCCGGACTTCTGACTCTATTATATAAATGGGCTGCCGTAAGAAAAATAAGAGTAATGAACACATTTATACCACAATCGGGCACAATCTACTTTTTGCCCAGCTCGCTCGGATTCGATCCGTAATGCTTTTTGAAAATCGAACTGAAATAAGCTACATTTTTATAGCCGACCTTCTCGGCAATTTCATAGATCATATGCTTCCCTTCCGCAAGCAGCGCCTTGGCCTTCTCCATCCGGACGCGGATCAAATAGTTCGTGAACGTTTCGCCCGTCGCCTTCTTGAACATCCGGTTCAAGTAATTGCGGGACAAGTACAGCTGCTTGGACAAGTCCTCCAAGCCGATTTCCTCCGCATAGTGCTCATGCGCGTAATGAATCATGAAATCGATCGCTTCCTTATGCTTCGAATGCTCGTTCCACCCGCGGTGCGAGGCAATGCCGTGAATTTTGTGCTCGAGCCACGCCCCCAGCTCTTCTACCGTATGCACCTTGGCAATCTGCTGGCTGACCGGCTGATCCGGAAATAAGTCGTCCAGCACGATCCCCGTGCTGTACAAGGAATAGGCGAGAATCGTCCACAGCTCCGAGCATAAGTACTGCAGATAGGCCGGCGTCACCGAAGGCATGCGGCGAAGCTGCTCCAAATAATCGCCGACAATCTGAAGCGTCGCCTCTTCCTTCGCATAGACGATCGCCTCGGCGAGCTCCTGATAAAACTTGATCGGCCGGATTTGAAAAGGAGACTCGGCCGCCTCCAGCCCCCTGCCCGCAGGCTCCTCCGCCAGCGTTTGCTGCAGCAAATCGAGGAAGGCCTGTTCCGTCGAATCGGACAGCTCCTTCCAGTCTGCCGTCACCCCGCCGAGACCGGTCCGCATGCTCAGCTTGAGGTAGGTCCGGGTACATTCCGCGATTCGCTCTCCTATCCGCCTGATCGAAGCGGCCGCTTCCTTATCCGGCTGATCTATCGGAATATGAAATACGATAGCCGCATGATGGCTGTGCAGCTCGATAAATTCCGAAGCAGGCCAATCTTCCTCCAGTACCTCACAGATGATGTTAGCAAGCGCAAACCGGAACAAGCTCCAATCCGTCAGCGTCAGGTTCGAGACACCGTCCGTTCCCGTCAGCTCGATTCCCATGACCAGATGCTTATGCTTAAGCCAGATGCTGTCCGCAGGTCCCAGCAGGTGGGCTTCCGCCATCGTCCGATCCAAGGTTCCGGTGACCACCGATTTCAGCCATTCCTTCTGCACAAACGGCTCATACATCATCAGCCGGTTCCGGGTCTGCTCCTGCTCCAGCTTCTCCAGTTCTTTCGTCTCCAGCTCCCGGATTACCCGCTCGAGCACCTCTCCAAGCTCCTCCATCGTGACGGGCTTGGATAAATAATCGCTCACCTGAAGCCTCAACGCTTGACGGGCGTATTGAAAGTCGGAATATCCGCTCAAAATGACGATTTCTCCTTGAAATCCGTCCTGCTTCAGCTGCTCGATCATTTCCAGGCCGTTCATGACCGGCATATAAATATCCGTTATAACGATATCCGGACTCGTTTCCCGGATTACCCTAAGCCCTTCCTCCCCGTCCATCGCCTCGCCGACCCATTCCGCCTCCAGCCGCTCCCATGGAATCGACTTCTTCATTCCTTCCAGCACTTGGAAGTCGTCGTCAATAATAAGCACTCTCCACATGAAGCTTCTCCCCCACCTCGAGTTTATTGTGAATCGCCGGCAGCAGCACAACCGCCTCCGTCCCTCCGCCTTCTCTGCTGCGAAGCTGTACTCCGTACGGCTGTCCGAAATAAGCGTCCATCCGGTCGATGACATTCCTTATCCCATAGCCGCCCGTTTTGCGCGGCTTGGGCAGATCCCAGCCCTGCTTCAATCCTACGCCGTTGTCGGTCACGGCAATCTCGATATCCGGGCCGCGGCGGCGGACGGTCACATGGACTTCGCCCGTTCGTCTTCCGTGGAAACCGTGAATAAACGCGTTCTCTACAAACGGCTGGATCGTAAGCCGGGGAATATACAGCTCCTGCAGTTCCTCATCGGCTTCGATCGAGTACACGAGCCGTTCTCCCCAGCGGATATGCTGAATTTGCAAATAATAGTCGACATGCATCAGCTCGTCGCGGATCGGGATAACCGTCTCGCCGTTCGATAGGCCGATACGGAACATTTTGCCCATCAGCGACACGATTTTACTAATCTTCGCCTGTCCCGAATCAATCGCGATCCAGTTCAGCTGATCCAGCGTGTTATATAGAAAATGCGGATTGATCATCGCCTGAAGCGCCAAAATTTCGGCCTCCCGCTGGCGTTTATGCTGGGCCTGCAGCGATTGAAGCAGCTCCTCGATCCGCTCCATTTGTCTGCGGTAGCCGCTAAACAAGCTCCCGAACTCGTTCTTGTAGTCCGTCGGGAGATCGGTCATCGCATTCCTTGCCGGAACCCGCCCCATGATGGAGAGCAGCAGGCGAATCGGCCTCGTAAACTGCCGCGACAGGAACAGCGTGAAGAACGAAGCTACGAAAATAGCCGCCAAGCCAACCGACACCAGGATGTAGGCCAGGCGGACGCTGCCCTGCACGATGTTCTTCCAAGGTGTCAGCTCTACCAGCATCCAGTCGGAGCGCGCTTTGCTCCATACTAACAGAGACTCCTCCCTGTGATCTGCAGACAAATGAATGTAGTTCGATTTCTCCTCTTTGCTGCGGATCAGCTCCAGCTCTTTGTCGCTAAGCGCAGGATTGCCGATCCTGGCGATCGTCTTCCCTCCCGCATCCAGCAGCAGCCGGTTCCGGTCCTTACCGTCATTCTCTCCGCGAACGAGGCCTTCGATAGCCGAAGCCTTCACATTCAGCATCAGCAGACCGTAATATTTATCGGAGTTGTTATACAGCTTTCGGGCGAAGCTGACAAATTGCTGCGGTCCCGTATTGGTGGGCAGCGTATGCTCGCCGATCCAGGTAAAGTCGTTCTGCTGAATTTCCGGGTACCACTTCTCCTCCCGGACGTGCTGCATATCGAGTATTTGAACCGGCGCCTGCGCATCAGTCAGTGACGGATTGTCCAGATACAAGTAAATCGACTGGACCATCGTCGTGCTGTAGGTGATACTCGACAGCATCCGAAGCATGTCTTCCCTGCGCTTCAGCCGTTCAAAGGGATCCTTCTCCGAGGGATCGTAGCCGATCGTGGTCATATTCCTGGAAGCCGCAAGCGACATTTGCTCAATCGACCTGAGCTGAATATCCAGCTGCTTGTTCAGCTCGCTGAGCAGATCCTGCTGGTAGTATGACGTATTGTCCGCCAGCTCCCGGGAGGTGATGCTGTAGCTGACCCAGGTGAACACAAGCAGCAGTAAAGCGATACATGCGGCGAAGCTGCTAAAAAACAAGCGGTCGATCCGGACATTTTTAAATAAGTTCATGGAAGCTCCCCTTCCTTAGGCTGAAGAAACCGGGGTTCTCGCCTGTGCCGGACGATATCTCGGTCCTATAGATCTCGAAACTGCAAAAAAGCTGCATAAAATCGCAGCTTTTTCGCTATAACGTCTATGATTTTACCCTTTCACCGCACCGGAGGCAATGCCGTCCACAAAATGGCGCTGAGCCATGAAGAAGATAATGAGCGAAGGAATGACCGATACGAGAGACATGGCCAGCAGCTGACCCCAAGGCAGTGCGGATTGGCTGTCCACGAACAATTTCAGCGCCAGCCCAACGGTATATTTATCCACTGAGTTGATATACAGCAGGTGGCCGAAGAAATCGTCCCAGTTCCACAGGAAGCAGTAGATGGCAACCGTAACGAGCGCAGGCTTGGTCAAAGGCATAATGATGCGCCAGTAAATGCCGAACCAGCTGCAGCCGTCCATTTTGGCCGATTCGTCCAGGTCGCTTAGGAATTGCCCGGATAAACTGAATGAGCAGAAAAATAAAGAACGGTCCGCCGATGCCGCCCGCCAGTGCGTGCGGTACATAGAACGGTAAATACGAATTAACCCATCCGAATGCGTTGAACATAATGTACTGGGGAACCATCGTCACTTGGCTCGGCAGCATCAGCGTCACCATCAGAATGGAAAACCAGAAGCTTTTGAGCGGAAAATCGAGACGCGCGAAGCCGAAAGCGACGATGCTGCAGGAGAGCACGGAGGTGATCAGAACGCCCAGAATCAGCTCGAACGTGTTGATATAGAAATGCGTGAACGAATATTTCGGCAGCGCATACCATCCGTCGGTGAAGTTGCTCCACAGCCAGTTGGTCGGAAACAGGCTCGGCGAGCTCATCTCGTCATTGGATTTAAAGGCGGCGCCGACCCACCACAGAATCGGATAGACCATGATGACACTGAATACGGTAAGGAAAATATGGGAGCCGATAGAACGGCGCATTGTTGTATTCATTTTTTTCTGCCTCCTTCTGTTTCGTAGAACACCCAGTAACGGGATGACGCGAAGATCAGCGCCGTCGCCAATGCGATAATAATAAGCAGAATCCAGGCCAAAGCGGAGGCATAGCCCATGTCATAGCGGGCAAACGCCCGGTCGTACAGGTAAAGCGCATACATATAGGTCGAATTCACCGGTCCGCCTTTTGTAATAATGAACGCCTGGGTGAACATCTGGAACGAGCCGATCGTTTGCAGCACCAGGTTAAAGAGCAGCACCGGAGAAAGCATAGGCAGCGTGATGCTGAAAAATTGTCTGAGCTTCGAAGCGCCGTCTACGGAAGAAGCTTCATACAGCTCCGTTGGAATTTGCTTGAGTCCCGCCAGGAAAATAACCATGGAGGAGCCGAACTGCCAAGCCACCAGCAAAATTAATGTCCCTAACGCCGTCCCGGGACTGCTGATCCAGCTGATTCCCTTCACGCCGAACACGCTTAGAAATTTATTGATAAAGCCGTCGATCCCGAAAATATTTTTCCACAATACCGCCACCGCAATGCTGCTTCCGATCAGTGAAGGCAGGTAAATCAGCGTCCGGTAGACGGAGATGCCTTTGATCTTCTTATTAAGCAGCATGGCAACCAGCAGCGCGCTTAACAGCTTCAGAGGGACGGACAGAACGACGAACAGCAGCGTTACATAGAGCGAAGTGCGGAACATATCGTCATCGGTAAAAATACGCTCATAGTTGCGCATGCCCACCCATTCGGGAGTATCCAGCAGCGTAAACTTGGTAAACGAATAATAAACGGACCGGATCATCGGCCACAGTGTCAGCAGAAGAAAACCAAGCAGCCAAGGGGAAATGAATAAGTAGCCGGCCCAGGGCGACTCCCAGCGGCCTTTCAGCGTGAAAGCGGCGCTCCTTTTCTGAACCTGCTTCCGGGTGAGGGTAGTCGGTTGTGTGCTCATAACGGGTCCACCTTTTCTTAGAAGAATGACTTGTACCTTCAGTATAAAAGCGGAGGCCCGCAGCGAAAATGAGGGGATTGAACACATCTTCACCAAAATCGAACACAAACCCGCCCTAAGACGACAGTTGTTTCTAAAACCTCCTATTTTTCTATGAAGGATTCGACAACGCCTAAAGCCGAACTAATATATAGAGAGAAAAACGGCAAATCGCACCGTGTTTTTTGTTTTCCTACACTATTCTGGAAGGAGTTGCTTGTATGGAAAGCTTTTGGCAGATCCGGGAATTTTCCAAGATCATCGGCAAGCATCACAATACGGTCGACGGATGGTTCAAACAGCTGGAGGAACGCCGGATCCACTACATTAACCGGGCCGGTCACGAAAAGGTGTATGACGAGCTAGATCTGCAGATCGCTCAATATATTTATGAATGGCGGGAGAAGGGCTGGTCGCTGGAGGGCATCTTCGGCCAGCTGCCGGAGCATTTCGAGCTGCGTCCTTTTCCAAGCGGGTACGACCTGCCTCCCCAGCTGCAGACCCCGCAGTTTGACGTGATCAAGAATCAGCTCGTTTCGGAGATGCGGTCAGCGTTCGAAGAGGTAGCCGCAGCCCAGCTCAAGGAACTGGAACGGATGTTTGAGCAGTGGCATCAGCCGCCGGCAGAGACAGCTCCTCTTCCCTTGTACCCTCCAGGCCAGGAGCTGCGCAAGCAGCGTCTCGCCGATGTAATTACACGCAAGCGGATTGAAATTCAGCTGGAGCAGACGGCCCTTCGCCTGTGGTCCGAACAAGCCGGCCTCCGAACGGATGCGCAGGGTAGGCTTATTCCGCAAGGAGGAGAACCGTGAGCTAAGGGAGCTGTTCATAAAAAATTACGTGAACAAATATTTCGCCGACCGGGTACGGGACGAGCTGGACTGGGTCGAGCTGGATTGGCAGGGGATGAACGAAGAGCAGGAAATACATTAGATATTGTATTTTTATTCATTTTATTGTATAAATATAGACACATATCCTTGCTGCTTCTCTTAGGATATATTCATGGAATGAGGAGTGCCGCATATGACGTACAAAGTATTTGTCGACGGGCAAGATGGAACCACCGGCCTGAAAATCTATGATTACTTATCCCGCCTCTCCGACATCGAGGTTCTGCAGATTCCTCCGGAGCAGCGCAAAGATCCCGAGACACGCCGTCTTCTGCTGAATGCAGCCGACGTCGTGTTTCTTTGTCTGCCGGACGAGGCCGCGCGGGAGTCCGTCTCGCTGATTGAAAACCCACGGACCCAAATCATTAACGCGAGCACCGCGTTCCGTACGGACCCGGCCTGGGCATACGGGCTGCCGGAGCTGAAGCCCGCCCAGAGGGAAGCCATCCGGGAGTCAAGCCGGGTGTCGGTCCCCGGCTGCCATGCAACGGGGTTCATTCTGAGCCTGCATCCGCTCGTAGCGGCGGGCATCGTTCCCCGCGACTACCCGGTAGCCTGCTTCTCTATAACCGGATACAGCGGCGGGGGCAAAAAGCTGATCGCCTTATACGAAGCGCCGCGCGTACCCGGCTCGCCGCTGCATATCCCGCGCCATTATGCGCTGACGCAGGCCCATAAGCATACGCCGGAAATGCAGATGTATGCAGGGCTGGATTACGCCCCCCAGTTCACACCGGTCGTATCCGATTTCTATCAGGGACTCGCGATGTCGTTGCCGTTAGCGCCAAGATGGCTCCACAAACCGGTCCAGGCACGCGAAGTGCATGAGCTGCTGGCGGCCTACTATGCGCACGAGCCTTTCGTCAAGGTCATGCCTTACCAGGCCGAGGCTGAGCTCGACCAGGGCCATTTCAATCTGGGGCCTGTCAGGATACGAACACCGTCGAGCTGTTTGTGTTCGGTCAGGGAGAGCATATCCAGCTGCTGACGCGGTACGATAATTTGGGCAAAGGCGCTGCCGGAGCAGCTATCCAGAATATGAATCTCCTGCTGGGGCGCGATGAAGGTCAAGGGCTGCAGATGGCAAGTCCGATGCATTGCAGCGGTTAAGCGGGTGCGGCAGTGGGGGGTCCATATCGCGGAAGCACCCGATATGTAAAGCAGTCTGATCACACGAAAAGCTTCCGAAGGCACGATGCAAGCGGCCGCCGGAAGCTTCTTTTTCTTTTATTGTAGTTCTATGAATCCGAAGCGGCGTGACCCCGCAGTATAACAAACTGCGGGCCGGGTGAGCCCCTTCCGCCAGCCTGGAGCAACTTCCCTTGTACGGTACGTTATATGTAACCCGCTTCCTATCCTCGGCTGCCCTCCGCTCCCTGCCGCCCAGGCGAGATGCCGGAGCAAGGGCGAAAGAGCCCCTTTTTGACGATGGCATCCGCCAGCTCCGCATCCTTCATCACAATATCCATATCCGGGACCCGGACAATGAAGCTGCGCCGCTGCCGGTCATACACAACCTCCCCCGCGGGCTCCAGCTCATACAGAGGCATCTCGCCCGCAGGCACCTTCTTCATCTCATGCAGCAGCACGAAGACCTCCCCCCAGAAGGGCAAATCTTCATCCCGGCTGCAGACGGCAATCGTTTCCCGCAGACGCTCCGCGAGCGCCTCCTTCCTCGACGTCATAGGCCGCCCCCGCTTCCCGTCCGGGAATCCAGCTGAAATGCCTCCGCCAACAGCTGGTACGACTTCAGCTTCGCCTCCAGGCTGTGGGTGATCGTAATAACCATCAGCTCATCCGCCTCGTACTGAGCGGCGAGCTGAAGCAGACGCTCCTTCACCTGCTCCGGCGTCCCGACGATCATCCGTCTCCGATTGTCCTCGATCCGGCTCCGGTCGTACTCCGAATACGGGAAGTTACGCGCCATCGCCGGCGTCGCCACGCCTGCGGTCTGCCGGTTTTTCTCGCGTAGCAGCAGTGTAAGATCCAGGCTGGAGGCCATCTCCTCCGCCTCCTCCCCGGTCTCGCCGCAGAACGCGTGAATCGCGACCAGCGTCTGCGGCTTATCCCCCTCCGCGGAAGGCTTGAATGCACGCCGGTACGCCCGCATCTCATCGGCGCCCCCGTAGCCGTTAATGAAGTGGGCGAAGGCGAAGCCCGCCCCCCGCTCCGCGGCCAGCTTGGCGCTCTCGCCGCTTGAGCCGAGCAGCCACAGCTGCGGTGCCGTGTCGATCAGCGGCATCGCCCGCAAATCGGCAAGCGGATGCGAGTCGGGCAGCGCATCGTGCAGATAGGCGGCGAGGTCGTCTATCTGCTCCGGGTAGCGGTCAGTCCCCCTGCCCCTCCCCTCTTGAAGCGCCTGTGTAGCAAGCGGCATCCCTCCCGGCGCGCGCCCGATCCCCAAATCGATGCGTCCAGGATACAGCGCCTCGAGCAGACGGAAATTTTCCGCGACCTTGTAGGCGCTGTAATGGGGCAGCATAACCCCTCCGGAGCCGACACGCAGCGTTGTCGTCCGCGCAGCCAGATGGCTGATCAGCACCTCAGGGCTCGACCCTGCCAAGCTCGCCGTAAAATGATGCTCCGATACCCAGAACCGGTAATATCCCAGCTTCTCCGCTTCCTGCGCCAGCTTTGCCGTATTCGCCAGCGCTTCCGCCGCGGTACTGCCCACCGAAACCGGCGATTGATCCAATATGCTTAACCGCAACCTAATTCCCCTCCTAGCTTGTATATGCCTGAGCACGTATATGTTTCGTCTATCTTGTAGTATACATGAAGTTGCAATACAACGCGGCAGACCCCTGGGCTAATTGGCAAAACAGACAGAGAAACGTCCGTATTATCAAGTTCCGACCTGCCTTCACTGGCAGCAGCCCCTTTAGAGCATGCCTGCCGCATGAACTATTTTTCCATAAAATTGGATAGCATATGCTAAAGCCCGCGATTCCGCTCACGCTGGCCGGCCCGGAGCACGAAGCCGTATAGGCCCAGCTGCATACAGCGGCTACCCTCTTCCCATTTCGGCTAAAAAAAACTTTAGATTTCACATGCAACATCATCCCGCCCTCTTGCGTTACTGGATATATCATCCAAATGGGGAGTGGTTTTTTCGCATGGGCAAAAACATCAATTGGAAATCTTTTATCAGCGGGGTCGTAGTCGGCTCTGCCCTTTTCTCTACCGTATCGTTTGCGGCTCCGGCGGCAGTGAAGCTGATGGTCAACGGCAAGGAAGTCGTCTCGGAGGTCCCGCCGCAAATCATCGACGGAACGACCCTCATTCCGGCAAGGGGCTTGGCCGAAGCGCTCGGCGCCAATGTGCAATGGGATGGAAATTCACAGACGGTCACCGTACAAACCGCGCCCTACCGGCAGCTTCATGACGAGGAAACCGGCATACTCAGCCTCAAACCGCCGCTTACCTGACCATGCTCGGCGTACAGCATTACTGGCATACGTCTAATGGAGGCGATGTGCCGGAGGGAGCGATTCAGACTGTGCGGGTTCCCGGCAGTGAGTACGATTACCGTTGGATGGGACGCGATCTGGATACGAAGGCAAAATATATCGCCTACCTGGAGGAGGTCTTTACTCCGGAGCAGGCCGCCGGCTACTATGCGGCACAGATCTCCCACGGCTCCCTTGTCGAAGTCGACGGTAAGCTGGCACAGCCAAATGCAGACGGCGGCAGCCTGTTAAATTGGACTCAAGCTGCCGTCAAGCTGGTGCAGAACGGCGACAATCAAAAGACGTACCATTTCTCCGTTCCTTTAGGGGAAGGCGAAGTGGACTATGAAGAACGGGATATCACACTCCGCCGGATCGACGGAAAGGGCTGGCGGCTCGATGTACCTGTTAACGAACTTCGCTAAAAGGGTAATTTCATCCTAACAGCCTCTGTAACTATTTTGTAAATCTCTCCAGCAGACCCTGCGCTATGATGAACAAGTAAACTACGAACCAGGAGGGAACATACGATGATACGATCTTATCCGCTGCTTACTTTAGGAATCGCAAGCTGTGTACTCGCAGGAGGGACTCCGTTGGCCTGGGCGGCGGAAGCTCCCGTTCAAGCCGTACCCATATCGGCGGTTCTCCAGCAGACACCGCTGTCCACCCTTTCCGTCACCTCGAAAAACATAAATAAAGAGAACGAGCTGGTCAAGGTGAATGTCAGCATTCCCGTGATAAGCGGGATGAAGGACACCCGTTACCAGGCCGAGCTGAACGATAACATCGAACGCCTTGCGACGGATGGACCTCGCCAATCTGGAGAAGCAGGCGCAGGAAGGCGCCGATCAGGCCAAGCAGCAGGGCTTCCCTTACCATCCGTATGAGCTGAGCGTTACCTACAAGCTGACCTCGAACGGAGGAGAGGCCAATGCGGCCCGCATCTCCTTGAAGGTAGATACCTACACCTATACGGGCGGCGCGAACGGTATGCCACGGGTCGATACGTACAACTTTACCGACGGTACGGAGGCTAAGCCGCTGACACTGCAGGACTTGTTCGGCGCCGATTACAAGCAGACCATCGATGCAGCCATCCGGCAGACGATGCAGGCGAACCCGTCGTTTTATTTCCCGGAAATGTTCAAAGGCATTTCGGATACCCAGCCTTTTTATTTGGAGCAGGGGCAGGCTGTGATCGTATTCCAGAAATACGACATCGCGCCGGGCGCAGCCGGTACGCCGGAGTTCCGCATCCCGCTGCCTGGAAGCGCCGCAAGCGGAGTTACCGTTACGGCCAAGACGGTAAATAAAACGACCGAGCTGCTGAAGGCCACGCTGAGCATTCCTGTTTTATCAGGGATGAACGATACGAAGTACCAGGCCCAGGTGAACGAAAGCATCGAGCGTAAAGCCATGGAAGGGTTGACCCTTATGGAGCAGCAAGCGCAAAAGGACTACGACCAATCCAAGCAATCCGGCTATACCTTCCGGCCCTATGAGCTGGATGTGCGCTATGTCTTAAAGTCGGCCGGAGGAGCGGATAACGCAAACCGCATCTCGCTTGAGGTTCAGACTTATACCTATACGGGCGGGGCCAACGGCATGCCCGTAGTCGACACATACAATTTCACCGACGGTACGGAAGCCAAGCCGCTGACGCTGCAGGACTTGTTCGGCGAGAACTACAAGCAGACGATCGACGCAGCGATTCAGCAGCAGATTGCAGCGCACCCGGACGATTACTTCAAGGATGCGTTCCAGGGCATTTCCGACTCTCCTACCTTTTATGTCGAGAATGGCGATGCCGTCATCGTTTTCAGCAAATATGAGGTCGCACCGGGGGCAGCCGGCACGCCGGAATTCCGTATCCCGCTGCCAGGCAGTACTGCCGCGGTAACGCCACCGGAAGCCTCGGCCCCTGTGCCTGCTTCCGGCTTTAACGTCAACGGCCAATCCCTCACGACGGAAGCCGCTCCGGTTTACGTGAACGAAGCCGGGGTACAGCTGGTGCCCCTGCGCGTGATTGCCGATACGCTGGGCTATACGCTGACATGGGATGCGGAGAAGCGGCAGGCCGAGCTGAGCAAAGGCGCTCAATCGAACCGTCGTACAGGAGGGTAAGGACGCTTACATCGTCAATAAGATGGCACCGGTTTCCCTGGGAACGGAGCCGGTCATTCATGACGATAAGCTGTATGTGCCTCTTACGTTTTTTTCGAATATTTTGAAGCAGGAAGTGAAGGATGAGAACGGCATCATCAGCATCCTGTCGCCGAAGTAGAATCACCCGCAAAAAATCCCATTTGCTGAAAAGCAGCTGTGGGCATGGATTCGTTCTTCAGCAGCGCCGGCATTCGCTCGGATTTCGGGCAGCGGCTGTAAAAGGGATCTTCCGCCGGAGGCCGGATCGGAATATCCGACAAATTCAGGTTTCTCAATAATCCAGGGCGGGTCGCGTAGCGGCCCGCCTGTTTAGGTGTCCACACCCTTCCAAACATTTGACACGTCTCCCTATTGACTAATAAATGGCAGCTCTTTACACTAATAGTTAGTCGACTAATTAATTATCAAGGAGGAACGAATGGAACGCCAGGATATTTACGAATCGGAATCCCTCACCTTCATCCTATCGCGAATGATGAAGCTTCGGCGCAGCAACGTCCATCTGCTGCTGCGGGACCAAGAGGTCTATCCGGGCCAGCCGCCGCTCCTCTTCCATTTGTCCCGCCACGAGGGGCAGAGCCAGAAGGAAATCGCGCAGCATCTGCAGCTGACGCCTGCGACCGTGACCGTCATGCTCAAACGGATGGAGAAGACGGGCCACATCGAGCGCCGCGCCGATGCCCGCGATCAGCGTATTTCCCGGGCTTATTTGACGGCCAAGGGCAGGGCGGCGCTTGACGAAGTGAAGGAAGCGATGGACTATTTGGAGATCCAGTGCTTCCAGAACATCTCTTTGGAGGAGAAACAGCTGATGCGCAGACTACTGCTGCGCATGTACGACAATATGAAGGACCTGGAGCAAAGCGTGCTCGAGGAACGCGGGCAGAAGCCCTGAAATGAAAGCGCTATTTCAAGAATGTCACTATACAATCGTTAAATGAGGTGAAGCTCTCGCATGTGGAAACTACGCGGTTATTTGAAGCCGTATTGGAAAGCCTCGCTGCTGGCTCCGCTGTGCATGCTGCTGGAGGTATACATGGACCTGCTGCAGCCGAAGCTGATGGCCAGCATCATCAACAACGGTGTGCTGACCCGAAATTTGCAGCACATTCAGTCTACAGGCCTCGCCATGATCGGAATCGCCCTGGTCGGGCTGCTTGGCGGCATCGGCTGCACGATCTATTCCAGCATCGCTTCCCAATGCTTCGGCACCGACCTGCGGAGAGATCTGTTCAGCAAGGTACAGTCCTTCTCCTTCCGCAACCTGGATCATATCCCTGCCGGCTCCTTGATCACACGGCTGACCAATGACATCGTGCAGCTGCAAAATATGGTGCAGATGACGCTGCGCACTCTTATCCGCTCGCCGTTTCTCGCTATCGGCAGCCTGATTATGGCCGTGACGATCAGTCCGAAGCTGGCCGTCGTACTGGCCGTTGTGCTGCCCGTTCTGTTTCTGGTGCTGTACCTGCTGATCCGGTTCGCCTTCCCCTTGTTCTCTAAGGTTCAGAACAAGCTGGATCAGGTGAACACGGTGCTGCAGGAGAATTTGACGGGCATTCGCGTTGTCAAAGCCTTTGTCCGCGCCCGTTTCGAGAACAAGCGGTTCGATACCGCCAATAACGATTATACCGCCATCGCACTGAAAGCATCCCGGGTCGTCGCCATCAATATGCCCATCATGATGCTCATTCTGAACCTGAGCATCGTAGCGGTCCTCTGGTTCGGCGGCCATCAGGTCTGGGAGGGCTCGCTGCCGGTCGGCGACCTGGTCGCCTTTATCAATTACGTAACACAGGTGCTGATGTCGTTTTCGATGGTCGGCATGATTCTGATGAACGTTTCCCGCGCTAAGGTATCCGCTGACCGCGTCAACGAGGTTATGAGCACCGAATCCGAGATTAAAGACCGTCCGCATGCATCGGAAGCGGCGATCAGTCAAGGCCGCGTCACCTTCGATCAGGTCTCGTTCCGTTACCCGAGTCAGCAGGATCTGGCGCTGCGGGACATCAGCTTCACGGCCGAGCCGGGACAGACGGTCGCCATTCTGGGGGCGACCGGATCGGGCAAATCGACGCTGGTCAATCTGATCCCCCGGCTGTATGACACGACGAAGGGCCATATAAAGATTGACGGCACGGATGTGCGGGACATGGCTTTGCAGCATCTGAGAACATGCATCGGCATGGTGCTGCAGGAGTCGTTCCTGTTCACCGGCTCCATCCGCGACAATATCCGGTTCGGTAAGCCGGAAGCGACCGACGAAGAGGTCGAGGCCGTTGCCAAAGCCGCCCAGGCGCACGATTTCATCATGAAGATGCCGGACGGCTATAATACACGGCTGGGACAGCGGGGCATTAACCTGTCCGGCGGGCAGAAGCAGCGCCTGTCCATCGCCCGGGCGCTGCTCGTGCGGCCTGCCATCCTGATTCTGGACGACAGCACAAGCGCCGTCGATCTCAGCACCGAATCGCGCATCCAGCAGGCGCTGCGGGAGCTGATGCGCACAAGCACCTGCTTCCTTATCGCACAGCGCATTTCGTCCGTATTGGATGCAGACAAAATTCTCGTCATCGACGAGGGGCGCATCGTTGCCGAGGGCACACATGCCGAGCTGTACCGGCACTCCGCCGTGTATCAGGACATTTATCGTTCCCAGCTGGGAAAGGAGGAAGTCGCTCATGGCTGAACAACCATCCAGAGCAGCCGAACCCGGAGGCATGAGAGGCGGGAATATTCCGCCGATAGGCATGCAGATGGGGATGGGCGGAGGGCCGGGAGGTGCCCGGCGCCCGCGGCATGGCCCCCAAGGCGAGGGCGAAGAACACCTCCCTTACCCTGCGGCGCATATGGGGCTATTTGGGCCGTCAGCGGGCCAGCCTGGTCTACGTGCTGATTCTGACGGCGATCAGCTCGCTGCTTTCCCTGGCAGGCCCTTATCTTATCGGCACGGCTATCGATAAATATATTATTCCGAAGGACTATAACGGTCTCGTCTGGCTCTCCTGCAGCCTGGTCGCGGTGTATCTGCTCGGCGCGCTTATGACCTGGTACCAATCCTACGTCATGATCGGGGTTTCCCAGCGGACAGTCCGCGAGCTTCGCAAGGACCTGTTCGCCAGGCTCCAGCTGCTGCCCCTTCCCTTCTTCGACGGTAAGACACACGGAGAGCTGATGAGCCGGACGACGAACGACATTGAGAATGTATCCAATACGCTCAATCAGAGCGTCACCCAGCTTCTGTCGAGCGTACTGACCTTTGTCGGCGCTCTCGTGCTGATGCTGATGCTCGACGTATGGATGACGGTCGTCAGCCTGATTACGATTCCTTTGGTGATGTTCCTTACGGGACAGATCGCCAAGCGGACACGTAAATATTTCACCGCACAGCAGCAGCAGCTCGGCGAGCTGAACGGATTCATACAAGAAACGGTCTCCGGGCAAAAGGTCGTCAAGGTATTCCGCCGCGAAGCGAAAGCCGCCGAGGAATTCGACGTTATCAACCGGAAGCTGAATGAGGTCGGGATCAAAGCGCAAATTTTTTCCGGCACCGTCGGGCCGGCCATGAACGTTATCAATAATATCAACTTTGCTGTGATTGCCGCGGTCGGAGGCTGGCTTGCCTTCAACGGCTTAACGAGCATCGGCATTATCGTCAGCTTCCTGAATTATTCGAAGCAGTTCGGGCGTCCGATCAATGAGCTCGCCAACCAGTTTAATGTGATCCAGTCGGCCGTTGCCGGTGCGGAGCGCGTGTTCGAAATTCTCGATACGGCCTCTGAATACGAAGAGAACAAGGGGCTGAAGGCTTTGACGCAGGTGAAGGGCGAGGTTAGGCTCCGCGACGTCACCTTCAGCTACAAGCAGGGCGTGCCTGTGCTGAAGAACGTTACGCTGACCGCGAAGCCGGGGGAAACGATCGCGCTCGTCGGGCCGACCGGAGCCGGCAAGACGACGATCGTCAACCTGCTGACCCGATTCTACGAAATCGACAGCGGGGAAATTACGGTGGACGGCGAGAACGTCCGAGAGCTGGAGAAGAACAGTCTGCGCAGCCAGCTTGGCATCGTGCTGCAGGACGCCTACCTGTTCTCGGATACGATTCGCGAGAACATCCGGTACGGCCGCCTCGACGCGACCGATGCCGAGATCGAGGCAGCCGCCAGGCTCGCCAATGCGGATGCGTTTATCCGCAGGCTGCCGGAGGACTACGGCACGCAGCTGTCCGCCGAAGGCGCCAACCTGAGCCAAGGGCAGCGGCAGCTGATCACGATCGCCCGCGCGATCTTGGCCGACCCGGCTATCCTTATCCTCGATGAAGCGACGAGCAGCGTCGATACGCGAACCGAAATGCACATTCAGGAAGCGATGAATGTGCTGATGAAGGGACGTACCAGCTTCGTGATCGCCCACCGGCTGAGCACCATCCGCGAGGCTGACCAAATTCTCGTCATCGACGGGGGAGAAATTATCGAGCGGGGGACGCATGAGGAGCTTCTTGCGGAGCAGGGCTTCTATTACCGGCTGTACACCAGCCAGTTCAAACGGGTCGGATGACCCTGTGTTAAGGCAGCAGGCTTACTATTAGAGTATAGGGTTCGTACCATATACCATAATACTATGGTCATACTATGCTGCCGGCTTGTCCGGCTGCATCCAGTTTCGGACTCATTAGGTAACGGGCAGCAGCAAACTATAGACGTACCTGTGAAAGAAACCAGGCGCCTCCGGCCAAGTCTACTAATAAGCAATGGAGCTGATCATCCCGAAGCAAATAAAAGTAGGCCGCCTACTATGCTTGGTCTCCGTCATATCGGGTTTGAACGCTGCGCCGGAAACCGAGTATCCGGACATCCTATGTGATGACCAGCGTCTTACAAACACAAAGGGAGCCTCCCCGCCAGCTGTGCTGTGCGGGAGGCCCCCTGCTTTTTCAACTAAGCTCCTGCCCTCGCTTCCGCAAGGCAGAAACTCCATCAACTAAACTATAAAATAGAATAAGTGCGAAAGCATTTACCCGACAGGCAGAATAAAGCCGCCTAAGTCCTTTGGCTTAGTTGCCGTAACCTCTGCTTTGCAGGTTCCGCAGGCTGATAGCCAGGCTCTCGAACGGATCGCGGCCGTAGCATTGATCCTGCTCTACCGCCCCCCATTCCACGCCGATGTCCTCGCAGGCTTGCAGAATGCGGGTAAAGCTCATGTTACCTTCGCCAACCTCGGCAAATCTCGGTTCACGCGCGCCGGTTACGGTCATATCTTTCAGATGGACAACCTTCATGCGTCCTTCCACCTTCTTGATCCATTCGGCCGGATCGCCGCCGGCGGCTTGCACCCAGTACACGTCCAATTCGAAATCGACGGCAGCCGGATCAGTCTCCTCTAACAAAATATCGATTCCGGTCTTCCCGTCAAACTTCGCGAATTCAAAATCATGATTGTGATAAATAAACGTAAGTCCCGCTTCCTTCAGCCTCCGGCCGATGTCGGTCGCCTGCTTCGCAAAAGAGGCGTAACCTTCGCGGCTGGTGCGGTATTCCTGCGGAAGACCTCCCAAACCGACATATTTGCAGTTCCACAGCAAATGCTTCTCAATGACTTCGTCAAGCTTGTCCGTCAGATCGGCGAACGGAATATGCGTTGCGCAGATCGTTAATTGCTCCTGATCGGCCAAGTCCTTCAGCGCCTGATTGTCAATCGGCCCCACACCGGATACCTGCACCGCGTTATAGCCGATTTGTTTTACTTTTTTCAGCGATGCGGCAATGTCCTCAGGGGTCTTCAAATGTTCTCTCAGCGTGTACAATTGTGCTGCAATTTGCATTGTTCATCTCTCCAATCGACCATGATGGATAGGCCTGCTAAGGTCTTCCTTCCTATCATCTTACTTTTTGGAACAGATTTCAATCCATTTTATGAAAACGCTTCACGAATTCGTATAAACAGCCAGCACCCGGCCTGAATGCGGGGCCATGTCCGCTAGCGACAACACTCCATCGCAGAAGCCATAGGCCTCCCCGCGCCAAAAATCCTCGATCCGTGACGGCCCCGCAAGCTTAACCTCGAGCGTGGAGGGCTCGTCTCCCCAATTGAACAAACAGAGCAGCTCGCGGTCCGGCTCCTGCACGCGGCCGATCCGAAAGCTGTCGTCCTCGAACCGTGCCGCTTGGTTCGAAGCAGTCAGCGCCCGCCGCAGGACGGCAAGGCTCTCCGGTGACAGGGCGCATATATCGTCGCCGGAGAGCACCATGCCGCCGGAAGCAATGATGTATGCGGCGTGAAAGGCGAACTCCTCCGGCGTAATCGAGGAAGGGCCCCGCCGGACCGTTCCGTCCGGATCGACGAGCTTGATATCCCGGTTCTCAAGCACCAGGCAGTCGGGATCGTTCACCCACAGCCGCTGATGCTGCCAGCTGCGGTAAAAGCCCTCGGCGGCCAGCTTTTTGAAAATTGGCCATTTGCGGCTAATATCGCCGGTCACCCGCATGCCGTGCACCGTCCCGAGCGAGGGCCACATCGGCGCGTTGCAGCCGAGCAGGAAGCTATCCGCTCCCGCGCCGTCCAGCACCGCTGCCATACCCATGCGGTATGCCTCCACCTTGGTGGCATCGGACCGATAGCGCCTGCCGCCCGGGAGCGCCCCCCACATATTGGCGTCCAGCTTGAAATAATGGCAGCCCCATGCCTCGCGCATCGTCTTGAATACAGTGCGCAAATAATCCTGTGCCCCGGGATGGGTGCCGTCGAGCATATACCACGGCCCCTGCCGCCAGCCGCCGAACGAAATCCGGTTCGAGGCCAGCGGCTGCTCCTCCTCATCCCGGATAAACCAGTCGGGATGCGAACGGAACAGCGCCGACTCCCGCTGCGCAATAAACGGCGCCACCCAAATCGCCGGCTCGAAGCCCGCTGCCCGGATGCCGCGGCACAGCCGCTCCATATCGCTGAACGAGCGTCCCGGCACAAGCCAGTCGCCCATATACGCCTGGTAGCCGTCGTCGATTTGTATGTAGCGCAGCTGCGGCGCCTGCCTCCCGATCTCATGCAGGTTATCGAAAATATTCCGTTCGGTGACCTCCGGCCCGAAGCAGTACCATGAGCACCAGCCGGTCGGCACGCCGTGCGGCGATACCAGCCGGGGATGGTGCGTCTCAATCCGCTGGGCATAGCGCTCCAGCAGCGTCTCCCTGTCATTCCCCTCCAGCACGGCCAGCTCCTCGAGCTCCCAGCTCTCTCCGGGCGCCAGCGTCAGCCCTTCCCCGTCGAGCACGATTTCATAATGCCCTTCCGCAAGCCGAAGCTCGCCTGTAAATCTGCGGCAGGAGGTGAAGCCAATCAGTACCAGACGCTCCGGCTGAGGAGACAGCAGCACATAGTTATATGCGGTAAAATAACCGTCCGTCTCCGGCAGCTTATAATGCTTATGGTCGTCATAAGCGCCGATCAGCCGGGGCTCGCGGAGCGATCCCGCATACTGTGAGAGCATGCTGTAGCCTTCACCGTAAAAAGCCGTTTCACCGCCGTAGGGCCAAACCCCTTGGCAGAGAACGATCTCTTGAATGGCGGCGGGCGCCTCCCCCTCATTGACCGCACGAAATGTGCCTGTGCCTCCGTTCCAAGAGGGGACGACGCGCACCCTGCCAAGCTCGGCTCCGCCTTGTCCGCGCACGGCGGAGACCGCGCTTTTCAGCCATGCCGGTTCTCTATATCCAGGTTCCATCTATGCAGGCTCCTTCCGGCTCAGTTTGCATTACAGTCGGCTTCAACGTCGGCCGGCCCTTTTGCGCACCGAGCTTATTTTATTGGCTTCATTATAACAGTTCACCTGCATTACGGATTTAGCTTATTGTCCGCCATTTGCACAATTCTAGGATAAAATGGGCTTGCGGCGGTAGTTAAGCCCATGATAGTCTACATGCAGGCCGTATAGGCCGATCCTTCAGCGGAGGTGTCTATGCTTATGCTGCAGCAGCAAGCCGTCTCTTTATCAGAAGTGCGCTCCCGCGTTGTCGGCGCTTCGTTCTACCCCTTCAAGCCAGGACAAGCCGTCCCGACCCGATTCGCCTTTGTGCATACTTTCACTTTTATCGTTTCAGGCCGCGGGCGGATGACCTTGAACGGTGAAGCCTACATGGCAGAAGCGCGGCAGCTTTTCTATATGGAGCCCGGAACGCTTCATTCCTTTCAGGCAGACTCGGAGGAGCCGATGATCCATGCCTCCGTCTATGTCGATCTGCTGTCCCCCTCGACTCCGAAGCAGAAAGGCGACCGGCAGCTTAATACGTACGATTATCTTACCGCCGACCGGAGCTTGTGTGCCGCAGGCGTACAGTTCACTGAGGGCTTCGTTCTGCCCGTCTGCAGCCGTATCCCGCCGAATGCGGAGTGGATAGATTCCTTTTTATCCGTCATCGAGCTGTTTCCCGAGCCGTTCCCGGGTACGGACATTTTACTTCGGGCACGCTTCGAGGCCTTCCTCATCCCTCATATCCGGTATTTACTGCAGCCGACGCCCGATTTCTACGACCCGCGCATCGCCAAGCTAATTCAATGGCTTGGGGAAATTCGCGGGGAGCGCATACCGATTGCAGCGTGGGCCCGCCGCCTTGGCATCAGCACCGCTTATTTGTATGAGCTGTTCCGCAGGCAGACAGGTACCAGCCCCCAGGCCTATGAGCTGCGAGCGAAGCTCGATAAAGCCAAAGCATACCTCAGGGAAACCGACCTGCCGGTTACCGAAATCGCCTGCAGGCTGGGCTTTTCCTCCCTGCACTATTTCACCCGGCAGTTTACGAAGCAGATGCGGGAACCCCCTTCCCATTACCGCAGCCGCTTCCGCAGGCATGGATAATTTTCCCCTCTTCAGGACAAAGCAGGCGCCTGGAAAGTCCCGCCGCCGTATATATACGCCGTTCTTTTCGTATACTACACCTATTCATTCCAACTTATGGGAGCACATAGACGTATGCCAACGGTGTATTTATTCATCTCAATTGCGATATGCATGCTCTGTCTGTCTTCCCTCATGCTGCTGTACAGACGGATGCATCCCCTGATCCTGGTGCACGGATATTTCGTTGGGACGATCCTGATGCAGCAATCCTTTGCCGTGCTATCGCTCAATCTTCATTATGTAAAGCCGGTTCTCGGCTTGCAGGCCTTTTGGGCCTTTAAGCTGCCAGGGCTTTTTGTCCAGCCGATCCTTCTCCTGTGGGGACTGAAGCCTCTATTCTCCAGGAAGCACGGAGCAGGCGCCAAGCTGTGCTTGATACTCATCCCGCTTCTGCTGATGACAGCGGTAGACGCCGGTATGAAATTTACCGGCTTTATCGCCGTCATGCATTGGAACGCGTTCTTCTCCGCACTCCGGTATGCGCTGATTCTGCTTGCCGCCTGGGCTTACCTGAAGCTTCTGCAGCGTTTGATGCGTGCTGAGGAGGTGTCGGGGCTGTGATCCTGTTTCCTCCAGCGGTTTTTGATTCCAATGAATGGTTCATCGTGGCGGCCAGCGTGCTGGTTTGGACGGTTTCGCTTGCGCTGCCCAAGCGGTTCAGCCTGTTCACCGTAGTTTGTATTTGGGTGCTGAATATATATCTGGCGCAAACGACCGATTTTATTATCGGCAAAGTTCCTTACGAGCTGTATCAAGTCAACGACTACTCCGAATATGAGTACTTTGATGTGTTCCTCTATATCATCACTTATCCTCCCGCCGCCTATTTAATGCTGGAAGGCTACGACCGCTGGAGACTGCGGGGGAGCAAAGCGGTTTTCTACGTGCTTGCCTGTGCCCTGGTTACGATCGGGCTGGAAAGAGTATCGGTCGCGTTTCGCGTCTTTACCTATGACAGCTGGCGGCTTGCTTACTCATATCCCACTTATGTTCTGGTGTATAGCCTGAATATCGGCATGCTGCGGCTTGTCCGAAGGTATCATCCCCTCCAGGGGCTGCGGGCAGGCCGCCCGGAACAAAGACAGGGCCGCCTTTGAAGAGGCAGCCCCGTCCAGGTCATTTTATTTTCCCTCCATCCTCTTTACCAAGCCTTTTCCTGGGGAGGACGGCTCTGAAGCTGACCGGCCTCTTTAATGAACTTTCGCAGAAGATCGGCCCGCTCCCAGCTCGCAAAATGATCCTCCCATATAATAATATGGTACAGGTTTTCGTTGATCTCCATGATCATGCCCCGCGCCCCGTCGCGAACAAAAATCACATGATCTCCGATCTTCAACATCCGCGTCACCCCATTCTGAATATGAATTCATGGCCGCCTTTCGGATACTTTATGTATATAGAGCCCGTGCGCATAAAATACCTTCAGAATGAAAGCGCTTGTATAGGTGCCACATAAAAAAACGCAGGTTCGATTAGACCCGCGCTTCCCCTAACCCTTGATCCCGGTTAAGGTCACCCCTTCAATAATATAGCGCTGACCTAGGATATAAACGATCAGCACGGGCACGACCGCAATGGCAGATCCCGCCATCATCAGCGTCCAGTCCGTAATGTACATTCCCCTGAACAGGTTCAGCAGCAGCGGAACCGTGAACTTTTCCGGCGTGTTCAGAAAGATCAGTGGCCCGAAGAAGCTGTTCCACATGCCGAGAAACGTAAAGATGCCGAGCGCCGCAAGAGCAGGCCTGATCAGCGGAAGAATGATGCGCGAATAGATCGTCCAGCGGTTGGCTCCGTCCATAATCGACGCCTCTTCCAATTCATCAGGGATACTCTTCATAAACTGCCGGAGCAAAAACACGCCGAAGGCGTTGAACAAAGCGGCCGGAACAATCAGCGCCAGATGCGTATCCAGCCAGCCGATCGCCTTCATCATCAAATAGAGCGGAATGATCGTCACTTGATGGGGCACCATCATCGTAGCCAGGAACAGTACGAATAACGATTCGCGGAACGGAAAGCGGATCTTGGCAAAGGCATAAGCCGCCATAGAGCAGGTCAGCAGCTGCACGGCTACGGAAATGACGGCGATATAAAAGCTGTTAAAGTAGGCCTGCCCGAACGGCAGCGCTTCCCAAGAGCGCTTATAGTTGCCCCATTCCCAAGGATCGGGTATCCACTTCGGCGGAATGAGGAAGATTTGAGAGAAGGGCTTCAGGGAGCTGAGCACCATCCATAAAAAGGGTCCGGTCATGGCAATGGCCCCGGCAATCAGTACAACGTGCAGCAGCACCGTCGCTACCGGGCTTCCCCCGCTCCGGTCGGCTTTCCATACGCTGACGGCCGCCTTATTGGCGGCATTCACATTCACATCCATAATCGACTCCTCCTGATCCGGTCATTCTCCATAATGCACCCAACGCTTGGCCATGCGCATCTGGAACAAGGTCAAGGCCAAAATGATGACAAACAAGATCACCGATGCCGCTGCGCTCTTGCCGAACGTAAATTCCACAAAAGCCAGCTGATAAATGTGATAAACGATCGTATAGCTGGCCTTGGCCGGGCCGCCGGCCGTCATGACGAAGGACTGGTCGAATACCTGAAAGGAACCGATAATGGACATAATCGTGGCGAAAAAGGTTGTCGGCGACAGCAGCGGAAGCGTAATATGCCAAAACTGGCGGAACTTCGTCGCCCCGTCCATCTGGGCGGCTTCATAGTAGCTGGGCGAGATCCCCTGCAGCCCCGCCAGGAACAGCACCATATTGCCTCCGAGTCCCCACCAGACGCTCAGCATCGCAATCGACGGAATGACGAGGCTGCGGTTCGTCAGCCAATCGGGCCCGTGAATGCCGAACCACTGCATCAAATACACATTGATGATGCCGAATTCCGAATTCAGCAGCCACAGCCATACGATCGACACGGCAATGGAGCTGGTCACGACGGGCATATAGTAGAACAGACGGTAAATTACCTTGCCCCGCACCTTATTCAGCGCTACGGCCACGAGAATGGCCAGGATAATGCCTGCAGGAACGACCAGCAGGGTGTACCATGCGGTATTCCATAAGGCAAGTCTGAAGTCCGGGCTTTGGAACTGCCCGATAAAATTATCCAATCCGACGAACTGCTTCGCTCCGAACCCGTCCCATTTCATCATGCTTAAGGCGAATGCGGAGACCAGCGGAATAAAAGCAAATATCGTCAGTCCTACCAGCTGGGGCAAAATAAACCCGAACCCCCAAAGCCGCTCGGACAATTGCTTGTTCATACGCTCACATCCTTTCCGGCTGCTTGAAGCGGCGGAGGGCTCCCGTCCGTGCAGGCTCCTTCCCGCCGCATCCTCCTTGCTGAGCTGCAGAGCACAATGGCCGTCAATTGACTCAGCTTATTTCCCGGCCTTGTACTCGGCGATTTTCTTATTCGCCTTCTCCGTCACCGTCTTCAAGGTATCGTCCAGCTTGCCGTCCTTCAGCCAGAGCGTCTCCATCTCGTCGGTAATGACTTTGCTCAATCCCGGAACGCCCGCTTCGAAAGGCGTCAGCGCAAAGCCGATGTTGCGCGTATCCAGGAAATATTTAGCATGCTCCGGCAAATTGCCCTCAAGCACGACCTGATCGGCGCCCGATACCGCCGGTACCGCGTTGCCGCCTCCTTGCAGCCGGTAAATCTGCCCTTCCTTCGAGACGAACTCGCTTAAGAACTGGTACGCCTCCTTCGGATGCTTCGTGCTTTTATTTAAAACCATGTAGGCCGTCGCTACGCCTGCCGGTTCGATTTTCTTCCCTGTATTCGTCGGAAACGGAACGATATCGAATTGAAGATCCTTGTTCTGCTTGAAGATGGGGAGATACCAGCGCCCCGCCGATACGAATCCCACCTGGTTGGACATGAACATTGCGTCGCCGCCCTGACCTTTCGGCAGCGTCCCCGCGAACGTTATATTTTTGCTCTGCACATTATCGTACAGGAATTTGTAGGCTTCCTTCGCCTTCGGATCGGTGCCTGCGACAAATTCGCCCTTCTCATTGTACGGCTTGCCGCCATTGCCCGAAATAAAGCTGTAATAGCTTGCCCAGCCGTTATCCAGCACGTAACCGTGCTTACCTCCGGCGCGCAGCTTGGTCAGCATATCTTTGAACGCATCCCAGGTCCATTGCCCTTTCTCGAACAGATCCGCGGGCATTTCGGCGACCCCGGCATCCTTGAGCAGCTTTTTGTTATACCACAAAATAATCGGATTACAGTCTACCGGTACGCCGTAAATTTTGCCGTCCTTCTTGGCGGCGCCCCACAGTCCCTCGAAGACGTCGGTATCTTTGATTTTGCTGTCAGGACTTTGCATCAGCGGCAGCAGCTCCGTCACCGTCTGGTTCTCGATCAGCTTGGAGATCGTGCCGTCGCCGGAGTAGAAAATATCCGGGGCCGTGCCTCCGCTCAGCTGGGTCAATATTTTTTGCTCGTAGCTGTCATTCGGGATCGGGATGAGCTCGACTTCGATGTTCGGATGCTTGGCGTTGAAATCCTTCGTAAATTCCTGAAAACGTCCCAGCTCCCCCGGATTGCCCCAGGTCGGACCACTTCAGCTTGACCTTCTCGCCGGGCTTTGGCGCCGGAGCCGCACCTTCTCCCGTTCCTCCTTGCGCTTCTCCCTGCCCTCCGCTGCTGCATGCCATCAACGGCATGATACCGATTACAACTGTAAGCGCGGTTAACGACACCCTTGTTCTCATTTTCATTAGGCTCATCCCTTTCGATTTGGAATCGAACACGAATTACGTTTTCATTATAAAATGCGAAATTTGTGGATGTAACCGCTTTTATTCCTGAATGGTGTCATGTTTTCCGAATTCGAAAATACCCTTTTCCCTGAACTCGGCCGGTGACATTTTCAGTACTTTGCGGAACAGCTTACTGAAATACTTCACATCGTTGAACCCCGATTTCTCCGCTACCTCATACACCTTCAGCGTCGTGGTAGTCAGCAGCACACGGGCACGCTTCAGACGCAGATGGATCAAATAATCGATAAAGTTCTGGCCGGTCACACGCTTGAACATTTCGCTGAAATAGTTTTTGCTCACCGCCACGTGGTCGGCCACATCCTGCAGGCTGATATTCTGCGTAAAGTTGCCTTTCATATAGTCGATGGCGCTCTCGATAATGCGCTGATGCAGACCGGTTTCCTCCGCTGCGCCGCTCTCCTTGTGCCACAGCTGCTCGAAAGCCGAACGCAGCAGACGTCGCAGCTCCTCCAGCGTCTCCATCGTACGCAAAGCCTCCGTTTGCTCCAGTGACATGTAAAGGCCGGGGCGGCACAGCCGGAACAAAGCAAGTACCTCCTGCGCCTCCCGCACCACCTCCGAAGGGCTGCGCTGCTGGACGGTCCACTGCTGGGCGACATGCTCCAGAACGTTCGCCGCATTTTCCCTGAAGCCTTCCTGGATCGCATTCTTCATAGCATGCTTCCACCCGGCCGCTTCCTTGCGGGGAGTCACATACTCAGGGTTCTCTTCAGCGAAGCGGATCGTTCCAGGACCGTAATAAAACCGCAGCTGCGCGGCCTCGCGCGCCTCCCGGTATGCCTGCTTCAAATGCTCCACGCCCGAGTATACCGTACTGACGCCCAGCGTGAAGGAACGGCCCTTGTCCTTCAGCAGCGTCTGAAGGCTTCGCAGCCGCTCCTCCGATTCCAATGAAGCCCTCTCCGGAGCCGGCAGCAGCAGCAGCAGCTGGTCCATATGAGCGCGGAAAGCAATGCCCTGCTCCAGGAAATCGTAGGCGCATTCCTGAGTCTCATCGATCACGATTTCCAGAAAAATACCCCCTTCCTCCGCCAGCAGCTTGTCGGCTCCGTCCAGCAGACTTACGGCAACACGGTAGCCGGATGCCGTCCAGGGCAGTTCAAGCCCCCAATCCATCCCTGCGGCTTCGCCGGCCATCAGCTTCATAAGCGATTTTTCGAGCTCCTGCCGTTTATCCGATAGCTCCTGCCTGGTGTACAGCTCATTGCGCTTGCGCTCCTCGGCCAGCTCCAGCTTGACCTTGCCCAGCACATTTTCAAGATCGGCTGGCTCCAGCGTCGGCTTCAGCAAATAATCGGAGGCGCCGAGCCGCACCCCTTCCCTCACATATTCAAAGTCGCTGTGGCAGCTGAGCAGAATGACCTTGATCCGGGGACAGCGCTCCCGCGCCCTGCGCATCAGCTCCAGACCGTCCATCACCGGCATCGCAATATCCGTAATGAGAATATCCACCTCGTCGCGTTCGATCCATCTCATCGCTTTTCTTCCGTTCGACTCTTCTCCCACCACCGTCAATCCGTTAGCTTCCCAATCGAATGTCGATTTCACCCCGATACGCGCCAGCGGCTCATCATCTACCAACAGCACTCTGTACATGCTCATCCCCCCTGTTCATTGGAAACGTCAATCTCACATGTGTTCCCTGCTGTTCGCTGCTGCTCACCTGTACGCCGTACGGATTGCCGTAATACAGCTGAAGCGTTTGATGCACATGCAGCAGGCCGATGCGGGTCATTCCGCTCTTGCTCGTACGGCCTTGCCCCGCCAGCAGCTGCGGTATTTTGTGCGCCTCGATGCCGATCCCGTCGTCCCGGATATCAATTACGGCGTTCGGGCCGTCCCTCTGCACGCTGACCTGAATAAGACCGTTATCCTCCTTCGGAGCAATGCCATGGAAGATGGCGTTCTCGACGATCGGCTGCAGCAGCATTCTCGGAATCGGCAGCTCCTTCAGCTCCGGCGGACACCGGACATCGAGCGTAATCCCGTCATTGTAGCGAAACTGCTGAATAATCATGTATTTCTCCAACAAGTCGAGCTCCTCTCCCAACGGAACAAAGGAGCCGCTTCGCTCCAGGCTGGCCTCCAGCAAATAAACGAGTGCCGAAATCGCATTCGCGACATCCTCCGTCCGCTGCAGCTTAGCCATCCACCGGATCGAATTGAGCGTATTGTACAGAAAATGCGGGTTAATCTGATAGCGCAGCGCGCGGATTTCCGCCTTCTTCTTCTCCGCCTCCTCCTCCGCGATCCGGTGAATGAGCACGTCGATCTGGCGGATCATCTTGTTAAAGCTTTGGCCGAGCTGCCCGATTTCGTTGCGTCCGACCATGCTGGCCCGTACGGTTAAATCGCCGGCCTCGCTCTTTTTCATCAGCTTGCTGAGATGGACGAGCGGTCTGCCGATCCGGTGGGCTACATAGTACCCCATCACGACGGCCACCAGCACCGAGGCCAGCGCAATCCAAACGGTCAGGTCGCGGATTTCGATCGAATCGGCCACCAGCTCTTGGATCGGAACAACACCTGCGACCCGCCAATCGTTGTCGAGCGCAGCAGGGATGACCAGCATGTCCTGCCCGTCCCGCTTCATCACCTGGGTATGAGCCGGCAGGATCAGGTCGGACGGCTTGCCGAATAGAGCCGGGTCGTTATGGTACGAAAGCCGGTTGTTCTGATCGACGACAAACGTGTTGCCGGTCTGACCGAACTGGATATCGGCGAGCGCATCCGTCAGCACCTTGCCTCTGACCTCGATAAACATCACGCCTATCGATTTGCCCGTGTCGACATCCTTGACCAGCCTGCCCAATCCGAATACGGGAATGCCCATATCGGTTCCTTTCAGGTAGGAAATATTCGTCAGCCCGAACCAGACGGTTCGCCCGTCGGCCTTGACGACCTGCTTGTACCAGTCCGCTTCCCAAGGATTGATAACGCCTTGAAAGTCGGAGCTGACGACGGAATTTTTTTTGTTAATATCGAGGATATAAATGTCCATAATTTCCGGGGAATTCATAATGAGGGAGAGAATAAAATCTTTGGCCGTCTTGTTCTTCTTGATCGCAAAAGCGGCATCGTCATCCCCTTTCAGCGCTTCATGAATCGATTGATTGCTCAACAAACGCATCGATGTATTATCCAGGCCTTTGAAAATAAAATTCAGCTTGTCGCTGACCTGCTTAATCGTGAGGGAGGCCACATTGCTGACCTGCTCTTCGATCATCCTTGCGGATTTCTCGTAGGAAATATATCCGCCTATCAGAACCGGCACGATGATGCTGATAAAAAACAATAGAAACAGCTGGACGGCAATCGAGTGAATGCGGTTGTACCAAGGACCGGCATACCGGGTAAAGCGAATGCTTTTAAAGCCTGCCATCCTATCCCTCCTCTTTGTTTAGAGTCAACGTGGAATTGAGATGATGTATTCGTTATACGCCCAGAAAATCCCTTCTATGCTTTCAATTGGGATGAATGCGCATTCATGATAAACTAAAGATAGTTTATTGAGCTGAGAACGACTGGAAGGGGAAAGAACTGATGTGCAGCGACAAAGAGTACCCTATGGCTGCCAAGACGCCTGCTGTCGTCATGGCGGGCGACTTTACCGTAAAGGCGGGATGGACGCTCGGACCCCGTCATTTAAACGACTACGAGCTCGTCTATTTTCCCATAGGATCGGACACCCAGTACCGTTTGGCAGACGGCCGGAGCTACAAGCTGGATGAGCCTTGCTTTGTCCTGACCTGCCCGGGGCAGGAGCACACCTATATCTTCGATGAAAAAAAACCTACGCGGCATCTGTTCATTCACTTCGTCATGCAGGGCTCGGTACCGGAAACCGGCGGCGGTCCGATTCGCCGGTCTTCCTTCCTATTCCCCCTATCTGCCTGTCATGTGCGTCCCGCTGCTTCCTTCGCTGATGAAGCACATTCTGCACCTGACCGCCTTCAAGCCGGGGGGATGGCGGCGGCGGACAAGCGCCCACCTGAACTCCATCCTGGCGGAATGGGACACGCTGCCGCCCATTTCCGCTGAAGCTTTAACCGATGCGCCGGGGACGGAGGCGAACGGAGCTTTTCACGAGGCACGGTTGCGGGCCTTCTCCGTGATATCGGGGGAACCCGGGCTCCCGCCCGAAGCCCTGCCGCTGCAAATCGCCCAAGCGCTGCAATACATCGACCGGCACCTGCATCGGCCGCTGTCCATCCCTGCCATTGCGGAGCATACAGGGTGGACGCACGAGCATTTCACCCGGATGTTCAGCCGGCACCTGGGGATGACGCCGCAGCAGGCAATCCTGCAGCGGCGCATCGAGAGAGCCGGCCAGCTGCTCGTACAGACCGAAGCGGCGATCAAGCAGATCGCCTATGAGACGGGCTTCCAGGACGAGCACTATTTTTCCCGGTGCTTCACGAAGCTCAAGGGCATGACCGCCTCTCAATACCGTCGGCGTTTCGCCGACCCGAGAGCCCGTCATCTCGCTCCGACCGATGCCTACCAGGCTGCCTATCCGTTAAATCATTATTTCACCTAAGCCCTAAACGGTGCGTGATGACTATATCAAATCTGTCCACCATTCCACCGCTTCCATTCATTGAGGGGGGGCCAGGATGCTGTAATAATATAGCTAATCGGTTGCTTCGCCATCTCAATCCAGGGGGAATGTTTATGTTAAGCTATGCCGGTATCGCCAATCCGTATGCGTTAGGACAATACAGTGTGGAGCACAATGCCAAGGTGCTTCAGCGCTACCGTTTTATTCACGAGTCGCTTCTTCGGATCTCCGCAGGGCATCTGCCTGCCAGAGAGAATTGGGATCTGAAGGTCGGCCTCGCCAAGCATTTGTATGAGGATGCCGAGGCCGTGGACCAGCTGCGGGTACGGATTACGGAGCTGCGCACTTCTTCCGCCGTGCTTCAGCACGAGCCGGACGCCGCCCTGTCGCTGCTGATGGAGGAGCTGATCCACGCCGGCAGCGATCTCGAATTGGCGGTTGGCATCTACCGTGTTATCAAGCCGGCCCTGCTCGATGTCTATAAACGGCATAAGAGCACAACCCAGCAGATTGTCGACCAGCCCACCATCCGCCTGCTCCGCACCTTGATTCTCGATTTGGAGGAGCAGCTCGCGTGGGGGGAAGAGATGATCGTCCACCTGGAGCAGCTTGGCCTCAGCCAGGACGGCGCCATGCCGTTCGAGAAGCATTTGAGCGCCCTGCTTGCCGCCGCGGGCGGCATTGACGGGACGCAGCCGAAATCGCCCGAGCTGCCGCACCGCCTGCGCTCGCATACGGCCTACCAGCTGCCGCTTAAGTCCGCCCGCGACCCGCGGAGCATGGGGCCGACGACCTGGGCCCGGACCAGCGTAGCGCAGCCCCCGGCCGATCCGGTGCAGCGCGCCCTTCTGGACAAGATGCGGGTACGGCAGGAGGAATTGACTGCCGCCGAGCTGATCGCAGGAGTCCTTTACTCGCAGAAAAACATGCCATGGGAGTTTTACCGCGATCTGGCGCGGCATCTGTGGGATGAGGTGCGGCATGCCTTATTCGGCCAAGCCGCGCTGGAGGAGGAGGGCATCGATTGGATGAGCCGGCCACAGTACACCTCCGATTATGACGTGAACGCCCCCAAAATTCCGGGAGCCCAGTATACATGGCTTTCCATCGGGATAGAAGAAGGGGCGATGAAGCGGCCCGGCAAAGCGGGGGAATATGAATTTTGCCGCGACGAGGCGAAGCATCCGCTGATGGCCCAGTTCCAGGATTACGACTGGGCCGATGAAGTCGTGCATGCGAATCTGGGGCGCAAATGGTCGACCGAGCTGATCGGGGAAGACATCGGCTTTGTGCGGGAAATTGCGAAGAAAGAGCTGGAGCATTTCTGGAAAGAGGTCCGCGCGGCGCAGCAGCAGTGGAACGAGCAGCTGGCTTGAGCGGCTAGGGTAAATGGCTGGGTGAGAGGCTGGGTGAGCAACGGCGGAAGCGGCTATCGGAAGCTGGAGGCAAGAAATCAGCGCGTTGTCCAGCCGGGCTCAGGCTCCGCTAGTTGAAGACGGATACCGGGCATCTCCCCTTTATCATCGGATGCTGTATGGCAATAAAGAAGCACCCTCCAAGCCCGTTCGCATTCGCGGGCCTGGAGGGTCGCAACTATTTTAAGCCTTTGGTTTAGCGGTAGAAAGCTGTTCAACTGGGTCAAAGGGAAGCTGAACAAGCGAAAAAAACCACCGTCGTTAGGTCTGGACCCCTAATACGGTGGCTTTCGCTTGAGTTTTGAAAGATTGCGCGCCGTGGGTGTCCACAGCTTTCGTTATCCAGACCGTCAGGTGCACCACCACCTAACGGTCTTTTTTTAGTGTTACCCATAATACGTTATGCGATATATGTTTCTATATATTCTTAAATTATCATGATACATACGTAAAGGAAAAGTTCATCTTTGTATAAATATTATATGACATTCCGGTAACCTTTACCCCGTACACCACAGCTCCAGCCTTACGCCTTCGTCTGGGCCGTCCGGTCCTGCAGCTGGTGTACCGACACATTGCCCCAGCTCAGGTCCGGCACCCGATACTTCTCAATGGTCTCCCAGTCGAGCTGCATGCCCAGCCCCAGCTCATCCCGGCCCGGCACGATCAAATAGCCGTTCTCGTATTTCACCGGATTCTGGACAATGTCGGCTACGTAGAGTTCAGGTCCGGTCGGATCGGACGTATAGATCAGGTTGGTCAGCGAGCTGCCCAAATGGGCCATCGCCGCTGTGCCGATCGACAGCTCCTGCGTCGTTCCGAGCAGGCAGCCTTTTCCCGCGACCTCGGCGGCCGCCGCAGCTTTGCGGGCGCTTGTGATACCCCCGATAAAGATAGGCGAAATATTGAAAATATCGACGGAATCGTGCTTGATCATCTCATACTGCTGACGGAAGCTCCAGACATGCTCGCTGACCGGATGGTCGACCTTCAGGCGGAAATGGTGCAGCCCCTCAAAATCATTTTGTACCGCCGGACTCTCCACCATCTGAAAGTTGTAGGCAGACAACCGCTTAACCGCCTGCCAAGCCTGCTTCCAATCGAGCAGATGGCTAAAATCGAGCGACTTGATCGTCACCTTGGAGCCGAACTCGGATTGAACTGCATCAAGGAAAGCCTCATCCGCATCCAGATTTTTGCCGACATACAGACGGAACACGTCAAAGCCTTGGCGGTACCGCTGACGGACAATCTCCACATTCTCCTCCACTTCTTCCATGAAGCGGTGCCGGAATATCGGATAGCATACCTTGATTTTCTCCTGCAGACGGCCTCCGATCAGGTCGGCTACGGAAATGTTCAGCGACTTGGCGCACAGATCGTGCAAAGCGGCATCGATGCCGTTGCGGATAAAGTTGCCTTTTTCATAGTAGAACATGGATTCGGGAAAGTTGCTGAGCAGCTCTTTATTAATCAGAGACAGATCGTACGGATTTTTGCCGATCAGGATGTTTTTCAATACAGCTGTCAAATCGGCTACATCCAAAGAGTAATGCGGTAAATGGGAGAAATCGGACATTTCCCCGATTCCGGTTACGCCCTCATCTGTCATGATTTCAACGATAACGTGCTTACTGACAAAGCCTGTATGCCGCGGAATACCGACAACCGTCAACTGCAAATTCGATATTTTCATCCTCGATCTCTCCTCCATCAAGCTCATATTCGGTTCAAGCTTACCCCTGCCGCCCTTCAGCTCAGGACTGCGCTCCCCACGACCGCAAAATACGTCCCACCAGCTCCCGCTCCTCTTCCGTCAGCAGAGCGATAGGCGGTCTGACCGCATTCGTTGCGATCAAGCCAAGCTGAAACATCGCTTCCTTCACGACACTAACATTGTTGCCGTTATTATACTTGGCGCGCAGCTCCTCAAACGGTACCACTTCGCCCCAAATCGCCATCGCCCGCGGATAATCCCCCGCCTGCAGCGCTCTCAGCAGCTCAAACGGACGCTGCGTTTCCACATTAACCATCCCCGAGGTAAAGCCCTCGGCTCCGGCAGCGAAGAAATAGGGCGCCCACAGCTCCGCCGTGCCGCAAATCCAGACCAGATCGTCCTCCACCGACTGAACAGCCCTGCTAAAGGACGGCAGATGGTTCACCGCATACTTCACGCCGACCACGTTCGGCAGCTTGGCCGTCTCGCGGATGACCTCCAGCGTCACCTGCTCGCTGCGGATATATAACAGCACCGGCAGCGAGGTCGCTTCGGCGATTTGCCGATAATACGAAATCAGCCCGTCCGGCAGCAGATACGGATGGATCGGCTGATGCACCATGATACCGTCCGCTCCGCAGGACTCCGCATGACGCGCCAGGTCGCAGGCCGTTTGCGCATCATATCCGACGCCCGCAATAACGAGGCTGCGTTTGGCAGCCACACCGGTGACAAAGGTCGTCACCTGCTTCGCCTCTTCCACCGTCAGCGCATAAAATTCACCTGTATTGCCGCAGGGGTAAACCGCTTGAATGCCGCGGTCCGAACAAAAAATTGACATTGGCCTCCAGAGAAGGCCAATCGATGCCAAGCCGATCGTCAAAGGGGGTTACGTTAATCGCGTTAATCCCTTTGAGCTTCGCTTTGATCTGTTCGAACATGCCGCAGCCGCCTTTCATAACTATGCTGAGTTGCTTAATCTTTGTTTCCGTTTTGCAAAAATGAATATCAGATGATGAGTGCAAGCCTGCTATAGGAGACAGGATCACCGGCCCGCGGTGTCCTCCTGATCTTAAGGCTTTACAAATACCGTTTTAATCGATGTGAAAAATTCAATCGCAGCCTGGCCCTGCTCGCGGGAGTGGGAGCTCGACTGCTTCATCCCGCCGAACGGCGCCTGCAGCTCCACGCCTGCGCTCTCCGCATTGATGCGCACCAGCCCGGCCTCCATTTCGTTTATAAAGGCGAGCGTACTGCCGATGCTCTTCGTAAAAATGGATGCGCTGAGGCCGAATTCCGTATCGTTAGCCATGGCCAGAGCCTCCTCCAAGGTATCGACCTTCATCAGCGCAAGCACCGGTCCAAAGATCTCTTCTCTGGCTATCGTCATCTCAGGCCGGACGTTCTCGAATACCGTCGGCTCTACATAGAAGCCTCCATCCAATCCTTGCGGCCTGCCGCCGCCGTGCAGCAGCACTGCGCCCTCCTTCAATCCTTGGCCGATGTAGGAAAGCACCGTCTCCAGCTGGCCCTCGCTGGCGCACGGCCCCATCCATGTGCCGGCCTCCATGCCGTCGCCCACCTTCAGCGACGAAAGCCGCTCCAGCAGCCGCTGCTTGAACGCGTCATAAATACCGCTCTGCACAATGACGCGGCTGGTCGCCGTGCACTTTTGCCCGGTCGAGCGGAGACCGCCGCTGATTGTCGCTTCAACCGCCTGCTCCAGATCGGCGTCGTCCGCTACGATGACCGGATTTTTGCCGCCCATCTCCAGCTGATACTTCGCTCCGCGGGCGATCGCTCCCTGGGCAACCCGTTTGCCGACCGTGTTCGAGCCGGTAAAAGTAATCGCCTGGATCTGGGGATGGTCAATGATGCCTTGGCCGATCACGCTGCCCGGCCCTGTTACCATATTGACGACGCCCGCCGGAAACCCGGCATCATGGAAGCAGGCGATTACCTTCGCCGCCGTCACCGCCGCTTCGCCGGCCGGCTTCAGGATGACCGCATTCCCGTAAATGAGCGCCGGCGCCATTTTCCAGACCGGAATGGCCACCGGGAAATTCCACGGGGTAATGACTCCGACCACGCCGAGCGGAACGCGCGTCGTGAACATCAGCGCTTCGCTATCGGTCGACGGGATCACGTCGCCGGTCTTGCGCATGCCCTCGCCTGCATAATAGCGCAGAATCGCAACGCCGCGCGCCGTCTCGCCTTTCGCTTCCGGGAAGGTTTTGCCCATCTCCCGGGTCATCGTCTCGGCAATGTCGTCCAGCCGCTGCTCCAGCAGCTCGGCGGCCTTGTACAAGTACTCCCCGCGGGCCTGGACCGGACAGCTTCCGCCAAGCCTTCTGCGCCTGTGCAGCCGCAGCCGCCGCTGCGTCCAGCTCCTGACGGCCGGAGCGCTGCACCCAGCCGACAACCTCGGACGGATGAGCCGGGTTGATGCTGGCATCCGGCTCGGATGAAGAGGCTGCCGTCCATTCGCCGTTAATATAGTTGTAGATCGTTTCCCCTGGCTGAAAGCCCATTCCAATTCACATCCTTATCCCTTATCATTTGCCAAAAAATTTGTCGCCGCCGATAGTAATATTTAATATCTGATATATCAGATATTGGCATAAATTGCCCAAGACGTCAACCCAAAATATGGGCTGCGCCATGTTGCATAATTACAACCGTTGTTACCATGTTGTCCTTTCCAACCCACTCCTTACCAAATCTGGTGAATCAGGCTTCATATGTATCCGCTTGCAATACATCCGTTTAAACACCAGTATAGATTTACAAAAATGCAGCCTCTTTAAAAAACTATACAATATGACATATCAAAATATAGAAAAAAGAAGAAGGCACCCTGCCTTCTTACAGCTTGCTTTGAGTAACGTAGGATGCCGTTCTGCGGATATGGCTGCGCATCGCTTCCTCAGCGCCATCCGGATCTTTTGACGTAATTTTATCGCAAATCAGCTTGTGCTCTTGATAAGCCCGCTCGAATTCCTGATGGTTGGACAGCGCCTGCTTTCTCACCGCACGGTCAAAGGCTCTTACCGCTCCGATCTGCTGCACGATATAATCATTGCTCGCAATCTCAAGGATCATCTGGTGAAACGCTTCGTTCAGCTGATAGATCACTTCCCCGTTATTGTCCAGGGTCGCCTCACGAATCTTCTCCATATGCGCCTGCAGCGTCTCGCATTCCCGATCCGTAATCTTGATCGCCGCCAATCTCGCCGCGACCCCCTCCAAGGCGAGCCGTGCCCAGCTGATCTCCTCGATGGAGCTCATAATCCGGTTCGATACGTACGTACCGACGCGCGGCTTGGTGATGACCAGTCCTTCTTGATCAAGCCGCCTCAAAGCTTCCTTCACAGGCGTTGTGCTTACGCCGAAATTTTCCGCGATATCCCGTTCTTTCAGGTGAGCTCCCTGCTCAATCTGCCCGGTCAAGATCGCTTCTTTCAGCGTGTCGTACACCATATCGCGGATGGAGAGCACTTGTGAGCTGATATCAACGCGCAATTCCATATTTGTTCGCCTCCCGCTCCTAGCCCGAGCTGCTGCCGGACTGCATCCGATTGATCTGATATATCAGATATCTCATGTTGATCATAACAATGCTCCGACATTCTGTCAATGCGGGAGGATGAGTTTCCGATTGTCTGCTTTGAGGCGTCTCCTATCCAGTCTGACAAGCTCCCCTGCCTCTACCCTACGGCGGGCTTATCGGCAGCTGGGTCTCGGCGCTTTTCGCTATCTTCCTTTCAGAAGCACTTTACGAGACCGAGGACGGCACAAGCGAGGGAGCCGTTTCCCCCCTTATTCCACCACCATTTTCAGCGCCGACACTTGAACGGGATACGACTGGAGCACCATGCCGGTCGTCCATACCTCAACCTCGTGCCCGACAAGCGAAACATCCAGTCCTCCCGTCTGCTGCTGGCCGCCTGTTACCAGAATTCCGTCAGAAGCCAGCTGAACCCATGCGGCGTCAGGGCTGCCGCCGTCTGTCTTATGCTGTACGTTTACGACTAGGACCCGCCCCTGCTCCTTATCGAAGGCGGTGATTCTCCCCGTAATTCCGGGTTCCCGGGTGCAGCAGGACTGTACCGTAATACGGACGGGAAACGGCCTCCCCGCCCAAGCAAACAACGCCGCTTTCAGCCTTTCCATCTCCTCCTCTGCAAGCTTCTCCTCCACTTCCCCGGAACGCCTCACTGCGAGCAGGATGTGCCCCTGCCCGATGCCTGCCGTTACTACCTTGATCCGGTAACGCTCCTCCAACTCGGCGGCATGTCTCATAATGCTCTCCTTGATCTCGTACAGCGCCTCCTGCTCCATCGAATCCTTCGGTCCGGTTGCGGCCGCATACATTAACGCTCCCCTTGCCTGAAGATCAGGCGCTTCCGTGCCCGCAGGGTGGCAGCCTGACAGCATCAAGAAAACAGCTGCCGCCACCCTCAACAACCAATTCTTCATTCCAGTAATCCCCCGTCCAGTATTTACCTATCAGACGTAAACGGCCCTATAATGTTGCAGGCAGGTGTACTGGAGAGCGTGACGGTTTCGAAAAACGCCGTGACGGCCTTCCGGGAGCTTCAAAGCGGAAGCTGCTTGGCGGAGATGCAGACGTCGATCCCGCATATGTCAGCTTGTCGAGCAGCCATCAAATCAGAACAGCCGTTCAACGTTCTGAAGCCTGAAGACTCGTTCATTTCCTTTCCCTTTATGCAAAAAAAAGAGCCTGACCGCATTACACGGCGCAAGCCCCTTCCTGTAGTTCCACGCTGCTTATAAATTGCAAGTCGCAGCCTATAACGCTGCCCGTCCTAGGCTGATGAAGTCTATCCGCCTCGGTCGGCATGGCTCCGCTCATTTATCTGCGATCTCGGCTGCAGCCAATTTAAGTTTCGACCGAAGCTCTTGCCTATACGTCAAATGACAGCCGCTCAGGCCACCTTTCTCGGTCATAGCCTGGCCCCGGCGCACGGCAGCGGGTTAGATTCAGACCCGCCGTACCCGGGCGGCGCGCTCGATCTCTTCCCCGCTCAGCTCCGCGAGCTCGTCGAGAAAGCGCACGGCGAAGCTGCCGGGCGCCGGATGCTCGCCTGCGGCCCGCTCGGCGGCCACGCTGTAGCCGGCAAGCGCGGCAACCGCGCCCTCCAGCAGCGGGCGCGAAGCTCCGGCTGCCGCCGCGGCGAATGCGCCGATGACGCTGGTGAGCAGGCAGCCAGTACCGGTCACCCGTGTCAAAATCGGGTGGCCGCCTGACACCACATACGTCGAGGCGCCGTCGGTCGCCACGTCCTCTTCGCCGGTGACGACGACGATGCAGCCCAGCTGCTGCGCTGCGCGCTGCGCCAGTGCAACGGCATCGCCGCCGTCGCTTCCCGCGTCCACGCCCTTGATGGTCCGGCTCTCGCCGACCACATTGGCGATTTCGGCGGCGTTGCCCCGCAGCACGGAGACCTTCACCTCGCGCAGCAGCCGCCGCGACGTTTCAGTCCGGTAGGCGGTCGCCCCGGCGCCGACCGGATCGAAAATCACCGGAACGCCATGCTCGTTCGCCGATTTGCCGGCAATGATCATCGCCTCGACTTCCTCGGCGGACAGCGTCCCGATGTTCAGCACCAGCGCTCCGGCGATGGCGGCCATATCCGCCACTTCTTCCTTGGCATAAGCCATGACCGGCGAAGCGCCTAGAGCCAGCAGCCCGTTCGCAGTGAAATTGGTGACCACTACATTCGTAATATTATGTACCAGCGGCTTTACCGCTTTGACCTGCCGCCACAATGCGGCGATATCTTTATTCTCCACTGTATTCATCCACCCTTCATCATCCCATATAAGATCTATGTGCTTATCATAAACCAACCGGGGAAGCTTGCCAAACGCCGTCCCGCCGGATGCTCCCCTTCCTCGCGTCCTTCGCCCGGAACGGCCTGCCGGATTCATTGGTCTTCGTACGATCCTGTGCTATAATCAACGAAACATCTCTCTATTTATGTATCCCGGAGGAAAACACATATGCTCACATTTGAACAAAAGCTGGCGGTTATCGAATCGTTCCCGGAGCTGCAGCGCAAGGACGTCTCCTTGGGCCGGGTGAACTTTCAATATGAGGAAAGCGGCTTTGACCGCAAAAACGTCGTCTACCATCTGCACAAAAACGGCAACGGCTTCGTCTATGCCGGGCACCTGAAGGGTTATTCGACCGACGAGAAGGGACTCGTCAATATCCGCGACTTGACCGAGGAGGAGCTGCGCAGCCTGCTTGCGGCCTCCATCCGCTCACTCGCGCCCGATGCGGCGCCGGGCGTGAAGCCTTCTTCGCCAGCGTCCGAGCCGGACGGCGAGGAGCTGTGGACCAGTTCCAGGATCATCATACGCTGCGGCTTTTTTACGAAGATGAGCTGTGGTATGTCTACGATAGACAAAACCTGGAGTCGGCCTTCGAAACCTACGAGGAAGCCGAAGAGTACCTTCGGGAGGAAGGGTTTACCCGCAGCGGCGCTTAAAGCGGCCGCTGCTTTTTTTATAAGGCTCTCAAGCCTGCAGGCTCATCTTCCGGCAGTTGCAGCAGAGCCAGCAGCGCCTCGCAGCAGTCAGTACAGCTGCAGTCCCGCGGCAGACTGCGTCAGTTACAGTAAAGGCGACAGCAGCCTCGCCACCGACTCTTTTACCTGACTAAAATAAGATCTCCGTCTGTAAGAGTCGACCGTCAGTTCAAGAGAATGGCGAAGATCGGCCGCAAACAGCTCCTCGAGCTTCCCCGCCGTCTTCGTATCGTAAATAAACGCGTTAATTTCAAAGTTCAGCTTAAAGCTGCGGATATCGATATTGGCCGTGCCTACCGAGGCGACCTTGCCGTCAATCACCAGCGTCTTGGCGTGGAGGAAGCCCTTCTCGTACAAAAAGCAGCGCACCCCGTTATCCAGCAGCTCGCCCAGGTAGGAACGCGATGCCCAGAAGACGAAGAAATGGTCCGGACGGTCCGGAATCATGACTTTGACGTCAATACCGGACAATGCGGCCATTTTTAGCGCATTCAGCAGACTTTCGTCGGGTACAAAGTACGGCGACTGAATATAGACGCTGCGCTTGGCGGAATGGATCATTTTGATATAGGCGTTCTTGATCTGCTGCCGGTTCGAATGCGGACCGCTGGACACGATCTGCATCCCGACGCCCTGCGGGTATACGTCCTCGGAGAAATATTTGGCCTCATAGCTGATCGAAGGTGCGGAGGTCCGGTTCCAGTCCATCATAAAGTGGGCCTGCAGCACTTTGACCGCGCTGCCCTCCAGTCTCAAATGAGTATCCCGCCAGAGGCCCAGCTTCGGATCGAGCCCCAAATATTCGTCTCCTACGTTGAAGCCTCCGATATAACCCCGCTTCCCGTCGATCACGCATACTTTGCGGTGGTTGCGGTAATTGAGCCTCAGATTCAAATAACGAATCCGCGACGGAAAGAAGGCCCCCGCCTCTCCGCCTGCATCCAGCAGCGGCTGAAGCAGTTTTTTTTGCAGACCGTAGCTCCCGACATCGTCGTACAGCAGCCTGACCTCCACGCCCTCCCTCGCCTTTTGCGTCAGCAGCCGGATTAGTTCCTGGCCGAGCGCATCCGCTCGTATAATGTAATATTGCAAATGAATGTACAGCTTCGCTTCACGAATGTCTGCAAACAGAGACGTGAACTTGCTTCGGCCGTCCGTAAATATTTCAACCTGATTATCCTGCGTCAGAACGGAATAGCGGCTGCTCATCAGATTCATGTGCATCATGTCATGGTAAGCTTCCATCGCCGGATCGACATAGTGCATGACCCCAAGCTCGATCTGCTCGGTCTGCTGGCGCGACACCGCGTTGAATTCCTCCCTCGTCTCATCCTTCATCGCCTTCATCCGGCGGCCGTTGAGCGTTTTGCCAACGAGCAGGTAGATGATAAAACCAACACCCGGGAGAAAGAGCAGAACCATCAGCCAGGCCCAAGTCGCCACGACATTGCGGCGCTCCAAGAAAATGATCGCTACGGCAAAAAGATAGTTGAGCAGCGTCAGCATATTATAAACATCTTGAAATTCGAACAGCGCACTCACCTCCTGCAAGCCTTCCGGCAATCCGTTCCTTAAGCATAACTTCTTCTGGAATGTTTATCCACCTCGGCTTTAGAATTTCCTTACCCGAATAGACGTATGCATGAAGCCGGATGGCGTTCAGTCCTCGACAAAAATAAAACACCCCTAAAACAAGACCGCCATAGACCTTCATGGGTCCGGTGGCTGCCCGTTTTAAGAGGTGTAAAAAAGCTCGCGGGAGAGGCTCTCCCGCCAAGCCGGATCAAGCTGTGATTAGAAGCCGAAATATTCCTGCGCGTTGTTGTAGGAAATATTTTGAACCATACTGCCCAGCAGCTCCATATCGTCCGGCGCTTCGCCGTTCTCAACCCATTCGCCGATCAGGTTGCACAAAATTCTTCTGAAATACTCGTGGCGCGTATAGGACAAGAAGCTTCTGGAGTCCGTCAGCATGCCGACAAAACGGCTCAGCAGACCGAGGTTAGCCAGCGCTCTCATTTGCTCCAGCATGCCGTCTTTCGTATCGAGGAACCACCAAGCGGAGCCGAGCTGGACTTTGCCTGGAACGCCGCCGCCTTGGAAGCTGCCGATAATCGTGCCGATTACATAATGGTCCTTCGGATTCAGCGAGTACAGAATCGTCTTAGGCAGCTTGTCTTCTCCGTCCAGCGCATCCATGATGCGTACGAGCGGTCCTGCGATCGCATTGTCATTGATCGAGTCGAAGCCCGTATCCGGACCGAGCGTGCGGAACATGCGCACATTGTTATTGCGGTGTGCGTTAATATGGAACTGCATCGCCCAGCCGTGCTCAGCATACTGCTTGCCGAGGAACACGAGCGTGTACGTTTTATATTTCTTCTCTTCTTCAAGCGTTACGCTGCCGCCTTGCAAAGCTTTGGCGAAAATAGCTGCCGCTTCTTCCTTCGTCGTTTCGGCATAGGCCACATAATCCAACGCATGGTCGGACACACGGCCGCCTACGGAGTTGAAGAATTTCACGCGGGATTCCAGCGCGGCCAGGAACTGATCGTAGTTTTCGATCGTTTGGTTCGCGGCTTGAGCCAGCTTTTGTACCCATTGCGCGAAGCCTTCGCGGTTAATTTCAAGACCCTTGTCCGGACGGAAGGAAGGCAGCACCTGTACGTCGAAATCCGGAAGCTCTTTAATCTTCACATGATATTCCAGCGAGTCGGCAGGATCGTCGGTTGTGCAAATGACGCGTACGTTCGATTTTTTGATCAGATCGCGCGCGCCGAAGCCTTCGCCGTTCAGCTGGGCATTGACTTTCTCCCAGATAGCGGGAGCGCTTTCTTCATTCAGCAGGTCGGAAATGCCGAAGAAACGCTGCAGCTCCAGGTGAGACCAATGATACAGCGGATTGCCGATCGTTTGCGGCACGGTTTTGGCCCAGGCCAGGAAGCGGTCGTAGTCGCTCGTATTCTCGCCGCCGGTTACGAATCTTTCTTCCACGCCGTTTGCGCGCATCGCTTTCCATTTATAGTGATCCCCGTAGAGCCAAGCTTCGGTAATATTTTTGAACGCTTTGTTCTCGTATATTTCTTGCGGGCTCAAATGGCAGTGATAGTCGATGATTGGCATTTCTTTTGCATAATTGTGGTATAGATTGATAGCGGTTGCGTTAGATAACAGGAAATTTTCATCCAGAAACTTTTTCATACTTCGCCCATTCCACCTTTATCCCTGTATTCATTGTTCACGTGAACAATGGTCGTAATACAGTCTATCGTACTCTACTTGCCGCGAAAATACAAATAGCATTTTGCCTTCCACCTGACCGATTTTGCCCTGTTTGTCAAACTCCCCTCGCTTTGACCAACCGACATGCCAAACCCGATGCGCACGAAGGTATAGGTACCCAATCTTCTATCTGCAAACGCTTGCAGATAGAAGATCCCCATTATTTTATGAAAAAGACCGATTTCCGAATAACGCAGGCTGCAAATCCTGTCCAACATTCGTGAATTCCTCAGATCCCTATATGTTATATATACTCACATTTTAAAATGCAACCTCGGAATGAAGTTAATTTCCTATTTGTTGTAAAAAATGCACCGAAACTTACGGCATCCCCAGAAATCACGAACAATATTTTATTAAAATCAATTAATATTCGTATATATAAAAACCCACATTTATTTTTTGCTTATTTTTTTCGAAAAAACGGTTGAATTATTCGTCACCGTACGTTATTGTATCGATATAAAGTATGTAAGGTTATATAACATAAAAGAAAATAAACACCTCGTTTCACTTAACTTTTTTTGATAAAAGCTCAAATTATTGTAACACAACCTGACATTATGGTGAGGAGTGGTATAGATGAAAAAGAAATTAGTTCTTATCGGTAACGGCATGGCAGGGGTCAACGCAATTGAACAGCTGCTGAAACTGGCGCCTAATCAATACGAAATTACCATTTTCGGCAGCGAGCCTCACCCGAACTATAACCGTATCCTGCTGTCCTCCGTCCTTGCCGGCGATGCCGACGTGAAGGATATCGTCATTAACGACTGGAGCTGGTACGAGGATAACGGCATTACATTATATGCCGGCGAGACGGTAACTAAGATCGATACCGCCCGCAAAATCGTATCGACCGCAAGCGGCCTGAAAGCAAGCTATGATGCGCTGATTCTGGCTACCGGCTCTCTTCCGTTCATGCTCCCGCTGCCGGGCGCGGACAAAGAAGGCGTCATCGCCTTCCGCGACATCAAGGATTGCGAGATGATGATCGAGGCCGCGCGAAACTATAAGAAGGCCGTCGTAATCGGCGGCGGGCTGCTCGGGCTCGAAGCGGCACGCGGATTATTGAATCTGAACATGGAAGTATCCGTCGTCCATATTAATAAGTATTTAATGGAACGCCAGCTGGACGAAACCGCAGCCTTGATGCTTCAGAAGGAGCTGGAAGCCCAAGGCATGAAATTCCTGCTGGATAAAAATACGGAGCTGCTGTTCGGCAGAAAACGCGTAACCGGTGTCCGCTTCAAGGACGGCAGCGAGACGGATGCCGATCTGGTCGTCATGGCGGTCGGTATCCGCCCGAACGTGCAGCTGGCGAAGGACACCGGCATTGAAGTGAACCGCGGTATCGTCGTCAACGATTACATGGAAACGAATATTCCTGACGTGTACGCTCTCGGCGAATGCGCAGAACATCGCGGTGTCGCCTACGGGCTGGTCGCCCCGCTCTATGAACAGGGCAGCGAGCTGGCCAAACGGCTGGCCGGCACAGCTTCCGAAGGCTATCACGGCTCGGTCGTCTCGACCAAGCTGAAAATTTCCGGCGTCAACGTCTTCTCCGCCGGACAGTTCCGCGACGAGCCCGGCACCCGTTCCGTGCGGATGCAGGACGATTTTGACGGCGTCTACAAGAAAGCCGTCATTCGCGACGGCAAGCTGATCGGGGCCGTCCTGTTCGGAGATACAAGCGACGGCTCTCGGCTGTTCTCCATGATCCGCAGCGGCGAAGACGTCTCCGGACGAGAGAAGCAGGTGCTGCTTGGCGAAGCGGCCGGCGGGGCTAAAGCCTCCGGGCTCGATTTCGTAGCCGCGATGGCGGACAGCGAAATCGTGTGCGGGTGCAACGGAGTATCCAAAGGCGCCATCGTGCAGGCTATTCAAGAGAAGGGCTGCGCAAGCGTCAACGATATTAAAGCCTGCACCAAAGCTTCCGGCTCGTGCGGCGGCTGCAAACCGCTGGTGGCGGATCTGCTTACCTATACGCTCGGAGCGGACGGCGTCGTGACGGCGAAGGAAGGCATCTGCGGCTGTACCGAACTGAGCCGCGACGAGATTGTCGAAGCGATTCGCGGCATGCACCTCACCACTTCGAAGGAAGTGATGAATGTCCTCTCCTGGAAGACAGAGGAAGGCTGCTCCAAATGCCGTCCGGCTCTGAATTACTACTTGGGCATGGCGTGGCCGGAGGAGCATGCGGAGGAAAGAGAGTCCCGCTTCGTTAACGAACGCAACCATGCGAATATTCAGAAGGACGGCACTTATTCGGTCGTTCCGCGGATTTACGGAGGCGTCACTTCTCCCGCGCAGCTGAAACGGATCGCCGAGGTCGCGGAAAAGTACGACGTGCCGATGGTCAAATTCACCGGAGGACAGCGGCTCGACCTGCTCGGCGTGAAGAAAGAGGATCTGCCGAGCATGTGGTCCGATCTCGATATGCCGTCAGGCTACGCTTACGGCAAAGCGCTCCGCACGGTCAAAACGTGCGTCGGCTCCACCTTCTGCCGCTTCGGCACGCAGGATTCCATCCAAATGGGAATCGATTTGGAGAAGCGGTTTGAACGGCTGAATACGCCGGCCAAAGTAAAGCTGGCCGTCTCCGGATGTCCGCGGAACTGTGCGGAATCGACGATCAAGGACTTCGGCATCGTAGCGATCGACGGCGGCTGGGAGCTGCATATCGGCGGCAACGGCGGCGTCAAGGTGCGGGCTACCGATCTGCTGTGCAAGGTCAAGACCGCCGAGGAAGTGATGGAATGGGCCGGCGCCTTCCTGCAGTATTACCGCGAGGAAGCGAAGTGGAACGAGCGGACGAGCGAATGGGTGCAGCGTGTAGGCGCAGACAGCATTAGAGCCGCGCTGGAGAAGCAGGAGGACCGGATTGCGCTGAACGAGCGAATCGATAAAACCCTCGGTCTGATGACAGATCCATGGAAGGAAATTATCGAGAACGATTCCCTCCGCGCGAGCTTCGAGGAGCTTCGGCCATCGGCCGCCGAAACCATCGGCGGCTAAGCGAAACCGCTGCGATATGAATCAGCATTCCCAACTTGGAGAACGGAAGGAGCATTCCTATGAAATCATATATCATTGGCCACCAATCCGATTTTACCGAAAGAAGATCGCGGGTCGTTCACATCGAAGGGATGGAAATTGCCGTCTTTCAGCTGACCGGCGGCGAATTTCAAGCTATTGAAAACCTGTGCCCGCACAAGAAGGGCAAGCTGTCGGAAGGCATCGTCTGCGACCACCACGTCTATTGCCCGCTGCACGACTGGAAAATCGACCTTCACGACGGTCTCGTGCAAGCGCCCGACGAGGGCTGTGTCCAGCACTTCGATGTCCGCGCAGACGAACACGGCAATGTCGTGCTGCTCATGCCTCAAGCCGGCAGCATCGCTTCCTAGCCGATGCGGAGGGCCGCTTCGGCCCTCTCTGAAATAAACCCTGGCGAACCTGCAAGGACGACGGGCAAAACTGAAAGGAGATAACAGACATGGATTATATGAAACCGGAGCAAGTGGTCGAGCAGATGGTGCAGGCCGGTGAAAATAAAGCGAATCTGTCGGTGAAGGACATGCTGATCCGCGGATTTCTCGGAGGCGCGATTCTCGCTTTCGCCACGACATTGGCCTTCACAGCCACCTCGCAAACGAATATCGGGCTGGCAGGCGCCCTTGTCTTCCCTGTCGGCTTCGTCATAATTATCCTCCTTGGACTCGAGCTCGTGACCGGAAGCTTTGCGCTTATTCCGCTGGCGGTGCTCCGCAGACGCACGACTGTCAGCCGGATGCTCCGCCAGTTCGCCTGGGTGATCCTGGGGCATTTAATCGGCTCCATTGCTTATGCCGCGTTGTTTTATGCCGCGGTCACCAACTTCGGGCACGCCAGCAACGCGATCGTTCAGACGATCATCAAGACGGCCGAGACCAAAACGAACGGCTACGCCGCTCTCGGCACCGACGGCCTGCTCGCCGTCTTCATCAAAGCCATCCTGTGTAACTGGATGGTCACCCTGGGCGCGGTCATGGCGATGACCTCCCAGTCCACTGCAGGCAAAATCATCGCCATGTGGCTGCCGATCCTGACTTTCTTCGCGCAGGGCTTCGAGCATGCCGTCGTGAACATGTTCGTCATCCCGGCAGGCATGCTCTATGGCGCCAACGTATCCTTCAGCGGCTGGTGGCTGTGGAACCAAATTCCCGTACTGCTCGGCAACTTTGTGGGAGGGGTCCTGTTCACGGGCATGATGCTGTACTTCACTCACAGCAAAAGCAAGAGCAGCGCGAAGGAAACGGCCGTTCAACCGGAGCAGATCGCTTTTGACGGCAAGGTGCTGAAGCACAACTAACCTGCGCAGCAGTGAAAAGAACGCCGCCCAAGGCCGCTTTTGACCCGGCATTTCCCGTCTCGAGTTGAAATATTCCTGCATAAAAGACGCTTCCATTCCGACTACAGTGCGGTTTTGGAAGCGTCTTTGCGTCCGATTGGCAGGAGACTCAATTGCAGCGGTTCTTCCCGCTTCCTAGACTGGCGTCTGCCCACCTTATAACAATTACCTATAAGTATAATTTTATTTATATATTGGAGCTATAGGAAAGAGCGGCGTATGATAGACATACAGCCGCTTGCGGCTTCAATGAAGCTGAACTGCTGGCAGACTCATTCATTCAAGGAGGTACTCCCCTTATGGACCCACTTACGGCGCAGCATAGAGCCGAATTATCCGGAAAGCTCACCGGCGTATTGGACGCGCGGACCTTGCATGCCTCGCACCGAAGGCTGACCGCCATACTGGCCGAAGGCATGCACGTGCTGGATATCGGCTGCGGAACGGGAGCGATTACGCGGGGGATCGCGGAGGCGGTCGGCCCGCAGGGCCGCGTTGTCGGGATAGACAACAACCCCAAGCTGATCGAGCGGGCCCGGGCGGCCCACGGAGATGTGCCCGGATTAAGCTTCGAATGCGGAGATGTGTACCGGCTCGCCTATGAGAAGCAGTTCGACGTGGTCACCTGTGCCCGGGTGCTCGTCTGGCTTGACCGGCCCGCGCAGGCATTGGAGCAGATGAAGACTTGCGCCAAAATAGGAGGCCGCGTGCTGGTCGCAGACTACAACCACGAGAAAATCGTCTGGGCGCCGGAGCCGCCCCCAACCATGCGTTCCTTCTATTCCGCTTACCTCCAGTGGCGTGAGGACGCCGGAATGGACAACCAAATCGCAGACCAGCTGCCCGAACTGTTCGCTCAAGCCGGCCTGGAAGACATCATCGTAACTCCCCAGCACGAAACTATGCAGCGCGGCGAGCCCGATTTCGCCTCCCGGATCTCCCTGTGGGCCGACACCGCTTCCAGCAGAGGCCCTCAGATGGAACGGGACGGCTGCATCACCGCGCAGGCATACACTGCAGCCGAGCAGGATTACCGGGCCTGGTGCCGCGAAGAAGCCCAGTCGATGAGCATGTATATGCTGGCTGTGGAAGGCTTGCGCAACGCGTAGCCAAGCAGTCGAACAGCCAAGGCGGCGTATTCTTCATAAAGCAAAGAAAAGCCGTTCCCTTGAGCGGGCCGCATGCCCGGGAACGGCTTGTTTTTTGTCCTGTCCGCTAGTGAATGTTGGCCTTATCGAAATTGCCGCCCATCACATCGGACACATGCTCGATGGCGATAAATGCCCTGCGGTCGATTTCCTGAACGATACTGCGCAGCTTCGCCACCTCCAGACGGGTAACGACACAGTAGATCATCTGAATATCCTCTTTCATATAACCGCCCTTGGCGTAAATAAACGTCGTATTCCGCCCCAGACGGTCCATAATCGCTCCCGATATTTCCTCGTAATCGTTGGAAATGATCGTGACCGATTTGGACTCGTTTAAACCCTCGACGACGATATCAATCAGCTTAAACGCAATGTAATACGTAAAGATGGAGTACATCGCGGAATCCCAGCCGAACACGAACCCGGCCACGATGAAGATAAACACGTTGATGAACATAATAATTTGACCGACGGAGATTTTCGATTTCTTAGAAATGAGAATGGCGACAATTTCCGTTCCGTCCAGCGAGCCGCCGAACCGCATGACCAGCCCGACGCCCGCTCCCAGAATGACGCCTCCGAACAACACCGCCAGCAGCTTCTCGCTGGTAAATGCTTCGGCGTGGTGCAGCCACGAGGTCGTTACGGACATAACGGCAATGCCATACAGCGTAGAGTAAGCGAATGTTTTGCCGATCTGCTTATAGCCCAGCAGCAGGAAAGGCACGTTGAGAATGAAAATGAACAGGCCCAGAGGCAGCCCCGTAATCTCCGAAACGATAATCGAGATACCGGCTATGCCACCGTCAATCACTTGATTGGGTACCAGAAACACTTCCAGCGCCAGCCCCATCATAAATGCTCCAATGGTTATGAAAACCAGCCTCTGCAAAAAATGTACCGCCGTCATCCTTTTATGCGCCTTTTCCGCTCCCATAGCTCCTCCTCATTAATTAACCGACGTCTTTGTGAGTAGTCTTCCCCATGAATTGACTATTATATAAGTCGGCATAGAAGCCGCCCTGCTCCAGCAGCTCTTCATGGGTCCCTTTCTCGATAACCGCGCCTTTATTCATGACTAGAATAAGGTCGGCATCCCGGATCGTCGAAAGCCTGTGCGCGATGACAAAGCTCGTTCTTCCTTTCATCAGCTCGTTCATTGCCTTCTGAATATACACCTCCGTCCGGGTGTCGACGCTGCTCGTCGCTTCATCCAGAATAAGGATCGACGGATCGGCAAGGATTGCGCGGGCAATGGTCAGCAGCTGCTTTTGCCCTTGAGATATATTCGACGCTTCTTCATTCAGAACCGTATCGTAGCCCTCCGGCAGGGTGCGGATAAAATGATCCGCATGCGCCGCTTGCGCCGCGCGGACGACATCCTCCTCGGTCGCCCCGGCGCGTCCGTAGGCGATGTTGTCCCGGATCGTCCCGTTGAAGAGCCAGGTGTCCTGCAGCACCATGCCGAACATGCTGCGCAGCCCCCCGCGGCTCATCTCTGTAATATCCGTGCCGTCTATCGTAATTTTACCGCCATTCAGCTCGTAGAAGCGCATCAGCAGATTAATCAGCGTCGTCTTGCCCGCGCCTGTCGGCCCTACGATGGCTATCGTTTGCCCTGATGAGACGTTAATATTCATATCCTCGATCAGCGGGGCATCCTCTTTGTAGCCGAACCGAACGTGCTCGAACCGCACTTCTCCCCGCGGCTTCGCAATCGCCTGCGGGCGGGGCGCTTCCGGCACCTCTTCCTGCTCGTCAAGCAGCTCGAAAACCCGCTCGGCCGAGGCAATGGTCGATTGAATGATGTTGGCGATATTAGCCAGCTGCGTAATCGGCATGGAGAACTGCCTTGTATATTGGATGAACGCTTGAATATCCCCGATCTCGATCGACCGTTTGGTAACCAGAATACCGCCGACTACACTGACAAGCACATACCCTATATTGCTTACAAAGCTCATCATCGGCATAATGATTCCCGAAATAAATTGCGCTTTCCAGCCGGATTCGTACAGCCGGTCATTGATCTCATCGAACGTTTCGACCGATTTGGCTTCGCGGCCGAACGCCTTAACGATCCGATGCCCCGTGTACATTTCCTCCACATGGCCGTTCAGCTCGCCAAGCGACTTCTGCTGGCCCATGAAATGCTTCTGCGACCGGGAGGCAACCCCCTTGGTCACGATCAGGCTGAGCGGAAGCGTCAGTACCACGATCAAGGTCAAGATCGGGCTGATCGTCAGCATCATGATAATGACGCCCACGACCGTCACCAGAGAAGTAATCAGCTGGGTCAAGCTTTGCTGCAGCGTGCTGCTGATGTTGTCGACATCATTGACCACCCGGCTCAAAATTTCCCCGTTCGTCTTGGAATCGAAGAACTTGAGCGGCAGCCGCGACAGCTTACCGTTCAATTCATTGCGCAGGTCCGACACCGTCTTCTGGGCAATGCCCGCCATAATATACTGCTGGATATAGCTGAAGATAGAGCTCACAATGTAGAGCACAATCAGCAGCAGCAGAATATTCCCGATATAACCGAAATCCACCTCGGCGCCCGGAACGTTGTGAGCCTTCATCATGATGCCCTCGAACAGCTTCGTGGTCGCCTTCCCCAATATTTTGGGACTGACCGTACTGAACACCGCGCTTAATATGGCCGCCGCCAGCACGGTCAGCAGCGCCATGCGGTGCGGCTTCAAATAACCTGCCAGCCGGCGCAGCGTGCCCTTGAAGTTTTTGGCCTTCTGCACGGGCATGCCCATCCGCGGGCCGCCGCCCGGACCGCCTCCGAAGCCGCCGGGTTACTTTTTCTGTTCGCTCATGGGGTTTCCTCCTTCCCGGAATCTCCCGCCGCAGCCGTCTCTGCGGCTTCCTGCAGCGCGCTCTCGGACAGCTGCGAGGCGACGATCTCACGATAGACGCCGCAGCCGCTCATCAGCTCCCGGTGCGTTCCGATGCCTGCGATTTCTCCATCCTCCAGTACAATAATCCGGTCGGCGTCCATCACGGTCGTGACCCGCTGCGCTACGATCAGCACAGTAGCATCGCCGGTTTCTCCCTTCAACGCCGCTCGCAGCAGCGCGTCGGTTTTAAAATCCAGCGCGGAGAAGCTGTCGTCGAATACATAGATCTCCGGCCTCCGGACCAAGGCACGCGCGATCGACAGCCGCTGCTTCTGCCCGCCGGATACGTTCGTGCCCCCTTGGGCAATGACAGAATTGAATCCTTCCGGCATCCCTGCGATAAAATCGCTTGCCTGAGCAATGCTTGCGGCATGCTGAATTTCTTCGTCAGTGGCCTCCTCTTTGCCGTACCGGATATTGTCCGCGATCGTTCCGGAGAACAATACAGCCTTCTGCGGCACAAAACCGATCTTGGCGCGGAGAACGGCCTGCGGCATCTCCCGCACATCGACACCGTCCACCAGAATGCGGCCTTCGCCCACATCATAAAAGCGGGGAATCAGACTGATCAGCGTCGATTTGCCCGAGCCGGTTCCGCCGATGATTGCAGTCGTCTCACCCGGCTCCGCATGGAAAGAGATACCGGACAGCGCCGGTTTTTCTGCGCCGGGGTAGTTGAAGCCGACATTTTGAAACTCGACATAGCCTTTTTTCAAACGAGCCTGTTCGGCGTGAGCCGCATCCCCGTCCTTCATATCCGGCCTCATGTCCAGCACTTCGTTAATCCGTCCTGCAGAAACCGATGCGCGAGGAATCATCACGAACATCATCGAAACCATAATTAACGAGAACATGATCTGCATCGCATACTGGAGAAAAGCCATCAGGTCCCCGACCTGCATATGCCCCTCGCTGATCCGGATCCCGCCGAACCAGACGATCGCAATCGAACAAAAATTCATAATCAGCATCATCACCGGCATCATTGCCGCCATAATCCGGTTTACCTTGGTAGCCGTGTCCGTCAAATCGCGGTTGGCTGCCCGAAAGCGGACTTCCTCATGTTCAATCCGGTTAAAGGAGCGGATGACGCGGATGCCGGTCAAGCCTTCACGCAGCACCAAATTCAAATGATCCAGCTTTTTCTGCAGCGCTTTGAACAGCGGCATCCCCCGGCTCGCAATAAGGAAAATGGCCCCTGCCAGCACCGGAACGACCACAACGATGACAAGCGACAGCTTGGCGTCCTTCGATACCGCCATGATGATCCCACCGATACACATCATGGGCGCGCTGATCATCATGCGCATCATCATGGTCAGCACCTGCTGCACTTGCGTAATATCGTTGGTCGTGCGCGTGATAAGCGACGCCGTGCCGATTTTGTCAAACTCCTGAAGCGAGAAGTTTTCTACGTGCGTAAACACTTTGCCCCGCAAAATTTTGCCGAAGCCCGCCGCCACCTTGGACGAGTAATAGCTTGCCGCTATGGAGCACAGCCCGCCTAACGCAGCGACCAGCAGCATAAAGCCGCCGATTTTGAAGATATAAGGGGTGTCCCCTTGTACGATCCCATGATCGACGATATCGGACATTAAAGTCGGGAGGTACAGATCAGAGAGAGACTGAAGAAAAATCAAGACCAACACGAAAGTAACCGGCAGCCGGTACGGCTTCAGAAATGCGAACAGCTTCTTCACAGTTTCTCCCCCTCTTCTCTCGTATTCTTCTCCGCAGCCGCAGCCGCCGACCTCTCGCTGAAGTATGCACAGGATTTGTTGAGCAGGCCGGCCAGCTGCCGGCTTTCCTCTTCGCCCAAATGAGCAACCAGTCCGTTAAACAGCGCGGAGATCGTCACCGCTCTTTTGCCGGCCGCTTCTTCCCCTTTCGCCGTAAGCCTGACCCTGACTGCCCTCCGATCGGATGGGTCCATCGTTCGCTCCACCAGTCCCTGCTCCTCTAAGCTGTTGATCAGCTGAGTGACGGTCGGCGAGGTAACCTGAAGCAAGCCGCTGATCTCCGACACCTTCATTCCCATGCTGCCGGGCTGCGTATGCTTCCTTATACAGAATAAGGTCATAATTTCGCTGGATTTGCCGCCTTCCATTGCCCTGTGCTGCTGCCAGGAAGCGCGGCCGAAATGCCTGAAAGCCAGCATAAGCTCCTGAGCGACGGGGTCCATATTCATCTCCATTCGAGTCACCTCAACTTTAGATAGGTATACTAATATATAGGTATACTAATAATTTAATGATGAAATTATACGACGTAAAGTATCTATATGTCAATTCTGCAGGTTATTCAAAAAAAAAGGAGATACATCTCCTCCCGCAAGCATCAGCCAGCCTGCAACCGTTATCAGTTTCAGCTTGTCCTATTTTTTCAAAAGGCGGGCCGATTTATGCGATATAAGTCAGATCCGGATCCATACTCCCGGTATACCTTGGCACTAAACACCATTACCGGTTTCCATTTTATAGAACACTTATGACCACAAATGCTCTAACCTCATATATCCCGTTATTAACCCTCAAATTAACAGGTAAACCGAATGGAGTGTTTATATCGGCTTTATCTTTGGTACTGTGGGCAAGCACTCCGCCGCCGAGCGGCGGTCGGTCAAACCTGCCAGGCCCTCTCTCTGTCCTCTGCACAAACAAACCTTATAAGCAGATTGCTCTGCGGCGGCACAGGCTCCACTTAAACCAAAAAAAGGCTGCCCGTCGGCCGGAACCTCAGGTTCCAGCTGCAGGGCAGCCCTTGCGTTTATTTCATTTCATTATCCGATATGCTTGAAAGCTTGTACTGCTCCATCCCATCTTCCCGCAAGAGAGAGAAGCGGTCAGGCCATGGCATGGCTACGGCATTAAACCAGCAATGTCACGACCTTGCCTTCATTTACGTTAATCAGCCCATGATCGGTAATCTTCAGCGCCGGGCTGACCGGCAGCGAATGCGTGCTGATCGACATGATCGGGTTGTAATGCTTGTAGCCGAGCGAGAACATCGCTTTGCACAGCTGGTCGACCGCCGCAGCCGTCTCCGTGAGCGGCGCCTCGGTCAGAATACCGCCGACCGGCAGATGAAGGAAGGCCAGTACTTGACCGTCCTCCACGACGCAGAAGCCGCCTTGATGCCGGATCACTTCATTGGCCGCGAGCTGCATATCCACGGCATTGTGCCCCACAACGAGCAGGTTGTGGTTGTCGTGCGAGTAGGTCGTCGCCACCGCGCCGCGGCGGATCGTATCGCCGCCAATCAGCCCGTGTGCGCGGCCGCCGCCCTTGCCGTACCGCTCGAACGTGGCGATCAGGCCATAGCCGCTGTCCTGCCAGTTCAGCAGGCCGTCCTTGACTTCCACCTCGGCATGATGCTCCTCCGTGAAGGTCGAGCCGTCCTTTACCAGCATCACGCGGCACGCATGGTGCCCGTCCGCCGCGTCTACGGCGACCGCGAAATCCGCCTCGCCGAGCGGAGACAGCTTCACGCTCTCGTAGTAATGCGCCGGGAAGGCTCCGGCGGACGTTGTCGGCGCGTACGGCTCGCCGGCGTCGTACACCTTGCGGCCGTTTTTGTACACCTGCTCAATCGCAAGCTCCTCCAGCCGGGAAATCAGCACGAAGTCGGCGATTTTCCCCGGAGCCACCGCTCCGCGGTCGTACATCCGCATCCGGCGGGCTGGCGTATACGTAGCCGCATAAATCGCCTGCTCCGGCGTCATGCCCATCCCAATCGCCTTACGGACGATATGGTTGAGATGCCCCCGGCGCTCGAAGGAATCCGCCATCACGTCGTCGGTCACAAAGCAGAAATGCTCCGATACGTCATTCTCGATCAAATAATTCATGACCTCGGCGGTCATCGATTTCTCCTGAATCTCGATGAACATGCCCGCGGCGATCCGCGCTTCCATCCCTTCAATCGATTGATGGGTATGGTCGGAATTAACGCCGCTGTAGATGATACGGTGCAAATCCAGATCCAGCAGCTTAGGCACATGCCCCTCGATAATAAGATGCGGATAATACTCCTGAATATGCCGCAAAATTTGATTCGTCTTGCAGCCCGGTTCCGTAATCACGTCCACGTAGTTCATAATTTCGCCGAGGCATTGAATCCGTTCCGTACGCAGCAGCTCGTCCAAATCGGCGATTTCGATCGAGCCTCCGGTCGTTTCCATCGAGGTGGCTGGAACCGAGCTTGGAATGGCATAGAACATATCAGCCACGCAGTCCCGGCTCGCCTGAATCATCTGCTTCACGCCGTCCAAGCCGAATACATTCGCCATTTCGTGCGGTTCCGGCACAATCGTCGTCACACCGTTCTGTATGAGCCCGTGCGAGAACGTCGCCGGGGTAACCATCGTGCTCTCAATATGAAGGTGAATATCGACGAGGCCGGGTATCAAATAGTTCCCTTGTCCGTCCAATACGTCCGCCGCTTCGAAGCTCTCGCTCCCGCGGGGCCCGATATACAGAAACCTGCCGTCCAGCACGGCGGCATTGCCCTCGATAAATCGTTTAAAGTAACTGTTATAAATCCGAACATTGTTAATCAATAAGTCTACACGCATGATGTCTGCACCTCCCAAGTACGCTGGCGCCAAGGCAGCCTGCGTTATGCAGGCGGACCCGCCTTCGATCAAGGCATGTCCGTCCCGCCGTCTGCCGCCCGGCGCTTCACTCTATTCCACCAGCACAAGCTTCTCCGCAGGAAACAGCAGGCGAACCTCTGCCCCGCCGGCATATGGCATTTCCATTTCTTTGTTGACGGTGAAATGCCCCAGCCCGGTTTCCACAACGTACTGGTAGCTTCTGCCGAGGAACGTGCTGACTTTGACGCGGCCTGTCAGCTGATTCGGCCCCGCCTCCAGCTCCTCCGGCGTGCCGATAACAAGATCGTCCGGCCGCAGTGCGCCTTTCATTCCGCGCTGCTCCGCTTTGCCCAAGTGCTTCGCGGCAAAGAAAGTGGAGCCGCCTGCTTTCAATTCGATGCGATCCGCGCTTTCCTGTCTCTGCTCGAACGTAATGAAGTTGTTGAAGCCGATAAACCGCGCAACAAACTCCGTCTTCGGATATTTGAAAATTGCCGACGGACGGTCCGAATTGCTCGATTATCCCCTTGTTCATAATCGCCACCTGATCGGAGATCGAAAAGCATTCCTCCTGATCGTGCGAAACATAGACGGTCGTAATGCCCAGCTCCTGCTGGATGCGGCGGATTTCCGTTCGCATATTGACGCGCAGATTCGCGTCCAGATTGCTGAGCGGCTCATCGAACAGCAGCAAATCCGGCTCGATGACCAGCGCCCGGGCAATCGCCACACGCTGCCGCTGTCCGCCGGACAGCTCTTTCGGGTACCTTTTCTCGAAGCCGCTGAGGCTTACGGTTTCCAGTATTTTACCAACGCGCTGAGCGATTTCCTTATCGTTTACCTTGCGCAGCCGCAGGCCGAACGCCACATTGTCGTATACCGACAAATGCGGAAACAGCGCGTAGCTTTGGAAGACGAAGCCGAAGTTGCGCTTGTTCACCGGCACGCGGGTGTAGTCCTTGCCGTTCAGCGCGAAGCGGCCGTCCTTGGCTTCGAGGAAGCCTGCGATCAGGCGCAGCGTCGTCGTTTTGCCGCAGCCGCTAGGTCCGAGCAGCGAGATCAGGTGCCCTTTTTCCACATTCAGGTTGAAGTCTTTCAATATATAATTCTGGTCATAAGCAACCGAAATATTTTCCAATGTGAGCAGTGCCATGTCGACAGCCCTCCGTTCTCATTATCGTTTCGTAAAGTAAGACAAGCCCATCAGCCGTTCAATAATGAACATGAAGATACCCGTGAAGATCATCAGCAGCACCGAAATGCCGGCAATCGTCGGATCAAAATGATTTTCGACATACGTCAGCATTTGAATCGGCAGCGTGCTTACCCCCGGACCGGTCATGAAGACGGAGATGTCCACATTGTTAAAGGATTCGAGGAAGGCGATCAGCACCGCAGCGATAATGCCCGATTTGATGTTCGGCAGCACAACCTTGAAGAACGTTTCCAGCTGACCCGCACCCAGGCTGAGCGCCGCTTCCTCAACGGCAAAATCAAAGTTTGCCAGACTTGAGGCAATGACGCGTATAATGAACGGCAGCATGATGACCGTATGCCCGATCAGCAGCGCCGCATAAATCGGCAGGTGGTATGCCACGATAAGATACCGGAGCATCGTAAAGCCCAGCACGATACCGGGAATTAACACCGGCGAAATAAAAATCGCATTCAGCGCATCCTTGCCCTTGAATTGAAACCGGCTGAGCGCATAGGCCGCCGGCACGCCGATCAAGAGAGCCAGCAGGTTGCCGATCAGCGAGACGACGATGGAGGTTTTGAAGGTCGTCAGGAACATCGTGACATCCAATATATTGTGATACCATTTGAGCGAAAAGCCTGTCGGCGGAAACTTCAATACGCTGCTCGGCTCAAACGACGCCACGGCAATAATGAGCAGCGGTCCGAGCAGGAACAGATAGACCAGAAGCGTAAACAGGCTCAGGACCCGGTGTTTCTCCCGCATGATGTTCTACCCTCCCGGATTCAACTTGGCGGCCAGCTTGTTCATCAGCGCAATAACGACGAAGGTGATCACAATCATGATCGTCGCAATAACCGAAGCCAGATACCAGTCATTCAATGTAATGGCGTTCTGATACAAGAACGTGGAGATAACGCGCTGCTTCCCGCCCAGCAAAGCCGGCGTCGTATAGGCCGTCAAGCTGCCGACGAACACGAGAATGCTCCCGATAATCAGACCCGGCACGCTGAGCGGCACGATAATTTTGCAGAACGCGCTGAATTTGCTTGCTCCGAGGCTTTCCGCCGCTTTGATCAAGTCCGGATCGATATTCTCCATCACCCCGACCAGTGTAATGATAATCAGCGGCAGGAACAGATGGATCAGACCGATCATCATTGCCGTCGGCGTATATAAAATGTCCATCGGCTCATGAATCAGACCGATTGCAAGCAGAGTGTTGTTCAACAGCCCTTTTTTGCCGAGGATAATCATCCAGCTGAACGAACGCACTACCGAGCTGGTCAGCAGCGGAAAAATCGCCAGTGCCAGCAGAATCCCTTTGCGCCGCGGGCCCTGCCTCGAAATGTAATAAGCCGCAGGGAAGCCGATCGCGATACACAAAACGGTCGTGACCACGCTCACCCGCAGTGTCGTCAGCAGGATGAGCAGGAAGTAAGGATCCTTGAAGAAATGCATATACCCGTCAAAGGTCAGCCGCCCCTCCTGAAAGAAGGTAGACCCTATCGTCAACAGGATCGGAATAATCATGAACGCAGCCAGGAACAGCAGGCCCGGCAGCAGCAGTAAGGCGATATACTTCTTTTTCATGTAAACGGTTCTCCTGTTCCTTTATCAAAATGACTTATGCGCGAAGCTTCTCGACAAACAGCCGGAGAAACGCTTCCGCATCCACATCCATGCACACATGGACATTCGGCTCGCGCGACAGCCGGTTCTGGAAATCGCAGACCGTCTGGCCGTCGCACAGGTCGCTTCTCGTCTCCACGTCGACATAGTAATGTCGCGTAGTGACCAGCTCCTTGCGCAGCGCTACGCCCACCGCCAACGGATCGTGCAGCGCGCAGGCCCGCACGCCGTTGCGCTCCATATAGCGCTTCATGTAGTCCTGCGTGCTCTCGGCCACATAGCGGCCAATCGGCGTATCGCCCAGCGCCCGAATATGCTCGTCGGCCATCAAGGCTCTGCGCGTCACATCGAGCCCTACCATCGTCAGCTGAGGGAAGCCGGCATGAAACACGAGTTTGGCAGCCTCCGGGTCCACGTAGATGTTATACTCGGCGACAGGCGTCACATTGCCGAAGCCCGAGGCCACGCCTCCCATCAGGATCACTTCCTTGACCTCGTTCACCAGCTCGGGATAGGCCGTTACAGCTATCGCCAGGTTGGTCAGCGGCCCCGTCATGACCAGCGTAATCTCTCCCGGCGCGCGCCGAACCTGATCAATGATGAAGTCGACGGCATGTCCCTCGGTCTGCTCCCCCCGACCGCCATATCCTTCAACGCACCGCCCAGACCGTCCTGTCCATGCACCCGGTGCTCGAAGAACGACGTGCGCATCAGCGGCTTCACCGCCCCTGGAACAACGGGAATCTGTCCCTCCACGCCGAGCAGCTGCAGTATTTTACAGGTATTGACCGTCGCCTGCTTCATCGAAACATTGCCATTGACCGTCGTAATGCCGCAGATGTCCATTTCCCCGCTTTTGACGGCGAGCAGAATGCCTAATGCATCATCCACCCCCGTATCCACATCCAGAATAACCTTCTTTGTCGTCACCGCGAGCTTCTCCCCTTTCCGCTAATACGCTTTCTTCTCCGCTCAAAAAGAAAACAAGGGCACATGCCTGCAGAGCGTGCGATATACCCTTGTCCGGTTTCATTCATCCTTCGAATCTTACTGTGCGACTTCTTTATTCCAACGGTCGATCCAGGCTTTCAAGTTCTGGTTGACGAATTTCATATCAAGCTTACGAAGCTTACCGACGACATCTTTGCCGTAAGTAATGCCCTGCGTGTCATCTCCGGACAATTGCAGCGTTGTATTAACCGGCGAATCCACTTTCGCCTTGGCCGATTTCTCCTGTACCTCTTTGCTCAGGTGCCAGTTGATGAAATCTTCCGCCAGCTGCTTGTTTTTGCTGCCTTTCACGATGTTGACCGTGTTCATGATCGCATAGCCGCCTTCCGTCGGGGAAACGAATTTCGCATCCGGCACTGCAGCTTTGACATCCTTCATGTACATTTCCATAATCGGTCCGGCGGCGATTTCGCCTTGGGCGAACATATTTACGAATTCGGAGGTTTGACCGTAATATTTCACAACGCTTTTATTCAGCTCTTTCATCTTGCCGAACGCTTTATCCGCATCAAAGGAAGTGCTGCCCGCCGCCAAAGAGGCCATATCCAGCATCATCGGTCCGCTCGTGGAGGTAATGTTCGGAATCGTCAGCTTCTTGGCAAGCTCCGGACTCCACAGGTCGCTCCAGGACTTGATGTCCTTTCCTGCCGCTTTCGGGCTGTAGGCAATCCCCAGCTGGCCGATCGTGTAGGCCGGACCGTAGTCTTCGCCGAGCGGCGCCTTGGCTACATCATAAATATCTTTCAGGTTCGGAATGCGGCTGCGGTCGATTTTTTCGAAGATGCCCGCTTCAATGCCCTGTTGTGCATAATAATCCGACAGGTAGATCAGATCGACGCTCGAGCTGCCTTGACGCACTTTGTTCAGACGCTCGGCGTTATTGCCGATTTCCAGTACGATCTTGACGTTATGCTCCTTCTCGAAAGGTGCGTACACTTCTTTCTTGAAGAAGTCGTCGGAGAAGCCCCACGTGGAAATAACAAGCTGCGTCGGCTCTCCCTTCGCAGGAGCTGGAGCTGCCGCATTCGAATCTCCCTGCTCCTTTGCCGGAGCCGCTCCACAGCCGCTTAATGCCATTCCTACCAGAGACAGGGACAGCAGGCCGCCCATCATCTTTTTCTTCATCTTCATCTTCCTCCTAATTGAATGATAAGTATGATTGTGATGCATTGTGATGCATGAACCCCTTTTGCGAAAATGATTACCCATAGGTTACCCATGTCCCGTTTGAAGCTATTCCGGCACAGCCTCCGCCGCCTCAAGCCGATCCGCCGAAACCCCATTCTGAAAGCCGACCCCGCAAAAAAAGAAAAGTGCCCCTTGGTAGAATGAAATCTTCTAACAAGAGCACTTTTCATTGTAAACAATGATCAGCGACATCCGTTGTACATCTGTGGTTTTCTCTTAAGATAGATCAAAAGAGAAACGCCGGCTACGCTATTCAAGTTGATTTGGTCGTATCTTTCAGAATGACGTTCGTGATCGCCCACTGCGTGGCAGGATCGTAGTCTCTGAGCACCGCTTCGATCGACAGCCCGAATTCCTGTTCGAGTCTCTCACGCATCCGCTTCTTGTAAATGGAGGACATATAGAAGTCCACCTCATGCTTCAAGGTTGGGGCTTCCCCCTCCAGAGCGGTAGAACGCGGAGACCGGCGGTGCCGGGCAAGAAACGTCACGATGTTCTGGTCAATCGATGCCTTCAGCAGTGTCGTACCGAACCCGAACAGCTCCTTGGAGACCTCATTGTACAGATGACACAGCTTCTTCTTGTACTCATTCGAGTCTACGAGGGACACGGGATCACCTTCTAGCACAAAATTGACCCATATTGGCTGCTAAACTATTTTAATAATACATAAGATTTCAGATGAAATCAAGAGAATCGTTCGGTTTTATTCTCTGATATCCTGGCGTTTTCGGCCAAAATATGTAAATTATTTTTATAATCCGAATAACTTTATTGCATTAGAGCTTGGAAGCCCGGGCATCAGCGCTTCAGGCTGTCCTCCCGCTTGGAGAACCAGGTAGCCAGCACCGAGCCGGAAATGTTGTGCCATACGCTGAAAATAGCACTCGGCACCGCGGCAATCGGATTGAAATGCGCGGCAGCCAGCGCAGCGCCCAGACCGGAGTTCTGCATGCCTGTCTCCAGAGTAACCGCTTTACGCTTGGCCAAATTCATGCCGAACAGCTTGGCAAAGCCGTAGCCCAATACGTAGCCAAGGCAATTATGCAGAATCACGACGGCAAAAATAATCGGGCCGGTTTCAAGGATTTTGCCCTTGTTCACCCCAACCACGATAGCTACGATCATAACGATGGCAATCGTCGAGACCAGAGGCAGTGCCTTCACGCTGGCTTCAGCCGGCTTTCTGAACAGCGCCTTCACAATTACGCCGAGCAGAATCGGAACGATAACTACCTGAATGATATCCATGAATAACGATTTCGTATTGATGTCCATCCAATGGCCGGCCAGAAGAGAAATGATCGCCGGCGTAGCCAGCGGCGCAATTAATGTAGAAACCGATGCGATCGATACGCCCAGCGCCACATCGCCCTTCGCGAGGAAGGTCATGACGTTGGAAGCCGTTCCGCTTGGGCAGCAGCCTACCAGAATAACGCCTACGGCAATATCCGGCGGAAGCTTCAAAACAACAGCCAGCGCATAAGCCAGCAGCGGCATAATCAGGTAATGGCCGACCACCCCGATGGCCACATCGCCCGGGCGCCGGAAGACTTCACGAAAATCCGCCGAGGACAGCGTCAACCCCATGCCGAACATAACGATCCCGAGCAGCAGCGAGATATCGCCCTTAAGCCCGACAAAGGCCTGCGGGAACGCAAAGCCGAGGACAGCGAACAAAATCACCCAAATGGAAAAGGTGCCTCCGACAAACTTACTGATTTTCTCTACAGTATTCATGGTGTCTTCTCTCCTATATATGTAGTATCTCGAAAATAATAAACATCATTCTACCACAATCTAAAGCCGCGGTCAGCCTGGATTTTCGGCCTGCTTCCAATATGTGCGTGTTGAACCCTCAGTTCACCTCCCCCTATAATGTTAATCCGAAGGGAGTGGTTCATATCATGAAACATTGGAAAGTGCTTGTTATCGCACTCGTACTGTGCATTATGAATATAGCCGGACCTAACGAAAGCGCCAAAGCGGCCGCATTGCTCAAGCCGGGAAGCTCCGGGGGAGACGTCTGGGATTTACAATTCCGGCTGAAAGTGATGGGTTACTACACCCAGCCGCTGGACGGAAAGTTCGGAATCAATACTGCTCAGGCAGTCAGTCAATTTCAAAAAAATTACGGCATCAAAGCCGATGGCTATGCCGGTGACGATACATGGGCGCTGCTCAAAAAATACTCGCTGAACCGCAGCGAGCTCGATATGTTAGCCAAAATCATCTACAGCGAGGCCCGCGGCGAGCCTTATGAGGGACAAGTTGCCGTTGGGGCGGTCGTCATGAACCGCATTCAGTCCGGGCAGTTCCCGAATACGATTGAGGGCGTCATTTTTCAGAAGGGAGCCTTCACCGCCGTCGACGACGGACAATATTGGCTCACGCCGGACAGCACGGCCTATAAGGCCGCGGAGGATGCCGTCAGAGGCTGGGACCCTACAAGCAACTCGCTATATTACTTTAATCCGGATACGGCGACCAGCTCATGGATCTGGTCGAGACCGCAGACCGTACAGATCGGACGTCATATTTTTGCAAAATAAGAACTCTTACCCCGCTTCATTTGAAGCGGGGTTTTTCTTTGTATTCGAGCAGTAGCCGCGGGACGAAAAAAGCAGCCGCCCTCGTTTTATCAAGGGGACTGCTCCGTTGATCGAGCCTGTAGATTCAACCTCTCTTCAACCGCAAGCTATACCCAGCTCTTGAAGCTCCCGCTCCACATCACGCTTCAGGATGCTTTTCTCGCTGTCCTCAAGAAAGGCCGCCTCCACCCCGTTCATCACGAGCTTCGCCAGCTCGCTCATAGTAAAATTGAATTTTTCGGCCAATATTTCGTATTCCTTCGTAATATTCGTACCCGATACGATCGGATTATCGGTATTGATTGTAATGAGGAGCCCCCGATCGAAATAGTCCCGGATCGGATACACATGCCAATCCGCTACTGCCTTGGTCTGGATGTTGCTGACAGGGCACATCTCCAGCGGCACCCGGCGCTCCCTTACCAGCTCCAGCACGGCCGCATCCTCCCTCAGCCGGACGCCGTGGCCGATCCGCGACGCCCCGAGCCGGGTCACGGCCTCGTAAACATTGCCGGCGCCCCCCGCTTCGCCCGCGTGAATCGTGACCGGGATGCCCAATTCCCGGCAGAGGGAGAACACATCGCGGAACCGGTCCGGCGGGAAGGAGGCTTCGTCTCCGGCCAAGTCCACCGCCGCGAGTCCGCGGCCCGCATACAGAGCCGCCGCTTGCACGACGTCCGCATTCTCCTCGTAGCCGTGATGCCGCATGCAGATGGCTATGGCACGGGATTTGACGCCATAATCCCGTTCTCCCCGCTGCAGTCCGGCGAGGACATAGCGGATCGTTTCCTCGGCGGTTAAACCTCCGCTGCGGTGAAGCTGAGGCGCAAACCGAACCTCTACATAGCGGCAGTTATGTTCAGCCGCTTGTTCGGCGATCTCGCAGGCTACCCGCTCCAGCGCCTCTCCCGTTTGCAGAAACGGAAGCACGAAATCAAATTTACTCAAATACTCCTTCAGACTGCCGCAGCTCTCGTCCACCTGCATAAAGGGGAGGAGTGTCTTCCTGCATCCCGCAGGCAGCTCGGCACCCTGCCTCCGCGCCAGCTCCAGCAGCGTCTCGGGCTTGACGCTTCCGTCCAGATGCACATGCAGATCCACCTTGGGCAGTTGATAAAGCAGCTCCTTCATCCCGCGCTTCTCCATCTCGATCACTCCTCCTTCAAATGTTGGACCGGCTTATAACGGCGGCAAAAATAGTTTTTATTACTTTAACTCCGCGAAATGTTTATGTCAACATATTTAACACAAATATCTTGATTCCATTTTATGGGTAATGTTATATAACGTGAACACAAAAAAAGCTCTCCATCGAACGAGAGACCGCTGAAAAGTTATCGCTACGAGTACGGAACGTTCTGACGATCACTGTTGTCCCTGGATTCCTTTGATTCTCTTCCGCTTGCAGCGGTTGAAGTCCAGGGACAAAGGCGAACGCTTTCGCTTCTACAGAACGATTCCGTACTCTCCGTTAGTTTTTCAGCGGCCTCTTCCGAAATAGAGAGGCGGCTATAGCCGAGCCATATTTAGCTGTATTTTATCATATCCGCAACAATAATGAATACGGCGCCGATCACAAGCCACATAGCCATCAGCGGCCAGAAAAACCGGACCCATTTCTGATAGGTGATTCCCGATACGGCCAGACTTCCCATCAATGCCGAGGAGGTCGGCAGAATCATGTTGGTGAAGCCGTCGCCCATCTGGAAGGCGAACACGGCCGTCTGCCGGGTCACGCCCAGCAGGTCGGACAGCGGAACCATAATCGGCATCGTCGTTACTGCCATTCCCGTACCGGAGGTGATGAACACATTCATCAGATTTTGGAAGACGTACATACCAAGCACCTGGATGGAGCGCGGCAGCTCGCCGACGACAATGGACAAGCTGTTGACGATCGTGTCAATGACATTGCCGTGATCGAGCACGACCATAATCGCTCTCGCGATACCGATAATAAATGCGCCGTACGTAATCGCGCTGGCGCCCTTTACGAACTCACGGGCGATCTGGCTTGGACCGAAGCCGCTGCAGAAGCCGGACACCACACCCATCGTGAGGAACAGCGCAGCCAGCTCCTCCATCCACCAGCCCTTCTTCGACACGCCCCAGATCAGGAAGCCGAAGCCGAGAATAACGGTAATAATCGTCAAATAGTGCTTAAGCTGCATCGTTGGCAGGTTTGAGAAATCTACCTTGTGCTGGCCGTCGGCCTGCTGCTCCAAGTCATAGACCAAGCCCTGCTGCGGATTGCTTTTCACCTTGCCGGCATAGCGCATTAAATAAATACTGGTCACAGTAATCAGACAGACCAGCAAAATAATGCGCAGCCAGATGCCGGAGAAGATCGGAACCTGCGCAATCGCCTGCGCCAAGCCGACGTTAAACGGATTGAGCAGACCCGCCGTAAATCCGCAGGAGGCTCCAAGCGAAATCATCGCCGTCCCCGTCAGCGCGTCGTATCCGAGCGCCCGGGCTATCGCAATACCGATAGGCACGAACACCATAACCTCGGTCGACATCCCCATCGTGAAGCCCCCGACCGAGAAGAGCGTCAGGAAGACCGGTATGACCCACTTTCCTCGAGAAGCGAACGTCCGGGCCACCCTGCCGGTGACCGCCTCAATGGTTCCCGTAGAAGAAATAATTTGAAATGCGCCACCGATAATAAAAATGAAGAAGACGACGTCCGCCGAATCCACCAGCCCGTGAACGACCGACTTCGGAATGTCGACCAGGCTGATCGGACTGGCATCGACTTGATGATACGATCCGGTGACAAGCAGCGATTTCCCCGTCGCTTTATCCTTCACCCGGTCGAATTTCCCGGCAGGAATCGCATAGGTCAATGCCGCCGCGACAAAAACCAGAATCATCAAGATGACAAACGTATGCGGCATTTTGAACCATTTGCGTGAGCTTGCCTGCGTGCTATCCATGAATTGCTCCCCCGTTTCTTTCCTGCTTCCACTGTTCAAATTCTTGACGTACCTGCGTGAACGCCTCCGCGTCCGTACATAGATCATAAGCGGTCATCGCCATCGCCTTGGCGGCCTGATTCAGCTCGATCATCCCTTCCTCCGCCCCGGCCAGCCTGCAAAACTCAGGTGTATGCGTCGTGGCGTCGCCCAGCCGGATATAAGGATGAATCGTCGCCGTCACCTGACCGACGTTACCGATATCCGAGGAGCCGATGCCTCCCTTGGCCGGCGGCTCGACAACCTCGATGCCCAGCTGCTCAAGGTTATCCCGGAACATGCCGGCAAGCGCCCTATTGTTATTCCGCTCGGCATAGATCAAGCCTTCGGTAATATCCACCGCAGCCTCCACGCCTTCGGCTGCATGGCGCACCGCACGGTAAACCTTCTCCCGTACCGTCTTCAGCTCTTCTACGTTAGCCGCCCGCAGAATAAAGACCGCCTCGCAGAGCTCCGGTACCACATTCGGGGCATCTCCGCCCTTCGTGATGATGCCGTGCACGCGCACGTCCTCCTTCATAAACTGCCGGAGCGAATTGATCGCGACAAAAGCATTAATCATCGCATCGAGTGCGCTGATGCCTTTCTCCGGCGCAGAAGACGCATGCGCCTGCCGCCCGTGGAACGTGAACGTCGCGTCCACACAGGCAAGCGCTCCGCGCAGCACCATCGTCTTGTTCTGCGGATGCACCATCATCACCGCATCGATGGCATCGAAGACGCCCTCGTTGCACATGATGATTTTGCCGCCGCCCTCTTCCTCAGCCGGTGTGCCCAGCACGATAATTTTGCCCGGCAGCTCCGGACAGGCTTCCTTCAAAGCCAAGGCCGCGCCTACGGCCGCCGTGCCGATCAGGTTGTGCCCGCATGCATGGCCGATCGCCGGGAGCGCGTCATATTCCGCAAGCAGCGCGACCGTCGGTTCGCTCCCGCTCCCTTCCCACGTAGCCCGGAAGGATGTCGGCAGTCCGGCTATGCCTTTCTCCACCTGAAAGCCCGCCTCTTCCAGCGGCTCCGTTAACCATCCTTGGGCCTGATGCTCGTGAAAGCTCAGCTCCGGGTTCGCATGAATCCGCTGCGCGATGGCCCGCAGCTGCCCGTCCAGCGCATCGACCGTCTGCCGAATCGCTTCTTTTTGTTGCTTTGCCTGTTCCTTAGCCATACCGCTTCCGCCTCTCGCCTTTGTATGCATCATCACCTGCTCGTCCAAGCGCAGCAGCGAATATTTATGCATCTTTATTGAATTATTGTAAAACCGGCCTTGAAATAAGTAAAATTAATAGTTTTTAGCATTCAACCTAAAATTTTTTTATGGAAATACAGAAATCAGCTTTGTTTTCCCGTATTTTAACAGCTAACATACTACGGAATGGAGGATAGACCCTATCCAGTTCTTCCACGCTTGGTGTTCCCTTTCTTGCCCATTCCCATTTCCCCACCAGGGGCCGGGGTATATTTATGCACTCTTCGCCGCATAAAGCGGTGGCTGGATGCGGAAACTCTTTCACAAGCCTCCAGCAAAAAAAGGCGCCCCTCTCTCCCCAAAGGAGATGCGCGCCTTTCCGTTTCTAACTTTATTTTACAATCGGCTCTTAGGCATGGATACGCCTCAATGCGCAGCTTTAACTGCGTGCCTCTGCGCTCCTTCAATTTTTCAACGTACCCGATGAATCCCAGATATCATCTGCGAATGCTGTGTGGCGGTCAACCGGACCCGCTCCCCAGGCGCCTACGCATGCTGTTCTTTCATAAAGCCGACAAATCGGTCAGCTACAGCCAGATGCAGCAGCGACTCCTTATACAGCATCCACGTATTGCGCTTCATCAGCTCTCCGTTCGACTGTATCAGCTCCAGTGAATATAATCCGTCGCTCGGCGTGACGAAAATGCCGGGAATGATGGAGTACCCAAGACCGTGCTTGACCATTTCCTTGCACGTCTCGTAGCTGTCCACCTGCATTGTAATGTTGGGCGGCCTGTTGTACCTCTCCCGCCACCAGGCATAGATCGCATCGCCGAAAGGCACCGCAACCGATCCGGGCGAATGGGTGATTGGCTGCTTATAGTGAATCTGCGGGAGGTCGGGAAGCTTATCGAGTTCAATCGGTTCCCGCGAGATGATGCAGATCGGCTCGTCGTGCAGCAGAAATTTGGAGTAGAGCCACGGGTACTCCCCCCGGATGACTCCGACATGGATCTCCTCCTGCGTCAGCAGCTCGACGATCTCCGAGCTTAATGCGCAGGTAACGATGGGCTGCACCTCCGGATACAGCACGCTGAATTTTTTCAGCAGGGGCGGCAGCTTGTACAGCCCGAAATAGCTGGATACGCCGATGCGGAGATTTCCCTTCACCTCATTGCGCATGTTAGCAATATATTCTTTCATCTTATGCAGCTCATCAAGTGTCTTTTTCGCGTAAGCGGCCAAATATTCGCCCTCCGGGGTAAATTTGGTCCCTTTGGCGTTTTTGATTATGATCGGTACGCCGAACTCCCGCTCCATCTGCTGAAGCCGATAGGTTAAAGCCGGCTGTGTAATAAACAGACGCTCTGCGGCCTTCGTCAGACTTTGCTCTTCGGCGAGATATCGAAGCATCAAGCAATCTTTCTCGTTCATAACGGATTCCCCGCTTTCTGTTTCTACTATAGGCTTCCTCCTCCCGGGATTCAAGCCTATTTCGATCGCTATCTTTTATTTGACCAAAGGTTAATAAAAGTGTGCTTCCCACTCTTCCCTCCGCCTCTCTGCCATCCCCGACCTGAGTCCAGCCTCCACCCCATCCCCGGACAGTTGAATCGGACTTCCTTAATCTGTATGCTATAAGGAAAGCTCCCGTTCGGAGCCTGTGGTGCCGAAATCAGTAAACAACCCCACAAAGTGGGGCTCATGTTTCGAAGCGGACGAAGGTACTTTGCGGGGACCCCGAGAACATATCAATAAATTCTATCATGTAAAAAACGGACCGCTCCTTCAGAGCGGCCATCTTCCCATAGAGGAGCGAATAAATCATGAGCTACGATGCACTGCTCGACATGATCGGGCAGTATGGATATGCCGCGCTGTTTTTCCTGCTGTGGCTGGGCATTGTCGGCATGCCGGTGCCTGACGAGGTCATTGTCATGACCGGGGGCGCGGCTACGTCAAGCGGCCTGCTGCACTGGCTGCCCGCCTTCCTGCTGACCTATCTCGGCGTTATTTCCGGGCTCTCGCTCGGCTATGGACTCGGCCGGTTCATCGGCACGCCGATCTTGAATAAGCTGCGAAAGAAAAAGAACATGGACAAATATTTGCGTACCTCGGAACGGCTGATCGACAAATACGGCAGCTTCGCGCTGGTCATCAGCTATTTTTTTCCCGTGGTCAGGCATGTCGTCCCGTACATCGTCGGCTTCAATCAGATGACTTTCCGGCGCTACGCCCTGATTTCGTATACAACCGGTCTTATCTGGACGCTGCTCTTCTTTACCGTCGGGCAGTTTGCCGGAGGCCATGTGGACGAAGCGATGACTATGGTGCACCATTACGGACTCCGGCTGTTATGGGTCCCCTGCGTCGCATTGGCCGCATTCGCGGCAGCCAAATTTGCGCTGAAGCTAAAAAGGAGAGGCTCCGCTTGAGCCTCTCCTTCCTTTTTATACGGTCATACGGAGACCGACTGTTCTTTGAACTCGTGCTGGATAAGCCCGTGCTTCTCCCATGCCCGGCTCTTCCACCGGAAATACATGATGACCGCGCGCATCCATTCGTCGGCAGCAATGGCCAACCAGATGCCGGCCAGCCCCAGATCAAGCTTGAATACGAACAAATAGCCCAAAGACAAGCTCATCGCTACCATCGTAAACATGCCCACCCACAGCGGATACTTCGCATCCCCCGCCGCCCGCAGCGAATTGATGAGCACGATATTGATCGTCCTGCCGGTCTCCAGCACAATGCTGAGCAGCAGCACATTGGCGCCGAGACGGACGATTTCCGGATCGGCCGTAAACATCCCCATCAGCGGCTTGCGGAGCACAATGACCGCAGCGACCATCAAGAGCGTAGCTGCGCTTGCCCAGCGCGCGCTCTTCCAGACGCGGAAGTAAGCTTCATCCTTCCGGTTCCCGCCGACCAGGCGGCCGACAATGATCGCGGTTCCCATGCCTATGGCGATCGCGAACAAATAAATAAACATCGATATATTCGATGCATACTGCTTCGCCGCCAGCGCTTCCGCTCCCAGAAACGTAGTATAATAGACGAAAACGGTCTGACACGTCTGATACATCACCTGCTCGAAGGCGGAAGGAATGCCGATCTTCAAAATTTTGCCGATATATTCCTTCGACAGCGAGAAGTAATAGCGAAGCTCCACCCGAACCGCCATAATGCGGTAAAGCAGCCACACAAAAACAAGCAGAGCCAGCCCGCGGCTCAGCACCGTTGAAATAGCCGCCCCCTGCACACCCAGCTCAGGAGCGCCGAAATGACCGAAAATCAAAGTGTAATTTCCGGCAATATGGATTACATTCATTCCGAGCGACACGAACATCGCTTCCTTCGTAAAGCCATGAACCCGAATAATCGCGGAGAGCGAGTTGATAATCGCCTGCAGGAAGATGCCGCCCCCTACAATGTAGAGATAGTTGCGGGCGAACTCCAATATTTGGCCGGTCAGGTTCAGCGTCTCCAGCAGCGTGCTGCATAAAGTTACGAATGCCGCGCTGATCAGCAGGCCGACAAGCAGATTCATCGTCACCGCAAGCGCGGATATTTTGGCCGCTTCAATCAGCTTGCGCGAACCGATGTATTGCGCTACGACAATCGAGGCGCCGTTGCCGATGACCTCAAGGATCAATATGGCAATATGAAGATACTGATTGGCTGCTCCGACCCCTGCGACGGCGTTATCGGATATAGCGCTTAACATAAATGTGTCTGCAATGCCCATAAGCATAAACAGGAAGATTTCAAGAAAAATCGGCCAGGTCAGAAAAAACAGGTTCATTTTCTCCGGCTTGGCTCCAAGCTCCTGGTTTCCGTGGACGGAAGTCATGATGTCACCTTCTTCAAATGGTTAACCGTGCTTTAAACTAAGGCGTATCGTAGCACAGTTCCCATTCAATTGCACGAACAAATTACCAGTTTGCAAAAGTTTCAAAAATGACGGCGCTTTCGTGCGTCCGCGGACAGGAGGTGTAACGATATGAAGACGAAGCTACCAGCCAGGAAACCCTGGAATCAGCGTCTCGGCAAGACATTTCATGAGGGGCTGCGCCTCTGGCAGGACCTGCTGCAGTTTCGTCCGGACGCCGTCATTGCCAAGCGTTACCGTATTGTACGCAAGCTGGGAACAGGCAGCTACGGCAGCGCCTATTTGTGCCGCGATATCCGTTCGGGGCGCCGCTGTGTCTTAAAGCGCGTCTGCCCGCTCCGCGGCGGGAGGGCGCGGGCGGAGTTCATTTACGGCCAAGAAACCGCTATACTGCGCCGTCTGGCGCATCCGGGCCTGCCGGGCCTGTATGAGCAGTTTCGTTATGGAGAGCACTTATGCTTTACCATGGAATATATGGAGGGAGTCAGCCTGGACCGGCTGCTGTTCGAGCAGGAGCGCGTTTTTACGGAGAAGGAGGCGCTGCAGCTTGTGCTGAAGCTGTTGTCCATCGTAGGCTACATGCATTCCGTCGGCATTGTCCATCGGGATATCAGTATTGCCAACGTTCTGCTTCATGGAAAATCGGTGCAGCTTATCGATGTGGGACTTTCGCGGGAGCTTGCGGGCAGCCAGCCGGAGGATTACGATCCGTATGAGGTCGATGCAGACGACCCTTCAGAGAAGAGACATCGCCGCAGAATTCATGTTACGAGCGACTTTTACGCAATCGGCCATCTGCTCCTGTTCCTGCTCTACAGCGCGTACCCGGAGGAGGAGCAGATAAAGGAGAAAGGCCGCGAGCCAGGCTGGGAGCAGGAGCTGACGCTTCAGCCTGGCACAAAAAAGCTGCTCCGCCGCTTGCTTCTGACGGAACAGCCTTATCGAAATGCAGGCGAGCTGCGCCGGGCTATCCAGCGCCTGCTGCCCGATCTCGATTAGAAGGATAACGGCTCAGCTGCTGTACGAGCTGGAGGAGCCTTTCTTTTTATAATGATGGCGGCCGTATTGATCGTGCCGCGGCCCCGGCGGCCTGTGTCCGTGTCCGTATTTCCCGTAATCGTCGCTGCTGCGGTAAGGGCGGTAGCTGGAACCGCCGCGATGTTTGTCGAGGCCCAGCAGCTTGCTTAACAATCTCTTTAACATTGGGCTTCCCTCCCGGAAAAGTTTTCCCGTCAAGCCTGCGGCATCCTTCTGCAAGCTTGCCGGTTCAAAGACGGTCTTCCCTTAACCTTCCATTCGGATTGCTTTACTGCCAAACCGCCTGTCATGTTCTACGTACGGAATTTCGCTGCGTTTCAATCTCCGTCCAATCTCCGACGCTGCCCCGTTCCCGCTGCCATTTGTATTCATCTGGCGCTTTTCCTATAATCAGAACTGTGAGTGCATTATTCCGATCTGCATAACGCGCAGAAACAGCTATTAAAACCGGTATACGGAGAAGGAGTCCCGAACTATGTCACTTCAAAACAAAACCGCCATCCTGACCGGCGCCGGCAAAGGCATCGGCAAAGCCGCCGCCATCGCGCTGGCCAAGGAAGGCGTTCATCTCGGATTGATCGCAAGAAACAGCGCGGATCTGGAGTCGCTCCACCAGCAGCTGCAGTCCGAACACGGCGTCCGTGTATTCTTCGCTGCGGCGGATGTCGCCGATAAAGCCCAGGTGGATGCGGCAGTCTCGGCATTGACCGAGCAGCTCGGCTCCGTCGATATTTTAATCAATAACGCCGGCACCGCAACGTTCGGCACCGTGGTTGACATGGACCCTGCCGAGTGGGAGCGGATCATTCAGGTCAACCTGATGGGAACGTATTATGTGAGCCGCGCCGTGCTGCCGACCATGCTGAAGCAGAATGAAGGAAGCATTATCAATATCGCTTCGACCGCCGGTGAGCGCGGCTTTGCTACCGGCTCGGCCTACTGCGCTTCCAAATTCGCCGTTCTCGGCTTCACCGAAGCACTCCTGCAGGAAGTCCGCAAATCGAACATCCGGGTGACGGCCCTGACGCCGAGCACGGTGAATACCGAGCTTGCGGCGAATGCCGGACTGAGCATCGGAGACGAGGACCGCATGATGCAGCCTGAGGATGTAGCCGAGCTGATCACTGCAGCACTGAAGCTGCCGCACCGCGTGTTTGTGAAAACCGCAGGTATCTGGACGACCAACCCGCAGTAATACCTTGCCGGACAGGCCCGGCCGTTTTCCGGTAAGACAAGCAAGAGGCTATTCCTCTTTATGTGCAAAGACGCTTCCAAAACCGCTATGTCAGTGGGATGGAAGCGTCTTTTGTTTGCTGTACATCCAGGTCTAGGCTGGATTTAAACCAAGTTCGGGAGGGAGTTGCTATCATGAGCAGCTTCCCGTTTTATATCAAATGACATATATGTAATTTTGTCAGTTGATATTTGTTATCACGCAGGCTATAATGGGATCAACAAAGAAAGGAGGCCAATATGAACGAACTGCCGTTAACACGAGAAGCGATTCTCGACGCTGCCGAGCAGACGCTTCGCCGGTTCGGTCCGGACAAAGCCTCGGTCGTCGACGTGGCGCGGGCGCTTCAGGTCAGCCATGGTACGCTGTACCGCCATTTTCCCAGCAAGGCCTCCTTGCGCGAGGCGGTCACGGAACGCTGGCTGGGCCGAATCTCGGCTCCGCTGGCGGACATCGCCGGGCAGTCCTTTGACAGCTCGGAGGAGCATCTGCGCACATGGCTGCTGGCTTTAATCGCAAGCAAGAGAAACTCTGCGGCCGACGATCCCGAAATGTTCGCGATGTATACCGCCGTTACGCTCGATGCCGTCGATATGATCACCGAGCATGTGAACCACCTTATAGCACAGCTTGAACGCATCCTGCAGGAAGGGATGCGGCTGCAGCAGTTCGAGCAAGGATCTGCCGATGCCTTGGCGAAAGCTGTTTTCATGGCTACCGCCCGCTTCCACCATCCCGCTCATGCTTATGAATGGTCGGCCGAGACGCTGCAGGAGGAATTCGATACGGTGTGGGAGCTGCTGCGAAGAGGACTTGGAAAGTCTATCCCTCCCCGGCCTTAACTATACCTGCATTATGGTTTGTTTGAAGCTTGTACCTAAACTTTACGCTACTCTAATCTAGGAGGGATTCATTTATGGTTATCGATTTGAAAGGGAAAACAGCTATCGTCACCGGGGCTTCCAGAGGCATCGGCCGCACCCTTGCGGAGGATTTGGCCCGCAGCGGCGCGAAGGTGATCGTCAACTACTCCAGCAGCCCGGTACCTGCCGAAGAGGTGGTTGAAAGCATCCGCCGCCAAGGAGGCGATGCGTTGGCCATTCAGGCCGATGTAGGACGGATTGCGGACATCGAGCGGCTTTTTCAGCAGAGCATCGAGGCCTTCGGCCGCGTTGACATTCTTGTCAACAATGCAGGCTTGATGGTAACCAAGCCGCTCGCGAATGTGACGGAGGAAGACTTCGACAAGCTGTTTACGGTAAATGTCAAAGGCACCTATTTCACCTGCCAACAGGCCATGCGGTACATGGAGAACAACGGCCGCATTATTAACTTCTCCACCTCCGTGCTTGGGGTTATGTTCCCTGCATACAGCCTGTATGCAGGCTCCAAAGGAGCCGTCGAGCAGTTTACCCGCCAGCTGGCCAAGGAATTCGGCCCGAAGGGAATTACCATCAATGCCGTTGCTCCAGGACCCGTTAACACCGAGCTGTTTAACAATGGAAAGACGGAGGAGCAAATCGAGGGCATCCGCAGAATGAACTCGTTCGGCCGTCTGGGCGAGACGGAAGACATTTCCGGCGTCGTCACCTTCCTGGCGAGCGATGCCGCCCAATGGATTACCGGTCAGACGATCCGCGTCAACGGCGGATTCGCTTAAGCAGCGGTTCCCGATTTACCCGATCCGAACGATGCAAAGCCTGGCGGCGGGAGAGCGGAAGCGTCGCAGGCTTCAACTCAACGATGTGCGGCAATTTGCCCCTCCCCGCACAACACAGCACCGCACCATTCTCAGCGCTATAGTTTATTACACAATGCGCTGAGAACGATGCGGTGCTGCTTTTTTTATACCATCAGATACCGCAGCAGCTGCCTGAGGAGCTATAGGATCACTCACAGCACCTGGTTGCTGAATCCAGCCGCGGACCTGTAGCTTCCGCCGCAGATGAAGCACACCATATAGCGAACAACGGCATATCCCCCTCCCTCATCAACAGCCTATAGCGGGATCACACCCGTTCCTGCCCGCGGCAGAACCTCATAATCCCGCCATGCCTCGGGAAGAAGCCGCTGAATCCGCGGCTGCAAATACCGGTCGTCAATCAGCAGCAGACGGCCCCGGTCAGTTTCGGAACGGATCAGCCGCCCTCCAGCCTGGAGCACTTTGTTCAAGCCGGGAAATACATAGGCGTAATCGAAGCCGTTCTTCCCCATCCGGTCCATATACTCCTTAATCAGATTGCGCTCCAGGCCTACCTGGGGCAGTCCAAGCCCCACCACTACCACCCCATTGAGCCGGTCTCCAACCAGATCGATCCCTTCCGAGAAAATACCGCCCATGACCGCAAAACCGATCAATGCCCGTTCCTTGCCTGCATCAAACGATGCCAGGAAGGCATCCCGCTCCTCCTCGGACATGGTCTGCTGCTGAATCCGCAGCTCCGCCTCTATGCCTAGCTCCTCGAACCTTTCCACCACGCTGTTCATGTACTCATACGATGGAAAAAAGACAAGCGAGTTCCCCTTCCCCTGTGCGGCAAACCGCCCTATGGCTTCCGCAATCGGCAACCTGCTTCGTTCCCTGTCGGCATAACGGGTGGATACCGGCAGAACGGCTACTTCCAGCTGCTCCCTGGAAAAAGGCGACGGTACCGACACCGTGTACGATTCCTCGTCGCCTCCCAGCATGTCCATATAGTACGACAAGGGGGACAAGGTGGCGGAGAACAGCACCTGGGACCGAAAGCCTTTGCCCATCTGCCGCAGCAGATGAGACGGGTCCAGGCACGACAGGCGCAGCCTCACTTCGCTGCGAAACGACTCTACGCAGGTCACGTACCGCTCGTCGTACAGCTTTGCCGTGCGCAGGAAGCCGTGGACGGCAAAGTAAGCCTCCAGCAGCAGCGGGGACACAGCCCGAGAGGCGGACAGCTCGCGCTCCGCGGTCAGCGCAAACGTCTCGAGCAGCGGAAGCAGCGCCTCCGGCAGCGTGAAGCCGACTTGATGCTTCTGCTCTCCAAGCTCCTTACGCGCCGCTATAAAATAAGCGTTAACCGCCTTGGCCGCCTCATGGATTCCGGCGTGAACGCCTTTAAACTCCCTCTGCAGATTCAAGAAATCGGACTTGTTCAACACGCTGGAGTACATTTCCCGTGCGCGGTCGACCAAGTTGTGCGCCTCATCGACGAGCAGGACGGTCTGCCGCTTCTGATCGTCGATCTGTCTTTTCAGGCTCACCCGCGGATCGAAAATATAATTATAATCGCATATGACCGCATCGGCCGCGTACGCCGCATCCAGCGAGAATTCAAACGGGCACACCCGATGCTTGCGCGCATAGCGTTCGATAACCTCGCGGGTGATCAGCGTTTCTTCACGCTGCAGATCGAGCATAGCCTCATTGATCCGGTCATAGTAGCCGTCCGCAAATTCGCAGTGCTCCTTCGTGCAGCGCGCCTCCTCTTGAAAGCACACCTTCTCCTTTGCGGTAATGGTTACCGCATGCAGCTGCAGGCCGTGAGCCTGCATTCTGGCGCAGGCCTCTTCCGCCGCCGTGCGGGTCGTCGTCTTTGCGGTCAAATAATAGATCCGCCGCACAAGCCCCTCCCCCATCGCCTTCACCGCGGGGAACAGCGTCGATATGGTCTTGCCGATCCCCGTCGGCGCCTGGGCGAACAGCCTCTGGCCTTCGGCTATCGATTTATAAACCGCTCCGGCTACCTTGCGCTGCCCGTCCCGGTAGGATTCGAACGGGAAAGCAAGCGCTTGGATGCTGGCGTCCCGTGCCCGTTCGTGCTCCGCGCGCATCTGCGCGTACGGAAGGTAAAGCCGTACCGTATCCAGAACGAACTGTTCCAACTCCTCGAAGGAGGCTTCCGCCTGGAACCGTTTCTGCACATCCGAGCCGACCTCTACATAAGTAAGCTGAATTCCCATCCGATTCAGACCGTGGGACTTGGCATACATATAAGCGTAGCATTTCGCCTGAGCCCAATGAACCGGATAAGTGTCCTCCGCAATACGGCCGGCATCTCCCGAGGTGGACTTGATCTCGTCAATCGTCAGGAGCCCTTCCTGCACCAGCAGGCCGTCACACCGGCCCTCAATGACAAAAACAAGGGGCCCCATCGTCACCTCGGCCGATAAGTACACTTCCTTCTGATCGAGCTCCCCGTACTGCCGCTGTATCTTCTGATGCGCCTTCGTCCCCTCCGTCAGTGCTGTGCTTGTCCGGAAGCCGGAATCGATACTCCCGCTCCGATAGGCATACTCCACCAGCGCTCTTACGGATAGGCTGACCGTATCGGACATGCGTGCGCCCCCTTTATACTAAAATATTTATGTCTCGTCCCACAGAACATTTGTTCCTTAATTGTACCATGATTGGAACCCTTTGCGCATCCTTCCCCGAGCAGCGGATCAGTCTCCCCATTCACATGTCCGGCGTTCAGCCCCCAGCTCTCGTCTTCGGATTCAGATTCGGCTTTGGCTTTCGACATTCGGCGTACAGCTCTCACTTTCGGATTCGGCTTTCGGCTTCGGATTCGGCTTTCAACTTTCAAATTTTCATTGTAGCGCCTGCAAATCCAAAGGTATAATGCGGAGAGAATACACGAAAACTCTGGAAAAATGGGGCGAATCCTTTCATGAACACCTCTTCCAAAGGGGACATATTAAAAGCCGCAACAAAGCTCGGGCTTACCTCCTTCGGGGGACCTGTCGCGCACCTCGGCTATTTCCGTCAGGAATACGTGCAGAAGCGCGGCTGGCTGGATGAACGGAGCTACGCTGACCTGGTCGCTTTGTGCCAATTTCTTCCTGGTTCAGCCAGCAGCCAGGTTGGCATCGGCATCGGCCTTCTTCGCGGCGGCCTGCCGGGGGCGCTGCTCGCATGGCTCGGCTTTACGCTCCCTTCCGCAGCTGCGCTCACGGTCTTCGCCTACCTGCTCCAGAGCTGGAGCCTGCAGGGCGCCTGGCTCCACGGCTTGAAGCTCGCCGCCGTCGCCATTGTCGCTCAGGCAGTGCTGGGCATGGGGCGAAGCCTTGCCCCCGACCGCACCCGAGCCTCCATCGCCCTGATGACGGCTACGCTAATGCTGCTCTGGAGCTCCGCCTGGGCGCAGCTTCTTCTTATCGCCGCTGCGGGAGCAGCCGGGCTGATCCTGTACAGGCGAGCCGAAGCCCCGGAGCTGAAGATGGAGGAATCGCAGCCGCCTTTGAGCCGGAAGCTCGGAGCGGTCTTTCTCGCCGTCTTCTTCATTCTGCTTCTGCTGCTTCCGCTGCTCCGGTCACAGTTCCCTGCATCCTGGAGCCTCGCCCTGTTCGACGGCTTCTATCGCTCCGGCGCGCTTGTGTTCGGCGGCGGACACGTCGTGCTTCCCCTGCTCCAGCAGGAGGTAGTCCCGTCCGGGGCCGTGAGCCCGGACCAATTCCTTGCAGGGTACGGCGCGGCTCAAGCCGTCCCCGGTCCTTTATTCACGTTCGCCGCCTATCTCGGCGCCGTGATCCACGGGTGGGCGGGCGCCGCCGTCGCCACAGCGGCCATCTTTGCTCCCGCCTTTTTGTTAACCTTAGGCGCGCTTCCCTTCTGGCATACGCTGCGGCATCAGCCCAAGGTACAGCGCGCTCTGCGGGGCATTAACGCAGCCGTTGTCGGCATCTTGCTGGCGGCGCTTTATGATCCGGTATGGACCAGCGCCGTACGGACGCCTGCCGACTTCGGCCTGGCCCTGCTGCTGTTCGGATCGCTCGTCTTCTGGAAGCTGCCGCCTTGGCTTGTCGTAATCGCAGCCGCGCTCTGCGGCACGGCGGAAAGCTTCCTCGGCCTGTCCTGAATCAGTGTCAATTCGAATCTACATAACGAAATTCTGCAGCCGGACGCTCAAGAAGCGCCCGGTTTTTTTGACATATCAGAATCTAATGTTTTCGGGGTCCCCGCAAATTGCCTGAGTCCGCTTCGAAGCATAAGCCCCACGTTGTGGGGTTATTTTACCGTCTCCGGGAATCGTTTTGCCAGAAAGAAGAAATGACTAAAAGAAAAACCATCGCCGATGTAAGGGTTTAAGCCCTTTGTACCGTCTATATAGAGAGGGAGCTTCCCGCCAGAGCCCCCGTGTCAGAGAGCCTGGATAGATACAGCTTGCTCGACCGAGCCGCCGGAGACTCCCTCTCCCCGCGTCCCGCACAGAACTTCAGCGAAGCTCAAGCGCGGTTGTGCCATTGAAATTTGAACTTACAGACCCTCTCGGGTAAGAAAGCGGTGAGCTGCATGCACTCTATACTTATTGTCGAGGACGATGCCAAAATTGCCGGCATCCTTCAAGCCCAGCTGAACAAATACGGCTTCACGGCTCATCGGGCGGAAGATTTCGACCGGGTGCTGGAGGCCTTTCTTGCGCTGCGCGCCGATCTGGTGCTGCTGGACGTCAACCTGCCGAAATATGACGGCTTCTACTGGTGCCGCCAAATCCGCGCCCACTCGAACTGTCCGATCCTGTTCATCTCCGCCCGCGACAGCGAGATGGATCAGGTCATGGCGCTCGAGAACGGAGCCGACGACTATATCACCAAGCCGTTTCATTACGAAGTCGTTATGGCCAAAATCCGCAGCCACCTGCGCCGGGCTTACGGCAGCTACTCCGCGCGCCAGGAGGAGCGGACGATTGAAGCGGCCGGACTGACCCTGTTCCCGGAGCGCTTCGTCATCAAGCTGGGCGGGCTGTCCGCCGAGCTGACGCAGAAGGAAGCCGTACTGCTTCAAGCGCTGATGCAAAAGCCCGGGCGCGTCGTCAGCCGGGAAAGGCTGCTCGACCAGCTGTGGGAGGATCATCATTTTATCGATGATAACACGCTGAACGTGTACGTCACCCGTATCCGTAAAAAGCTGAAGGAGCTGGGAGCGCCGGAGGCGGTCGAGACCGTCCGGGGGGCCGGATACCGGTTTAACCTCGGCCAGGAGCCTGTCCTATGAGGCTCTTCTGGAAGGGCCAGCTCCCGCTGCTGCTGTTTTACAGTCTCCAGATGGCGCTGGTGCCCCTGCTCTATTGGCTTACGGGAGAAGGCCGGCCGTTCGCCATCGTCGCTTACGGTCTGCTGTTAAGCACAGTAATATTATCGGGCTATCTGTTATATCGTTACGCGGTATATCGTGAGCTGTACCGGCGGCTAAGCGGTTCTGCAGCCGAGCTGAACGAGCTGATCCAGCCGCTGGGAGATGCTCCGCTGCCGGAAGCGGCGCACGAGCTCCTTCAGTCGTATTACCGGCAGGTCCAGGAGATGCTGAACCGCCACCACAGCCGCCAGGAGCAGCATATTACTTTCATTAACCGCTGGGTGCATCAGATGAAAACTCCCTTGTCGGTCATCCAGCTGACCGTCCAGGAGCTTGACGAACCGGCGGCGGACAGTATATTGGAGGAGCTGGACCGGCTGCAAAAAGGGCTGGAAATGGTGCTGTACACCTCACGGCTCGATAATTTCGAGCACGATTTCACGCTCGCTCCCGTCTCCCTGCTCGGCGTAGTGCGCGATGCCGTTGCCGACAACCGCAAGCTGTTCATCCGCAAGCGCGTGTTCCCGGACATCCGGGTCGACGAAGACAGCTCCGTCTATACGGATAAAAAGTGGCTCCGTTTTATGCTCGGCCAGCTGATTACGAATGCCGTCAATTATTCCGCCGGTGTAGGCCGTACAGTTACCTTCTCTTCGCTGGCACGCGAGGAAGCCGTCCTGCTGGAAATCCGCGATGAGGGCATCGGAATCAACAAGGAAGACCTGCGGCGCGTATTCCAGCCCTATTACACGGGCTTCCGCGGCCGTCAATACAAGGAATCGACGGGGATGGGGCTGTATCTGGTAAAGGAGGTGGCGGACCGGCTCGGCCATCAGGTGGAGCTGGAATCGCAGCCGGGACAAGGAACGACCGTCCGGCTCGTCTTCCCCCGGGCGCATGCGCCGTCTTAACCTTACAAAACTGTAAGGCTCGGGTAAGGTAAATCGATAGCAGCCGAAGCTTTCAGCTTGTAAAGTAGGGGTAGCTTAGCCGCAAGCGCTGCCGCAAAAGGCGGTGCTTCGCAGAATGAAAGCAAGGAGTGAACCGAATGGACATGCTGAAGGTAAAAGGGGTTAACAAGGTATACGCCGGCAAAGTCGTCACGAATGCTTTGACGGATATTCATTTGAACATACAGCAGGGGGAATTCGTCGGCATTATGGGCCCCTCCGGCAGCGGCAAAACGACCCTGCTCAACATGGTATCGACCATCGACGCCCCCAGCTCGGGCGAGGTGATCATCAACGGGCAGAACCCGTATGCGCTGAAAAAGCAGGAGCTGGCCGTCTTCCGGCGGCGTCAGCTCGGCTTCGTATTCCAGGATTTTAACCTGCTCGATACGCTGACGGTCGCGGAAAATATCGTGCTGCCGCTGACGCTCGACAAGAAGCCGCTGCGGGACATGGAAGCAAAGCTAAAGCAGGTCTCAGACCGGCTCGGCATTGCGGAAATTTTGGATAAACGGGTGTATGAAATTTCAGGAGGACAGCGCCAGCGCACGGCGATCGGGCGCGCCATCATCACCTCCCCCGCCATCCTGCTGGCCGATGAGCCTACCGGCGCGCTCGACTCGAACGCCTCCCGCGTCGTGATGGAGACGCTTGAGGATATCAACGGCCGCGACGGCACGACGATTATGCTGGTGACGCACGACCCGCTCTCGGCAAGCTACTGCAACCGGGTCGTCTTTATTAAGGACGGCAAGCTCGCAAGTGAAATTTACCGCGGGGAGAGCCGCCAGGCTTTTTTCCAGAAAATTATCGACATGCTGTCCTATTGGGGAGGGAATGCGCATGAACTTTCCTCAATTCGCGTTTAACAATGTGCGGCGCAACGGCCGCTCGTATTTTGCCTATTTTGTAAGCAGCGCTTTTATGGTGATGATCTTTTTTACGTACGCGGTATTTATTTATCATCCGGAAATTACGCAGACGCCGATGGGCAAGATGACCCGCACCGGCATGCAGTTCGCGGAATATGTCATCTTCATCTTTTCTTTCCTGTTCGTCTTTTACTCGATCAGCGTCTTCCTGAAAGCCCGCAACCGGGAGCTCGGCATTCTGACAATGCTCGGGGCCACGAACGGACAGGTTAACCGGCTCATTATTGCGGAAAATATGCTGATCGGCACCGCCTCCATCGTCGTCGGCATATTCAGCGGACTGGTGCTGTCCAAGCTGTTCCTGCTCTTAAGCACCAAAATTGTCGGGATTGAGGACCTCCAATTCTATTGGCCCCTCTTTCCGGCTTTGCTGACCGCAGGCGCGTTCCTGCTGCTCTTTATCCTCATTTCCTTATGTACCCTGCTCTTCATCCGCAGCCACCGCGTAATCGAGCTGCTCAAGGGCAGCAGCAAAGCAAAGCCGGAGCCGAAGGCATCCATCGGCATTTCGCTAATCTGTGTCGCTCTGCTGACTACCGGGCTGCTTTCGCTCCAATGGGGCGCGCTGTCTCCCCTTGTTCTACTGATCGCCGCTGTAACGGGGATTACAGGAACGTATTTTTTCTATACCCAGCTTTCCGTGCTGGCTATCCGCTTGTTGAAGCGCGGCCGGAGGATGACATGGCGGAAAACGCGGCTGATCTGGATTGCCGAGATGGCCTACAAAATCAAGGATAACGCCCGGATGCTGTTCATGGTCACGGTCGTGACCTCCGTGGCATGCATGAGCGTCGGCTTCGTGCTGTCGCTGGATGTTCAGAACACCCGGGTATTCAGCTCCAACCCGTTTGCCTTCAAATATTACAGCTACAATGAACAATATAACGACCGCGACCTACAGGAGATCGACAACGAACTGCGTGCGGCAGGCGTTGCGTTTACCAAGCTGCAGACCGAGTCGCTGGCAGGCCAGATCGAGGGGATCGAGAGCTTTTACCCCGAGACGCTGTCCAGAAGCAGCTATGAACAGATGGCTGCGCTGTTGAATCTGCCCAAGCCGGATGCTCTCGGCTCCGGCACCGATACCGCGCTGCTGGTCAACCCTTCGGAGCCTATCCGCGGCAGCTTGTCCGAGGGCACCCGCTTCACCTTCAAGCAAACGGGCACAAGCCTGAAGGTTGCCGGCATCCTTCAGACCGATAAGCTGCCGTATGCCAACGGGCTCAACACGCTGCTGATCGTGTCGGACGACACGTTCCGGGCGATGAAGGGGGCGCTGGCAAGCAAGCAGGATAACCGCCGGATGACGACCAAAATCATGTATGTCGTTCCGGAGTGGCCGGCGGACCGGACGCTCACTAAGGATGACCCCGAGCTTCGCATCGGCGCCAAGCTGGCCCAGTGGAACCGGGACAGCGAGAAACAAAAGCAGACGGAAAATTACTTGTCCTCCCGGGCGCAGGACTATTTGAACCTAAAGCAGGCGACCTCGCTGTTCAGCTTTATCGGCGTCTTTATTGCCGCCATCTTCTCGATCTCATCGGCCAGCTTCCTGTATTTCAAGCTGCATACGGATTTGAACCAGGACAGCACGATGTATCACATGCTTTCCAAAACCGGCATGAGCATCCGCGAAATGAAGCATGCGGCTACGGTCCAGATCGCGCTGCTGTTCTTTATCCCGACGATCGTGTCGACGATTCAGACCGTCGTAGTGCTTCGGCCCATTCTGCAAGGCATGGGCCTGACGCCCGAATATGCGCCGGTGCTGACGGCCTCCGCCTTCTTCGCTGCCGCGCAAATCGTCTACTTCCTGCTCGTCCGCTCGCGGTATATTCTTCATTTGAAGAAAGTTATGGTATAGCGGCGACCCGCTATATTCCGCGAAATAATTAACCTATGGTTAATTATTTGCATCTACAACCCTGTGCTTGCGCATGGGAAGAACATGAATTTGCCGGATGCCGGCCGTGTCTTGAAAATCGGTTAACAAAATAGGTGGTTAAGCAGCTCGTTATCGCTGCCCAACCACCTTTTTGTTGTTTGTCCTGCGTTATACCAGCACGTTTCTAAAGCCCTTCTTCCGCTGGAAGCCTTCTTCCTCGGCTGCCTGCTCCTCAAAGGCCTTCCCGGCAGGAACGGCCCGCTCCCGGCCCCAGTTGCGGATCTGGTCGATCTGCTCCGGGCTCGTCTGCGAGAGAGGAACGACATTTTCGAAGAAGCGGAGGAAGGTCTCGTCGGTGATCGACTCGTCTCCCTTGACGACGGCCTGCTTGACGACGTCGCGGACGGCCGCTTCAAGATCCGCTCCCGCGAAGCCTTCGGATAGCCGCACCAGCCGCTCCATCAGCGGCGAGCCCAGCTCCCGCTTCAATCCCTTCTTCACATAGATGCGGATAATATCTTCCCGCTCCTTCGGCGTCGGCAGATCGACGAAGAACAATTCGTCGAAGCGCCCGCGGCGGAGCAGCTCCGGCGGAAGCTTGGAGACGTCGTTCGCCGTAGCGACGACAAACACCCGGGCCATGCTCTCCTGAAGCCAGAACAGGAATTGGCCGACCATCCGGGTCGAGGTGCCCTCCGTCTCCGCTGCCCAGGGCGCCTGCGAGGCCCTTCTCGATCTCGTCAATCCAGAGCACGCACGGAGCCACATGATCGGCTGTAGATAAGGCTTCCTTCAGCCGCGCTTCGCTCTGCCCCAGGTACTGCCCCTGAATGGTCGACAGATCGAGCCGGTACAGCGGCAAATTCCATGCGGCAGCGATTGCTTTGGCCGACAGCGACTTCCCGCAGCCCGGAACGCCCACCAGCAGGATGCCGCGCGGCGGACGAATTCCGCGGTCTCTCAGGTCGGCCGTAAGCAGCTTCTCGTTGGCGCCCAGCCACATTTTCAACCCTTCCAGGCCGCCGATTTGGTAGTCCTCCCGCACCTGCACGCGCTCGATGCCGGAAATGTCGGCGAATATCCGGTCCTTGGCATACATCAGCTCCTTCAAATCTTCATTGCGGATCGAGCCGTTCGCGAGCAAGGTCGCGATCACGTTCTCTCCCTCAATTTGACTGATGCCGGCCAGAATCGCGGCTGCCTTCTTTTCCTCCTCAGGTCCCCACTCAATGGGGATATCGCTTCGGTACGGATTCAGCTGATTCTGAATGATTTGCAGCATCTCGTCCTCGCTGGGCGGCGCCAGTGTGACGGACATGCCGTGCCTTTGCAGCGGGCCCCATACCGGCTTGTTCGTAATGGCGATGACGCTGCCGCCCGTCTCCGTAGCCAGCATCACGACATCCTGAAACTGCCTTGCCGTCGGCGTATCGTCCTCGATGTCCTGAACCTCCGTGAAGATGAAGGACAGATTTTGCTGCTGCCCGATTTTCTGGCTCGCAAAATCCAGGCCCCCCATGACGGATCGGTCATCGTTCGTCAGACGGTTGGAGGTAATGTCCCGCGTCCCCTGCGATATCGTATGATAAAAGATAGGGATATTCAGCTTATGGGCAATCTGTCCAAGCGCTTCCAGCGCCCGCGCGCGCTCCGAGGTGCGGATCGAAATAAACGGAATACGCGCTTTTAAGTAACGTTCCAATGTCTCCAAGCAGCTCTTGAAATCGCTCATATTACAATATAACCCTTCTTCTTCTCGAATTTGTGCCTGCAGGGGCAGGGCTCGAAATAAATGCCGGCGGAGCCGGTTCAACAATCGTCTCGACCTGCTCATACCCCATCAGCGAATTGTTCTTGATCAGCATGCGCAGGTGGCCGGTCCGGTCGTGCTTGGCACTCTCCTCCAGTGCGGCCTGCGTGTCTTTGACGTAAGCGTGCAGCACCTCGGACATCGTCCGCCGCACCTGCTCCGGGAAGGCGGGGATCGATACGAACCGTTTCATCAACGCGTATCTTCTCCGCGCATTCATCAGCGCTCTTACGACATCGCTGTCCGGAGACTTCGCCCGGGTAAACTCCGTATTCATCTGCTGCGAAGCTTGCTTCAACCGGAACTCCAGCACATCGGATATGCGCTGGGGCAGCTTCTCCGCTACCCCGGCGGTCGCATTCAACAGATCCCTGCTCCATGCTTCGCAGCATCTCGTCGTCCTGCCCTCCGGCTTTCAACGCTTCCAAGCACTGCACCCAATCTGCATAAGCGGCCGGAGCGCGCATCATAGCTTGGTGCTCCTTCTGCGGATAAGCTGTACCGGGGGCTTCAGGTCCCATTCGGGGAACTGGCTGGCCAGCGCCTCGTTCTTATTCACCTGCTGCAGCAGCTCCAGGCCATGCTCTCCTTCGGTACGTTTGGATGCTTCGACCGCTTTGCCCCGCTGAAGAATCATCGGAGCGGCTTGTTGTTCATTAGCCATATGCCAAAATCGCCTCCTAAGATTGAATTACACTTCTCGCCGTATCAAAGCTGGAGAACGTATACTGCTCGGAAGCCACGCTCTCCAGAAACTCCGTCACGCTAGCTGCTTTCCCGTCCTCCGCGGCGTATTCCTGGCGCCAATCCACAACATCGGACAGCACCGCACGCAAAATATCCTTGCAGCTTTGCAGCAGCTTCTCGTAATCGTCGATCATTTTCAGGCGGAGCTTGGCCAGCCGGCTTTTGGAATAAAAGAAATAAAAGATGCCTGCGGCTGTAAAAAGGAATAACACCGGTGCGCCAAATCCGAAAACCGCCAAAAGAAGTCCGCCGATCAGTGCGCTCCAATGCTTCAGCGACAGCTTGACCCAAGCGAGGTTCGTCATCCCGGCGCCGGTAAATATGCTGGGTTAACGATTCAACGAGCTCCTGCTCATTCGCCCCCTGCTCCGTCGTCCCCTTCCAGCCGTCGATCTGAAGCTCGATCTGCTGCGGCACCTTTGCCCGATTGTCTACCGTCATATCGTCATGGGCTTGTCGGATCCAGTCTTTGGATAGGGCGATCGAAAACTTTTGCGTAACCAGCGAGGCATGGGAGGTTTCCGGATGCATGGCAAAGTTGGTTAACAGCTGCGTGAAGCTGACCTTCTCCTCCAGCGTCTTCTCTACGCCAAACCGGCTCTGCGCCGCATTGCGGTCCCCGTTCTCCTCAATAATTAACGATTGCAGCCGTTCTTCTCTGCGCAGCGGAAGCTCTTCATCGTCGAATTTGGATACGAGCGTATCCAGCAGCGCATCGACGGCGACAGCGATCCCTTTGGCCGGTACCACTTCCTTGCTGAATATATCTTGAAAATAATCATGGATGATAGCATGGAGCTTGGCTCCTTCCAGCGACTGCTGCAGCTGTGTCCATGTGCTGCTGTACTTTCTCAAATAAGGGTACGCCTCGCCGCTCAGCCGCTGCAGCTTACCCTCCAGCGCATCCTTCCACTGCTTGTGCTGCTCCTCGACAAAGCCGACCTTTTGCGACAGCTCCTCGATCCAGGCCTCGATATGCCTGCCGCACTTCGCGCGGGCTTCGGTCCGAAAAATACCGTTGGTAAACCCGTCAATCAGGATGATGATTTCCCTCTCCAGCTCGTGCGGATCCTGCAGGGCGAAATAACGGTCCAGCCATTCCCTGCTCGCTTTATAGCGGGAGCCTCTCCGGGTCACGAGGGCAAAAAACAGCGACGTCTTCTCATCGTCCCGCCGCAGCGCCTCCATCATCGCCCGGTCCGCGAGCTCCTTATTGTCGTTCAGCCAGGCGGCTAACGCGATCAAGCATGGCGCCAGCCAATAGCGGGGTGCTGCAAGCATATGCTCTTCCGTCGAATTCTCAATCGTCTCTTTCTTGACCAGCCGTACGTCAACAGCCTGCAAGATGCCCGTTACCCGCCGCCGTACTTCACCGTAATGACCGAACTTCGTTTCGATCTCCTGCCGAATCTTCACCACTCTCGTTTCGGCCAGCTGAAGATCCTTCGCCATCTGGTCCCGCTTGACAAATTCATGGAAATCCTGCGTCAATGCGTCGATTTTGGCTTGTGTATCCAATACTTTCTGACTCACTGACTGCACCTCATGGCCTACGGACTCGATCTGTCCCGAAACGAACTGGACTTCCCCCCGCAGCTGGCTCAGGCTGTTCTCAATAAAGTTCAGATTGGCCGTTGAAATGACTCGTTCATTGGACATAGCCAGACCCCCTTGTAAAAGCTGCGTACCCGGTCGCGGCAACGGCGCATATCGCATCGGAATAAACCTCGATAAACGCATAGCTCGGATGCATTGCCAGCGCCCTTGCTTTCTCCATACCGGAAGGCAGCGGCTGCCCTGCTTTATAATGCTCGACGATTTCCTGTCTCATATCCAAGGTATGGACCTCGTATGGAGCGCCCAAATAGCATTTCGAGACAAGACCGATCAGAAATTGATGCGGCTTCAGCTCCGCGAATTCGCCCTGAATCGAGCGGATCAGCTCCTGCACCTTGGTGTGATCGCAGACCGCCCCCATCGCATCCAGCTTCGTCATCGCCTCTACGTAAGCTGCGGACCGCTTCACCTTGAGGCGCTTCTCAAGAGCCAGCCCCGTCAATTCCACGCCCGTTCTTGTTACTGGCTCCGTTGACAGCCTTACATCCGTCTTACTGCCTGTCGTGATAATGGGTCTTCGCAAAAGAGTCCCTCCTCGAATCCACTCTATTTAAAGGAATCAACTAGTAATCTAGACCTAGGAATTTCAGGAAATATTCGACACCAGAAGACGAATCCCTGCTTTTTCCAACAAAAAAATCCCCTCCGTAAAGGAAAGGTCCCGCATTGCAGGAGCTTCCCTCTCAAGAGAGGATTTGTATAATTTAGCCGTTCGAATTAGTAAACAAGGGAGAACAAGCCGTTGATGTGAGTCAGGTAACGAACGTTACTTGCTTCTTTCATCAATGTAGCCGGAGTGCCTTTCAGCTTCAGCTGGCTGGCGCCGATCGTACCGATCGCATCTTTACGTCCCAAGCTTGCCAAAGTACCGGAGAACACAGGCGTGAACTCTTTCATTGGCAGCTCCTTGAAGTAAGCGAGCAGGTTGTAGCCGACCGTCTCGCCCATTTGCCATGCGATTTGCGCGCTTGGCGGATAAGGACGGCCTTCCGGTCCGAATACGACTGCGCTGTCGCCTGCAAGGAAGACGTCAGGGTGTGTCGTGGATTGCAGGGAAGGAAGCACGGTTGCACGGCCGCGGTTAACCTCGATGCCGGAGTTCGCTACAACAGGGTTGCCGGTTACGCCGCCTGTCCATACGAGCGTGTTGCTCTCAATCGAACTGCCGTCTTTCAGCATAACGTTGTTGCCTTTCACTTCCGTAACGGCAACGCCGATAATGATGTTAACGCCGCGTTTCTCCAAGCTGGTTTGCGCGCGTTCGATCATGTCAGGCGAGAAGCCTGTCAAAATGTTAGGACCTGCCTCTACACAGTGCAGGGAGATTTCATTGAAATCCACGCCTTTTTCAAGGCATACGGCTGGAAGCGTATCAACCAGCTCGCCGATCAGCTCGATACCGGAAAGGCCGCCGCCGCCGATAACGATCGTAGCGTCCGCTTTGTTCTTCGATTGCTTGTACGCATCAAGACGAGCGGAGATGTGAGCGCGGATACGGTTCGCATCATCAACCGATTTCAGCGTGAAGCTGTTTTCTTCCAGGCCTGGGATGCCGAAGAACGCCGTGTCGCTGCCGAGTGCGATAACCAGCACATCATAAGTCAATGTCGTGCCGCTTGTCAGCTTCACTTGCTTTTGATCTACCGCAATGTTCTCAACCGAATCGATGCGAAGATCGATGGATTTGCCGCCCAGCAGCTTTTCCAGCGGAAGCGCAACATTGTTCTCGTGTACGTTGCCGGCAGCCAGACGGTGCAGCTCAGTCACGATTTGGTGGGAAGGGATACGGTTTACAACCGTGATTGAAGCTTCTGCAGCCGATAAATGTTTACGTGCGGTCAGTGCAGTCAACAAACCGCCGTAGCCGCCGCCTAAAATCAAAATGTGCTTTGCCATGATGATCCTCCTCTTATTTTAACAATCCGTTCGAAATTAACGTTGGTTTTGGCGCTCCGACATCACATCAAGGTAAGCCTGCGTGAAACGGAACATTTTTTGCATTTGCGGATCCTTCAGCAATTTCAACAAGCCGAACAAACCGATCGTCGCGCTGTCTTTTTGAGCGCGGTCATTGGCTTCGATCGCTGCGGAAGCGATGTCCTTGGCTTTGTCCTGAACTGGTTTTACAAACTCGGCAAATCCATGCTTCATGTCATCGATAAGCACTTTATCCGTTGCGACGGTTTGAGCCAGATCGTATGCTTTGGTCAATACGGTTACCATCTCGGTCAATTTCGGTAAATTTTCTACCAGATCCGTCAGGGACTTTTGAATTTCGGGCTTCATCAGCTGATCAAGCACATCCAGCTCTTTCGCTGCAGTGGCTTCAACGCTAGCCGGTTGTTGTGTTAATGTTTCGGACATGTGAAAACGGCCTCCCTTGATTTAATGAATCCATGTTTTGCTACCGTTAGAGTAATATTCAGTAAGCCTGTTTTATCAATTATCCCACACACTTACGCTGAACATGCTCCACTACCTTTGTGAATTTATTCACAATAAAGTCACAAGTAATAAACGTTCCACTAATTAAATACTGACTTATCTATTGTAAAGCTTTTTTTCAATAACTGCAAAAAAAATTTTATCGATAAACTCGTATTCCTCTTCTTTTTATTCTGTTTTTACCCATTTTTACCGTATTCGCAAGCAATATCGATGGTTTTCTCCTGAATGCAAGGAAACAGCCTGTCTAATGCTAGATTATACCGAAATTTATAAATTTACCCGCATTTTTTAGGCAAATGATCTCGAAGACAACCAGGACGCCGGATGAAAAAAACGCTTCCGATCCATCGCCGGATCGTGTCCGGTTATGCAAACCTCCCTTCTCCCCCGGACCACTTCTCAGCCGCTGCACAATACAGCATCAGCCCATTGACCACGCTGGTCAACAATGCTACAATTCGTTTTGACCAGTGTGGTCAATTTATTTGAAGTCCTCATGAAAGAAGGAACCATATGTTCGAGAAGTTTCAAAGCCTTGAGCTGGAAAAGCAGGAGCTTATTTTGAATGCGGTGATGAAGGAATTTGCCGAGAAGGGCTTTAAGAACGCCTCTACGAATGAAATTGTGACAAGGGCGGGCATTTCCAAAGGGCTGCTTTTTCACTATTTCCATAACAAGAAAGATTTGTACCTGTACGTATACGACTATGTGCTGAATCTGCTGATTCACGAGTTTTTTGACAAAATCGATTGGAACGAACGCGATATTATTGCGCGCTTGAGGCATTGTTCCCGTCTGAAAGTCGACATTATTCAAAGGTATCCCGAGATGTTCGATTTTTCCCTGGCTGCCTTGCAGGAGGACGCTCCCGAGTTAAAGCATGAGCTGCAGCACAAAAACAAGGCGGTATTAACGAGTCATCAGGCTCGCCTGCTGGAAGGAATCGATCCTTCCTTGTTCAGAACGGACGTCGATATTCCGAAGGCACTGCAGATCATTTTGTGGACTCTGGAAGGAATGTCGAACCGCGAGAAGCTGAGAGCGCCGTCGACGATAATGGATGCAGCATATTATGCCCGAATTTTGGAGGAGACCGACACCTATCTGGACCTGCTGCAAAAAAGCTTTTACCGCTGATCAAGCGTCGGCTGAGTCAGAGCAAGCCTCCTTACTCTGCTGCACGAATACCTCCCTTGCGTCATGTGACGGCTCTGCATGAGGCCGGTCTGTCGAATCCCTCGCCAGCTTTGCAAAAGAGGTCAATTGAAAGGAGATGTTCCATGTGGAACATTGTGTCATTCGTTTTCGCGATGTAACGTCGGCTCATCAAGCCTCCGCAGGCGGCAAAGGCGGCATGCTTGCTAGAATGCTTCAGGCAGGCTATCCGGTGCCGGACGGCTTCGTCATCCTCCCTGCGGCCTTTCAGCAGGATGAGCTGGCTCCGGAAGCCTGGGAGCTCGTGGCTGAATCGCTGCGCACCTTGCGCAGGCATCAACCCTCGGCACCGGTTGCGGTCCGATCGTCCGCATTAAGCGAGGATTCGGATGCCGCCTCATTCGCCGGGGAGTTCGAATCCGTACTAAACGTACGGACAGAGGAAGAGGTACGGGAGGCGATTGCCGCTGTACGCCATTCCGGACGATCCGAGAGGGTGCAAGCCTACAGCCGGCATCAAGGCATGACAGAGGCTCACCAGGTCGCCGTCGTTGTGCAGCTGATGGTGCCCGCGGCACTCGCAGGTGTCCTGTTCACGGCAGATCCCATTACCGGAAGCCATGCGCGGATGTCCGGCAACTATGTCCACGGCTTAGGAGAACGTCTGGTTTCCGGGGAGGCCGATGCGCAGCCCTTCTCCTTCGAACGGCCTAAGGGAATATACACAGGTCCAGGAGGAGCTCAAGCCTTTCGCCAAAAAGCTGTACGCTCTGGCCGCCAGACTCGAACGCGAGCTGAAAAAACCGCAGGATATCGAGTGGGCTGCAGCCGACGGCAAACTATTTATTTTGCAAGCAAGGCCCGTGACGACCCTTCGAACGGGAAATCTCGATACGTACGAATGGAACGATTCGCTCGACGGCGATTTTCTGTGAACCAACACCAACGTAGGCGAGGCCATGTCCGATGTATTCACACCGCTCAGTTGGTCGATGATCCGGAAGCTGGATGAGGAACAAAGTGTCCTGCCCGGCTATTATTGTTCTCCGGCAACATCTTCGGACGCGCCTATACCAATATCAGTCTGGGCCTTTCCTTGTATCCGGCCTTCGGCAAAGAAATGACGCCTCTGATTCAACGTATGAGCGATGTATTCGGGCATATGCCGGAAGGAGTCCGGGTGCCGGTTTATCCGTTTTCCCGGATGAGCCTCCTTCGCACGATGATTCCGCTGGTGTTCACCCGGCTGCGCAAAATGAGGAAGGCAGCCCGGGCCATTCCTCGTCATCTGGCGGAAAATGCGGAAGTATGCGCAGAATTGACCCAGCGGATTCAGCAGACCGATACCGCCGCGGAGCTGGCTTTGCTCTGGCGCGATACCCTGCTGCCCTTGAATTTCGCGGCGCTATGGGCTGCCCTGACCGGCGGCCGCGGGATGGTGATCGCCCATAAGCTGAATCAGGAGCTCACCCGGCTCGCCGGTCAAGAGGATGCCAATACGCTCCTGTCCAATCTTAGAGGGGATGCCGTGCTGGAAAGTCTCGGGCCGGTAATCGGAATCTCATGTGTCATGAAAGGTGACATGGGCCAAGAGGAATATAAACGAAGCTACGGGCATCGCGGGCCGCACGAATTCGAGCTGTCCTTTCCCCATCCCGGTGAAGCGAATGACTGGCTTGCGGCGCAGATGGAGCAATTTGCGGCCTCCGGGGTGAACGTGGAGGAGCTGCTGCAGAAGCAAAACAAACAGTACGAGGAAGCCCGGGAACGTCTGAACCGCCGGCAGCCTGCGAAGACAGTGAAGCGAATCGGCAAGCAGCTGCAAAAGATTGCCGAAGCGGCGCGCCTGCGGGAAGCCGTCCGCTCCGAGTGGACGCGCACGTTTCGGGTCAACCGCGCCTTCGCCCTCCAAGCCGGGAAACTGACCGGCATTGGAGAGGCTGTCCACTTCCTCTATATCGATGAGCTGCTGGAGCTGCTTGGCGGCGATCGGAGCGCTCTGAAGCACGTTCCGGCCCGGCGCGAGACGCATGAGAAGTACCAAGCGCTCCCTCCCCTGCCTTCCCTGATCCGCGGCCGGTTTGATGCGCAGCAGTGGGCCGGCGATCCGCACCGGCGGGTCGATTACTACGATGCAGGTCAGCCCGCTCCGCCGCCGGATCGCTCGGAGACGCTGAAAGGCTTCGCCGGCGCCGCTGGCAGGGTTGAAGGCAGCGTGCGGGTACTGTACCGGCCCGAAGAGGGCGGTGAGCTGCAGGTAGGCGAAATTCTGGTGGCGTCCACAACCAACGTAGGCTGGACGCCGTTATTCCCCCGTGCCGCCGCTATTATTACCGACATCGGGGCACCGCTGTCCCATGCGGCCATCGTCGCCAGAGAGCTGGGCATCCCCGCCGTGGTCGGCTGCGGCAGCGCTACGGCAAGGCTTAAGACCGGCGACCGCGTCATCGTTGACGGCGGGCAGGGCTTGGTGTACCTCGTGAACCGAGGATAACGGGAACTTCAATGCCAAAAAGCTCCAGCGCCGCATTTCAATGGGGTGCTGGAGCTTTTGTTGAGTGGGCGGCCTGCCGCTTATACCCCACCTTCACAGTCGGGATTGTAGCGGTATACCTCCAAATCAATTCTTCCATTTCCGTCTACTTGTATGCCCTCACCTGTCAGATACAGCAGCTGCAGCGAGCGGGATTCGTCATCGCGGATCGCAATCTCGCCCTTGGCGTTAACCACCCGATGCCAGGGCAGCTGATGAATCCGGCTCAGGGAATGCAGAATTCTTACTACCTGACGGGCGCCTCTCCGGCTTCCGGCAAGCTCGGCTACCTGCCCGTAAGTCATCACACAGCCTTCAGGAATGCTTTTAATAATCTCGATTACCTTGCAAGTAAATGGATTCATGCGATACGCTCCCGCCGCTCATAGTCCTTGTCCCAGCCGGTTTTCTCCATTCCTCCGATGCCCGGACTTGGCGCTTTGAAGCGTATTGTACTCCATTTCCTCTCCGGTCTCAATAGAGCATACCCCGCCGCCGCTTCTTGCAGGCACATCCTTTCAGCGTCAAAATGCACGACACAATCCGGCGATCGTGGTACAATCGACGTAACTGTATCGGACATCATTACACGGGGGTGGAACCATGAGCAAAAAAGTCGTCTTAGCCGGTGGAAGCGGTTTCGTCGGGACTTATCTGGAGAAAAAATTTCGGCATCTCGGCTATGAGGTAGCCATCCTGTCGAGAACGCCCGGCCATATTTCATGGGATCAGCGCGAGGCTGTCGTCGATGCTTTGGAGGAGGCCGAGCTGCTTATTAACCTGGCCGGCAGGTCGGTCAACTGCCGTTATAACGAGGCGAACAAGAAAGAAATTTTGACATCGACGAACCGAAACGACCGCTCTGCTCGGGGAGGCCCTGCTTGCCTGCTCCAGCCCGCCCCCTTTATGGATTAATTCCAGCACAGCCACCATCTATAGGCATGCCGAAGACCGCCCCATGACCGAAGAGAGCGGCGAGATCGGGTCGGGCTTTTCCGTCGATGTCGCTAAGGCATGGGAGCAGACTTTCTTCTCTTATAAGCTCCCTACAACTCGTCAGGCAGCCTTAAGAATTGCGATTGTACTGGGGAAAGACGGCGGCGTGATGACCCCTTACCGCAACCTGACCCGCTTCGGCCTCGGAGGCGTCCAGGGACCGGGAACGCAGCGGTTCAGCTGGATTCACATCGAGGATCTGTACCGGATCATCCGTTTTCTTCAAGAAAGAAGCGATCTGAGCGGGGTGTTTAACTGCTCCTCTCCCCACCCTGTGACGAATCGGCAGCTGATGGAGCAACTGCGGTCGGCAATGGGCGCTTCTTTCGGGCTGCCCTCCCCGCGATGGATGCTCGAGCTGGGCGCTCGTCTGATCCACACCGAAACCGAGCTGATTCTAAAAAGCCGCTGGTCCTTCCCGAAAGACTCGTTCGTGAAGGCTATACGTTCCAGTTCGCCCAGCTGGATGAGGCGCTGCACGACATTTTGCAGCCTTAGACCTGCAATCGGGCGCTGCGGTACCTTGCGCTGCGCCCGCCCCTTCCCCCGCTTGCGATCTTTATTCTATTTTTGCGGCATCCGCCTTGTATGCTCTCCACTTACTCCAGTTTGTGCAGCTTCCGCTCCACATGCTTTCCACTTACTACAGCTTGTGGCTTCCTCCTTGCACGGTTTTCACTTACTCCAATCCAGAGCTTTCTCTCGGCACGCTCTCCACTTACTCCAATTCGCGGGTTCCGCTCTGAACCGCATACGCCGTCCGTATAGAAAACAGCTCCCAGGAACGGATATTTGGCAAGCAGGGGAGGCACAATCCCCAGCCCCAGCCTGGGAGCGCCTCGCAGAAAAAATGACAGCGGCTTTTCCTTTTCCCTCCCATCTGGTTATAAGCGGGAGGCCTCCTCATATATTTAACTTGGATATGTACCCAAAGGAGTGGATGAGCCTTGCACACAGCGAAAGCCAACGCTTTCCAGGCGGCGGACAAAAGCCGCGCCCCGCACAGCCGCAGGCCGAACTTTCTCGTCCTGATGGTCGACGAAGAACGGTACCCCCCTGTATATGAAACCGAGGAAATCCGGCAATGGCGCCGCGAGCATCTGCCTGCCCATGAATGGCTGCGCGAGCACGGCATGGAGTTTCACCGGCATTATGCCGGATCCGTCGCCTGCTGCCCAAGCCGCGCTACCTTGTTTACAGGCCAGTATCCTTCCCTCCATGGGGTTACCCAGACCAACATGCCGGGAAAAGGGCCTGCGAGCGAAGAGGTGTTCTGGCTCGATCCCAATACGGTCCCTACAATAGGGGATTATTTCCGAGCCGCGGGCTACCGGACTTTTTATAAGGGAAAATGGCACATTTCCTATGAGGATATCCCGATTCCCGGTACGTACAATGCGTTTCCCAGCTACAATCCGGCGAACGGCGTACCGGATCCAGGGAAGGAGAGCCTGTACGACAATGCCGACCGGCTGGACGCGTTCGGGTTTAACGCTTGGATCGGCCCTGAGCCCCATGGAGCGAATCCGCGAAATTCCGGCTCATCGGATGCGCGCGGCCTGGCGGGGAGGGACCAGGTCTACGCTGCGGAAACGGTCCGGCTGATCGAAGAGCTGGATCGAGAGCGGAAAGAGCAGCCGCAGGCGCAGCCTGAACCTTGGCTCATCGTGTCTTCCTTCGTCAATCCTCATGACATCACCTTGTTCGGAGAGGTGACCCGCAGGCTTCCGATTTTTCGATTCGAGGTCGATCCCGGCGTGCCGGATATTCCCCCACCCCCTACGCTTGCGGAGTCCCTGGCGACGAAGCCCCGCTGTCAGCAGAGCTACCGGGAGACGTATCCGCGTCTGTTTCAGCCTACGGCCAACAGTAATTTTTACCGCAGGCTCTACTATCAGCTTCAGCACAACGCCGACAAACAAATGCTCAAGGTGCTGCAAAGTCTGCGCGATTCATCCTTTTATGAGGATACGATCGTTATTTTCACTTCTGATCATGGGGATCTGCTCGGCGCTCACGGAGGCCTGCATCAAAAATGGTTTACCGCCTATGAAGAGGCTCTTCACGTCCCGCTCATTCTTCACAGCCCCCGGCTGTTTTCCCGCCGTCAAGCGGTTCAAATACCGACCTCTCACGTCGATTTGCTCCCCACGATGCTGGGACTCGCAGGCATTGATCCGGAGGAAATGGCGGAATCTCTTCGTTCCTGCCATACGGAGGTGCATCCGCTGGTCGGCAGGGACCTGTCCCCCTGGATACTGGGCCGCAAAACGTTCATATCCGAGGAACCGATCTATTTCATGACCGATGACGACCCCACATGGAACTCTATCCATGCGGGCGCCTTGGGGATCCCCTATGAGCCGATCCTGCAGCCGAATCACTTGGAGACCGTCATAGCGTCTCTCGTCATTCGCGGAGAGAAAACGGTCTGGAAATATTCCCGTTATTTCGATAATCCTCAATTTGTTCCAAATCCCGGCTCAAGAGATCTCGGGCCTGTTTCGATGGCCGGTACTGCCAATGCTGCCGATGTTTCCGGTGCTGCCAATGCTGCCGATACAGCCGGTTTGAACATCAGCCTCTCCGTTCCGCCGGGGCTGCCCTATCCCGCTGCAGCGGCAGCAGGCGCGCCTGCTCCGGTACCGGATGAGTTCGAGCTGTACAATCTGACCGCCGATCCGCTGGAACGCGTCAACCTGGCGCACCCGAGCTTCTCGACCGAAGAATCGAGAGAAGTACAAAGACATCTCGCCACGCTGCTGCAGGAGCAATGCCGGAAAAAGCGGCTGCCGCCGGCCAGCGGCGATGCGCCCGGAATGCCGTCATGCAGTGAAATTTGATTCAATATGCTGTGAGAGGCAGCCTATGCCGGGACATGGGCTGCTTTTAGCTATTCGAGATCCAAGATGAGGCTGGCTAACGCGTGCGAGTCTAACTGCGCGGCGGCCGTTCGAGCCTCACGCGAGTGTTTGCATCGTCCCCTGAGTCTGCCTCCTTTGACAGCCTCGGCTTTGCTGCTCCTGCCTCTCTTCCTGCTTTATCGCCCTTGCCACTTCTCCTGCATCCTCACCTTTCCCGTCCTCCCGCTGCCTCCGCCGTTCCTTCCATGGAACGCCTGCAGCACAGCCTGCTCCCCTTTACTGGCGCGTGCCTCTTCAGCGAAACACGTCATGATAAAATCAGTATGTAAAACGGATATAATCCGTCATGTACAACCGTAAGAGCGCCTTTTATAATTGATAATAATTATCAGTATCAACCATACAAAATCAGCCACGGCATCCTGCAGAAGACGGTCGTCTGCCGCAGCAGGTGCTTTGCTTTGCTGTACAAGGAGGAAAAACATCAATGAAAGCTTGGCCAATTATGATGATCCTGATGCTTGTCTGGGCGGTAACCGGCTGCGGAAGCACCGCGCCCAACAACGGAACCGGCAGCAGCGCCGCTGCCCCGCCAGCCAGTGCCACAGCTCCCAAGGATGCCTCGCAGCCGCCGGCTGCCGACGGAGAGAAAACCATCAAGCATGCGATGGGCACGCTGACGCTGAAGAAGAAACCGGAACGAATCGTCGTCCTGTTCAACGGGATGGTCGACATATCGGTCGCCCTCGGCGTCAAGCCAGTCGGAGCCGTCGAATCGTGGGACCAGAAGCCATGGTACAACTTCCTGCGGGATAAAATGGACGGCGTCAAGGATCTCGGCGAAGAAACGCAGCCGAACCTGGAGGCGATCATTGCGCTGAAGCCGGACCTGATCATCGGTACCAAATCGAGACATGAGAAAATTTATCCGCAGCTGAGCAGCATCGCTCCTACCCTCATTACCGAAGAGGTGTTCAACTGGAAGGAGAACCTGAAGCTCGGCGCCCAAGCGATGTATAAGGAAAAAGAGGCCGGCGATATCTTGACCAAATGGGATCAGCGCGTAGCCGAATTTAAACAAAAGGTCGGCAGCAAGCTGAGCCAGACGGAAATTTCGATCATGCGGTTCGAAGAAGACGGCAGTGCCCGCATTTATGTTACAGGCTTTGCCGGAACGATTTTTAATGAGTTGGGCTTATCCCGTCCGAAGGCCCAGCAGATAGAGGGCAAGACCGTCGTTAACTTGACCTCCAAGGAACAAATGTCGCAGCTGGACGGCGACTTCATCTTCGATATTACCCAGCTGGGAACCGATCCGGGTAAAGAGAAGACACAGAACGATTGGACCTCGCACCCGCTGTGGAAAAATTTGAAGGGCGTTAAAGCGGGCAATTATTACAAAGTCGATGTGGTCACATGGAATTTAAGCGGAGGAGCGCTGGCGGCTCAATCCCTGCTCGACGACTTGTACAAATACTTCAAAATCAACTAAACGGACAGGACTAAAAAGAGGATGAGAATGAACACGAATGTAGGGAAGGCTGCGGGGCTTCTGGCGGGCTGCGTTCTGCTGCTGCTCGGCATTGCGGCAAGCATGATGTTCGGTGCGTCCCATTACACCGTATCCGAAGCCTGGCAGGCAGCCTTTCATTATGATGAGTCGGTTAGCGAACAAATTATTATCCGGACGACGCGGATTCCGAGAGCCTTGATCGCCGCAGTCATCGGCGCCAGTCTGGCGATTGCGGGCGCACTGATGCAGACGTTGACCCGCAATCCGCTCGCTTCCCCGAGCGTGCTCGGGATCAACGCGGGCGCCAGCTTTATTGTCGTCCTGGCTGCCCTCGTCTTCTCGGTATCTTCCATGCAGGCGCTTATGTGGCTCGCATTCGCGGGAGCCGCCTTCGGCGCAGTGGTCGTCTATATGCTGGGGTCCGTCGGGCGCGACGGCCTCACCCCGCTTAAGCTTGTACTTGCCGGAGCCGCCATGACGGCTCTTTTCGCATCGTTTACCCAAGGGATTCTGATGCTGAATAAGCAGAGTCTCAGCACCGTGCTGTACTGGCTGACAGGCACCGTAGCGGGCCGGTCTCCGGATATGCTGCGCACCGTCATGCCTTACATCGCGGCCAGCTGGGTAGCTTCCTGGTTTATCGCCCGCGATTTGAACGTGCTGATGATGGGTGAGGACGCAGCCAAAGGATTGGGACAGCGCACTGTCCTGCTGAAAGCGCTGGCCGGGCTGCTGATCATCGTGCTGGCCGGAGCCGCGGTATCGGTCGCCGGGCCGATCGGCTTTATCGGCATTGTCATTCCGCATGCCGCCCGGTTTCTGGTCGGAATCGATCTGCGCTGGGTGATTCCTTACTGCGCGCTGCTCGGTGCGATTCTGCTTCTGGCCGCCGATCTGGTCGCAAGGTTCATCATGATCCCCGAGGAGGTGCCGGTCGGCGTCATGACCGCCGTGATCGGCGCCCCGTTCTTTATGTATATCGCGCGAAGGGGGATTTTGAAATCATGAAATCTTACATTCCCTTCCGCATCCCGAGGCGCAATTGGTCGTTCCTGGTGCATAAGAAGACGGTTGTCATCTCGCTCATCCTGTTCCTGGTTTGTCTGGCTGCCGCGATTGTCAGCACGGGGCTGGGAGATATGTATATCTCCCCTCTGGAAGTGATCCGCTCCTTATTCGGCAGGGGCGCGGAGGAGCACATGATGGTGGTGCAGAAGCTCCGGGTGCCGCGTATCCTCGTCGCCCTGCTGGTCGGCGGCTCCCTCGCGGCCTCAGGAGCGATTCTTCAGGGGATGATCCGCAATCCGCTCGCTTCGCCGGATATGATCGGCGTCACGGGCGGCGCATCGGTCGCAGCCGTCACGTTCCTGACGTTCTGGACCGGCCAGGCCAGCATCCGCTGGCTTCCCGTCGCCGCCATGGCTGGGGCGGTTGTCGTATCCAGCATCCTGTACATTCTCGCCTGGAAAAAAGGCGTAACGCCGATCCGTCTCATCCTGATCGGTATCGGCATGTCGGCCCTCACCTCGGCGGCGACGACGATGATGATTCTATTCAGCCCGAAAAATGACGCCGGGCAGGCCTACCTGTGGCTCACAGGCTCCGTGTACGCCTCGAATTGGGAAAACGTGCTGGCCATTCTGCCCTGGAGCCTGGTCTTGATCCCTCTTGCCTTCGTGATGGCAAGGCATATCAATATTGGGCAGCTCGGCGACGATATCGCCGCCAGCGCGGGCAGCGCCGTCGAGGCGAACCGGCTGCTGCTTCTGCTGATCAGCGTCGCTCTAGCTGGCGCAGCCGTCTCCGTCGCAGGAGGCATCGGCTTTATCGGGCTGATCGCCCCGCATATGGCCCGCAAGCTCGTAGGCTCCAGCTTTGGCAGCGTGCTTCCTGTTTCGGTGCTTCTGGGGGCTGTCATTGTCCTGCTGGCCGATCTTGCCGGCAGAACCCTTTTCCTGCCCCTGGATGTCCCTGTAGGGGTATTCACCTCCGCGGTGGGAGCACCCTTTTTTATTTATCTGCTGTACACCAAACGAAACTCGGCTTAGGAGGTCCATCGCATGAGCGTGCTGGAGGCAAGAAACCTTAGTTTAACCTATGGGAACGGTACGATTATCGACAGGCTAACGCTCACTGTGCCCAAGGAGCAGATTACCGTATTCATAGGCTCGAACGGGTGCGGCAAATCGACGCTGCTCCGTTCCATGGCCCGGCTGCTCAAGCCTTCGGAGGGTGAGATTGTGCTGGAGGGAAAGCTTATCGCCGAGCTGCCTACCAAGGAGATTGCCAGGAAGCTGGCCATTCTCCCTCAGGGGCCGATAGCCCCCGAGGGGTTAACGGTGTTCCAGCTTGTGAAGCAGGGCAGATACCCTTACCAGCACTGGCTCAAGCAGTGGTCCGACGAGGATGAACGGATGGTTCATCAGGCACTGGAGGCCACGAAGCTGACGGAATTCGCCGAACGTCCCGTCGATTCGTTGTCCGGCGGGCAGCGGCAGCGGGCCTGGATCGCCATGACCTTGGCTCAGGGCACCCGCACCATCCTGCTGGATGAACCGACTACGTATCTGGATATGGCACATCAGATCGATATTCTCGACCTGCTGTTCGAATTGAACGAGACGAAGAAAACTACGGTCGTGATGGTTTTGCACGATCTCAATCTGGCCTGCCGGTACGCCCATCATATTGTCGCCATCAAGGACAAAGCCATTTACGCGCAGGGCAAGCCGGAGGAAGTAGTCCACGCCGAGTTAGTGAAGCATGTATTCGACATGGATTGCCAGGTGCTGACCGATCCGTTTTTTGGCACACCGTTATGTATTCCGCAGGGCAGGGGACGAACCGTCGCAGCCGCAGACCCAGCTGCGTATGGAAGCGCCGGAGTCCTTCAGAACAACCGCGTATTGGTGGCCGGACGGTAAGGATAAGCACGCCTAGCTCGTGAGCATGGAGCGTGGACGCACCATGATAATAACAACCTGATATAACCAAAGGGAGGCACCTCGATATGAAGCCAGCAGAAACCAGACTGGAAAGCGCTGAAAGCACAATAGCGGAGCTGATCAAAAACCGGAGAACGGTCCGGCTGTTCAAAGACGATCCGGTTTCGGCCGAGCTGCTGCTCGAGCTGTTGAATGTCGCGATCTGGGCGCCTAATCATATGAACCGGCAGCCCTGGAGATTTATCCTCGTACAAGGGGAAGGACGCAAAGCCTTCGCCGAGGCGATGGTCCAAACCTACGGCGCGGATGACCGCGAACGGTACGGCAATAAGAAAAAAGCTTATTTCGAGCAGGTTCCGGCTCATCTCGTCGTCGTCCTGAAAGAAGATCCCCGCCAGAAGGTATGGGATGAAGACTATGCCGCCGTCTGCAGTCTGATCCAGAACTTCCAGCTCGCCGCATGGGAGCAGGGCCTGGGCGTTGTCTGGAAAACGAACAACTACGGCTACGACCCCCGCTTCCGGCAAGCCGTTGGCGTGAAGTCCGGAGAGAAAATTGCCGGCCTGCTGCATATAGGTTATCCCGCAGTGATTCCCCCCGTTCAGCCGCGCACCAAGGCGGAGGAGCTTCTGACCGTTTTTGAAGGCTAACCCGTCAGGTGTCCGGCCTCCCTTCCCAAACCGAAGCCAAATGGTTATACTTGCATTAGTGATAACCATTCTCAATGGTAACTTTGGTTTCGGGAAGGTGAAGCTGGTTATGCAGCCTGAGAGTACCTCCAACTACCCTCTTATATTCCTGTCCTCCCTATATAAACGAAGATATTTCCGGAGCAGCGCCATGCCCCTTTTCAAGCTCCCTGCCGATATCCTCTGCATTGTGATCCAAGGCAAAGGTCTGCTTCGCATCGACCATGAAGTGCTTCCGCTGCAGCCGGGAGATGCTTTCTTTCTCCGTCCCTCCATGCTGCTGGAAGTGATCCTCGAGTCCAGCCACGCCGACTGCTATATTCTGATGCCAAGCCGTGTGACGCTGTCCCGCCAAAGAGGACAATGGAATGCGGCTCCTACCGAAGCAGAGACGCCCCTGCTGCCTCCGGGCAAGCTGACTATGAAAACCTCCCGCTCCATTCTTGAGCAGGCACACCAGCTGTTCCATAACAGCCGGGCCTGCCAAGCCCGCTGGCGCTGGCGAGCTGCAGCTTCAATTCCAAAGTCTGATCGCCTCCATCCTCCGCGATTTGCCCGAGCAGGGGCTCAAGGAGGAGGCAAGCCAAGGCATCGATCTCAGCATCCAGTATATGTACAACCATTTTCGGGAAAAGCTCAAGCTCGATACGCTCTCCCAAATCGCAGGGCTGACGCAAACCTCTTATTCCAGAAGCTTCAAGAAGGCAAAGGGCGTCTCGCCTGTCGAGTATCTTAACCGCATCCGCATCGATTATTCCAAGCAGGTGCTGAATCAGGAAGGCTCGATTAAAGAGGTTTCCGAAATGGTAGGCTTCCGCAACGAATTTTATTTCAGCCGCATGTTCAAGCGGGAGACCGGCATCACTCCTACCCTGTATATGCAGCGAAAGCAGCTAAAAGTAGCCGTAGCGACCTGCTATCGCTATCAGGATAATTTGCGTTCGCTGGGCGTAGATGCTGCGGCTGTTATGAATTGCCACAACTATGGGGAGCGCAGTGAGACGGAGCATCGGCAGTTCATACAAGATCAGCTGAACGACCTGCGTCAAGCGCGGCCCGACTTGATTCTGGCTGATTTCCGGCATGTCCCGTTCTACGAGCAGCTCAAGCAGATTGCCCCTACCGTCGTGCTCGATTATACGATGGACTGGCGTAAGACGCACCGCAGAATTGCCGAGCTGGTCGGACGGGAAAAGGAAGCTCAGCACAATTTTGCGCAGCTGGAACAAAAGATCCACTACACCCGCCACCGGCTGGCCGATACCTTCGGTAAGGAAACGATCTCCGTCCTTCGTCTATACCCTGACAAAATAAGGGTACAGGGCTCCGTCGGGCATCCGCTTAATGAGCTGCTCTACTCGGAGCTAGGCTTAAAGCCAGGAAGTATCGTGTCGTTTAAGGAGCAGAACAAGGAGTTTCCTCTGGCCAGTCTGCCTCCTTTTGAGACGGACCATCTGTTTATCTACAAATATTATTTGCCCGACCAGGATGAGCAGGTGCAAGCACGGCTGCAGCAAAGCGTCTCCTGGACCGGCATGCAGGCCTACCGCAGCAGTCAGATCCGGATTATCGGAAACTGGATCAGCTCCAGCTGGGCTCCCGTAGGGCAGAGCCGCATTATGGACGAGCTTCTCGATTTGTGATAGATCGGCGGTTCCTTCTGCCAGATACATCAAAAGGAGGCGCCGCCTCCTTTTTAGTACAATAATATTGTATTGTTCAGCTTTATAGTTCGATAAGAGTCAGGCTGGCATAATCAATCCGCAGCAAGCTGCCGGACGGCAAAGGATTGGGGCCTGTCAGCCATATTTGTATTCTATCGCCTTTATCCAAATACTGAAGCAGCAGATTCGAGGTTACATATATCGTATCCGCCGTATTGGCATTAAAGCTCGTTTGCGAAGGTATGACAATGCCGCCGTTTCTTGCTATGGCGAAGGTCAGGACAGGGTTCGGGTTCTGCGGCGGAGGGAAGGCTACGTTCGCCAGTTGAATGGAGAACTGACACTGGTACAACCCCGACTTACGGACGGTCACCGTATCTGTACCGGCATCGAAGCGGAAGCCGTTTACCGCTCTTGCGCTGTTTAAGTTCACGATGAAAGGGATAGATGCAGCTGCATCAACGAATTGCTGAAGAAAATCGCTCGATACATAGATATGTCTCTTATCGCTATGATCCTTGGAAGACATTCATCTCACCCCCTCTCGGTTCCTCTTATAGTAGATGAGCGAGACGGCGTGCTTGTGTTAGTCTATTAACCTATTATCGAAGCAAACGGAGTTTTCTAGGTGATAACCCTGGCAGGATATATCACGTCTATCAACCCATGTCCCCTGCTCGCTATTCCTGGCGGTCTCTTTGCACGAGAATAAACCTAGCGATGCGTCCCATAACGGAAAAAAATAGAGGACACCCACTGGAGCTGTGGGTGTCCTCTAAGTTTTACTGGCTTTCCGATAAGGAACGAAGCCGCCGGAGCGACGGGAACAAATACATCCATAAACCCGCGATAACGATCGTACCCAGCCCTCCGATGAGGGCCGCCGGCACCGCTCCGACAAAACCGGCGAGCGTGCCTGACTCGAACTCGCCCAGCTGATTGGACGTCCCGATAAAAAGCGAGTTTACCGCGTTCACTCGCCCCCGCATCTCATCCGGGGTTTGCAGCTGCACCAGCGTGGACCGAATGACAACGCTGACGACGTCCGAAGCCCCGATAATAAGCAAAGCGAACAGCGATACCAGCAGATTCGTCGAAATCGCGAAGAGCATCGTCGCGAGGCCGAACACGGCAAGCGCTCCGAACAGCGTTGGGCCGAAGGCTTTTTTAAGCGGATAATACGCGAACAGGATCGACATCAGCAAAGCCCCGACTGCCGGTGCCGTCCGCATTAATCCAAGCCCCCAGGGGCCTGTATTCAGAATGTCCTGGGCGAAGATCGGCAGCAGCGCAGTCGCTCCGCCCAGCACGAGCCGCGAACAGGTCCAGCGAGATCGTACCCAGAATGACCGGGTTGCGATAGACGAATACCATCCCTGAGAAAAGAGAGCTTAACGATACAGGCTCTATCTTCCGCACGCTCTGCTCCATTCGGATCAGAATCGTCAAGACGGCGGCGACCAGCAGCGCCACGGTAGACGTAATATACACGGCGCCGGCGCCGAGCGAGAACAGCAGGCCTCCGAGGGACGGGCCCAGAATCTGGGCCGTCTGTCCGGCCGAGGTGCTCCACGATATCGCCTGCTGCAGGTTTTCCTTCGACACCAGCTGCGGCAGCAGCGCCGAAGACGAAGGGCCCTCAAAAGCACGGCAGGCGCCAATGATGGCCGCCGCCAGCAAGATCTGCTCGCGGCCGAGCCAGCCGGCCAGACTGCCCATCAGCAGCAGCGCAGCGATCACCGCTTCGACGAGCTGGCACAGGAAGACGATACGCCGGCGGTCAAACCGGTCGGCGACATGGCCCACAACCAAAGTAAGCACCACCATCGGCGCAAATTGGGCCAGTCCTACCAGTCCGAGACTGAACGCATCATGCGTCAGATCGTACATCTGCCATCCGATCGCAACGGACAGCATCTGGAAAGAGGATGAAGACAAAATTCGCGATGTCCAGAATTTCGCGAAGGAAGGCTGCTTCAGGAGCGAATCCGTTGATTGAAGCAAGGCAGCTCACGTCCTTTGTATAAAGTTTTGCAAAGAATAAATGATCTAAAGCCCGAATAGCCCGTACATAAATTGGGGTAAGGGATATTATACCATTTTAACGCGGTGTTGTGTTGAATAGAGAAATAAAAAAGAAAGACACCCCCTAAAGGGTGTCAGGCTGTCGAGAAAGCCTCGTTAAGTGAAGCAGGAGTACCGACGGAGTATCCTCCAAAATAGCAGCGAGCAGCCTCGCATATTAGATTCAGGCTGTATGAGCCTTCGTTCTATTCAGTACCCAGAAAGCCCTTCTTGAAAATACCGAACAAATATTCAAGCGATATCGGATCGCTGTAGGAAGCAGATTTCGTATCGATCTCAATGACGTGATTGTTTTTGACGGCGGGGATCTTCTTCCACACCTCAGAATCCATAAACGATTTGTCGCCCTTCAGGTCCCTGCTAAGCACGATATAATCGCCGGCATATTCCGGCAGCACCTCTTGGGATAGCATATAATAGCCGGGCCCGAGCGCATCCTTCGAGACCTTGTCAGGCATCTTCAGCCCCATCGCTTGATACAGAATCTCCGTGCCGCGCGCCCATTTGTCTCCAAAAACATAGAAGTTCTTCTGATCCGTCTCAAATACGGATACCGTGACATTCTCACCAAGCTTGGCTTTAATTTCCTTGCCTGCCGCTGCCGTCCGCTGTTTGAAATCGTCAATCCAGGCTTGGGCTTCCTTCTCTTTGTTAAGCAGCTTTCCAATCTCCAGCTGCTGTGCCAAATAATCGAGCTTGCCCCATGTGTAAACGACGGTTGGCGCTATTTTGCTGAGCTCGGCAATATTTTTCATTTGGGTACCTACGATGATCAGATCCGGGTCCTGGGCCGTAATTTTCTCCAGGTCCGCTTCCGATACAACTTCAACGCCCTCCACCTTCTTCGTAAACAGAGGATTCATCTGCGTCCACTGATCCACCCCCACCAGCGTCCCGCCGAGCGCGAGCACGTTAGGCGCATTCGTTAAGGCAACGATCCGCTTCGGGTTCGCAGGAACTTCGACCGGCCCCTGTTCGGACTGATACGTGACTTTACCGGAGTCCTTGGCATCTGATGCCGGCGCCGCTGTATTCGGCGAGGGAGCACTTTCCTTATTGGCTTGGCTGCCGCATGCGCTGGACACGACCATCAGCAGCAAAAGAACGGGAATTAACAGCTTGTTTTTCATGTTCAGATCTCCTTGTGTTGGGTTGCAGAAATTCAATACCGATAATGATTATCAATATCAGTCATTTGTTTATGATATATTCTCCTCCACCGGTTGTCAAACCTTTGACGGTTACAACGAGTCTCCTCTTAAAAAACTGCCGCAGAATGCGCCGGATCGATGAATTGTCTCGCTAAGGATTATATGATTTTGTCACAAATCTTGAGATAATGTAACCAATGGAATCTTCGATGAAATCGGAAGATGAAATTTCTCACGAAATTATGCACTCTATAATTCTACATTTTTAGGAGGGTTTATTATGGTTAACACGTATGACGATTTATCGTATTTACATTTGGATCCGAGTTTAGTCCAGCGCGGTACGAATGTAAGCACAGCCGACCTGGAGAGAGAGGCCAATTCTCCTGTTCTTCTCGTTGGCGACATTCCATCTCCTGTCATTATTGAATCCATAGAGCTGCTCTTTAATAACGGGCTTTACTTTCTTCGCTCAAGATCTAAGGACGGTTCCGAAGGCGTGGCTGTCTTAAGCCCGCGTGCCGAATATTTAGGGCCTCTACTCAAGCAATTAATTATTCCGTATTTTATAAATAAAGATGCCAGAGATTTGGAAAAGCTGTTGGACGAGGTCTACGTATTTGATAATAACTATAAGCTGTCGGGGCTTGCCCTATGGTGCTGCGTTTCTTGGCTTGAAGCCAGCCTGCTCGATCTGCTCGGACGCATCAGCGGGAAATCGATCGGAGATCTGCTCGGCGGCGTGATCCGAAATGAGGTTCCCATTTACGTAGCAAGCGGCAACCGGGGAACGACGCCTGAGGAAGAGATTGCGGTTCTCCAAGCACGTGTTGCGGAAACAGGGGCTAAGGCTATTAAATTCAAAGTAGGCGGCCGGATGAGCAAAAATGCGGACTCGATTAAAGGCCGTTCCGAGGGGCTTATCGAGCTTACGCGGAAAACCTTTGGCGACAGCATGAGCATTCATGCAGACGGCAATGGTTCCTATGATCCTGAGGTAGCTATTAAATATGGCAGAATGCTTGAAGATATAGGTGCGTTCTTCTATGAAGAGCCGTGCCCATTTGAGCATTTGGAAGAAACGAAAGAAGTGGCGGACGCCCTGGACATTCCTTTGGCTTTTGGCGAGCAGGAGACCAGCATGAGACGCTTCAGATGGATTATTGATAACGATGCCGCCCAGATCGTTCAACCGGATCTGCAATACAACGGCGGGTTTATAAGAAACACCCGGATAGCCAGAATGGCCGCTTTGAAGGGCATTCCTGTAACGCCTCATATCTCGGGAGGGTACGGCTATGTGTACGTGCTCCACTTCGCTTCCTATATTCCTAATATAGGAAAATTTCAGGAGCATAAGGCCGGCCTGAAAGAGACGCAAGGTTTATTTGCCCCAATGATGGAAGTGAAGGATGGCGTCATGAAAGCGCCTACCGGCCCGGGCCTGGGTATGGATTACACGGAAGTGAACCGCATTCTCCGCCGTGCCCTTATTTTATAAATTGACCCTATCACAATAACTGAATTTCCTCCCGTTTGGAGAGATAGGTCTGACGACTCTGACACAAACCAAGTCCGTATCCTTCTATGGTGCGGGCTTGTTTCGTAAAAAGCGGCCGGCATCCCACTGGAACCATACTAGGGAAAAGACGCTGAGCGGCAAACTTTAACGATAAGGAGAGGATGACATGGATCTTAATGCTCATATCAATCTCGGAATTATTGGTGCGGGAAGGGTTACCGTTGAGAGACACATACCGTCCATTCGATCACTGGGCCACCCGAAGGTGTCCCTGCTCGGAGTCGCGGACGCGCTGCCGGGTGTAGCGGAGAAACGGGCTGCAGAGCTTCACATCCCTTATGCGTTTGACGATTATAGAAAGCTGCTCGCACTGGATGAGATCAACGCCGTTTCCATATGTACACCAACCTTTACTCATGCCCAAATCGCAATAGACTCGCTGAAGGCCGGAAAGCACGTATACCTGGAAAAGCCCGCGACCCTGAACGAAATGGAGATGCACCAAGTGATGGAGGCGGCCAAGGAAAGCGGCAAGGTGTTTATTGTCGGCTCTAACGGTATGCTTCAAAGTCAAATGCTGATGTTTAAAAGGATGATCGACAACAACGAGCTGGGTGAAGTGTTCAATATTAGTATTACTCGAGCTTCTGCAAGAAGCAGCAATGATGTCAAACGAAAAACAATCGGCGGCGACGGCATCAGCATGGAAAGCGCGTCCCACAACGTGGAATGGGCGTTATATTTGTTAGGCGATCCCAAGCCCGTTTCGGTAACAGGGATAGGCTACTATAAATATGACAATCTATCCATTCCTCTGGAACTACGGGAACATAACGAAGTGGACGACTGCACGCTGGCTCTGATTCAGTTCGATAACGGAAGCAGCTTTATGTACAAAGCGATGAGAAATGCCGTAGCTCCTGCCGAATATGAGGTCCGCGTTCAAGGCGATAAAGGCCTGATTCAATACGATGTAAATAAATGCTATAAGGAAAAATCCGATGATTGTATTCGTTTCTTCAACCAACGGGAGGACGGGCATCTGGTGGAATCCAGACCGCTTATGAAAACCGGCAAAACCCACGCGGCTATGTATGCCCACTTTTTCGACTGCATCATGGAAGGTAAACCGTCTCCTATAAGCAGCGGAACCCGAAGCGTGGTCGTTATGAAAGTGTTGGATGCATTAAAATTGTCGATGCAAAACAAAGGAAAGCAGATCATCTTAAACTGATTTCAAGGATCGGGGGGCATATGATGATAGGACTCAGCTGTCATTCCAGAAACTACGGTGGAAGCACGCCCGATGAAATCTTTGAATTTATCAAGAAGCTCGGATATGAATTTATCGATGTCGATTCTGTCGGAACGATCAGGCAGGTCGATGTTCTCGATAATTATGAGAAGCAAGCGGAGCTAGTCAAGCACTTGTCTGAAAAATACGAGCTGAAGCTGGCCGAATATTTCTTGGGCGGCGTTATGGTAGATGGGCGGAAAATCGAACCCGGTGATCCGGATCTGAATAAAAGAAAGCAAATGTACGAGAGCTTCCATAAAATTTGCAGCTTTGCCCGGCTTGCAGGATTTCGAAGCATTATGGGGTCCGCGGGTGTTGCTCATAAGGAAGCCGGTATTGACCATTCATTCGAGTCTGCGGCCGCAGCTCTGGACAAGATGATTACAATTGCTTCAGAGCATGGAGTCGCTTTTCATGTAGAGCCCAGCCGTCATTCTTTGCTCAATACTCCGTCCAGGGCTCTTGAAATGGCGAAAGCAGTAAAAGGCTTGAAATATACGCTTGATTTCTTGCATTACCAGATCCATGGCTTCGATCAGAAGGAATCGATGAAGTTACTCGATTTTACTGGACATATGCATGCCCGGCAGGCAGCCGTCGGCTGGCCGAAATGCCCATTTGAATACGGGGAAATAGATTATGATGCGATCATCAAGAGACTTAGAGGGCTCCAATGGAATGGAGTCATTGCGATGGAGTTCTGGAACGGACCGGCAGAGGAAGCGGCGGGAATGAGTCCGGTTGAACAGACGATATTGATGCGATACCATCTGAAGGGCCTAATTAAAAAATACTACTAGTATGAACCCTACAAGTTCTTCTTAAAGGTCTCAAGTGCCAGAAACAACCCCACAAAGTGGGCTTTTGCTTCGAAGCGGACACAAGTACTTTGCGGGGGCCCCGAAAATTTACAAATTCTGATAGGCAGAAAAAAAAGCATAAATCGCCGAAACGGCAATTTATGCTTTCTTAACCATGCGGGTTTCGCCGCCGGTTTCTTCGCTGCTCGAAGCGGTTTGTTTGGTGCCCGCTAAACCAAGCATCCGCGCTGTTGTCACATGAATCTCGTGAATCAGACTCGGATTGTTCAATAACGATTCGCCGTAAGACGGAATCATTTCTTTAAGCTTCGGCTCCCACTCTTTGATATGCTGCGGGAAACATTTGTTTATAATTTCCAGCATAACGGAAACCGCGGTAGAAGCACCTGGAGAAGCTCCGAGCAATGCAGCTATCGAGCCGTCCGCCGCGCTGATCACTTCCGTACCAAACTGAAGCGTTCCTTTGCCGGCTGCCGTATCTTTAATAATTTGTACACGCTGACCTGCCACCAGCAGCTCCCAGTCCTCGCCTTTGGCGTTCGGGACGAATTCGCGTAATTCTTCCATGCGCTGTTCCTTCGACAGCATCACCTGTTTGATCAGGTAGGTGGTCAATGGAACGTTCTTCACCCCTGCCGCCATCATCGTGGTGAGATTGTGCCCTTTGATAGAGGTGAACAAGTCCAGCATGGAGCCGAATTTCAAAAATTTTGGCGAGAAGCCGGCAAACGGTCCGAAGAACAACGATTCTTTGTTATCGATGACCCTGGTGTCAAGATGCGGAACCGACATCGGAGGAGCGCCGATTGCGGCTTTACCGTAGACCTTAGCGCGATGCTGTTCCACAACCTCTGGATTCTTACACACCATAAAGAGTCCGCTGACCGGAAAACCGCCGATTCCTTTGCCCTCAGGAATACCGGATTTTTGCAGCAGATGCAGGCTGCCGCCCCCGCCGCCGATGAACACGAATTTTGCCGTATGCCGTTCAGCGTTGCCGCTGTCGACATTCCGCACCTTCAATTCCCACAAGCCGTCGCTAGTCCGTTTAATATCATCAACATTGTGATTGAAGTGGAGATCGACGTTCTTGCCCTTTAAGTGATCAAACAATATACGTGTCAAAGCACCAAAGTTGACATCCGTACCGGATTCAATTCTGGTTGCAGCGATAGGTTTATTCGATTTGCGATCCTTCATCATCAGCGGAATCCATTCCGCCAGCTTTGCCGGATCGTCGGAGAATTCCATTCCTTCAAACAGAGGATTGTCGGATAATGCTTCAAACCGTTTTTTCAGAAAAGCTACATCCTGCTCTCCTTGCACAAAACTCATATGAGGTACGGGTACGATGAAATCTCGCGGGTTCCGTATCAAATTGTTGTTGACAAGATAAGACCAGAACTGCCTTGAAGCTTGAAACTCTTCATTTACTTTTACAGCCTTGCTAATATCTATGGATCCGTCCGGTTTTTCGGTGGTGTAGTTCAGCTCACACAAGGAAGAATGCCCTGTACCTGCATTGTTCCATTCGTTAGAGCTTTCCTCACCTGCGTTTGCGCGTCTCTCAAACACTGTGATTTTCCAGTCCGGTACTAATTCTTTCAGCAGTGATCCCAAAGTCGCACTCATGATTCCGGCACCAATTAAGATAACGTCTGTTCTAGTTTGTCTGTTGCTCATTTTAACCGTCCTTATACCCTAAGATTTGCAGAAAGGATGTAGGCGCACCTATTAGACGCCACAGCAAGCCAGGGCGACCAGTCTCACATCTTTCCTGGATCAAAATATAACCTTAATTATAGTGTAACACTATTAAATGTAGATTAAAATATTAATTTACTATTAATATGATAGTTATGGGCTATAATCGATGCTAATTCGATATGAACGCTCGGTTTTCTCCGAACAATTGCCAAGCTGCCCATGATGTACTATGGTTGACTTCACCTATTTTCCGGGAAAAGAGGCCCAACCAGTGAATATTATGGATCCAGCTTCAAAAAAGGGCGTGATCATCCTGGTGACAGGAATGTCCGGCACGGGGAAGTCAACGGTTCTGGCCGAGCTGGCCCGCAGAGGTCACCGGGTGGTCGATACCGATTACGACGGCTGGAGCGAGCATGTGGACGGCTCCGGGTGGTTGTGGCGCGAGGACCCGCATCGATACGCTGCTCACAGAGCATACTAAAGGCGCACTCTTTATTTCGGGCACGGTATCTAATCAAAGGAAGTTTTATCCGAGGTTCGATGCCATCGTACTGCTAAGCGCTCCGCTGGAGGTCATCCTCGGGCGTATAGCTTCCCGCCAAACGAACGATTATGGAAAAACCGCCGAGCAGCGGGAAGAGATCGTACACTACTTCCATACGGTCGAGCCTCTCTTTCGGGCTGGAGCCACCCTTGAGATTGATACCCGGAAGCCGCTGCATCAAGTGGCCGACGAGCTTGAGCTTATTGTCGGGCAGGTTGCGGGTTAAAGGTTTACTGAGGAGATGCGTAGATCTCCCTTAGCTAGTTTATCCCTCACCCTGAACCCGTGAACGTTTTCCGCACATGCAAGCGACGAGTGTACGATTGTGAAAATATGCCATTTAGTGTTTAGGATACGGCTCTCCGCGCTGTCTTTAGCAGCAAGCTAAAGGCACCCTAGCCGGGTGCCTTGAAGAAATCTTTTTTATTGACTCTGTATTTAATTCTCGTAAGCTTGGCGGTTCAGAAATTGTCGAACCGACACATCTGTACTTAGACCAATAGCACGGCTATACGCGGAACGGGCATCTTCTTGTCGATGCATCCGCTTGTACAAATGCCCGGCAAGTGCCCAATAAGGCTGGTAGCCCGCCACTTCTGCAGTCGGAATAGCTTCCAGCAAGGCAATACCGCGTTCCGCCCCATAAGCCTCCGCGACCGAAGCGGCTCGACCGACTAAGGAGCCCAATGTAGGGTTCAGACGAATGAGACCCTCGTATAACTGAGCAATCGCTTCCCATTCTATACGCCCATTCCATAAACGCTGTGCATGTACTGATTGAATCGCGGCCATTAGCTGAAAGCGGCCGATTGTACCCGCCTGTGAGGCAATATTTAGATAACCCTCCGCCTCCATAATCAAGCCTCGTTCCCATCGCGAACAATCCTGTTCAGAGAGGGGAATATAGTTCCCCTCTTGATCATGACGAGCCTCACGGCGCGCTTCGCAGTGCAGCATAAGCGCCAGCAGGCCGTAAACCTCCGGTTCCCGGGGTGCGAATCGAAGGAGCAATTTGCCCAGGTAAATGGCCTCCTCTGCCAATTTCCTGCGAGGCGAATCAGCAGTAGCTGCTTCATCCCACCCGCTTCCATAGGCAGCATAAATAGCCTCCAGAACGGGATCAAGACGATCCGGGATTTCTTCCGGGTCAGGCATTTCAAAAGTAAGACGTTCGGCACGAATTTTAGCTTTTGCCCGAGTCAGACGCTGACTCATGGTGGAAGGCTTGATGATGAACGCAGACGCAATTCGGGCTGCATCGATGCCAAGCACCGTTTGCAGCATAAGCGGCGTACGCATCACGGGATCAATAGCCGGATGCGTGCAAAGAAACATCATTCTAAGTCGTTCGTCCGGAAAATCAGTACTTGAAGAAATCAGACGTTGTGTATCCTCCGACATGGCAAGGAGCGTCGGCAGCGCACTTTCGGAAATTCGCGCACGGCGGGAGCGGTCAATAAGCCGCCTGCGGGCGGTGGTCACCAGCCATGCCTCAGGCTTATCCGGAATGCCGTCCCTAGGCCAAGTTTCCAGTGCGGCGAGAAAAGCATCTCCCATAGCATCCTCAACTGCCTGCAAATCCCGCCAATTTACCGCGAGATAGGAGAGCAATCGGCCATACGCATCACGTGCCGTTTGTTCAATGACCTGATGAGTTTCCATTGAATGATTACTTCAACGCGGGAATGTTCTGTCTGACCTCAATCGTATCGACAGGTCCCCGAGCAGCCCACTCTAGTGCGGTGTCTAAGTCCGGAACATCTATCACGAATATCCCGCCAAGCTGCTCTTTCGTCTCGGGAAACGGTCCGTCCTGGACCACCATCTCCCCGCCGCGCCGTTTCACCGTGGCAGCTGTCTCAGGAGCATAGAGACCCGAACCGAATACCACGATTCCGGCCTGCCGCAAAGCGTGCACATAGTGAGTCCAGCCTGCCAAGTATTCTTGTTGCCGGGCCGGATCTGTTCTTGCCGCAAAATCCTCCTGGCTCTCGTAAAACATCAAGGTGTAATTCATACAAAGCTCCTCCCTTTAAATCGTATTGGAATTTGGTTTCATTATAATGTCGTATTGGTTGTTTCGATTTCTACATTTAGTAAGAAAAAATTTAATTTAGTTAGGGGGTGCCGTTATTGGTAGTATTGTCTCTGCGATGTCTATTAGCGGATAGTTTAGCCTTAAGTATAAGCCTTAGGAGAGGAAGCGTAATCTAGTTTCCTAATAATCCGTTTAATGCCCCTTACAAAGATTGTTAGTAAGACGTGGCCAATAGCTCCATATGCAGAATGAAGCAGCACGTATCGGTAGGTCGCTGATGAAGGCTGTAAAACAAAATGAATTGGTTTTCTGTTATCATCTGCACATTGTAGCCTAGCTTCAGCTGACCATTCTTCATGTGGTCTTCCTTCATACGCATAAATGTGGCATCCCGATCGGTTTTGGAATAGCTGTTGCGATCGCCGAAGCAAGCTTTCTGTGCTTCGTATGTGGCTAATCGTGGAGCATGTCCTCACGAATGATTTTTTAAGGCACTACGCTGCATCCCAGCTAACCACATGGCGGGAATATTCTCTTGGAGCAGCTTTTCCGTGCCCCGACAGGAGTAGACCTTCTGCGAGTACCCGTAGAGAATCATTTTGAGCATCATTTTGGGATGGTAGGCACTCCGACCTCCACCCGTATAATGAGCAAACAACAGCTCGTCAGGGACGGCTTCTATCATTTCATCAATGACCCGCGCCACATGGTGAACGGGGATAAGAGCCTCCACATCCAAAATCATGTTCATTTGCTTGTTGTCGTAGGCTTTGAAGGTAGGGGCAAGAGTTCGTTTGGAAATCACTCTTTCTTCCAAATCCCCTAGAGGAAGTGTCATTTGCATGGTATACTGTTCAGTAATAGTCGTCAGATTACGCATAAAAACCGTCCTTCTTAAAATGGTGGTGTGGTAACTTTCATTTTACAGGAAAGACGGTTTTTATGTGTGTATTTTTATCATTTAACAAAAACGGGGCGTCCAGTAGTCAGTTTTCACTGACATTCTGGACAGCCCCATTCTACTTATTTATGTGCTCTTAATCCTCTTCTTGCTAATCCAAGTCCTATAAGAAAAATATCCGGGATGTGATATCTTACTGGATCATTTTTTTTCCTTTGATAAGGTTTCATTACACCAATGTTAACCAAATCATCAATTGTAGCTTGTTCTCTATTTTGGGATACTCCACATGATTGTAGTGCATTTTTAAGATCATTTTCATTTGCAGGGAAATTTGGTAGATATTCTTTTAAGCTCGTAAAAATCTTCCGGTACTCATCGTATTCTTCTAATAGGTCTGTTACTCTATCGTTTGATACTTCAAACATAACATTTTGCAAATTTCTACTCTTAATCAGAATTTTTGATGGGAAAAGTTCGATTTGCTCTGATTCTTTTCTCGCAGCCGATGCAAATAATGTGATTATACTTCTTGGAACTATTTGATCATTTGTATCTGCTAGATGATTTCTAATCCAGTTATAGGTAAAAGCTGCTTTTCCGGTTCCCATACGTTCGCCGAACAGTATCTTTAATATAGCTTTATTGATATCAGAATCTGGTCTCGGTACATATCCTACTCTCTCGTCGTATGGTATTGCAAGTCCAAGTGGGCGTAGTGCATCTTTAAATAACTCCGCTAATGAATGGGAGTGCTGAACAATTCGTTTGTAAACCATCGCCAATAATGAATCATAGTTCCAAGATATCTTTTCTGAATAATTCCCAAGCTTGACTTTATCAGCAATATCCCTTACCTCATTTCTAAAAATATCCTCTCTCAAGAATATTTTCACGCTAATATTTTGATACCTTGAGATATATTCATACCAAAGCGAAATGAGGGCAGAAATCATTTTCCCTCTATAATCTTTATTTTTCAATAGTACATCTAATCCATCATAAATAATGGAAACCTTTTGGGAATTCTGTCCTAGAACTATATCTAGAGAATTCAAGTAATCCTCAAGTTTCTCGGATAACAACAAATCCTTTGATAGCTCCCTTAATTTACTAGTAGGAGAACTAAGTATTTCAGTAATTTCACTAAATACATTTGGAACCTCGATATTAACTTGTTTGTGTATTGATCTTATAGCCAATAATCTCCAATATCGACGAAAAACATCAACATCATCTTCACTACCAATAGATTCAAAGTTGGCAATAGATGGAAAATCGTTAGATTGCTTAAGTCCCTTCAATCCGGTAATCCAGTGAGTACTTTGAATTGATTCAGTTGTAAAACCGAGGTAAGATGCCAATTTTTCGGCATAATCACGGTGCTCTAGTACGGAAAATAAGGCTGTTTTTCCGCTTCCTTTACGGACCTAATATAAGAAACTTTTCTGTATCAAAAATAAACCTATGCTCACGTAATGGATAAAATTTATTTACTAGGTCTTCACTCGTATTAAACTCATTTTCTGATGCTGCTAGTGCCCCCGTCATAATCTCAGATATTTCTGTTAAAATAGTACTCTTGTTTGTGTAATTCTCTATAATTCTTTGGCCTAAATCTTCTCCAAAAAATGAGGCGATTTGTTCCGAAAGTTCAATGTAGCCATTAGAACTACCACTGTTATCTAACAATTTCTTTAGTCTACTGTTTGAATTTAAGAGTACTGCTAGGCTATCATACGAAATGTTGATTGGATAATGATCAGCACTTTCATCATAAATGTCAGGTAAATACTCTGGGAAGTAATCACTCTCAACTAATAAGTTGTATGTATTTTCTAAATAGTATTCTAATTCTTCTTTACTTTCTTCTTCAGTAATAGGAACTGGGCTATTAATTAATAAAAAAGGCACTTCAGCTTGTATTACTTTTGGCAATACTAATCTCATACCAGCAATGTTTTGTTCATTACCATAAAAAAGCAAGCAAGCCAAATCAGTGTAATTTGTTAATGTTAATCCTCCAACATCATTAATTCCTGTTCTAGCATCAAGTAATATAAATTCTGGTTTAAATCTATCCGAAATTTGTTTCAACATTCTTGATACTGGATTATCGATTCTTTCATAAATAGGGGAATTAAAATCAACTCTTCCCATTTTTTCAAGGTAATCGTCTGCTTTTTCTGTTGTTAATTTAGACGCTGGAAGAATATATACTTGCCCACCGTTATTACCCAACAATTGCTTATCTTTAAATGAGTATGTATATTCGTTTATATCTACTTCTAATTGAGTATAGACATTACTTTCAATTAAAAAATCAATCAAACCATAGTTTGGTGTTTCATCATTATCCGGAGGTAGTAACGAGGCTAAACCTGGTGCTTCTAAGTCAAAGTCAACTAAAACAACCGTTTTTCCTTTTCTAGCCAAATTTAACGCTGACATTACCAAAGAAGTTGTTCTACCTAATCCACCCTTAAATGAATAAAATGTAACAACTTTTGTTTTAGGTAAATTGATATATTTATTCTTTTCTCTAAACCAATTTAATCTAGTTAAGTGCCTTTCCCCAAAATAAATACTATTTGTAACTTCAAAAGTGCTTTCCCTCAGTTGGTTTATTATGCTTTGGTTTGAAGATATTTCTTCAACTTTATTAAACCATGAGGAACCTATTTCTGTTTCAAACAATTCCCTTAATTCTAACAGTGCTTTCTCGATCGCATCTGGAATGTAAACTCCATCTTGATTAACCACATATACAGATACTCTCCCAAAAACATCTCTAATAACATAAATACTTAACATATTATCAGTATTTCTACTTTTGAATTGTAATAATAAATTTATAACCTTTTCTTTAATTTCATCAAAATGAAGTATTTTTGAGTTCATTATATCACCCCATCCAATTTCATTTTATTTATCATATCCATTACGCACTGTGCTTCTGTAATATAGGCCTCAGCAATAGCCTCGGTATCCCAAATCCCGGTACTACCCTCATACCTTTTTTTAGGATCCCATTTATTGGGTTCATGGTATATAGTATTGCAGTCTTTTTTAAAATCTAAACAGTATTTTGCTAGAGATGGATTTATTAAAATATGGTCAGTAATAGAGTCATTTATTGTAGAAATGTCATGTCCATAACGTTTACTAGGCCCGTAAGATAGAAGTAACAACTTGCCGTAGCATTCCAGAATGTACCCTGAAAGATAACAGGTGTTAAACCAACTTTTCTTATTTGTTGAGTTCTTTAGTATGTTTGCATCTTCCCACATTCTTTGTGCCGTTTTAAAAAAATCATCCATAATTCAGATTGTCCCCTTATACTATCATCAAGATATATACATATTATTCTATTTCACTCTTGTTTTTCCTCCATTTTGCAGAAAAGTCTTGACAAAGAAAATTTAGCCGTCATTTATGATATGGTTCCCCCCGCATTATCTTAAACGCCCGATAAACCTGCTCCACCAGCACCAGCCGCATCAGCTGGTGCGGCAAAGTCATGCGCCCGAACGACAGCTTCAGTTCGGCGCGCTGCAATACCGCGGGGGCGAGCCCGAGCGAGCCCCCGATCACGAAAGCCACGTGGCTCCGCCCATACGTGGCCAGGCCCTCCACATGCCGCGCGAGCTCATCGCTCGAGAGCGGCTTGCCGTCTATGGCGAGCGCCACGACATAGGCGTCGCTCTTGATCTGCGCGAGGATGCGTTCGCCCTCGCGCTGCCGCACGAGCGCCTCCTCCGCGGCGCTCATCGACTCCGGTGCCCGTTCATCGGGCACCTCAGTGATCTGCACCTTGGCGTACGGCCCCAGGCGCTTCACATACTCAGCGATCCCCTGGACCAAGTACGCCTCCTTCAATTTGCCGACAGCAACGATTTGAATTTGCATGATTCCCTCATCCCTTTCTGTTCTGCATTCAGTCCAGAGTCCAGTCCACTCCGAGTGGACATAGACTCGGTTAGCAAAACCGTCTTCTAATCAACTCATCGTCCCTACAACTCGCCCGTCATCCTTCCAACACTCCGTCTTCCCAACTCTCTCTATCGACCTAACCTAAGCCTGTCCCAAATACATCCACCGCCCGTCAGCCTATTGTGAAACACATAGAGCTCCGTCAGTTCCATTTGTGCACAAAATATGAGTCTCTTCCGGCGAAGCAAAGCCCTGCGAATAAATGCTACCCAATGCAGCACCATACTCCCTACTCCACCCTTCCAATCCACCCATCCGTGCCTGAATCGCGAAAAAAAGGAAGGCCGCGCTCCCGCGCAAAGCCTTCCCCTTATTCATTTACACGACGAGAAACCGTGCCTTCGCCTGGCAACGTTCGCAGTGCGCCGGCGGCTCCCATGCCGAGAAGTGTGTCTTCTCCAGATCTACCACATCGGGAGCGTCCTCGTACTCGTCGACGAACTGGTCGATGGCCAGCTCCAAGTGTTCCATACAAACTACATACATCCCAAGACCCCATTCTTACTCTCTAATTTATCGATCCATCAGCTCGGTCATCGTTAACGTAACGTTCGCTTTTTTACTGCCCCTGTAGTAGGTGACGCCGATCTTATCGCCGATCTGCTTGTGCTCATAAATGTATTTGCGTAAAGCGAGCGTGCTGTTCACCGGCTGGCCGTCCAGTTCAACGATGACGTCATTCGTTTTAAGTCCCGCGTCTTTCGCCGGTCCTGTAGTATCTAATACAATAATACCAGTTTTCACATCTGCAGGCAGCTTTAAAACTTCTGTGCCCACAAAAGATTGCAAATCCTGCGTCACAACGCCCATGTAGGGCCGTTTGATTTTGTGATCCTTGATGAGCGTGTCGATGATCGGCTTGGCCTCGGTAATCGGGATGGCGAAGCCGAGTCCCTCGACGCCCATATCCGCGACCTTCATCGTGTTGATCCCGATCACTTTGCCGTCCAGGTTGACCAGCGCGCCGCCGCTGTTGCCCTGATTAATCGCGGCATCCGTCTGGATGACGTTCATTTCCCAATCGTACTCGCCCTGCTGGCCGAGCGATACAGGGATGGTCCGCTTCGGCCAGCTGATAATGCCCTGCGTAATCGTCGGCGCATAGCCGAGTCCGAGCGGATTGCCGAAGGCGACCGCCGTCTGTCCGGCTTTCAGCGTATCCGAATCTCCGAATTCGGCTACCTGTTTAACCCCGCTTCCGTCCATCTCCAGCACCGCCAGATCGGACATCTGATCGCGTCCAAGCAGTGTGGCTTTCTTTTGCTCCCCTGCCGAGGTTACGACGTCCAGCTGGTTGAAGCCTTCAACCACGTGGTTATTCGTGACGATCCTTACTTTGTCTCCCGCCTTTTGGAAAATGACGCCTGAGCCGAGACCCCTCGTACCGCCGTGCGGGGAAGCTTTTTCCCCTTCCTTCTGCGAGCCGATAATGCTCACTACGGTAGCTGCCCTACCTTCTCTACCATCCGCACGACCGTATCGCTGGCCAACTGGTGCGCATCTCCGGACGCTATAGCACTGGCTGCCTGCTGGCTGGATGCAGCCACGGAGCCATCGCCCTTGGAGCCCGTGCCGCCTGCGCTGAACAGGAGCACAACCCCCAGCATGACCGCAGCGCCGCCCAGCGCAGGCCAGACCCATGGCGCAGCCTTGCCTATCCGTACACGCCCGCTCCAGCCGCTCGGCGTCCACTGCTCCCAGCGCGATGTCTTCGTCGAATAAAAATCATCATCAAACAGGCTCATCTTCTCCCGCTCCCTTCTCCGCTGCTGACGAGCAGAGTCCCCATACTAGCAATCTGATAATCTTATAAACTTTTAAACATGGTGGAATGTTTTGCACCCTAGAAGACTAGAATAAGAGTAGATCCCATTCCGAGCTATGACAGATGACCCCAACAAGCCGGAAAATCTTCGAAAAGATGCCTGAGACAAAAACATATATCAAGAAAGGATGATGGAACGATGAACCGGATAACCAATCATTTGGAGCAGATCGATCTGATCGGCAAGCTCGCCGACCTGAAAAACGCCCACTACCAGAATGCGCTGATGGTCAGCGCGTTAATTGAGGTGCTGGTTGAAAAAGGCATCATCACCGCTCAAGATATCGCGACAATGTCCTCCTCCCTGGATGCGGCCTTTACTCCCGCTACTCCGTATCCAGCCGATCCCACTCCGTAGCCCGGTCATGATACGTATCCATGAGCCGTGCCCGATGATCCTCCGGCTCCAGGCGCTCCTCTACTACGTTATTCACGGTCAGCCTGGCCAGATCCATCAGATTGTGATCACGGCTCAAATGCGCCAAATAGACCCGTTTTGTCTTTGTTGTCATTACATCGACCAGTCCGATCCCCGCCGCTTCGTTGGATAAATGGCCGAGATCGCTCAGGATGCGGCGCTTGATGTTCCACGGGTATTTCCCCATGCGCAGCATCTCGATATCATGGTTGGACTCCAGAACGAGCACATCGCTGTCCTGAATCTGTTCCTTCACCTTGGCGCTCATATAGCCCAGATCCGTCGCCAGGCTGAGCTTCTCGTCCCCTTCGTAGAAGCAGTACCCAACCGGCTCAGCCGCATCGTGGGAAATACCGTACGACTGCACCTGGAGCGATCCGAAATCCCGGACCTCGCCGGTTTCCATCACGCACCGCTTGTCTTCGGCGATTTCCCCGACATGCCGGTTCAGCTCTTCCCAAGTCTTCTCATTGGCATAGATCGGCAGATCAAATTTGCGGGCTACCGCTCCCAAGCCTTTAATATGGTCGGCATGCTCATGCGTCACCAGAATCGCATCCAGCTCGGACGCCGACATTCCTTTTTCCTTCAACAGCTGGTCGATCTTCTTGGCGCTTAGGCCGGCATCGATCAGTACCTTGCTGTCCTCCGTCGCCACTACCATCGCGTTCCCCGTGGAACCGCTGGACAATACCGTAAAACGAATTCCCATCTGACTGACTCCCATCTCCTCATAGCCTTGCTGCGGCGCTGACCTGTTCCCCTAGCCAACAACCGAATAAACCGCCTTCGCTGCCCATTTCCCCGGTTAGTACATCCCGTCATCCAACACGATCAGCGGGCATGCCCAATGAGGCACAAGCATCCGCTTTTCGCTCCGTCAGTTTCCGTCGCTTTACCCTGGCTACTTCTTGTTCTTCTGTGGAAGCTCGACAGCTCCATTCAGCGCATTGACATAATATATGTCCCCATCCCCGTTCCCCAGCACAACCCGCCAATACGGCACCATAAACATCGTCTGCGAGTTGAACACCTGACCGTGGTATCCGAGCTTAATGCTCGTAACGACACTGCCGCTGGGAAAATAGGTCTCGATCAGGCTCCTGAGAACCGTGTACGGCGAAATGACCTTCTGCTCCTTCTGGTCGCTCTCCGACTGAACCTCCACATACCCCTGGCTGTAAGAAGTAATTAATCCATTCTCCTCGTTCAGCTCCAGCTTAACCTCAAACATCGGCACCGAATTGTACAGCTGATGAAACACGTACACACCGTTCACGCTGAGCACCGGATCGTATTGGTACGCATCCAGATTCGGAATGACGGCCTTGGCCGCCGTATCCTTCGGTGACCCCCGGCTGAGCAGCGGACTGTATTTAAACGGCGTGCCGAGCGGAATCCTTTTATCCGACTTCATCTTCTCATCGAATTGGACGACGATCTCCTTCAGCCGCGGAATTTCCTTCGGCATCTCCGCCGACACCTGGATGTTCTTGCTTTTTAACAGCCGCTGTATTTCCTCGGCCGCGCTCGCCGTGTTCGCATCGAATTCCAGAAGGTCGGACCGGGTTGTCCATAGCTGGTAGCCGAGCACAACGTTGAGCATGAAGAATGACAAAATCAGAATTAATTTGGCCCGGCCCCAGTCCATGGGCTCACCTCCCCAACGCGTTTTCGTTGAAATGCCTGCCTTTGCAAGCAGCCCTTACTCCAGAAATTCATACGTTCCGTCGCGCAGCTCAACCGTCCATGTCGGCACCAGCTCGACCGTCTGCTCCCCGACAATCGGGCGGTAGCCCGGAAAAACGGAAATGACCGCCGTCTTCTTGCTGTACTGATTCAGCTTCGCATCGAGCTCCTCGCCGCCAATGAGCGAGCCGTCTTTTTTGACGACGCCCCTCGGCTCGGGAATCATGGTCGAACGCTCGTAGCTGGATACGACGCCTTTTTGCAGCACCATCTTTATAAAGCCGATATTATCGCTGTTCTGATTAATAATCGGCAGCGAGCCGTAGTACTGCCGGAAAATAAACGCCTGATTGGCCGGCAGCAGCCGCTGAGGCACCTTTTGCACCGCGTATGTGCCGTTCCAGCCGCCATGCTGGTTCACAAACTGAACGGCTGACAGCAGGTTGTCCTTCAGGTCGACCTTGCTGTCGACAGGCGCCACAGGGTCGGAATACGTCATCCAGCGCTGATCATTCTTCAGCTGCAGCCCCCGTTTGCTGTCCGTATAAATCTCTGAGCCGTCCCGCTCCGATATGTTGCGCGTAATCGCCGGATCGACGAAGAAGCTGCGTTTCAGCTGATCGACCGTGTAGGAAATGTACGGCAGCTTATACACCGGAAAACCAAGCGGCTTGGCAGGCAGATAATAATCGCCGTTCGCCATCGCTTTGTAAGGAGTAACCTCTTCCATCGTTACGAAACGCTCGATATCCTTAGCGGAAATATCCGCCTTCTGAACCTCGTAGACCGTGCTCGCCGTATCGGTAAAAAGAATCGTACGAACCTCGTCCTTCGTATCTTTGGCGAAAATCCAAATCTTCGTAATCACATCATTATCCGCGGGAAGCTCGCCCTTGAGCTGCATGACCCGCTGAAGCACGTCAATCGGCACGCCGTCGCGGAACCGAACCTCAATCCCCTGCTGCTTATTGCGGATATCGTCCCAATTCAGGTTGAGCGTGGACAGATTCGTCTTGCGAAAACCGTCCAGCGTCCGCTGCTTCACATTGTCCAGAATGGAACTGTACGCCGCCGTGTCGGGGTAAAGTACGGTGTGTACCTGGTTGCCCAGATGCATCACGATTTCGTTCGGAAACAGCAGATCCTCCAGCGGGGCCTGCGAACCGATCGGGTCGGTCTTCACATATTCCTCCTGCACCAGCGGATCGAACTTCGGCGAATTGTACGAGAGAAAATACGTTTGCAGCAAACTGAGCGATACCAGCAGCACCAGCAGGGCTGTTTTCAGCTTTTCCATCATACCGCCGCCTCCTCCTCATGCAGATAAGGAAGCGTGAATGTAACCTTCGTTCCTTGGCCAAGCTCCGATTCCAGCGTAATCGTCCCGCCGTGGGCCCTTACTATTTCCCGGGCAATCGATAGGCCCAGACCCGTACCGCCCATACTGCGGGAGCGTGCCTTATCTACACGGTAGAACCGTTCGAAAATCCGGCTTAAATCCTTCTTCGGAATACCGATCCCGTTATCCTGAACGGAGATTTCCAGCAGCTTCGCATCCGGACGGGTCGCACGAATGATAATATGTCCCTCTTCCGCCGTATATTTAATCGCGTTGGATACGAGGTTGTCCAGCACCTGATCGATGCGGTCGCGGTCCAGCACGATTTCCTCCACGTCCGGCTGAACGTGAATTTCAACCCGGATCGAACGCTGTTCCAGCTGGAACGAGAACCGGTCCGCCACCTCGTCGAGCATCTCGCTGACATCGGTAACTTCTTTGCTGATAATCGCCTGCTTGGAGTCAAGCCGGGACAGCTGCAGCAAATCCGTAACTAGTCGTATCATCCGCTCCGTTTCGTTGCGTGTAACGCTGACGAACTTGGACGCCACCTTAGGCTCTTCCAGGGCGCCGTCCTCCAGCGCTTCCAGATAGCTTTTGATCGTCGTCAGCGGCGTGCGCAGCTCATGAGATACGTTGGCTACGAACTCGCGCCGGGATTCCTCCAGCTTCTCCTGGTCCGTCACATCCTGCAGCATGGCGATCGTGCCCGCCGAGCCTTTGCCCTTGCTGTGAATCGTCGTAAACGTCACGCGGACGGACAGCTGCTCTTCTTCCTCATCGTGATAAAAATGCATCATCAGCGTCGGGTCCTCTCCGGGTCCTGCTGCCGCATCGATTCCCTCGTGATGCCCAGCACTTCATACAGAGGCTTACCGAGCGTCGTATCCTCGTTCACCTGCAGAATCTGCTTCGCTCTGCGGTTAATGACGATGACATGTCCCTGATCGTCGGTCGCAATAAGACCGTCGTTCATATTCGTCAAAATGGAAGCCAGCTTCTCCTTCTCTTCCTCATTGAGGGAGAGAGCGTCCTTCAAGCGCTCCATCATAAAATTGAACGTCTGCCCCAGCTGCCCGATCTCGTCCTTGCCGAGCACCGGCACCTTGTCGTTGAAGCGCCCCTCGGCTACGGCCGTAGCCTGCCTTGTAATGGCCTTGATCGGCGACGTAATGGTAGCCGTCAGCAGTACGCCCAGCACGGCTGTCAGGCCTAGTGCAATGAGCGTACCGGTGATCAGGAACCGGTTAATCCGGTTCATCGTGTTGTAGAGGTCTTCCATGGAGGCAATAATGTACACGGCCCCATTGACCTTAACGCCGGAGCCGATCGGCTTCGCAATGATCATCTTGCGGATGCCGTCCAGATCGGTGAACATCCGCTGGTTGTCCTTGATCCCCTGCAGCGCGCGGCTGACCTCCGTCTGCGTGTTCTTCTGGCCGACAATCGCCTGATGGCTGGCCATCGAAGTGGAGAGCACAATCCCGTTCGCATCGATCACCTGAATCTCCGCATTGCTTATCGCGAACAGGTTGTTCACGACATCGTTCAGATCGGCATACGTCTTCCGGGTATCTCCCGCTTTGTTGTCCTCATTGTTAGCCGATAAATACGGCTCCACAAACTGCGTCAGCAGCAGCGCCTGTTTATTGTGCGAATCGATAAAGTCCGTCTTGAAATAGCTCTCCAGCGTACGGATGAAATATACTCCGATCAGCTGCATCGCGATCAGGATCAGGAGCACATAAATAATAATCAGCTTCGCTTGAATCGATTGAAAGAAACGAAGTCCTTTCATCGCTTAGAAGCCTCCGGTCTTCGGGTTGCGCATCATATAGCCGAGACCTCTGCGGGTCAAAATATATTCCGGCCGGCTCGGATCATCCTCGATCTTCTCGCGCAGCCGGCGAATCGTCACGTCGACCGTGCGGACATCGCCGAAATATTCGAAGCCCCATACCGCCTGCAGCAAATGCTCGCGGGTCATGACCTTGCCGCAATGCTTCGCCAAGTACTGGACCAGCTCGAACTCCCGGTGCGTCAGGTCCAGCGCCGCGTCATCTTTATATACGACATACATGTCGCTGTCGATAAACAGGCTCATGATCCGGATGCCCTGACGCGCTTCCGCTTCCTGAACGGGCGCCGTCTGCGCCTTCGTCTGTCGGCGCAGATGCGCCTTCACCCGGGCCAGCAGCTCCCGCGTCCCGAACGGCTTCGTCACGTAATCGTCCGCGCCAAGCTCCAGTCCCAGTACTTTATCAATCTCGTTATCTTTCGCCGTCAGCATAATAATAGGCGTGTTCAGCTTGACGCGTACCTCTCTGCAGACGTCCATTCCGTCTTTTACAGGCAGCATCAAGTCAAGCAGAATGAGATCCGGCTCCTCCTTGAAGGCCAGCTCCACCGCTTCCCCGCCGTCATAGGCACAGATGACCTCGTGCCCTTCCTTTTCCAAATTAAATTTCAATATATCCGCAATCGGTTGTTCATCATCGACAACGAGTATTTTCGCCAATCTCGATCACCGCCTTGAGAACTTGACATGGTATTAGGAATGGCTTATTTGCCTATTCCTTGCTCCCCTCTATCTTACCACACATGGAAGCAAAAAGAGACACGGACAAGCAGCTTTCCTGCTTATTCCATGCCCCTTTTCAGTTCAAAACAATTCTATGAATAATGGCTCTAACGCTCTAGCGGTTCAAATATTTCAAAGGATTTTGCGGTACCTCATTAACCTGAACCTCGAAGTGAAGGTGGATGCCTGTGGAGTCGCCCGTACTGCCCATATAGCCGATTTTCTCGCCCTTCTCTACGATCTTGCCTACCGTCACATCAATCTGGCTTAAATGCCCGTACAGCGTCTTATAGCCGTTCAAATGGTCGAGAATAATCGCATTTCCGTAGCCCGACTTCACGCCGGCAAAAACAACCTTACCGTTATCTGCCGCCATAATATTGCGGTTGCCCGTCAAATCGATTCCTTTATGGAAAGCGCCCCACCGGGTACCGAACGTACTCGTAATGTTGGAGGAGAGAACCGGCCAAGCAAATTTGCCCGTCCCTTCGCCCTTCACGACCTTCGTGCCTTTGCGCACAACGGCGGTTACCGGCTGCTGCACGACCTCTTCATTCAGCACCGTCTCGTCCGTCATCAGACCGTTTACCTTCGTAACCTGAATCATGACCTTCTTCACGCCGTTCTGTCCGGCTTTGATCACCTCGGACTCGCCCAAACGCATTGAATCGTCCTGCTGGGTTTCCGTCTCGTATTGAATTTCCTGCGTTTCAGCAACCTTCTCCACCGTACGGACAGCCAGCTTCGGCTGCAGCACGGTCAAATCGAGCTGCTGGCCTACCTTGATCATATCGTCGGTAATCGTCGGGTTGTTCTGATAAATAACCTGCTTCGGAATGTCCAGCTTCTTGGCGATGCACGACACGCAGTCGCCCTTCTCTACCGTATACTTGGTCGGCTGAACGTCGCCGGTCTCCAGCTTCTTCTGCATTTCATCCGGCTTCATAACGTCCTGCGGCTGCACGTCGACTTCCTTCAAATCTACCTTTTGAACGAACTCTACCTTTTGCAATTCTACCACTTCGGCATTGGATGCCGGCGAGGCGGACAGCACTTTAACAACGCCGGAATTTTTCTTCTTCTCCAGCGCCGTTGCTTTGATCGATTCCAGTACTTTATTGGCCGTTGATTCGTCCTTCACGACCCCCATCGGCTTCCCGTCTACGATCATCTCGATTCCTACCGGATGCGCCGTAATATAGCCCGACAGCTTGTCCATCACCTGTTGTTCCTGAGCCTTTGCCATGAAAGCCTTTTCAGGTGTAAATTCGATCTCCGGAACGTTAACCGACATCCGAACGTCAGTGCTGCTGTTGGACAATTCCTTGACCTTCGCGTCCTTGAATCGCTCCACGGTGTCCTTATCTTTAACGGTACCCAGCTCCTGGCCGTTTACCGCCACATGGTACACTTCCGAAATATGGCCGTGCACATACGCATTCCCGCCCCACACCAATACGGTTACGGCGCCTACGACAGTGGCCGTCTTAGCCAGCGTCCATTTATTGATTCGTGTGCCTTGTACTGCGATTTTATTTGTTGTTTCATTCGTTTCATCATTGGTTACCGGTTTGACCTTTAGCTTGGCAGTCAAGTTGCGTAATTGGAGCTGGGACAGCTTCTGTCTGGACTTGTCCAGCAGGCTCTTCACCCCGTCCATTCCCTTGAAAACTCTCATGATCTACTCCTTTTAAGTCCATTTTTACGAGATCTACATAAAAAAGCCTAAAATAGGGATAATAATCTTGCAAACAAGCTTTATGGCTATTCCATTCCCTATAGGGTACGTGCAATTGTTGTCAAGGCTGATTCCAGCCGAAATCACTGCAAAATGTAATATTTGTCACAAATCTAAATGTTCCTTTATCAATTTACCATAATCCATCTGCTTGTTTCAACATTATTCGCGGTCGCAGGGGTGTTTCCCCTCGTTTCGTGGCAGGAGTGTGAAGTTAATCAATGGAAAATATTACGGCTACCTTCCGCAGCTGGACGGATATCGAGCAGGTCTCGGCCGCGCTTCGCGAGCAGGGCGCCATTAATATTCATGTGGAATCCGATGGCACAGCATCCTATTCCTCCCCTGACCCCCTTGGTTTGGAAGCGTCCTTGCAGCAAGGGCTGACAGCATCGCAGCCGGACTGGAGCGGCGAAGAACCGAGCTATACGCTGCAAGTAATTGTTGAATCCTCACGGTCCCGCCAGGCGGCCGACACCATTGCCCGGTACGGCGGTCAGCCCTAGGACGGCCAATATACATTGCAGCTGCGGTGAAACAACGCTCAATCAATCAATTAAGGAAAGCTGCTCGTCATCGATTCTGGTCATGGCGGAAAAGATAGCGGCGGCCTTGGAGAATAGGCAAGCAAAAACAGGCGTCCCCTCTATGAAAAGGGACGCCTGTTTCTTTTAATTCGTCTTGATCATGCCGAGCAGCTGGTTATATTCGTCCTGCTTCAAATATTTTTGCAGCACCTGCTCGATTTCCTTCAGCTCGGATGCGGTAATGCCGTCCTCCATGAGCCGGGAGATACGCTGCATTTCATCCTGCGGGATCCGGGAAACGAGCAGATTGAATATTTTATTCTTGTCCTCGTTGGACAGCTGCTCCTTCTTCTTCGTGAAGTCCTCGCCGGATACGACGACCCGCCGATCCGCATCGGAGGCTTCGGAGCCGCTTAGCCCGCTCCCGGAGGAACCGGCGGCGCCAGCGCCAGACTGTCCGCTCTGATGGCCGAATACGGCAATCGCGTCCTCCGGCGGGTTCTTGTCCGCAGACGTGCCGTTCTTGACGGACGGAGCCGCGGGACTGCCGCTTCCGGTTCCCCCGGCGCCTGAGGTTCCTGAAGTGCCCGTGCCCGCCGCGCTGGCGCCGGAGGATGCTCCTGTGCCTTGCGGACCCGTACCGGATACGCCCGTATCCGTCCCTCCCGCGCCTGATGCGGCACCGCCCGATGCTCCACTCAGCGCCCCGTCTGGCTGCGCATCGGAGGCTCCCCCGCTCCCGCTGATCGAGCCGGAAACCGGCTGATCCGCCGGGGGCTGTTTTTTGTCGCCTAAGGCAACGCTCGACGAATCGATCTTCGACGAGCTGCCGGACAGCGACAGCTGCTGCGTTAACCGGCCGGCCAGCTGCGACCAGCTGGGGGTCGATTGTACCATCGGCTTCAACTGATACTGCTCCAACACTATATCAACATAAGTCTGAATCACCCAAAAGGTCGACGCTATACATACCGCTGACGTAATTAGTGCACTAAGAATAAGCTTTGTCAGCCACTGAATGCCTCTCATTGTTTTTTATCATCTCCCTAATGCTGGAATCATGCCGCCTCCCCTCCAGTATTGACCTTTTTGGCTGAATACAACCGCTTCTCGAAAAATATTCGCCGTTCGGCGCTCCTCTCGCTCTCCCCGTCCGTGCCCGTTTGAACAAAAAAAAGACCCCGCGGCCTTCCAAACATAAGATGTTCGGGCTCCCGGGATCTTTTCTGATCAATCTATTTGATAGTGCATCTTATTAATAAATCGGTTTTACCAGGTTCGTTTGCTCGCGGTTGCGGCCGACGGAGAAGATGGCAATTGGAATGCCTGTCAGCTCGGATACGCGCTCCACATAACGTCTTGCATTCTCAGGCAGCTCTTCCAGCTTACGTACGCCGGTAATATCTTCGCTCCAGCCTGGCATTTCCTCGTACACCGCTTCGCACTCGGAGAGCATTTTCAAGCTTGCAGGATAATGCTCGATCACTTCGCCGCGGTATTTGTAGGAGGTACAAATTTTGACCGTCTCCAGCCCTGCCAGCACGTCCAGCGAGTTCAAGGACAGACCGGTAATACCGCTCACGCGGCGGGCATGGCGAACAACGACGCTGTCGAACCAGCCGACACGGCGAGGTCTGCCGGTTACGGTACCGTACTCGTGACCTTTTTCACGGATCAGATGGCCGATTTCATCGTGAAGCTCCGTAGGGAACGGACCGTCGCCGACACGGGTCGTGTACGATTTCGCTACCCCGATAATTTGCTGGATCTTCGATGGCCCTACGCCGGAACCGATACATACGCCGCCGGCCGACGGGTTGGAGGAAGTAACGAACGGATACGTACCTTGGTCAATATCCAGCATAACCCCTTGCGCACCCTCGAACAGCACCTTTTTGCCTGCATCGATCAGATCGTTCAGCACAACGGAAGTGTCCGTCACGTAAGGACGAAGCTTCTCGGCATAGCCCAGGTATTCTTGAATGATCGTTTCCGCATCCAAGCCTTTGGAGCCGTATACCTGCTCGATCAGCACGTTTTTCTCAGCTACCATGTGGCGGACTTTACGCTCGAATTCCTCAGCGTCCATCAAATCGGCGATCCGGATACCGTTTCTTGCCGCTTTGTCCATATAGCAAGGGCCGATCCCTTTGCGGGTCGTTCCGATTTTGTTATCGCCTTTACGCTCTTCTTCCAGTCCATCCAGCAGCAGGTGGTAAGGCATAATCACATGCGCGCGGTCGCTGATGCGAAGATTTTTGGCGGAGAAGCCGTTCTCGTGAACGTAAGCGATCTCCTCCAGCAATGCACCCGGATTGATAACCATCCCGTTACCAATCACACAAACTTTATCTTCATAAAAAATGCCGGACGGCACCATCGTCAATTTATACTTCTTATTATCGATCAGAATCGTGTGGCCCGCGTTGTTACCGCCTTGGTAACGAGCAACGACCTCCGCCGACTCCGCCAGATAATCGGTTATTTTCCCTTTTCCTTCATCGCCCCATTGGGTTCCGACAACTACAACCGTTGACATATTCATAACCCCCGTCAGGTGAGTGTTCACCTATATTTAGCCAAAAGGCATAAAGCACCATCAAATAGTTTATCAGCACCCGGTAGTAAAGTCAATAAAAACGAACAATGATAGATGCCTCTTAATCATTGTTCGGGAATGGTTTATATGTAAGCGGTAAGCGCCGCGAGGCTCTTACCCTGTTTTTTTCAAGACCAATGTTCCCCGTGCAACATCTTATGGGGGGTTCCATCTTAACGATCGGCAAACGGCTGATTCACATTGCATCCGGACTTTCATCATGGAGACCAGCTACATCCAGACACCGGATGCGGCAAGTTATTTCCTAGCCTACTTCCTGATGCGTGCGATCCAAGCCGACGAATTTATTGAAATTTTTAAGGAAAGCCAGCTCTACCGTGCCTACCGGACCGTTCCGCTGCTTGGCGATAATAATCTCAATAATGTTCTTCTTCTCGGACTCTTTATCGTAGTAATCGTCACGGTACAGGAACGCAACGATATCGGCATCCTGCTCGATCGAACCGGATTCCCGCAAGTCGGACATCATCGGACGCTTGTCCTGCCGCTGCTCTACGCCCCGGCTGAGCTGGGACAAGGCGATAACGGGAACGTTCAGCTCCCTGGCAATCTGCTTCAGCGTACGTGAAATTTCGGAAACCTCCTGCTGCCGGTTATCCCCTTTGCCGCGGCCGTGGATCAGCTGGAGGTAGTCGATCAGGATCATCCCGAGCCCCTTCTCCTGCTTCAATCTGCGGCACTTGGCCCGGATATCGGCTACCGTTACCGACGGCGAATCGTCGATGTAAATATTCGCTTCCGACAGGGCGCCGATCGCCATCGTCAGCTTCTCCCAGTCGTCGCCTTCAAGGAAGCCTGTCCGCATCCGTGTCGCGTCCACATTCGCTTCAGCGCAGATCATCCGCTGAACGAGCTGAGCGGCGCCCATCTCCAGACTGAAGATGGCGACGGTTTCCTTCTCGCGCACCCCTACGTTTTGCGCGATATTCAAAGCAAACGCCGTCTTCCCTACGGAAGGACGGGCGGCAACAATAATCAAGTCGGACCGTTGAAAGCCGGCCGTCATTTTATCCAAATCCTGAAACCCGGATCTCACTCCCGTGGCTCCGCCCTTGTTGTTGTACAAGAACTCGACCTTGTCGAAAACCTCCATCAGCACATCGCGTATGGCGATAAAGCCCGTGCTCGAGCGCCGCTGGGAGATTTCAAGAATCTTCTTCTCGGCATCGCTCAGCAGGTCGCCTACCTCGTCGGACCCGGCGTAGCCGTCGGTCACAATATTCGTAGCCGCACGAATCAAACGGCGCAGCATCGACTTCTCTTCGACGATCTGAGCGTAATAGTCGATGTTCGCCGCCGTCGGCACCGCATTGGCGAGCTCCGACAAATACGTAATACCGCCGATCTCCTCCAGCTGCTGCTTGTTTTGCAGCTTCGCCGTCAGCGTAATCAAGTCGATCGGCTCATTTTCTTCCGCCAGCTCGATCATCGACTCGAAGATGCGCTGGTGGGAAGTGCGATAGAAATCATCGCCGGTGATGCGTTCCATCGCAGTGACGAGTGAATCGCTATCAAGCAAAATAGCGCCGAGCACGGCCTGCTCGGCTTCCAAATTTTGCGGAGGGATGCGATCCATAAACATACCTTCGTTCAAGTTCGTCTCCTCCTATATTCAAAGGTTTGCCCTCAGGCAAACCTGAGCTTGCTGCAGTACTCCGGTGAGGTACCTTCCTTCAGCCGCTGTTGAAATCCGTGAAATGGATTCGAATGAGCGGTATGTTCTCAGATTTCACACGTGGACGTTAGCTTGAATACCTCACCTGCGTTGAGGCCACTGAAAAAGGCATCGCTCCGCGTACGGAACATTCTTCCGATCGCTGTTGTCCCTGGATTTCTTTGATTATATCCCGCTCGTAGCGGTTGAAATCCAAGGACAAAGGCGAACGCATTCGCTTCTACAGAACGATTCCGCACGCTCCGCTAGTTTTTCAGTGGCCTCCCTGCGTTAAAGTTTATCTCTCACCTGTTCCAGGTTTCAGAACAGCCCGAGGTCTGTTCTGAAACCCTTCTATCCATCTCCGGCAAAAGCCGGATTATTCTTCCGCTCTTACTCTTCCGTGACATGCACCTTCAGCTTGGAGGTAACTTCCGGATGCAGCTTGACCGCCACTTCCGTGACACCCAGCGTCCGAATCGCGTCATCCATCACAATTTTGCGCTTATCCAGCTTGATCTGCTTTTGTTTCTCCAGCCCGTCGGCCACCTGCTTGCTTGTGATCGCTCCGAACAAACGACCGTCTTTCCCGGACTTCGCTTTCAGCTCCACCGTCAATGTCTCCAGCTTTTGCCCCAGCTCCACAGCATCGGCTTTCTCCTGATCCTTCTTGCGCTGTTCGGCCTTCTTCTGGTTGTCCAATACTTTGACAGACGAATCGTTAGCAGCTACGGCCAGCTGCTGCGGGAACAAGAAGTTCATTGCGTAGCCTTCGGACACGTTTTTAATTTCTCCTCTTTTTCCTTGACCCTTAACATCCTTCAACAAGATTACTTTCATTCGAAAAGCCCCTCCTCTGCGTGCATCTCATTTAATATTTGTTTTAACTTTTGCGCTGCTTCCCCAACGGTACTTTCCAGCTGTGTCGCCGCATTGGTCAAATGACCGCCGCCGCCCATCCGTTCCATCACGATTTGCACATTCATTTGGCCCAGTGAACGGGCGCTGATGCCGATTAAACCGTCAGGGCGTTCACTGATGACGAAGGAAGCCATCACGCCTGTCATAGTTAACAATGTATCAGCTACTTGCGCGATGAGCAACTGAGAATATTTGCGATTCGGCTCCGTCACCGCCAGAGCGATGTGATCGAAAATAATGACCGCATTCTTAATAATCTCCGAACGCTGAATGTAAGCGTCCAGATCCTCCTTCAGCAAGCGCTGAATCAAGGAGGAGTCCGCTCCGTTGCGGCGCAGGAAAGACGCTGCTTCGAACGTTCTCGCGCCTGTGCGGAGGCTGAAGCTCTTCGTGTCCACAACGATCCCGGCCAGGAGCGCCGTCGCTTCCAGCACGCCCATCGTCAGCCGTTCATTGAAATACTGCAGCAGCTCCGTCACGAGCTCGCAGGTGGATGAAGCATACGGCTCCATATACACAAGCGTCGCGTCCTGAATGAATTCCTCACCGCGGCGGTGATGATCGACAACGAATTTCCGCTGCGTCAGCTGCAGCAGCTTCGGCTCGGCTACCATGGAGGCTTTATGCGTATCCACAACGACCGCCAGCGAACGCTGATTCGTAATTTGCATTGCCTGCTCCGGCGTAATAAACCACCGGTTCAGCTTCTCGTCCTCGTGGATCGTATCCATCAGCTTTTGTATCGAAGGATTGATTCCTTCGAGTACGATATAGCCTTCCTTGTTGCTGACATGTGCCGCTTTCAGCACGCCGACCGCCGCGCCGATCGAATCCATATCCGGGTAGCGGTGGCCCATGATGATGACCTTCTCCGATTCGCGGATCAGGTCTCGCAGCGCATGGGAAATGACGCGGGCTCTGACGCGGGTCCGTTTCTCAATCGCATTGGAGCGCCCGCCATAGAAGGAAAGCCGCTCCCCTACCTTCACCGCCACCTGGTCGCCGCCGCGGCCCAGCGCCATATCCAAGCTCGTCTGAGCAAGCTGTCCGAGCTCCGTCAACGATTCCACGCCGGAGGCGATACCGATGCTCAACGTCAAAGGCAGCTTCTGCTCGATAGTCATATCCCGGACTTCATCGAGAATTTCAAACCGCGACTGCTCGAGCGCTTTCAGACCTTTTTGGTTCGATCAGGATCAAGTAGCGGTCGGACGCCGTCCGGCGCAGGTACACTTGATTCTTTTGCGCCCATTCGGTAATCTCGCCCGTCACACGAGCCATCATAATACTTCTCGTCTGGTCGTCCATCCCTTGGGTGGCCTCGTCCAAGTTGTCCATAGTGACAATCCCCATGGCCAGCTGGCTCTCCTCGTATCTCGCCGAAAGCGTCCGGTAGGCCGTAATATCGGTAAAATAAAGGAGGCGTTCGTCCGGACGGGCCTGCACCAGGTAAATTTGCTTGCCGATCGTGACTTCGAACTTCGTTTCCTTGACTTCCTTATCCTTGCGGGACTTCATTGCAGGAATCAGGTCAATCACAGATTCGCCGATCAACGACTCTTTGGAGAGCATTTTCGCAACAAACGGATTATGCCATTCAACGATCTTCTCTTCATTGTACAGCAGGATCCCCAAAGGAAGCTCCTGGATGACTTCGTTGCCGGCTCGTTTGATCCGGTGGGACAGCGTGCCGACATACTCATTCAAGTCTTTCCGGAAGGCCTGCTCGGCCTGCAGCGTATAGTAAATCAGTACACCGCAAAGAAGCAGGGCGATCACGCTGACCACCCATTGATAAGCCATAAGAATAAAAATCAAAATCGTCATTAATGCAAATATCCATACGATATGCAAGCCATGCCATCGCTTTAGCAGGAACTTCGGCATTTCACTCGCTCCTAATCATTTCATTATTTTCGGGTCATCCGTTCGCGAATCGGAAACGCTACATCAAAAACGCCCAACATACTGAACATGAAATAAGCTGGCGGGAAAAAGACCAACACCACGATCCCTCCGTAGGGCAGCGCGCGATTCCACCGGTTCCGATGGGCCACGAAAAACAGAAAAGCTACCGCTTGCACCGCGAACACCGCCGTCAAGAGAGGCAGCAAATTAAGAAGCAGAGTAAAAAGAATCGAATTCGTATCTTTTACGAAAAATTCCATAAACAAAGCAATCAGGTAATACCAGACAAAAGAGCGCGGCAGCATCCATTCCCGAATCGACTTGAACGCCGGCAGCCCTTCTCCTGAACGGTTCAACAGCTTTCTCGCCAGCCAATGAGTGACTACAACCAGGAATATCGAGTAGCCGATCATATACAGCGGCAGCATCTGGCTGACCAATTGCACCAGCGTTTCCTTCTCCATCGCCAGCATGCTCTGCAGCTGTTCAGGCAGCGTATTCATGCTTTCCATCATGAACTGCTTCATTTTATCGATCATATTGAAGCCCAGCGCATACCCGACTACAAGGCTGACCAGCATTTCCACCAGCAGCGTTACCGTACCTACCGTAATGACCGAGCGTGCCGGAGCCCGCTTCTTATATAAATTCCCCATCTGAATGACCGGAGGCAGCAGAAACAATGACATCGCTATCAGCAGAACACCTGCCCAGCCTACCATCATCAACGAGGTCAAGACATAAACCAAGGCCAAGCTGATACCGTAATACAAGAGAAACTTCTTCGTATCCAGCTTCACATACAGAATGACTACCGGAATCATCAGTAGGTGAAACGTAATTAAGCTAAACGGAGTTAGCACAGACAGGAGCAGCACAATGGTTGCCACGCTCCAGCCTAACATACGTACGGAACCCTTCCCCAACACCTTCACCTCTTACGCAAATGTTCTTCTAAAGCGGAAATATCGCCGTACCATTCTTCCAGCTGATGCCCTTCTTGTCTATGCTTCTTCATTTTGTCCAAAACCGCTTCATCCAGACTGCGCAGAGAAATGCCGAGACGCCTTCCGAGAATATAGGAGCTGGCTACCAGGCTCGCCAAAGCATCTGTAATTTTATGCGAGCTGCCTTCCCAAATCGCTTTTAACAAGTGTGCCATATGATCCACAATTTCCGTCTTCAGCCATTCAATAATTTTGGCCCGCTTCGCCAAATCGACATCACGTTCCATGCAGGACCAGCCGCCTCTCTCCTTAACACACTTTAGTTAATTATACCACAATTTATACCTTTTGTTCCGCTTGCCACAGCTTGAAGCAGTAATCGATGATCTCCCGGCGGCGGATAATGCCTATAAAAACGCCGTTATCGTCTACAACCGGAACATAGTTCTGATTCGTAGCCAATGTAATCAGGTCCTGCATCTGCTGATCGATTCGCACCGGTTTAATATTCATATGCTGAGGCACATCCTTAAGATGTACCTTATGCGCATTCTCAAACCCTATTTCCGGCGAATGCTTCAGCTTCCACAGCAGATCCCCTTCCGTGATCGTGCCGACATACCGGCCGTGCTCATCAATAAGCGGCACTGCGGAATACCGGTGATACTCCATCCGTTCCAATGCTTGGCGCATCGTTGAATTGGGAGATAAAAAAATAACGTCCTCTTTTGGTACCAGAAAAAACGCGATGTTCACCCAAGCCACCCTTTCCTCCAAAGTCAAGCTGCTCCCTGCCCAACCTTAAAACAGATTCCCTACCTTAACCTTATGATACATCGTGGTAAGATACGACCCTCCGTCTTGTTCATACACTTCTATTTTATCAAAAGATACGGCATACTTCACCCTGCGATGTCCTATATGGTATCAAATAAGCAAACCAGGAGGAATTCCAATCTGATCAAATGGCTGCACTCCCGGCCGCCAATGTCCGTTTCGGCATCTTCGATGGCGCTTATCGCCGTTTCTCGGATTTGCTTAGTTAAAAAAGCAGAAAGAGAACATCCAACCTGCGGTGGAGTCCTCTCCCTATAGGCTCTGAACGATGCCCGGAAATCCGGCTCACCGGCTTCCCTGCAAAGCTCAATTTCCATAAAAAAAGACGGCCCGAGCTTCCGTTCGAGTCGTCTTTTTGTGAAGCTATTACTCCGTAGTGTATGGCAGCAACGCTACTTGACGGGAGCGTTTGATCGCAATCGTCAGCATACGTTGGTACTTAGCGGATGTTCCAGTTACACGGCGTGGAAGAATCTTGCCGCGCTCGCTGATGAACTTCTTCAGCGTTTCGATGTCTTTATAATCAATGTGCTTGATTTTATTTACAGTGAAGTAACACACCTTACGGCGTTTTCCACCTTTTTTACCACGACCGCCGAATTTACGCTCGCCGCGCTCTTCGCCGCCGTTGTCTCTTCTTTGGAAACTCATCGATGCTCAGTCCTTTCTACGTTAGAATGGCAAATCATCATCAGAAATATCAATCGGTCTACCGTCATCTTGGAACGGATCTTGATTGTCGCGCCGGTCACTCCACCGTAACGCTGTTGGCCTTGGCCTTGGCTTGGAGCTTGGCCGCCACCCATACCTTCTTCACGGGCTCCGCCGCCACTATTGGAAGATTCCAAGAAACGAACATTATCAGCAATAACCTCCGTCACATAAACGCGACGGCCCTCGTTATTGTCATAGTTTCGTACTTGAATTCTGCCTTCCACCGCAGTTAACCGGCCTTTACGCAAATAATTGGCACATGTTTCAGCAAGCTGACGCCATGTTACAATATTAATAAAGTCCGCTTCACGCTCTCTTTGCTGGTTCGTAAAAGGACGATCCACAGCCAGTGTGAACGTAGTTACGGCTACGCCTGACGGAGTATAACGCAATTCAGGATCACGAGTCAGCCTTCCGATTAGAATCACACGATTTAGCAATCTAACACCCTCCCAACATGTCAATTACGGCACATGGATAACTTAAGCTACGTCTTTAACGATCAGGTAACGAATGACTTCATCAGAAATCTTCATCACACGGTCAAGCTCGGAAATAACCTCGTTGTTAGCATTGAAATGAACTAACACGTAATGGCCATCACGGTGCTTGTTGATCTCATACGCAAGACGGCGTTTACCCATTACATCGTGCTTCGTAATCTCGCCACCGTTGTTGATGATGCCTTGAAATTTCTCAATCGTAGATTGAACAACTTCTTGCTCGATGTCCGGACGAATGATGTACATCACTTCATATTTGCGCATGGTTTCACCTCCTTTTGGACTAACGGCCCCTCTAGTGAGGAGCAAGGAGCGAGTAAATAAACTAACGTTTCAAAACTCGCACCACAATACTATAGCAAAATCAGCGGACAATGACAAGTTTATTTTCTTCCACCCTATAAAAAGCTGGTGCATATGCTATTTTCCATCCGTGGTAAATATTAATCGTCATGCGATGGCCCCCCGCCGGAGAAACTACCAGTACACTTCGTACAGGAGGTGACCAGCGATGGGTGAATGGAGTCAATTCAGGCCCGGTGACAAAGCTCCGAATGACGGAGAATACTTGGAGATGGGTGAGAATGCGTTTCATATGGGGATCAATAACCCGAAAATCATCACCTTGAAAAAAGGGGATACGTTCCCCGAAACCTCCAACCATAACCGGAAGTGGAAAAGGAAATACTAGCTTCACCCTTCCGCGCGGCAGGCGCGGAGGGCTTTCCCATCAACTATTAAAGGAGCTTGCTCATGAACAATAAATTCACTCTGTTTTGTACCGCGATCGGCGCAGCCGTCTGTCTTATGCATGCCATCGGGCACGATTCCGAGCCGGTTTACATCCTATTTTACTGCCTCAGCGTTCCGGCCTGGTTTTACCCGATTTTCGGTTATACCAATGTGAACCCGGCGATTTTGTATGTTTTGACGATTCTTTCCTGGACGGTGATCGGCTATGTGATCGACCGTTTCAGCGTCCGGAGAAGAAGCCGGTCTTAATATAGGGATTTAGAAAAATAGGACGTCATCTCCCTGGAGAATCTTCTCGGGGTTATGACGTCCTTTTATTATTTTAAACGGAAGGCCTCACCTCAACGGTTAGGCTCCACAGCATTTTTTGTATTTTTTCCCGCTGCCGCAGGTACACGGATCGTTGCGGCCTACTTTTTTCTTGGAGGCGATTTTAACGGTTCCGATTCTGCTGCCTTCGGACTGCAGCAATTTTCTTTGGGCCGACAGCTGATTTAACGTATACCCCTTCAAGGTCCGATTGACGGGTGTGATTCTCAAGCAAGATGGTTTGCTCCATCACCGCTTTAATGAGATCAACCTCATCGAGATCCATTTTTGTCTGAAGCATCTTAAACAGATCGCTCGACGTCTTTCCGTTCCGAATCGCGTACACGCACTCTTGAATGACATCGTCCGCTTCATCGCGGGAAATCGTGTAGTTCACCTTAATCAGATTTACAAAGTTCTGGTAGATCGGCGTACGGTCGATGAAGCCGGGCTCGCCTGCAGCGAGCAGCTCTTCCTTGGTGCAAGGGGAAAATGCCAGCTCCGGTCTGGACTGCTGCTGCCGAAGCACCTCATCCGGATTTTGTACCCGCGTATGCCACACGATTCGATCGTTAGCTTCGAGTTCATCAGCCGCGGACGCGATACGAAGCAGTTGATCGGCAGCCGGTTTAACGCCGGTGTACAGCTCCATGCTCTCTGCCCACTGCTCCAATGTTTGGACACCATAATAATACAGCAGGCCTTGTGCCAGCCTGATAGTCTCATCCGCTTCTTGACCCAGCTCCACCTTTGGCGTCTTTTCTCCATCTGCAGCCTCTGCACCGGTCTCAAGCTTGGTGAAGCATGCCAATACTTCCTTCGGCATACGAGTCCAGGTTTTGCCCTCAATAGTCTCCTCGAAGAGGATAGCCCGCTGAGTGAAGAACTCCATCTCCGCTTCTTCTAGCTTCAGCTCACTATTCCCGCCTTCACCAGCAACCTGCCTGACAATGCCGGATTGCTTCTCATTTAACGCAGGAAACAGCTCGGTTAATTTCTCCGGTATTCTCTGTACCAATACTTCAACTAATTCTTGCTTCTTTAGTGTGCTAACACCCTGAATGCCTAAATGAGTACGGATGTGCGTCAGATTTTGTTTGGTCAGCCCTGTTAGGCATTCACTAAGAGTTAACTCCTTCACTGAACCCGTCCCCCCTTTTTTCTAGTTGAGCCGATATCATTTACTGAATCCACTTCTCTCAATAGCCTGTCCATACTTTCGTCCTTTCTGTCCATCCTGCGTTCCTTAGCAGCATGACTCCACTCGAACAACAGAAACCCTCCCACTTTCGGTAGGAGGGTCTAATTTGAGTAACCTATTTGTTTCACGTGGAACCGCCCAGCTCCTTAGCCAACCGTATCGCCTACCGGACAAAATGATCTCATTCCTAGTATATCCTTAAAAAGTCATCTTTACAAATTATATATGGTAAGGATGCGATTATCAACTTTAGGTGGTCATTCTTAACATAAAAAAAACCTTCTACGTCGATCTATCGCATAGAAGGTTGGTATGTCGTTAATCATTTTATACAAATGAATTGGTGGCGGAAAGAGTGGGATTCGAACCCACGCACGGCTTGCGCCGCCTAGCTGATTTCGAGTCAGCCCCCTTGGGCCTCTTGGGTACCTTTCCGCGTTTCAAAAGGGACAAGGCTTATAATAGCATAAGGAACCACCCTATGGCAAGCCCTAATTTAAATCATTTTCGCTCGTCCCGGAAAGCTCCTCTGCAGACTGAGGATTCGACCTCAGCACTTTCTTCAGCTTGCTTTCAAACTTGGCTCTGGGCACGAGCACGCTGTGCTTACACCCTACACACTTGATTCGAATATCCATCCCCATCCGTATGATTTCCATTTCATTGGTTCCGCAAGGGTGTGGTTTCTTCATTTGAACAATATCGCCCATTTGATATTGTTTTCTTTCCATTTCACTCCCCCCTTTAATCTTTATGGTAATTCGAGACTTCGGAATAGGGAAGCTCAATTCCGTTATTATCAAAAGCCTTCTTGACTTCTGCATACAATTCTCTGGAAACGGCAACTTGTGTATTGGGTCGGCATTCCACGGTAGCGCGCAGCGTTACTTCATTACGGACCTCTTGTTTGCACACCAAGCACCGCCGGCGCACTAACCATATTGATATTCGTTTCGTAAATTTTATCCACGGCCTCTTTCAAAACCTTAGTCGCTTTATCTACATCTTTTTCATAGGCGATAGAAACATCAATAATGGCGATAGAGTTATTAACCGAGAAATTGGATACTTGGGCAATCGTCCCGTTCGGAATAATATGTACTTCGCCGTTCTCGCTCTTCAGCTTCGTTACCCGTAGCCCGATCTCTTCCACCGTTCCCTTATAGGTTCCGATTTGGACGATATCCCCCACAGCGAATTGATCCTCGAAGATGATGAAAAACCCGGTGATCACGTCTTTAACCAGGCTCTGCGCACCGAACCCGATAGCTAATCCGAGCACGCCTGCCCCGGCCAACACAGGTTCCAAACGGATGTTAAACTGATTTAGAATCATCAATATCATTATAAAATTAATAACATAGGTAATAGTATTTCCCAATAATTTCCCAATTGTTTTGGTCCGGCGCTGGTCGAATTTCAACGGGTTTTTATCCCGCTCCACCAGCATGTGCTCCAGCGCTTTATTGGCCAGCTTGATGACTATTTTTCCTACCACAAAAATAAATATGATTTTTACCGCAACCAGGAAAAATTGGGTCCAAACGGCGGGATTGGTTATATAGGCAAACACCTGTTCTTGTGCTTGTTTCCATGTTGTCGCCTCTGCCTCCAATGAATCGGACAGAATCCAATGAAGCTTATTTTGCATAAGATCACCTTACCATTCTATGTTAACATAATGATCCTCTTTTTTAAAATAAATGCCGCGGATCTCCACTCTTTCTTCCACAACAATCTGTTTCACTTCCTCAAGCGCCTCCTCCGGAAATTCCAGGGACAGCGCACAGCCCGCAGTAATATCCTTCGGAGTCGGGCACATATCATTCTCGATGTCCGCATATTCCAGCAGCATTTCGGCGCGCAGCGCCTGTTGAGTTGAATCGAATGCCATCAACAGCATGACCGGTCCTCCACTTGCTTCCATTATATTTAGAAAACGACGTATAAAATGGGTTTTGTTTCCGTATACTAGTAAAAATGTTTTTATACTCCTAGTATATGGAGGGTTATTATATGAAAATGCCGTTTCATAGAGACGTTGTTCAGCAAGAAATCGAAGCGCTCAAAGTTCCTCATACCGACAGCAATATCCTTGAAGTTTTATCCGATCGTCTCTTCTCGATTATCGGACAAATTCCCTCGCAGCAGCCGCTTATTATCGTATGTGTAGGAACCGACCGCTCGACCGGCGACTCCTTAGGCCCTCTTGTTGGTTCGCAGCTTCAAAAATACAACATCGATGGTCTTCATCTTTACGGTACATTGGATAATCCCGTGCATGCCATGAATTTAAAGGATACGCTGACGACCATCCAAAATCATTACCACAATCCGTTCATTATCGCCATAGACGCCTGCCTGGGGCAGCTAACCAGCGTAGGATGCATTCAAATCGGCAATGGTCCTGTCAAGCCAGGGGCAGGCGTGAATAAAGATCTTCCTCCGGTAGGCGATATCCATATTACCGGGATCGTCAATGTGGGAGGATTTATGGAGTATTTCGTTCTGCAAAATACCCGGTTGAGCCTGGTTATGAACATGGCGGAAGTCATCTCCAAATCGTTCCAAATCGCTCTGAATGGAATGCGGCGCATAACCGCTTCTACTTCTTATGCGCGCCTCGATGGATAGCTTCCTTTTCTTCAGGAGAGAGTGTGTAGCTGGACTGGCCTTGTGTAATCGGTTTGGCATATACGTAAGTTTCATCACGGTTATGAATCCCGGTTAATACAACGCCGTCCAGCTCTTCATCCAATATGGCTACGGAGAAGCTTAAATCGCTGCCGCCCTCCGCGAATGCATTATAACGATGAATCCCGATATGGGATTTCATTTTTTTCAGCTGCTGCACGACCTCGGCAATTTGCTGCTGCGTTGAGTCGGTCCGTTGATTCAATGCTTCGGCTTTTTCCTGCAGTTCAATCAATGCATCCTCCACGTTCAAGCTGCTTTCACCATTCAGCATCGCCATGTAAGTTTTACGAAGCTTGTTCAGCTTACTCCACAGGGTCATTACCAAAACAATAAAAATAATTACGATGAATGAAAAGGCAATGAGCACTACCCTCATATCAATTAAGTCAAGAATCTCCCCCATGCTTATCCCCCTGTATGCGCCTCTCGTGCGGTTTCGTGCTGCTATTTCAAATATTTCGCAATTTCTTTCACGGCGTCAACCATCCGTGTTACTTCTTCATCCGTTGTAAAATAACCGAGGCTGGAACGGACTGAGCCTCTTTCCAAGGTACCCGCGGATTCATGCGCTAATGGCGAGCAATGAAATCCGGAACGAACGGCGATTTGGAAAGACTGATCCAATATAAAAGCAACCTCCGAAGAATCCGCTTGGTGAATATTAAACGTAACGATGCCAGTTCTATTTTGTCCCAAATCCGGGCCATACACCTGGACTCCATCAATTCCCATCAGTTCAGCCATCAAGGTTTGCGTCTGAGTCCATTCCTTATGGTGAATGCGTTCGACGGTTTCGTTAAGCACGAATTTGACCCCTTCATTCAAACCGGCGATCCCTACCGTATTCTGCGTACCCGATTCATACCGGTCCGGCCGGACTGCAGGCTGATCAATCGCCTCCGACTGGCTTCCCGTTCCGCCGTGGATTAAGGGATCCAGCTCAATATCAGGCGCTATATAAAGGCCGCCTGTCCCTTGAGGCCCCAATAACCCTTTATGTCCTGGAAAAGCGAGCATATCAATCCCCATTGCGCTTACATCGATATCCAGCACCCCTGCGGATTGAGCGGCATCCACTAACAATTTAATACCCTTCCCGCGGCACAGCTCACCAATCTGTTCTACCGGCAGAATACTGCCAAGCAGATTGGAACTGTGACTGCACACTACAAGCGAAGTATGTTCAGTTATCGCCCGTGCGACATCCGTTATATTTAGCTCGCCCTTTTCATTCGTTTTCACATATGTAATTGTAATCCCTTTGGTTTTCTTCAAGTACTCCAGCGGTCTGCGGACGGAATTATGTTCTACAGCAGTACAAACGACATGGTCGCCTTCCCGGACAAAACCTTTGATCGCCTGGTTTAATGCCATCGTTGTATTTAATGCAAACGAAATATCGTTTGGGTTTTTAATTCGGAACAGCTTCGCGAGATGCTTACGGGTATCGAACAGTACCCGGCTTGCCTTCACAGCCATTTGATGACTGCCCCGGCCCGGATTGGCGGAATAGTGCAGCATACAATCCTGCATAGCCTGCAGCACTTGAGGGGGTTTCGGCCAAGATGAAGCAGCGTGGTCGAAATAAGCTACCTCCATGGTCATGATTTCACCTTCCTTCACAAAAAGTAGCATACCTAGGTTGCCCAGAAGCTTCAGGCCATAACAAGGTATGCTACATTTAAAATTGATCGGCATGTATGACAATAAAGTATACGATAGCCGGCATTTATCTTAGGAAATCCTGCCTTGCAGCAATTCTAACAACCGATCCAAATCATCCTTGGAATAATACAGCAGTTCAATTTTACCCTTGTTATTATTGTGCTTGATTTTCACCGTTGTCCGATACGCTTCGCGCAGGCTCTCTTCAAGCTGGTTGATATAAGGATCCTTACGCTTCGCCTTAATGGAGGCTTTTTTCGGATCGGCCTTTTCTTCCAGCCGCTTCACTTCCTCTTCGAGCTCACGCACACTCCACTGATCCTTGATAGCCTGATCGGCCAAAGAACGAATGAGCTTCGGATCCTTCAATCCAATAATTGCCTTAGCGTGACCCATTGACAATGTTCCACGTGAAACATACTCTTTGACTTCCTCAGGCAAATGAATCAAACGCAAAAAATTGGCGATATGCGAACGGCTCTTCCCTACTTTAACGGAAAGCTCCTCCTGGGTCAGCGAAAACTGATCGATAAGAGACTGATAAGCAACGGCAATTTCCATTGCGTTCAAATCTTCCCGTTGCACGTTCTCGATCAGAGCGATTTCCATCACCTGTTGATCGGAAAGCTTCTTTACTACCGCTGGAATTGTCGCAAGTCCGCAAACCTGCGAGGCGCGGAACCGGCGTTCCCCGGCAATAATCTCATAGCCTTTCAGCACCGTTCTTACAATGATAGGCTGAATAACCCCATGCTCTTTAATGGATGCAGCCAAATCATTGATCGTTTCGTCATGAAACGTTCTTCTCGGCTGGTAAGGATTCGCTCTTAATTGAGATAAAGGGATTTCAACTACTTTGTCGTCATCATTAATACTTAATGCGGGCAGTAATGCATCCAGCCCTTTTCCTAACCGTTTACTCAAAGTGCACTCACTTCCTTTGCGAGCTCCATGTAGACTTCCGCTCCTTTAGAACGCGGATCATAAGTAATAATGGATTGCCCGTGGCTCGGCGCCTCACTTAACCTGACATTTCTAGGAATAATCGTCCGGTACACCTTCTGTTGAAAATATTTCTTAACCTCTTCAATAACCTGCATTCCAAGGTTGGTTCTGGCATCGAACATCGTCAACAATACGCCCTCAATCTGCAAGGTCGTATTCAAATGCTTTTGAACTAAGCGAACCGTATTTAGCAGCTGGCTTAATCCCTCCAACGCATAATATTCGCACTGAATTGGAATGATGACGGAATCAGCCGCTGTCAAGGAATTGACCGTAAGAATACCCAAAGAAGGCGGGCAATCAATAAGAATATAATCAAATAGATGCTTAACTAGCTGCAGCGATTTTTTAAGACGCACTTCCCGTGAAATGGTTGGGACCAATTCGATTTCGGCGCCCGCCAATTGGATCGTTGCAGGGATAATTTTCAAGTTAGGAATCGCGGTATCCACCATTGCATCCTTGGGGTGAATATCATTAATGATTACATCGTAAATACAATAGACGACGTCTGCCTTATTGACCCCAATCCCGCTTGTGGTGTTTCCTTGGGGATCGATATCGACCAAAAGCACTTTTTTCCCTAAGGAGGCCAAGGAAGCACCCAAGTTCACGGAGGTCGTAGTCTTTCCCACCCCGCCCTTTTGGTTCGTAATTGCTATAATCTTAGACAAAATCATTTCACCTCAATAACATACTAGTACAAAACGTGGTACATCCTGTCGATAATTCTTGAAACCTGCCTTTATCCCGCTAGCTGCAACCAGAAAATGACGTCCCGAGTATAGAACCAATCGGTGCGAGAGTAAAGAAAAGCTCCTTTACGGAGCTTGAAGGATTCATTATATAGTTGTAAAGCTTATACTCTATCATACTACAAAAACTATTTTTTTGGTATCTTGATTACGATTTCATAGTGATCCTCGTAATCCTGTTCCGTCGTATTAATCTGAAGCCCGGAGGAAGTAACCATATCGACTGACTGCCGAATCGTATTCAAAGCAAGACGCACATCCTTGGAATAGGATACACGCTTCGCCTTCTTCAGCTTTACCGTCTCCTTGAGCAGTTGAATTCTTGCTTCAGTTTGTTTGACATTCAGCTCTTTAGAAAGAATATCTTCCAAGACTTTCACTTGAAGATCTTCCTGATCCAAGGAAAGCAGCGCCCTCGCATGTCTTTCCGTTATTTTGCGCTCCATAAGCGCAGTCTTAACAGGCTCGCTCAAATTGAGCAAACGGATTTTGTTTGCAATCGTAGATTGACTTTTTCCCAAACGCTGAGCCAAGCTTTCCTGCGTCAAAGAATGCAGATCGATCAGTTGCTGATAAGCCAACGCTTCTTCGATCGCAGTCAACCCTTCCCGCTGCAGATTTTCTATTAAGGCGATAGACGCCGCTTGAGAATCGTTGAAATCGCGAATGATTGCCGGGATGGTATCGAGGCCAAGCTTTTTAACGGCTCTCCAACGGCGTTCGCCCGCTATCAATTCATAGGCATTTTCTCTAACACGCACAACGATCGGCTGTATAACGCCATGAGTCTTAATGGTCTGACACAGCTCATCAATTCGTTCGTCATCAAATATGGTTCTAGGCTGATATGGACTTGGAATAATATCTCGAATAGAAATGTTTTTTATTTCATCCGCCGTCGCTTTTTCCGAAAATCCAAACAATTTTGAGATCTGTTCTTTCATTAATTTATCCACCCGATCTTTTGCCGTAAATAAGAAACTTTGAAAAAGAAGAAAGCTTACCCTGCCAGGCAACCCGGAAACTTTCTATCCGCCAGAAAAGCCGCATCGCCCCCTTGGAATAGATCCATAACTGAAGGTTTGCTACATCAAAGCTTTTCCTATTCTTACCTTACTCTTTACTAATTCTCCAGCAATTTGAATTTTCCTGCAACAGAAGGACATTCCGGCTTATTAATATTTAGTGCGCTGACGCAAAAAATTCATAACTTCCCTATTGCATCGCAATCTAGTAAATGCGGCTCTTCTTTTACTAGATTCACTGCCTGTAAAATGCTTTAAAAAAAGGATGCACAAAGTCGCACCCTTTTCCTTAAATATTCAGCAGTATATCTATTTCTTTAAGCCCTTCGCAGAAAAACATGTTTCACGTGGAACATACACCCAATTATACAAGAGGTGCTTTAAGCGGAGTTCCTGCTTTTCTCGGATATTTGGCGGGTGTTGCCGCTTGCTTTTGAATCATTACCAAATGTCTTACCGAGCCTTCGCCATCAGGCAGTTCAAACCGGTGCGTATGTATATGCCTTCCTTTCAACTGCTTCAAGCTATACTCCGCTTCCTTCAATTCATCCTTCAATTCACTGCCCTTCATGGCAACAAACAAACCATTCACCTTGCAAAAAGGAAGGCAAAATTCATTCAGAACAGCCAATCGCGCTACAGCTCTCGCCGTAACTAAATCGTAACGGTCCCGGTGCAGCTCATTTCTTGCTATATCCTCCGCCCTGCCGTGAATGCAGCTAACGTTCTCCAGCTCCAGACGATTGGACAAATGCGTTAAAAATTGAATCCTTTTGTTCAGCGAATCAACAATAGTCACCTTCAAATGCGGAAAGGCGATTTTTAAAGGAATGCTCGGAAATCCGGCGCCGGAGCCGATATCGGCAATGCTTTGCTTCTCCGTCATCGAAGTAACAAAAGAAACGGAAAGAGAGTCGTAAAAATGCTTTACGTATACTTGCTCTCTCTCCGTAATGCCGGTCAAGTTCATCTTCTCGTTCCACTCCACCAATTCTTTGTAATAGATCTCGAATTGGTGGAGCTGACGGTCAGACAACTCAATCTGCTGTTCCTTGCACCAATCAACAAATTGCGTCTGTATAGAATCCATTATTTAACCTCTGGCTGCAACGACTTTATTGTAGTGTTCCAAATGCACAAGCAGAATTGAAATGTCTGCCGGCGTTACGCCGGAAATTCGCGATGCCTGGCCAATGGAAATCGGACGGATTTTGGCAAGCTTCTGCTTCGCCTCTGTGGCAATCCCATGAATTTCGTCATAACGGATGTCGTCAGGGATTTTCTTTTTCTCCATCTTATGAAGACGGTCCACTTGGGCAAGCTGCTTCTCAATATATCCCGTATATTTAACTTGAATCTCTACCTGCTCTTTCATTTCATCGGTCAGCTCGACGGGAGCCGGAGAAATGCCATGAATATGCTCATACGTTACTTCCGGACGGCGAAGCAGCGAAATTAAGTCAACTGAATTGTTGATCTCTGCGCTTCCCAGCGAAGCAAGCATAGCCTGCGCATCAACCGGTTTTACCTTTGTCGTTTTCAACCGCTCAATTTCTTCTTCAATCCGCTGCACTTTCAACAGGAACTTTTGGTACCGTTCTTCTTTAATCAAACCGATCTCGTAGCCGATTGGCGTCAAACGTTGATCGGCATTATCGTGTCTTAGCAGCAAGCGGTACTCCGCGCGGGACGTCAGCAGCCGATAAGGCTCATTCGTTCCTTTTGTGACCAGGTCGTCAATTAATACGCCGATATAGCCCTGCGAGCGATCCAAAATAACCGGTTCTTCGCCCAGCACTTTACGGGCTGCATTAATTCCCGCCATAACGCCTTGCCCTGCCGCTTCTTCGTAACCGGAGGTGCCGTTGATTTGACCGGCCGTAAACAAACCATCGACAATTTTGGTTTCAAGCGACGGCTTTAATTGAGTAGGAATAACCGCATCGTATTCAATAGCATAGCCCGTGCGCATCATTTCTACTTTTTCCAGACCAGGAATCGAACGCAAAATGTCCAATTGCACGTCCTCCGGCATACTTGTGGAAAGCCCTTGAACATAATATTCCGACGTATTGCGCCCTTCCGGCTCCAAGAAAATTTGATGCTTCGGCTTGTCGCTGAAACGAACGATTTTATCTTCAATCGATGGGCAGTAACGCGGACCCGTCCCCTCAATGGCACCCGAAAACATCGGAGCCCGGTGAAGATTGTCATTAATAATTTGATGAGTCGCCTCAGACGTATAGGTCAACCAGCAAGGCAGCTGATCGGGAATTTCCTGTGTCGTTTCAAATGAGAAGAACTTCGGTTTCTCATCGCCAGGCTGAATGACCGTTTGGCTGAAATCAATCGTATCTTTATGCACGCGCGGCGGCGTACCCGTTTTGAAACGAACAAGCTCCAGTCCCAAGTCCTTCAGCGATTGAGACAGCTTCACGGAAGGCTGCTGGTTGTTCGGTCCGCTTTCATACATCAGCTCGCCCATAATCACTTTGCCGCGCAGGTAAGTTCCTGTAGTAATAACAACCGCTTTGGCCATGTACTGAGCACCGGTTTTAGTCACGACGCCTTTAATCGCGCCGTCTTCCACGATCAGATCCTCCACCATACCTTGACGCATCGTCAGCTTCGGTTCGTTCTCCATCGTTTGCTTCATCGTGTGCTGATACAAAAATTTATCCGCCTGCGCACGCAAAGCATGCACCGCCGGGCCTTTACCTGTATTCAACATCCGCATCTGAATATATGTTTTGTCGATATTGCGGCCCATTTCTCCGCCCAGGGCATCGATTTCCCGCACCACATGACCCTTGGCCGGACCTCCGATAGACGGATTGCATGGCATGAACGCCACCATATCCAAGTTAATTGTGATCATTAAAGTTTCACAGCCCATTCGCGCAGCGGCAAGCGCCGCTTCGCAGCCGGCATGACCGGCACCGACGACAATAACATCATATTGTCCTGCTTGATAACTCATTGTTGCTCATCCTCCTCGCTAAAACCTACCATTATATTATTTACCCAAGCAAAATTGGGAGAAAATTTGATCAATCAAGGAATCGCCTACGGAATCGCCGATAATCTCGCCGAGAAACTCCCAGGCATTCCGAATATCGATTTGCACCATATCAATCGGAACAAAAGCCTCTGTAGCTTGATACGCTTCTTTCAGGGAACTGTTCGATTTCTTCAATAAAGAAATATGTCGAACATTGCTCACATAAGTCAGGTCACTTGATTCTACCTGACCGCTGAAGAAAATACTAGCGATAGCTTTTTCCAGATCAATAATCCCCTGCTGCTCCAACAGCGACATTCGGACAACACGCTCTGCCGGAAAACGGCTCGTCAGCTGTTCCATTTCCAATTGCTGCGGCAGATCCAGTTTATTCACGATAACGATTGTCTGCTTATCCTTCAGCTGGTCCATCAGTGCGATTTCGTCCGGCTGCAGCTCCTCTGCGCCATTAAACACCAGCAGGATCAAATCCGCATCGGCCAAAGCGCTTCTCGACTTTTCCACGCCGATCTGCTCGACAATATCCGACGTCTCTCGAATGCCTGCCGTATCCAGCAGCTTGAGCGGAATGCCGTTTACATTCACGAACTCCTCAATCACATCCCGCGTAGTGCCGGGAATATCGGTTACGATAGCCCGGTTTTCCTGGGCAAGCGTATTTAATAAGGAAGATTTGCCGACGTTCGGCTTTCCGATAATGGCCGTGACAATGCCTTCACGCAAAATTTTCCCTTGCTGGGCCGTATTGAGCAGCTGCCCGATCCGGTCCATAGCCAGCGTGCACTTTTCCTTAATAAAGGCATTCGTCATCTCTTCCACATCATGCTCCGGATAATCAATGTTCACCTCAATGTGGGCCATCAATTCAACCAGATCATGACGAAGCGCCTTGATTTGCTTGGACAGGCTGCCTTCCGACTGCTTCATCGCAACCTTGTACGCCCGGTCGGACTTAGCGCGGATCAGGTCGATAACCGCTTCGGCTTGGGATAAATCGATACGCCCGTTCAGATACGCTCTCTTCGTAAACTCGCCCGGTTCGGCCAAACGAACATCGTGCTCCAGCAGCAGATCCAATACTTTCTTGACCGAAATAAACCCGCCATGGCAGCTGACCTCGACCACATCTTCCATAGTAAAAGAGCGCGGCGCTCTCATAACGGTCACAAGTACCTCGTCGATCCGCGTCTCCGTCGCCGGGTCTTGAATCCATCCGTAGTGCACCGTATGGGTCGCGACTTGGGAAAGCCTGCTTTTTCCGTGAAACACCGATTCAACCGCGGCAACCGCCCCGTCCCCGCTGACCCGAATGACGGCGATGCCGCCCTCGCCAAGCGGCGTTGATATCGCCGCGATAGTATCATTAGTCATAGCTGCACCTCAATCTCTTAAGCTGAATTGAAAAAAAGCAATGAGTCATAACCATGACATCATTGCAGCGATAGCAATCGTTTATCTGAATACGATGACCACTCTTCGATTGGGCTCTTCGCCCCTGCTGAACGTGCGAACCTTCGGATGCTCCTGCAGCTTCGCATGGATCACCTTGCGTTCCTGCGGAGACATCGGCTCCAGTACGACTTCTTTCTTTGTCCGGATCACCCGCTCCGCTAAACGCGCAGCCAGGTCCTCCAATGTTTTTTTACGTCTTTCCCGGAACTGCTCGGCATCAAGCACAATGCGCAGGTGGGAATTCGAATACCGGTTAGCTACGATATTCACGAGGTATTGAAGCGCATCCAAAGTTTGTCCGCGGCGGCCGATCAGCATGCCAAGATCCGATCCGTACATATGCAGCTCAACGCCGTCTTTGTCCTTCTTCTGCTCGACACGTACTTCCAGGCTCATCGTCCTAAATACATCTTTCAAAAAAAATATGGCTTCTTCTATAGGATCCGGTATAAACTCCAATTCCACTTTCGCTTCCTTGGCGCCAATGAGGCCGAACAGCCCTCGAGAGGGCTGCTCCAATACCGTCATTTTTACCCGATCCTCCGTGGTATTCCATTGTCGAAGCCCGTTTTTTACAGCTTCTTCAATCGATTTCCCCGTTACCACCATTTTCTTCATTTTGATTGGCCACCCTTTTTTTGAGATCCACCATAAATAAAGTAATTTTGAACGATCGTAAAGGTATTACTGAAAATCCAGTAAAGCGGAAGCGCGGAGGCAAAGTTCATCGCCATGACGAAAATCATGACCGGAAAGATAAACATCAGGTTTTTCATTTGCGGATTCATCTGCGAGGACATCGTCTTCTGCTGAATGAACGTGGTGAGTGCCGCAAGTAAAGGCAGAATATAATATGGATCCTTCGTTCCAAGCTGCATCCATAAGAAGGAATGTTCGGCGATGTTATGATTTCTCATAATCGAGTTATACAGCGCAATAAGAATCGGCATTTGAACGATCAGCGGCAGGCAGCCTGCCAGAGGATTTACTCCGTTCGACTGAAACAGCTTCATCGTTTCTTCCTGCTGCTTCTTCGGATCGTCCTTATACTTCGTTTTCAGCTTAGCCAGCTCCGGCTGGATATCCTGCATCTTCTTGGAGCTTTTATACTGCTTCAGTGTAAGCGGTAATATGATAAACCGAATAATAATCGTTACGACTAGTATAGCCAATCCATACGAACCCCATAGCACATCTGCAAACCAGTCCAGCACGTTTGCCAGCGGTCCGACGAAATACTTGTCCCATACACCGTTTTCCGGATTGATAGGAGTGGTTGCCGGAGTACAGCCTGCAAGCAGCAGGAACATGAAAAGCAGCGGCAAATAGGTAGCAAGTCGACGAGTCAAAATAAGTTCCTCCTATAGTTTCTTTTCCAATAATAAACTATACCATATCTCTCCCTAAAAAAGAAATGGCTCGTCCTATTTTCGAACGGACATTGAAGCTCTTTTGAACACATGGAGAATGCTCTTCTCCACTTCCTGATAGGACAGGCCGACAACGGGCTTGCGGGCAATTAATATGTAGTCGTATCCCCCGGCGAACCGGTGAATGTTCAGACGGACAATTTCCTTAACCACTCTGCGTATCCGGTTGCGGACCACCGCATTGCCAAGCTTCTTGCTGACCGAGATCCCCAGGCGGAACGATTCCTGCTGAGGTCTTCTATAATAATATAGAACAAACTGGTGATTGGCAGCCGATTTCCCGCCGCGGTACACCTTGTCAAAATATTCTCTTTTCGTTAACCGGTTCTTCTTCTCCAATGTGAACTCTCCCTATTTCTCAGGGTCCGATTCGCCAAAACAGTAACTAGCCTGTACTATTTTCGAGCCTTTTATGCCATTCGGGTATATGAGGGCAACAAAAAAAGCCACCTGACAGTGGCCTCTTGTATTATGCGCTCAAAACTTTTCTTCCTTTTTGACGACGAGCAGCCAGTACTTTGCGGCCGTTCTTCGTACTCATTCTTTTACGAAAGCCGTGTACTTTTTTGCGTTTTCTAACGTTCGGTTTAAACGTAGGTCTCATCTATCATGCACCTCCTCGAGGAAAATCCATTCCCAAAAATACCTTCTAACATTAAACCATCTTATAACGGAAAAGTCAACTTCCCCATTTCACAAAGTTTTGCCAGTCGAGTGCCGTCATTTTTTCGAAAAGAATAGCCTGTGTATAAAAAAATACGCGAATGCGCAGCATTTGTCGAAATGACCACAATTTATTAACAATATCTAGTGTTGTGCATAACAGTTACACACAATCTGTAGAAGATGTGGATAAGCCCAAACATTTCATTGATTAACCTAGCATATTTTGATATCATGGTTATGCTTATCCTGTGGATAGTGCCTACTTATCAACTTTTTTATCAACAGGCTGTGGATATCTTTGTGAACAATTTACCCGCCTTCTGAATAATAGTTACCCACACGCTCTTAATGATGTGGATATATTCCGACACCACCCGCGTTTTTTCTACACTCGTATGGCTTACGCCACACCGCTTATTTTTTTGAAGGAGTGAATACATTGTGGAAAGCCATCCCAACGAGCAATGGCTGCAAGTCCTTTCCATTATTCAAACAAGGCTGAGTAAACCAAGCTTCGAAACCTGGTTTACATCCACAAGAGCCGTGGTTTTTAACGAATCGAAGGTCGTGATCTGCGCACCGAACAATTTTGCCAGGGAATGGCTTGAGAATCGGTATACCAAACTGATCAAAGATACGGTGTTTGATTATATGGGAAAGCCTGCGGAAGTGAAGTTTATTATTGAATCCGACGAAGATAAGAACGCCGGTGCTCCCTCCTCCCCGCCGACAGTCCCTGCCAAAGCTCCCGCAGCTGCTCCAGAAGAAACTTTTAGTCATATGATGAACCCGAAATACACGTTCGATACGTTTGTTATTGGCTCCGGCAACCGCTTTGCGCATGCCGCTTCTCTTGCTGTGGCCGAAGCGCCGGCGAAGGCTTATAACCCGTTGTTTTTGTACGGGGGCGTTGGACTGGGCAAAACCCACTTAATGCACGCCATCGGACACTATGTGCTAGAACACAATCCGAGTGCTAAGGTGCTGTACATCTCGTCCGAGAAATTTACGAACGAATTCATTAACGCGATCCGCGATAACCGGGGCGAGAGCTTCCGCAACAAATACCGCAGCATCGATGTGCTACTTATAGATGATATTCAGTTTCTGGCCGGAAAAGAACAAACGCAGGAAGAATTTTTCCATACCTTCAATGCGCTGCATGAAGAACGTAAGCAAATCATCATCTCCAGTGACCGTCCGCCTAAGGAGATCCCGACGCTCGAGGAACGGCTTCGTTCGCGCTTCGAATGGGGACTCATTACCGACATTCAGCCGCCGGATCTGGAAACAAGGATTGCGATTTTGCGTAAAAAGGCGAAGGCCGAGAACCTGGAGATCCCTAATGAGGCCATGGTTTACATAGCCAATCAGATCGATTCCAACATCCGGGAGCTTGAGGGCGCCTTAATTCGCGTTGTTGCCTATTCTTCGCTGATCAACGAGGATATCACTTCGCATTTGGCCGCGGAAGCGTTGAAGGATATTATTCCGAGCAGCCGGCCGAAGGTGATTACCATCCAGGATATTCAGCAGAAGGTTGGGGAATTTTACGGACTGAAGCTCGAGGATTTCAAAGCGAGGAAGCGTACCAAGATGGTCGCCTATCCGCGGCAGATTGCTATGTATCTCGCTCGGGAAATGACCGATTTCTCCCTCCCGAAGATTGGCGAAGCGTTCGGCGGCCGCGATCATACAACCGTCATTCATGCTCATGAGAAAATTTCGGCTGCGCTGAAAACGGATCAGGAGCTGTCCAAGATCATTCAGAACCTCATGGAAAAAGTGAAAAACGTAACAATGTAGCCGAACCTGCTTTTTTGCATTGCAATCACATCTGCATAACTCTAAGCCTATGCACAATCTATTCACATGTGGATAGGCTTTCGTTTTGCGCTCATTTTCCACATATCCACATATCCACGGCCCCTACTACTATTACTAAATAAAAAGATGTATTATAGAGGTATATGGCCATCTCCATCATTTTCGAACTCATAGGAGTGACAGTATGAAATTAACGATTTTGAAAGAGCAGCTGAACGAGTCCATTCAGCACGTATCCAAAGCGATTTCCAACAAAACGACCATTCCAATTCTTAGCGGGATTAAAATAGATGCTGATTCCAGGGGCTTAACGCTGACGGCCAGCGATACGGATATTTCCATTCAAAGCTTTATTCCCAAAGAAAAAAATGAACTCAGCATTATCCAGATGGAGCGTACAGGCAGCGTCGTGCTGTCCTCCAAATTTTTTGTCGAAATCGTACGTAAGCTTCCTGCCCAGCAAGTCGAAATTGAAGTAAAGGATCATTTTCAAACAACGATTCGTTCGGGTTCTTCCGAAATTCAGCTGGTAGGTCTGGATCCTGAGGAATATCCGACACTTCCCAGCATTGAAGAAAATCGTCGTATTCAGTTGCCGAGCGATCTGCTGAAAACCATGATCAAGCAAACTTCGTTTGCCGTTTCGACGAATGAATCGACGCCTATTTTAACCGGGATTTTGTGGACTATCGCCAATCAGAAGCTGAAGTTCACCGCCTGTGACCGGCACCGGCTCGGCAGCCGCGAAACTTCGGTTGAGGTCGATGCGGATTTTCAGCTTAATAATATTTCCATCTCCGGTAAAACCTTAAACGAGCTGTCCAAGATCCTGCCGGATCAGAACACGCTGATCGATGTGATTTTTGCAGAAAATCAAGTGCTCTTTAAGCTGAGCTCGATCTTGTTCTATACAAGAATTTTGGATGGGACCTACCCGGATACATCCAAGCTCATTCCGCAGTCGTTTCAGACCGAGATGGTCATTCATACCCAGCAGCTGGCCGACGCTATCGACCGCGCTTATTTGCTGTCCAAAGAAGAAAAGACGAATATCGTTAAGCTGATTATGCGCGAGGATCATACGATTGAGGTTTCCTCCAGCTCTTCCGAGCTCGGTAAAGTAACGGAGCAGCTGGAAGTCCAGACCTTGAACGGCGAGCTGCTGCGGATTTCGTTTAACTCGAAATATATGCTGGATGCGTTGAAAGTGATGGACAGCGAGCTGATTCGGATCGGATTTACGGGTGCTATGCAGCCGATCATTATTCGGCCGGAGGAATCGTCGACGCTGCTGCAGCTTATTTTGCCGTACCGTACGACAAACTAATATTTGATTGCTTTGGAGGCCCTTTTGTTATGAAAACCATTTCCATAAACACCGATTACATTACCCTTGGTCAGTTTCTAAAACTGGCCGATTGTATTTCTACCGGCGGACAAGCGAAAAGCTTTTTACAAGAAACGGCGATTTGGGTGAACGGAGAGCCGGAAAACCGCCGCGGCAAGAAGCTGGTCGACAAGGATACGATTCGTGTTGAGGGCTGTGGAGAATTTGTCGTAGCTCGTTATTAACATGTGAATAAAGCGGCGAGAAGCCTTAGGAGGAACCGCTTTGCAACTGAAAAAGCTGTCTTTGCAGCATTATCGCAATTACGATGAGGTTTTTTTTGAGTCCGGCCATATGGTGAATATCATTGTGGGACCGAACGCGCAGGGGAAGACGAATTTGCTGGAATCCATCTTTGTGATGGCTTTGACCAAATCCCACCGGACGCACCAGGACAGGGAGCTGATCCAGTGGGAGCATCCGCATACGCTGCTTCATGCCGAGGTGGACAAAAAGTATGGCTCGGTGACGCTCGACCTGGCCATTTCCCAGCAGGGGAAGAAGGCGAAGATTAACGGGCTGGAGCAAAAAAAATTAAGCAACTTTATCGGTTCGCTGAACGTAGTGATGTTTGCGCCCGAGGATCTCGAAATTGTCAAAGGCTCCCCTTCCGTCCGCCGCCGGTTTCTCGATATGGAGCTCGGTCAGGTGCAGCCGTCCTACTTATACGATTTATCGCAGTATCAGAAAATTTTGGCGCAGCGGAACCAATATTTAAAGCAATTGTTCAGCACAAGGGATACAAAAGCGGCCATGCTGGAAGTTTGGAATGAACAATTGGCGCAATTTGGTATTAAAATCATTAAAAAACGTCAAAGCTTTATAAAGAAGCTGCAATCCTGGGCGGAGAAGATTCATTCCGGAATAACCGCCGGCAAGGAACAGCTCCGCATTGTGTACTCCACGGCTTTTGAAGAAGCGGCCATCGAAGATGAATCTGTTTTATTTGACCAATTTATGATAAAGTTATCACAGGTAAAAGAACAGGAACTTCGGCGTGGTGTTACATTGGTCGGTCCGCATCGGGATGATTTGTTGTTTTATATTAACGACAAGGAAGTGCAGACGTTCGGCTCTCAGGGCCAGCAGAGGACGACCGCCCTTTCTTTAAAGCTGGCAGAAATCGAATTGATCCGGGAAGAGGTTGGAGAATATCCGATCCTTTTGCTGGACGACGTGCTGTCCGAGCTTGATCAGTTCCGTCAGACGCAGCTGATCGAAACATTTCAGAATAAGGTTCAAACCTTCATAACAACGACCGGCATTGAAAGCATAGATTTGTCAAAATTGGAAAATGCTTCTGTCATTCATGTTTGCAGCGGAAGCTTGACATAGAGCAACGTACTGTTCCTTCCAGCAAGTCTCACGTTAAAAGGAGATGGCCTCATGTTCATCCATTTAGGCGGAGAAAAAATTATTCGCGCATCCGAGCTCGTTGCTATATTCGACTTATCCATCGAAAAATCTTCGAAAATATCTAAGCAGTTCGTCAGCTTCGCGATCAAGGAGAAACGGGTCGAAGTGATCGGTGAAGAGGAAAGCAAATCGCTTGTCGTTACGCAATCCAAAGTTTACTACTCTCCAATCTCATCCATGACCTTGAAGAAACGGGCGCATCATTTGTTAACAAACTAGATTTTACCTTGGAAAAGTAGGTGTCAACATGTCTGTGAATCAAAATACGTATGATGAAAGTCAGATACAGGTGCTTGAAGGGCTTGAGGCTGTTCGTAAACGTCCGGGGATGTATATCGGATCGACCAGCAGCAGAGGCCTTCATCATCTTGTTTGGGAAATCGTCGATAACAGTATCGATGAGGCGCTGGCTGGCTTTTGCACGAAGATTGAAGTGATCGTTCACAAAGATAACAGCGTCACCGTCATTGATAACGGCCGCGGTATTCCTGTAGGTGAGAATGCGAAGCTGAAGCGTTCCACGCTTGAAGTCGTGCTCACGGTACTTCACGCCGGAGGTAAATTCGGCGGTGAGGGTTACAAGGTGTCCGGGGGGCTTCACGGGGTAGGTGTGTCGGTTGTTAACGCTTTGTCCAAAAAACTGGTGGCTCAAGTCAAGCGTGAAGGAAAGATTCATCAGCAGGAATACCAGCGCGGTATTCCCCAATACGACTTGAAAATAGTCGGCGAAACGGATGAGAACGACACAGGCACCGTCATTACCTTTTGGCCGGACGAAGAAATTTTTTCCGAGACGACGGACTATGATTATGACACGCTGCAGGCCCGGATCAGGGAACTGGCGTTTCTCAATAGAGGCATTGAAATTTCGTTAATCGACGAGCGTACGGACGTCAGCAACACCTATATGTACGAGGGAGGGATTGTCTCTTTCGTCGAGTACTTGAACCGCAACAGAGTGGCTGTGCATGAACCGATATTTACGGAGGGCACCAAAGATTTTATCCAGGTGGAGATCGCCCTTCAGTATAACGACAGCTACACAGAGAACATTTATTCGTTCGCGAACAACATTAACACGCATGAGGGCGGTACGCATGAATCGGGCTTTAAGAGCGCATTGACGCGGATTTTGAACGATTATGCCCGGAAGTACAACTCGTTGAAGGACAGTGATTCCAACCTGTCGGGCGATGATGTGCGCGAAGGCTTGACCGCGATCATTTCGGTGAAAATCCCTGAGCCTCAGTTCGAAGGACAGACGAAGACCAAGCTCGGCAACAGCGAAGTTCGCGGTATCGTCGAGTCCCTGTTCTCGGAGAAGCTGATGGAGTTTCTTGATGAGAACCCGGCCGTTGCCAAAAAAATCATTGAAAAAGGCGTCCAGGCCGCGCGTGCCCGCGAAGCTGCACGGAAAGCACGCGAGCTGACTCGCCGTAAAAGCGCGCTTGAAGTAAGCGCCCTGCCGGGGAAGCTGGCGGACTGCTCCTCCAAGGACGCATCCATCAGTGAAATTTATATCGTTGAGGGTGACTCGGCCGGCGGCTCCGCCAAGCAAGGGCGGGACCGTCATTTCCAGGCGATTTTGCCGCTGCGCGGTAAAATTTTGAACGTGGAGAAAGCGAGACTGGACCGGATTTTGTCCGATACGGAAATTCGGGCGATGATTACGGCGCTCGGCACCGGAATCGGAGACGATTTCGATATTTCGAAGGCGCGTTATCACAAAGTCATTATTATGACGGATGCCGACGTCGACGGCGCCCATATTCGTACGCTGCTCTTAACCTTCTTCTACCGCTACATGCGCAAGCTGCTGGATGCGGGCTATATTTATATCGCTCAGCCGCCGCTGTATAAGCTGGAGCGCAACAAGACCGTTCGTTATGCTTACAATGACAAGCAGCGCGAGACGATTATGCAGGAGTTCGGTGACGGCGGCAAAGTAAACGTTCAGCGTTATAAAGGTCTCGGCGAGATGAATCCGGAGCAGCTGTGGGAAACGACAATGGATCCGGAAAGCCGTACGCTTTTGCAGGTTAGCATCCAGGACGCGATTGACGCCGATTTTATTTTTGATATGCTCATGGGCGAGAATGTAGAGCCGCGCAGAGACTTTATTCAGCAGCATGCCAAGTATGTCAAGAACTTGGACTTCTAATAGCGGCGCTGGTAGAACCAGACTTACCCGGATTCAGAGAATCGGTTTGTGGTTTCTGGCCGCTCTCCTTTTATGGCTGACGCCGGGACTATTCCCGCAGAAACCGCTGGTGTTATATACCGATTACGTTACGGTTCTCGCTTATCATCATATTGATGATTCCACCAATGGTATGGTTACTATAAGCACGCCATTGTTTCATAGCCAGTTAACCGATTTGATGGAGCGAGGGTATCACTTTATTACGTTGGCGCAGTTCAAGCAATTTTTGGCGGGAGGGTCGGTTCCTCCCAATGCCGTGCTTGTGACGTTTGACGACGGGTACAAAAGCTTTTTTACGAATGCATACCCTATTCTCAGAGCAATGAACATCCCTGCCGTTAATTTTGTCATTACGAAGGATTTAGAGCACCCCGAGCAGAGCCGTATTCCCTCCTTGTCGCGGGATGAAATCAGGCAGATGACGCGCGAGGATTCAGATATCGATGTGCAGTGCCACACAGACAGTCTGCATGATACCGCCCCGAACGGAGAGGCTCTCTTTACGTCAAGACTCAGCGGCGGGAATACGGAGGAGACGGAGCAGGCGTTCGAGCAGCGGATCATTGCCGATACGAGGCTGTGCCGCTCCAAGCTTGAGGCGCTCTATGCCAGGCCGGTCGATGCCTTCGCCTATCCCTTCGGTACGTATGATGCGGAATCGGCGGATATTCTTACCCGATCGGGAATCAAGTATGCTTTTACGACTTACAGCGACATCGTCACCCGCGGAATCGATCCGCTGCAAATTCCGAGGATTAATGCGGGCAGCCCGTTTATCCGGTCGAATTCATTGAATAATTTAATTATAAAACGGCTGTACCAGCAAAAATGACGGATATCCGCTAGTTGAAATTTTTGTTACAAGGGCGTTGCTTATGCAAACCCGTGAATGCTTATGAAGTAGGCTTTGTTTTAAGCAAAGCCCTTAGGAGGTAAACCATGTCCGAAGAACAACGTTCACAAATAAAAGATATCGATATCGGCTCGGAAATGCGTACTTCCTTTATCGATTACGCTATGAGTATTATCGTTAGCCGTGCTTTGCCGGACGTAAGGGACGGGCTGAAGCCGGTGCATCGCCGTGTTTTGTTTGCGATGTCCGAGCTCGGCATGTCTCCGGACAAGCCTTACAAGAAATCGGCCCGTATCGTTGGTGAAGTCATCGGTAAATACCATCCTCACGGGGATGCTTCCGTTTACGGGACGATGGTTCGGATGGCGCAGGATTTCTCCCTTCGCTACATGCTGGTCGACGGTCATGGGAACTTTGGTTCGATTGACGGCGATATGGCTGCGGCGATGCGGTATACCGAGGCACGTTTGTCCAAAATCGCGATGGAGCTGCTGCGCGATCTGAATAAGGATACGATCGACTTCGTTCCGAACTACGACGGCGAGGAGCACGAGCCTGCGGTACTGCCGTCCCGGTTCCCTAACCTTCTGGTTAACGGCAGCTCGGGGATTGCGGTCGGGATGGCCACCAATATTCCGCCGCATAATTTAACGGAGGTTATTGACGGGGTTCATCAATTGATCGAGAACCCGGATATCACACCGCTTGAATTGATGCAATCGATCAAAGGACCTGACTTCCCGACCGGCGGTTATATTATGGGCCGTGAAGGGATCAAGCAGGCTTACAGTACCGGTCGCGGCTCTGTAACTATGCGGGCCAAGACAACCATTGAAGAAAATAACAATAAGGCGCGCATCATTGTTCACGAGCTGCCTTATCAGGTTATTAAAGCCCGGCTGATCGAGAAAATCGCGGAGCTTGTCCGCGATAAGAAAATCGACGGCATTACGGACCTGCGGGACGAGTCCGACCGCAACGGCATGCGCATCGTGATCGAGCTGCGCCGTGACGTCAACCCGAACGTCGTACTGAACAATTTGTTCAAGCATACGGCGTTGCAGTCCAATTTTGGGATCATTATGCTGGCGCTTGTCAATGGTGAGCCGAAGGTATTGAACCTGAAGGAAATGCTGTTCCATTACCTGGAGCATCAAAAAGAAGTCATCCGCCGCCGTACGGAATTCGAATTGCGTAAAGCGGAGGCGCGCGCTCACATCCTGGAAGGCTTGCGGATTGCCTTGGATCACCTTGACGAAGTCATTGCTCTGATCCGCCGGTTCCAAACGACCGAGGAAGCGCGTGAGGGCTTGATGAGTCAATTCTCATTGAGCTTTGACCAAGCCCAAGCTATCCTGGATATGCGTTTGCAGCGCTTGACAGGATTGGAACGCGAGAAAATCGAAGCCGAGTATGCGGAGCTTCTGAAAAAAATCGCGGAATTCAAAGCGATTCTTGCCGATGAGCAGCTGGTTCTGGCTATTATTAACGATGAGCTGAAGGAAATTAAAGAAAAATTCGGCGATGAGCGCCGTTCGGAAATTACATTCGGTGGAGACAGTATCGAAGATGAGGATTTGATTCCGCAGGAAGATGTGATTATTACGATTACCCATACCGGGTACATCAAACGTCTGCCTGTTACCACGTATCGCAGCCAGAAGCGGGGCGGTAAAGGGGTCATCGGAATGGATACGAAAGACAACGATTTTGTCGAACATCTATTCGTAACCAACACTCACCACTACCTTCTGTTTTTCACGAACAAAGGGAAGGTATACCGCTTAAAAGCTTACGAGGTGCCTGATCTGAGCCGGACGGCCAGAGGGACACCGATCATTAACCTGCTTCAGATCGAGCAAGGTGAAACGATCAATGCCGTTATACCTGTAGAAGGCTTTGAATCCGAGCAGTATTTGTTCTTTGCAACGAAGAACGGGCTGGTGAAGAAAACCCCGCTTAATGATTACGGCAATATCCGCAAAGGCGGTTTGATTGCCATTACTTTGCGTGAGGACGACGATCTGATCGGTGTGAAGCTGACGGACGGCAACCAAACGATCATTATGGGCACCAAAGAAGGGATCTCCATCCACTTCCCTGAACAGGAAGTCCGTCCTATGGGGCGTTCCGCTACCGGTGTGAAAGGGATTCATATTGGGGAAGAGGATGCCGTCATCGATATGGATGTCGTGGATGTGAATAACAGTGTCTTGATCGTTACTTCCAAAGGCTTCGGCAAAAGGACGCTGGTTTCCGAGTACAGACTGCAATCCCGTGGCGGCAAGGGCATTAAGACGCTCAATGTAACGTCGAAAAACGGTCCTGTCGTCGGCTTGAAAATCGTCAGAGACGATGAGGATCTCATGATCATAACCGCGCTTGGCACCATTATACGGACGAGCATGTCGGGAATCTCCATGATGGGCCGGAATACGCAAGGGGTCCGGTTGATCCATATTCGCGACGAAGATGAGGTTGCAACTGTCGCTAGAGTGGAAAAGAGCGAAGAGCCTCTTGATGATGAAGAAGAGGGCGAAGAAACGAATATTTCGCAAGACAATGAATAAATAGTCTGCCTTTTTTAGCGGTACAAGGAAGAATGGGGGTTACATCCCCATTCTTTTTCGTTTAGAATAAGTATTGATACGATAGAAAGCAAGGTGACGCGATCCATGGCGATTGTTTCCGTTTCCCAATTAAAGCCCGGTGAGAGAATAACTGAAAATGTACAGACCAGAAGAGGCAATCTGTTGCTGCCCAAAGGAAGAGTCATCACGGAGAAGGAGATTGAAGTATTAAAAGCATTTCTCATCTCATCCGTCCAGGTGGATTCCAAAACGCCCGAACCTCAAGTGTCAAAAGAAAACGCAGTTGTTGAGGAAACGGCAGCACCGGTTAGAAGCAATCCGTTTTATGACGAGTATGATAAGATGCTCTCTTTGCTTAAGAGGGTCTTCACTTCGGTCAGCGGGGAGATTCCGCAAATCCTTGAAATACGTAACCAACTGGAAAGCCTGCTTCAGTACATTGATCAATATCAAGTACTTACGTTTTCGCCCCGATCGTTTCAATTGGAGGATTACATATATCACAACAGCATTATGGTGAGCCTTACTTCCTACTGCTTAGCCAAATGGCATGGGCTCCCCTCCAAGGACTGGATCCCTGTTGCTCTAGGCGGCTTGCTGCACGATATTGGCAATGCCAGAGTCGATACGCATATCCTGTTTAAGCCGAACAAGCTGACAAAAGAAGAAGCCGAGGAAATGAGAAAGCACACCATTATCGGGTACAACTTTTTGAAGAATGTGAAGGCCATCAGTGATGGGGTTAAGTTTACGGCGCTGCAGCATCATGAGCGTGAGGACGGTTCCGGATATCCTTTAGGAGTAAAGGGTGAGAACATCCATCTTTATTCAAAAATTATCGCGATAGCAGATATGTTTCATGCCATGACGACAGACCGGTATCATAAAAAAGCCGAGTCCCGATATCTTGTCTTGGACCAGCTTTTCAATGAGTCTTTCGGGAAGCTGGATCCCGCTTTAGTCCAGACTTTCATTCAAAAGGTGACCCAGTTCCATAACGGTGTCCTGGTGAAGCTTAATGATAATCGCATTGGGGAAATCGTATTTTCAGATCGAACGCATCCAACACGGCCATGGGTGAATGTAAACGGCACAATTATTAACTTATCGCTGGAAAGAAGTCTATATATACAAGATGTGATTCAAAAGTAAACTTCATCCTTGACTTGGAATGATATCCTATGATAAATTAATCTTCGCTGCTTTTGCAGGAAGATTTTTTTGTTTGAAGAAAAAAAAGCTTGCAATGATATAGGCAGATGTGATATATTAAAAAAGTCGCCGCTGAACAAGGTGACAATAACCGACAAAGCTTGAGATTGTAGTAAAATCATGCTTTTGAGGCTTGAATAAGAAGCATTGCCCTTTGAAAACTGAACAACGAGTGAGTGAAATAAAAGAGAATGCAAATTCTCGCTAGCAAGAAATTTTGAGCTTAAGACAAGCTCTGTTACAAGTTATACAACTTTAATGGAGAGTTTGATCCTGGCTCAGGACGAACGCTGGCGGCGTGCCTAATACATGCAAGTCGAGCGGATTGTTCCTTCGGGAACAGTTAGCGGCGGACGGGTGAGTAACACGTAGGCAACCTGCCTGTAAGACCGGGATAACTATCGGAAACGATAGCTAAGACCGGATAACTGGTTCTCTCGCATGAGGGAATCATGAAACACGGAGCAATCTGTGGCTTACGGATGGGCCTGCGGCGCATTAGCTAGTTGGTGAGGTAACGGCTCACCAAGGCGACGATGCGTAGCCGACCTGAGAGGGTGATCGGCCACACTGGGACTGAGACACGGCCCAGACTCCTACGGGAGGCAGCAGTAGGGAATCTTCCGCAATGGACGCAAGTCTGACGGAGCAACGCCGCGTGAGTGATGAAGGTTTTCGGATCGTAAAGCTCTGTTGCCAGGGAAGAACGCTTGGGAGAGTAACTGCTCCTGAGGTGACGGTACCTGAGAAGAAAGCCCCGGCTAACTACGTGCCAGCAGCCGCGGTAATACGTAGGGGGCAAGCGTTGTCCGGAATTATTGGGCGTAAAGCGCGCGCAGGCGGTTATTTAAGTTTGGTGTTTAAGCCCGGGGCTCAACCCCGGATCGCACTGAAAACTGGATGACTTGAGTGCGGGAGAGGAAAGTGGAATTCCACGTGTAGCGGTGAAATGCGTAGAGATGTGGAGGAACACCAGTGGCGAAGGCGACTTTCTGGACCGTAACTGACGCTGAGGCGCGAAAGCGTGGGGAGCAAACAGGATTAGATACCCTGGTAGTCCACGCCGTAAACGATGAGTGCTAGGTGTTAGGGGTTTCGATACCCTTGGTGCCGAAGTAAACACAGTAAGCACTCCGCCTGGGGAGTACGCTCGCAAGAGTGAAACTCAAAGGAATTGACGGGGCCCCGCACAAGCAGTGGAGTATGTGGTTTAATTCGAAGCAACGCGAAGAACCTTACCAGGTCTTGACATCCCTCTGACCGGTACAGAGATGTACCTTTCCTTCGGGACAGAGGAGACAGGTGGTGCATGGTTGTCGTCAGCTCGTGTCGTGAGATGTTGGGTTAAGTCCCGCAACGAGCGCAACCCTTGACTTTAGTTGCCAGCATTGAGTTGGGCACTCTAGAGTGACTGCCGGTGACAAACCGGAGGAAGGTGGGGATGACGTCAAATCATCATGCCCCTTATGACCTGGGCTACACACGTACTACAATGGCCGGTACAACGGGAAGCGAAGGAGCGATCTGGAGCGAATCTTTAGAAGCCGGTCTCAGTTCGGATTGCAGGCTGCAACTCGCCTGCATGAAGTCGGAATTGCTAGTAATCGCGGATCAGCATGCCGCGGTGAATACGTTCCCGGGTCTTGTACACACCGCCCGTCACACCACGAGAGTTTACAACACCCGAAGTCGGTGGGGTAACCCGCAAGGGAGCCAGCCGCCGAAGGTGGGGTAGATGATTGGGGTGAAGTCGTAACAAGGTAGCCGTATCGGAAGGTGCGGCTGGATCACCTCCTTTCTATGGAGTCCATGATGACTGCAGGTCATCGGACATAAAGCAGCGCAAGCTGCAAACACTCATTCACTCGTTGCTCAGTTTTGAGAGGTGCAATATCCTTTCAAACCTAATTCGTTTGGTGATGATGGCGGAGGGGAACCACACGTTCCCATCTCGAACACGACCGTTAAGCCCTCCAGCGCCGATGGTACTTGAACCGAAGGGTTCCGGGAGAGTAGGACGTCGCCAAGCGAACCTGTATTATGCAGGTGGATATAAGTCATGTTGCGGGCCCTTAGCTCAGCTGGTTAGAGCGCACCCCTGATAAGGGTGAGGTCGGTGGTTCGAGTCCACTAGGGCCCACCATAACTAAATAATAAGCTATGGGGCCATAGCTCAGCTGGGAGAGCGCCTGCCTTGCAAGCAGGAGGTCAGCGGTTCGATCCCGCTTGGCTCCACCAAGATTATGTTTGTTCCTTGAAAACTAGATAACGAAACAAAAGCATAGAATCATCCTTGAAAGAGGTAGATCTTATGATCTTACTCTTTACCATCTTTAGCTGCCGTTCGATCGTATCGAACACGGGTTAAGCTAATAAGAGCACACGGAGGATGCCTAGGCGCTAGGAGCCGACGAAGGACGTGGCGAACGACGAAATCGCCTCGGGGAGCCGTAAGCAGGCGTTGATCCGGGGATGTCCGAATGGGGGAACCCAGCTGAGGTAATTCTCAGTTACCGCTATCTGAATACATAGGGTAGTAGGAGGCATACGAGGGGAACTGAAACATCTAAGTACCCTCAGGAGAAGAAAACAAGAGTGATTCCGTCAGTAGCGGCGAGCGAAAGCGGAACAGCCCAAACCAGAGGGCTTGCCCTCTGGGGTTGTGGGACGTCAATGTGGGTTTAGCAGAGTAGATGAAGCGGTCTGGAAAGGCCGGCCACAGAAGGTAACAGCCCTGTAATCGAAATTTTGCGAAAATCCTAGACGGATCCCGAGTACCGCGAGACACGTGAAACCTCGTGGGAAGCAGGCAGGACCATCTGCCAAGGCTAAATACTCCCTAGCGACCGATAGTGAAGCAGTACCGTGAGGGAAAGGTGAAAAGAACCGCGGGAGCGGAGTGAAATAGAACCTGAAACCGTGTGCTTACAAGAAGTCAGAGCTCGTTCATGAGTGATGGCGTGCCTTTTGTAGAATGAACCGGCGAGTTACGTTCCCGTGCAAGGTTAAGGTGAAGAGCCGGAGCCGCAGCGAAAGCGAGTCTGAATAGGGCGTATCGATATTTTCTTACGAAAAATCGCAGTACGTGGACGTAGACCCGAAACCGTGTGATCTACCCCTGCCCAGGGTGAAGGTGCGGTAACACGCACTGGAGGCCCGAACCCACGAATGTTGAAAAATTCGGGGATGAGGTGGGGGTAGCGGAGAAATTCCAATCGAACTCGGAGATAGCTGGTTCTCCCCGAAATAGCTTTAGGGCTAGCCTCGGGAGATGAGTAGTGGAGGTAAAGCACTGATTGGGTGCGGGGCCCGCCAAGGGTTACCAAGTCCAGTCAAACTCTGAATGCCACATACTTTATCCCGGGAGTCAGACAGTGAGTGCTAAGATCCATTGTCAAGAGGGAAACAGCCCAGATCATCAGCTAAGGTCCCCAAGTGTGTGTTAAGTGGGAAAGGATGTGGAGTTGCAAAGACAACCAGGATGTTGGCTTAGAAGCAGCCACCATTGAAAGAGTGCGTAATAGCTCACTGGTCGAGTGACTCTGCGCCGAAAATGTAACGGGGCTAAACACACCACCGAAGCTATGGCTCGTGCAAACAAGATTTGCACTTGGGTAGGGGAGCGTTGTATGTAGGTAGAAGGTGTACCGTAAGGAGCGCTGGACAGCATACAAGTGAGAATGCCGGTATGAGTAACGAAAAGATCAGTGAGAATCTGATCCGCCGAAAGCCTAAGGGTTCCTGAGGAAGGCTCGTCCGCTCAGGGTAAGTCGGGACCTAAGGCGAGGCCGAAAGGCGTAGTCGAAGGACAACAGGTTGAAATTCCTGTACCACCGTGAACCGTTATGAGCAATGGGGTGACGCAGAAGGATAGTGACGCGGACTGATGGATGTCCGTCCAAGCAGAGAGGCTGGTGTGTAGGCAAATCCGCACATCGTAAGGCTGGTCTGTGATGGGGAGCGAAAATTGCAGTAGCGAAGGTCATGAGTTCAGGCTGCCAAGAAAAGCCTCTAGCCAGGGAGAAGGTGCCCGTACCGCAAACCGACACAGGTAGGCGAGCAGAGCATGCTAAGGCGCGCGGAAGAACTCTCGTTAAGGAACTCGGCAAAATGACCCCGTAACTTCGGGAGAAGGGGTGCCTCGGTAGGGTGAATAGCCCGAGGGGGCCGCAGTGAAAAGGCCCAAGCGACTGTTTAGCAAAAACACAGGTCTGTGCGAAGCCGCAAGGCGAAGTATACGGGCTGACGCCTGCCCGGTGCTGGAAGGTTAAGGGGAGTGGTTAGGGGTTTACCCCGAAGCTATGAACCGAAGCCCCAGTAAACGGCGGCCGTAACTATAACGGTCCTAAGGTAGCGAAATTCCTTGTCAGGTAAATTCTGACCCGCACGAATGGCGTAACGACTTGGGCGCTGTCTCAACGAGAGATCCGGTGAAATTTTAATACCTGTGAAGATGCAGGTTACCCGCGACAAGACGGAAAGACCCCATGGAGCTTTACTGCAGCTTGATATTGGACTTTGGTACGATCTGTACAGGATAGGTGGGAGCCTGAGAAGCCTGAGCGCCAGCTTGGGTGGAGGCGACGTTGGGATACCACCCTGATCGTATCGGAGTTCTAACCTGGTACCGTAAGCCGGTATGGGGACAGTGTCAGGTGGGCAGTTTGACTGGGGCGGTCGCCTCCTAAAAAGTAACGGAGGCGCCCCAAGGTTCCCTCAGAATGGTTGGAAATCATTCGAAGAGTGCAAAGGCATAAGGGAGCTTGACTGCGAGACAAACAGGTCGAGCAGGGACGAAAGTCGGGCTTAGTGATCCGGTGGTACCGCATGGAAGGGCCATCGCTCAACGGATAAAAGCTACCCTGGGGATAACAGGCTTATCTCCCCCAAGAGTCCACATCGACGGGGAGGTTTGGCACCTCGATGTCGGCTCATCGCATCCTGGGGCTGAAGTAGGTCCCAAGGGTTGGGCTGTTCGCCCATTAAAGCGGTACGCGAGCTGGGTTCAGAACGTCGTGAGACAGTTCGGTCCCTATCTGTCGTGGGCGCAGGAAATTTGAGAGGAGCTGTCCTTAGTACGAGAGGACCGGGATGGACGTACCGCTGGTGTACCAGTTGTTCCGCCAGGAGCACGGCTGGATAGCTACGTACGGACGGGATAAGCGCTGAAAGCATCTAAGCGTGAAGCCCCCCTCAAGATGAGATTTCCCAGTACGTAAGACCCCTTGAAGACGACGAGGTAGATAGGTTCGGGGTGGAAGTGCCGTAAGGTATGGAGCTGACGAATACTAATCGGTCGAGGGCTTATCCAAGAGAAAGCAAAGAAGAAGGATGTATGCTTGTTTCGTATCTAGTTTTCAGGGTAACAACCTTGAACAAATAGCTGCATGTCCCTTATAGGGATGGATATTTTCTTGCAGCGTTTTCGAAGAAGCAACGCTTCGAAAAATCCCGTTTGGTGATGATGGCGGAGGGGAACCACGCGTTCCCATCTCGAACACGACCGTTAAGCCCTCCAGCGCCGATGGTACTTGAACCGAAGGGTTCCGGGAGAGTAGGACGTCGCCAAGCACAAGAAGATCCTTTTGGTAATAGACCAGAAGGGTCTTTTTTATTTTCGGAATTTGAAGAAGGGGCAAGGCCGTGGAAAGAAGGAGTGAAAAAAGGGTAAGAAGTAGGATGAGTTTGTTTTTTTGAAGTATAAAGGAAATACTGAGTATGAAAGAAGAGGGAGCGTTCAAGGAATGTTTGTTCTTTTGTCATACTCTGGTACGGGATTGGATGAATGTGGGACTGACTGATAATATGTGCTTGACATTAAAAATGGGCTTTTGATAATATTGCAATAATATCCGCGGGTAAGCGAAAATGAAGGAGGATTACGTTCGTGTGGGAATCTAAGTTTGCTAAGGAAGGCTTGACCTTCGACGATGTGCTGTTAATGCCAAGTAGGTCGGAGGTATTTGGTAAAGAGATCGATATCACTACACAGCTTGCGAACAATATCAAGTTGAATATTCCGTTGATCAGTTCGGCTATGGATACCGTAACGGAATCCAAGATGGCTATTGCTATGGCAAGAGAAGGCGGTATCGGGATTATTCATAAAAACATGTCCATCGCTCAGCAAGCGGAAGAAGTGGATCGAGTGAAGCGTTCCGAGAGCGGCGTTATTACTAACCCATTCTCGCTGACACCAGAGCATCATGTGTACGATGCAGAGGAGCTGATGGCGAAATACCGCATCTCCGGGGTGCCGATTTGTGATGAGAACAAGAAGTTAGTTGGGATTCTGACGAACAGAGACCTTCGTTTCGTTCACGACTACTCCATTAAAATCAAAGAAGTTATGACACACAGCGATCTGGTAACGGCTCCGGTCGGGACGACTCTGCAGCAGGCAGAGGGAATTTTGCAGAAGCACAAAATTGAAAAACTGCCGATTGTGGATGAGAACAATACGTTGAAGGGACTTATCACGATCAAGGATATCGAGAAGGCGATACAGTTCCCTAACTCCGCTAAAGACCAGCACGGACGTTTATTGGTTGGTGCAGCGGTAGGCGTATCCAAAGACGTTATGGAGCGGACTGCAGCGCTGGTGGAAGCCGGAATCGATATGATCGTGGTGGACTCGGCACACGGTCAGCATATTAATATCCTGAATACCGTAAAGAAAATCCGCGAAGCGTATCCTGACCTTCCTATTTGCGCAGGTAACGTAGCGACCGGACAAGGAACGAAGGACCTTATTGAAGCCGGGGCCTCGATGGTTAAGGTAGGTATTGGTCCCGGTTCGATTTGTACGACACGTATTATCGCAGGGATCGGCGTACCTCAAATCACGGCCATTTACGATTGCGCATCGGTTGCCAGAGAATATAATGTGCCGATCATTGCGGACGGCGGTATTAAATATTCCGGCGATGTGACGAAGGCTATCGCTGCAGGAGCAAGCGTAGTTATGATCGGCAGCTTGTTTGCAGGTACGGATGAAAGCCCGGGCGAATCGGAAATTTATCAAGGCAGAAAGTTCAAAGTTTACCGCGGCATGGGTTCGCTAGGAGCGATGAAGGAAGGCAGTAAGGACCGTTACTTCCAGGAAAATGAAAGCAAGCTGGTTCCGGAAGGCATTGAAGGACGTATCGCTTATAAAGGTTCTTTGGCAGATACGGTTTACCAGCTTATCGGCGGTCTTCGTTCCGGTATGGGGTATTGCGGCGCAAGAAACATTAAGGCATTAATCAATGAGACTTCGTTTATTCGCATTACGGGTGCCGGGTTGCGCGAGAGCCATCCGCACGATGTCCAGATTACGAAGGAAGCACCTAACTATTCGCTATAATCATTGATGAGTTTATTGGTTTGTCAGGATAAGAGACGGGGGCCGAAAAGGGCTGCCGTTTCTTTGTTTTGTACAGGCTCTAAGGCTTGTGGTACAATAAGACTTACGTGTTTTGACCAAAATTATAGTGAGGAGTGGGAACGTGTTGCTTTCAGTAAGGCGCATAGCAGTCATTTTAACGTTAGCTATTATTGTTCAATTGAGTACATCTTTATGGAACCCGGCGAATAAAGCAGAGGCGGCGGAAGCGTCAGAGTTAAGTCTGGATGTGAAGTCCGCTATTTTGATAGAGGCAAGTACAGGTCAAGTTTTATATGAGAATAATGCGGATGTTGCACTACCGCCCGCAAGTATGGCCAAAATGATGACGGAATATTTGGTTATGGAAGCTATTAAAAGCGGAAAGATCAAATGGGAGGACATGGTTCCGATCAGCCAATACTCCGCGGATGTTATCGGCTCCGGAGGCTTGCTGAATGTCGGAGAGCAGTACTCCGTCAAAGATTTGTTCGGCGCTATGTCTATTTACTCGGCCAATGATGCTTCTGTTGCTTTAGCCGAATATTTAGGAGGCACTGAAGAAAAATTCGCGACAATGATGAATGACAAAGCCAAGGAAATGGGCTTGTCCGATCAGGCACATTTTATTAGCGCAACGGGCTTGTCCCGCGCCGACCTGGGCAAATATGCTCCGAAAGAGGTACAAGGGGAGACGCTGCTCACGGCGAAGGATGCTGCGCTGATTGCTTATAATATTTTGAAAGATCATAAAGAAATTCTTGATTTCACGAAGCAGCCGTCCAAGAAGTTCCGCGAAACGGATAAATCCCCGATGATTAACTGGAACTGGATGCTTGAAGGTAATAAGGACAACGTGAACTTTAAAAAGTACGCCTATCAAGGCCTCGATGGTTTGAAAACAGGTTCCACCGATGATGCGGGATATTGCTTCACAGGTACGGCTGAGCGCAACGGTATGCGTCTGATCAGTGTAGTAATGGGGACGAAGACGGAACCGAAACGGTTTGAAGAGACGAGAAAGGTGTTGGATTACGGGTTTAACAATTTTGAAATGAAGCAGGTACTGACAGCCAAGGCTGAAATAGATTCCCTGAAAACAGTAAATATTAAAAAAGGCGTGGAAACGCAAGTACCGGTCGTAACTCAAACAGGGCTGTCGATCGTTGCTAAAAAAGGCGCAACTCCGGATCAATTCGTGATTACTGCAGAGCCTGCGGATGAGAGCAAGCTGGTTGCTCCAATTGCCAAAGGTGCCGTGGTGGGGACGGTTAAGGTAACTTACCAGGGAACGGAGAAAACAGCGAATCTGATTGCGAATGAAGATGTGGAAAAAGGCAGCTGGATCCGGTTGTTCTTCAGAGCCATTAAGGATTTCATTGTCGATACCATTTCGGGTAAGAAGAAGTGATAAAAACCAAGTAAACTGGTTGTTTATTTAAAGGTATTCCTGTAAAATAATTGTTTAGTAGTTTGCTGATAAGGATTCACGAAATTTTATCGATATAGGTTTGGAGGCAGATTAGAGATGGAAACGGGAACTTCGCGCGTTAAAAAAGGTATGGCTGAAATGCAAAAGGGTGGCGTCATCATGGACGTTATGAACGCCGAGCAAGCAAAAATCGCTGAAGCGGCAGGGGCTTCTGCCGTTATGGCTTTGGAACGGGTACCTTCGGATATTCGCGCAGTGGGCGGCGTAGCCCGTATGGCCGATCCTACCGTTGTGGAACAGGTTATGAAGGTTGTTTCTATTCCTGTTATGGCGAAAGCACGGATCGGACATTTTGTTGAAGCCAAGATTCTTGAGACGATGGGTGTCGACTACATCGATGAGAGCGAAGTATTGACTCCGGCAGACGAAGTGTTCCATATCAATAAAAGAGAGTTCACTGTTCCTTTCGTATGCGGAGCCAGAGACCTGGGCGAAGCGCTGCGCCGTATCGGCGAGGGTGCGTCCATGATCCGTACCAAAGGTGAACCGGGAACGGGCAATATCGTGGAAGCCGTTCGTCATATGCGTATGATGGTAGGTCAAATTAAAAAAGTACAAGCTATGTCGAAGGACGAGCTGATGGCTGAAGCGAAGAACCTGGGCGCGCCTTACGAGCTGCTGCTGCAAGTGCACGAAACAGGCAAGCTGCCTGTCGTTAACTTTGCTGCAGGCGGTGTAGCAACTCCAGCGGATGCCGCTTTGATGATGCACCTGGGATCGGACGGCGTATTCGTAGGCTCCGGTATTTTTAAATCGGATAGCCCTGAGAAATTCGCTAAAGCGATCGTGGAAGCAACGACTCACTATACCGACTATGCTCTTATTGCCGAAATTTCGAAAAACCTGGGAACGCCGATGAAAGGGATCGAAATTTCCAAGCTGGACGCTACACAGCGCATGCAAGAGCGCGGCTGGTAAGAGTCCGATAGAAGGATGGATTCACTATGAAAATTGGAGTATTAGCGCTTCAAGGCGCCGTAGCCGAGCACATTCGTTTAATTGAAAAGGCTGGCGGCGAGGGAGTTATTATAAAACGCAAGGAACAGCTCGATGAAATAGACGGAATTATTATTCCCGGGGGCGAAAGCACAACAATCGGCAAATTAATGCGTACCTTTCAATTTATTGAAGCACTGCAGTCTTTTTCGGCTAAAGGCAAGCCGATATTCGGTACCTGTGCAGGTCTGATCGTGATTGCCAAAGAGATTGCCGGGCAATCGGAGGCGCATCTTCAATTAATGGATATTAAAGTGGCGCGCAATGCCTTCGGACGGCAGCGTGAGAGCTTTGAGACGGATTTGGAAGTCAAAGGGATCGCCGATGACGTCCGTGCCGTTTTCATCCGTGCTCCGTTAATTGAAGCGGTTGGCGAAGGCGTTGAGGTGTTATCTACGTACCGCGACCAGATTGTTGCCGCACGTCAAGGGCATCTGTTAGCCGCCTCGTTTCATCCGGAATTAACCGATGATGAACGGATGCACGCATATTTCTTAGACATGGTTCGTGAAACGAGGTAGGAGGGTGCCCCTTGTTGGATATAAAGTTATTACGTAACGATTTAGCAAAGGTTGAGCAGGCGATGACCAATCGCGGCAAAAGCCTGGAGGAAATCAGCCGTTTTTCCAATCTCGATGTGAAGCGCCGGGAGCTGCTGCAGGAAGTGGAGCAGCTGAAAAACCGCCGTAACGTGGTTTCTCAGGAAGTAGCTTCCTTGAAGAAGGCCAAGCAGAATGCCGATGCGTTGATTGAGGAAATGAAAGGCGTCGGTGACCGCATTAAAGCGCTGGATGACGAGATTCGTGGATTAGAATCGGAGATCGACAGCATTGTGATGGCCATTCCTAATATTCCTAGCGACAGCGTGCCTGTAGGCAAATCGGAGGAGGAGAACGTAGAGGTTCGCCGTGTCGGTGAACCGGCGTCTTTTTCCTTCGAGCCTAAGGCTCATTGGGAGCTTGGACAGGATTTGGGAATTCTCGATTTTGAAGCCGCTGCGAAAGTTACCGGTTCCCGCTTCACTTTCTATAAAGGGCTGGGAGCTCGTCTGGAGCGCGCATTGATCAGCTTCATGATGGATCTTCACAGCGATCAGCACGGATACGAGGAGATGCTTCCTCCGTATATTGTTAACCGCGATAGTCTTACCGGTACCGGACAGCTTCCGAAATTTGAGGAAGATGTATTTAAGCTTCAGGGTACGGATTATTTCCTGATCCCGACGGCTGAGGTTCCTGTAACGAATTATCATCGGGATGATATATTGACGGTGGAGGAGCTGCCTAAATATTTCGTTGCCTTCAGCGCTTGCTTCCGTTCGGAAGCGGGCTCGGCGGGAAGAGATACGCGCGGCTTAATACGCCAGCATCAATTTAACAAAATTGAGCTCGTAAAGCTCACAACGCCGGAATCGTCTTATGATGAGCTGGAGAAGCTCACAGCGGACGCAGAGAAGGTGCTTCAGCTGCTTCAGCTGCCTTACCGTGTACTCACGCTTTGTACGGGGGATATCGGTTTCTCGTCGGCTAAAACATACGATCTCGAGGTATGGCTGCCGAGCAGTCAAACTTATCGCGAGATTTCGTCCTGCAGTAATTTTGAGGACTTCCAAGCGCGCCGTGCGAATATTCGTTTCCGCCGCGACGCTAAAGCGAAGCCGGAGTTCGTTCATACCTTGAACGGTTCGGGTCTTGCCTTGGGCCGGACGGTAGCCGCGATTTTGGAGAACTATCAGCAGGAGGATGGCAGCGTGGTGATTCCTGAAGTGCTGCGTCCTTACATGAACCAAATCGATCGGATCAGCAAAAAATAGACTTGAAAACAGCCAACGAGTTGTGATACAATGCAATTTGTCACCCGGAGAGGTGGTCGAGTGGTTTAAGGCAGCGGTCTTGAAAACCGCCGAGGTCGTGAGGTCTCCGTGGGTTCGAATCCCACCCTCTCCGCCATATTTGTTTCAGGTGGCCATATTGGCTGCAATAAAGCAAGCAGAGCTTACATATAAAGCTGTACCATTCTTTTGATGAATGGTATGGCTTTTTTTATTGGCCAGGAAGCAAAGTACGTCCATTCCTTTTTTTGTGAGAGGCGGCCAAGTATAAAGATGTTTACCGCTCCGCAACTTATAGAATGTGGAGGTGGTAATAAAGAGATGGCAAAGACGGACACACTGAATGTCGATCAGCAAAAGCTCGTACAAGCTTGGGCGGAGTCGCTCCCAACCGTTCTGAACGCATCCGACCGATCGGAGGTTCTAGCGGATGAGGCTGACCCGAATACGATCCGGGTGCATATCGCTACCGCAGGTCATTCCGATTACAGCTTCGATTTCAAGTGCACATATGTGGATTCCAGAGAAGTGAAGGTCGAGCTGGTGGATGTCGAGCGGGAAGGCCGGAATGTGGACGAACGGACGGATATCATTCAAACGATGGTCGACGATTACGTAAGACACATTCATGAATGCGCGCAGCTGCTTCAAGCTGTGACAAACAGCTAATGCGGAGGGAAGAGCCATGACTAAAAATAAAAGCGACGTCGATAAAAACCTGCAAAATGTCGTAAAGGATCTGGATCATACGATCGTCAACAGCCATCAGGCGCAGCAAGTTCAGCAGCAGACGAACGATCACCGGCACCAGGATGCGCTGAATCACGATAAGCCGACAAACAACTCCATTTTAACGGATAAAGAATAAAGATCATTGAGAAGGGGGACCCATCCAATGCCAAAAGATATTCCTCAGCCTGTGAACCCTCCGGGCGGACAAAAGAATCAAAACAGGCAGGAAAGCCAGCCGAACGAGCCCTTATCCGGATCTAAAAAGGTGAAGCAGCAGAACCATTCCCGTCATAACAACGGCGAAGGGTAAGCTGCTGCCGTACCGTAAGCTTCTGAAGAACCCTGGAAAGGGTTCTTTTTCTTTATTATAAAAGAAGTCCCTTCCGCTTTCAGCCAGAGAAAGAGAGGCTGAAGCGGAAGGGACGCTTCAAATGATCTATGTATTGCGCATGGTCAAATATTGGAAGCACTCCATCAGTAGAGCATGAGCGACTTCTTCTTCATCTGCATAACCGTACAGCGTCCCCCCGGCGGCCAGCTCTTCGCAAACATCATCCAGCAGGGAATAAATAGCGATCGTAAAATCGTCGTAAACTATATAGAACTGATGGTTGTCCAACATGCTGTGCAACACCTCACCCATATGCTTCCCCTCATTCTACCATGAAGGTCTCTAAAAGAGAATCCTGTAATGCTTACTTGTCATGTAAATTCTCAAATAAGTGAAAAAGGGGGCATTTTGGCTTATTTTTCTCGGACATGAGCATTTTCATGTACTGCAGCGTACGATAATGCAGAAAGAAGTACAAAAGGAGGGGCTTCATGATCAATCTAAAAACCCCCGAGGAAATTGCGATGATGCGCCAGGCCGGGCGAATTCTTGCTTTATGCCATCAGGCCATTGCACCGATGATTCGCCCCGGAAGAACGACATTGGAAATTAACGATTTTGCAGAGAGCTTCTTGACGCGGCACGGGGCCAGCCAGGTGACCAAGGGCTATAAAGGCTTCCCTTACGCTACGTGCGCTTCCGTGAACGATGTCATTGCTCACGGCTTCCCCAACGACACGCCGCTGCGCAGCGGCGATATTGTCAAGATAGATATTGTCTGCAGCGTAGACGGCTGGATGGCCGACTCAGCCCGTACGTATGCTGTCGGAGATATTTCGGAGGAGGCGGGCAAGCTGATCCGGGTCACTCGGGAGTGTCTAGAGATGTCCATTCCGAAGGCGGTCATTGGAAGCCGCATCGGCGATGTGACTCATATCATCAAAAAGCACGCGGAAGCGGCAGGCTTCTCGGTTGTGCGGGGACTTGTAGGACACGGCATCGGCCGATCGCTGCACGAGCAGCCGAGCTTCGATCATGCGGGTGAGCCGGGTAAAGGCTTCATGCTGAAGGAAGGGATGGTCATTACCATCGAACCGATGCTTAACACGGGTTCGGAAGAGATGTATATCGAGCTTGATGGGTGGACGGCCCGGACCTGGGATGGCGGTTTGTCGGCTCAATTCGAGCATACGGTGGCCATCACGAAGAAAGGCCCGTTGATTCTTACGAAACTATAATCGCCGCTGAAGGACCCGCTTGGCGACCGAGGCCTCGACGCTGTTCGCCGGATATGATATAATGAAAGTATATGTCCTCGTAGTTCAACGGATAGAACGGATCTCTCCTAAAGATCAAATGTCAGTTCGATTCTGGCCGGGGACGCCATAGAAATGCAAATCAGTCAAGCAGATCGCTGTGAACTAAGGTTCCGGCGGGTCTGCTTTTTTGCCTTCTTCGCGAGGAATAGATACAGCACTAAGCGTTGGATACAGAGGGAGCGCCCTGCCTTCGTTATGCCTCACAAAAAATGCGGGAAAGTCTTGAACGCCCGCTGCTGCTTCCCCTAGACTGGAGGCATGAATACAGGATGGGGGAGAGCCGATGTCCACGCTGTTAATCAAGAATGCTAAAAATATCATTACTATGGATGGCCAAAGAAACCAATATCCCGGCGGATCCCTATATATTGAGGGACAAGGAATTAAAGCGATTGGAACGGAGCTGCCTTATGACACGGCCGACCGGATCATTGACGCCCGCGGCCACATCGTATATCCGGGTCTTATTAATACGCATCATCACTTATACCAGACGTTTACCCGGAACATTCCGCTGGCGCAGGACTGCTCGTTATTCGACTGGCTGTTGACATTGTATGAGATATGGCGACACCTGCATCCGCAGGATGTATATTTAAGCGCGCTTGTAGGTTAGGGGAGCTGCTGAAAAGCGGGTGCACGACCTCATCCGATCATTTTTATTGCTTTCCTCAGGCGGTGTCGGGCGAACTGATCGATGAAGAGATCCGTGCTGCCCGGGAGCTGGGGATCCGGTTTTATCCGACGAGGGGATCGATGAGCCTGGGGCGGTCAAAAGGAGGTCTGCCTCCTGATGAAGTGTGTCAGACGGAGGATCAGATTCTGAAGGACACGCAGCGTGTCATTGAAACCTACCATGATTCCGCCCGGTTCTCGATGCTGCGCGTTGGCGTAGCGCCTTGCTCTCCTTTCTCCGTCACGACAGGACTTCTGAAGGAATCGGCCGCTTTGGCCCGCAGCTATGGTGTGAGGATGCACACCCATTTGGCGGAGACGCTGGATGAGGAGAGCTTTTGTATCGAACGGTTCGGCATGCGTCCGTTGGATTATATGGAATCGGCCGATTGGGTCGGAACTGACGTATGGTATGCCCACGGCATATGGTTTAACGAAAGGGAGATCCATCGACTTGGCGCCTGCGGCTGCGGCGTGGCGCATTGCCCGACAAGTAATATGAAGCTGTCTTCCGGAGCGCTGCCGATACGCGGGCTGCTCGATGCGGGGGTTAAGGTAGGATTAGGCGTAGATGGCAGCGCATCGAATGATGCCTCGAACATGCTGTGGGAGCTTAGAATGGCTTATTTACTGCACAAGCATCAGGTTCATCTCGGAGCGCCGTCTCTCACAGCGGCGGAAACGCTCTATATCGGTACGATGGGCTCGGCCAAGGTATTGGGCTGGGACGATGCGATCGGCTCTCTGGAGGCCGGGAAGGCGGCCGATTTATTTATGGTGGATACCCGGAAGCTTGGCTTTGCCGGGGGGCTTTTTGACGATCAGGCGCTGCCTATGACGATTGGAGCGGTACAGGCCGATATAACCGTCGTCGGCGGCCGAATCGTGGTGCAGGATGGCAGGCTCTGCGGGATCGAGGAAGAGTCCGTCGCAGAGGCCGCGCAAAAAGCGGCGGAACGGCTGATGAATGAAGCAGCGTTAAGAACGGGGCTGAGCTACCGGACCTCAAGACACGGATAGTGCCGATGCCTTAACCCGAAAAATTTAGTGCAGGATTGGCCCTCCAGCGGATTTTTCGTGATCTCCTTATATTGGCTTACGCTAAATCGGACAGCCTCGTTATAATGAATGCCGGGGCTTTTTGAGCTGCCCGAATTTTTTTCAATCCGGTGCAGTGAAAGCGCAGGGTGGCTGCGTCTATATGTACGGAGAGGAGGGGGAGAACATTACGGAGGAAACAGAATGGATCGAACGAACGATCGCAGGCGACAAGGAGGCATTCCGCTGCCTGATGGACAAGTACGGTCCGTATCTTTTCCACGTGGTCTATTCTGGTCCTGAGGTCGACTAAGGACGCCGAAGATGTCACGCAGGAAGTGCTGTTGAAAATATATGCTTCTCTCCCTCAGTACCGTCACCAAGGGTTGAAAACATGGATGACCCGTATCGCCGTCAACAAGGCCATTGATTTTAAGAGAGCCGCCGAGCGGAAGCGGGAGCAGTTGAGCGACGAGATCGAGCTGCTTATACCGGCCGATGAGGAATATTCATTAGAGGATGAAGTGCTGAGCAAGCAGCAGCAGCAAAAGATTCGGGACTATCTGGACCACATGCCGGACAATTACCGCGAAGTGGTGGTTGCTTTTTATATGGAGGATAAGAGCTATCAGGAGATTGCCGCCGAGCAGGGAGTCGCGCTGAAGACGGTAGAATCGAAGCTGTATCGGGCCAAGCAATGGCTCCGCAAGCATTGGAAGGAGGAGGAGTGGGAATGAAGCATTATACCTTGGAGCGGTGGACGCAGTACGCGAGGCAGGAGCCTCCGCTGACACCGCAGGAAGAAGCCGAACTCGAGCAGCATCTGCAGCAGTGCGATACGTGCCTGGAGCTATATATGCTCGGACTAGAAGAAGCGGAAGCAGACTATCCGGCTCTAGCCGATCCTCAGGTACTTTTAGACCAGGTTATGCTCAAGCTGCCTCCAATGGCCCCAACGCCTCAAGCAGACTTCTCCCCCCTTCCGGCCAAAAAGATTGAGGACCGGAGAACGGGGTGGCTGCGACACCCGGTCTTTCATTATACCGTGGCCGCCGCCATTACCGTGGTGTTGATGAGTTCAGGCGCATTCCAGACGATTGTGGACCGGTTGCAGCCGGGAGACTCTTACGGCAGCGAGGCGATGAAGCTGGAGCACCGCGACAAGGGGCAAGCAGAGCGGACTTCCATGTCGCAAACCATTATGAACAAAACAATCGTGATGCTGGACGCCATACAAGCAAAACATGAACGGGGAGGAACGCGATAATGCACTATAAAAATCCGATGGCCGCGCTGCTGTTGTCCTTGATTCCAGGGGTCGGCCATTTGTATATGAACCGCAAAGGAAGAGCTTTTGTCTACGGAGCGGGATTTTTCGGCCCGATGCTGCTGCTGTTTCTGCTCGTAGTCACTGGAGAGGCCCGCCACGCGGACGGTCTGCTTGTTCTGCTTTTGATTGTCGCATTTCTCGCAGGCACGATCAATCTGATCGATATGATTCTTTATCTGCTGAGAGCGAGAGACTTAAGATATGCGGCGGCAGCCCAGTCTTACGGTAACGGGAGTGACGGTGTTGATGTATCCGGAGCCGGATCCAGGAACGGAATGGGGCCGTTTGCCCCGCCGCCGAACGGCGACAATGACCGGATGTTTACGATTTTTCTTTCGCTGATTCCGGGTCTGGGCCACTTTCAGCTTGGTCTGATGCAGCGGGGCTTGGCGTTTCTGATGGCTTTTTTCGGATCGATGGTCATGGTATTCTTCGTTGCCGTCCTCGCCCACCGGGATGAATTTCTCGTGTTTCTCGGGTCCTTCCGGTCATTTGGCTGTATTGTATGTTCGACTGCATCCAGCAGCTGAATAAAAAGCGAAACGGAGAGCCTTTGATCGATCAAACGATGTTCGATGACTTCCAGGACAGCCGCGAGGACGGCCGGAAAAGCAAAATGATCGCAACCTTCCTTTCGATTGTGCCCGGGGCGGGGCATATGTACCTGGGCCTGCAAAAAAGAGGGCTGCAGCTGATGGTCGCTTTCTTCCTTTGTATTTATGTGATGGATGTGCTCCGGCTTTCGATTTTCTTGTTCTTGATTCCGATTATATGGTTTTACAGCTTTTTTGATGCGCTGCAGCAAATCTCAAGGCAGGGCCGCGAGGAGCTGAAGGATGTGCCTTTCGTGGAGTGGCTTGTAAACCACCAGCGGTGGGTGGGCATCGCCCTTTTGTTCCTTGGCGCGTACTATTTATTGGATGAAGTGCTGTTGACGACGCTGGACCGGCTGTTCCCGGAAGAACGGATCTCGTATTTATTCCATCAATATTTCCAGACGCTTGTCGTTTCGGTCTATTCCTGATCGGAGGCGGCCTGAGGCTGGTTCTCGGCAGCAAGAAACAGAAGAGGGGGGACTAAACGATGAAAAAATGGCGGGTAGGCACCTTATCGATGGGCATATCGCTCATTATGCTGGGCACGGTGCTGTTTACTTCACAGTGGCGGGGAACGGAAGCATTCGACGCGTTTTTGACGTGGTGGCCTATTGTTTTCGTCCTACTGGGGCTTGAAATTCTAGGCTACCTCGTGTTCGCCAAAAAAGAAAACAGCGTGCTCTACTACGATATGCTGAGCTTGTTTTTCGTCGGGGTGCTCTGTATCGGATGCTTGGGCTTTGCCCTGCTGACCTCAACAGGTCTGCTGAATGAAGTCCGGTCGATGCTCGGCGCGGTAGAACAAACCAAGGATCTTCCGGCTGTAAAGGAAGCGTTGGGTGAGGGGGTCAAGAAGGTGATTGTCCAGTCTCCCGATCAAGACATTAAGGTAGATCAATCGACGGAACGGTCGGTTCAAGTGTTCGGCACTTACCGGGAGCGGGTGAGAGCGGGAGAGCAGGAGCAGACGCTTGCGAAGGATCAGGTTGTCTCCGTCCATACGGTTGGGGATACACTGTATGTACAGATCAAGCGCTTACCGCAGGAGCGGGGGCTGGACTCGTTCTATCCGTGGATGAGCGTCACGGTCGTCGTTCCCCAGGATGTTCAAGTGGAACGGCGCGGGGCGGACAATCAGGTCATTTCCTGAGCACGCAGATAAAAAAAGCAGGTACCGCGGTGAGGAAAAACACACCCTTCCGCGGACCTGCTTCTTTGGCTTTCTCAAGGCTCCGTTCGAATAGGAGCGTCTAGTATCTGTCTGTACGGCACCGCGGTTATTTTCCCCTCAGCTTACGGAAAAATTGAGTCAGCATGGCGCTGCACTCTTCCTGAAGCACCCCGCTGACCACATCGACCCGGTGGTTAAACCGGTCTTCCTGGAGCAGATTCATCAGCGTGCCGGCACAGCCCGCCTTCGGGTCGGTCGTACCGTAGATGACCTGCGGAACGCGTGCCTGCACGATGGCTCCTGCGCACATGGGACAAGGCTCCAATGTCACATACAGCTTGCAGTCCAGCAGCCGCCAAGCTCCCAGATGCTCACTTGCCTGCTTAATGGCAATCAGCTCGGCATGGGCCAGCGGGTCCCGGGTGGTTTCCCTCAGATTGTGCCCTCTTCCGATGATCTGATCCTGCCAGACGACAACGGCTCCGATAGGCACCTCCAGCTTCGCTTCGGCCAGCCGGGCTTCCTCCATAGCGGCTCTCATATAAGCAACATGCTCTTGCAAAATCAGGCACCTCATTCTTATATTGTGGATAGAACGAACAGATATTCGTTTTGTTAACATGCTGTGGATAACGTTGTGGATAACGCTGTTTTTGTACACATTTCATTGTAGTGAATTGGGGATATTTCATCAAGTAGGGCTTTGTTGTTCTTGAGTCTATCCCCAACTGGGGAAAAGTTCAGCTGTCGATAAATTTGCGGCGGATGGCTTCAGTCGGCATCATGCAGCTGTCTTGTTTTCCGAACAGCTTGTAGCGGTATCGGGCAAAAGCCTTATACACCGCATCTCTAAGCGGTCTGGGTATAATAATGAACAGATAGAGCAGCGGCCAAGCCCTGCCTAGAAGCCTGCAAATGCGGAGTACCGCCGTAGAGTGCGAGTATAGAATCCCTTTTTCCATCAAAAGGACGGTATCCGGAACCGAAGCGGCATCCGGACGCATAGATTGAAGCAGCGCCTGCGCATAATCGGATTGCAGCGCGGCAAAGCGCAGCCGGTCTTTTTTGTCTTGACGAATGAGGAATTGGACCGGGATGGACGTACCGCTGGTGTACCAGTTGTTCCGCCAGGAGCACGGCTGGATAGCTACGTACGGACGGGATAAGCGCTGAAAGCATCTAAGCGTGAAGCCCCCCTCAAGATGAGATTTCCCAGTACGTAAGACCCCTTGAAGACGACGAGGTAGATAGGTTCGGGGTGGAAGTGCCGTAAGGTATGGAGCTGACGAATACTAATCGGTCGAGGGCTTATCCAAGAGAAAGCAAAGAAGAAGGATGTATGCTTGTTTCGTATCTAGTTTTCAGGGTAACAACCTTGAACAAATAGCTGCATGTCCCTTATAGGGATGGATATTTTCTTGCAGCGTTTTCGAAGAAGCAACGCTTCGAAAAATCCCGTTTGGTGATGATGGCGGAGGGGAACCACGCGTTCCCATCTCGAACACGACCGTTAAGCCCTCCAGCGCCGATGGTACTTGAACCGAAGGGTTCCGGGAGAGTAGGACGTCGCCAAGCACAAGAAGATCCTTTTGGTAATAGACCAGAAGGGTCTTTTTTATTTTCGGAATTTGAAGAAGGGGCAAGGCCGTGGAAAGAAGGAGTGAAAAAAGGGTAAGAAGTAGGATGAGTTTGTTTTTTTGAAGTATAAAGGAAATACTGAGTATGAAAGAAGAGGGAGCGTTCAAGGAATGTTTGTTCTTTTGTCATACTCTGGTACGGGATTGGATGAATGTGGGACTGACTGATAATATGTGCTTGACATTAAAAATGGGCTTTTGATAATATTGCAATAATATCCGCGGGTAAGCGAAAATGAAGGAGGATTACGTTCGTGTGGGAATCTAAGTTTGCTAAGGAAGGCTTGACCTTCGACGATGTGCTGTTAATGCCAAGTAGGTCGGAGGTATTTGGTAAAGAGATCGATATCACTACACAGCTTGCGAACAATATCAAGTTGAATATTCCGTTGATCAGTTCGGCTATGGATACCGTAACGGAATCCAAGATGGCTATTGCTATGGCAAGAGAAGGCGGTATCGGGATTATTCATAAAAACATGTCCATCGCTCAGCAAGCGGAAGAAGTGGATCGAGTGAAGCGTTCCGAGAGCGGCGTTATTACTAACCCATTCTCGCTGACACCAGAGCATCATGTGTACGATGCAGAGGAGCTGATGGCGAAATACCGCATCTCCGGGGTGCCGATTTGTGATGAGAACAAGAAGTTAGTTGGGATTCTGACGAACAGAGACCTTCGTTTCGTTCACGACTACTCCATTAAAATCAAAGAAGTTATGACACACAGCGATCTGGTAACGGCTCCGGTCGGGACGACTCTGCAGCAGGCAGAGGGAATTTTGCAGAAGCACAAAATTGAAAAACTGCCGATTGTGGATGAGAACAATACGTTGAAGGGACTTATCACGATCAAGGATATCGAGAAGGCGATACAGTTCCCTAACTCCGCTAAAGACCAGCACGGACGTTTATTGGTTGGTGCAGCGGTAGGCGTATCCAAAGACGTTATGGAGCGGACTGCAGCGCTGGTGGAAGCCGGAATCGATATGATCGTGGTGGACTCGGCACACGGTCAGCATATTAATATCCTGAATACCGTAAAGAAAATCCGCGAAGCGTATCCTGACCTTCCTATTTGCGCAGGTAACGTAGCGACCGGACAAGGAACGAAGGACCTTATTGAAGCCGGGGCCTCGATGGTTAAGGTAGGTATTGGTCCCGGTTCGATTTGTACGACACGTATTATCGCAGGGATCGGCGTACCTCAAATCACGGCCATTTACGATTGCGCATCGGTTGCCAGAGAATATAATGTGCCGATCATTGCGGACGGCGGTATTAAATATTCCGGCGATGTGACGAAGGCTATCGCTGCAGGAGCAAGCGTAGTTATGATCGGCAGCTTGTTTGCAGGTACGGATGAAAGCCCGGGCGAATCGGAAATTTATCAAGGCAGAAAGTTCAAAGTTTACCGCGGCATGGGTTCGCTAGGAGCGATGAAGGAAGGCAGTAAGGACCGTTACTTCCAGGAAAATGAAAGCAAGCTGGTTCCGGAAGGCATTGAAGGACGTATCGCTTATAAAGGTTCTTTGGCAGATACGGTTTACCAGCTTATCGGCGG
>NZ_JBIFNP010000002.1:0-125000 GCF_043945595.1 Paenibacillus sp. TAB_01
TTAACCGTCTGTCTTAAAATTTTCCACGCATCTTCCTCGCTGTTAGCCCGGACACGGATCGTCACGCTATCGACAATCAAGCTTTCAAACTCGTAAAGACCGTTCCCGCCGATAACCAGGTACCATTTTTCTTTAAGCTTCATGCCGCCGCCTCCTGACGGACAAATTTATTCATTTTGTTGTATGGCTACTTGGTAACCAGGTAATCCTCGATTACAGTTTGATTCTGATCAGAAGCACCTGAACTTTGGAGGATAAATCGAATGAATGAGCTTAGTAAATAAGTCCAGCGTTTTCCCGTTTCCAATAGCCTTAAGTATGATATTTTCTTCCTGGCGCTTCAGTGGACGGCCTGCCCACATGGAGAACGTTTCAAGGATATGCTCGAATCTCTTGTTCCTTTTCTTCGTTATGGACGATATTTTGAATGCCCATTAAGCCCCACACCCCATTTGAAGAATAAGCATATTCAAATCAACCTTGCTCATTCCGTATTTTTTGGCGATTACAGAACGGGGAAGCTTATTCTTGTAGTCGTTTAAAACCATCCGCTGGAGTTCAGACAGACCATTTATTTCTAAAGTTCCAGTCAACTGCTTGGATTTGGTTACCCGAAGCCTGAAAGTTTCCTCATCAGGCAATACTTCATATTCCTTTTCATAAGTGAGATAGCAGCCTCTCTTGACTAACTCCACCATCCCAACAGTTCTTAAGTGGTTAATGATGGTTCCGACTTTACCTTTGCCTATCTTTGAAATCTCCAAAATTTCTTTATGCGGCTTACCTTGCTTTAATAATTCGAAAATGACTACCTCGCAGCTGCGAAGATAAATTGGCTCGCTCATTGTTCCAGCATCCTCCTTCCGTAAACCCCTCCGGGGCGGTCATTAATATAGCCAGTACGTTTCCGATCCATCACCAGCAAAACAACTTCATCCATGTCTCGATCAAATGCCCGAGAAATATCCTGAATGCTTAACCCCTCGATCCACATTCGGTCAAATTCTTTAACCTCTTTCTCGTCCCAAACAAAATCCAAATCTTCCAAGCAGACATATAATTTTTGCCGCTGATGCTTTAGAACGACCAGGCTATTTAGCATTCAGCATCCTCCCTACGCATTTGCTCGTATTCCCACTGAAGGTCTTCAACTATTAAATCGCAGATGTGTTCAGGCGATACGTCTAAATCGTAATCATTCATGCACTTTCTGGCCCCCTGTTCATTTTATTGCGGCGTCGATCTGTGCCGATCATTTCCACAAGAACAGCCTGTCCGAAGATTCGGCTGGAAACGGCGTTGCCCGTCCGTTCCATAGCGATTTCGATTCGATTGGGAGCATAGTTGCTATTGATGATGGTCACCTTACCCGGGCAATTCCGATGATCCAGCAGATGAAACATGATATCCTCTGCCCAATCCTTGTACTGGCTCTTAAACAGATCATCGATCAACAGGACCGGTACGTTATGATACCGCCATAAAACGTCTGCTTCGCTTTCTTTGGAGTCCTTTCGATATGTACTCTTGATCTCCCTGAAAAGCTGGTCCGTCCGTGATGTATATTGCCCGTTGCTTGAGCTTTGTCAGCTCGTTTCCGATGCAATGTGTGAGGTAGCTCTTACCCGTTCCATATGCGCTAAGCCCGCGCTGCTTAGCCCGATGTTCATCTCCGTAAATATAAAGCCACGTCCCTGACTTTAAATGTGCGTCGATGTTTTTCACAAAATTATGAGCCTGAATAAAGAACTGTCTGTTCTCGGTATCAATAACGGCGGTCGAAAATAACCTCTCCCGCTCGTTGGGCTTCATCCCTGCAGATGCGTTGCAACTCTCAAAGATTGTCTTTGAATAGCAATCGCACAGGGGCGGATAACCATTTTCATCAACCCGTAGTCTTTCGCGTTCCCGATAAATCACATTCCCGAGCTCGTCCCGATCACCTTCGTCAACCTTCACAACAATGATCTCGTTAATAGTTCCCGTATCCCGACACTTCGAGCATTTGTAGGGACTGTCTGTTAAGTTCATCGAGGTCGTCGTCTGAGACTTGTAACGCTCCGCTTTGACCCGAACCTCTTCCAAAAACTTTGCCACGTCCTTGGATGCCCCTGAGATTGCCTTCTTCAAGCTTGCCGCCTCCTTTTCCATCTGTCATTTCAATGCAGAGCTTTACATAATGCTTTCTCAGTGATTCAGGACTAAGAATATTCTTTCGCCAGAAAGCATCTTTCGTGGCCCAATCAATAACATTTTTGATTTCTTCCTTCTGTCGTCCGTCTAATTCGACAATCTTGCGAAAATCATCAGCCCATTTTTGCATATTGGAATTCTTGATCAAGTGGTCTACACTAAGGTTTTTAGCATATTCATTAATCTTAGAGTGAAGATAAACAGCCATACGATAGTAGCTACTGTCCTCGGCATATGTTTTTATTTGCCGAGAGGTAGTATCTTTGGGTTTTAATTCTTTACTTTTATTTACTTTACTTTCCTTTACTTTACTTTGTGCACTTTCTGCACTCGTTGCGTTGCTTTTATCTGGTTTAATGTATACATTTACCGTGTTACCGTCGGAATTAACTATTTTGATACTCACACTGCATTCCTTACTCATGGCCCCTGCGTCAATGAGAAGGTAATCATGTACGAGGGTTAGCTCCTTGCGCCGTTTGGCGGCCTCGACATACCTCTTTTGAAATCCCTTGGAGGTCAATATAGAATGTCTGTCGAATAGTTCCTGCTGGAAGAAACCCCATTTAATGCATTCATTAACAACATCTTTTATTGTGTTAATGTCAACAATAACCCGGCTTGCGAATACATACTGTTCCTTTTCTCCCCACGGATAGAAGTAACCGTTTTTATAAATCTCTCCCATCAGCTTGACGATAATCCCAAATCCCTGCATACCAAACTTGCCAATTGGGACAACGAGCTTATCGTCCTGGTCTATGTCTACATCCATCGGAAAATAGTCCAATCCTTCCTTTTGCGGTCTTGCCAATATTCATCCCCTCCTCCCCGAAGATCCGAATTGAAAAAATTAATGAGCTGCCTGTTTATCAAAACAAAAGAATAGTGCTTCCCGGATCCCGTACTTGCCTTTATATAATCTGGAATAATCAATTTCCCCTGTTGTCAAAATATTGGTCAAGTGTGCCCCGACCTCGATCAGTCTTGCCTCTGTATCGGGTTTGTCGAGGTAAATATGGGATTCGGCCAAATAGTTCAGTTAGTCGTCCTTCAAACGGATGCTGATCTGATTTACATGCCCTGAAAATTCAATGAACACATTAAAATCCGAGTTTTGATTTAATAAATACGCAATCCCCATGATCTGACCTAGTATCTTTTGTTTAGACATAGGTACTTACCTCCTTGTCAGCATGCTCATGAACAGGTATAATATCTCCAGGTACATTTTCTAAATGTGTTGCACTAAAGTCACTCTGGCCAGTGGCTTTTTTGCTTTGTAAGCAGTTATTTTCCCGAAGAATCCTATTTGTCATCGGTCGGATGCTTTCCTGGGCTCTAAACTCCTCAACCATCTGCCTTACTTCTTTACCTTTCAAGACTCCAGTTACATAGATAACCCTTGAACCGAATACCTCATCTTTCACCGCGCTTCACCTCCATTTCATGTTTCTGTGCTAAACGCTTACGATCTAGGCCGAATTCCTCCTCAAGAACTCCTTGCAGTACCACGGCCTTTTCGATTACATCCCTCATTTCTTGCCAAACTCTTTCAGCGCTTTCCCTGCGCTTTTCGGGGTCGATATGTTTTGCCACGACAAGCCCCTCCAATGCTGCTTCTGCTTCTCCTAGTTCCTTTAGAAGCACGTCTTTTAAAGCTGCCGGGTGTAAATCTAGATTTGGCACATCGTCTAAAATGTTAGAGATAAAGCCACCTGTTCTTTCATCAGCAATTGCCAGGGCTAGTTTCCAACTCAGCCCAGCTACAACAGAATCGTAAGAAGCAGCAAGCTCCCTTTCCCCATTTTCAATACGCGAAAGGACTGTGCGATCGATTGGTAATTTTTCAGACAGCGCCTTTTGGGATAAATTGTTCGATATTCGATATTCGTGAATCGCTTCTCCTAAGCTCAATGATGGCACTCCTTTCTGTCCATTGGAATTTAGCAGGATGGACAATTTGCGCACTTAAAGGCACACGAAATTGACAAAACTGCACATGTAATATATGGGAATGTGACATGATAACCGATTACAATAAGGTCAACCAACATTTCCCTTTTCGGCCCGCCAGCCACTTGGAGGCGGGTATTTCTTATCATTTTCACACCACTTGCTTGTAACCAGAACCGGCGTTTTCAGTAACCCACTCAGTGTGGTCTTCAAGCCATTTCATAAGAAGATGGGTCAGAATCTTGGGATGGCCCAGTTCTCGAATAACTGGGAAATCCCTGCGGTTCATTAACTCGGAAGCTTTGGTACTTTTAATGTCAAGAAACTTCATTAATTGCTCCCGATTCAACACTGGGGGCAGCGACCCTGCAAGCGAATGACGCTCAAGCGCCTGGTCAACTGCTTCGTTAATGGCCTTTCTCAATTGAGTCATGTCCATTTCGAATTTGATTAATGGAATACCGGAATTTGTTTCGCTCATTTACACGACCTCCCTTGTTGCGGCTTGCTCATCATTAAAATGTAATGTTTCATTGCCTTCATCCGCAAAAAAAGAGTCCAGTCGAATTCCAGATATGTTGCTATTGCCTTAGCTACTTCAACGCTCGGATTACTTACGCCATTCTCGATCATTCCGTAATACTGACGTTTTATTCCCGAATTGCTTGCAACTTCTAAATGAGTTTTACTACGAGATGTTCTAATTTTATTAAGCCATAACCTTTTCAAGATCATCACCACCTATGCAATGTTTTATTGCCTATGTCATTAATAATAGGGCAATGTTTCATTGCTGTCAATAACATTATGCAATTGTTTATTGCCTTTTCTGTTCAGGCAACTTTTTATTGCTTATAATTAATGTAATACTAGGTATGTGGGGGATAATTATGTTTTCTGATCGACTTCGCGGTCTACGAATACAATCTAAAAAGACCCAAAAAGACCTCGCTGATTTTCTAGGGATAACAAGACAAGGCTATGGTAGTTATGAAAATGGAATAACTGAACCTGACAACAAAACGTTGAATGACCTTGCTGATTATTTTGATGTGGATACAGACTATTTATTGGGACGTAGTGATGTAAAGAAGAAAAATGGTATCAATAAAGAGACTGAGCCTGTATATCGTATGATCGCACGGGCCAAAGAACTTCCTCCTGAACAATTTGAACAGGCAAAAAAATTCATTGATTTCCTGTATGAGCAGGGAAATAAAAAAGATGAAGAGTAAATTATGAAAAAGATCCCCATCATTCCACGCAGGATGTTTGCAGTACAAGGTGCCCGTAAATTCATGAGAACCTTCGAGATTTCTGAACTTCCTGTTGATCCGTTTGTTTATTTTAAAAATAATAAATGGTTGTTGTTCAAGCTTTCCGAAGCAGAGCAACTCTATGGGCAGAAGGATCCGCTAGGTCTAAGGATAAAAAATGTAGATGCTGTAACCACTTGGAACGGAAAACAATACATGACGATCTACGATGATTCAAAGCATAAATCACCCGGTAGAGTCCGTTGGACACTGGCCCATGAAATCGGGCACATCTATTTGAACCATCTTAAAGATTTTGAGCTAACATCCATTAATCGCGGCGCCAGATTGACTCAATATCAATATCAGACTCTGGAGAAAGAAGCGGACTTTTTTGCAAAAGAGCTTCTATCCCCTTCATACATCGTGTCCAGGCTTGGCTTAGATGAATGGGAAGATATCGCATCCATATGTAAAATATCAAATCAAGCTGCTTTGAATCGTCTAAGGGAATTTGAAACTGTAAAGTATTCTCATAAGATTGATTCTGACGGATATAGGTTTTATGAACAACAGTTCAAAGGCTTCTTAAGAGAGGTTAATTTTTGCTCCAATATTCCTTTTCGTCTGCCACAGCATCTTGTCAGTCGAGATCAGATAGGTGTGAAATATTTGGACTACAAATTTATGAATATATCCATGGATTCGAAGGGCCGATTTAAAATGTGCCCGCGGTGCGCACACTCTCAGTTCTCAGCACATGCCTCATATTGCAAAATGTGTGGTCTTTTTTTATACAACGACTGTCAAAAACAGGTTAAGATTGAAAACAGCGTAAATTGTGGTGAGATAAACCCATCTGATGCAAGGTACTGTGAGCACTGCGGATCGGAAACCTACTTATCAAAAATGGGTTTGTTGAAAACATGGCTTGATATCGAGAAAGAACGCCGGCGTGATGAAATTCATCCCGGCATGCGGATTGGAACAGCGAGGTATTGAATAGCAAATCCCGCAACCGATGTGGAAATATTGAGGCGCGATATTGGAAATGAATTTTTTTAAATGGGTCTGGGGTCAGATCATCCGAACAAATGATAAAAGCGATCAAGAGATGTCAAGAGTAGAAGATCAGTCGTCAGAATATAAAGAGTTTGAAATTAATGTAGCTGGAGTCACTCATAAAAATAATGATGGTTCATCAAGAAAGAAGATTGCCTCTAGTTGTCACTACGGGCAAAAATTAATTCTTGTTCGTGAATTGGACAACCCATATGATAAGAATGCCGTTAAAATAATGACGGAATCAAATAAACAATTAGGGTATGTAGACGCTTGGAACGCAAAAGATTTTCAAGCGATACTTAAGGGAACCTCAAGAACATACAGTCATATCGAGTGTGCGTTTATAGAATCAGGTATGTTCAAACCGGAAGATGAAGATAAATTACTTCCTTACTGCACTGTTTCCATTAAGAAGTATTACAAAAATAATTAGTTAATAACAGCTCTATTATCCCATCCCCTTGTAGGGGCTTTTATTTTGGCTTTGTGTGGAACATATGATCCCATATAGAAAGGGTTTATCAATTATGCCTTACTTTTATAAAGTCGATGCGAAGAATAAACAAGGCTATAAGTGGGTATGTGTCGCTGACGGCCCGCCAGATCCGGTAACCGGTAAGCGTAATCAGATTTCGCGGCGAGCTGACAAGAAGAAAGATGCTGAGAATCGAGTCAACAAAGCAATTGAGGATTTGCTCGACGCTGGGGCAGAACATCCCAAAGCCTTGAGGAATATGACTTTCGAAAAAGCTGCCTGGGAATGGCTAGAAACCTATTCAAAAGGCCGAAGGAAAGGAAGCACAATAAGGGTTCGAGAAAAAGAAATTAAAATACTCCTGCGTTATGTAGCCGCTGTTAATATTGATAAGGTCACACATAAGATGTACCAAAGAATATTGAATGATTTGGACGATAAGAATTACGCCAAAACAAGCATTGAAGGCGTTCATGTGACCGCCGGCATGATCTTCAAATATGCAATACATCATAAGATGCGAAAAGACAACCCGTGTGAAGGGGCTGTTATACCTGTCAAGAAATTAACTGTTGAGGAAATCGAGAATAATACGATCGAGGAAAAATATCTGGAGAAATCAGAACTGACCGAATTTCTTTCGGTTGTTCGTGAATATGGCATGCCGGATGATTTTGAGATATTTTACTTACTTGCCTTCTCAGGAATGAGGTCAGGCGAGCTGTGCGCGCTTAAAGAGACAGACTTTAATTTTGAAACAAATGAAATGAGAATTACCAAGACACTATACAATCCAGATAACAACATGAGGAAATATGAATTAACGCCGCCAAAAACAGAAGGATCCATACGCACCATTGAGCTTGATGAGAGCATAATGGATTTGATAAAGGCTCATATAAAAAAAGAAGCTAAGAAAAGGATGTCAACGAGACATCTATTCGAAGATTATCATGATAAGCAATTTGTCTTTCGCCATGAGAACGGATATCCCATTATCCCAAAGAACATTAATATCAGGATGCAGAGATTACTCAAGAAAACATCCATCAAAAAAGCAGCTACCCCGCACATCTTCCGTCATTCTCATATTAGCATGCTGACCGAAGCAGAAGTAGATATTAATGCGATCATGAAGAGAGTCGGCCACGATGACATGAAAACCACAATGCAAATCTACACCCACGTGACTGAAAAGATGAGAAAGTCTGTCACTCAAAAGATAAAAAATCACTTCGGCAGCATCCTCAATATGTGATTTTTGCAATGAATGTGATTTTTCCGTGATTTTAAATAAAACAGGGCCCCTCACGAGGCCCTGTAAATACTGGTATTTCAAGGTTTTTGGTTGGGCGATTACATCATGCCGCCCATTCCACCCATGCCGCCCATATCAGGCATGGCCGGTTTGTCTTTTTCCGGTTTGTCTGCGATTACCGCTTCAGTTGTCAAGAACATAGCTGCAACGGAAGCTGCGTTTTGCAATGCGGAGCGAGTTACTTTCGCAGGGTCAACGATACCGGAGTCGAACATGTTCACCCATTCGCCGGTAGCAGCGTTGTAGCCAATGCCTACAGGCTCTTTTTTCAGACGCTCAACGATAACGGAGCCTTCTTGGCCAGCGTTAGCTGCGATCGTGCGAACTGGCTCTTCCAGGGAGCGCAGAACGATGTTCACGCCGGTTTGCTCGTCGCCGGAAGCTTGAACTGCCGATACAGCTGCGTATACGTTCACCAGTGCTGTACCGCCACCGGATACGATACCTTCTTCTACAGCCGCACGAGTCGCGTTCAAAGCATCCTCGATGCGAAGCTTGCGCTCTTTCAACTCAGTTTCCGTAGCTGCGCCGACTTTGATAACCGCTACGCCGCCGGACAATTTAGCCAGACGCTCTTGCAGCTTCTCTTTGTCGAAGTCGGAAGTCGTTTCTTCCAGTTGAGCACGGATTTGGGAAATACGAGCGCCGATGTCTTTTTTGTCGCCGGAGCCGTCTACAACGATCGTGTTTTCTTTCGTTACACGAACTTGACGAGCGGAACCCAATTGGTCTGGAGTTGTGGATTTCAGATCCAGGCCAAGCTCTTCCGTAATGACTTGACCGCCAGTCAAGGCAGCGATATCTTGCAGCATAGCTTTGCGGCGGTCGCCGAAGCCAGGAGCTTTAACCGCTACGCAAGTGAATGTGCCGCGCAGTCTGTTAACAACCAGAGTTGCCAACGCTTCGCCTTCAACATCCTCAGCGATAATAACAAGCGGTTTGCCTTGTTGTACAACTTTCTCAAGCACAGGCAGAATCTCTTGAATGTTGGAGATTTTTTTGTCTGTGATCAAGATGTATGGGTTATCCAATACAGCTTCCATTTTGTCTGTATCGGTGATCATGTAAGGGGAGATGTAACCGCGGTCGAACTGCATACCTTCAACCACTTCAAGCTCCGTTGCGAAGCCTTTGGACTCTTCAACCGTGATAACACCGTCTTTGCCCACTTTTTCCATCGCTTCTGCAATCAGTTCGCCCACTTCATCGTCAGCTGCGGAGATCGCCGCTACTTGAGCGATGGATTGTTTGCCTTCGATTGTTTTGGAGATGTTTTTCAGCTCTTCTACAGCCGCTTTAACCGCTTTGTCGATCCCTTTGCGAACGACCATTGGGTTGGCGCCTGCAGTTACGTTTTTCAAGCCTTCGCGAATCATCGCTTGAGCCAATACCGTTGCAGTTGTTGTACCGTCACCGGCAACATCGTTTGTTTTGGTAGCAACTTCTTTAACCAGTTGAGCACCCATGTTCTCGAATGCATCTTCCAGCTCAATTTCTTTGGCGATAGTTACGCCGTCGTTAGTGATAAGCGGGCTGCCGAATTTTTTCTCCAGAACGACGTTGCGGCCTTTAGGACCCAAAGTAACCTTTACCGCATTAGCCAGTGCGTCCACACCACGCAGCATGGAACGACGAGCTTCTTCACTGAATTTAATTTCTTTTGCCATGAGTGATACCCTCCCGAAAATGTAATGTATATTTGGAAACGATCCGTTATTGTTTCGTAAGTAACCTCCACTGCCCTACTCATAAAGCAGCAGCGAATGGGCTAACCTAAGTATATGGCTCAGCTAAATTAGGCTAAAACGGCAAGAATGTCGCTTTCACGCATAATCAATAGCTCGCGGCCATCGTATTTCACTTCTGTGCCAGCGTATTTGGAGAAAATGACGCGGTCGCCTTCTTTAACTTCCAACGGAGTACGCTCTCCGTCTTTCAGAGTGCCGCTGCCTACTGCTACCACTTTGCCTTCTTGCGGCTTTTCTTTAGAAGTCTCCGGAAGAAAAATACCGCTTGCCGTGGTTTCCTCCTTAGCAATGGCTTCAATGACTACGCGATCGCCTAACGGTTTGATCATGAGAAAATAGCCTCCTTTAGATTATGGTTGTTTCAAATTCCTTCTGTTAGCACTCGAATATGTTAAGTGCTAACAACACTTATTATGATAATCAGTTTGTGTGAATTTTGCAAGTGGTTTTGTTCATTTTACTATTTTTTCACACCCCCATCATTGTATCCATTCTCAATTGATATATACGAGAGCTGCCTACAGAAAAAAATCCGCCTTCGCAGCACGCAAAAGCTGTCAAAAGCGGATGTTATTTCAGACCGAACTCCTTCTCCCAAGTCTGATCCTGCAGCAGCTGCTTCCTGTAGATGACCCCGGAAAGCATCACGCTGAACTCATAGAGCACAATCATAGGTATCGCTACGATAATGGCTGAAATCGCATCAGGCGGGGTAATGACCGCAGCGATAATAACCAGGATCATGTAAGCATACCGGCGTATTTTATGAAGCCGCTTCGGATTCAGAATCCTGAGCTTCGTTAAGAACATGACGACAATCGGCAGCTCGAATACGAGCGCGATCGGAATGAGAATGTTGAACATGAAGGAGAAATATTGCGCAATCCCGTACGTTTCCTTCAGTTCGAGCTTCCCTGCAATGCCGGAGGTAAACAGAAACGCCATCTGGAATACGACGAAGTAGCCGAACGCCAGCCCCAGCAAAAACAGCAAAAACGCGAACGGAATAAAAATTAGCGAAGCCTTCTGTTCCTCCGGTCTGAGACCGGGCTTGAGGAACGCCCACAGCTGGTAAAGCGAGAAAGGCAATGTTACGATAAGCCCTACCACCAGCGCAAAGCTCATATACATGCGCAGGGGCTCCCAAGGGGAAAAAGTATACCAGCCGATGCCGTTGGCCGGAGGGATCGTTTTGAGATAAGCGATGGTCGGCTGTGCGACGAACACCCCGATGACCATGCCGATAATCAGGACGATGAGCACCCATATAATCCGTTTGCGAAGCTCGCCCAGGTGCTCGACTAAAGACATTCCTTCATCCTGTTCCATGTGTTGTTCACCAACTTAGCTATGATTGATTAAAAAGTACGAATGTCTCATTCGGGAAGTCTGCGCGGGTCCGCAGCAGGCTTTGGTCTTTCCTGGACAGGCTCGGGCTCCGTTCCCGCAGCCGAGACTGCTTGTGCTGCCGGAGCAATCGGCTCCGCAGAAGCGGCAGGCTGCGCCTGAGCAGCCGATGCACCGGCATCGACTCCAGCGCCTGACGCCGGAGTCACATCCTTACGCTCCTCCGGCGGGGTCCGCACATCTTCCATCAGGTCGCTGGCGCCTTTCTTGAATTCGCGGATTGTCTTGCCCATGGCCCGTCCCAGCTCGGGCAGCTTATTCGGTCCGAAGATAACGAGAGCTACGATGGCAATGAGTAAAATCTCGGTGAAGCCCAGGTTTCCAAACATAGCGTTGAACTTTCCTTTCTAACTTAAATTTCCTTACATTCTCCTAAATGCCTATAGAACGGCAGAACACGAACAAGAGCCCGCTCCAGCTCCAGCAGCCAGGCCGATCCGGTACGCTGCACGATAAGCTGGCATACGCCAGCCTAACGCCTACTAGCAGCCGTACAAGCCCCCGTAGCCCATTTCCGTGATGTCCTCCCGGACAATCCTCTCTCCTGCATAAATACGCGGCAGCAGCACATCGAATGAAGTGTACGGATCGTGCATGACGCAGCCCGGCAGGCCCATCACAGGCACGTCGCCGAAGTAGCCTACAAGCAGCATCGATCCGGGCAGCATCGGCGTCCCGTAGCTGACAATATCAGCTCCCGCCTGCTTGATTGCGCCGGGCGTCCGGTCATCCGGATCGACCGACATGCCGCCGGTAACCAGGATCAGGTCCGCCTTCTGCTCCTCGAGAAAATAACGGATTTCTGCGACGATCGTCTCGCTGGTATCCGGCGCAAGACGCTGTTCGATCACTTCCGAGCCGAACGCAGCGACCTTCTCGCGGACAATCGGGCCGAACTTATCCTGAATGCGGCCTTTGAACACTTCGCTGCCTGTCGTAATCAAGCCTACGCGCATGGGGCGAAACGGCTTTACCTGCACCAGCGGCTCCGCTGAGGCCCCCGCCAGGCGCTCCATCTGCTCAATTTTGGCTTCCTCCACCAGCAGCGGAATGACACGGGTTCCCGTCAACGGGTGGCCGGGCTTCACGACCGTATTGGTCTTAGTCGTCGACATGACCAGCTGATCGATCGCATTAATCGCATCGACCAGCGGTCTGTGTACTTTAGCCAAGCCGTGAATCGTCGACTTCAGCGTGATTTTTCCTTCATGCGGCGAAGTCAGCTCCACGTTGGCGCCTGCAGCTGCACGGGCCATACGCAGGGCCGCTTCATCCTCGTGCAGCCATCCGGGCTGCAGGTCCATCACATAAATATGCTCCTTGCCGATGCTGAGCAGCGCCGGGATGTCTTCCTCGCGGACAATGTGCCCCTTGGTGAACAGCCGCCCCTTGAACGTTCCGGGCAAAATCTGCGTCAAGTCATGAGCCAAAGCCATACCTATGGCTTCCTCCACCTTTACTTCCCGCAGCATCGTATCAGGCTTCATCCCCGTGTTCTCCTTCACGGCCGGTCAAAATGCCGAGCGCATGCGGCAGCTGATCCATAATGGCGGCCAAATTTTCCGAAACGCCCTTCGGGCTGCCGGGCAGATTAATGATCAACGTTCTGCCGCGGATACCGGAAACGGCGCGCGACAGCATCGCCTTCGGCGTTTTTTGCAGGGCAATCATCCGCATCGCTTCCACAAAGCCGAGCGCCTGACGGTCCAGCACAGCCAGCGTCGCTTCCGGCGTGACGTCTCTGGGAGCCAGACCGGTGCCGCCCGTCGTTAGAATAAGATCCACCTTGAAATAATCGGTCATTTCGATGAGCGCGGCCATAATCTCATCCTTCTCATCCGGCACGACACGGTATTCCACGATTTCCCCGTTGATTTCCTCTTCAATCAGCTCCCGAATCACCTGCGCGCTCGTATCCTCACGCTCTCCCCGGGATCCTCGATCGCTTGCGGTTAAAATCGCCACTTTCCAACGCATAAGCTTACTCCTCTCCATGGGTTTCAAATTGCATCGTACACTGAAAGATTATTACTGTTCCGTGTCGTTTCTGAGAAAATCGCCGCTTTTGCCTCCGCTTTTGCTCATCAGCAGGGTTGGTTCGATCACCATACTTTTCTCCGCCGCTTTGCACATATCGTACACCGTCAGAGCCGCAGCGGAAACCGCCGTCAGAGCTTCCATCTCCACGCCGGTCTGCCCCTTTGTGCGGACGGTAGCCTCAATATGCAGCTCGTTCGTTCCGTTATCGGTAAAACGGATATCCACCCCGGTCAAAGAAAGCGGGTGGCACATCGGAATCCAGTCCGACGTTTTTTTGGCAGCCATTACCGCGGCAATCTGGGCAACCGCCAATACGTCGCCTTTGCCGATCTTGCCTTCCTTGATCAAAGCCAGCGTAGCCGGCTTCATGGTCACCGTCGTCCTCGCGGTGGCGCTCCGGCTCGTCTCCGCTTTATCCGAGATGTCGACCATACGGGCGCGGCCTTGTTCGTTAAAATGCGTTAAAGGGCTGTTCGTCTCCCCCATAGCCGCACCCTCCTTTACATGTCGCCTCAAACGGCTGATTGTATCTATCCTCTAGTCTTCGCCGCGCGGATGCTTCTTTCCTCCGTGATCAGCTCGTCCAAGCGAAAATCAAACAAGCCCATCGGCACTTCCTTGATCATCTGAATATCGAAGGCGCCCGCTAAAATATAAGGCTTGCTCCAGCCCGCCCGAACATACTGCTGCATAAAGCGGTCATAATAACCGCCGCCATACCCCAGCCTGCCCAGATGAACGTCAAAAGCCAAGCCCGGCACCAGCACCGCATCGATCTGCCGGATATCCGACAGCTGGGGAGCGCTCGCCTTCGGCTCAAGGATTCCCCAAGTGCCTTTCTCCAAATCGTCATACGTGCGGATCTCGAACAGCTTCAGCTGTTTGGCCTCAGGCTGTACCTTGGACACAACGATCCGGTACTTCCTCGACCAGCAGGCTTCCATCACCGGCTTGACATCCACCTCGGATTTGATAGGCATATAAGTGAACAGCGTGGGCGGATGACTCCCGCTGCGTGTGCCAAAAGATTGAAACAGCTCATCCAGCCTGCGAATGAGGATTTCGTTAATAACCGCTGATTTCTCGGCGCGTTCGGAAACGGATAATGCGTTCCTGGCCTTCTCCGCCTGCCGCCTCAGCTCAATTTTCCATTCTTTTATATTCATGTAACGGCCTCTCTTTGATGGGGTCGGTAACGTGATTAACATCATTCTAATGCCGTGTACTGCCGATAGCAAATTTTTTGCGGCAAATGATGCAAAATGTACAAGGTACTCCCTTAGTTTACCATAAAATACGCAAAAGCAAGTAATGTAAAGCATAAGCGGGAAAATGGCCGTTCAAGCCAGAGGAGAGCGGCCGGCTCCCTCGCTGATTCAATGGATGAACACGGTCGCCAGAACCGGCCGGTGGTCCGAAGCCGCCGTCGCTTCCGTCCAAGCGGAAGCCTTGTCTTCAAACCCGGCAAACAGATGATCGATTTCGCCTCCATGCAGTACCGTCGCCTGCGGGCGGGCTAACGGCACCTTGTGCAGCAGAAGCGAAAGCTCCCTCATCAACGGGTCGCTCTCCTTCATATTAAAATCGCCCATCACGACGACGGGAGTCTGTACCGACCTCACAAACCGGAGCAGCTCCGGCATTTGCTGCGTGCGGTCCGCACGGGGCACGCCCAGGTGAGTCGTAATAATAGTGACGGCCTCCCCTCGCGCCGTAACCGTTTGGGCGGCAAGCGCCACGCGCGGCTCCAGCCCGCCGGGGAGCCGGTCGATTCGAACGCGGCTTAACGGATACCGGCTGAGCAGCGCAATGCCGTATTGGGATAAACCCTGCTTCATCGCAGGGGCAAATATATACTGCATGCCGAGCTGTCTTGCCAAGGCAGCCGCTTGATCCTGCAGGCCGCTTCGCCACTGATAGCGGTCGACCTCCTGAAGAGCGACGACGTCCGCTCCTCCCCGCTCGATTTGGCTGGAGATGGCCGACAGCCTTATTTGACCGTCTAAACCTTTAGCATGGCGAATATTAAAGGTCATCAAGCGAAGTGGCGGATTGGCGTTCTCGCCAGGTAACGCCTGCAGCGGCGCTCGGGATACGGCCGCGCCGGAAAGCGCCGATTCGCTCTGCGAAGCTCCAACAGCCGGAGAAGACACCGTCGCAGTTACCGGAAAATACCGGGACTGCAAAGGAGACAGCCAAAATCCGGCGGCCGCGGCGGTACAGAGCAGCAGCACAAGCGAGCCGGCTATCCGATACTCGAAGCCCGTCTTCCCGCTTCCGCTCCGGGAGGCCGCTTCCATTCCGCTTACAGGTTGAACATCCATCTAGTATCCCCGCTTTCCGCATCAATAACTTGAGCATATAATAGATGCTTTTCGTTTGTATACGCGGGAAACAGTGGGAATAAAGCTTCATCCCCATGTGGATAACTAGATCTGTGGATATGTTTATACTTATCTTGAAATGTATGCACAGAAAGCCTTCGGTTATTGTTAATACTGTGCATAACCTTGTGAATAATTGAAGTTCCGTACAATAGGCTGAAAACTCGGGAAGAACATGATACACTGAAAGTGTTGTTTTGCATAGCTATTTTCAAAATGATGAGATAGATAATCTGGTTGTCTATTGTTTAGGAGGCTTTTATCCATGCTGCTGCAAGTTTCGGGGATCACCAAAAGCTACGGGATCAATACCGTTCTTTCTAATATATCGCTGCAAATTGAGCCGAGAGAGCGGATTGGACTCGTCGGCGTCAACGGCGCGGGGAAATCGACCCTGCTGCAAATTATCGCCGGGGAGATGTCTTACGATTCCGGGGATATTTTTAAAGCGAAGGAAACTAAAATCGGATATTTAAAACAAAACAGCGGCCTCATTTCGGACCGTTCCATCTGGGATGAAATGAAAAGCGTCTTCACGCATCTGGAGGAAGCGGAACGGGAGCTCCGGAGGCTTGAAGCCCAGATGGCCGATCCGGCTGTGCTCGCCAACGAGAAGCTGACGGAAGATACGATGAAAAAATACGCCGAGCGCTCCGAATGGTTCAAGGAGCAGGGCGGCTACGAAGCGGAAGCGCGCATCCGCTCGGTGCTCCACGGGATGGGCTTCGGGGAATTTGCTCCGGAGACGCCGGTCAATACGCTCAGCGGCGGACAAAAGACGCGGCTCGCGCTCGCCAAAATGCTGCTGCAGGCTCCGGATCTGCTGCTGCTCGATGAGCCGACGAACCATTTGGATATCCAAACGCTCACCTGGCTCGAGGGCTACCTGCGCTCGTACTCCGGCGCTATTCTGGTCGTTTCCCATGACCGCTATTTCCTGGACGCCCTGGCGGGTGCCATCTATGAAATCGAACGGACCACCTCCAAGCGCTATACGGGCAACTATACCCGCTATGTCGAGCTGAAGCAGGCGGAATATGATATTCAGATGAAGCAGTTCGAGAAGCAGCAGGAAGAAATTTCGAAGATGGAGGATTTTATCCAGAAGAACATCGTACGCGCTTCCACCACCAAGCGGGCTCAAAGCCGCCGCAAAGCGCTGGACAAGATGGACCGGATGGACAAGCCGATGGGCGAGCTGAAACGAGCCCATTTTGCTTTCGAGGTCGAACAGCCTTCCGGTAAAGAAGTCCTGCAGGTGAACGATGTGGGGATATCCTTCGACGGAACGAAGCCGCTGCTGCGCAATGTATCGTTCCAGCTGCGCCGGGGAGATACAGCCGCCTTGATCGGACCGAACGGGATCGGCAAGTCGACGCTGCTGAAGGCGATGATCGGACAGCGCAAGCCGAATCAAGGCACGATCCAGTGGGGAGCCAACGTTCGCATCGGCTACTACGATCAGGAACAAAGCCAGCTGAATCCGAACAATACGATCCTCGCCGAAGTGTGGAATGCCTTCCCTCATCTGGAGGAAGCTCGCGTGCGTACCGTACTGGGCAGCTTTCTGTTCAGCGGCGAGGATGTATTCAAAAAAATCGCCGCGCTCAGCGGCGGTGAAAAGGCCCGCGTCTCCTTAGCCAAGCTGATGCTGGAAAAAGCCAATGTCCTCATTCTCGACGAGCCGACGAACCATTTGGACTTGTTCAGCAAGGAAGTGCTCGAATCCGCGCTGATCGACTATGAAGGCACGCTGCTCTTTATTTCCCATGACCGGTATTTCCTCAATAAAATGGCGGAATCCATGCTGGAATTGTCACGGGACGGCGTCACGCCGTATTTGGGCAACTACGACGATTATGTAGAGAAAAAGCAGGAGCTCGAAGAAATGGAGCAGCAGCGAAAAGCGGCCGAGGCTGCGAAGAGCAAAGCAAGCTCAAGCGCGGCCGCCTCAGCAGCGAATGCGGCGGACAGCGGCTACGAGTCGAACAAGCTGGCTAAGCGGGAGGAACGCTCAAGGCAGCGCAAGCTCGAGCAGCTCGAGCAGGCTATTGCCCGGCTGGAGGAAGAGATCGGCGGTCTTGAGGCAGAGCTTGCAGAGCCGGAGGTCTACAATGATTACGTGCTGGTCCAGCAGAAAAATGAAGCGATAGAGCAAAAAAAATCGGAGCTGGCCGACTGCTATGAGCAGTGGGAGCAGCTCGCGGAATAAATAAAGATAGGCACGCTGCAAAAGGATGCTGCCGTTTGAGCCATGCCTGAATCCTATAGCAAGACGCCTCCACAACCGCGGTATATGCGGGAAATGGGGGCGTCTTTTTTGTGTAACTATTCAGGCCGTGCAGAGACTGCCTCATTATTTATCGGAAACCGCAGCCTCATCGAACTTCAGCAGCAGCAAAGGCACGCTGCTGTAGACGATCATCGTCGCCGCAGCCACGATCCCGGAATCGTTCAGCAGGAGCGCGGCAATGGTACCGATGACATTGGCAGCCACTCCGTGCATCAAATACGGGTACTGCCGCTGCCAGCGGCGGAACCGCCCCCGCGGCCTGAGCACCAGGACAGCCATCACCGCAAGCCCAGTCAGCAGCACCTTGCTCCAGGCGGAAACCCCGATCAGGTGCACGTTCATCTCCAGCTTGCGCAGGACGATATCGCCGATCCAGCTGAACTTCCCGGCGAGCAGCGCTTCGAACGCCCGACCCACGTGGCTCTGCCGGTGGGCCTCCGCCCCTGTGGCTGCTCCATGGTTGAGCAGCCACAGGCCCGCGAGCGCTGCGACGAGCAGCAGCGCGAGAACGGGCGCCGTCCTCTTCCAGCGGCGCCCGCCGGCCAGGCGCGCACCGAGCGCGCCGAAGCCCAGCGCGGCGGACAGCGCTCCGCCCGCGTTAGCGCCGAGCGCCGGCGACGCGAGGTAGCCGGCGACGAGCAGGCCGGCGGCCGCAGCCGGCGCGGCGCGCCAAGCCGCTGCGCGGGCCCGGTCGGCGCGGACCGCCAAGCGGCGGCGCCAGTGCGCCAGGCGCGGCCAGCCCCAGGCGGCCGCGAGGCTGACGCCGGCTGCACCAGCAGCCACCGGTGCAGCGGCCGAGGCTGACGCTGGGCCAGCCGGCGGCGCTGCGAAGGCTTCGTGTGCAGCCGCCGGCCCAGCTGCAGGCGAACCGTCCGCCGAAGCAGCCTGCGGCTCGCGCTCCGGTGAGGCAGGCTGTCCGCGGCGGGACTGCCGCGACTGCCGCAACGACTGCTGCAGAGCCGTCAGGCCGAGCAGCACGGCGCCGAGCAGCACGCCCATACATTCATTGCCCATTCCATAATAGCGTGCGCCGATCATCACATCGTAGCCGAGAACGGAATGCTGCATCGCCTCCGCTCCCTGATAGCCGTCGGTGAGCAGAAGAATGCCGACCCCTATGCCTATAAAAGCCAGACAGACAATCGTTCGAGTCCGACTGCTCGCATACCGTGCGCAAAGGGCGCTCAGCAGGAAGACGCCTCCTAAGCAAACCATGGCGACGAGCCATGGGGATCCCTGCGGGGCCCCTCCCATGCACAGCAAACCCGCCGGAGCCAGCAGCAGCGAAAACAGCAGCGCTTTCCCGATCTCTCTGGCACGCCTGCCCAGGCGCTTGACGGCAAACAGTCCAATACCTAGAGCCGATAGCATAACCGTAATCTCATACACGGCGAGCCCGTAGAGCAGCGAAGGCCGGATGGCATAGACTTGTTTTATTTGCTGTACTTGCTCGAGCAGCGCACTCCAAGCGCCTGTTTTCGGCTCTAACTGAATAGGCAGCCCGAGCATAGTTTCCGGCACCTCGAGCCGGAAGGCTTGAAGCAGTGTCGGCGCCACGTCTACGAAGGAAACAATGCCGGACCGGCGGGTCGTAGCTGAGCTTAACAAGCCTTCTTGACCGCCGGCGGAATATATCATGAGCGGGACCAGCAGAGCCTTCTGCTTCGCGGCGTCCGCATTCACCTGCGGACTGAACAGCCATAGCTGCCGATTGCTCCCGCCGCTTCGTCCCTCTTCGAGAGACAGGCTGTCTCCCAGCATCGTCAACTGGCCGAGAAAACGGTCCAGATCGCGAAGCACCTTCGATTTGATGCGTTGGAACGCTTCCTCCGTATATAAATACTTCTCATCGTATAGCCGTTGTAAATCTCCAGCCTCCAATAGAGTTACGGAAGGACCTGAGCTTTGCTCACGAACGCGCTGCAGCAGCCAGTCGTAATTGGTGCGTATGCCGGAAGGGTAGCTGCCGTCCCCCAAAAGTCCGGTTTCATCCACCCTGCCGCGGGCAATCGAACCGGACCGGCCGCCAGCATCAGCGGCGCATACCTGCGGTCGGCTCTAGCTGCTTCTTCCCTCGTTGAATCCCCTCCGCCCATACCTTTGCCTGTATTTCCCCACACACTCAGTCTAACGCCTGCGGATTTCAGCGTTTCGCCAAGCAGTCCCGGCTCCGCCCGGTGATAGATGTTTTCGTTCGCACGCAGCATCAGCCCCCACTCAGGTACGATGAGGTCACTTCTGACATCGGCTCCATCGATACCTCGGAAACGGTTAAACTTATCAAGGGACAGCTGTCCGTCCTTCCACTCCTCCTTGTGCACCGCTCTCGCGGCGGAACCCCCTTCTGCAAATTGGCCGGCTCCCAGCGACAGGTAAACGTCGGCAGCGCCTCTGCCCGGCGTTCGTATATTCATGGCTCCCCATGCCGATACTTTTTTCAAATGCTGTAATACAGGAGTGGAAGCCTGCACTTCCGAATCGTCCCCAAGCTCCGTAAAAGAGAGTCCGGGCACAGAGAGCAGTACAACCTGCTTATCCGCGGGGCCTGAAGAAGCTGCAGCCGGTGCTAACCGCGCAAGAACGGGACGGTCATCCCCCCTGTGAACACTGCTGTTAATAATAAAGGTCAGCAATAAACCTATCCACAAGCCTGCGGCAACGGACAACTTCCGCCTGGGCTTTTTCCACATGCTGCGACCGCTCCTTTCTATCTTCAGCATCTATATCTTCGGCTACTGTCCCCCAAATATGCCCAGCTTATCCATTCCCTTTCGAGTATAGGAAGATGCTTGTATTATCCACAGCATTATCCCCTATATCCAACTCGATTTTATCCTTATCAAATAAGCATTTCTCACTTAATCCACAGAGTTATGCACATTATCCACAGGTTGGTGTTAAAATATTTATCCACGCTGCCGTTCCGATGCAATGGACAACTTATCCTGTCGTGCCGCCATTTTTTACCTTTATCCCCACTATACACAAAGGTTGTGGATAACTAATATCCACAACCTTTATGTTCGATTTAGGCCACATTTCAGCCGTTTTTTTGGAGCCTAAGGGCAAAATTTTGCAATTCCTTTTCCAGCGAGCCCCCTGCTGACCCAGCAGGATCCCTAAAAATCAACGGCTTCTCCGCTCCTCGACGTATAACCGGAAAATAGTGATCCCGTCTGCCGGGCAGCAATCCTATCCCCTCGCAAAAAGGATTGACGAGAATATTTTCCCAGTTTATAATCACATTATTGATATTCATATTATGAATATGAAAGCAGGTGTACATCTCCATGATAACCTTGTTCATTTTGTTAGGCGGTTACGGGATCTTGTATGTCTTTTCCCGCCTCGGCGTTCTTCCAGCCACCTCATCCAACGAGGAATTAGCGGCTTGGGCAATGGCCTTTTTTCTCTTCTTTTTCGGTTTAAGCCACTTTTACAAATTTCGCGACCTGCTGCGCATCGTTCCAAGCTGGGTCCCCTATCCGCAGCAGACAGTGTATTTGACCGGCGTTCTCGAAATTCTTTTTGCATTCGGGCTGCTGATTCCTTCGCTTCGTTTTGCAGCAGGTATAGCGATCGTTCTTTTCTTCATCGCCGTTTTTCCGGCCAATCTTAACAAAGCGATCCATCGGATTCATGTGCCGGGAACGTTAAGTACCACGATATTGTCCTGGGTACGTCTTGCTTATCAGCCTTTGTTCATCCTTTGGACCTTGTACTGTATCGATGCTCTTTAGGCCGCTAACGGCCGTCTTATCCCACAATTTTTCCACTAGAAGGGTGAAAATCATGCAATTGCAAGCGAAATACGTCATCTTGGGTTTGTTGTATAAACAGCCTATGTCCGGTTACGAAATGAAAAAGCGTTTCGAAGAGCACTTCTCCTTCTTCTTTGACGCCAGCTACGGCAGCGTATATCCTTCCTTAGCCAAGCTGGAGCAGGAAGGCTGTATCACCAAACAGACCGTCCTTCAGGAGGGCCGCCCGAACAAATTTACCTATGAGATCACCCAGCAGGGCAGGGAGCAGTTTAACGACTATTTGAAAAGCCCGTTGGGCACGGACAGTACCCGGTCCGATCTGTGCATGAGACTATATTTCGGGGAGTTTACCGACGAGCAGACGATCGTGGATTGGCTGGAAAGAGGCATGCAGGCGAATCTCGAGCAGCTGGAAACCTTGGAAAAGCTGAAGAACCAATATGTCTCCCAGATGTCTGCCGCCCAGCGAATCTGCATCTCCATCGGCATTGAGCACCATCGTGCACGTTATGATTCCATCCGCCAAGGTCTTGAGCAAATCCGGCAGATGGATCCGATAAAAAAGGAGGAAACGCGATGAGCTGGCTTGTTTTTATCCATGTGCTGGGTGCGGTGATGTTTCTCGGAAACGTAATGACCGCGGCTTTTTGGAAAATTAAAGCGGAGCTTGCGGGGGATATTGCGCATCTGCATAAAGTTACGAGAAACGTGATGCTAGCCGACTATATTTTTACGCTGCCGGGGATTGTCCTCATTGTCATTACGGGGGTTATTATGACGCTGCAGCTTGGATATTCCCTTGCAGAGCTCAACTGGCTAACGGCGGCCATTGCCCTTTTCGCGGTCACCGGTCTCATCTGGGTAAGCATTCTCATTCCCTGTCAGCTTCGCATGATTCGGGAAAGTCACCTGTCGATGAGGGACAACACGCTAACTCCAGAGTACCGCAAAGCCTCCAGACGGTGGGATGTGTTCGGCGTCATCGCTACTTTACTGCCGATTGCCACGCTGTTCTTTATGATGGCTAAACCATTCTAATTCTCTGCCGATTTACATGGCCCTGTGCCTTTGCCTTATGCCGCAAATAGAAAAGCCCCGGCACTTCAACATCCGTTGAACGCCGGGGCTGTCTTTTTGAAGGAAGCTTGGGTGTTACCCTTCTGGTTAGCCTTCGCTTCCGATAAATACGTATCTGAGAATAATCAGCACGGCCAGAATCCACATCAGCCAGTGCACCTTGTGATTGCTTTTACCGCTCATGTTGCCTACAGCTGCCAGAATAACATAAACCACGATACCGAAGGAAACGCCGTTCGCAATATTGTAGGTGAAAGGCATCAGTACGATCGTCAAGAACGAAGGAATCGCGACCGTCATATCGTGGAAATCGATTTCTTTCACAGCCTGCATCATCAGCACACCGACTACGATCAGCGCCGCGGCCGTAGCCGAGCCTGGGATCAACGCTGCAATCGGAGCAAGGAACAGTGCGAGCAGGAAGCACACGCCTGTCGTCACGGACGTCAAGCCAGTACGGCCGCCCTGCGCAACGCCAGCCGCGCTTTCAATAAACGCCGTTACGGTACTTGTCCCCACCAGCGCGCCGCCGCTGACTGCAACGGCATCGACCATCATCGCTTTACCTACTCTTTTGTTGCCTTCTTCTTTATTCTTCATAAAGCCCGCACGGTTCGCCGTTCCAACCAGCGTTCCGAACGTATCGAACAGCTCAACGAAGGTAAATGTCGCAATAACCGTTATAATCCCCGCATTCCATAGACCTTGGAAATCGAATTGGCCCAGAGCCATTTTGCTCAGATCCGGAACCCAAGTGGTCTTGGCGTCAGTCAAGGAAGCCAGGTTGACTTGTCCCATGAAAATACCGATTATCGTCGTCAGCAAAATCCCGAACAAAATAGCTCCGCGGACTTGAAGCACCATCAGAACGGCAATGAGCACAATTCCGATAATCGTAAGCTGCACCACTGGATCATGCAGACTGCCCATATGGATGACCGTTTCAAAAGAAAGCACGTCGGTAAATTTATGAGCCGGAATATCGTTCCCCGCTTCTACCGCGACAGTCATCAAACCGCTGTTTTTCAAACCGACGATCGTAATGAACAGCCCGATCCCTACGGTGATCGCATGCTTCAAACTGTCTGGAACAGCTACCAGCAGAAGCTGCCGAACCTTCGTTACCGTCAGAACGATGAAGATTAAACCCGAAATGAATACAGCCGCCAATCCCATCTGATACGTAAACTTGCCTTGAGAGGATAAAATCACCGTTGCAAAATAAGCGTTCAAGCCCATGCCCGGCGCTAGCGCAACCGGAAAGTTAACGAACAATCCCATTGCGATTGTCATGACCCCCGCAGCGATGGCCGTCGCCAAAAACACAGCCGTCCAGTCCATCCCCGTCGCGCCGGTACCGAAGCTGCTCAGAACGTTCGGATTTACAGCGAGAATATACGCCATCGTCATGAACGTCGTCAAGCCGGCCATGATCTCGGTGCGTACGTTGGAGCCGTTCTCCTTCAGCTTAAAAAATCGATCCATTCCCCAAATCCCTCCAGTGGTTGTGGAACAACGAAAAAACCCAGCGCTGATCATCGCTGGGTTCACAAACAAATGAAAGACCCGACGCTTGCAGCCAGCCTTCAGCCTCAGAAGAAGACAGCTTATCCAGCCGGCTCCTGCAGTCTGATCTTTCCCGCATCGTCTTGTCCGTTTTGTTTGTTCGTAGCCAGATCATTTACGGTGATCTCGTAGAAACTCTCAGGCCTATTCCCGAGATTATACGAAACTGTTATTCCCTTATTAGTCATCATTTATTCTAAATTTGTTGACGAAGCTTGTCAATCATTTTCCGAACATTTTGTCGAATAATATGTAATATGTTCGTTAATTAATGATGGTAAATAAATGAAACCAAATGCCCGACTTTGAATTCTGCACTGTATTGCCTGTTACTTCACCTACGAAGCGTAAAGGAACCATTGTAATTCCATCTATAATTACCGGCGGCTTCTCAAGCGTCATATTGTGATCATTAACCAGAACATCTTTGCTCCCTATAAACATCGAAATAGTTAATCCAGCTTTGGAGCCTTTAATGATTTGGCCCGTTGCCCCTAAATCGATGTAATCTACTTTCAAGCCAAGCTTCTCAAAAATGGCCCTGAAAGGAACAAGCGTTGTCCCCTCTTCAATTCTTGGTGAAACCTCAAAATTTAATGACTCACCGTTAATTAATACTTTAATAGGCTCTTGAGCAAAAGTCTGAACGGGGTCGAATAAAATCATCCCAGATATTATTCCGATAGCCGTCATTTTTCGAATACTCCGTAAGTTCATCATCAGTCAGTCTCTTTCTATTCCGCCGCAAATATAGTTCTAAATAACTATCCACAAGCCTAAATAATAGTAAGATGATACCATATTATATAGCGCTCAGAATAGACATTTGTTTTTATCAACTTGAAAGGAGATATGCATGAGAACGAATGTCGTCTGGATGGTTCCTTACTTTTGTTTGATATAAAAAATACCCCCTTCCACCTGCTAAATAACGCAGATAAAAGAGAGTATTTTTTCATTTTATTGATTTGTTACCGTCTATTCCCACTCGATCGTTGCCGGCGGCTTCGACGTTACGTCGTAGACGATACGGTTAACGTTGTCCACTTCGTTGACGATACGAACCGAGATCTTCTCCAGCACGTCCCACGGGATACGCGCCCAGTCGGCGGTCATGCCGTCGATGGAAGTCACCGCGCGGATACCGACGGTGTAGGAATAGGTCCGTGCGTCGCCCATAACGCCAACGCTCTTCATGTTCGGCAAAGCCGTGAAATACTGCCAAATTTCGCCGGTCCAGACCGGCTTTGGCAATTTCCTCGCGAAGGATAGCGTCCGATTCGCGGACGATCGTCAGCTTCTCTTCCGTGACCTCGCCCAGTACGCGGATCGCAAGACCCAGACCGGGAACGGCTGACGCCATACGATTTCCGCAGGCAGCCCGCACTCTTCGCCGACTTTACGCACTTCGTCCTTGAACAAAGCTTTCAGCGGCTCTACGAGCTCAAATTTCATATCCTCCGGCAATCCGCCCACATTGTGATGCGATTTGATCGTATGAGCCGTAGCCGTACCGCTTTCTACGATATCCGTATACAGCGTGCCTTGCGCCAGGAAAGCGAAATCGTCGAATTGCGCCGACTCTTCTTCAAACACGCGGATAAATTCGTTGCCGATAATTTTACGTTTTTGCTCAGGATCATCCACACCGGCCAGCTTGCCCAGGAAACGCTCGCGGGCATCGATTTTAACAACCTTCATATCGAACTTGCCGACAAAGGTTTCCATGACGCCTTCCGCTTCCCCTTTGCGCAGCAAACCATGGTCGATAAACATACATGTCAATTGATCGCCGATCGCTTTATGAATCAACATAGCCACGACCGAGGAGTCCACGCCGCCGCTCAATGCGCACAATACTTTTTTGTCGCCGACCTGATTGCGGATATCGCGGATCGTATCCTCGATAAAGCTTTCCATGCTCCACTCGCCCGCACAGCCGCATACCTGGTAAAGGAAATTGCGGATCATATCGTTGCCGTAAACGGAGTGGCGTACCTCCGGATGGAATTGAACGGCATACAAGCTTCTGTCCGGATGGCTCATCGCGGCAACCGGCGCATGCTCCGTGCTGGCATCGACCACAAACCCTGCAGGAGGCTCGACAACCAGATCGCTGTGGCTCATCCAAACCGTTTGCTGTTTATCCAAGCCGTGCACCAGCTTGCAGTGGTTTGCAAAATCAACCTCGGCTTTGCCGTACTCACGCTTCGAAGCTCGCTCTACCTTGCCTTGAAGCTGATGAGCCATCAGCTGCATGCCGTAGCAGATGCCCAGAATAGGAACGCCCAGATCATAAATCGCAGGATCGACGAGCGGGGAATCTTCTCCGTACACGCTTGCCGGCCCCCCTGAGAATACGATCCCTTTCGGCTGAATCTGCTTCAGCTTCTCCGCGGACGTGTTGTAAGGCAGCAGCTCGCTGTAAACGCCCAGATCGCGAATACGGCGGGCAATCAGCTGGTTGTACTGGCCGCCAAAGTCCAGTACCACAATAATTTCATTCGGCTTGTCCATAATTTCCTCCTTAGGTTTCCTTGGTAAGCATTTCTTGATAGGCGTGTAGGTCACACCGTCACACCATGAGGCCGAGTCCGCGAATGAAAAACATTCATCGTAAGCAATAAGCAACAACCGCTTAGGCGCTCTGCTCTAAATCAATAGACATTATTATAATCTTCTGATAAGCAAAGGGCAATGCCTGTGTCGAAATTGGAAGACGGGACGACATAAACGAAAAGCATGCCCTCCCGCGGCAGCTGCAAGCAGCCGGGAAGCCTGCAAAAAGCCTGTAATCCGCAAGGATTACAGGCTTTTCTTCAACAGCTCCCACGCTTCGAGCAGCTGCTTGCGGGAAACAGGCGACGGGCCTCTGCGATACCGGACCGTTTCCAGCAGCCGAACGACCCTCAGTGCGGCGCCGCGCTGCGCTTCATTAGCGAAGGGACGGGTCAGCGCGTATTCGCGCATCGTCTGCGTCGGATCGGCGCGTCCCCACCGCTTCTGCACCTTGCCCCATAAGTGGTCTGCTGTCCGAAGCAGAGCGAGCGTCCGGAACGTTCCAAGCGAGCCCTGTCTATCCAGCCCAAAGACGGTATCGCGCGAAACCGCCCGAGCTTCCCTCCGGTAAACGGTCCACAAGTGGATGATCCAGCCCCCAGAGAGTGCCATTATCCCCAAGGATAAGAGCAGCCACATCTTCATCCCCAGGAGGCTGCTGTGGAACAAGGCGGGAACTCCGGCGGCCCGTGTGTACAAAGAGGAGGCTTGCTCCCGAAGCATGGGGACAAGCTGGCTCCAATCCGTCAGAGAGCCCAGCAGACTTGACTGCCCGGAGACGGCAGCAGGTCTGCCGGAAACGGCGGCAGCCGTAACTGCAAGAGACGCTGCGCCGGAGGCCGTACCGTCATTCGTGCCTGCAGCCCCGGGGGCATAGCCCGACGTAGGATCAAAGGGCACCCAGCCGGCAGAGGGCAAATAGACCTCCACCCAGGAGTGGGCGTCTTTATTCCGAACCTCCACTGTATATACGGTCGCATCGCTGCTGCTCGCTGCTGCAGCCAGCGCAGGTGAGGCTCCTTCGGAGAAGTTCAAACCGGCCGGGGCAGCCGACGCGCCATTGGCCTGTGCAGACTCCCCGCTCGGTTCATTCCACACGTTTCCCTTCTCTGAAGAGAGAACGACGCCTGGAGCAAAGCCTTTCACCCAACGCGCGGGGATGCCTGCCGAGCGAAGCAGAACTACCATCGCGGACGAAAAGTGGTCACAGTAGCCGGATTTCTGCTCGAACAAAAATTGATCGACCAGATCCTGCCCTCCGGATGGAGGCCGGCTGCCGCCCAAACTGTAAGTATAGTTTGTACTTAAATAATGCTCGACGGCTTTAGCTTTCTCATAGGACGAGCCAGCCGATTGTGTGATCTGCGCAGCCAGCTCCCTGACACGGGACGGGAGCGAGTCCGGCAGTTGGAGATAAGCCGTCCGGCGCTGATCGGACATCAGCCGCTCCGGTTCCGGAGTGATGTTCTCCTTGACCGCCCCTCCGTTCCATGCCAGCACCTGTACTCTATACGAAGCGACAGCGTCGGCCATCGCCGGCAGCAAATATTGGTCTGTGGTTGTGTTCCGCCAAATCCAATCGGAGGGGCCCGGTTTCCCCTGCTCGGATACCAGCTCCTCCGCCTTGAGCAGCTCGCCGCCAAGGAACAGCTGGCGGTTCAAGCCTTTCTGCTTCAACACAATCTCTTGGAATGAGCCGGAATCCGGCCCCCTCCGACCTCTCTGCTCTCTTCACCTCCGCCGCTTCCTGCAGCAGAAGAAGGAGAGGCACCCGAACCGGCACCGCCACCGGAGGAGGATGCATAGGCCTGCGCTGCAGCTTGATTCGCTTCAGCCGGCGCGTGCTGCTCCTCATATTGAACCATTCTCGTCTCCGGCTGGGCTCAGCCTTTGCCGGAATAATATGTTTTGGCTTCGCCCCGCCAATAAGTCAGCCGGGTCGTCCTTGCTACGAACGCTACGGTTTCATCCTGGGCCAGCGGCGATCCGAGCCGGCTGTCATCGGAGCTGTAACCGGTTTTGCCTGCAGCGGAAGATGATGACGCGGCCATATCAAAAGGCCAGCGGCTGCCCCAATCGGCCAAGTAACCCGAGGTTAATACCGGCTCACCCTGAACCGGATGCTGCCCCGCCCCAAGCCAAGCTCCCGCAAGACAAAGCACAGTCAGAGCAACACTCCCCGCCAACGGGGATAAGGGGGTGGAGACGGCAGCCTGGCTGAAGCCGCGGGAACGGGAGACGGATGGATGCATGAAGGAAGACGAGCCTTCTTTTCCCTCCTGCCCCCGCCTCTCCGGCATACCGCTCGAAGCCGGCAGAGGAAGCGATTCATCCGCTTCCTCCTTCCAGCGCGACCAGCGCCCGGCCTGCAGCATCGCCTGCAGCAGCAGACCCGCTCCGGCCGCCTGCATAAGCACCGGCGACAGATCGACTTCGAAGAAGAGCTGCAAAATGACGATATACAGCAGCGTCATAACGACGAACCAGAACAGCTGCTGCCGGTCGGCAATAAACGATTGCAGCACCCCGATAAAGAAAGCCCAGCCGCCCAAAAAGAGCAGCGTCCGGGTGGCGGGATCCCATGCGTCGACCCGGCCCTGCAGCGTATAAAGCATATCCCTGTTCAAGGTATGCAGCCAATCGGCCCACCACCCGGCAGGCGGAAGCCACTGGCCGCTGTGCAGCACCGCCGTGATCAGGATAACCGCCAGCAGCTGCGCCCCCCATCGGGTCAGCCGCCCCACAGGCAGCAGGTGAATCGTTAAAAATAATCCGAATGCGACCAGGAACGGCGTCATCCGGTATATCTCGGTTCTATCGGACAGCTGCTTCAGCGGAATGAGCCAGCAGCTCAACAGCCAGAACAATAACAGCGTACATGCCAGGCGTACCCACAGCGGAGATGGGAGTTCAAGCTCCGGCTGCGGACGAGTCGGCTTGGCCATGGCCATCCCCTCCTTCCGCAGCGGGGATGAGGCGGCCTGCCGCGTTCACCGCCGTGAAGATAAGGCCGGCGGCCTCTGCCTGCCGCCGCCAGGCGCTCACAGCTTCGACGGCCATCTCGCCGCTGCCGGCGACACAAACCAGGTGCGCGGCGCGCGGCGCAAGCCGGCTCATCAGGCACAGCAGCGCTTCCTCCGGCTGCGCCGTAATGACGGCGATGCCCGCGCCGGGCCCCATGCGCAGCGCCTCGCGCTGCACATGGGCCGCTGCGGGGAGCTCGCCGTCGCATGCCAGCTGCGCGAGCAGCTCCAGCAGCTGCGGGAAGCGTTCGCGTCCGCGCGCCTCCTGCGACCGGCCCTGCCGGTCGTTTGCGGCCAGACGGACGCTCAGCCCCTGCTGCAGCGCGCGCTGCGCCACTCCCGCCGCGGCCGCAACCGCCGCTTCGAACGATGCCTCGTTCGTGCGGCTCTTGGCCGCGTCCAGGCATATGAGCAGCCGGTCGGTATCCGGCAGCTCCGTTTCTTTGGCGCGCAAATCGCCGGTGCGCGCCGTAGCCCGCCAATGGATCCGGTTCAGCGGATCCCCGGGCGTATAGGGCCGTGTCCCGTACGGAAACGGGGACACGGCCTGCCGCTGCGGCGCTGGCGGCATTCCCTGGCGCGGGAGGGTCATCCCCCGCGCCTTCCGCACGCCGCGTGCGGAAGATCATCGGCTGCGGCAGCACCAGCAGCCTGTGATCCGCGGCTGCAGCGCGCCGCGTGAAGCGCAGCAGCCCGAAGACGTCTCCGGACGTTACGCGGACGGCTTCCAGCCGGTACATGCCGCGGGGCAGCGCGGGAAGACGGAGCGACCACCCGGCCGTGCCGGACAGGGGCGGACGAATTACTTCCCGAACGATAAGCCGCTCCTCTCCGGCGGACGGCTTCCAGACCAGCTCCAGCAGCAGCCAGCCGGCCGGAAACCAGCCGCGGCCGAACAGCAGCCGGCCCTCCAGCACCGTCTGCCCTCCGCTAAAGCCGCGGGACTGCTCTGAGCTCCAGCGCAAGCGGACGGCGCGCGTTACTCCCCAAAGCATGAAACCCAAATACAGAAACACCGTTCCGATAGCATAAAAGCAAAACCAGGCGGAGCGTCCGCCAAAATGTACAGCCCAATACCAGGACGCTCCCCAGCCGGCCAGCAGCAGGCTCAAATTCCATCCATTGCGCATGGCTTGGCCTCCTACTGCGCGGACGCGTACTTGCGCGCCGCCTGTACCGGGAGCCCTGCGACAATGGCTTCCAGCACCGCGATCCCGTGCTTTTGCGCCATATCCGCTTCTGGCGTCAGCACAAGCCGGTGAGCCAGCACGGAGCTGGCCAGCTGCTTGACATCGTCCGGAATGCAGTAGCTTCTTCCGGAGAGGAAAGCTCTCCCCTGCGCCGCCTGCAGCAGGGCAATCGATGCCCGAGGACTCGCTCCGAGCGCCACATCGGGATGCTTGCGCGTCGCCCCTGCAAGCTGGACGATATAGCTTTTGACCGCCTCATCTACATGAACGCGCGCCGCTTCCCTCTGTAGAACGGTCAGCTCCTCCTGCATCAGGATCGGCTGCAGCCGTTGCAGCGGATGGTGCTCCTCCTCCCGGCCGAGCAGAGTCATCTCCTCCGCAGCCGTCGGGTAACCGAGCCTCAGCTTCATAAAAAATCGATCCAGCTGCGCTTCCGGAAGACGAAAGGTTCCTTCGAAGTCGAACGGATTTTGTGTCGCGAGAATAAAGAAAGGCTCCGGCAGCGCATAAGAGGTGCCGTCGACTGTAATGCTCCTTTCCTCCATGGCTTCCAGCAGAGCGGCCTGCGTTCGGGGCGTCGCACGGTTCAGCTCATCGGCCAATACCAGATTGGCCATCAAGGAACCGGAACGAAATTCGAATTGACCCGCATGCTGGTTCCATATGCTGCTTCCGGTCAAATCCGAGGGCAGCAAATCCGGTGTGCACTGAATGCGCTTGAAGCTGCAGTCCACCGTTTTGGCCAATGTCCGGACAAGCATCGTTTTGCCTACGCCCGGCACGTCCTCCAGCAGCACGTGCCCCCGGCACAGCAGGGCGATCAGCAGCTTTTCTATCACATCGCGCTTGCCTATGATCACTTTTTCCATTTGATAGATGACTTTTTGCAGCACCTCGTGCGGGGGATCAAATAACGATGAATGCACCTGAATCATGAAAATACCTCCTCATAGATTTCATTCTATGATTCTAGTATTTCCATTTGAGAGCCGGTTTAGACCCCTGTCGGCATATCGCTCCAGTTCCAGCCCCAGCCCGGAAACCTCCAAGCCCGCTGCAGCAAGCTGTCGATCTGCCCGCGCCCCTCCTGCTCGCCGAACGATGTAATCTGCCCGCCAAGCTGCTCAAGGGCTTTCCTTAACGGTACCCAGACCGTCCCCTCCCGCAGCTCCATTTCCGGCAAGTGATATACGGCATTCGCGACGCTGCTGCTCACGCGCTGTTCGCTGCGGGAGAAATCGTAGCTGACTGTGAACTGTCCGGTGTGCAGTACGGCCGTCCGCCGGGCCTCCTCCCATTCGACCTCCCCGCCTGCCGCTTGAGCCCATAGCCGCAGCGGGATCTGATAATGTCCTGCCTTCAGGCGGTACTGCTCCGGCCCGAGCTCATAGGTTACGCCGTTAACCGTCAGCTCCAGCGGTTCTGTGTTTACTTGGGGGCCGTGTCCTGCGGCTTCGGCATGCTTACCGTCCGCTTCATCGCCTCCGTCCTGATGGGCGACTGAGGTTTCGCCCTGCCCTGCTTCGGCGGCCAACATCTCGCCATGCCGCTGCGCTTCGGACAGCAGCTGTTCAAACTTCGTTTCGGACAAGCTGCGCGGCACGCTCGGCTTGCCGGCACGGAAATGATTCGGCTGCACCTCCGGTGTCAAGGAAGCAAAAGCGTAGCCTTTTTCTTTAAACAGATGAATAATATCCGGCAGCGCCTTGACCGTCTGCTCATGTCCGGTACCGTCGTGCATCAGCAGAATAACCTGCTTTCCGAAGGGCCCCTTCTCCACTGTCTGCAAAATTTCCGAGGCGGGCACCCCAACCCGTTTGGAATCCCCGCTGTCGATATTCCAGTCGTGCACCTCGTAACCGGCCTGATCTAAATAATAGAAATAAAATGCGTCGAAATTACCGAAGGTGCCCTCCCGGCGCCCTGACCAGCTTCGTACGAATTCCGGTTTCTTCTTTAATGATTTGCTCCGTCTGCTCCAGCTGATTCCAGAACGTCTCGACATCGGAATAAAGCTCCTTATATACATGATCATATGTATGATTGCCTATCGCATGGCCTTCCTTCACCGTCTGGCGCAGCAGCTCCGGATGGGCCTTTACCTGTTCGCCCAGAACGAAAAATGTCGCCTTCACCTCTTCATCCCGCAATATATCCAACACCTTGGAGGTCAGAGCGCTGGGCCCGTCGTCAAAGGTCAAATAAACCGTAGGCTGCTCAGGCGCAGCATAAGCCTTATCCTTCCACAGCCGCTGTCCCGACTTCAGCTCTGCGTACAGCTGCTCGGGATCCGTAACGCTTTCCGCCGCATCCGCCGAAGCATGAATGCGATTCCAAGAAAAAGGCATAACCAGCATGGAGCAGAGAAGCGAAACGATAACCAGAAAAAAAGCGCGTTGAAGCAACGTGGTTTTGGTACGGCAGCTGTGCATCAAAAGATCCCTCCGCATAATCTACTTTTAATGAAGCCTTCTACTAAATTAGGCGACTTAATAGACTATATGGGAGAAAGTTCGTTCCTATGCTCAAAATCTTTGAAGGAGATCGCCCGTTTCCGGCAAGCCCGCCGAAACGGAAAAAGCCCCTTCCGAATATCCGGAAGGGGCCTGGCTTGCTCTTGTGTGATGCTAGGGCAGGACATCCTTCCGACCTATTCCGGAAGGGTCCAGCTTTCACCCGGTCCGTCTGCCGGGCTTTTTTTAGATATAGTCCTTGAATTCAGCCTGCATCCAAGCAGCGGCGGCGTCCGCCACGATTCAAGCCTTCTCCTCTGCCTGCCTAGCCGCTTCCAGCACCTCGGCCGCATGATTTTTCACTTTCACCTTCGGTCCATGACCGGATCAGCTTGCCTTCCTCATCAATTAGAAAGGTCGAGCGGACAACGCCCATGTACTCTTTGCCATACATCTTCTTCAACTGCCATACCCCGTATAACTCGCATACGCGATGCTCCTCATCCGACAACAGCAGGAAAGGAAGCTCATATTTCTCAACAAATTTACCGTGTTTTTTTAAAGTGTCAGGACTGATCCCGATGACTTCCGCACGGACTTCCCGGAAAGCCGAGGTAAAATCGCGAAAATCGCATGCCTCCTGAGTACAGCTCGGCGTCATATCGGCAGGATAGAAATAAATAACTACCTTTTTGCCGCGGAATTGACTCAGTGACACTTGTTCCCCATGATGGCCGGGAAGGGTAAAGTCGGGCACTCCTTGACCCGGCTGTAAAATAGGCGTCTCTTCTGCCATATCCATTTCATCTCCTCGTGAGGCTGTCCGAAAGAACCTCGATGCCTGCTCTGCAGCTGCCCATCGTTCTTCCTTAACGTAACATTATAGGGAACCCCACACCGGCTTGTCCACTGTTCTCTTCAAGCTGCCCACCGAGGCCCGGAGCTGCGCCTCCGCCTTCTCATTGACAGGCAGGGCGGCATCCGCCTTCACGGCCCGCAGCAGCTTCTCCAGAAATTGCTCCGGCATGTAACCGTTTTTTTGGTTGCTGCCGGTCACAGCCAGCACCAAATTCAAATCAGGAACGACGAAGATGCGCTGCCCGCCGGAGCCTGCGGCGTAGAACACAGAATGGGCCTTGAACGGGCTCTGACTGCTGGGAAAAGGCTTAAGCCACCAGAAGTAGCCGTAGCCGCCCTCCGTCCCGTCCGCATAACTCGGGCTTGTACAGGGCTGAATGCTGGCTTCTACCCAAGAAGAAGGAATCAGCTGGCCGCCCTCCCACTGCCCGCCCTGCAAATAAAGCAGCCCGAACTTGGCCATATCTCTCGAACGAATCCGTAACGCCCAAGAGCCGATGGCGACCCCCTGCAAATCTCCTCCCCATGCCGGGTTGCGGATGCCCATCGGCACGAACAGCTTGGTGTGCACATACAGGTTCACCGGGATACCGATGGCGCGCTGCAGCAAGCCGGACAGCAAATGCGCATTGCCGTTATTGTACTGAAATGCAGAACCCGGCTGAAACCTCATGCGCCGGTCTAATACATATTGTACCCAATCGGGTGAGTCGGCCATTTCGACGGACGAGCGTTCTCCCCTGTTATCCCACTCGAGACCGGAGCTCATTGAAAGCAGCTGCTCTACCGTAATCTCCGCCTTGCTCTGCTCATGCTGTATTTCAGGATAAAACTCTCCCAGCTTGTGCCCTACTCCGGTCAGCAGTTCTTCCCCGATCGCCATGCCGCAAGCTGCGGCGGTGAAGCTTTTGGTCACGGAATACATCGGATGAAGCCTGTCCTCATCCCATTCCTTACTGTAGCCCTCGGCCACGATGTACCCGTTGCGGACAAGGACGAAGCTGTGCAGGTTTTGATCCTTTACCTCCTTCACCGCTTTTGCCAGACCGGCCGAGTCGATTCCATGCGCTTCGGGCGCTGCGGTTCTCCACCCTTCCGTGGGCCAATAATCAGGCTGCGCCGCTTTTCTTAAGTGCCCCACGGCTTCCAGAGCTGAATAAGTAAGCCGAGCTTTTGCCGAAGAAGAGATCTCTAACCCCCGTACCGGCGCGGCTTCCTTCTGCAGCAGTCCTTCATTTCTCTTGAGACTTATCTGTTGCCCTGCTTTGCTCATCTATGCTCCTCCAAGCCCATTGAACGCCAAAAGCCCCCGCTATGCGCGAGTCCGCTGAAAAACCATAGGCGAGTGCGGACCGCTCCTCCACAGCTTGCGCTTCTTTAGAGAACGGTCCCATACTTGCCGCTAGTCATTCGGCGAGACCTCCATGCGTGAGGCATATTCCGGCGTACTGGACGTTATTTTTCCGATGTATGGATTAAGGCTTCCAGCGAAGGCTTGACTTGATTCGACAGCTTATCGACCAGCTGATCCTCCGTGATGCCTTTGACGGCGGCCAGATCGGCCAACGTTTTTCCATCAGCCAGCCCTTGTTTCACTTCGTTCTTGCTTATTCCGAGCAGTTCAGCGATGTCAGCCGCTTTAACCTTGTAGCCTAGCTGCAGCTTTTTCGTTTTTTCACCGGGGGTTTTAGCCTTATCTTGATACCCTTCCTTCTCGACGATCTTCTGCACCTTGCTCTGAATCTGTTTGTTCAGCTTGTCCGCTTCATCCTGAGTAATCTTATTGCTTTGCAGAGCATCCGCTACTTGAGACGATTCAAGCTGCGCCAGCTGGTCCGTTAATCCTTCTACATTCACGCCTTTGGATAACGCAATGTCTGCAATGGATTTTCCGCTCGCCAGCGCATCGTTCAAGTCGATCCAATCCATACTCAGCGCGTTGGACGCATTGCCCTCCACCTCGCTCCAATCCAGCTTGAAGCGTTTGTTTAACGGAATCGACGTATCCGCCGGCGCCGGCGCGCTGACGACACTGCTATCGTCATCATCATCGTCTGCATAAGCCTGCTGGGTCGCCAATCCGCCGAAGCCTCCTAATAACAACGCCACTGCTACCGTCCCGGCCCACATACTGCGCTTCATTGATTTCATAGCTTCTCTCCACCTTATCCGTAGCTTATTTTACGATGCAGAAGTGATCACCCTTGCAAAACCTAGTGTAGGTCCGAATTATGAAAAAAAATGACACCCAGATGAGTGCCAGCTAAAGTTCACATTAAAATTGGATTAAAATTCCACCCGGCCAAAAGAAGCCGATGCTCTGCCGCAAGCCATTCTGTTCACGCATTCGATTCGTCTGCATGTCCGACCGACAAAGCCCGGTACTGCCATAACACCTGCCGGAGCTCCGGATATCGTTCTTCGGGACATCGGACAATAAGCGTCAGCTCCGGAACGGTTTTCGTCTTCCGCACGACCGGGAGCAGCGACTTCTGTACAATCCACTGCGTAATTCCGCCGCCGATGAAAAATCCCGCTACTGCCGAAACAATGCCCCAAATAATCGGGCCCTCCGCCAGCCGAAAGCCGCAGCTGATACCAACCACCGACATAGCCGTACCAGACGCCATCCCTACCTCGAAGGCCAGCGTTGTTTTACCGGAGGGCTTGGCTAAATCTTCTCCGTACGGGCTCTGATGCACTGTCCATCGGAATAAGCATGATCGCGCTGCGCGCGACTCCCTTTTGCTCCAGTACGGCCAAAGCCTCCTCCACTTCCAATGAATGCTCAAAAGTACTGATGATCAGCATGCTTCACTTCCCCCCTGCCTTCGGGAATAACTCCAGCGGAAACGGGGGATAGCGCTCCTTGAAAAACTGCCGCTGCTCCATACGAAACAAACGATTGATGTCTCTCGACGTCATAAAGGCGTCATACGTAGCCCCTCCGACCACGGATGGCATAAACAGCAGCCATGCCGGTTTGAGCATCAGCAAGCCCTCTTGGGTCCGCCCTTGGAACATTGCCAATACGGCAAGATGCGAGTGGGACAAGGTCATATACGCCATCCACCAGAACAAGCCGTAGAAGCCCAGCGACATTCGGTTATTGTACAGCTGCCCTAAGCCGGGGAGCATGCAGGAGCACAGCAGGGAAGCCCACGGCCGTTTTAGACTGATGGAAGAAATGGTCAGCGGGCGGATCACGTAAGGGGTGATCGGGCTGTTTTCCAATACGGCCAAATGGTAATTTTTATTGGCTTCGATGGCCCGAAGATAGCTATCCCATATCGCAAACATGTAGACGAACATATAAGCGTACAGCCAGCGCTGGTCGAGCACCTCCTTGGCGAGCTCAAATCTGCCGCTGAACGAATATACAATCGCCTCATTTATATGTGTTAGCCGGTTGATAATGACTTCCCATAAGGATAGCAAAAAGCCCTGAATATAATTGTGCAGCAAGAAATGGCCAAAACCCGGAAAGGAGCAGGACCACCCTACCACTATCCATGGATTTTGCCAGCGCAAATAAGTAAGGCCGTCCGTGCTCTGATGCGCCATTTGTCTTCTGGGAGGAAACGGATAGGTCAAATCATTCGATCCCCTTGCAAAAATAGCAATAATTTCAAATAGTATGCGGCAAACCGGATCTTTGTATTCACCCCCTTTTAACCGGGTATGGCAGACACACCGAATGGTTAAAGTAACTTTGAATCCAGCATGAAGGAGGTGCCCCGCATGGAAGACTTGCATCAATTCGTGGAGAAGCTGCATGACAAGCAGGAGAAGGATGAAAAGAACAGGCAGCACCAGGGAAAAGGAACCCCCGGCTTCAAGCTGCCTAACAAGCAGCACGGCACCAATAAGTAACCGGCTTAGCTGGTGGCGCTGATGGATTCATTGAATGCAAAAAGGCCGTGATCCTTTGTGATCACGGCCTTTTTGTGCGGTTAGGAGCCTGCTCCGCGGTACCGCTTGATACCGAAATTCCATATAAACAGAGCCACCGTCAGGAAGACAAGACCGACCAGCGGGGTGAGCAGCGCAAACTGTCCCCAATGCTCCCGATCCAGGAAATACGCCGCGGGATAAAACCCGACGAATCCGAAAGGCAGCGCCCAGGTCAGCAGGAGTCCGAGCAACTTGTTGTAGATTGTCATCGGATAGCGTCCGTAGTTTTGTAAATTCCACAGCAAGGGCAGGATGCCTGTCGGCGAATCCGAGAAGAAAGCAAGTGAAGTGAAGAAAATATAAATACCGCCGTAAATCATAATCGAACCTGCGACCAGCAGCAAGAACACGAACGGATCATACCAGGTCAAGCCTATGCCAAGCTGCGTCCAGGAATAGATCATAATCAGAAAACCGGTCAGTGCGCTGAACAGCGAGGACGGATCTATATTTTCCAGCATCAGCTGAATCAGATTATACGCAGGTCGGGTTAAAATACGGTCCAGCTCGCCTTTGACGATATACCGTTCACTGAAGTTCCACAGATTGAAAAAAGTAATAAATATGCCGTAAGGGACCATAAAATAGCCGTAAATGAACAAGATTTGCTGTTCGTTCCATTCGCCGATCTGCTGCGTATGCTGGAACACAACTAAGATAAAGAACAAGTTCAGCCCGTTGAACAGCAGGTCGGACAGTACCTCAATCCAGAAGTCCGAACGGTAAGCGAGCCGGGTTTTCATGTAATTTTTCAAATAATCCGCTACCAGACTTAAATAAAACATCCGCCTCAACCTCCCTGCACGAACAGCCGGGTTCTGGCGCTCCGCCACAACACGAACAACGGTATAATCAGGATGACAAACCACAGCAGCTGAACGCCCAGCACTTGGTATGCGGCCGTTCCCGCCACCTTACCGGTAAAAACCGCTCCGGGCAAATAGGTGATCGCCTGAAACGGAAGCAGCTTCAGCAGCCCTTCCGCCCAGCCGGGGAAGAAAGACATCGGCACGACAAGCCCGGAGAACAGGTCTACCGCAACCCGCTTCATCCGCATCATCCCTTCATTGTTTTCAAGGAAGAAAGCGAACAGCCCGGTAATAATATTGATCTGCGAATTAATCAAGAAGCTGAAGAACAGCATGAGCAGGAACAAGGCCCATACCCCCGGATCCGTCGGGAGCTTGACGGGAAACAGGAAACAGACGATGACCATGCCGGGCGTGGAAAACAGCAGCAGGCGAAAAATACCTTCACCGAAGCCCTGCATCATTTTGACGATTACATAATTGTAAGGCCGGATAAATTGAACCGCGACGCTGCCGTCTTTGATTTCATTGGCAATTTCCCGGTCCAGGTTGTTGAAATAAAAGGCCCGGGCCATCCAGGATACAGCGACATAGGTGGTCATTTGGCCGACGGTCATGCCGCCCAGTACCTCGTTCGTTCCGTAGATCGCTTTCCACAAGAAATAATAGGCACCGATATTGAGCGCATAAATGATAATACCGCTGTAATAATTGACCCGGTAGGCCAGCATCATCAAGAAACGGATGCGGATCATGTCAAGGTAAGCGCTAAGCATGTACGGTCACTTCCTCTTTCTGCTCCGCTTCCTTGTCGTTAAAGGCGGCGTGCATCGCTTTCGCCTCGGCGGACCCTGACTTATATATTTCACGCACGATATCGTCCGTATTTGTCTCGACGATTTTAATATCCTCGATGCTCATGACGCCGACGACACGGCTCAGCACCTCGGAGACGTTAGCCCGCTGCTGCGGAATCCATACCCGAGCGGTCCGTTCATTGTCGACGGTCCAGGCGACCTCCAGCCCGGCGGTCAGCTGCTGAAGCCGCTGCAGGGTCACCCCTTCGGCAAATTGCAGAATAACCTCCTTGCCTTTACCCCATTTCGCCTTCAGCTCCTCCAGACCGCCGTCATAAATAATGCGGCCGTCATCCAGCATAATGACGCGGGAGCACAAGGCTTCAATATCCTGCAGGTCATGCGTCGTCAGCAGAATCGTCGTTTCGTAGCGCTGGTTCATTTGCTTTAGAAACTCACGGATTTCCGTTTTCACGACAATATCGAGCCCGATCGTCGGCTCGTCCAGAAACAGAATCTGCGGATTGTGCAGCAGGGACGCCGCCAGTTCACATCGCATCCGCTGGCCGAGACTCAATTTGCGGACAGGGCGGTTCAGCAGCTCTCCGAGCTGCAGCCGTTCCACCAGCTCATCCAGACGCTGCTTGAAATCGGCTTCCGAGACGCGGTACACCTTCTTCAGCAGCTGGAACGATTCGATGACGCCGATATCCCACCACAGCTGGCTGCGCTGCCCGAAGACGACGCCGATGCCCTTAACGAACTTCTCGCGTTCCTGAAACGGGATAAAGCCGTTGACCCGGATGTCGCCGGATGTGGGAACGAGAATCCCGGTAAGCATTTTAATCGTCGTCGATTTGCCTGCTCCATTCTCACCGATATAGCCGCAAATCTCGCCTTTGGGGATTTGAAAGCTGATATCCTTTACAGCCCTCACGTGGCTGTACTCCCGGTTGAACAAATCGCGGACAGCCCCTTTGAGGCCGCTGCGGCTTTTTTGTACCTTGAACTCCTTACGCAGGTTGTTCACTTCTATCGCTTGCATGGTTTCCTCCTGAGTGCTTTCTATAATTTTAGATTTGTGGATTCGAGGCAATCCTAGTTGTAAAAACGGGTAAGAAGTTATAGTTTACCCGAAAATATCCGATTCGACAAAAAAGGGACCCTCCTCCTCGGAGCCCCCTGAGAAACGTGTCGCAATCTGACGGAACTTGCTATAAACTTTGGAAACAAACTATAATAATACATAGGTCGGCTGCCCCTCCCTGAATCGCCCTTTTCAGGAAAGGGGATGGAAAAACCGCCATATAATAGGAAAACTTACCTCTATTATCCGGGTATGTCCCTGCAACTTTTCCAAACCCTATACTCGTTATGATACACGAACCTTTTCTAAAGGAAAAGTAACTGACGACCAAAGAGAGGATGTGACCCGATGGTTAGAAAAATCAAATGGACCCTGCTCACGCTGCTGCTCCTGCTCTTGGTGGGAGTCGGATATTATACATATGCCTTTTTAACCTTCGCCAATAATATCCAGACCAAGCCTGAGGGCGGCGGCAAAATGTTCGGTACTCTGACCTCCAACAGTACCAGCAAGCCTGCCGAGACGTATGTGCCTCCCAAATGGGAGGGCAAGCAGCGGGTCAACGTACTTCTGCTCGGCGGAGATTCCCGCGGCCTGAAGAAGAATGAAGTTCCCCGCTCGGATACTTTGATGGTGGCTTCAATCGATCCGATCACGAAAAAAGCTTATTTGTTCTCGATCCTGCGGGATACTTACGTAAAAATCCCCGGCCAGGGCGAAGACCGCATCAATGCGGCTTTAGCTACGGGCGGGCCTAATCTGGCTATGAAAACGGTCAGCGAACTGCTTGGCATTCCTATTCAATACTATGTTTATACCGATTTTAAAGGGTTTATCGCACTGGTCGACGCCATCGGCGGCATCGATATCGATGTGGAGAAAGACATGAAATATACCGACGCCGAGGACGGCCATGAGTACGACATCAACCTGAAAAAAGGGCCTCAGCATCTGGACGGCAAGACGGCTTTGCAATATGTCCGGTTCCGCCACGATGCGCTGAGCGATTTCGCCCGCACGGAACGGCAGCGCAAATTTATGACTGCGGTAGCTCAAAAGATGCAGAGCACCTCTTCCCTGATCCGGCTGCCCAAAATTTTAAACAGCGTCGATCCTTATATTGAGACGAATCTATCCACGACCGACATGCTGAAGCTTGGCTCGCTGGGTTATGAAGCGAAGACCGAAGGCATGGTCAGCCAGCAGATCCCTCCGTCCGAGCTGTTAATCGAGAAGCGGGTCGGCGGCGCCGAGGTCATCAGCGTCAACAAAGATAAGCTGCAAGCCTATTTGAAGCAATTATTCGACGGGACGAACCCATCTTCAACGCAGAAGGATTCTTTGCCGACAGGTAAGGAAGACGTGAAAACAACCAGCGCCCCTGCAGCCACCTCCGGCAGCAGCGGGATTCGAAGATAAGATTATTAAGTTAGAACGGGCACGCACGTTGCCTGTTCTTTCTTTATACAGAAGCATACAACGTACAGCGCCTGATAGGCTCCCATTCCATCCGTCACGGACTCAACAAGCAGCAAGCTCGCCCCACCCTGTGGGGTTATTTCCTATCGGCGGATCGTATGAAGCTGCCGTCACCGGCGGCCGGAAGGACGCCAATCGTTCAACGAGGGAAGCCAGACTCACATTGCGGTGCTGCGCGGCGGTCGGCCGACTCCCGTGCGCCGCTCGGTTTCATTGCCGCTGGAAATTGCCTATAATGAAAGAAGCAGCTGCTTTCGGCTGGCTTGGCCGTTAACCCATTAAAGGAGATGTTCGATATGATTCCTATTTATACTGTCGATGCCTTTACGTCCCATCCGTTCTCCGGTAATCCCGCAGCCGTATGCATCCTGCAGTCGTTTCCCGAGGATGAAGCATGGATGCAGAACATTGCAGCTGAAATGAATCTTTCCGAAACCGCCTTTCTATGCGCCACCGAACAGCGCGGCAGCTACCGGCTCCGCTGGTTTACGAAAGAATCGGAAGTGGATCTCTGCGGCCATGCGACACTGGCAAGCGCCCATGTCCTGTGGGAAACGGGCTCGGCTTACGGTGTAGACAAGCTTCGCTTTCATACCAACAGCGGCGTGCTGACCGCCCGGCGTCTGAATGACGGCATTGAGCTGAACTTTCCCGTTGAGCCTCCCGAACCGAGCGAAGCCCCGGCATTGCTGGCTCAAGCGCTGGGCGTGGAGCCGGTTGCCGTCTCCCGCAACCGGCTGGACTATGTTGTGGAGGTAGCGACGGAGCGCGAGGTGCGCGAGCTGAAGCCCGACTTCCGGATACTGAAGGACATCCCGTCCAGAGGGATTCTGGTCACCAGCCGTTCGGACAATCCGGACTATGACATTGCAGCCCGCTGTTTCTTCTCTCCGATCGGTGTGGACGAGGACCCGTCACCGGCTCGGCCTACTGTGCGCTTGCGCCCTATTGGAGACAAAAGCTCGGCAAAAGCGGCATGACCGCCATCCAGCTCTCCGCGCGCTCCGGCGTCGTCAAGCTGCAGATGGTCGAAGACCGCGTCCTGATTGAGGGAGACGCCGTCATTGTCGTGAAAGGCCTGCTAATGCACTAAGCGGATAAGAATAGGATGTTTAACCTTTGAACGGAAAACAAAAAACAGGCCTGTTTTTTGTTCGCCCGATACATATTTGAAATTTCGCCCGATACATATTTGAAATAAAGAAGGAGTCTTTCTGACCTATGACCAATCTTAAATCTGACATACAGCCCCTCGCCCGCCCTCGCTCGGCTGCGCTATATGAAGAAGCGCTGCAGCATATCGTCGGAGGCGTCAACAGTCCTTCCCGATCGTTCAAAGCCGTAGGAGGCGGCGCTCCGGTCTTTATGAAGCGCGGACAGGGCGCTTATTTCTGGGATGCGGACGATAACCGTTATATCGATTATTTGGCCGCCTATGGCCCGATCATATTGGGGCACGCGCATCCGCATGTAACATCGGCGATCGTCCGCGCGGCGGAAAACGGCACCTTGTACGGCACGCCGACCGAACTGGAAATCGAATTCGCGCGGATGATCAAGGAAGCCATCCCCTCCCTGGACAAGGTGCGCTTCGTCAACTCGGGAACCGAAGCCGTCATGACGACCATCCGCGTGGCTCGTGCGTATACGGGGCGCAACAAAATCATCAAGTTTGCCGGCTGCTATCATGGCCACTCCGATCTGGTGCTGGTCGCAGCCGGCTCCGAGCCTTCCACGCTCGGCATCCCCGACAGCGCGGGGATTCCTGTAAGCATTGCGAACGAAGTGATCACGGTGCCGTTCAACAACGCCGAAGCGCTGGAAGCCGCCCTCGCCCGCTGGGGAGACGAGGTCGCCGCAGTAATGGTCGAGCCCATCGTCGGCAACTTCGGCATGGTCATGCCGAAGCCGGGCTTCCTCGAGGCGCTGTGCTCTCTTGCCCGCGCCAACGGCTCCCTCGTCATCTATGACGAGGTGATCACCGCGTTCCGCTTCCATTACGGCGCGGCGCAAACGTTCGACGGCCTGGAGGCGCCAAGCCTCGCGGCCATCGAGCCGGACCTGACGGCCTTAGGCAAAATTATCGGCGGCGGGCTGCCGATCGGGGCCTACGGGGGCCGCAAGGAAATCATGGAGCAGGTAGCGCCCCTCGGTCCCGCCTATCAGGCGGGCACCATGGCGGGCAACCCTGCCTCCATCTCCGCAGGCATCGCCTGCCTGCAGGCACTGCGGGAGCCGGGCGTCTACGACCGGCTCGACGCCCTTGCCGCCAGGCTCGAAGCCGGCTTGGCCCAAAGCGCGCGCGAGCATGGCATCGCCCTGACGATCAACCGCATCCGCGGCTCGCTGTCCACGCATTTCTGCGGCCATGCCGTGACGGATTACGACCAGGCGCAGGATACGGATGGAGAACAATTCGCCCGCTTCTTCCGCCTGATGCTGGAGCAGGGTATCTGCCTCGCTCCGTCCAAGTACGAGGCGTGGTTCCTGACTACCGCGCATACTGAAGAAGATATCGAAGTAACGATCGGCGCCGCGCAGCGTGCCTTTGCAAGTATGGCGGCCGCTCGTTAAGTATCTTTTGACGTCTTACTCCCATCGCTTCTATAAAAACATGCCCTTAAAAGACCGCTGCATAGGTCGGAGGCCACTGAAAATCATCGGCACGAGTACAGATCATTCTTCCGCATGCCGTTGTCCCTGCATTTCCTTTGATTTGGCCCGCTTTAAGCGGCTCAAATCCGGAGCAAGGACAAACGCTTGCGCTTTCCGAGGAACGCTCCGTACGCTCCGCCATTTTTTTCAATGGCCTTCTATATATGCGTTGCGGTCTTTAAGTATGCATAATCTCCGTTTCCGTCGGACAAGAAGGTCTGCCAATGGAAATAATACCGTCATATTAATCAGGGCGGCAGTCCCTCGTCCAAATGAAAATCCCCCTGTAAAAATGATTTAAAAAGCGAACTATTATATCCACTTGGTAATAATTCGTTCGTCTTTATCAAAATACCATGTTTTTAACACACTTTCCCTTTATTCACCAATTATGCAAAATAGATAACGCTTACATCCATTGTTTACCCGGATTGTTCTATTGTGTCGAAAGCAATTTCATGCTATTCTATAGATACTTTATTTTTAAATAAAATCGGCTAATTTATAAGGTTTTTGGCAAGAAAGCCGTAATGATATGCGCTCATTTTGTCGAGGTGGGCTCATTGTTTTTTTTTGTAGAGCCTCATTTCACCGCTTATCGCTATCATCGACAAGCTAAAGCCGCAGTTATTTATGCAGTTGAATTGTATTTTTATTCACTTTTTCTGCTGAGATCAAGCTGTCCGCTTTCGCTTTCATACTGCCTGGGAAACAAACCTTGCTTGGTGACGATTTAGACCCGCATACTTTTATTGGGAGGTGACGGTCAGCCTGCTGACCACAAGAATGAATGAAGTAATGCGCAATGAAGGCCGTTTTCAGAATCTGTTAGGTACCGAGCACGACAGCTGCGGTATCATCTGCATCGTAGAAAAAGACGGTTTTCCATCCCGTGATAACATCGCTAAAGCGATTGATGCCCTTGTTAAAATCGAACATCGTTCGGGTTTCATTAACGGCGAAGGCGACGGATGCGGGATTCTCACCGATATTCCAAGAGCCCTTTGGGAGAAAAAGTTAACGGACGCCGGCCTGGACGGCAAGCTGGCTTACGACAACCGCTTTTCCGTTGCCCATATTTTCGTGCCGCGCAGCTTGGATATTTCCGCTTCCGAGATGCAGCAAGGTATTCGCGAGTTGTTCGCCCAGCATGAAATCACTATTATCCTGGAGCAGGAAAACCAGGTCGACAGCAGCGTGCTTGGCCAAAACGGCCGTAACGACGAGCCTACGTTCTGGCAGGTTGCCGCTCTTTGCGATAAGCAGGAAGTCGTTGTAGCTGACCATTTGTTCGAGCTGCACACGGCGATCGAGAAGCGTTACAACGTGCATGTCGCTACACTCAGCAACGTTACCGCCGCTTACAAAGTCATGGGCGCGGCCAGCATTCTGCCTAAATATTTCAACGATATGCGCGATCCGCTGTTCGCGGCGCAAGTAACGATCGGCCACAACCGTTACTCCACCAATACGCAGTCCAGTTTCTTCCGTGTTCAGCCATTCTCTTTGCTGGGTCATAACGGTGAGATCAATACAGTGAAGAAATTGCGCCTGGAAGCCGATATGGTCGGCGTTCAGCTGGTTGATAACGGCAGTGACTCCCAAGATATGAACCGCACCATCGAAACCTTCATCCACCGTTTCGGCATCACTCTGTTCGAAGCGATGGAAATCGTCTTCCCTCCTATTATTAATGAAATGAAGCTGTTCCGTCCGGAGCTGCAGGATCTCTATGTCTACTATCGTCAAATTTGGGGCCACTATGCTCAAGGTTCGGCAGGTATCGTTTCCCGTTACGGCAATGAATGTATCTTCAGCGTAGATGCGCTGGGTCTGCGTCCGCTGTGGATGGTCGAGAGCGAAACCTCCCTGTACTTCTCCTCCGAGCAAGGGGTTATTACCGTCGGTGAAATGGTTGCCGATCCGAAGCCTATCGCTCCCGGCGAGAAAATGGGCGTTGTGCTGACGCCTGGCGAGCATGTTCAAGTCATTCCTTATTCCGAGGTTCAATCGCTGGTTTACGAACGCGCCAGCAAGCGCATTAACTTTGCAGGACTGCGCAAGCATCTGGTTGAAGGCGTTGCTTCCGTTGAAGCTTCCTCCAATGAAGAGATTACCGTTACCGATGCCCTTTACAGCGCATTCGGCTGGGACCGCGAAGGCATCCAGCAGATCGAAACCATGTCCGAGACCGGTGCAGAGCCGATTCGTTCCTTGGGTCATGACGGTCCGCACGCCTGTATCAATTGGGAGCGTCAGAACATTCCTGATTTCATTAAAGAAAGCGTAGCGGTTGTTACGAACCCTGCGATCGACCGTGACCGTGAGATGGAGCATTTCTCCACCCGCGTGGTCGTCGGACCTCGTCCTGCCGTATACGGACAGCCGGATCAACGCTTGCGTATCGAGCTGCTGACACCGCTGGTGCTTGAGGGCGCTAACGGCGCACAAGCCTTGTCCGAGCTGGGCCAGCCGAGCTTCGAGCAGCTGGTAGCCCAATTCTCCGCTCAAGGCGAGAACGCGGTAGCTGTTCTTTCAACAACGTATGCCCGCGGCACTTCCTTGAAGGACGCTTTGGAGCAGTTGGCGGCAGATGCCGTCGCAGCGGTACAGAACGGTGCTATGCTGCTTGTGCTTGACGATGCGCAGGCGCATCAAAACGACCGTTTGTTCCTTGATCCGCATCTGACGGCTTCCAAGGTGGATATCGCGCTTCGCGCGCACAAATTGTCCTTCGGCGACAATCTGCGCCGTCAAGTTACCGTCGTGCTGCGCACGGCTGCGATCCGCAACCTGCACGATATCGCCGTAGCTGTCGGCTTGGGCGTAGATGTTGTGTCTCCTTATCTGCTGTTCGCTACCGCTGCGGACAAGAACGGAGCTCCGGCTGCGCATAAGGTTTACCTTGCTTTGAGCAAAGGTCTGGAGAAAGTCATCTCCACGATCGGTACGCACGAGCTGCGCGGCTACACCCGCTTCTTCTCTTCGATCGGTTTGAAGCCTGAAGTATCCGATGTGCTCGATATCGTCAACTATTTGGGCAGCGAGAATGCAGGTACCGGCTTTGCCGAGCTGGAAAAAGACGCTGAAGCCCGTTACGCGGACTTCTCGAATCCGAAGGCGAAAGCAGCCCGGAACTTCCACTTCTTCCAACGGATGTGGAAAGCTTTAGGCGAAGCCGCTTCCGGAACCGCGCCTTACACGGATTATCGTGACAAGCTGCGCGAGGAAGAGAAGCGCAATCCGATTTCGATTCGCCACGTAGCCGATTTCAACTACGAGCTGGCTCAGAAGGAAGGCCGCAAGCCGCTCGAGCCTTCTCAAGTCAACATCGGTGTAGGCGATCATGATCTGCCAATGCTTATCTCCTCCATGTCGTTCGGTTCCCAGAACGAAACCGCGTTCCGCGCGTATGCGGAAGCCGGCGAGCGTCTGAACATGGTAACCATGAACGGCGAGGGCGGAGAAATTAAAGATATGCTCGGCCGTTACAAAAGAACCCGCGGTGCGCAGGTCGCATCCGGACGTTTCGGTATTAACGTAGAGCTGGCCAATGCGGTCGCATTCCTGGAAATCAAGATCGGTCAAGGCGCCAAACCGGGCGAAGGCGGTCACCTGCCGGGCTCCAAGGTTACAGCCAAGATCGCTGCGGCGCGTAATGCGACGATCGGCTCCGACTTGATCTCGCCGTCCAACAACCACGATATTTATTCGATCGAGGACTTGGCGCAAATCATCTCCGAGCTGAAAGAAGCGAGCGGACGTAAAGCGAAAATCAATGTTAAAATCCCGGTCGTACCGGGTATCGGTACCATTGCTGTCGGTGTAGCCAAAGCAGGTGCGGATGTCATCACCTTGTCCGGCTTCGACGGCGGTACAGGTGCGGCTCGTATCCACTCCTTGACTCACGTCGGTCTGCCTACCGAGATCGGTACGAAGCTGGCTCACGTGGCGCTGATCGAAGCGGGGCTTCGTCATAAAGTCGAGCTGTGGTCTGACGGCGGCTTGAAATCCGGCGCAGACGTAGTCAAAATGATGATGCTCGGCGCGAACCGCTGCGGCTTCGGCAGTATCTCCATGCAAGCGATCGGCTGCACCACCTGCCGCGGCTGCCATTTGGATACTTGCCACGTAGGTATTGCAACGCAGATCGATTCCATGGAGGAAGCTGAAGAAAAAGGGCTTCGCCGCTTCGTTCCTCGTGTATACGATACGGCTGTAGATTCCCTCGTACGCCTGTTCGGCGGTATGGGCGAAGAAATCCGCGAGATTGTAGCTCAATTGGGCTTCGCGAACGCACAAGATCTCGTAGGCCGTTCCGACCTGCTGCAGCAAGTAAGCTGCAACGACAAAATCGATTTATCCGAAATTCTTCGTCCGGCTCCGTTGTCCTTCGCAGCGGCTCAGGATGCACAGCTGGAAGCTGCCGCGGCCGTATCGTCCGATATCCGCATCGCAGCTGGTGCCGAAGGTCAAGAGTTCTTCCCGGATTCGTTATCCTTCGATGCACCGGTTGAACGCGTATGGTCCAAACTGGATGCGGAATCCCGTATTCTCGGTACCCGTTTTGCCAGCCACCGCGTCAGAGACCGTTTCGACGGAAGCTATGACAGCCTGCCTAAAGTTTCGTTGAACTTGACAAACGGTTCCGTAGCCGGTATCGGTTTGGGTGCCTTTAATGCCCGCGGCGTGGAAATTACCGTTAACGGCGGCGCTGAGGACGGCGTGGGTAAAATGTCGCTCGGCGGCAAAATCGCCGTTCTGAAATCGCAGGGCCAGAACAAACAGTTCATCAACGGTTCCGTTGGTAAATCGTTCGGTTACGGCGCACAAAAAGGCCTATTCCTGATCCAAGGCAATGCCGATACTCGTGCCTGCATCCGTTTCTCCGGTGCGGACGTTGTCTTCGGAGGCGAGATCGCTTCTCCTCTGGAAGATCACCTCGGTGGTCTGGCAGCCCGTGCGAACCTGAAGGGCTTCGCATTCGAATACATGACCAACGGCCGCGCTGTTGTCCTTGGCGATCCGGGTCCATGGATCTGCGCAGGGATGACCGGCGGTGTGATCTACCAGCGTCTGGTGCCGGAAATGGGCTTGGACGAAGCAGCTATCACACGCCGTATTGCCAAGGGCGCGAAAGTGAAGATCGAGCAAGTGGGTCCGCAAAGCGTTAAGGACTTGAACGAGCTGCTCGGCGCTTACCATCAAGAGCTGGAAGCTTCCGGTCAATCCGATGCTGCAGCAACGGTAGCATACCTGCTTGCTAATCTCGAAACGAGCTTTGTACGTATCGCACCTGTCAATCTGCAAGCAGACCAATCGGTTGCAACGGAGTAAGCTGATATAGATGCAATTCCCAAAGGCGCAGAAGCGATAAGCTTCTGTGCTTTTTATTTTCCTGCCTTCACCAAGAAAACCCCACAAAGTGGAGCCTATGCTTCGAAGCAGACTCAGGTACTTTGCGGGGACCCCGAAAATTTATAAATTGTGATAGGTGAAAAAAGAGACGATCCTCTTCATAGGAAGATCGTCTCTTCATTATTGCTTTGTGGCTCAATCTTATTGCTTCGCCGCCCGGTACGCTTCGATGTACTTTGCCGCTTTCTTGGCAACCAGACTGTAGTTGCGCTCTTTCACCGCATCGGTGGTCAGGTCGGAGCCGATGCCGACAGCTACCGCGCCCGCTTTGATCCACTCGGCCAAATTGCCGAGCGATACGCCGCCTGTCGGCATGATGTTTGCCTGCGGCAGACGGACCTTTAATGGCTTTAATCGTCGACGGGGAATACAGGTTGCCCGGGAACAGCTTGACGATATCTACGCCAAGCTCCAGCGCCTGCTGAATTTCCTTAACCGTCATGACGCCCGGCATCACCGGTACGCTGTAACGGTTGCATAGCGTTATCGTGTCCGGGTTAAGGGAGGGCCCGACTACGAACTCGGAGCCGCTTAGAATGGCTGCACGCGCCGTCTCCGGATCCAATACCGTGCCTACGCCGATAATTGCGTACTTGGACGGATCCTGCGTGGAGCTGGAATATTTCTTGGCCAGCTTCTCGATCGCTTGCAGAGCGAAAGGCACGGTCATCGTCACTTCGATGACTTTAATGCCTCCCTCGATGGCTTGCTCCGCCATCTCAACGACTTCCTCCGGCGTTTCGCCGCGGAGCACGGCTACGACGCCTTCATTACTGATTTGCTGCAGCAGTCTGATTTTCTTCATCTTGTATCATCCATTCCTTTGCTTCAAAGTAGAACCCTCCGGTTGCCGGAAGGGAAAAGAGCTGTCTCCCCTCCTCCATTCTCCCGTTGAGTATCTCTATACCTAAACCGTATGCTTACCGTTCTACGTGCTTCACATTGTTCAGCACGGCTTCAACCTGCTCCCAGGTCGGAATGCCTTCCCAGTCGCCTTCCATTTGAACGACCATCGAGCCGATCAGATTGCCGAGACGAACCGCCTCGGCATGGCTGTATCCCTTCAGCAAGCCTACGATGAACCCTGCGCAGAAACCGTCACCGGCTCCTACCGTGTCCACCACCTGCTCGGCCTTGAAATAAGGCACCGCCGTTACGTTCCCCTTCTCTACGACGTAGGTTTCATCGTCGCCGCCTTTCACGATCGAAACCGCATTCAGTTCATTCAAATGCTTCACGATTTCGTCGAAGCTTTCCGTTTGATACAGCAGCTTCAGCTCGTCCAAACCCGGCAGGAAGTAATCCGCTTCCTTCGCCATATCCAGAAGCACGCCGCGCGCTTCTTCAATAGACCAAAGCTTCAAACGAAGGTTCGGGTCGAAGCATACCTTGACTCCGTGCTTGCGCGCCAGGCGAATCGCTTCCTTGGCCGCCTCGCGGCACGATTCGCTGAGTGCAGGCGTAATCCCGGTGACATGCAAATATTTAGCCTGCTTAATATATTCTTCATCCAGATGCTCCGGCTTCAAGGTGCTGGCCGCAGAGCCCTTCCGGTAATAATAAACCGAGGTTTTACCGGACACGACCTCGCGGAGCATCAGCCCCGTCGGCGCCTCCGTCGTCAGCTCCGCTCGGGAAACGTCGACACCTTCGCCGCGGATTTTTTTCAGGATCAGTCTTCCGAACGGTCCTTTCCCGAGACGGCTGAACCAGCCGACACGATGACCAAGGCGTGCTACGCCGATAGCCACATTGCTCTCCGCGCCTCCGAACAAGCCTTGAAACTGCGGAGAATACTCAATGCCCTTGGAGCCTGTAGGCATCATCAAAGCCATCGTCTCGCCAAACGTAATGATTTCCGGCTGAAACATTTGATTGGAGTTCTGCGATGTCGTCATTATCGGTTCATCCATCCGCCGTCAACGCACAGCACGTGACCGTTCATGTAATCGGAAGCGGAGGAAGCCAGGAAAATCGCCGGTCCTTGCAGATCTTCCGTCGTGCCCCAGCGGCCAGCCGGAATACGGACGAGGATTTGCGAGCTGCGCTCTTCGTCGGCACGCAGGGCGGCCGTGTTGTCCGTCGACATGTAGCCTGGAGCGATCGCGTTAACTTGAACGCCTTTGCCTGCCCATTCGTTAGCGAGCGCTTTCGTAATCCCTGCAATCGCATGCTTGGATGCGGTATAACCAGGAACGTTAATGCCCCCTTGGAAGCTGAGCATCGAAGCGATGTTAATGATTTTGCCGGAGCCCTGCTTGATCATTTCGCGGCCAACCAATTGGCACAGGAAGAAGGCGGCATTCAGATTCAAGTTGATCACGTCATGCCAGTCCTGCGCGGAGTGGTCGGCGGCCGGCGTACGGCGGATAATGCCCGCGTTGTTGACTAAAATATCAATTTTACCGAAAACGTCCAATGTCTCGCTAACGATGCGCGGCAGCTGGGACTCGTCGGATAAGTTCGCTACAATCGTATGAACCTTGCGGCCCATTGCTTCAATTTTCTGTTGGGTTTCTCTGTTCCGGTCGTTGCTGGTTACGACAACGATATCTGCGCCGGCTTGAGCCAGTCCCAAGGAAATGCCTCCGCCCAGACCGACCGCACCGCCCGTGACGATCGCTACTTTACCCGTTAAATCAAAAAAACTCATATTCGCACCTCATTTAAACGTTTAATGTGAATTCGTAAAAGGACGACTGGAAGGTTGTCTCTCTACCTATTATAAGTGAAGTACTAGTATTGTGCCAGCCTCCACCTGATAAAAACACAACCTGACCTGACGATTTACGCCTATCCTGCCGCCCTTATTCACTTACAACGCGCAAGGCTCGATTTCAAAGCCCAGCTCTTCAATCATCCGGTGATCCTCCCCCGCCGCCTGGCCCTGCGTCGTTAAATAATCTCCTACGAAAATAGAATTAGCCGCATATAACGCCAGCGGTTGAAGGGTACCCAAATTCAATTCCCGTCCTCCGGCAACGCGAATTTCTTTGGCAGGAAGAATAAACCGCATTAAGGCCAATACCTTCAAGCACTTGCGAGGATTTAAACCGGTGCGTCCCTCTAACGGAGTTCCGGCTATCGGATTCAAGAAATTGATTGGAACCGAATCGGCATCCAGCTCTCTTAACGCATAAGCCATTTCCACAATTTCTTCATCGTTTTCTCCCATGCCGATAATCACGCCGGAGCAGGGCGACATGCCGGAGGCTTTGGCTTGGGCGATCGTCTCCATCCGATGATCGTAGGTATGGGTCGTTGTAATGTGCTGGAAGTGCCCGCGGCTTGTGTTCAAATTGTGATTGTACCGGTTCACGCCGGCATCCTTCAGCCGCACCGCCTGATCCGAAGTCAGGATACCGAGACAGGCGCAGATTTTCATCGGCATCGCCGCTTTGATCTCCTGTACCGCCTCTATCACCTGCTCCAGCTCTCTAGTTGTCGGTCGTCTGCCGCTGGCTACGATGCAGTAGGTTCCAACCTTAAGCTCCATCGCTTTGCGGGCTCCCTCGACCAGCGTCGCTTTATCCAGCAGCGGATATTTATCAATCGGCGCCCTGGAGATGATAGACTGGGAGCAATACCCGCAGTCCTCTGGGCAAAGGCCGCTTTTCGCGTTAATGATCAGGTTCAGCTTCACTTTCTTTCCATAATAGTGACTGCGCACCTGAAAGGCCGCATCCATAATCGCAAGAAGCTCGCTATCCTCAGCCTGCAGCAGCTGCAGTGCCTCCTCTTTCGTTACTAACTCTCCCATTAAAGCCTTATTACTATACGCGGACCAATCGGTTGTTCGAACCAGCATGTAGGTAACGCCTCCCCATAAATTGCCGGAAGCCGGATGCTTCCGGAACGGCATCGATGCTTTTGAGTTGTCAACCAAATTTTGATTTTTAAAGTTAACAATTAAGCTAGGGATATTTTACCTTAATCCGTTATGAAGGGCAACCCCGGCATAGCTGCAAATTTGTCTGCGCTGCCATTATTGTTCCGTCATCCCAGATCGGTCCAGCAGCTTCAGCTTTTCTTCGAACCGCTCCTGCGTAAACCGAATCCACTCTTTTGCGGCAAACGATAAATACATATTTTTGCGCCAGATCATCGCCAAATGCCATGGAATCGTCGGGTTCACCACACGCAGTGTACGAATGCGGCTCGGGTTCAGCACCTGGCAGATCGGCTCCGGAAGCAGAGCAATGCCCAGATTGGCCGCGACCATTTCGCCGATAAAATCCCACTGCGAGCTTTTATACAGCACCTGCGGCTGAAAGCCTGCGCGGACACACTCGGAAATGATCGTATCGTGAAGAGCGAAATCCTCGCGAAACAAAATAAACGTTTCCTCCGCTAACTCAGCTAAGGACACTTCCTCTCGATCCGCCAGCCGGTGTGCCGGATGTACGAGCAGCCTCAGGTTCTCCTGAATGATCGTATACGTTTCAAAAAGCTCCTCGTTCGTAGGCAGCAGCACGACGCCCATATCGAGATTGCCGCCGGCCACCTCGGATTCGATTTTGATGGAGCCGTCCTCCACCATCTGAATCGTCACGCCCGGATAGCAGTCGCGGAAGCGGCGGATCACCATCGGGAAAAAGCTCGCGCCGGCCATCGGCGGCAGTCCGATCCGGATATTGCCTTTATGCAGATGGGTAAGGTCGTTAATTTCCCTCTGCAAATCGTTAAACGATTGGACGATATCCTGTGCTTTGCCCCATATGACCTTCCCTTCCTCGGTCAGCTCCACCCGCTTGCCGATCCGCGAGAACAGCTCGACACCGAGCTCCTCCTCCAGATTCTTGATCATCTTGCTCAGCGTAGGCTGGGTGATATGGAGGATTTCCGCCGCCTTGGTGAAGTTGCCCGTTCGCGCCAGCTCGAGCACATACTGCAAATGTCTTATATCCATCCGTTTAGCCTCTCTAACTATAGACAATAGGAATGATTTTTATTCTATATATTCATTTTACCAATGAAAATAGATGCTGTACACTTTCATAAGAGGTACTTTTTCAGCTCCTTGTTCACCAGACATATGCCGTTAAGCCCAATAAAAATCTACTTTATAAGCAATCTTAAAGTCCGTGACAGCGGACTTTACAAGATCAAGCCGTGGAGGAATGCCCCTTGTTGAGTTTTTGGAAAAGCGCTGCGCAGGTGCTCTTTTTTATAATCTTATCCTATTTGATGAACCGGTTGGTGGAAGTACTCCATTGGAGCGTTCCCGGAAGCATTCTGGGGCTTGCATTGGTGTTCGTTTCGCTGCAGCTGAAGCTGATCAAGCTGGAATGGATCGATCTCGGCGCCAAATGGCTGCTGGCCGAAATGCTGCTCTTCTTCATCCCGCCCGCCGCGGGAATGATCCAATACAAAACGCTACTGCTCGGCAGCGGCTTTCGTATCCTGCTGGTCGTTGTCGTCAGTACCATCATGGTGATGCTTTGCGCCGGATTATTGGCCGAGTGGATCGCCAAACCGAAGGAGAATAAACCGTTATGAACGTCATCGCCATAGGCTGCTTCTTTGTCACGCTAATCATTTATCTCGTTACGAAACGTTTTTACCAGCGGTTCCCCAAAATTTATTTTACCCCGCTGCTGCTGACGCCCATCGTTGTCGTTTTATCTTTGGTATTGTCCGGCGTCCCTTATGAAACCTATCACGCCGGAACCCACTGGCTTAGCGATATGATCGGCCCGGCGACGGTCGCTTTAGCCGTTCCGCTATATAAAAATTTCGCTATCCTGAAAAAGCACGCTTTGACCGTCGGCGTTAGCGTTCTTTCGGGCGCAGTACTTGCTTACCTGTCCTCGGCATGGCTTGCCAAGGAGCTAAAGCTGAACACTCAAATTATGGAGAGCATCGCGCCCCGCTCCGCGACGACGCCGATTGCCATGGCCATCTCCGAGCTGACGGGAGGCGTACCGGCAATTACGGCTTTGTTCGTCCTGATGACGGGACTGCTCGGGATGCTGCTCGGCCCCGTCATTATCCGCCTGTTCCGCATCCGCAACGAGATTGCCCGCGGCGTCCTGCTTGGGACCAGCGCCCATACGGCGGGAACGTCCAAAGCGTTCGAGTTCGGCTCCGTATCCGGCTCGATCTCCAGTATCGCTATGATCCTGACCGCCTTTATTACGCTGCTGATCGCCCCTTGGGCCCTGCGTATATTTCAATAGACGCCTCATTCCCGGCAAATCTGATCCAGATTACGCCGATCCCTTTCGGAGGGTGTCCCATAAGTCATGAAAATGGCTTATGGGACACCCTCTTTTAATTTTGAAACAAAAGGCTTTGTTAAACCTTAAGAAAACAACGTGTAAAATGCGTTCCTCGAAGGTACAGTATTGAACTTCGTTATCCTAGCCATTTCTTTCCTAGTTTCAACGGTATTATGATTCGCGTACCGTTTCGGATAAGCCTTGCGCCTCTGCACGGTTATTTTCCGGGAATCGACTACATGCTCAACCATCCGTATGGCGTGAGCACAGCTCCTGGAGATGGCGAATGACGATCTGTTCAACGGTCTCCGGTGTGTAGAGCTCCGGGCGGAGCATTGCAAGTATCGTCAAGCCTTCGATAAGCGCGGCCAATCTTAGCGTTTCGAGTTGAATGTCCACCTCGGAGGGGAGAAGCTTCGCTTGAGCTAGAATTTCAAGGGCGGCTTGAGTCAGGTAGTGGAGTCCGTCCGTAAGCTCTTCTTTTTTAGCCCGCAACGCCAAGCTCGTGAGGGAACGGCTGGCGAAGGTTCACCAGACGCCGGCGGCAGTTCGTTTGTCCGCATCCATAGGGAGCAGCTGTAACAGAATTTCCCTCGCGGCCTTTATCGGAATAGGGCTTATCACCAGCCCCTCTGCTGCTCTGGCAGCTCCTCTCGTCAAATAATAATCCACGATAAATAGTAACAGCTCGTCCTGCGTTGAAAAATAATGCCGCAAGGCGCCGGGCGATAATCCTGCCGCAGCGGCGACGGCGCGGATGGATGCATGCTCAATTCCTTTTTCTTCAATAATATTCCATGCCGATTCGGCGATCAGTTTTCTTTTTTGTTCGTGGTCCACGACTTTTGGCAACGGTAAAAGCTCCCTTGTTTTATTTAATTCACTGTATTAAAATAAATAATACAGCGTGTTATTTAGAATTCACTCAGTTATAACGCATCACGATAATCATGTCAATGGTATGGGACCTTGTCGTGATTGACGGGAATATACTGGAGAACTGGTTACCATCTTCGATATATCAACTAAATAAGTGATGTGTCACTTAGGAGGGGTTAAAAGTGTTTTACTTTGAGGTACTATGCTTTTGTTGTAAAAAACCATTCAGGGCATATGAAGGTTCACTAAAATATAAACAAGCTAAGGAAAGAAAGGTTAAGTATTTTTGTTGCGAAGGATGCGCTGATAAAATACGCATTGAAGCTATATTGAATTTTATGAGCAATATAAATCGTATTTAATTGTTGATTTGCGAATGAAAAAGGGCCCTATGCGAAACGACCAGCTCAAGCCGGGTTACAATGCTCAGATTGGTACCGAAAATCAGTTCATTCTTGGCTGCAGTGTGCACCAGCGGCTAATTGACATGATTAAACACGAGCCCGTGTTTGGCGATAGGAAGAGTAACCGAGGCTTCAAAAGGTTCCTGCTTCGAGGCTTACCCAAAGTAAGTCTGGAGATCGGGTGGCTTTCCCTTGTGGGGGTGTTCCAAAGTTTGCTTACTTTGGGAACACCCTCTATTTACTTTTACAGCAGCTCTCAGCCGATTCGCTCTCGTCTGTGAGCGGCGTATGATCTCCTGCTCATTATCCGCCAGCGTGCAGACGCTATGTTCCGCAACAACCTGACCCTCTAACCAGTGATGTGTGGACCTCGCTGCCGCGAGCGCTGTTCTGCACCGGCGCGGAGCCGACCCGGCGAACGGGACGGCTCTACGTCTTCTCGCACTCTCCTCCGTTCCCTTTGCGTTCTCTTTGCGTTCCCCTTTTGTTCGCCTCTCTTTCGCCTGGTATTCTCTCACTTTATCTCAATAATAGAGAAAATAGCTGAAATCGATAGATATATGGAGATTACCGGCTATGAATCCCGGAAAATCGGCATAACTTGCCCAATAAAAGCATTTTTTTCCTCCTTGCGTTCAAAGCTGGAAGAGATTAGAATAATAAACACGAACAAGTGTTCTTATTTCGTTCGCATTTTTGGAAACAGTTTACGTTAAATCACGATACTTGCGGTTGAAGCTTGAACTGCCTTCACACCAATCTGATCTTTCATACGGAGGTTTTGAACTATGGGAAAAGCACGCATCGATTTGGATAAAGGCTCCCGGGACTACGCCCGCAAGTATGGGCTGATTGACGCCAAAGGGATCGAGCTTCTGCTCCGCGACGGACATCATATACGATCAAGAACTTATTATGCCGGCGATTATGCCGGAGTCGATATTTTAACGGATTTGCAGCGTGCCATGGAAGCCGCCTCTTTAACACCGCGGCAAAGCGAGTCCATCGCCTGGGTTTACGGCTGTGACCTTCCCCTCGATACGGCGGGTTTGCTGATGGGGGTTACCAAGCAAGCCGTTCGCCATGCCGTCCGCTGCGCTACCGAGAAGATTGCCGCTGTATTTAAACATTGGAGCGATTGCGAACAAAGCAGGAATGAACTTAGTAAAGCAGGTGAGCTGCATGAGCTATAACTATACATCCGACTTTGAACGGCAGGTCAATCAGCTCGTCCTCCGCGGTATTCTGGACCGCAGTGTCCGTATGAACGAAATCCGGAAGCTGATCGAGTCGCACACGGGCTCAATGAACCATAAGCCGGACACGACACAGCTGGAACGGCTTGCGGATTATATTTTAAAAGAAGAGCTGACCGATCCGAATCCTTATAAAATGTCGCATACGCCTTATCCCATCCTCAGTCCCTGGCAGCAGGAGCTGCGCTATCGCCGTGAAGTGACGCTCAAGGTCGCCGAAGAAATCGGTGCGGACGGACAGCGGTATGCAGCCCCCAAACGACGCCACCGTTCTACCAAGGAGCTTCTGCTGCTGGACGAACAGGCTCGCATCCGCAATGCCGAGCGTGCCGCTCAGTACCAGAAGGATACGGCTCCTGGACCTATAAGTGTTTATCACCTCCGGCCGGACGAAATCTCCCCTCCCTCTCGAGATAGTAAGTATATAAAAAAAAGTTAAATACTTACCTTTACTTCTCCCCTATCTCAAACCTATACGTTATGAAACGGTCGATACCTCGCTGAACCGGCGGTATCAGACTCCGTCACTACACCGGGAGGTGACTGCATCATAGCGTATCGGCTGACGAAGGCATACTCAGCGGACGAAGCTTGCAGAGGAGATCCGCTGCTCCCGCTTCCTCCTTTCCTCATTTTTCATTGAACGCTTGAAGCCAACGGCCCGCGATCAATCTATCGAAAGGGGTGACGAAGTGTCACTCATTCAAGAAATGCTGTCGGTAGAAGCTTTTCTGAAGACAAAGTTTCCCGAAGCCGCTACCCTGCTTTATGAAGCGCCGTCCACGGCTCCCGCAAACAGCTTCAGTATCGTGCTGCTGAACGATTTGCGCACCTCGGAGACGCACCTGCACATCCGAACGGAGCGCGAATACCAGCTGCGGTATACCGGAGCGAGCGCAGAAGAAGCACTGGAGACGATGGACAAGCTCAGCTCTTGCATGTATCAGACCCCGTTCATTCCCGTTCAGGGCCTGCCGCGGTTCATTCGCATCGCTTCCTATGCCTTTACTGCCGCAGCCTTAAATGAGAGCGGCCAGTATACCTGCACCGGCAGCCTGCGAACCGAGGGCCGGGTGGCGCGAACACAGGAGGCCTACGAAAAAATGCAGCATGTGCATGTCCAACAAGTTACCGTTTAACACAGCTGCCTGAAGGAAGCCCTGAAGCAGCAGATAGCCGAGCAGAACATTAACCACAATACTAAGGAGGTTTCACCATGGCTGGAGGCACTTGGGATGTAACATCTTTACCGATTCGTCCGGGATTGTATTTGAACTTTAAAGAGGCGGCGGCCGCACAGATTGTTGGAGGCGCACGCGGGATTGTCGCCATTCCTTTGACGTCGTTCGCAGAAGGTACGGCTGAGGCCAAAGCTTTTTATACGGTCGGCAATGAAACCGAAGCCGCGAAGCTGTTCGGCGCAGATCACATCCAATCCATCAAGCTGGCCCTGCAGGGCGGAGCGAAGGAAGTGCTCGTTTATACGCTTCCGGAAAGCGCAGAGGCGGCGGATTATGCGGATATGCGCGCTGCCTTCGACACGCGGCCTTTTAACGTATTCGCCTACGACGGAGAGTTCAGCGAAATCGAACAAACCGCGCTCAAAGCCTGGATTTCCGCGAATCGCGAAGAAGGCAAGCACTTTATGGCCGTTATCGGCGGGACCTCGGCTGCTGATACGGACCCTGCCCAGGGCAACGCCCGCTCGATTGCAAACAATGACATGTACATCGTCAACTTAATCAGCGGCGTATCCATCCAAGGGACCGACTACAGCTCTGCACAATTCGCCCCTTATGTTGCCGGGATGATTGCAGGCACTGCCATCAACCGTTCCATTACCTACGCGCCGATTGCGGCTGACGATGTAACCAAGCGTCTGACAAGTTCACAGGTGAAGGATGCGCTGCTAGCCGGGTCTCTCGTGCTGGTTCATGACGGAGAAAAGGTGAAGGTCGAGCAGGGATTAACTTCGAGCAAGCACAAAATCCGCGGCATTCGCACCCGGCAAGCGGTGAGCACCGATATTGCCAGAACGGCAAACGATACCTATATCGGGAAAATCGATAACAGCAAAGACGGCCAAGCCGCTTTGATCAGCGCTGTGAAGGCTTATCTGGAATCCCTCGAAGCGTATAATACGCTGTCCGATGTGAGTGTTATTCTCGATCCGCAGCATCCGAGCACAGGCGATTCCGTATACCTGCAGATCAGCTACCGCGAAATCGATTCGATGGAACGCATTTTCCTGACAGTTACTCTTTAATGGCCTGAATATTTCACAAACTAAAATAAAGGACGGTGCATCAGTATGCCTATCTTGGACTCCACTCGAACGATTCAAGGCAGCTTCGGAGAAATTTGGTGCGAAGGACAATGGTTGTCCAACTTCTACTCCGGCGAAGCGACAGCCGAAATTTCCTATGAGAAAATTAAACGCGCCGGCAGCCGTATCAGCGGGAATAAAGCGGGAACGATCGAGCTGTCCGGTACGATCAAGGGCTATAAAGTGACCTCCGAGCTGGCTGGCAAAGTCGCTCAGGTCATGAACAGCAGCAAATCGGCTTTCGTGACCGAATTGAACATGAAGCTGAACGATCCGGAAGCATACGGCTATGAATATGTACGCCTGAAAGGTGTGCAGTTCACTAAGATCGACCTGATGAAGTTCGAACACGGTACGATTGTCGAAACGGAATGGCCGTTCGTATTCGACGATTTTGAGTGGCTGAGCGAAATTAAAGTCAATTAATCCGGCCTGAAGGTTCACAACCCCGCGGTACCTGCCGCGTTCACATATTCGAGGAATCCAACGGCTTGCGTTGGGTTCCTTTTTTATTACAAAACCATCTTTGGAGGATGATTATATGGATGCTCTACAGGCTTTTCTGACCGCTGATTTGCATATTGAGAAGGAGCTCCCTTTGCGCCGCCTGAACACGAAGCTGCGGATTCAAGCCATCGATTCCAATACGCTGGACAAAGCGCGGGAGCAGGCGACCTTCTATACGGGGAGCGGGAAAGCCCGCGACCGCGAGGTCGATAACGAGAAGTTCAAAGCCATTCTCATTACCCAAATGGTGACGAATGTCGATTTTGCTAATGCCGAGCTGATGAAAAAGCATCATGCCATCAACGCGGTAGATTGCGTGCGTAAAGCTCTGCTTCCCGGCGAGATCGAGCGGATTGTTAATGAAGGGCTGGCTCTCTCCGGCTTCGGCGATGCCGACGAAACGGTCGACGAGCTAAAAAACTGATCCGGTCAGGCGGTGTGCCGTTCCTGGCTCATGTGATTTTCCAGCGACACCACATCCCGCCTGACGAATTTTATGCGAAGCCTTACGCATCACGGATGGCTATGCTCGCTTCCACCCTGGTTCAGCTTGAGGATGAAGAAAAGGCGGCACAACGAGGAGGTGACAGGTAATTGGATAATGTGAAGGTTATCATTCAGCTTGAAGACAAGTTTAGCGATAAAATGCGGAAAATAACAAAGGAGCTCATTACATTTACCCGCGTTGTTACGCTATCCTCATCAGCTATCAAAAAATTAACGTTGTATAGTACTGCCGCATCAGCGTCTTTTACTGTATTGAACTTTTCTGCCAAAAGTGCGTTCAACTCCATTCGAAAAGGAAGCGCTTCGGCTTCCTCTAAAATTCTCCAGTTAACAGCCCAAACGGCCCTGTTAGGGTTTGCCGCTAAAAGGGCTTCTTCTGCATTTAATGGTATGTCTTCCTCTAAAGGAACCTCGGCTTCGGCTTCATCCGCCGATAAGGACGAAGGGTCTCTTTTGACAAAGGTAGGCGGCGCTGCAGCCAAGTCCCTCTATACTGTAAGCAAAGCCGCCCTCCAGCTTTCTTCCGATGCAGAACAAGCTAACGTTGCCTTTGAAACCTTGCTAGGCAGTAGTGATAAGGCCAAAGAGTTTAGCAGCCAGCTTGCCGCTTTTTCCAATAAGTCTCCGTTTGAGCTTCCTGAAATTAGAGAGGCATCCAAAAAGCTTCTAGCCTACGGTATAGCTGCGGATAGCGTAGTTCCCATGCTTACTGCCGTTGGGAATGCCACGACCGGTCTGGGCTTGGGGAGTGAAGGCTTTGATGAAATTGCCTCCTCACTTGGAAAAATGAAAATGGAGGGTAAAGTCAGCTCGGAAGAAATGGACAAGCTTGTGGAGTCAGGCATTCCTGCCTGGGAAATCTTATCAAAAAAAATCAAGGTAAGCACGGATGATTTGAAAGAAATGGCAGAAGCCGGTACTCTTCCAGCAGATCAAGCGTTAAAGGATCTTACGGAGGGCATGAATACCCGGTTTCCAGAAGCTATGGCCAAGCAAGGCCATACGCTGGAAGGATTATTCAACCAGCTGAAAAAAACCTTTGAGAACGGCCTACTCCAAAAATGGGGCGACGGCATTTCCATGGCGATTCAACCGAAGCTGGAGCAGCTGCTTGCCTGGATTACTCAAAATAGCTCCACCCTGGATCAATGGGGACAGATGCTGCAGGGAGCCGCCTTTTCGGCAGCAGATGCTATTTTAAATGCTTTTCAGTACGCTTTTAATTATGTTAAATCGCAGTATCTGAGTAATCCCGAATTTATGAACCTCTCGATACCGGCAAAAATTGCATTTATTCTCGATGATCTCCTCACCCATTTTAACACTTGGTTACAATCCGGAGGGCAGCAGCAAATTTCTTCCGTAACGGAATCGCTTACGACCTCTCTGGTCAATGGAGTCCAGACCATAGCGAAACCGTTATTTCCAGTTGCACTTGAAATCGGTTATAGTCTCGCCAGCGGGATTATTGAAGGACTTGAAAAGACGATTGCAGAGCATCCTCTCTTAATGACTTTAATCGGAGGTGTCAAAGGAGCCCAGATGGGAGCTGCCCTTGGACCTTGGGGAGCTCTGATTGGAGGTGCGTTAGGTGCCGGCACCGGTATAATTGCCAGCTACGCTGCAAAAAACTCCCTTGAAAAGAAAGAGTTAGAGCGCAGCCAAAACGGCACTACTGTACCTACAAAAAACTCCAGCGGAACTCCAAGTTCAATGGTCCCTTGGAATGCAAATGCCTTCTCCGGACCGGAATTTTCCCACGCAGGAGGACTTGACCGCGTCCCCTACAACGGTTATCATGCCCTTCTTCATAAGGATGAACGGGTTCAGACCAAAGCCGAAGCCGATGCTTGGCGAAGTGGTTCTCCCGCCTCTCCAATCCAATTCACCTTCCACTATCACGGAGAGCGAATGGGAGAAAGCGATATCGACAATATGCTGGGGATCTTCGTCAGGAAAATGGAGGCGTTGAACGGATGAGCACATTAGCCATATGGCTTTCGTTTAATAACGAGGCGGAACAGCTGCAAATCCCCGTAAATCCGGAAACGGTCAAAGTGACTACCACCCACGGCTATGAAGATATCGATGTTGCCCAGCTTGGCGAGTATACGTTTATAGGCAATGAAAAGCTGCGCGAATATACGTTTTCCTCGTTTTTTCCGAGGGACTATGATCTATCCTACTGTAATTCCTTGACGGAACCTCGAGCTCCATGGGAAATCGTGAAGCAAATCGAAACGTGGATGTCTGCCCGGCAGCCCCTTCGGCTCAAAGTAACTCCCGTTTCAGCGGAGAACGCCTCGCTCCCTCCATTTATCGATGTCCCTGTAACTATCCGTTCTTTTTCCTACGAGGAGCGCGCCGGTCATATCGGGGATCTTTTTTATGATTTGACTTTGAAGGAATACCGGTTTATTGAATTCAAAAGGCTCGTTAAAGCCTCTGACGGCAGCGTCCTGCTGCCAGAAGATGCGCCGCGTCCGGAGCAGCTGGCCCGGCCCGAAACGTATGAGGTGCGGGGCGGAGATACACTTTGGCATATCGCCAAAAAAACGCTAGGCTCAGGCGACCAGTGGCGCAGCCTCTACGAACTCAATCAAGACCTGCTGGGTCACTGACCCGAACCTCATTTATCCCGGGCAAACGTTGGTGATCCCTCAATGAATATTCAAGTTGTTTATAATAACGAAATGTACCTGGACCCTATTGTTAATTCGATTACTTGGTCAGGAGATATAACCCAAGCTTTTCGCAAGCTGGATGTCACCCTCACGAATACAATTAACGGCAAGGAACAAGCCGTCGATCTTCAACTCGGGAAGGAGCTCCGGCTGCTGGATAATGATAATGAGCTGTTCCGCGGCATCATTTTTCAACATACAATCGACGCCAAGGGCAAAATGTCCGTGACCGCCTTTGACGAGAACATTTATTTAACCAAAAACACGGATTCCCGAAAATTTATTTCCATGACCGCCTCTTCCATTCTTCGTGAATTGTGCGGCCAATTCAATATCCCTGTCGGGGAGATTGCGGACACCGAATACGTTATTCCCAAGCTGATTCTGCGGGATAAAACCATCTGGGACATGATCGTTACGGCGCTAACCGAAACGCGCAAACAAACCGGCCGCCGCTTTTTGTTGTCTGCCAGAAAGGGTGCGGTTCAATTGACCGAGCGCGGAAGCAAGATCACGGATTGGGTGCTTGAGGATACGACAAACCTGCTCACGGCGTCCTACTCCCTGTCCATTGAAGAACTGCGGACCAAAATTAAAGTCATCGGCGGCGACGAGGACAAAAATCCGCTCGAAGCTTATGCAGAGAATACTGAGCTTATTGCAAAATACGGATTGCTGCAGCATTTGGAGCGTGCGCCATCCGACCTTAATCTTTCACAAATCGAGCAGCTAGCCGCTCAGTTAGCTGACGAGCACGGAAAAATAAAGGATGACGCCAGTGTAGAAGCCATTGGGAATGTAGAAGTGATCTCCGGAAGCGCCGTTTATGTGAAGGATGCGCTCACTCGGATTGTTGGGGCCTTTTATGTGAATAGCGATTCCCATACATTCGAGAACGGAACTCATAAGATGAGCTTGACCATCTCCGGCGATGAGAACCTGCCCCAATTAGCTTACGAGCAGCCCGGCGAATCCGCTCCATCCCGATAGAGAGGAGGCCATCTCCATGATAGAAGGGTCCAACATCAGCAAGTTCGTTCAATTGATCAAACAAATCGGTTATAACGACTTCGACCGCTTTGAGCTGGCTACGATCCTCTCCCCGCCCCCAGGTCTTCGTATCCAAGTGGACCATATGAAGATCGAACTGGATGGGACAGATGTCGTTATGGCCGAGCACCTGACTGAATATGAGCGAAAAGTAACTTTCAAGAGTGCAGCCGCCTCCTCATCGAATGAAGATTCGGGCACCTCCTCCCCCATTCCAGATGGAGATCTGCTGCTTTCTTTCAAATCCCCGCTGCAGGCTGGAGACCGTGTTATCGTCGCTTCGGCCAATGCCGGACAAACCTATGTCATTTTAGACAAGGCGGTGAGTTCTTTTGGCACTTAGTCCCTTAAACAGCACGGAAGCGCGTGCCATACGCATTAACAAAATAACCAAACCATCAAAAACCTATGCGCTCGATTTGGAGACCGGTACGATGGACGGCGTTATCGATGGCCTGGATGCTATCAAGCAGTTTATTCGTAAGGCGATAGCTACGCCTCGCTATAGGTTTATGATCTATGACGGCCAGTATGGCTGTGAGCTGGATTCTTTTATCGGGCAGGACATGCCCCTTGCACTCCTACGATCCAACATTCCGAGAATCATCCGAGAGGCTCTTATCTACGATGATCGTATCCGGGATGTGCACAGCTTCGAAATCCGCCTGGAGGAACAATCACTGTATGTATCATTCGCTGTATCCACCGAACTCGGAACGATCAGCCAGGAGGTAACCATTTAATGGCGTATGAATCACAAACCCAAACTGCAATTTTGCAAAGAATGCTCGATGCGTCTCCCCCGACTATCGATAAACGGCAAGGAAGCGTAACTTACGATCTCCTTTCCCCTGCCTCCATCGAGCTAGCCATGGCCTATATCGAACTGGAACAAGTGCTTAAGCTTGGTTTCGCTGATACTTCCTACGGTATCTATTTAGACTTGCGCTGTAAAGAAATGGGGCTTTCCCGAAAACAAGCAACGAAAGCTGTAGGAGAAGTGACCTTCTCTGGACCGCAAGGCACGCTGCTGGCCAAAGGTACAGAAATTTCGACGGGCGGTAATTACCCGGTGTATTTTAATACTACCGCTGACTGCCTCCTTGGCAGCACGCCTGTCACGGTTACAGCGGAAGCTAAAACCGGCGGTGCCAATGGGAATGTGACCATCGGTGCAATCAAGCTGCTGCTCGGCCCCTACAGCGGGATCGTTTCAGTGAATAATGCTGCGACCTTTAATGGCGGGGTCGATTTGGAATCGACCAGGATCTTTTAAACCGATATTATGAAAAAGTACGCCGGCCGGCGACCTCCGGCAACGCGAATCAATACCGTCAATGGGCGCTTGAGATTTCCGGTATTTCCGACGCCAAAGTATACCCGCTCTGGAATGGCAACGGGACAGTCAAAATCGCCCTGCTTGATACAAACAAGCGCGCTCCGCTGCCTAACAAAGTGGAAGAAGTGCGTCAGTTTATTACCTCTGTCGCACCGATTGGCGCGGATGTAACCGTTGTGCCTGCTACTGAAGTTCCTATTCATATTAGCGCAGCCTATACTTTAAAAACCGGAACTAGTCTAGACAATGCCCGCCAACAAATCGCCGAGGGCTTAGCCGCTTATTTAAAAACGCTTGCTTTCTCCGATCCTATTGTTCGCTATACCCAAATCGCCAATGTGATCCTGGGCACAGACGCCATTGTGGATTATACCGATCTGCTTGTGAATGGCGGGACAGCGAATTTGACTATTGATCAAGATAGTGTGGCCGTGATGGGGACGGTGACCTGATGAGGGATTATGAGATAATTGGTAAAGGGGTAACCGACTATATTCCTATTTACTATCGCGATTCCCCATTAGTTCGTAACCTTCTTGATCGTGAAGCCGTTGAACTCAGTCATCTAAACGAAAATATATCCTCTTTAATTGACCAATTGTTTGTAGAAACAGCGACATGGGGGCTGTCCTATTGGGAGAACGTGCTCCGTATCCCATCTGACAGCTCGAAGCCTTTTGACCAACGCCGTTCTGTTATTAAATCCCGTCTGCGTGGTACCGGTACAGTTACCGTTGAGCTTATCGAAAATGTAGCTGAATCCTACTCAAACGGCACGGTTAGCGTTATTGAAGATATACCTAACTACACGATTGTCATTAAATTTATTAGCACACGAGGAGTACCTGCCAACCTTGGAGATATCTATAATGCTTTACGGGAAATTGTCCCTGCACATTTAGCCGTACATTTTGAATTTAGTTATCTGACTTGGGGTGAGTTAGATGACGACTTATTCACATGGGATGCTATGGATGCTCTTGGGTTATCGTGGGACGAATTGGAAGTTTACCGATCGTAATACAGGAAATGAGGGGATTCTATGCCAGATGTTACGCCTAGACTTGGAATGAAAAAACCGTTAGGCAATGAAAATGTAACACGAGCTGCCTATAACGAGAATTTGGATATTATAGATGCGAATGCTGCCAGTAAATCAGAGGTTGCCCTAGTTCGGACTGATAGCACAAAATCGCTTATCGTTGAGGTCCGAACGTCCGATCCTGTAAATCCAGTTCTCGGACAGCTCTGGCTGAGAAGCGATTTGTAGGAGGGGGGGATTTGAATGAGCACTACTGCGATAATAACAAGTTCAAGATCTGGTTATGTACGTTCTAATAATCCGAACACTTCTATAGCAAGCACAGCGGTATATGCTACTTGGAACACCGGTACGGGGTACTACGAATATGGATACTACCTATTTGATATATCTTTTATACCAGCCGGTTCTATTATTAACAATGCTTATTTAACCCTAACATCTTATAACTCAGGAAGTACATCCACGGATACTATACAGGTATTTAAAAGTACATCTGCATGGGCAAGTGGACCTTTAATCTATAACACGCGTCCAAGTGTGGAGGGTAGTCCCTTTCAGACTTTTACGGGGATAACAAAAACGTCTAGTCTTGTAATTTCAATGACTTCAGTTATCCAATCCTGGGTAAATGGAGCCGTTAACGGTGGTATTATGCTTGCCAATGCAACAGCTGGTGGTTCTAAGTCGTGGTGTGCCGAGGGTGTTGGTGACGTCAATTCACGACCTAAACTAACTATTGACTACACTGTTAATACCGCTCCGAATGCCCCAATTCTTGGGTTTACGGACGGTCAAGTACTCAATACACGCAAACCAACCATAACCTGGACATTCAGCGATTCGGACAGCGGAGACTCCCAAAGCCAGTATTTTGTCGAAGTCATTAACGGCTCTTATTCCGCTCCCTTATGGAACAGCGGTTGGATTGCCAATGCAAACGCAAGAAGCTACACGTTGCCTGCAGGTGCTATCCCATCAGACGGCCAATGTTATATCCGGATGAAAGTTACGGACAGTCAAGGCGCAGTTAACCAATCCAACGGTAACGGTCCTGATACGAGCTTCGGAAACCGACGACTTATTATTGATACCGTCGCCCCTACAATCGCCAGCGTTTCCACTCAGCAGTTTAACAAAAATGCAAACACAACCACTAGAGTTTGGGCATACGGATTATCTGATACTACCTCAGGAGTTAGCTATGTGACCGTATTCCTCGTTAGACCTGATGGATCCTACTATCAGACGAATAACGGAATCAACGCCGGAAACGGAAACTGGTATATTGACGTTACTTGGAATAACGATGTTCAAGGAAACTGGGGTGTTGATTTCCGTGGGGTCGATGCTGCAGGAAATACGGGAAATATGGCACGTGCTAATGTGTATGTGGATTCAACTTCTCCAACGATTGCAAGCGTCCAAGGCTACAGCTATACCAATCAAACTACAGGAACACGACGTGTCTGGGCCTACGGGGTTACCGATAATGGTTCAGGAATCAATCAAGTGCTATGCAACTATACGGTTCCAGGAAAATCAACAGTAAGTAGTGTAAATTGTACTGCTTCAGGCTCTGACTTTTTCATTGACATACCACTTTCCGTCCAAGGTGAATACAGGGTTGAATTTTATTGTATAGACAGAGCAGGAAACTGGATGAGTAATCCAAACAGTAAAACCGCTTCTTTTTTCGTAGATAGTCAACGCCCCAATGATCCCGATCCTAATGTATCCTATGGGACCACGACTGCCCTCTTTTCATGGAAATCCTTCTCAGACCCGTCTCCATCTTCAGGCTATGATAAAACTTACATGTATCTTGGAGAATGGAACGGTTCGGGTTGGGTTGGAACTCCGCTTTATAACGGAACAAGCATCGGTAATGTGCTGACTCTTGCCGTAAACGGCTTAAAGCAAGGCGCCCGATATCGTTACACCGTCACACAATATGATAAATCCGGTAACGAAAGCTCTTACACCTATAAGGAGTTTGTTACTAAAAGAAAAATCGGAGAATACCGAATTCAAAAATCAGGACAACTTCTATCTTTACCAGTTTATGACCCAAATTCCGGAATTAACGGTCCTAAGACTTTACGGACATCAGTTACTGCCGGCATCGGATGTTTAGAACTTGTACCTGTCAACGATCCTAATGCGTCACCAATCCGTTTAGTTACTTCCCAAGGAGTTAAAGCTATTTCAAAATGATTTTAAGCTAGTATAAGCTTAATGATAAAATGGTGCGAAGATGGTTACTGCTGTCACCTTCTTCGCCTGATTCTTCACCGATAATTTCCTCATAAACAGACATCGGCCGAAGTTTAACCAAACTAACGATCAAACAATGAATCGAAACCAGTCCATTTCTTCCTCCTCCTTGCACTCGATTTGTTTATTAAATGTATCTGAAGGCCGATCCTAATAGCTACTTAAATTCATTCAGATAAAATGAGCTCTAATTAAAGGAGGCAAAGATTATCGAAAATCTTGATGCTCTCTCCTACTTCTTAACACAAGGTCCTTTCGCCGTCTTATTTGTCTGGCTCCTCTTTTCTTCCCACAAAGAATCACGCAATCGCGAGCAGGCTCTAATTAACGAAAGCCGTGAACGCGAGGGCAAGCTCCATGACATTCTCGATAAGTTTAGTGATAAGTATGACGTTATCATTACGGAAATTCGCGATATGAAAATCCGTATTAAGGAGTGAATCGAATGGAGAATGACGTTCTAACGTTAGCCGCGCTCGTAGCTGCATATGTTGGGGTGGCAAAAGGATTCGGAATCAAGGAAAAATGGACGCATATCGCATCACTCTTCTTCGCAGCCGTCTTCATATTAGTACCTGAAGAAGCCCAAGCTCTTATTATAAAAATTAGTATTATCGGACTAACAGCCTCAGGTGCATATCAATACGTCAAAAAACGGAGTGATAATGCCTAATGACATTCAAACAAAAGTTCAATATTACCCCTCGCTATTTAACTGAAAACACTTCGAGACGCCCTTCACTCCCAGTGAATACCGTTCGTTTTATTGTTGCACATGACACAGGAAATCCAGGTTCTAGTGCAGCTGCAAATGTCAGCTACTATGAACGTTCATGTAACGATATGGAAGCAAGCGCCCACCTCTTTGTCGACGATACGGACATCATCGAATGTGTTCCGTTTCTAACTGGTCCTGCCGAAAAAGCATGGCATGTAATTTACAATACTCCAATCGATAATGAACTTTTTGGAGTAGATGCTAACGACTGCGCAGGCGGTATTGAATTATGTTATGGTGGAAATATTGACTTGAAGACGGCCTATAAGCGCTACGTCTGGGTAACTGCATATTCCTGTTGGCGTTATGGACTCAATCCCGTATCGGACATAACCGGCCACTATATTCTGGATCCCAAACGAAAAGTTGATCCAAAAAACGCTTTTAATCTGCTCAGTAAGACATTCGAGGATTTTATTGCGGATGTTATTGCGGAATATACGGAATGTTTAGCGCCTCACGAGAACGAAATAATTAAAGATAAGGGCCTAGATAAAGGCGTAGCCGTAACAATCCTGAATACTTGGCTTAAGCCGTCATGGTACGCGGCTAATGAGACCGGTAATAAAAATCAGGCTGACTATATCCATTGGTTAGCTGATAAGATCCGAGAAGGCAGCGGATTAGAGCCAGATAATTAATGCTAACCTTAAATATCGCCTCTCGCCTGAGTAGGCTAGTCTCATCTACTGAATGAGTTTCGCATTAGTTTAACATCTGATAAAATCAACGCTTTTATAACATAAGAGCGGCGTTTCAATCGTTCCGCTACTACCGCTTTAGTACTTTCACATCTAAATTATTTACAATAAAAAATCCCCTTACGATTAACTTCGTAAGAGGATTTCATAATAGACACTTCAGTTACAAATCATTTATTTCGTACTCTATAGCCATTGTCACGTTCTGACAATAATTAATGCTAATAAACGTCCCAGGAGGACGTACAAAATACTCAAAAAATCGCGTTACATCAACGTTTCACAAAACCCAAGTGTAAAATATGTGTAAAACGAACCCCGACTTAATAGTCGGGGTTCAATTGGTGTATATTCAAAGCAGCTTACCTAAGTTGCATTGTTGCCTGCAAATCACTTAAATAGATCATCTTCACTCGATCATCGTTATCATTCAAAACAGTTGAAAAAAATAAATGATCCTTCTGTGATTCTAATTTAATCTTTTCAATAGATGATGCATCTATAAACTTTTTTCCTATTAAGTCGTAAACATAGTCCACGGACCGGGGGCTTTTTTCACGAACTATAGGATATTTTTCACCATATAATTTTAATATGCTATCTTTTAAATCACCAACCTTTGCTCCTCGTACAGTGCTGTAACTTTTCTCTGATTTCTCAACAAGCAGTATCATCACAACCTTCTGATCCCGGTACATAACTTTGACACCATTATCATAATCTAACCAAAAGTTCTCTTTGGTTCCTGTACCTAGTGTTTTTTCAGCATCTGTCTTATCCATCCCATAACAAACCATCGCTTTGTTCCCTAAAGATTCAATGCAAAGGTCATCTTTAGTGAATACAGTCGTATCGCTCCCTTCTCCGCATGCCACTAAACCAAAGCAGAAAGTTAGTAAAATCAATAGATTTTTCATTTTTACACCCCGTAAATCAGTATATAGTTACCATTCGTCAAATCCTCCAAAAAAAATAAACCCTGGACTTATCCCCCAGGGCTTTCTATTTTCATGATATCCATAAAAGATACCTTAGTTATAATTCCGTGCCGCTGAATATGGACTTTACCTGTACGAGAGTCCATTTCGGTGATCAATCCGCGAACCTGCTCTTCCCAACCCCAGACGGTCAATAAAACCTCCGCGTCTTCCTGCTTTGCCTCTGCCAGCTGGTTAGCTAATTCCTCCAGCACAAACTCATCCCGCGTTGGGCGTTTTGTTGCATACTTTTTGCTTGGCTTAGGCACTCCAATAGTTCCAACTGTCATCATACCCACCAACCTTTTCCTTTTGTGGAACATGTGTTCGTATATAGTCTAAGCGAACGATATACAACCGCGCAATAGGGAATAAGTCCTATCCGGTGTTTTTCTTAATCTAAATTCTCAATCGCTTGGGATTTTGGATTTTCGGCTTGAAATTTTATTTGGCGTCACTTAAAATAGGAACAAATGTTCTGTTTTGGAGGGGTTTCACTGTGAAAAATAAGGAGACCAAGTTATCGAACGGAAGCAATAAACTTTTTGAAGGTAGCCGGTTTATTATGCCACAGCATCGAGAGGCGGCAGTGATAGCGGCCAGGGAAGAGCTACGTCAATCCAGGCCCCTATTCGATGAACAACGGATCCAGGATTTGAGCTATGCGATTAATGAAGCAATAAATGAACGTTCACAGGTTAACATATCGATTTTTGGAGAGTTTGGTAATACGGAAGAACAGGGGTGGATCTCTCGAATCGACCAACTGAAGCATCAGATTCGGCTCGAAACAGGAGATAGGGATTTTGAGTGGATCAAGCTGGAGGACATTGTAGATATTCAAGTAAGATAAACTTTACCCCTATATGATGACCGGTTGCAGACTTCATCCCCTGCCGCCCGAGACGTGGTTCTCCTCCCTCCCCGACGGAGGATAGCATACGGATAGCCTCGCCATTGAGAACTGGGCGAATACAAAAAAGAGGAGATTAAAGAGGACTAAACGATCGACAAAGCTCGCTGGATTGATTTAAAATATGAAAGAACCAAGTTAATCCAATTCAGGGGGAGTTTACATGCGTTACCTTTTATGTTTTCTAGTTCCGCCACTTGCCATTTTGCTTTGTGGGAAGCCTGGTAAGGCACTGCTGAATCTTGTGCTTTGGTGTTGCTTGATTATTCCTGGTATTGTTCACGCACTTCTCGTTGTTAAAGAGCATAAAGACGATAAACGTTTTGCTCGGCTTGAGAAGGCGATGAGGCAGTAAGCTTTAAGGAGAAGCCCCTCGATTAAGAATTGAGGGGCTTTTATATTTTTCTAATGTAGTACTTTAATTTCTTTCTACAACGCCAGCTCAACTACACTACGATCGCGGCGAATCTCTAACGCCTGAATAAATAATTTATACACTTCGTCACCAGCGTTTCCAAGCCACCCCATCAAATCAAAATAGTGTTGGCTACCGGTGTACAATTCTGCTGCAGCTCGCACTAAGCCGCGGTATGAGCTGGATAGCTGCCCGACGATTTCTGATTCTAGGTGCTTACCATTTTCATCATCGTCGTCACCCCCGGTCCACTCGCCCCAGTACCATCCAATCGGACCATCGCAATTATTCCAGTTGATTTTTACGTAAATCTCTGGATGGGCAGCTACATAGCAGGCAGCCGCATACTCCGGGTTTTTATGAGCCGTGAAGCGTTCCAAAAGTGCTTTAAAGTTAGCTAAGTGCGTTTCGGAAGAAAACCAAATGTTGCCCAATGTCATGCCATGATAGTTTCCCATGAATATAAAATCCTCCTACTTGAGTTTAAAAACTACTCTTCCCGCGGCCCAAATTTTTCTCGAAGGATTAGAGCTTGCTTCCTTCTTTCTTCTACGTCGGTCCGGAGAAAGAGGCGCGTGGATCCGACCTCTTTCACCGGCAATAACTTCTTACTTTTTATTAAAGCAGACAGGTTTTGCTTGTTAATGTCCAGGATCTCCAGCGTTTCCGCCACAGTTAAAACTTCGCTTTGGATAAGCTTAACTAATTCATCTCGCTTCATTTTGTATCACCCTAATTTAGCTAATGTTATCCCTAGCGCGATAAGGCTGATCACCATCGATGCGACGCTAATGATCATGGTAGCTTTTTGTGTGTTCATTGTGCTACTCCCTTCATATCGTGATATACTAAGGAAGAGAACGATAAGAAGCGAACACGGGCCGGCCGTTGAGATTAACTGGCCCGTGTGCCCATCACCGCTCCCCTAGTGGGAGAGCGTGATGATGAGGTTGATGATCGATGTTAGCAAACTGACGATGGCTGTGACGAGCGGTATCAGTTTACTAAAATCTTGCTTCTTTTTCTTTCTCTTTTTTTTCTTCATTCTTGTTCTCACCTCCTATTAATAATATACCATACCACTAGACTTTTGTCTAGTGTTTATGTGGATTTATTTGGTATTAACCCAAATATATGAAATAAATTTTCCTGTTTTTTGAACATATATCTGAAGAGAGCCGAGGAAAAAGGATGCCCGAAGATATGGCTCCAAAGCCTCTCCAGGTACTGGCCAGCGGCCCCATCTGGTATAGGTACCAAATTAAAAACTATGCTAACTCTCGTAAATGAGCGAGAATGTAAAAATAGCCCCCTCTATCCCGAAGGATAAAGGGGGCCGCTCTGTTTATCGAGCTGTCCACATATCCTGAACATAGGCTGTGAAGTAATCTTTCGGAAGATAAAAATATCCTTTATCCCCCCAATTTACTCCCCAGCTATTCCGCATGATAGCATACAGAGAGCCGTTTATTTTCTTGTAGCCAACAACGAGAACCGCGTGAGAGCCTAAGTATTGTTCACCGTTTTTGGGCATCGGTACGACGCCAGTACGCCCCACAGCGGACGATTCGAAAGCACTGTATACATCCATGCCAGCGACAACGGGGAACCCCTCCGCAAGGCTTTGCTGAATGGCCTCGAAGGTCAAAACGCGTCGGTACTCCGTAATTTTATAATTCCCGGCATCGGCCTCTGCCTCGGCGCTCGGCGGATGCTTATAATCGGTGCGGCTGTACGGATAAAACGATTCGCGAGCGCATCCTTGGGTAGCAAGGATTTTCATGCCGTCACGGATGAAGGCCCCGCTGTCTTCATTTTCCCAACCGTGCAAAGCGCGTTCGTGCCAGTAAAGGTATAAACGGGAGAGATAGAAATAATAATTGTCCCTTCGCTTGTCCAAAAACTGTTTTAATCCCAAAATGGCATTTGCTGTGCAGGAGCCAAGCGAGCCCTGATCCATGATATCAGTATCCAAGGGACGCAGATCCACTTCCTCCGGCAGCTGCAGGGCGGTTGGTGCAGCCACCTTATAAATAAAATCGCGCTGATCGATCAGATCTATTTTTAATAAGTATTGTCGCATGTCGGTGTCCCTCCCCTTAAATTAACCCTTTTCGATACAATACGGTAAGCAATCTATAAAAATCGTAGCTGCCTCCATCGGGTTTCTCTATTAATTGAGCTTTGATAGCCTTTTTTACTGCTTCAGCTGCCCAATCGGGTACCGGCATACTAGCCTGTTTTTCCAAAACGTTTATTTTTTCGATATGCGCTTCGGCAGTTTTTAAGAGCGTCTGACACTGCCCTTGCAGATTTTCCACAAGAGATTCTAATTGCGTGACTTGTTCCTTCAACATTTCATCGTCCTCCTCTAAAATGAAGCCCTGACTCCAATTTCCCTTTAAAACGGAAATTAGGTTTGCGGCATAGTTCTTATCTGCTGCCCATCCGCAGGCCGCAATTTCTTGTATTTGCTCGATCTCCGTTTGCTTTTGGCAAACCCCTTTGTATCTTGAATTTCGTGAAATGAAGTCAATGTAACCTTCTACTGGGTCATCATATCGAACATAATATCCGCCCTCCTTGGCTGGCCGGGCGGTTCCCTTCATCGATTCCGGATACTGAGCCGTCCAGGTTTGGCCTGCAATGTTGTTATTCACAAGCAGATTGTTACTTGTAAATGCACCTGTTTCCAACTGCCATTGAGCCAAAATAACCGTAGGAAACCAGCCTACAAGAGCACTGGCTTCCTTTGCTTTGCTCCACCAATAATTTTTATCTACACTCATGGGGTACCTCCCGTTTTGTTTTTAGACAATTGGTAAGCCCCTGTTGCCGTCAAGCCGATCGTGCTGATCGCTACGATCTTGCTCTGAATCTCGGTCGGTACGAGGACAAGCACGGCAGCGATGGCCAGTGCGAGCAAGGAAGAGAATTTAGTGGACATGCCAAGCGACTTGGCTACGCCGACAAAGGCCGTAATGAGGGCGGCCAGCGACAACATATCTGTTTCCATGATTTCTACAACCCCTTTTGTTTTAAGGCTCTTTCTGCCTTTGCTTTAATTTCGGAGGACACGAAACTCACCACGGATTTGGGAATCCATCGCTCCCACCCGGCCCGGTAGGCGTTGGCCGTGGCACTTTCCCAACTGTGATGAATGAGCATGATCGTTATGGTGTAAAAAGCAAATCCAGGCTGAGATATCGCAAAAACCGTTAAAGCGACTTGGTCCAGCAGGTAGCCGATAAACGGCAGCCAGAGGAGCAGAACCGTCCGGAAGACACCGGATGTTCCATATTCGCTGGAGTACGATTCGTTTTTCTTCGCAGCTGCCGTACCCGTGATCCAATCGGCAGCGATGACGGAAATAAAAAGCACAAATACCCAAAACTTGCCGCTGCTCACAAGCTGGCCAAGTATGGGAGCAGCAATCGTGCCCATAAAACCGGCTGCAGCATTGGTCGGTTTGGCCAAGGAATCCAAACTGTAAAAAGCTTTAATAAATCGATTCATTTTTTTCTCTCCTTGCCTAACCGCAGGCATAAAAATAGGCCCCGCTAGGTACGGGGCCAGGGCTTGCTATTCTGCTGCTAAACTTGTCGGCCGGAACTGCGGATCGGCGTCTGTCTTAAGCTCCAGCGTTTCCTGGTGCTCTTCGGCTGTAAGCCAGCCATTTGCAAGGGCACGGTCGATATCGTCTACGTAATAGTTCTTAGCGGCATACGCCTTGACATGAGGGGTATATTCCTCCGGGATTCCAGTAAAGCTATCCCGCGCGGTATATCGCTGCTGTCCTGTCATGTTGATGTTCAAAGCGTAATTCGACACCCGAAAAGATAAAATAGTAGCCATTAGTCCAACACTCCTTTTTCCGCTAAATAGTCCACCAACGACATAAAATCCGCGCTGTTGGCTGCGTTTATGTCTTTTTGTACTGCAAGTTCCTGGCGTAACTGCACTGTTAACGCCAGGCTTTCGTCAAGTTGCTCCTGCAGCGATTTAGGAACCGGCTGATTTTTAAGCGCGTCAATTTCTTCCTGGGTCAAGCCTTCGATCCAAAAGGAAGGCTGTTCCAGTAGCGGCTCCTCGCCCCGGTCTTCTTCGGCTGTATTAAGCCAGGCTGCCATCTCTGCATTGTAGGCTTCCAGTGCTTCCTGGTAAGCTTCCCACGCTTCAAAATCAAAGCGCGGCTTATACAGCACAGCCTGGACGGGTACGGCCACCGTGTAACCGGTAATCTCCGGTTCGGGCAGCTCTGCTTCTTCTTGATCCATGCCCGCAGGCTCCGGCCGCGCATAGATCGGAAAGACGCCTGTCACATGATCTGCGACAAGCGTTACATCAGTCATATAGCCAGCAAGGTTTACTATAATTGCTTCTTTCATCGGGTCAGCAACTCCTTATTAGTCGGTTGAAAAACTTGTAGCTATAGAGAAATGGGTATTCGATCCAACAAGCGCATTTAATGCTCCAGAGGGGAATATAGTCATTGACCCATAAATATCTGTGGTTCCGTTATATGAATAAGCCGGGTAATCTAACTGTAAGGAGGGCTTATATCCGGCAGGTAATATAAAAACAGTTGAGTTCATCGGACCGTTCTTTACTGCGCCTCTCAATTCAACCGTACCGTCATTTAATTTTCGGTATGCAGGCTCCCTGCCAGGTACAACTACCCATCCATTAAGCAGCGTCGGCGTTATCCATTGCGGCTGCTCCTTCCCGGCCTTCTGGCTCTCCAGCACGCTGACACGGGTTAAGACGTCAGCCTGGCTGCGGGCCAGCGTATCGACCGTTGTTTTAAGATTGGCGCTGTACTCGCCGTCGATGGCTTGTACTGGTCCGGTTAGCAGGTATAGGTCGCAGCGGTAGGTAGGTGACAGTGTAGGCGGCTGCCGGGTCGTAGTCTACTGCTGGTATTCCGGCCCGCTGCAAGCCTCCATCGACATTTATGGGCGAGTCTATAGTCCATTTCTTATCAAGCATGTCGTTTCTGTAGATAGAAAATAGACGTCTGTTCCGGTACCTTAACGGGGCCTGGGAATTTGCAAAATAAAAAAGATTCCCCGTGTTAAGAACGGGCGCTGGTGCCTTTTCCCTTACAACCATGCCCGCGCCTACTTCCAACTGGTTCAGCCCCTCATGCAGCGTAATACCGCCTTCTACAGGGATTACTTCGGTTGTCGATGTTGCTAGCTGGTAAATGAGTTTGGAAGGCGTAAATAATCTGCCTCCGCTGTCAGCCGTAGCCAAGGCAGCAGGCAGGGCATTAGTGCCCGAAGTATCGGCGGGCAGCACAGACCCGGCCGCAACGGCTGTAAGTTTGACCCAATTTTTATTCCCTGTCCCATTGTAAACAGAAGTCTTTGGGTCGCTACCATCCAAGTACATTCTCCACCCATTAAAACACGCCTGGAGTTCGGCCTGCGTGGGCAGATAATCAGGTCCCCAGCCGCTTTCCGTGTTTGCGATTTGTATGAATAGCGTGTTATTCGTTAGTGTTTGTTGGTCTGCGGCATTGTGTCCTAGCGCGAACCGGTTTTCAAGAATCTTCCCGTCATACTTTACTACAGTACCCGCATAGGGAATTGGCGTTGAAAACGGCTGGGAAACTCGAATCATTTTAGTTCCTGAAATTGTTTGGTTCGTCGGACCTTGCAACCCAACCCAAGGTACCATCCAGCACCAGTTCTCCAAACCGGGAATTTTTATAGTATTGACCGTCGCGGTACGTGATTTCGTCGTACACGCTGCGGTCAATGTTCGAGTGCAATTTTGTCGGGAATACCAGGCAATCGTCTTCATTTGGTTTATGCGGCAGGGCTGTGCTTCCCAAATTAAGCATAGGCTTAATGTAAGTAAATACGCCTGCTGTGGTGTTATCTGGCGCTGGATTGTCTGAACTTGAATTTGTGGCGTTCAGGATAACGGAAAACTCTGCGGCTGTTGTAGTAAATGTCAGACTTTGACCCGCAGGCACTACAAGTTTACGCGTGTTATTATAATCAGCATCCTTTATGGCTAGCCGATAGTAACCCGAAGTGCCCCCGCTGCTAAAGGTATAAGTCGTATTGGGCAACAACATAATAGTCGGAGAAAATGCCTGCGATTCCGTTGTATTGCCTGTGGACGTAATCTTTATTGTGTATCCGTCAATTACTTCATAAACAGCCCCAAGATTCGACATTCCCCAGTTTTCAAAAAAATTTGGTATCTGGTTTTCCCCACACTTAATAACGTACGGCGTATTGATCGGCTTAACATCATCGACGTACTGGTACTTGGCTGCGACTTGCGCCGGGTTCATGCCGTCCAGGGCGGCGTACTCTACTGTGCTGACCTCATATGGGCGTACGGAATCTACGTAAGCATAGGTGCCTACCGCGCCCCCTACGTCAATTTCGACGACATGCGACGCAGCGGTAGCTGTGAACTTAATAAATGCAGGAGTAAATTTAGTGGCATCCGTAATGTCTGGGGTTTGTGCTGACCCTTGGATTCTGCCCCATATTTTCGTGGCATTGCCATTTTTGAAGTCAAACACAACAACATAGGTCTTACCTACAATGGTGTTTATAGTGTAAGTAATAGCGCCGTAAGTACCGGAGGCTACCATAATCTTTAGCCCTTGTTTACCACTGGTAAAATTAGTGGTGTCAATCGTGGTAGATGATTGAAATAGCCCCCAGCCTGTAGGACTTGATTCAAAACCTCCAGCCCGCCCCAGCAGGTTTACCCGCGTCTGACCCTTGATGCTTACAACGTTGTACGGGGCTACGCGGGGTGACGTTATGACCTGCTGCCCGCTGACCAGGCTTACCGACGTAGGAGGCGATTGCTTAATTACTTTGTCGCCCAACTCCGCAAGAGCTGCCTCCGGATCGGTCCCTGAGTAATAATCTGCTGAATCCACAAGCGAGATATTACCTGCAGCAATCTTTGGCCCGTTCCCATTTGTGCCATCATGTGTATGCCCTCCGCCAGCGGCAGCCCCTAAAAACTTATTGAAAATCTGCTTAATGGTCATTGCGGGAGAAATCGACCAATTGGATTCGCCTGTTATGTTTTTCAACCTGTTGCCGATGAATGACAATAGATTAGTCAGTGTATTGGGTCCAGTGTTTGGGGTCGCAGTATCATCAATGGTACGGTTTCCTAAAATCGTATCGGTTACGGCGGCATTGGCAAGGCCGGTTGAAGAAATTTTAGGACCGTTACCAGGAGTCCCGTCGTGCGTGTGACTCTCTAGCTCCAATTTTGTCGCCAATACAAGCGACTGATCAATCGTTGCTGTGACATTGGCCGCATTCCCGACAATGACAATCGCATCGATGTGCTTTTCGAGTAGATCCGCCGCGCCGCCTGCGGGAATATACTCCGCATTGTTCCCAGCATTGCCGTAGCAGTAGAGAACTTCTCCTGCATCGGGATCTTGTGCAAATACCCCGATTTCGCGAAAATAAAAGCCACTGCTCATGTCCTGATTATTTAGCACCGCGCCGATCGTCGCTTTGTTGTCGGCAAGCGGCTTGAGTTTCGTAATAGATAGGCTTTTTCGTTCATTAATAAGTGCATTCAAATCGGAAATGGATTGGCCGCCTAGACTACCGTCACCGATCGCAATTCGAGTGTAATGCAACTGCACACCGGCCTGTGCTTTCACCTGCAGAGCACGGCCGCGGCTCGTTAATATCAATCCGCCAAAAGCGCCCATTTATACCACCTGCTTTATCGTCATAAATTCGCCTACATGCAATGCACCGCCGTAATACACATTCATTTCATCGGCCATAGATAACAGGATACCATCCAGCCAAGAACGCGTGTTTTTCACGGAATTGAGGGCTTTTAAAAAGTCGCTCGCCTGTTCATTCGTAGCCGATGAATTGGTTGTAATAACACGAAACGTGTACGGCTCCCCTTCAAATTCATACCATTCCTCAACACGGCCATCTCCGAAAATGGTTGTAATCAGCTCTTCCACGGCTGACGGCGTCCCTTTCCGGCGGTGCCAGGCATAGCTATTTTTAATTAGATTCCGCTTGGTCTCCAAAGGAAGCGAAGCGTCATAAAAATCCACGTGAAAATCCCATGCAAGCTCGTCCACTTCATCCGCTTCAAGCGTATCCAGGCGAGAGAAAAAGTCCAGCTTTTGAATCTGCTCATTGAGCTGCTGCAGCTCGTTATTAATCGCTTGAACTGCTGCTCGGACGGTCGGATCGTTCTGTAGGTTTGGCGGAACGATTTTGAGTAGATCCAAGGAATCCAGATCAATCATCTTCGAGCCCTCCATACGTCATCTGTACATTTTCTGCGATAGCTACTTCCTGACCATCGATAACTTGGTGTAAGGGGCCGGTAATGTCCACCCGGCGAGCCCCGGCCTGCATCACGCGCCGTGTCAATTCCGATGGGTTAATGCTTCGCCCCAACTTGGATTTTTGCCATGTTACAAACCCGGTGACAGCCTCGCCAATAGCCGCTTGAATCCGCGGGACATCGGCAGCATCTGAAGCATCAATCCAGTAGGTCGCTTCCAAATCATACGGCACTACATTCGGTGCAGAAACAATGACTTGATCCGTCAGCGGCCGAACCTTTCTGTCGTTGCAAACAGAAGCAACGGCGTCCAATATATCTTGGCTCGGGACTTCGCCTCCCTCCATAAGCGGTATGATCTGCACAACCCCTTGAGCTGGCGAAAATACTGCGACATCAACAATAGCCGTGCTTACCGTTTTCGCCCAATGACGATAAGCCCCATCCGGCCCAGCCACTGAGAATGATTCGGGTGCTTCATGCAGCCGTTGCCGGTATGATTCGTCATCCTCCACATCAGTTCCGCCCGAGCTTGCGGTAATATTGAACGCTTGAGAAACAAAAGCGATGGGGTCCACAATTTGTGTAATTTGGCCCGGCAAAAAACCGTTCCCGATGGTGCCCGGTGTCATGCAGAGCGCCTCAATGTCTATGGATTGTTCCCCAGCCGGTACCTCTTGGTAACTTGTTGTCTGAAAATAGATTTTATTTACACTCAGCCGGGTGCCCTGCGGAATCGGAACGGGGCTTTGCTGTGCAGCCGAAAGTACGAAGCGAATGGTTGTTCGCGCCGCTGCGGCCTGCAGCCGGGCTGTCTCCGAAAACGCGCCGATATGGTCCAACACCTCGCTGCTCGCATAGCGAAGCAAACGCTGCTTTGCTGTCTGATCGATCAATACTCGCTGCTGGACAATGATGGTTGCAATGGACAATAAAAAAAGCCGTACCGGGTCGCCTGGGTACAGCGTTCTTCCGGAAACAGCTTCGTATAAAGTCGCCATTTGCTCGACCGTTTTCGAAACATCGGCATCCGTGAATGAAATTTCCGGCAAATCAAGAAGGCTCACAGAATCACCCCGCTTGCCAACCGATAACGAACGGTTGGGATGATTTGGCCGCTTTCTATATCACGCTGGTAAGTAATTTTGACCACTTCGATCCGGGTTTCGTACTGCCGAAGAGCACGGATGATGCGGTTTGTCAGTTTGGATTCGGCAACCGGGTAAGGTTCATCGACTGGCGGATCGATGCCGAACGATCGATCCAGCGGTACGCTGTTTTTCAAAGTGGTGATGATGGTCCGGATGTTTTGGTCGATGGCCTCCAGCCCGGTTGCCCCGAAATCGATTTCTTTTACTCTCCCGGTGACTTGGTATTCCATGTATGATTCACCTCATAATCCAATCATGTATTCTTCGAGCTCGATGCTGGCCGTCGCGATGAGCACGTTCCCGTTGGTGTCAATGTGGTCCCAGCTTTGTTCTAAGGATGTGATGGCCCACAGGCCCTCTCCTAATGATTTGCCTCCGATGGTTAAATCAGCAACTTCCCCATTTCGGTTCATTACGAGCAGCTTCTCCATTTCATCCCGCGGTTTGACCCCGTAGCTTACATCAAACCGCATTTTAAAGCTGATCGTGTCCAAATCCGGACCGAGAAACTGACTTTTTGGCTTTCTCAGCAAGATTTCATGCTTGGCCCATCGCGCCGAGCTCTTACGGCTGAAATCTTCGAACGTTCTCAATGTCTCCGCTGTAGCGATAAATACCACATCCCCGAAAGCGCCAATCATTTAACCGCCTCCCTCCGTCACGCGGCCTGTGACCTGCAGGTCGCCCTCGATAATCACTTTGCTGTTCGCCTTCAGGTGCAGCTCGCCGCTGGTCGCATCGTAAAAGACATGGCTTCCGTCCGGGAACCATACTCCCTGTTGGTGGATGGCGGACGGCGGTGGCGGATTGGCATCGGTGTAGAACGCCCCCAGGCAAAAACCAGCGCTGGCGTCATCACTTAAAAAGAGGCATAAAACCCGCTCGCCGACTGCCGGCAGCGAAAAGTATTTTCCATTTACTGTTTGGGCGAACAGGACCGGCAGCTCCGACGATACACTGTCATTGTCCTCAAATTTCACCCGGACCAGGGCCTTTTCAGCCACGATGGAGGATACCATCCCGATCCGGACCCGATTATTTCGCTGTGGCTGGCCTGAAAACATCAGTACCCCTCCAAAACTTTGCGTATTTCGATGCTGGTCTGATAACCGCTGCTGATACTGTGCTTGGCCGACGTGATGATGTACTTCCCGTCGAAATTTTTCCATCCGGTAATTAAAATCGTGACGCCCGTAACCATCTGGACGTTCCCGTCCAACTCTATGCTTGCTTTGGCCGCCTCTTTGTTTTTCTCCCGGAGCCGTTTCTTCGCAAGCCGCTGCGCCTCAGCGATGGAGGCAACTTGTTCATTAATCTCCAGCAAGGGGCCGTCTTCTGGTGCTGATGGGGCCTGGTATGTGGCTTGAATGAGTCCCTTTTTCGGGTCGTTATACCGGACGCGGCAGGCTACATAGGCACTGTCAGCGGAATGCTCTGAAAATGAGTACGAAATCACTTCGCTTGTGCCGCGGACTATCTCTGCAACCGGATCCTTTTGCTCGTAGACGGCTTCATCAAAAAGAACGAGCTGACTGTCCGTCAATTTCATGGCCACACCCTCTTTCTCCGCCAGGTCCGTGCAGAAAAGCCAAATCCGATTGATCAGACTGTTCCGCGCGGTCATATGGCGGCGGGTTTTCCACATCAAACAGCAATGTAAACCCGGCATTGGATGCGATGTCCGATGCAATCCGTTTTAATGAGACATTTTCCCACACCTTGGATTTTTTCTCGAATCGCACCCTGGAATCAAAAGGCAGAGATACCGCCTTGATTTGCAGCACATCCGGTGGGCCTTGGATGCTGTATCCGTCAATTTCAAAGGACCCACAGTACAAGGTTTCTTCTTCGCCGATGTCGTTCCAGTTGGTCGTGATGATCGCTGCCTTCAAGGTATCCCCCTTTCGGGCCATCCAGTCCCCCTGCCACAGCTGGGAACGGTCTTCGATGGTGATTTGCAAATCATCCACCTTGCCGGTTCCGTTGTCGCTGTAGCTTAAATCAAGCAAATAGCCGGAAATTTCAGTGGAAACATCGGTGTCTTCGTATAAAAGCTGAACCGCTGCACGACGTCCGTTCATAACGAACCACTCCGTTTCCATGGGGGTAGATTAACGGCCGTTGTCGCCGGTATTGTAGGTAGGTCAAGGACGGTATTGGCCGAGAACACAACGGTTTGCAGCAGGTGAGGGTTCGCCTGCATCAGCAAGGGGGTATGCTGCTCACTGCCCAGCAATTTCAGGGAAATCATGTCCCAGGTATCCCCTTGCACAGTCGTATATTTAAGTGCCATAGCTTAACCGCACCTCGTTTTGAGCAATGGATTTCAATTGTTCCAAAAGTCCATCATTTCCGCGTCGAACTCCACGGGCAACCTGTCCTTCGATATCTCCGGATCCGCCTTGAACAATGATCGTAGGCGAGTGCGTGATGTAGATCGGGGCGGCGGTGCCTCCCGAATTCCCCTGTGCATTTCCCATGGTGCCGAGCATGCGTCCTGCAGACTCCCATAAACCGCGTGAACGCTCCGAATTATTGATCGGGACAATTACCTCTTTGTCGCCGCCCTCCCCGATCCAGGCCAATTCCGGGCTGCTAACGATGCCGCCATCGGCATAACCGCCGATTTTGGGGATTTCCGATATACTAAACCCGAAATTCTTGCCGCCGATACCCGGTACCCAATCCGGAACGTCGAAACTCAAGCCGTTTATACCGCGAATCGCCGCGTTCATCGCATCGATAGCGATATTGATAGGCAGAGCCAATACGGCGCCAAGCGCGCTGAAAATGCCGCTGAAGACATCTTTGACTCCGCCCCATGCTTGGCCCCAGTTCCCTGTAAATACGCCTGTGATAAAGTCCAGCAGCCCGCCGAGCGTCGTTAACAACCCGGAAATGATCCCTTGTACCGCCGTTACCGCATTCATCACGACGGATTGAATGATCGGGAAGGCGACGGTGAATCCGGTAATGATGTTATCGATCACTGGCTGAATGAACCCCCATACAGCGGTAAAGGCTTGTCCCAGCTTATCAGCCACCATGATAATTTTGGGTAGAATGGCCGTTATAGCGCCTGAAATCGCAGGAATCAGGTTATTTGCGATAAATCCGACAATATTCGTAAGTACAGGTGCTAATCTGGCGTATAAATAGCTGACCACGGGTACTAACGCTGCTATGATTTTGCTGCTTACTGCATAGAACGTACTACTGATATTGAGTACTAAAGGTACGACTTCTCGGATTGCGTTGCCGATGCCTCCTATGAGTGCGGAATAGAATGGCTGCAACGTGACGAAATTATGCCGGATAAAGTTGATTGCAGAACCGATGGCATCACGAGTCTTCAAGAAACCAGCAGTCAGTTTCGTTGCGAATTGATACGCCCCTTCCTGGCTCACGCCAAGCTTTACCAGCGCGGCTTGCATGCCGGACCAGGCGTTCAGATCGGCCCCGCCTTGAAAGAGACTAAACAAGAACTTGGCTCCAGAAGTGACAACTTCAAGCGAGCTTTGAACCTTAAGCAACGACCGTGTAAAGCCTTGAGCAAAAGCCGTTGCCTGGTCTCCACTGACGCCGAACCCGGTCAATTTATCCACCAATCCGGTCCACGCGCCAAAATTAAAGTCGCCGCCGCTAAAGATACTTTTGGCAACAGCCCAAGCGTCCCCGATAAAAGATAATTTATCGGCTGCCCAGGAGGCGAGCTTCCCCATTTCCCCGAAGGCAGCAGATACGGAGTGCTGAATCACGGGCAAGGCCGCCGTTGTCCAGTCAAACACCTTTTGAAAAAGCGGCATGGCAGTCTTCCCAAGCGGAATGACAAAATTGGTCTGGATTTGCCGGCCCATCATGCTGAGAAACTGACCGGGAGAATTCAATCGGATTTTGTTCATCTGATCCATCGTATTTTTGGTGGCATCAAATTGGCTTTTGGCGGTACCCATCGCAGAGATAACGCCGGCTTCCATGTCCTCGAACTGGGTGCCGAAAAGCTGGACCCCAATCGTATTTCGCTGTACCGGATCTTGAACCGCGGCTATGGCCTTAACGACTGTGTCAAACGAAGCCTTGGCCTCCGGGCCGCCCTTGGCGAAGGTTTGGGCCATTGCGTTGGCATCCATGCCGAGCGCTTGAAATGCTTGGGCTGTGTTTTTAGAACCGTCTTTTGCGCGGATATTGAATTCCTTGACGGCATCCCCGACTTTGTCCAAATTAAAAGCGCCAGCTTCTAAGCCGGCGCCAAAAACATCAAACATTTCGCTTGCGGAAAAACCGAGGGACTTAAAATAAACGCTGTATTCGTTGGCCGAATCAAGCAGTTCGTCTGACTTATTGAGTCCCTGCTGCGCCCCCTGGGTCAAAAGGCTGTAAGCCTGATCTGAGGTGACGCCAAAGTTTTTCATCATTGTATCGGCGGTTTTTACCGATTCCGTCACATCAAAATCAAAGGTGTCCCGCATGATGAGCGCATTTTGGGTGACGCGTTCGAGCTCGTCACCCTGCAGCTTCGTCACGGTTCGTGCCGTTGAAATTGCCCCTGCGAGGCTCGTCCCAGTTTTCGCCGAAGTTTTGGCCGTAGAGGTGTTCGGCAATTTTGCTGACATCCCCCATTTGCTCTGCTGTCGCACCGGTGGACATCTGTACTTTATTCATGGCTTTCTGGTAATCATTCGTCGCGGCCAATGCGCCGGCGCCGAGTGCAGCGATCCCCGCCGTCACTGCACCGGCAGCCAATGTTGCCGTCTTTGCAATCGAGCCGATCTTTCCGACCGTTCCCTCCACGACTTTTGCTGCGCCTGAAAATGTTTTTGTAAACCCTGCGCCCAGCTGCGCCGCCAGCTTAAAGGCAATTTCATACTCCTTAGCCAACGCGGATCACTTCGCTTTCATTTCTTTAATATCTACAATCCATTGATATAGTTCTCTGATCGGCATATTCAGCCAGTAATGAACAGGGCTGTGGGTCTGAAGGGAAAGAGAAACCGCTACTTTTCGAAGCAGCGATTCTCTTTTCGTCTCCAGCCCTAACCGAGCAAAAAATTTTGTACACGGATAGTGATTTTTGAAAAGTCCCTCGCCGGCAGCGATTTGATCAGCTCAAAAGGAACTTTAGCCGCCCGAGCTGCGACCATAGCAAGATAAAGCTTGGAAATTTCGAGGACAGGTGTCGGGTTGCCCTTATTGTGTATCGTCAGCTGCCGTTCGGCAGCAAGCAGGTCATCACTTGTGAGGCTTTCCAGATCCAGATCGAGCTCTGTCACGGTATCTCCTTCAAAAACAAGGCTGCGGCTCAGTTTAAAAACCGGGTCTTCCCCGGCTTCATAGATGGCTACATTATCATCGTTCATTTCCATGCTTTATGTTCTCCCCTCTCTACATTCCTAAATTTTCACGAACGGCTGCAAGGTAATCGGTGCCGTCGATGATGCAGATATAATTAAACTTGTCGACCTCGACCACTGTCTTATTGTCGATCACGATTTTGACGTAGGTTACCTCAAACTCGTTTGAGCTGTCCGTTGTTGCGCCGATATCAAATTTGCCGATATCATACTTTTTGGGAATGGCCCGCACAGACACCTTCACGCCTACACTTTTATATCCGCCGGCCCCGGCGTCATAGACTTGCATCGACCCGCGGAAATCGAGTGCGTGAGAAACCGGTGCTGCCAGCTTTACAGCTGCCGGATCCACAGCACGCCAATTTAACGTGGCGGTCATCGATCCGAAATGGCCGATAGTAGGAGAGTCTACTTCACCGGCGATACCAGCCCCTTTCACGGTTTCGGTTAAGTATTCCAGGCTGGGAAGCTGAACGTCAGCAGTTCCGAGAAAATCGGAACCGTTTAAATAAACAGAATACGAGGTGAGTTTTTCAAGAACCTGTTTCAAGCGTTACCCCTCCTTCTAGGCGGTCAATGCCGCGAGATACTGTGCGTCATACTCCAGCAAAAAATCAAACTCTTGGGCTGGTGACGGCGGCGTCACGAATAAATGAAACTGCAGCTTGCCATCCATCATATCCGTCGTTGAATTTTCTTCCTTCAAAAACTCCACCCGGCCGCCAAGGATGTAGCCCACCGCCTGCAGGCCGTTCAGCCAAATGTTAATTCCATCCGTCACGCTTTCAATCAAGCGTTTATTCGCCGGATTATCGAGCTTTTGCCAGTAGGTTAAGATGACTGCGTTGGAAATCCAGTCGAACATCCGGCGAATCGGTATAAACGCGTTGATCGGGTCGGTTACACCCGGATAAGCTGCCGTGCGGTTCCCCCATGCCTTCCATCCGCCCACGAAATTAAGAGCAGTCACGATCCCGTTGGCGTTCAAATAATTGGCTTCCTCCGGGCCAAGGTAAAGGTCACTTTCTGCAGAAAGCAGTGCGCCATTGATTTGCAAGGTGCGATTTGAAGGGGAAGCGACCGGCACGCCGCCGTTGGTCTGATCCGTCTGGCAGATGACCCCAGCAAGCTGCGTGGAAAGGTGGAACAGCTTATCTTCGAGCCGCACCTTTGGATAACAAAGGATTTGCCGTTCCGAAACGATGTTGTTCTCCGTCTTCCACTCAGGGGCCAAGGTGTAATTTGTGACCGTGTCCGTCGGAATGTCCAGCAAAGCCAAGCATTTAAAATGCTCGTTAATACTTGATGCCTTTGTCAGCATCGCAGCTGCTACCAAAGGATCATGGCTGAAGCCAGGCGCCAAAAGAAGGCCCGGAACAAGCCCGAAGCGTGGGAAGACTTGCTGCAGCAGCTCCAACCCACTTCGTTTTCCGGTCGTTCCATCAATACCGCCGATGACATCGGCCGATTGAACCGCGGATGGATCCAGCTTGGCATATCCGATCTTCAATGCGGCATCGGCTGCTGGAATGGCGCCCGTTGATTTTCTTGTGACTACGACATACCCGTTTTTATCAAATTCAGCGATAAAATCGGTATCCCGCACATAAGTCGTTGTGTCGTCATCGGATTTCACTGTGAGGGTATCGAGCAAAATGCCCTCCACTTCCAACGTGACGGCATCGTCAACCAGCGCAGCAGCCGCCGGAACGACAACAGATTTGTGCTCTTCCGGATCCAGCACATTCACAAAAATAACTGGGGCCTGACCGAATAACTGGAAGTGCGAGTACATAAATTCGCACAACGTGAAGTCTTCCCAGTTGTCACTGTACCCGAAGACCTCGACGGCTTCCTTATAGCTGTTACAAAGAACCGGCTCATTAACCGGTGCTGTCGCCCGAGCGGTCAAATGAACCGGGGCGGTACCGAATACGACCGGGTTCGTCCCGGCTGTTGTCGTTGACAGGACCGAAGTGGGAATATCTTTCGTGTAAATACCGTGTTTGTCCACTATATAAACTCCTCTCTATTGGCGGCATCCTCTTCCAAGATGGTTGGTATCATCCAAGTGGTATCCGCCTCGCCGATCCATTCAGGATACGGCTGGTCTTCGAACAGTTTCCACTTGTAAGGCAGCTCCAACCGGTACCGGTTATCGACCACGCGGTCTTTTAGCAAGCTTTGCCGCACCTTTTCCATCAAATTGAGCACATCCACAAAGCCGTTGTCATCCCGTGAAAAGATCCCGAAGAGCAGCTTTATCCGGACAATGCTTTCATCCTGGTCTTGTCCATCCAAAATCCGCACGATGATATATGGGAAATCGCTGACGTTTTCGCTGCCACTCTGCTGCTGCGGCAAGTACCCGGCATGCACATGTGGAGCACAAACGCCGCTTTTAGGTACATTCAGCATAAAATGTTCTGTGATATGCCGCAGTTTATCGCATAAAGCACGCTGCAAAAGAACAGCCGTCATGCTTTTGAACTCCTTTCCATGACACGTTTAATTTCATGGTCAAGCCGCTGGTTCAGCCGCTGCGCCGCTTCCTTTTGCAAATGCGTAATGACTTCAGGCCGGTTGAGCATAACCGGCATCGCTGGTCCATATAGCTGCTGGATCGGCAGCCGGCGGCGGCCCGCCCGTTTAAACACGCCAACATGTGAGCCCACCTGCGTCACAAATCCGCCCTTCACCACTTTTGCATTCCCTTTTAAGACAGCGGATCGAACGGACTTCGGCTGCTTCGCCGGCGGCTTGCCTGGCGTCGTCTTGAATTTGATAAGGGGAATATTTCTTCCGCTTGAAGTCACTTCCGCTCGGAGTTCTTTGGCGCTGGCCCGGTGGCTTAGTCGCACGAGCGGACGAATGTCGGTGGCTTTCACGGAATACATTTCCCGGACCTTTTTGACCGCTTCGGTCTTGACACCCTGCGCGGTACGGTTCAGCGCGGACGCAAACACTCGCGGAACGGCGCTGCCGATCAGGCGGATGCGGCGGCCGGCAATCGTCAGTTCAGCTGTATCAACTTGAATCATCCTGAATTCTCCTCAAGAACAATAAAGAGCAGGCCAGCATCAAGGGAAACCGAAATCACGGTGTACCATTCATCGTCTAGGTTGAACTGACTGCCGTCATTCGGTATAAACCCGAGCGCTTCGTGGGCTACATATACATGTTTTTGCAATAATGAAACACCCTCGGCATAATCCAGAGGGTGTTTCTTTAACGTGATGGAGTCCACCTGTGCGATAACTTCCCTGTCCATTATCAGATGGGTTTCCGAAAATTCATTCGGATTCAAAAATGTGGACAAGTCCGCCGCGATGATGTCCTTAAAATTAGGAACCGTCATGACTTCCAGCCTGCTCCTCCAGAAATTCTGTATATTGCGCGAGACGTTCAGCGGCGTTTGAACCTGGTGTCATCCCATTCGCTTCGAGTACATCCTTTTGTTCTGGGGCACTCAATTTCGCGAACGCTTCCCCAGTTAGCGGAAAGTTTTCTTCGATATGGTCCACGAATTCGGCATACCCTTGATCAACAAGACCTTTTTCCTCTGCAGGAGAAAGGCCCGTGATAACGACCCCGGCCTCATACACGGTTCCGTTATGCTCTACTTTCCATTGGCTCACGATCGACATATGTCATCACTCCTACTATAAAGTAATGTTTTCTCCTGGTTTCTCACGAATTCTCAATATTTCAACTTTGACAGCTTGAGCGATAATAGTGGAGAATGCGGCCTGTGCAACTGATTGAAGTCAGAGCGTAGGCGGGAATAGAGCTTAGGATATCAGATTCCAAAACTGTGGATTATTCGGTATGATCGCACAGTTGGATATCCACATTCACCCTCGAGGTTTACCCTCCCATGTCACGCTGGGTCTATGCCCTCACATTCCTTCGTTCTACCTCTCAAGGGGTGGATGCCGATTCTTGCTCCTTTACGGGGTCGTTGCCCTTATGGAATATTGTTCGTCGGCTTCTCCGGTGCTTCCGTTGTCATAGTTGTTCACTTGTGAATAATGCGAGATTCCAGGTATTTGCTTTCTTGCTCTAAGCAGCCTCTTGCTGTATCTGGTAGCTCCTAACGGGCCCCATAACGTCAATTGCGTTGTACTCTCTTTGCTTTGTCCCCAGCGTGTGCAGAACTCGAATGAGTTTGCCACACAAGGCGATGAGGGACTGCTTTTTCTTGAGTGGATTTTGGCTTCGCGTTGTATAGTGCTTGTGAAGCGACTTAAAAGCCTCATTCTTAGCCACCATTGGCATCACCGCGCGGTACAAGAGCGCTCGCAGGCGTGATCGTCCTCGCTTGCTAATTCCCGTCTTGCCCTTGCGTTTACCCGAGCTGTTCTCTTTGAGGTTTAGCCCGGCGAGTCGAATAATTTGTTGACCGTGATCGTAGTTGTTTAGATCCCCAACCTCAGCTAGAAATCCAGCCACGGTAATCGCTCCAACTCCCGGTACGGTCAGCATTTGTATTACTCCAGGAATGTTCTCCAGGATCCGCATGACTTGCCCCATAATGGATTCCAGTTGATCGTTAAACAGGTCGAACTGCCCGAGCAGCGTATGAAGTTCCATTCGAGCCGCGACGGCGCCTTCTACCAGTCCGATAGACGCAACAGCGACAGCGTATAGCTTTTCTGCACGCTTGATCCCCACGCCACGCTTCACGTCCGTCTTCCAGTGAGCCAGGACGTCTCTGGCCCCCTTGGCGACGATGTCTGCCGGCAACGGAAATGCCCTCATCGTCATGAGCGAAGCTTTGCCGTCCCAATCCTTAAAGACACCGATGTACTCCGGAAAAAACCTGTCAAACCAGTTGCCGATGCGACCTTTCACTTGCGTCAAGCTGGCCGACACCTTCTCCCGCAGGTTCATCAGGATTCGTAAATCTGCGTATTCTTTTGTAGGCAATTTCGGCTCCGAGTACTTCCCGTTCCGAATGAGATCCGCAATGACTTTGGCATCTTTATAGTCGCTTTTCGTCTGCGAGTTGTCCTCAAGTTCTTTCGTCTTGCTGACATGATGCGGATTGACGACAACGACCTGAATGCCTTGTTCCTGCAGAAATGCTGCGAGCGGGAACCAATAGTGTCCGGTTGGCTCAATTCCAAACACAATATCAGTCTTGCCATGTGTTTGTCCGAGCTCCTTCATCCACGTCGCCAGTTTTGTCAACCCTCCCTGATCGTTGTGGAACACGCAATCCTTGCCCAGTTCAATTCCACGAAAATCTACTGCACGCGCTACATGAATCTTCTTGGCAATGTCCGCACCGACAACCAGCGTCGAATCGGTAATTCGTGTAATCCGTTGATTCTGTTTCTGTTTTAGCTTATGCTTCATAGTAGGTGCCTCTTTTCGTATGTGGGTTTTGTTCTTTTGGTCGAGAACAACGATTCCCAGTATACAAGAGGCGCTTTTTTCGTTCAAAGCTCAAATTACTTCATTACAGGAATGGCTCCTTATTGCACCTTGCAGACATACCAGCTGTCCACTTCATGCGGAACCGGCAGCGGTCGGCTGTTTAATTGGGCAAATCGCGCGGCAGGATCCTTCTGCATCCAAGAATCCGGAATCCGTGGTCCTTCATAGGTCACGAAATTCTCTCCTTGAGCCAAGGTAATCGCTCCATAACACATGCTTGATTGCGCACGGGTCGATCCGATCATGACCGTGCCGTTTGGAACCATCGGCTTTTCGACCGGATTTTCCGGATCGGTTTCATCGTCCAGATACCATTCATCATAGCTGTACAAATCCATGCCAGTTGTGACGACCGTGCCAATATAGGTAGCGCCGTTAGGCAACTGTTTCGGATCGATCTTGCCGATGTTCATGCCGCGATTGTCGAAGAGCTTTTGTACAATCGGATTATTACGGAAGTTAGGAACAACGTCCGAAGCAAGGATGGCGATATCCGGCGTTAATCCCGATTTCTGAATGACCGTAAGGCGTAGGTTTTCAAGTCTTCTAATGGGGTCGCTGCTCGGATCATCCCATTTTTCGGTTCCTGTTAAAACGAGGTTGTTGGTAAAGTCATAATCAAGTGTTTGTTCGACGCCTTCGCCGATCATGTCGACCTTACCCGTGAAGAGCACTTGTGCAGCCATCCACTCTTCCCGGCGTGTAATGGTATCGTCCAATGTGGCCAGGTCTTGAGCCAGCAGTTCAACAGCCCGTTCATCCGGCGATTTTCCGGAATACAGATTCTCGCCGGCAAGCCTTGTGTTTAAATCACCCACAGTAAGAACCGTTTTGGGTTTAATCAAAGCCGGTTTATAGGATTTTGTTGTAAATCCTTGGCGTGCCAACACCTGTCCTGGAAGGCGAGGGGAAACAAACGGTGCCATTTTACGGCGTCCCTTGTAATAGTCGACGTCCACGGATTCCGTGACAAAGGTATTGTTTTTACTAAAAAACGTACTGCGTAAAAAGGTTTTCGCCGGCAGCATCAAACTAACGGCTTTGAGCAAGGTGCGCGGTTCATACAAGCTGATATCTTTTCCCATGGATCCAGTCTCCTTTTAGGCTTTAATGTTGCGGACATACAGTCCGATGTTTCGCATGGATTGCTTGTGCGTATCCAGTGTATCGGTACCGCCAAAAACTAAAGCAGCTCCGTTGAGCTCGGCTTTCAGATAAACCACGCCCGGCGCGTCTGCAGCCGTTGCGTCAATATTATCCGCCAGCACGCCGTACACATTTTCGGTGCCGTCCGTTTTTGTCGAGTCGACCAACGAACCTTTATCATCTGCCGTGGCCAGCCCGATCACGGACCCGGCGACATAAGCACGGCCGGCTTTGAGCGTTACGGCTGTTGTCACGACCGGCTCACTGCCGACAACCAAATTGGCATAGCTCATTGAATAGGTGGAAATAAGTTGTTCCGGCATGGTTTACACGCTCCCCCGTATATTGTTGAAAGCATCTGCAATCGACTTGGCTGTATTGTTCAGCTTTTCTTCTAATGTGGCTTTTCCATCTTCTGCTGCGATAGTTACAACCATGTTGATCCCGGAATTGTTGGCATCCTGCTGCATATTGTTTCCGGCAGCCGCACGCTTCTGCTTCTCTGCTTTAATGATCGCAACAGCGGTGTCGGATACGCTCGCGCCGGTCGCTTTGGCATTGGCAATAAGTTCTGTATTGCCTGGCGCATGCAGCTCATCGAGCGCCTGCATCCGAGTACGTTCGGCGGTCACGCCTTCGGCCACTGCCGCGGTATAAATGTCCGGGAATTGATTTTTCAAATCTTCCAAATTCAAGATCGTTACACCTCCATGAGTACTTGCATTTTGGGGACTTACGGTTCGAACTGCGGGCCTTTGCCGCTGGTTATTCGGCTCCGGCAGCTTCGGTACATTAAGAAATCGGGAAAAGTCCATATGAACCCCGTTCACGCTGGCGACGGCGCCGCGCATATAGGCGGTGACTGCCGTGCTTTCTTCAATTTCATCTGCGAAACCGAAATCGACGGCTTCCTCTGCAGACAGCCAGGTTTCAACATCCAGCATTTGAATGAGTTCTTCGGAGGATAGTCCTGTTCGATCGGCATAGACCGAAACGAGGGAGTCCCGAATTTTATCGAGGAAGTCCGCCGCCTCCCGGAAGTCCTTGGCCTCACCGCCATAAATTGAAGTCATCGGGTTATGAATCATCATCATCGCGCCCTTGGCCATCACGATTTTGTCGCCAGCCATCGCAATAATAGAAGCAATCGACGCGGCGTATCCGTCCACATCGAACCGTGATGTCCGCCTTGTGATTTTTCAAGATCGAGCGGATGGCCAGTCCTTCGAAGACACTGCCGCCCGCGCTGTTCATGCGAACGGTAATTTGCTCCAGGTCATCCCCCAGCGCTTTCAAGTCAGCGGAAAACTGCCGGGCCGAAATGGAATCGCTCCACCAACTGTTCCCGATGTCTCCGTAAATCGTAATTTCAGCGCTATTCTTCGTCATCTGTTTTAGATTCCAAAATTTTTGAACTGTCATTTTTGTTTTCACCTCCTTCCATGGTTAAGCCGTCAGCTTTACGCATCCGTTCTTCCCGGACACGCTGCCGGTGATTCATCTCAAAATCGCCGCCCGTAAGCTCCGCTGTTTCACGTTCACGGGTACTGAAGCCTTCATCGACCCGCATTTTGGCTGCCGTTGCTTCTTTCAGTGGATCCAGCTGCCCTGCGGATGGGCCATGCCATTCGGCTTTGGTATAGGCCCTTCGGATTAATGGGTCGTCAAAAAAGCCGGGCGCCGGGATTCGTCCCTTTGCGACGGCTTCAGCAAACCATTCTTCATAAATCGGCTGACAAAAATCGGAGGCGAGCCACGATCGGCGCATCCGAAACATCTTCCATGCTTCCAATAACGCCCCACGGCTTGCAGAATAGGACGCTGTGAAGTGTTTGACGAGTAATTCAAGGGGTATTTCCAGCGCGGCACCCACCTGCCTTAGAACGGCTGTGACAAAGCCGTCAAACGCGGTATTCGGTCGGCCCGGATTCGCAAAGGTGGGTTTCTCGCCGGGTGCCAGCCCGATAATAGACCCATTTCCCAGCTCATAACTGTTTACATCGTCATCGTCGATGCGGTACTCATCCCCGATACTTTGCCCGAGGGGACTCTCCGGTGACTCGCTTTCGATAAAGACCGTGAACATGCCGGATACAACGGCTGCCATCAGTTCAGCTTCGGTATATCGCCCCAGTTGCTTCAGTGACTCAATGACCGGCGCCAGGATCGGCACGCCTCGGCGCTGCTCGGGCCGCTCGGATTCCATCAAGTGAAGCACATTTCGTCGCCCTGTTCGGGCGCCGAAGGCTTCCACACGAGCCCAGTCTTTGCGCTTTTCCATTTTTCCAAGTGGATGCTGGTTCACAAACCAATAGGCGACCACCTCGCCATTACTGTCGACCTCGACTCCGCCCTTAATGTCTTTGCCCTGTTTGTTGTCCGGATCCGCACACCGATCCGCTTCAAGCAAACGTATTCTCGTGCTGTAAATGGAGCCCACACGCGGAAAGATCGGCAAAAGCGCGAAGCAATCGCCGCTCATTAATTGAGAGAGGCAGGCCAACTGCTGCAGTTCGTACAAATTATTTTGTCTTGCCGCGTCACATTCCACAGATTCAGCCCAGTAGTTGAACTCTCGTTCGATGACACGCTTTAAATCCTGGACTTCGTCATCAGATAACCCTAGAAAATCCCCGTCAATCGCTGGCTTTAGCCGTAATCCGGTACCCACGATGTTCGTTCGGGCCGTTTTGATCCCGCCGGTGGCAAGCGCGGCGCCGCCCATATACAGATCACGGGAGCGCTGCCGCAGTGTATCCAGGTTGTCAATGATGTCCTCATTCGGGGAACCGCCGCCGAAGAGCCAGCCAAGCAAGGATTTTTTTGTCCGGCTGGCCCCGTGATGGGAATACCCCGAGTTCATAATGTCAAGTTGCTTCCGGGATACCTGCCGTTTCAGTGCAAGTCGAGGAGCGACATATCCGATCAGCTTGTCCAAACGGTTCATCAGTCGCGCGGAACCACGCGCATGACGCGAGCACCGCGGCGATTATAAGACAATTTATTGACCTCATTACGCCAAAATGTGATTTGCTGACGGATCTCTGTAATGTTTGCCCGAACGAGCTCCCGCGGACCGATTTTATATGATTGTCCGGTGGATACGGCCAGTTCGGCAGCAAGCCAAGCCTCCAAGTGCTGTTTTGCAGTCTCCAAAGTCCATGACATAATTCCTTTCACCTCCTTTCCTACAATCCTTTACTAATCACACGCCGCTTTTTGCCAGCACTGCGGGCTGGCTTCGGAATCAATGGGGCATCCTCCAGCTTAGGATTCAAAATTTCAAGGGCAGCCGTGTTATATACACGTAAATCCAGCGGTTCATTTCGGTCACGGACCTTCTTCCACACCTGATAGGCAACCCCTTGGCGGTACCGGGTCACCAGTTGCTCGGCTGTCAGTCCTTTGAAATAGGCTTCGTTATACCCTTTGTTCTTCGGAAAATGGCAATAGCCGGGGCCTTCATCGACTTGGAGCCTGGATAAAACCTTTGCCTTTCCTTCATCCACACCGAGATTAAAGAGAATGGCCTTTTCTCGCTTGGTCCGTGTATTGCCATTAAGAAATGGAACGTACTCCCCATTTTGTGACCCTTTCCCCTTAATGGCATAGATACGGCGGGCTTCTCGGGCTGCACAAAAGCGGTACACCTCTGTTGTGAAGTGACCGCCGGAATCCATGCAGGTAATGGCAATTCCCATTTTCTGCCCTTTGGCATTATCCCAGGTACGGGAAAGATATTCGTCGAGCTCACTCCAAACCTTGGCTTGCTTTAAGTCCCCCCGGATTTGATGATATTCAATGCCCCAGGATTCCTTCCCAGACCCCCAGCCGATGACCTCCACTTCAAAACGATCATCCTGCACGTCGACGGCTGCTGTCAGCACCTTGACCGGATCCGGAACATCGTGGTCGTATTTCTCCAAGCGCTTGAGCAGCTGTTCTTCTTCTACTTTCTCGCCCTGTTCTTCCCATGTTTCACCGAGAGAGGTATTTGTCCAAACCTTCAATGTCTCGGGGCCGTTTCGCTTGGCCTCGAAGAATTCTTCGACGATGGTTTCCCATTGTTTCCATGGGCTTGCAAACTCGTTCAGATGAAAGCCGCGAACCTTAGCATTCTTCTTCCGCGGAATCCATTTGCCCTCTTCCGGTCTCCATTCCTGTTTGGAGTGCAGCGTGCCGCAGGCCCTGCAGGCATGGTCAGCTTTGGTGCAAATCTGCGTCTCCTTGTCGTATTCAAACTTGATTTGTTCCCAAGTAAGCGGCTGGTATTCGCCGCAGCTGGGACAAGGTAAACACCATTGCTCCATGGAACTCCCTGAATAAAGCCCCTCGATCCGGGATGCACCTTTCGTCGTTGGCGTGCTGACATAGATTTTCTTTTTATTCCAGAAAGTGTTTGTCCGCTTGGAAACTAGCGTGACCGGATCCCCTTCGGCGCCAGCCGATACAGGGTACCGGTCCACTTCATCACACAGGACGATCCGGATCGGACGGCTCGCAAGGGAGGCCGGCGAGTTCGCCCCCGCCAAGGTAATATGGCCGCCAGGAAAAACTTTGTGCAGCAGCGTATTCCCGCTGTCCCGGCTCTTAACGTCCTTCACTTTCCCGCGCAGCGCTGGCGTATCCCGAAGCATGGGAGCCAGCCGGTCTTTTGAATAGGCTTGGGCCAAATCTAAGGTCGGCTGCACAAGCATGAGCGGCGCCGGGTCGTTATCGATGTGATAGCCAATGATATTAAGCAGGAATTCCGTCTTCCCGACCTGGGCTGACGACATGACAATGATCGTTTCTACCTCGGGGTCATTGGTTGCATCCATGATCCCCCGTTGATACGGTGCCCGTTCCGTTCGCCATTGGCCCGGCTCGGCTGATGCTTCCGGGGAGAGTTTACGGTAATCGTCGGCCCATTCGGAAACGGTTAAGTCCGGTGGCGGTGCCAGAAGCAGTGCAATCTCTTGAAAGAGCTTGTGTGTCTTAGTCGGAATGGTCATCATCGCTCAACTCCACATATTCCGTGCTTTTGGCGTAGAATACCTGGGGATTGTACTCAGATAGCTCCATTAAGGCTTCGCGTACCTCTTTGGTCAGCAGGTTCATAATCGCCGGCAGCTTGCATCCAACGAGCTGCGGCGCCAGCTTGGCCGGTAGCGCCATAATCCGTGAACGAAACGCCGCGAGCATATCGTTCATGACGAATTTCACATCTTCCGATTTGTGAAGATCCCCCCGCATGACTGAAAGCTCGATTTCTGCTATCTCGCGCTTGGCTTTTTCGTGGCGTGCCCGTTCATCGAAGTAATCTACACTGCCGGCATCCTTCGCCCCTGATTTATCTTGCAGCGTCCGGATGTAATTCTGAATACTCTCCGTTGCCTTGTACTTTCCTCGGGCTGCTTTGACGAGAATCCCTTCCTCTGCCAGCTGCTGGACTCTCCTTGTACCCAAATTGAGCATTTCAGCAAGCTGGATTCCGGTTAAAACCATTTCGTTTTGCACGGTTTTGGCCGGGCTCTCTTTCGCCTTTTTCATGGATTCTCCCCCCTTTGGAAAGCACAAAAAACCTTGACACTGCAAGGCTTTTGGGCATATGGATTTTTATACACGCGTACGCATAAAGAAACGAAACGATCAAAAAAAATTTGTGCCTAGACGGATTTTGGGCTCACGCGCACCCGCAAGGAATTGAGGCCCAGAAGGACCCGTAAATTTCCAAATTGGGCGCCGATTGGGGCTCGATTTACGCCTGCTTTCGCACGGTTTATCCCACCGATACCACTATCTGTAAATATTTATTCAGTACATCATATCTTTTATTTTGATGCACTCTGTCAGCGCCGAAATCCCTTGTCCTGACTGGATTCTTTCAAAGCTCATCGTCCGAGTGCAACATGTTCCCAATTTGATGCACTGCTACAGATGCCAGCCTCTCACGCTGGAATTAATGTCATCCTGAATAATCCCAATGTACCGAAGCAAATGGTACTCATCTTGATGTCCAAGCAAGTCCTTGAGGATGGCTGTGTTCTTATTCTTCTTATAATGATGGTAAGCAAAGGTCTTTCGAAGGGTATGGCAGCCTACACGTTCTAGCCCGTACTTCCGTCCGATCCTGTTAACGATCCGGTAAGCAACGCTTCGGTCAATGTGCTTGCGAACGCCATCCTCCTTTTTCTTTTGACGGGATAGAAATAAATACTCGTGATTTTCCCTTCCGTCCATGAGGGGGCGGAGCTCACGCCGTAACCAATCCGAGATAGGCAGGGTTATTTCCTTCCCCGTCTTCGTCATGCGAATGTATAAATCTGCTCTCTTCAGATCTCCGACCTTAAGCTTCAGAATGTCTGATATTCGAAGGGCTGAGTTGATCCCCAGAATAAACATTCCATAGTTCCGGAGTGAGCTTTTTTTAAGGTCTTGTTTGATCGACTCAAGCACATCCAGATCACGAATAGGCTCAACCGTGTTCATGCCGACTTTTTTATGCTTAGGCTTAGGTTTCGTGTTCGGATTCAGCTTTCGTTTGCGCTTTAGCATTCGGCACCCCCGATCTGGCACCTGGCCTGAAGCATACTTGCTTAGTGCCGGTCCACTCACCCCATATGCACCCTTTGCATCGATCCGGCTGCTGAGGCAACGGTGGATCTTTAGACTTCTTCTTCTTCACGCGACTCCCTCCCCTTGTCCTTTGCGTGATATCCCAGCACAAAAAAGAGCCGCTCTTCGCGACTCTCTGCACGTACACAACTTCATTCCTCCAGCAGCGCCCCCGGTCTTAACAGGAGCACTGATCAAAGAATAAATAAGGGGCTTCGAACCCCACCTCATCTCCACACCATTGCGGTAAACGCTACGGTCCTATTTCAACCCCCAGCGTGGCCGAGTGCCTACAATGATAAAGGTACAGTAGACATTACCTGCATAGCGTGCTATGCTCTATGCGTCTACTGTACCTTTAATTTGGCGACATTTTGCCGCCGCGTTACCGTCGTTTTACCGTCATTTTTTGTCGAATTGTCCGCAATATAACAGGGCGTTTGCAATAACGAGTATGCCAGCCTCAAGTTTACGTTCTACTGTCCGTTCACTCATACCCCGAGCGGCAAAATGCCTGACTGTTACCTTATTAACGTTTCCCTTGATGTAGCGGTATACCATGATTTGTTTCATCTCTTCATCTAAAAATGTCGAAAATGCTTTTTCTATATTGGTAAGCGTTCGAAGATCCTCTTCTGACGTTTTATCTGGGAAAGTTTCGTGAAGTCTTTTTGCCTCTTGGTACTGTTCGAGATATTCTTTCGTTCGTTGGTATTCGTCTTTCGCGGCCACCGGGATCAAAAATAGCAATGCTACCGACCTCCTTCACAGGTGTAAATTGCCAAACGCTTGTGAATTTGGATTAACTCCCGGCATGTTGTCTGTGCGTTTCTTCTTCATTCAATATTGCAAAATTCAATTGTGTTTTCGTCATACCTAACTGTCTTGCGAGAATCCTGCGATCCACATCCTTATATTTTTGAAAATGAGCTTGCTGTTTCGGAGTGAACCGCGTATCTGACAAATTTAGAAGCTTTGGATCAATTTCAGGTTTCTCTTTCCATATAGAACGACCACGCTTCTCGACCATTTCATAAGGAACATTTGTAACACTGAACACATAGTACCGTTTCCGACCTGTCCTTTCCAAGATCCCATAATTTACGAGTCTTTTCAGCATGTGATACATAGTATCGATATTCATATCCAATTCTTCAGCAATTGTTGAAATATCTTTTTTCGCCTTTAATCCCTCTACGAGTTTAGCTTCGTTGGGTAATAACAGCAAAATGTTCATCTCTAGGTCCTTCCTTTCATATTCAACTTCGCACTGGCACAATATTCTTGAATATTCTTACAGGAATCCCATCCCTAAATATCGTATTTATATAGATCAAGGGACGAGGTGACTATTATATTGAGAAAAATATTTGTCGGCTGCTTTGCCGTCGCTGTTGCTTTTGCATTGCTCTCTATAGCAGCAAAGTTTCTAGGTTAAACTTTCCCAGCACACTTTTATTGGACGAGGTGATTCCAATAGCTAAAAAGAAAGCACGTCGTCAAAGCCAGCTTACAATATCGCAATTCCTGCTAGGTCTAGCGTTGTTCGCCGTCCTCATGATTGGAGTCTACTTTTATCTTGACTATGCTTGGGACAATACTTTGGAAAGAGCTAAGAATTTTAAAGTCGGATAGCTTCTCGAACTTAGCTCTTTCTAAGTTCCTCAATATTCAATATGTCCGTCATCCAAAAGACGGTTCTAAGACAATCTTTCCATCGGTATATTCGGTCATATAAAACTCGCAGCCATTCACCTCACAAGTAACAATATCCCGATATTCATCATCTGGATCATTGATCGCGGAACCCGTACTTGTTTCTTCTCCGCAGCACGGACATTTAACGTCCTTGATGCTATCAGCCAAGACTTTGATATAAGCTTCCAATATTTCTTTGTCACTTTTATCTGGCTTTCCCATTAGATCATGTCCCTCCATATTCAGCGAATGTTCATCGCTTCGATCTCCATAATTGCTTTAAAGATTGGGTAAATCTGCTGCGGCACTACGGCGTTTCCGAGCGCTTTAAGTCGGTCCACCCGATTGGGAATCCCATTAGCCACTCGACCCACATCGGGTTCAGTTGACCACTGTTCCCATCCCGAAGGAGTGCCCCAGGCACCGAGTCTCTGTCTATATGTGAAGGGGGCAGCGTGCTGTTCTTCGCGTCCTGCGCTGTTGGCGTCGGAAACATCCGAACTACATCGTTTAGATTGGGGCTCCAACCTTGTTCCCGTTTCCGCTGCGCTCTTGGTCCGCTCGGATCGTCGCCACTCCTGTAATCCCGCGCTTGAGGTGTTGGTAACATCTTCACTGCCGTTGCCAGTCCATCCCCAGCTTTCGCCGATGACCCCTTCCGATTGTAGTTCCCGTTCACCGTTGGAGTCGGCCACATCTGTTTTGCCTCCTGATATGACGGCCTGCGTGGATCGTTCCCTGAATATTTTGCCTGCTCCATGTCGGCCATCGTTGCCATGCTGTTGGTTGGAGTGGGCAACCACAAAAACTCTGTCTCTTCGGTGTGGAGCATTGACGGCTGCAGCTGGAATAATAAACGGCCGCGCGGTGTATCCTTCACCTTCCAGGTCAGTAAGCACGATGTCGAGGCCCAATGTGACATGTCCAGCAACATTTTCGCCAACAACCCAACGTGGTCGGAGCTCTTTAACCAAGCGGAAATATTCTGGCCAGAGGTGACGGTCATCTTCCGTGCCTTTTCGCTGCCCGGCATGACTAAAAGGCTGGCAAGGGTATCCCCCGTGAATAAGCTCAATTGACCCGATTCCATCAGTATCTAACCTCTCTTTCGATAAAGTTCGAACATCCTCATAAATAGGCACGCCCGGCCAGTGCTTTCGCAACACCTTACGCGGAAATTCTGCCCACTCGCAAAATGCCACCGTCTTGATGCCGGCCCACTCGCAGGCAAGATCAATTCCGCCGATGCCGCTGAATAAACTCAGTGCTCTCATAGGCACCTCCATGTCCCTCAATATTCATCTTGTCCGCCGCCACAAATGTATTGTAAAATAATTACAATACTAAATCGGAAAGCGGTGATTAAAGTTGTTAGATACCAATACGATTAACTATTTGTACAGACTATCGACTTACGATGGTGATCCTTATGACGATTACAAACAGTCGTTAATAAATGCTGGTATGACCGAAGCAGATGCGACACATGAAATGGCGTTGTACATGAATACGATTTGCGACCTTATGGACTAGCGGGACTTTGCCCGCTTTTCTTATGTCTTTCGATATTCAGCGAATGTTCGTAATCATTTACTTAAAATACCAATACCTTCGATGTACCCGTGAAGCTTGAATACATTACCCATGTTCATACCGCTTTCGGAAAAAACATCATTCGAGGAATTGTCAATATATCCCGATCTCCAAAAGTCGGTTTCAGATAATTTATAAGAACATGTCACATATCTGTGCTTCATTTAATGAGCCTCCCATGTATTTCCGTATTCAGCCTGCGTTCCTCTGCCGGAACCATGCCCGCGAAGCTTTAATCAGTTCATCGATACCTTTGTTTTCGATATTGATAAGCACAAGCTGCGGAAGCTCCTTAAATCCGCTTTTGGTTGGGGTAAAAAATTCCTCTTTGAATCCAAGGGTATCGATGTTGATTGGAACGTCATCTTCATTAGCTATCTTGGCCGCTTCTTCTTCGGTATAAAGACCTGCGGTCTGGAGAACGGCGGTATATCCTTGCCGATCTGATCCCCAAAACAGGTGAGCATTTCCACCGAAAAACATATCCTTATGACGAAGAGAGACAATAACGTATTTTTTCATGGAATCCTCCTTCATGTTCCTCAGTATTCAAGCTGTTCATGGCGTATAGCCAAGGAACTCCTCGTTTGAAAACCATTCTGCTTCGCCATAAGTGAAGACGAATTTTGCAATATCTATCTCTTTCCCATCCTTGGATACCACGGCTTTGATTTCATCCAAAGGAACGCCAATCTGCTGTAATTTCTCGATGTTCTCCGGCTTGTTCTCGATCATACAATAATGCAACACGCCGCCGTGGCAATCGTATTCGGTTAATCCAAATGAATTTAGAATATCCAATTTGCTATCCTTATCTAGTCGTTCTTCGCCCGTTGGTTCAAAAATCCATTCATTGAACCCGCAGTTCCCGCAATCATCCGCAGGCTTCTCTGCATTTAGCAATTCTTTGTTGATCGTACCTCCGCAGTTACCACAGAAGAATATTCCGATCTCATCATTAGATTTAGATTGATAGGCTGCGACTCCGTACCATAACTCGATTTCATAGAGCTGCACACCTTTATCTTTCAAAACTTGGAGAGCCTTTTTCACTTCTGGATCATTTAGCAAACTCACGATAAGTTCCTCCTTATGTCCTTGATTATTCAATCTTGCCCGTAACTCCATTACTCGATAATATTATTTCTCGCAGCATAGCCGCCTCTTAAATGAGCCTGTCTAAACACATAATCAAGTGCTCTTTCAAGCGCACCCTCTTTGTTAAATGATACATCCGATTCGTAACCATTAATCGCCATTTCCATTACAGCTTTCTTGAACTCCTCAATAGTTTGCTCTGACATTCTAACCATTCCATTTATCCTCCAAGTCCTTTAATATTCATGAATTTCCGTTACCAGTTCGTGCTATAAACGATGAATGGGAGCGAAACGCCTTTGCAATATGACTTGAAAAATTCTCCGAGAGTGGATTCTTCAAGTACGTTCCATCCAGGGTGCTTCTTAAACCACCAAAGGGACTCGCCGCCTTCTGCGGGCTCTTGAATGTAGACTGGCGTGTCATCTGACATCACTGCCATTGATATGATTTCCTCATCTGGAACTTCATTAACGAAATGATTACGTGCACTCTCTTCACTTTCCGCCCAAATAAAGTCCGTTGCGTTAATCACATGCATTTTCATTGAAAAACCTCCCATGTATTTGATTATTCAAGCTGTTCATGGCGTATAGCCAAGGAACTCCTCGTTTGAAAACCATTCTGCTTCGCCATAAGTGAAGACAAATTTTGCAATATCTATCTCTGTCCCATCATTGGATACCATGGATTTGATATCATCCAAAGGAACTCCAATCTGCTGTAATTTCTCAATATTCTCCGGCTTGTTCTCGACCATACAATAATGCAACACGCCGCCGTGGCAATCGTATTCGGTTAAGCCCAATGAGTTTAAAATGTTCAGCTTTGCGTCTTTATCGAAAGCTAAGTAACGTTCTGGATTAGACTTATTTCGTAAAACCATTACTGGAATCATATAATCCCTCCCTATAAATGGAAGCCGCCAACGGCCTCGTCTATAATATCCTGGTTAATCCCGATGTACCGCAGCGTGATCGACGGCGCGCTGTGATTGAATATTTGCTGCAGCAGCGCCACGTCTTTATACTTTCGGTAAAAATGATAGCCGAACGTCTTGCGCAGCGTATGCGTCCCGACCTCCGAGAGCCCGACTTCCGCCGCCGCTCGGTTAAGGATGCGATAAGCCTGCGTCCTTCCGATATTCTGCTTGGTGCGGTACGAAGGAAACAACGGCGCGTTGTCCGGCATGCCTTTGGTGTACTGGTTGATGATCTCGCGCAGCTCCGCGTTGATCGGGAAGCGGCGCATCTTGCCGGTCTTGCGTTCGCGGTGCGTCAGATGAGACTTATTCCGCACATCTTTGACATGTAGCCGGAGCAGATCACCGATCCGCAGCCCGACGTTGATGCCCATGACTAACAAAAACCAATCGCGATCGCTTTGTTGCCGGAGTACGCCTTTCATCTGCTCCAGCTTTTCCGTGTTTCTGATTGGCTGAACAAACTGCATGGCTCTCCACTCCTTTTAGGTATCCTGGGTCCAGCAACCTTTCATTCCACATTTCGGGCAAGGCTGAATCTGAATGAGTTCTTTTGCGTACTCCTTCTTCTCGCCGCAGCAGACTGTTACCCATTTCATTTCGCTTCACCTCGCAAGGGGAAAAATTATTCATTGAATGACTTCACAGTCATCTTCATCAACCCAACTATAGCCAGCTTCGTTTTCCCAGATAATAAATTCCGTTTTACCACTTCTGTTTTTTTGTGTCCTGATGACGGTATACTCAGTCCCTTCCCGACCTTCATACCATCCTTCGCCGTTGATAATTTTTATTTTCACTCATGCACACCGCCTGACTTCAAGCCTTTTGAAGCTTCCGAACCGTATCGGTGTTTCGATGAATTAAAACGAGCTCTGCTGGAGTGTCCCTTTCGATCAACCAGTTATTAACATTCAGCCCAGCTGCCTTTATTGCTTTCTTCTGCTTAAGTGTTGGATTTTTCCCCTGTTTCATTTCGTTCCCCGTCCTCTCGTTTTCTATGCCAATCTAGGCCACACTACTCTGCTCCAAACTCAGAAACTTATTATATTTTTTGATAAAGGCCAGCTCCACCGTGCCTACCGGGCCGTTCCGTTGCTTGGCGATGATGATTTCGATAATGTTTTTCTTCTCAGTTTCTTTATCGTAATAGTCGTCACGGTACAGGAACGCAACAATATCGGCATCCTGTTCGATTGCTCCGGATTCCCGCAGGTCAGACATCATCGGGCGTTTGTCCTGGCGCTGTTCGAGTGATCGACTGAGCTGTGACAACGCAATAACCGGCACATTCAGTTCTTTAGCCAAAATTTTGAGTGCCCTAGATATTTCAGTGATTTCTTGCTGCCGGTTAATTCCACTTCGATGCACGGATTCGATCAGCTGCAGATAATCAATAATGACCATGCCAAGATCATACTCTTTGGCCAGCTTGCGGCATTTGGCCCGAATCTCCATAACGGTTAAACCTGGGGTGTCATCTATCAAAATTGGGTATTCATCCATCATGGATATGGCGATGGTCAATTTCTCCCAGTCTTCACCTTCCAGATGTCCCGACCTGAGGCGTATTCCATCGATATGGGCTTCAGCGCTTAACATCCGGTTGCCGAGCTGTTTTTCACTCATTTCAAGAGAAAAGACGGCGACTGCCTTCTTGCTTTCTTTGGCCGCGTTTCTCGAAATATTCAGCGCAAAAGCCGTTTTCCCAACAGAAGGGCGAGCTCCAATAATGATTAAATCACTATTTTGAAATCCTCCCGTCATCCGATCCAGGTCTCCATAGCCTGAAGGCATACCGGTTATGCCTGTCCCGTCTCGATTGAGGTACTTTTGTTCAAGATCCTCATAGCAGTCCTGAAGGACACTCCCTAAACGGCGAGGCTCCTTCGATTTGGTGTTTCCTCCGCTCAACTGCTCCAGCTTATTTTGAGCAGCTGCAAGGGTTTGACTTGCATCCTCCGTGTCAAAGGCCGATTCGGTGATTTCGTTTGCTGCAGCTATGATTTCCCTTTGCCTGAACTTCTCGTTAACGAGGTCAATATAATGGCCTATATTCGCGACCGTAGGGATCGCATTGGCAATCCCGCTGACATAACCCGTGCCGCCAACCTCTGTCAGCCATCCCTTCAACGTTAGTTTATTTACGAGTAGGATCAGGTCGATCGGGTTTTCCTCTGCGGCCAGCTCTTTTATGCACGCATAGATTTTCCTGTGCTGGGGTATATAAAACGCACTCGCCTGAACGCTTGTAAGTACCTGATCGGTGATACTGGGCTCTGAAATAATCCCGCCCAATATGGCTTGCTCCGCCTCCGGATTATGAGGCACGGGACGATCAAACTGTTCTGCGATTTTTCGCAAGCTGACGCATCCTTTCCCTTGCAGATTCGGGGATCTCTCCGCCAACACTCATTTTCAGACGGTCGATTTCCTCCAGCATTTTGCGCGTTTCCTCCGCATTCGGCACATAGTTTCCTTCCCGATGTTCCGGCTGATCTGCCAGTGCGCCAGGATGTGGCGGGTATTTGTTCGATGCTATGGAAGCGTAATGCTTCAGGTTCGCGAGCGCTTGATGATACGGCACTTTTTCAAGGACCCCATACCAAGCAGCTGCTTTTTCAGGCTCGCCGGTGAACGAAGGGTAATAATAAACAATTTTTTCAAACAGTTGCCAAATGTCTGCTTTATTCATGTTCGCGCTCGCGCTCCCTTCTCGCTTGCTCAGCAAAATAACTTGCCTTGTCTTCCCGCTGGCTGCTGCCCTGCGGCTTATTCTTTCTCGCATCGTAAGCTGCATCGTTTGCCTTCGCTTGGCCCAATGTCCGAACGCCGGATTTAAAGTAATCATCCAATATCCGGGTAATAAATTTGAAATTATAACCCGTTGATGCGAGCGCAGCCCTCTCGATGGCATGTATGACAACAGCTTCCTCCATGCCGTCTTGATCGATATACGCCCCAAGGGTTTGGCTTTGGAACGGATTACACGCAACACCGAAAACACGTTCATGTGCTGCGTAATAGGATTCATAGGCCCCTTTTTCATAAGAAGATGAAGAGGAAGAAGAAGAAATAATAATGGATGCGGTTTGTGACGCAGTTTGCGCTCGGCTTGTGACGCAGTTTGTGGCGTGGTTTGCGTCGCTTAAACCGTCACAAAACGGAATAATCTTATATATCGCGGACTGCTGTCCGGTTCTGCTCTGAAAATCAATTCTGCCTGTTTGCTGTAATCGGTGACGCGCTCGGTTGATCGCATCCTTCTTTAAACCCGTTTTATTGGAAAGGGTTGATACGGCCACAGTAAACTCGTCCGGCCATCCAGCCCGATTGCATGTGTGCATCAAAGCGTGCCACAGTACAATAGCTGAATCAGTCAACGTGTTTGTCTCCAGCCAATCATAGAAGGCGGTGATCTCCTTGGTATAGTCCACCTCATCACCTACTTTGCTCGTGAAGATAGTTGAAATCGTTCATGCCTATACTACTTGGTTCATGAGCTCGCGCGGGATCAGCCGCACGTCCTCTCTGTTCTTTAGCTTGCTTGATCTGTCGTATAGGGGTACATAACGGTGCTTCAGGTCATCCGTCCCCATTCCGGCATTTGCAGAGTAAAGGAAAGCAGCAGGCTGCTCTCCTTCCTCTACAGGCACGGCATATTGAGCACACCGAGACTTGCTTAGCAGTATGGCAAATGGGTATGGTCTGCTTGTCCAACGCTTTGAAGATGGTATGTAGTAAGGCAAACCGCTGGCAATGACCTCCGCTTTGGTATATCGTCCTTGTTCGTTAGGCATGTTGATCCTCCCGAAATATGCTATAATAATAATTGGAAGTTTTTGTTCTCTCCCCATTCGGCTAAATGTGGGAGAGTTTTTTGTTTTTCAGCTTTCATAGCAAGCTGCGGAGCTGATCAATCACCTTGGTAGCGGCTGTTTTCAGCTTGTTCTGCTCTGCCTGCTCCGCCACGGCCGCAATCGCCTTAACCAGGGCATCCCCGTCTTTAACAATTTGCTCTATATGGATTTTGGCTTTTAGAAACTGCTCATTGTTACTGCGGGCCAACTGCTGGTTCATTTTATCCAGTTGTTCCTGCAGGGCTTGCTTTTCCTTAGCGGCCTGTTCCGCAAGCTCCTGTTCGCGCTGCTGCAACCGCTCAGCGACTTCACGCTCGGCCTCAGCCTTCACATCATCCAATTGTTTCTGAAGCTCCGAAACCTTGGTCTCCTGCTCGGATTTGTTCTTTTCCGCCTTCCGGATTTCGGCTTTCAGCTTGGCCATTTCTTTGCTATCCCCGGCCTTTTGTGCTTTCTCCAGTTCGGCTTGCACAGCAGCAAGCTGGTCATCAAGCGCGCGTTTTTCCGCAAAGGCTTCATCCAAGTTTTTGGATACCAATTCACGGGCAGTTTTTGCGGCTGCCGCTTGTTCCTCCGCAGCCCTCGCGCGTTCCTGTTCCTCTGCGATCCGCTTTTCCAGCTCTTTTTTCTCTTTGATGGCTGCCGCCAATTCCCGGCTGGACATCTCAGCTGCATTGTTCTCTTCAACAAATTGTTCCCGTTCTTCAACAGGAAGCGACAGCAAGGCAACTGCCTGAGAATAGTTTAAACTTGCTAGAGCTTGGGAATTGCCAAACTCAGAGGCGACCTTCATGAAGTTGTTTGCCGAGGACTGGCTATAATTCACGTTATCGGACAACCATTTTGCCCATTCACCATGAGCTACGAGGGCTTTGGCCTCATGAAGCCGATTTCCGATTTCAATAGCTGACCGGAGAACATATTGCCGTGCCTGGTCATCAATGCTCCGGATTTCAGCGGCAATGACCTCCGGCGTTCTCAAGGCAATTCCCGTCTCCGCTGCTGGCACTACTACCGATGCTTCCTGTTTTGGTTTTACCGTCATACTACAGCCGCCTATTTTCGCTTTTTAGCTTTTAATTTAGTTTTGACAAATCTATTTACAACATCGTTAACTTCTTCTGTCATATCGCGATTTTTCAGACCTCGGCATTGCCGCACGGCCGTGAATGAACACTCAAGTGTATAAAAAGGGGTATCCGGGGATGCCAACCGACGCACGACGAATAGATTTGTTTTCCCTTCAGCGTACTCTTTGGCATACTGGCCTACGCAATGATTCAGTTTCTTGCCTTCTGCGAAAAGCTCATTCAAGGAAGCGATAGGTCGTATGACCAACCCGTTATATTCATAATTTAATTTCTGAAGATCCTTCGAACGAATTTCTATTTTTTTCATTAGGATACGGTCATTTTTTAGTTTGATCCGCTTGGTGAGTTTCTGGTGTTCAACATGCAAATCATTTGGGAACAAATAACGTTCCTCTTTTAAGTCCATTCCAAGCGTTCGACACTGATTAAGATAATCTTGATAATCACGAAACACATTTTGAATGGAGGAACCATCCCGACGATGTTGCCTTAACAGATAAGACAGTATTTGTTGCTTTGAAGCTACTTGTTCCATTTTCTTGAATGCTTCTGCGTATTGTTTATTGTCAATTTGGACTTGAACAAACGCTTGCTCTGCTGTAAGGCTGCCGCCTGATCGTTTATGACTCTGAAAATATTTAAGTGTTTCTGGGTTGAACGAAAGCCCAGACCGTCTAATCTCTTGGATGTCAACTCGACTGATCCGTAACACCTTATCGATTGTTTTTCCGCGCCAATGAACAGCCCCATGCGTATACTCCTTGTACAACTTTGCCCATACCAACTTTTCGAATCCAAGTTTTGTAAGATACTCTATACACGGATAACGAGAATAAAGATCAAAAAATTCGGTCATATCAGACACATATCGTGGATTCCTATATTTTTTATAGTTCTCCCAAGTGGAGTATTGAAATGGAGTGCCTTTCACTGCTTGACGGATATTTCCGAAAGACACAAATTTATGATAGCTACCATAATATTTATCGAATGCGGAATGAACTGTAACCATTTTCGTATAACCATGCCAATATTCACTTTTTCCTGGTTCGAAGAGATACATATTGATGCAGTTATACTTTGTCTCGACCTTAGTGTAATCATCTGTATAGTTTCTAAAAACCGAAATCACTCTTGCTGTAATTGCGTGAGGATTAAGTTTAGACTTTTCATACCAGATGAGAACAGCCTTGTCTTCCATGTATTTACGACTCACTCCCGCAGCCTGAACCTTACATCTTGACTTGCAGTTCGGGCAAACAGCCAAATCAGATTGCTTATGTTTTAGGTGCTTTGAAGTACGATGCGTTTTGCCGCAATGAGTACAATATGCGTATTGCACTCCGACAACGGATTTTACGAAAAGATAACGACTATGTTTGAGCACGGTTTCGGACACATAGCGAACAAGAGACTTACTGATCTCGGGATTGAAGTGCGCTCGGAACGATTGGTAGTTGTTCATTTCACCCTTGCCCCCTATAACAGCAGCTCGTCCAGATCGACCTTGAGACCGATTTCCATCGGCTCCGGCTCAGGCGCTGGTTTTTCTTGTTTGATACCGTAATACTCCAGTACGATAGCCATGCCCTCATCAGGATCAAGCACGGCCATGTTACCGACTTTCACCTTTTCAGCAGCTTTGCGCATGGCATCGAAGCTGCCCTTAATCGATTTTCCCTCCGCGCTGAAAAGCTCTGCTTTATCCGGGTTCTCACGAATGTACTTCATCAGCTGACCGCCGACATAGGCATACATTTTGTCTTTGGCGTTGTCGCCTATTTCCTTTTGAATTTGACGAAGAGCCGCTTGTATTGGCATGACGTTCCCTCCTTAAACCAAGGGCCATGCGGCCCCTGGTATGTATAGATCAGTTAGCCAACGATGACGACTTCTTTGTTCTCTACGCGCTCCCTAAGATTGGCGAAGAGGAATTCCTTGATACGTTGGATAGCAACCACTTTCCATGCCCCGCCGTCCGCCTCGAAGAGTGCAACTTCGGGCCCTTTACGCATCCGTAGGACAAATGCAGACAAAGGCTGCTCGATCTCCACGAAAGTACGGAACGGCTTGAGGTAAACAGGGTTAGGAACCGCGACATTCTCCACTGTGGCAACTCCGGTTTTGGCCGCAACCGACTGACTGATCCCATCGTCACCATAGGACATGACCTGCTCATCCTTAACATTACCAACCAACTTTAGTACGCTTTCCCGATCATTGCGCAACTCTTCGATGCTTCCAGGAACAAAACAGCTTTGAAGCATAACATTGAACGATTCCAGATCAGCGTATTCGTTGAACCTGATCCGTGGAAGCAATGCCGTTGCCTTGATCAATGTGCTCCGATCCAGATTGCCATTGAGGCCGGTAAGCACATGAACCTCTGTAGGCGAGATAACATGTACGATGACGGGAAGTCTGCTGTCAAAGTCCGAAAGCAGATACTCGACGATGCCGCTGAGATTATGAACTTCAATGTTACCGATTAACGGCGTTTTGATCTTGGTCAATTCCGCGCTGGTGTACGTTTGACCGTTAATATCGACCGTTTGGATCGGTGCAGTATGCTTGGAAAGGCTTAAAATTTTATCGATTGCTTCTTTAATCAAGGGGATCTCCTCCAATTTTTTAATTACCTGAACGGCGACATATTGACCACCTTACCTAAAGGTGCGCCTGTGCCATCGACAATATCTCCATTGTCGTCAACCGCTGTCTGATTTCGGTCTTTGCTCATTCTCAACTCCTGCATGACAGCGTTGCCCTCATTGTCATAATCAAAAACGAAAGCTGACGGCAACCCTTTAGCAGGAGCTAGCGATGATTTGACGTTGATCTCAGCATCACCGAGTTGCCTTGCATCGTTCGGCTTGATCGATATTTCAATGGTCAGCTTCCTGACGGCATCCGGCTTCGTGTTGGGATCCAGTACATTTTCCGCGATTTTGTTAAGCTCACGCTGAATACGCTCCGATGCACCACCGCCTGCCAATTGATCGATGCTAATTGACATGTTTACCACCCTCCCCTCTTTTTCCGTTCCAGTGCTGGACGGCGTAATATAGCTGCAACGTCTCGTTCGGAGATAATAAACTCTGTGCTACCATCATGAAAAACGATCTTAGCAAGGCAACGAGCTGCACCCCATGTATCCAACACTTCGGCAGCTCGTCCATCATGAAGTCGAATGTGATCGTCTTTTAGCAGCAACATGTCATAATCCTCCTTGTATCGGCCGCATCGCAGGCGGATCAGCTTTCTAATCCGTCTGCGATAGAGCCGACGCTCCATCGTCTAGCGCACTATCTCTCGCCTACTTGAGGCAATTCGTACCTGAGCACCATTTGAGCATAAGTCCGAGCATGGAACTCGACACGTGCCGCCTCGATGCGCTCTGCCAGGATTCTACCCATTTGGGCATTCAGCTTAAAGCCGGCTTGCTCGTCCTTCTCAGCCATATATTTGAGTGCGTGTTCAATCAGTTTCATTTCCATTCCGTCAAAAAAGACCGGATGCTTGCCTGTGATAACACCGCTGTTTTCAATACTGTTCAGATGTGTTATATTATCCATAGTGATTTTGCTTGAGGGCCCTTCCGACAAAGGGCCTTTTTTATTTCCAACAGCTCCGCTCATTTACCCCACCGCTTTCTAGTTAGATATGCCGCGTATTCCAAGCAACAAAGCTTCTCGCCCTTGCTCAAACCCATCCATATTCGTTTAGTGGTTAGCATGAATGCCCTCCTGCCCAGGCATGGGTGCAACCTCTTCGCCTAGATGTTCCAGTGAAATCCTGATATGCTCCAGGGCCAGATACGCGTTGTTTACCTCTTCATCGGGCCTCTCGTTAGCGGTCAGATAAACGATACATGTCGCTGCTTGCTCTTCGGCCTTCCGAAGAGCTGCCGCCAGTTTGTCCCGACGGCGTTGATCGTGGATATTGGTCATCTGCATAATTTTCAGTGAGCCTCCATTCAGGTGCATTCTATTTTCAAGGATTTTGCAGGTTTTTTTCCTCACTAGTCGAATATTGGAAGTTGTTTAGACTCACAAATTCGATGAAAGGAGATAGACATCTTGAAGGACAGTCAATTTGAAGATCCAATTGTTGAAATCGTAGAAGTCGTATCTGAGGAATCAGCAAATGTTTATTTAAAAGACAAATGGATTCTTCTCGAAACGGGTTTCGCTATTATTGATTCTACCCCGTCGTTCTTATACTCTTTGGGACTCCCGCAATCCGTAAAGAGACAAAGACTTATGAACGAAGAGTACGAAGTTAACATGCGGCGGATAATGAAAGACGAGTAATCATTTTTTGTTCTGACCGAGAACATAATGAAACTTCCCGCAACTGGCGCCTACCATCAATAGGCGCCATCCTTCTTTCAACAGGAAATTAACCTCGTTAACGTTGCTCGTTTCTTTTACTTCTGAAATGCAAGATAATGGCATGGTGCCCCTCCGTTCCTCTTTAAGAAAATATGTCCTTAAACCGTTTATCCAAGAAATCAGCCATGCGAGCCGCATGAAAGGACCAATTTTGGCCCTTTGCCTTGGGGTAGAATACGAACCCACCTTGCTCAACATCCAAAATCTTTTTAAACCGCGGCTGGAATAAAATATTTTCTTTAATCCAAACCTGACCTTTGCTCACCCGATGTTCCAAATCTTGCATAGACCAATAAATGCCGGTAAGTTCTTGTTTTTTTAACTCTTCAAATTCTACCTTGCTGATTAAAACAGAATCAGCAGGGATCGGAATCGAGAGTTGCACGGTTAGTTGTTGCATTTCATACATCTCCCAGGATCAATTTTCCTTATACAGTTTCGATTTTTATTTCCAGACCAAGAGCCCCACATGTTCGGTTAATGGTCGTTTCATTCCATCGGCGCTTACCGTCCAGTAAGTTGTGAATATATTGCGGCGTGTAACCAGTTAAGCGCGCAAGATCAGAAGGGCTTAAATCACGACTCTTTAGTATTTTTTTTACCGACTCTGAAAAATCCATCTTCCTATCACCCCCTTGATTAAATATTATCCTATTTGATTAATACATACAAATAACAAAATTAATCAAATAGGAGTATTTTAAAGCGAAAACACTCTTAATTCAACTTTTTGCGCCTATTTACTGAAATATGCTTCGTTTTGCTCAATTTTTAATCTATTTGTTTATTGATCATTTAACTAATAGATGATAAGATAATAATAAATAGATGAAGGGTTGTTAGTTTAGATGAATATTCCATCGCATCGAATAAGAACAATAAGAAGAGCTAAAGAGTTAAGTGGGACCGAAATCGCTGATAAGTTAGGAATATCTGCTCAATACTATTACAACATTGAACGCGGAAAACGAAATTTAAGTGCGGATGTTGCTGCTGGCTTGTCAAAGATATTTAATGTTAGTGCTGATTACTTACTTGGCCTTTCAGATGATCAGAATGCATCTGTACCCACTGATCAAATAATCGCTGAAAAACAAGAACCCTATTATGCTATCACTGCGAAAGACGAGAAAGACATTGCTAAAAAGCTTGAAGCCATGATGGAGGAACTAGATTCGGATTCGGCACTTTCTTTTTTGGGGGAACCGATGGATGAGGAAGACCGTGAACTACTTCGTATTTCTTTAGAAAACACCCTGCGTATGTCGCGTGAGATGGCGAAGAAAAAGTTCACTCCGAAAAAATATAGAAAATAATTCCGGGGGCATCGTGATGGAGAGAAAAAAAGCTCGGGAGCTCATTATCTCTCATGGAACTAATTCACCTTTGAAAATTGCATCAGAGAGAAAAATCGAGATTCTTTACGAAGACTTAGGGAAACATACATGGGGTTACTACACTCGCATAAAACGAATACCCTACATTCATATTAATAATAGGATCACTTATGAATGTGTTCTGTATACCAGTGCACACGAGTTGGGACATGACGTTCTGCATCCGGATGTAAATGTACCATTCCTCAGGAGCAATACACTTCAATTAGCGGACAAGTTGGAACGCCAAGCACATCGCTTTGCCGTCTACCTCTTGATCGGGGACAATCAACCTGTACCAGGCGAGACAAAACACCAATTTCTTTTACGTTGCGGGGTACCAGAGATGTTTCATACTTTTTTATGAACTTTGCGCTTTCCAGCCGCAAGGCTGTTTAAATATGCCTAAAATCAGAACATATGTTTGTTGGGAGGAAGTAAATTGGCATCGTTTCAAAAACGTGGAAAAACGTGGCAGTATACTATCAGTCGAACAGTCAATGGCAAACCAGCGCCGATACGGAAAGGAGGGTTTATTACCAAAGCCGAAGCAAAAGCCGCCGCGGTAGAAGTAGAAAATAATTTGAATAGGGGAATTGTTCCTCACCTTAAGCCCGAGCCATTTGACAAATATTTCGCAAATTGGATTGAAGTTTATAAAAAAGGAATTGGGAAAAATACTCTTGCAAGGTATTTGACATCTCAGCAAACCGTGGAAGAAAATTTTGCAGGCATCGCAATACAGAATATCACCAAGCGATCGTACCAAGAATTTTTAAACAAATACGCAGAAAACCATGCCAAAGACACAACACGCAAACTTAACACGCATATACGTGCTTGCGTTCGCGATGCGATCGATGAGGGACTTATCCAAATGGACTTTACCCGCGGCGCTGTCCTATCCGGTAATGTGCCGTCTAAACGTCCTGAAGAAAAACACCTTAACTATTTTGAAAGCAAACGCCTACTACGCGCCTTGGACAAGCCAAGAGAACTGTCCCATTATCTTATTCTACTAGGTCTCACATCAGGAATGCGCTTCGCGGAGATGGTCGGCTTGACCCGTTCGGATTTTAATTTTGAAAAAAATGAACTCACAGTTAACAAGACGTGGGGTTATACCAGCAAGATGCACGAGGGATCTGGGGCTACTAAGAATGAACAATCTATACGTAAAATCAAAATGGATAGTACGACCATGGCCGTCTTCAAAAAGTGGTTTGATACCGTCCCCGATAATATCCACAAACTCGTTTTTTTTAGTCCATCTTCAAAATATAAAGTTCTTAGTAACGTTGCAGCAAATAAGACACTGGAAAATTTGTTAAAGAAACTTAATATTGATCCTATCAGCATACATGGCCTACGCCATACTCATGCAAGCATCCTACTTTACAAAAAAGTCTCAATCTATTACGTCTCCGAAAGACTTGGACATGGGGACATTGATACGACTATGAAGCACTATGCTCACATCATCAAAGAACTTAGGGAACAGGATGAAAAGATGACGGTCGACGTATTTAGGGAATTGGCTGTGTAAAATATGTGTAAAAATAATTTTATTCATATGTTATTTATCGTCATTTTAAAAGTAAGAAAAAACCGCCAAAACCCTTATGTATCAAGGCTTTTAGCGGTTCTTAAATTGTTATTTGATTTCTTGAATACGTCCCAGGAGGGATTCGAACCCCCGACCGACGGCTTAGAAGGCCGTTGCTCTATCCAGCTGAGCTACTGGAACATAAATATGGAGCGGGTGATGGGAATCGAACCCACGCTACCAGCTTGGAAGGCTGGAGTTCTACCATTGAACTACACCCGCTCGCTATGGAATTAAGTGGTCGGGACGACACGATTTGAACATGCGACCCCCTGGTCCCAAACCAGGTGCTCTACCAAGCTGAGCTACGTCCCGAAGATATGGTGCCGGTAGAGGGACTTGAACCCCCACGGTTTCCCTCACGATTTTGAGTCGCGCGCGTCTGCCAATTCCGCCATACCGGCTCATTTAATGGAGCGGAAGACGGGAATCGAACCCGCGACCCTCGCCTTGGCAAGGCGATGCTCTACCGCTGAGCCACTTCCGCATACTCCAATGATGAGACAAAAGAAATCATACTATAATTGATTGCAAAATGCAATGCTTTTTTTGGAGCGGAAGACGGGAATCGAACCCGCGACCCTCGCCTTGGCAAGGCGATGCTCTACCGCTGAGCCACTTCCGCAAAAACAATGCGCGTAGAGGGACTTGAACCCCCACGGTCGCCCGCTAGATCCTAAGTCTAGTGCGTCTGCCAATTCCGCCATACGCGCGCTTAAGTAAAAATGGTGAGCCATGTAGGACTCGAACCTACGACACCCTGATTAAAAGTCAGGTGCTCTACCAACTGAGCTAATGGCTCAAACTAATGGCTGGGGATCTAGGATTCGAACCTAGGCATGACGGAGTCAAAGTCCGTTGCCTTACCGCTTGGCTAATCCCCAATAGTTTGGGTTGAAAATGGGGCGATCGATGGGACTTGAACCCACGAATGCTGGAGCCACAGACCAGTGCGTTAACCCCTTCGCCACGACCGCCATATTCAATTGTTACAATGGTGCCGTCGAGAGGACTTGAACCCCCAACCTACTGATTACGATTCAGTTGCTCTACCGATTGAGCTACGACGGCAGACATAATATTACACAACCAAAGCCAACCAACAATGAAAAGGATAACACGACAGCAAATAAATGGCGGAGCCGACGGGATTCGAACCCGCGGTCTCCTGCGTGACAGGCAGGCATGTTAGGCCTCTACACCACGGCTCCACACTTGAATTTTCAAAGCAGGATAACCTTACTTCAAAAATAAATTGGTTGCGGGGGCAGGATTTGAACCTGCGGCCTTCGGGTTATGAGCCCGACGAGCTACCGGGCTGCTCCACCCCGCGTCGTTATACTTTATATGGTGGAGGCTGACGGGATCGAACCGCCGACCCTCTGCTTGTAAGGCAGATGCTCTCCCAGCTGAGCTAAGCCTCCATGGGACAATAATGGTGACCCGTAGGGGATTCGAACCCCTGTTACCTCCGTGAAAGGGAGGTGTCTTAACCCCTTGACCAACGGGCCTTGCTTTAAAGTATTGCTACGGAGAGAGAGGGATTCGAACCCTCGAGACGCTTGTGACGCCTACACGATTTCCAATCGTGCTCCTTCGGCCAGCTCGGACACCTCTCCAGATGGCTCCCCGAACAGGACTCGAACCTGTGACAACTCGATTAACAGTCGAGTGCTCTACCAACTGAGCTATCAGGGAATGAAAGTTCATTGGATAGCACAGGGTGCTATTTAAATAATTCGCTTGGCGACGTCCTACTCTCCCGGAACCCTTCGGTTCAAGTACCATCGGCGCTGGAGGGCTTAACGGTCGTGTTCGAGATGGGAACGCGTGGTTCCCCTCCGCCATCATCACCAAACGATGTGCTTTCGTTAGAAAGCTGGCTACGTAAGCCTGGGATTTTTCGAAGCGTTGCTTCTTCGAAAACGCTGCAAGAAAATATCCATCCCTATAAAGGACATGCAGCTATTTGTTTCAAGGTTGTTACCCTGAAAACTAGATACGAAACAAGCATACATCCTTCTTCTTTGCTGTTCTCTTGGATAAGCCCTCGACCGATTAGTATTCGTCAGCTCCATACCTTACGGCACTTCCACCCCGAACCTATCTACCTCGTCGTCTTCAAGGGGTCTTACATACTGGGAAATCTCATCTTGAGGGGGGCTTCACGCTTAGATGCTTTCAGCGCTTATCCCGTCCGTACGTAGCTATCCAGCCGTGCTCCTGGCGGAACAACTGGTACACCAGCGGTACGTCCATCCCGGTCCTCTCGTACTAAGGACAGCTCCTCTCAAATTTCCTGCGCCCACGACAGATAGGGACCGAACTGTCTCACGACGTTCTGAACCCAGCTCGCGTACCGCTTTAATGGGCGAACAGCCCAACCCTTGGGACCTACTTCAGCCCCAGGATGCGATGAGCCGACATCGAGGTGCCAAACCTCCCCGTCGATGTGGACTCTTGGGGGAGATAAGCCTGTTATCCCCAGGGTAGCTTTTATCCGTTGAGCGATGGCCCTTCCATGCGGTACCACCGGATCACTAAGCCCGACTTTCGTCCCTGCTCGACCTGTTTGTCTCGCAGTCAAGCTCCCTTATGCCTTTGCACTCTTCGAATGATTTCCAACCATTCTGAGGGAACCTTGGGGCGCCTCCGTTACTTTTTAGGAGGCGACCGCCCCAGTCAAACTGCCCACCTGACACTGTCCCCATACCGGCTTACGGTACCAGGTTAGAACTCCGATACGATCAGGGTGGTATCCCAACGTCGCCTCCACCCAAGCTGGCGCTCAGGCTTCTCAGGCTCCCACCTATCCTGTACAGATCGTACCAAAGTCCAATATCAAGCTGCAGTAAAGCTCCATGGGGTCTTTCCGTCTTGTCGCGGGTAACCTGCATCTTCACAGGTATTAAAATTTCACCGGATCTCTCGTTGAGACAGCGCCCAAGTCGTTACGCCATTCGTGCGGGTCAGAATTTACCTGACAAGGAATTTCGCTACCTTAGGACCGTTATAGTTACGGCCGCCGTTTACTGGGGCTTCGGTTCATAGCTTCGGGGTAAACCCCTAACCACTCCCCTTAACCTTCCAGCACCGGGCAGGCGTCAGCCCGTATACTTCGCCTTGCGGCTTCGCACAGACCTGTGTTTTTGCTAAACAGTCGCTTGGGCCTTTTCACTGCGGCCCCCTCGGGCTATTCACCCTACCGAGGCACCCCTTCTCCCGAAGTTACGGGGTCATTTTGCCGAGTTCCTTAACGAGAGTTCTTCCGCGCGCCTTAGCATGCTCTGCTCGCCTACCTGTGTCGGTTTGCGGTACGGGCACCTTCTCCCTGGCTAGAGGCTTTTCTTGGCAGCCTGAACTCATGACCTTCGCTACTGCAATTTTCGCTCCCCATCACAGACCAGCCTTACGATGTGCGGATTTGCCTACACACCAGCCTCTCTGCTTGGACGGACATCCATCAATCCGCGTCACTATCCTTCTGCGTCACCCCATTGCTCATAACGGTTCACGGTGGTACAGGAATTTCAACCTGTTGTCCTTCGACTACGCCTTTCGGCCTCGCCTTAGGTCCCGACTTACCCTGAGCGGACGAGCCTTCCTCAGGAACCCTTAGGCTTTCGGCGGATCAGATTCTCACTGATCTTTTCGTTACTCATACCGGCATTCTCACTTGTATGCTGTCCAGCGCTCCTTACGGTACACCTTCTACCTACATACAACGCTCCCCTACCCAAGTGCAAATCTTGTTTGCACGAGCCATAGCTTCGGTGGTGTGTTTAGCCCCGTTACATTTTCGGCGCAGAGTCACTCGACCAGTGAGCTATTACGCACTCTTTCAATGGTGGCTGCTTCTAAGCCAACATCCTGGTTGTCTTTGCAACTCCACATCCTTTCCCACTTAACACACACTTGGGGCACTTAGCTGATGATCTGGGCTGTTTCCCTCTTGACAATGGATCTTAGCACTCACTGTCTGACTCCCGGGATAAAGTATGTGGCATTCAGAGTTTGACTGGACTTGGTAACCCTTGGCGGGCCCCGCACCCAATCAGTGCTTTACCTCCACTACTCATCTCCCGAGGCTAGCCCTAAAGCTATTTCGGGGAGAACCAGCTATCTCCGAGTTCGATTGGAATTTCTCCGCTACCCCCACCTCATCCCCGAATTTTTCAACATTCGTGGGTTCG
>NZ_JBIFNP010000002.1:127500-665532 GCF_043945595.1 Paenibacillus sp. TAB_01
CTTCACCCGAAGGTGAAATCCGCTCGACTTGCATGTATTAGGCACGCCGCCAGCGTTCGTCCTGAGCCAGGATCAAACTCTCCATTAAAGTTGTATAACTTGTAACAGAGCTTGTCTTAAGCTCAAAATTTCTTGCTAGCGAGAATTTACATTCTCTTTATTTCACTCACTCGTTGTTCAGTTTTCAAAGGGCAATCTCTTCGTCGTTTTGAGTCATGTCTCAAAAGCGACTTTTTAAATATATCACACTTCCACACTCGATTGCAAGTACTTTTTTTGAATATCTGCTTTTTTTCTTGAAAAGCAGCTTCTTTCGTACTCTCTCGACCAGCCTCTTCTTGGCCGGAAGACCAATATAGCATGTCCAAAAAATAAATGCAAGCATTGATTTTATTTTTGTTTCCCCCGCTAAAAATAAAAAAAGCCCTGGATCATGGCATCGTTAAATGACCGTGACCAGGGCAGTATGAGGTCTAAATGTTAAATCACCGTACCGACCGCATCGGCGGCTGCCAGCTCACGCTGCAGCTCCCCGTGAATATGTCCATTGGTGGCCAACAGATTTCGCACCCCTAAGGTATAAGGGTTTCCGTTTGTATCTGTCACCGTACCTCCGGACTCCATAATTAGTAACGCTCCCGCCGCGATATCCCATGAGTTCAGGCCGATCTCCCAGAAGCCGCTTAATCTCCCGGCCGCAACATAAGCCATATGCAGAGCAGCAGAACCTCCCATGCGGAGATTGCGGACGCTAGGGGCCAAGGCTTGAATCCCCCTCAGGTTAGCAGGCAAAGCCTCATAGCGGTCAGCCGGGAACCCCGTGGCAACCAGACTTTCGGAAAGCTTTTGCTCTGACGAAACCTGCATTCGTTTCCCTTTTACATAAGCCCCCTTGCCCTTCTCAGCCACGAACAATTCATTGCTGATAGGGTTGTATATCACGCCTACGATCACTTCCCCTTTGTGAGCCAGTGCAATAGATACACTGAAGAAAGGGAAACCGTGAACAAAATTAGTCGTGCCGTCCAGCGGATCGACAATCCATAAATACTCTGCGTCCCCCATCGCTTCCAAGGCTTGCTTGGACGCAAGCGGGCCGGGCTCCACTCCTTCCTCGCCGAGGATAGAATGGTATGGAAAATGAGTCAGAATCAAGTTGCGTATCATCTTCTCAGCGCCCTTGTCCACTTCGGTTACAAGATCGTGAGAGGAATATTTCGTATCTAAGCTGTTGAAATCCCCGAGCTTACTTTGTATCCATTCCCCCGCCTTGGAGGCGGTATTGATCGCTACAGCAGTATAGCTCTTACTTCCTACGGTAAAGGATGGATTGCTATTTGCAGACATCTCAATCAGTCCTTTTCTTGTCCTCTTATAAAAACAGGGTTTAAATTTACACTCAGTATATTGAATATACGCTGCAAAAGCTACTGCGTTTCATCCAAAAAAGAGGACGGGATGTGACAAAAGCGTTACAGCTGATTTTTGCCGATTAATAATCGTACGGTTTGGACTCTACAAATTCTCTTCGACCATGCCTCGTCATAACTTTGTTGATAATGTAATCGAAAAACTCTTGCCTCTTAACATGCAGATGGCCTGCCGTATACGCGGATATCGTCTCCATGCTGCGCCCGGACATACGTCTCTGTTTCGTTATATCATTCAGCAGATCACATATAAGCATTGCCAGCCTGTTATCATCTTCGGGCTGCATCAGCTGTTCGGGAGCCAACAATTCCGTGATCCCTCCGACCTTGGAGCCGAATACAGGCAGCCCTCTGCTCATTGCTTTCATTAAAGCAGACGGAGAGCTTTCACGGCGGCTCGGTTGTACATATACATCCAGGCCATCCAGCCATTGATCCATAGAGGAGCCGGAAGGAACCGCTTCGTTAAAGGACACACAATCGTTTATTCCCAAATCCTCTGCCATCCTTCTCCACCGGGATGAATCCCCGCTCCCGATAATATCAAGCTGCACCTTTTTGATCGTCAGCTGCCGTACTTTATTTAACGCGTATAATGCGGTATCGATTCCTTTGGCCGGACCTAGCATACCTCCGTAAAGACCGATGCGGTAAACTTCCCTATCGAAGCAGGTAGAGATACGGTCAAGCCTCGCCATATCAACCTCGGCGCTAAGCATTGGAATATGAACAGGAGAGCAAGAGACCACCCGCCCCATGCAAGGATAACAGCTTTGTAAAAACCGGTTCGTCGCATACATAGCCGCAGGCGCGTGCCGGACAGCCTTCTGCATCCGATGCTTCACGATGGGGGAAAGGAGCTTGCCGAACGAATTGTCGCAATATTCCTCCGCCGTTCCGATAACCTCCACCGCCCATGGCTTATTCAACTCTCTAGCCGCTTGAATGGCAAGCAAGCCGGTCTCGCTCGGCAGACGGGCAATCAGCACATCGCGGTGCTGCAAGGTTTGCTTCAAAATACGCAGAGCTTCATAGCGAAAATGGAAGATGGACAGCGTTCCGTTCAAAGGAGGCAGAGGCTGAGATACCATCCGCCGATCCCGAATTTGAAGGGCTGAATCCGTCTCAACCGATGGTACGGGGGGACTGGAGAGCATAGGATCATCTGATCAAAGGCATCCAAGTAATGTCTGGCGATAAGGTTGAATTCTTCATTGTCGGGACTGCCGGCAGCCGGATCTTTGTCCAAAATGAAGTCCGAAGCAAGTACTAATTTCACGCGGAACGGCTCCTCCTCAGGTCGTCTATAGAAGACAGATACAAGTAGACGGTTGCTCGATCCATCAGAGAGAGGTTCTCCAACTTTTCAACATCATGGCGGTAGATGACAGGAAATATGCAGCAATTCTATTGACGGCAACACAATAACCAAATAATACCATAGGTTTTTTTATCTCGTAAATACAAAATATGGGACTTTCTTACTATAGGTTCATCAATTTTCTATTAAATAAGTCCTTAAAATAAAGAATAGTAGATGAAACTAAAAAAACGCCTGCATCTCCTTCAAGATACAGACGTTGGGCGATCTTTAACTCTATTAAACTCCTACGATGTGATAGCCGTTATCCACGTAAATAACCTCGCCGGTAATGCCGCGGGACAAGGAGCTCATCAGGAACATGGCGGTATCGCCTACTTCGCTGACTTCCGTTGTACGGCGCAGCGGGGCTTTCTCCTCGACGGTTTTGAGAATGGAGTTGAAATCCTTGATCCCCTTCGCCGCCAAAGTGCGGATCGGTCCTGCCGAGATAGCATTCACCCGGATGTTGAACTGCCCCAAATCCCCTGCCAAGTAACGTACGTTGGCTTCCAGTGCCGCCTTCGCCACACCCATGACATTATAATTCTTCATCACTCGCTCGGCACCCAAATAGGTCATTGTCATGATGCTGCCGCCTTCGGTCATGAGGGGATACATTCTTTGAGCTACTGCAACCAGAGAGTATGCGCTAATATCTTGAGCCAGGGCATGTCCCGCACGGGATGTATTCACGAACAGACCCTCCAGCTCTTCGGTTTTGGCAAAAGCGATACTATGTACAAGACCGTGAAGCACGCCGAAGTGCTCTCTAACTGCGTCGGCAAGGCTATCAATCTCTTCGTCTACCGTGACATTGCAAGGTAGAATTACGGAGTTGGGGATCGTATCCGCCAGCTTGCGGACGCGTTCCTCTACCCGCTCACTCTCGAATGTAAAGGCAAGGCGCGCGCCTTGAGCGGCAAGTGATTGAGCGATTGCCCAAGCGATGCTGCGTTCGTTGGCAACACCCATAACGAGTATATTTTTACCTGTAAGCAGTTGACTCATAGAATATACGTTCCCCTCTCCAAGCTTAAAATGAGGCCTGCAAATTACGCAATCTCCCTAATCAAAGTACCCCATTTTTCCGAATATTTCAAGAACAATGTCAAGAGAGTCAGAGCTCGAAGGAGGCTTGCGTCAGACGGGCGACTCCTGAAAGCCTGCAAATATCTTCCATCAGCTGAAACAGCGCCTCGTCCTTCATCTTCGCCTCGATCATAACATCCAGGTTCGGCGTATAGGAGGCGATCGATCGTAAGAAGTCGTATAGTGTCGATGCGTCAATAAAGTCGGCATGACTTCGTATATCTTTGTCGTTCTTGGGGCTCGAAACATGAATTTTGGGAGGGAGCGCCTCCGCCGAAGCCTGCTTCGTTTGTCCGTTCCATGTATGCAAAATGCGGGGCCACAGCTCCGCTGCCGATTCACCGTTATGGTTCACCTGGTGATGATGAATATCGAGCACCATCGGTGCGCCCACTTTCTCGCAGGCTTCGAGCGTTTCGAGAGCGGTGAACGTTTTGTCGTCATTCTCAAGCGTCATTCTAAGGCGGATCGGATCGGGCAGCTCCATAAAATGCTCGATAAACCGTTTCATAGCCGTTGCTTTATTTCCATACGTGCCGCCGATATGAATGTTGTTTTTGCCGGACAGGTCAAGCCCCATCGCTTCCAGCATAGCCGTATGATTGCTTAGATCCTGCTGGGAGTTACGCAGCACCTCCGCACGCGGTGTACTGAGCACTGTAAAATGATCCGGATGAAAGCTGAGCCGCATACCGTTTTCTTTGGCATAGGCGCCAAGCTCGGCAAAATCATCTTTCAGCACTGAAAGCGGGTCCCAGCCCTGCAGCATTTCATGGCTCCATAAGGGAATGAGCTTGGAAGAGCAGCGGTACAGCTCTATATCATGAGCCTTATTATGCTTAAGCAGCCGGAGCGTATTGTGAAGGTTCTCCGCAGCGATACGCTCCAGTTTGCGGATGGCGGCCGCCCGATCCTCCAGCTTGGCAAAATTCGTAGCCGTCATTGTTTTGGACGGTGAGGCATTGTGAACCCGCATGGACATAGCAACATAACCAAGACGTACAATCATCGTGATTACACCCCAAGCTCTAATGTAATAGTTAGAGGCTAGGTTGCCCACATTGGATCTCAGCTATCAAGATATTGAACAACCTGCAAAGAAAAAGCATCCTCCCGCTGCAAGCGAAAAGATGCTCTGCCTCATCTATGTAGTTAAGGCTATTAAGAATGAACGCCAAAAAACATTTCGTGCGCCAGCGCCGTCTGAACCCGCGCCTCCTCGTCGGTTAGCTTGCGGACCAGTTCCATCTCGACCTGCGTGACTTCTTCGCCCTGAAAATTAATTTCGGCGATGGACGCTGCGATTTTGACAATCGCAATAGCCTGGTTATCCGGCGAATATGCAATAACCATCTGACCGGTCGGAAATACGCGGAACCCGCTTTTCATCATTTTGCCCCGGCCGTACTCCAAAAGCTCATAAAGCTCCTGCTCGGATTTGAATTTGCACACAGAATTAAATTCCGTTTGAAATCCCATGCCTGCCCCTCCTTTCAGACCGCTCTTCATATTATAGCTTCTAATCCTATTCCGTTAGTCATAAGCATACGTGATGCAGACGCCGGAAGCAAGGAAACGGCTGAAAAGCTCCGCCTTCTATTCGATATCAAAAGAATACTGCAGCCGCTGCTTATCGGCGTGCCGCTGAAGGGCCAATGCGATCAGGTCATCCAGCAGTTCAGCGTATGATTTCCCCGTCTCCTTCCAAAGAAGCGGGTACATACTGTAAGGCGTAAAGCCCGGCATAGTATTAATCTCATTAATAAAAATCTGATTGTCTTCTTTTCTGAGGAAGAAATCAACGCGGGACAAGCCCGAACCGTCCACCGCCAGAAAAGCCCGGACCGCCAGCTCCCGGATCTGTTCGGAAATTTCTGCAGGAATATCTGCAGGAATCATCATAGACGATTTACCGTCGACATATTTGGCTTTGTAGTCGTAGAATTCATTGGAAGATACGATTTCACCCACGACGGAAGCCTGCGGATCATCGTTCCCCAGCACTGCCACCTCGACTTCGCGGGCGTTAATATTCTCTTCGACAATGACCTTGCGATCATATTGAAACGCAACCTGGATCGCCTTAAGCAGCTCGTCGCGGTTCGCGGCTTTGCTGATGCCAACGCTCGATCCCAAGTTAGCCGGTTTAACGAAGCAAGGGAATCCGATCGCAATTTCGATTTCCATTAAGAAGAACGCCTGATCCTTCTCCCACTGGGTTCTTGTAAAATGACGGAATACACATTGGGGCAGCCCCTCTTGTGCAAACACCTTTTTCATCATGACTTTGTCCATGCCGACAGACGATGCCAGCACTCCCGCGCCGACGTAAGGAATATTGGCCATTTCCAGCAGGCCTTGAATGGTCCCGTCTTCGCCGAACGTGCCATGCAGAAGCGGCAGGACTACATCCAACCGAGCCTCGGAGGCTCCCGACGCAGCATCGACGGCCGCAATATTGGCCTGGGAATTGGCTGGAGCCGCCGCTTCTTGCACAGCTTGTGCCGAGCTGAAAAAAGGCTTGAGCGCAAAAGCGGCCGCCTGCGAGGTTTCATCGCTGCCGAATGTAAGTTCTCCCGCATGCTTGACAGGACCCGTCAGCTGGGAGCCGGCTCTCCACTCGCCCTGCTTCGTTATGTAAAAAGGATGGATTTCATATTTATTCATATCTATGGCGCCAATGACAGCTAGTGCGGTTTGCAGAGAAACTTCATGCTCTCCCGATCTGCCGCCGTAAATTAAGCCGATGCGAATTTTGTCGTTCATAGTAACCTCCGAAATCGATGTTGTGGTGATTTTAATGAAGAAAATGATGAAATAGCTGCGCAGGCGCGCCTATCCTGATAAATGCTCGAGTTCAAGCATAAACTGGCTGTATTCGAAGAATACTTGCTTGGTAGGGCTGCAGCCGTCACATAAAATCGGCGATATGCAAAAAACGGTAACGCGTCTTCTCGGTCCATGCCACGGAGTCTCTATAGCTCCAATAGCGGTGATGACTCGGCGTTGTATGCGCGTCAACCAGCGGCATCCCGTTCCCGTCTTTGGCGGTAACGATAGTGCTGTGCTGAAAGCGTCCGTCGCCGTCCCAGTCGTAGCTGATGACATCCCCCAGCTCCAGCTGGTCTGCGCTCTGCACCTCTTCAGCCCGAAGACCGGTGCGGCTCGCCGTCAAAAACCATTGCAGCGCCTGGGCCACCGCCCAGCTGAAGCTCCAATGCTCCTGGCCGTTAAAGCGTCCCTTGTACCACCAGCCCGAAGCTCTTTTCCCAGTATAGTTCATTGGCGCCCCGCCTGCAAAGAGGCATTGCGATATAAAGTTGCTGCAATCCACATCGAATTCGATATAAGCGGGATTCGCCTTATCCCACCATAATTCGGCGTAATCCACCGCTTTCTGTCGGTCGTAATGCTGCTTTCTTCCGCTCGTCTCTAAATAAGGAAGCATCGTGTGGTTCAAGTAGGGCATCGACGGCGCCCGCATCAGCACATGTTCGGCATAGTGATCGTCGACTTCCAGCAGACCGCCCGCAGGAATGCCCTGCTTCAGCGGCAGCGCCTGTTCTATGCCTAGCGGTTCCACACGCGAGATATACCATTTGCCGTCTACCGCATCGAGCGTGATGCGCTCTTTCTCGACCCGGCGCTCTTCGTATTCCGTTCCGCCGACGATGCCGACCGTGCTCCGTCTGAGCTTCAGGTCGGCCTTTACCCGTGCCGGGTGCTCAGCAGCGCTTAATATGGAAAGGCGCGTTTCATTTTTCACCGTAAAAAAGCCGCGGTCTTGATCCGTATGGGAGGTGCGGGCCAGTCTTTTCACCTGATCTTGCAAAAAAGAGGTATCAGTAACAAGCGTCAGCAGCGGTTCGACAGAGTAATCCATATCCATCTGATTTTTGTGATGAACATAATCGTAGAGCGTTCTTTTCCATGACATGGCGGCTACCTCCACAGTCGGTTTCAGATTTTCGAAATCGGCAATATACGGGCATTTACCGGACTTACAATCATTCCAAATATATGTAGCGTTGCTGGTAAAAATGATTGAATTTGACCTTTACGAAGCATCCTTGAGCATGTATACTTAAGTTATCACAAATATGAAATCGCGTTTCAACAGGTGAAACAACATAGATTTCAAAGTTGAATTTTCATTTTGCTGATTTTATTTATGAAGGAGGAACACAGAAATGGCTAAAAAAGACCATTACTCGGTCCGTAAAGCTTTGGATGTAAACGGTAAAACGTTCCATTACTACAGCTTGCCAGGACTCGAAGAGCAAGGCCACGGAACCATCTCGAATTTGCCTTTCTCCATTAAAGTGCTGCTCGAGGCGGCTGTTCGTCAGTTCGACGGCAGAGCGATTACTGCAGATCACGTTAAACAACTGACCCATTGGGCTCAAGAGCGTGACGACAAGGAGATTCCTTTCATCCCCGCGCGTATCGTGCTGCAAGACTTCACCGGCGTACCGGTTGTTGTTGACTTGGCCGCAATGAGAGACACAATGAAAAAATCCGGCGGAGACCCTAAACGGATCAACCCGCTCGTTCCTGTAGATTTGGTTATTGACCACTCGGTTATGGTTGATGCTTTCGGTACTAAAGATGCACTGGAAACAAACATCAACATCGAATTCGAGCGTAACGAGGAGCGCTACCGTTTCCTTCGCTGGGCACAAACCGCATTCGATAACTTCCGCGCGGTTCCTCCATCAACAGGTATCGTTCACCAAGTAAACCTGGAGTACCTGGCCAGCGTAGCTGCAACGAAAGTTGTCGACGGCGAAACGGAAGTTTATCCGGATTCCCTCGTAGGTACGGACTCCCACACCACAATGATCAACGGTCTTGGTATCGTAGGCTGGGGCGTTGGCGGTATCGAGGCGGAAGCGGGCATGCTCGGTCAACCTCTGTACTTCGTTACACCTGAAGTTATCGGCTTCAAGCTGACAGGCACTTTGCCGGAAGGCGCAACGGCTACAGACTTGGCTCTTACCGTCACTCAAATGCTTCGCAAAAAAGGCGTTGTCGGTAAATTCGTCGAGTTCTACGGCCCTGGTTTGAGCAACATTTCCCTGGCTGACCGCGCAACGGTTGCGAACATGGCTCCTGAGTATGGCGCAACAGTCGGTTTCTTCCCAGTTGACTCCGAGTCCTTGAACTACTTGAGAGGCACTGGCCGCGAAGAAGATCAAATCGCATTGGTAGAAGCTTACTATAAAGCACAAGGCATGTTCCGTACGGACGATACACCGGATCCGGCATTCACCGACAAAATCGAGCTTGACCTTTCTTCCGTTGTTCCTAGCTTGGCAGGTCCTAAGCGTCCTCAAGACCGCGTAGAGCTGACAGCTATGAAGGAAGAGTTCAACTCCATTATCCGTACTCCGATCGATAAAGGCGGATACGGCTTGAGCGACGATAAAATCGCTGAAATGGTTGAAGTGAAGCATGCGAACGGCGAAGTGAGCAAAATGGGTACAGGCGCTGTCGTTATCGCAGCGATCACAAGCTGTACGAACACTTCCAACCCAAGCGTTATGCTGGGTGCAGGCTTGGTGGCGAAAAAAGCGGTGGCACGCGGCTTGAGAAAGCCTGCTTATGTAAAAAGCAGCTTGACTCCAGGTTCCCTCGTTGTTACCGAGTACCTGAAAAACGCAAACCTTCTGGAATCCCTCGAAGCTCTCGGCTTCCACGTAGCGGGCTACGGTTGTGCAACCTGTATCGGTAACTCCGGTCCGCTTCCTGACGAAGTCAGCCAAGCTATCGCTGACAACGACATGACGGTTGCGGCTGTACTGTCGGGTAACCGTAACTTTGAAGGCCGCGTTCACGCGCAGGTTAAAGCTAACTACCTGGCATCTCCTCCACTGGTTGTCGCTTACGCTTTGGCAGGAACCGTGAATATCGACCTGGCGAAAGATCCGATCGGTTACGATCAAGCGAATCAGCCGGTTTATCTGAAAGATATTTGGCCTTCCAAAGAAGAGATTCAAGAAGCAATCAGCACAGCAATGGGACCGGAAATTTACCGCGCCAAATATTCGAACGTATTCCGCGCCAACGAGCGTTGGAACGCGATCGACGTACCGGAAGGCGAGCTGTACGAGTGGGATGAGAAATCTACTTACATCGCGAACCCTCCGTTCTTCGAAAACCTGGGCGCAGGCATTTCCGATATCGCCGATATCCATGCCTCCAAAACATTGGCTCTGCTGGGCGATTCCGTTACGACGGACGACATCTCGCCAGCCGGTAACATTAAAGCCGACAGCCCTGCAGGTAAATTCCTGATCGAGCACGGCGTGAAGAAAGAAGATTTCAACTCCTACGGCTCCCGCCGCGGAAACCACGACGTTATGATGCGCGGTACGTTCGCGAACATCCGTATTCGTAACCAAGTGGCGCCAGGCACAGAGGGCGGCGTAACGACTTACCTGCCAACCGGCGAAGTGGAATCGATCTACGATGCTTCGATGAAATATCAAGCTCAAGGTACGAACCTGGTTGTTATTGCAGGTAAAGAATACGGTACAGGCAGCTCCCGTGACTGGGCGGCTAAAGGTACGTTCCTGTTGGGCGTAAAAGCCGTTATTGCCGAAAGCTTCGAACGGATTCACCGTTCCAACCTTGTAGGTATGGGCGTCCTGCCGCTTCAATTCGTTGAAGGCCAAAGCTGGAAAACACTCGGTATCACAGGTACCGAAACGTTTGACATCACAGGCTTGAGCAACGATGTACAGCCAGGCCAACGCGTCAACGTAACAGCTACACGCGAAGACGGAACCAGCTTCTCCTTCGAAGCCGCTGTTCGTCTGGACAGCATGGTGGACGTGGATTACTACCGTAACGGCGGTATTCTGCAAACCGTATTGCGTCAAATCATGGCTTAAGTTTAAGCCGTTAAAAAGAAAGCTCCTGCAACCCGGATAGCCTCCGGTGCTGCAAGGAGCTTTTGCTTATAGTGCAGGCCCCTCTCCTGTTGTTCTGAGGAGAGGGGCCTGCGATACGCGCCGCCGGATCCTTCGCGGCAGCGCAAAATAGAAGCCTGTCCATCCACTGTAACAAGCGGATGGACAGGCTTCTTGCTGTTAAACCGGACAGCCGCTGCGGCCCGTCCGGTTACTTGATCATCTTGCCCATGCGCCGGGCGGCTTCCATCAGCACCGGCGCATGCTCCATCATCTTCTCCAACGTGAGACGGTTGGAGGGGCCGCTTACCGCGAGCGCCGCTACCAGCCGATGCGCGCGGTTCAAGATCGGCACCGCCACGGCAGCGGCGCCGGGCTCGCGCTCCTCGACGCTTGTCGCGAAGCCAAGCGCTCTCGCCTCAGCGAGCTTCTGCAGGAACGCGCTGCGGTTCAGACCGGACGGCCAGCCCGGGCCCTCCATCAGCGCCTCCTGCACCTCCGGCTCGGCGAAGGCCACCAGGATCTTGCTTGAGGCGCCGACATACAGCGGCAGCCTCGCGCCGATCGGAGCCACGCGGCGGATCGCCTGGTTGCTCTGTACAGCTTGGACGCGTACGCGCTCCATCCGATCGCGTACGTACAGGCTGATCGTTTCGTCCAGCTGGTCGCGCAGCCGCTCCATATCCGGCAGCAGAATGAGCGCCGGATCATCGCTGTGGTTCAAGTTTGCAGACAGCTCCCAAATACGGAAGCCCAGCCGGTATTTGTCCGAAGCGGGATCACGCAGCACAAAGCCCTTCCCCTCCAGCGAGGCGAGCAGTCTATGCACGGTACTCTTGTGCAGCGAGACACGGGCGGCAATTTCCGTCAAGCTCAAATCCTCGGCCTCTGTAAAGCAAAGCAATATATCCAAAGCGCGTTCCACCGCGCGTACGGTCAGCTTCCCATCTTCCATCCGGCTACTCCCCTGACATATACAGTTTCACTTGATGAAACCTAGTTACATATAGTATAACCCAAGTCCATGAAAACTTAAAGTCCCATCTTTCAAATTCAGCTCCCATATCCGCCCAAGTATTACACGCATATTACAGTAAGCTTACAATTTCCGGGAACGATTGACGCCGTGTCCTTATGCGAATTACTATAATAATAAGACTAAACGATCGGCAGTAAATGGACTCTCTCCATTTCCATCGATGTATCGTTAATCATAACGAACCGTCTGCGCACATTATCCAAAGTCATCTTAGTTATTAGGAGGGATTCCGATGGAAACCAACCCGATTACCTCTTCCGTCCCTATGAACCCGACCGATCTTGAAACCGCTATCAATCAGCCGGCCATTGCTGTCAAGCGCCGGTTTCGCGGACTATGGATCTCCTTATTATCGCTGCTGCTGCTGTTCCTCAGTCTCGTCTTGGCTTTCCATGCGTACGTGGCGTGGAAGCTGGCACGGCCCAGCATCGATCCGCTTCATTCCAATCCTTCGATCGCCTTCGGCGCAGCTTATCAGGATATCGAATTTCCCAGCTTGAATAACAAGACGACCTTATCCGGCTGGTACATCCCTGCTGAGCATCCTGTCGCTTCGAACAATAAAACAGTCGTTTTCTCGCACGGCTACGGCGGCAACCGCGAAGAGATCTGGGTCCCCTTGTACGATTTGGCTGCCGAGCTGCATAAGCAGAACTATAACGTCCTCATGTTCGATTACGGCTTTGTACAGCCCAAAGAAATTGTGACAGGCGGCATCCGGGAGTCTCAAGAGCTGCTAGGCGCCGTGAAATACGCCAAGCAGCAGGGCGCACAGCAGGTCTACGTCTGGGGCTTCTCGATGGGAGCAGGAACCGCGCTGCAGGCCGCGCTGCAAACCCAGGACATAGACGGCATGATTCTGGACAGCACCTTCATTCTGGAGCCCGACACGCTTTACCATAACATGAAGCAGGAAGCGAATTTGCCGAAGTTCCCTTCGGAGCCGCTGGTTCGATCTCTTCTTCCCGCTGCTGAACGGAGTCAGCCTCAACCAAATTCCTTATACGAAGGTGAAGGAAACCAAATACACGATTCCGATCTTCTTTATCCATGGCAAGCAGGATTCGAAGGCGCCTTATGAAATGGTTCAGAGCATTTTCAGAAACCAGCCCAACAACTCGGATGCCCAGCTCTGGCTTCTGCCTAACGATACTCACGAGCTGATTTACCGGGCGCATCCTAAGCAGTATTTATCCTTGGCTATGGGCTTTTTGAACCATATCCCGGCCCGCTCAAGCGTGCCTACGAACCAAGGGCACTTGGAGCTGAAAGCTTCCTAAGCCCATATGAGCTGCACTGCCGCCTAAACTAAACGCCTTGAACGCAAAAAAATCCCCATTCTCACAAAGCAGCCGGATCAATTGTCCAGCCACCCAGGTGAGATGGGGATTTTATCTTCTTCACTCTGCCTCAATTAATCCTTAATTAAGGACAAGAATTCCGCCCGTGATGCCGCATCCTTACGGAACAAGCCCCGACCGCGGAGGTGACCGTTTTGCTGCCCGGTTTCTTCACGCCGCGGGCGCACATGCACAAGTGCTCACCCTCTACGACGACCATGCAGCCGTGAGGCGTCAGCTCGGTTTCAATAATATCGGCAATTTCCGATGTAATGCGTTCCTGAACTTGAAGCCTGCGCGTAACCGCTTCGACCAGACGCGCAAATTTGCTCAGACCCGCGATCTTGCCGCTCGGCACGTAACCGATATGAATTTTGCCGAAAAACGGCGCCATATGGTGTTCGCACTGGCTGTAATAAACGATGTCTTTAACAATAACGAGCTCTTCGTGCTTCTCATCAAAAGCGACACCGAGAATATCCTTGTAATCGGCTTCGTAGCCTGCAAAAATCTCCTCATACATACGCGTCACTCTTGCTGGCGTATCGAGCAGACCTTCACGGTCGACATCTTCGCCGATTAACCGCAGAATCGAGCGGATATGGCCTTCAATGGCTTCCCGGTTTTCGACGACACGGTTGTTTTTATATTCTTTTGCCGGCATTGTATTCTTCCCTCCTATGGGCTTCGCTCAAGACTTTCGCCTGCAAGCGGAAGCATAGCTTGGACTTCATTGAAGGTGAAGTCTGCTGCAAAAATGACTGCCTGTTTCCTCGTAACGACAAAAAGCCCGCTGTCCTCAAGGGATGGCCCGGAGCTTCAAAAAAAACCGGGCTACAGCAAGCATTTCCCTCCTATTCAAGAGCCTCGAAGGAAGCCCCGGCTCTCGCCTAAGGACGGAACTTTTGTTTCTTCATCATTTGCTGCGCCCGCTGCATTTGCTGCTTATTCAAATTATAGCCCATCTTCTTGGCCATTTCCTGAAGCATCTCAGGATTGTTCTGCATATTCTCCAGCTGCTTTCGCAAGTAATATACGCCTACGAAAAAGCCTCCTACCCCGCCAATCAATAAAGTGACAATAGGAATAATGTAGCTCCACATGGTAATTATCCACCTCATCCGGAAGTTATCAATGTACATCATAGCAAATCCCCGGCTTGCATACAAATAAATCTTCTTTTGCGATTGTATCGAGTCCGGCGGCCCTCGCTCTAAAGCATGACACTATCGATAAAAACCGTTGTCTGCTTGGCCAGATCAACTTCTTTAATCTCGAGTGCATGGTCGTTTAAATCCGATTTAACAACGCGTACAACCGGTCTTCCCGGCAGGCCCCGATGCTGCCCTACCACAACGCCGGTTTCCTTCGTGGACAGCTTCACGGAAGCCCCTGTCGGGTACACCGAAATCGTCCGTAAAAAATGAATGACAATCTCTCTATCGAGCTGCGTGCCGGCCAGCGCGGTCATATGCTCGCAGGCCTCATGCGGAAGCATCCGGCGGCCCAAAGACAGATCGTAGAGCAGGTTGTCATAAGTGTTCGCGACAGCCACAATCTTGGCATACACATGAATCTGATCTCCGGGCATACGCCTCGGCATTCCCTCCCCATCGATCCTCTCGTGATGCTGAAAGGCGACATGGGCGATCAGCAGGCTGAACTCCCGTTTGTTTTTCAGCATTTCAAACCCGCGCCATGTATGATGCACACGCCGGTCCTCGGCGTCATCATTCGTGATGCGCTCCATTTTTCCGACATCGTGCAGCAGCGCTCCGATAGCCAGCTCCCGCAGCTGATTCATCGGCAGCTCCATCTGGATGCCTATCATTACGGACATCATGCATACGTTCAGAGCATGCACGTACATCGCGTTATCCTGGGTCCGGATATCCGACAGCTGGACGAGCACCTCTTTATTTTTGAACAGCTCTTCCAGCAAATTATCAATACTGCCGTTAATATGGCGCGTATTGAAATCTTTGCCCGAGCGAATCGATTCGAACGTTTCGCCCATCCGCTGCATGACGGCACGCTTCGCTTCATCGGACGCTACGTCGACAATCTCGACATCTTCAAACAGCGGATCTTTAATGTAAACCATTGTTACCCCGATCCGTTTCAGCGTAGTAATCATATAAACGGTCAGCTGTACCCCTTCGGATAGAAGGACGGTTCCATTCGCCGCAAATATCGTTCTGCCCAAAAATTGTCCAGGCTCCACATTGTCCACATGCATATATTTCATCTGATTGGTCTCCTAAGCGTTTCGTAGGCCTCTACTTCATTTTTCGGCAGGAGAGCCTTGTATCTTAAGCTTTCTTTGCGATTAGTTGCTTTTCAACGCTGCTCCTTCATGCCGGAGCAGGTAGGTTTTGATATGCAGACCGCCGCCATAGCCTACCATCGTCCCATCGGCGCCGATCACCCGGTGGCACGGCACGATAATCGGGACCGGATTGCGGTTATTCGCTCCACCGATGGCCCGGACCGCTTTCACCGAATCAATCATCCGGCCTATATCTTTATAAGAACATACGCTGCCATACGGAATATCCCGCAGCGCCTGCCAGACCTTCAGCTGAAACGGAGTGCCCTGCATATCCAACTGCAGGTCGAACCCGGTTCGCTCCCCGCGGAAATAAGCCTGCAGCTGGTTTGCCTCCTCCTCCAGCACGGCCGGGTCCGCGGCCCATACCGACTCCCCGTACCACCTATCGGACCAGCGCTGCAATCTCGAAGCCGTCTCCTCCGTGAACCGGCCGAACTCGATATGACATAGTCCTCTGCCGGCGTCAGCCAATACCAGCGTTCCGATAGGAGATTCCATCTCCCTGTATTTTATGATCCGGATGGACATAGGCTTTTCTCCAACTCCTTCATGACGATAGGATCCTGCTCGCGCTCCTTCGCATTCTGCAGCGCCAAGACCGCCTCTTCCCCGCCGATTTGGCCCAGAGACCAGGCCGCTGCGGACCGGATCTCCGGTCGCTCATCGCGAAGGAGCAGGTCGCTCAAGACCGAAACGGCCGATGTATCCTTGAAATGCCCCAGTGCCAGAATCGCGTTGCGCTGTATCGGCTTTCTGCCGCGCCATGCGGCCGAGCTTGTCCCGAACCGCTCCTTGAACTCGCGGTTCGTCATGTGCAGCAGCGGAAGCAGCAGCGGCTTCGCCTGCTCAGGATCAGGCTGCAGCTCCGGATGCTGGGTCCAATGCTTTCCTTTATTTTTCGGGCATACGATCTGACAGGTATCGCAGCCGTACAACCGGTTGCCGATCTTTTTCTTCATTTCATCATCTTCGATATGGCCCTTGGTCTGCGTGATGAAGGAAATACAGCGCTGGGCATTCAGCTGTCCCGGACCTACGAGCGCCCCGGTCGGACAAGCGTCGATACATAAAGTGCAGTCTCCGCAGCTTTCCGTGACCGGTTGATCCGACGGCAGCGGCAGGTTCGTGATCATCTCTCCCAAATAGACCCAGGAGCCGAACTCCGGGGTAATAATGGAGCAGTTTTTGCCTGTCCAGCCGATGCCCGCCCTCTCGGCAACCGCCCGGTTCACCAGCGCGCCTGTATCTACCATGCTCTCCAGAAGAGCGTCCGGCACCCGTTCGCGAATCCACGTCTCCAGCCGCTGCAGACGATTGCGCAGCACCTGATGATAATCCAAGCCCCAGGCGGAACGGGATAGCATGCCCCGGTATGCGCCTTTTTCCGAACGGGGGGCATCGGTAAGCTTCGACGGGTAAGCTACCGCAATGGAAATAATCGACCGCGGCTCGGCATGACTGAGCGACGGGTCGGTACGCTTGTCCAGATCCTTTTCCTCAAAACCCGATTCGAACCCCTTCTCCCGATGCCGGATAAGGATATCCTTCAATTCAACGAAAGGGTCTGCGGAGGAAATCCTTATTTTATCGATACCCAGCGATTCGGCCGCGGCCTGCATATCCAGCTTCAGCTGCTGCCAATCCATCGTGTCCATCTGTGCCTTTGTCTCTGACATGCAGGTCACCTCCTTGGGCCCGTCCTTCGGGACGATGCCGCCGAATAGTACTGTAGAGCTTTCCGGCAGGAGAAGCTCTACAAAGTTCTTATTTTATGAAACGGCCATACGATCCATTCCGCGCGCCCTTCCACTTTGGATAAAGGCACCGCACCGAACGTGCGGCTGTCCAGGCTCGCATAACGGTGACGGTTGTCTCCCATGATGAATACCTCGCCCGGCTTCACCTTGTAAGGCTCAATGCGTCCGTCTTCAATCAAGGAATCCGTGTAATCCTCCTGAACCGCTTCCCCGTTAATATACAGCTTCCCTTTCCGGATATGCACCTCGTCCCCGGCTATGGCCACAACCCGCTTGACCAAAAACGGATGATCCGAGTCCTCGCTTTCAGGGTCTTTCACCACGATGACATCCCCGCGCTCGGGCGTGCCGAAATACCGGATCGTTTTATTGATAAAAAGCCACTCCCCATCCTCCAAGGTCGGCTTCATCGAAGCTCCTTTCACCATGGAGAGATGGAAGACGAACTGATGCACAAGCACAACAATGCAAAGCGCAACAACAAGCGATTTCATCCATTCCCATACTTCCCTCAGGAAGCTGGTCGAATGCTCCTCGGCCGGGCCTTCTCCCATACGCTCACTATCCGGCTCTCTCGGCACAGAAGAACTCATGGCTATGCCTCCGTCCCTTCGCCTCTCGACTGAACCCAATGCCGGTAGTAGTCCAATACCCACTCATCGCAAAAGGGCGCCTTCCCCTCCGATATTCTATCCTGGAGATCCTTAAGCCCCTGCGCGACTTTCTTTTCCACGATCTCCGAATAGCGGTAGCTGATTTTGTGGCGCTCATACTCCTCCTGGTTCACAACGTGAACGGACCCCCCGGGCATACGGATGACATCAAGATCGTAATCGATATAAGTTATGACATTGCCGTTTACATAGGGAGGCGAGGCTACATTACAATAGTAACGCACGCCGGTTTCCTCAAGCAGCGCCACGACGTTAAACCATTGGTTCGGTATAAAAAAGGAAACGCCGGGAATTCGGCTTACCCACTGCTTCCCATCCGCTTCAATAATTTTGGTTTGACAGTTGATGAGCACAAGCATCGATTCCGCTTTGTGCGGCTCATATAAAAGGGATTCCGGCACCAGTCCGTTCTCCAGCCACATCCGGTGCAAATGCCCGTCATGCTTGAAGCTCTTTATAATATAGGAAGTAAATGTCGCCATGCCGTCCAAACCCTTCTATTTTAACGTACGCCGAACGATTGATGCAGCTCTAACCTGCTCGGATGGTTATTAGGGATGTGAGAAACGTTCCCTATCTTCAGTATAGTCTCGTTTTCTTCTTAGCATAAACTTATGTCAAGCGGCTTTCAAGAGCCGTAACGCAAAAAAGCACAGCCTCGACTTATGCTCGCGGGCTATGCTTGGCCAAAGGAACTGGTTATTACCTTCTCCGCACTTAGACGGCAGTTAACCGTTCACGATGCTTAACCGGTGGGTTGTCCGGGAGAAATCCGCAGCTTTGTAGCCAGCCGACTCATAGACCGGTAAAACCATCTCGTTATGAACATCCACCGTAATAAGAATGCGCCGAACCTTTCTTTGTACAAAACGCTGTCTCATCGCTTCAATCAGCTTCGTGCCAATGCCTCGGCGCTGGAATTCCTGACTGACAGCAATGCGATAATAATAGCCGTCCTGGTTATCGATCGTGCCGATGATCACGCCTACCAGCTGATCATTCGCTATGGCAACCAGCACCAATTCGCTATCCCAGGAAAGTTGTCTTGCAAAAGCTTCCATCGTCTCTTCGTAGCAAGCTTCAGTTAACACATGTTTGAACAACTCGGTACAGGCAACGTAATCGGACAGTTGAAAGGAACGAACGAGCATATTAAACTCTCCCCGCATCTTGGTTTAGATAATATAAAATACGACAAAAGTCGCAAATTTCCTGCTAAATATTCGAAAAAACCTTAAAAATCTTAATAAATATTTAAATCTCTCGTGTAAGCGCTGTATATTAAGCGTTTACATAAACTTTTTCTAGTTTTCCTCCCTATCATTACCATTTTCGTCCAAACGCATCTAATAAGCTTTTTCCTCTCGGCCGCTGTTTTTTATACCCATTCTTTGTTTTTATCATGTAAAATGGTAACAAATGGGCGACGCGTCCGTATAACCTAATACGACTATTTCCGACAGGAGTGAACCGATATGTCCAGCACCTCATCCTCTGAACCGGCTTCCGGTAAATCGAAGGCGCTTGTCGGCCTTTTTCTTGCAACGGCGTTGGCTGCCGCTCCCGGGTGTTCCCCCAGCTCACCCAAGCCGATGGTACAAAATAACGTGCCGCCGCAAAACAACGCGGTAGCGTCTGCACAAAACCAGACAACACCGTTGACCCAGGCGCCGGCGGCAGCGGATTATTGCCAAGACGTAAATAATGACGACTACTGTGATGACGATAACACCGTTATCAACAGACCCCAATCGCACTCCTATTTCTATAACGGGGCTACCTATTACCACAGAAACAGCGGAATTTCTTCCTCCGCGCCTTCGCAAACAGCGCCGCGTTCAAGCAGTACGACGACGATTGTGACGCCTCCGGCAGTCAGCGGCGGCACCTCCGGAGCCGTCTCTGGAAACGGCACGGCTGCCGGCGGATCAACGAGCTCAAGCCCGGCCAATACGCCAACGACAAGCTCGAGGACGGGGACTTTTACGACCAACGGAGGCAGCGGAACGGGCGGTGAAAAGGATTCATCAGCCGCTTCGGCAGGCGGATCCGCGAGCAAGAGCACCGCCAGTACGGGAGCTTCGTCGGCCGCTAAATCAAGCTCCTCGACCGACCATGCCGCCAGCACTTCCAAAAGCTCCACCACTTCAAGCTCCGGCAGCAGTTCGTCCAAAAGCGGCTCCGCCTCAAGCTCCTCCTCTTCCAAAAGCAGCGGGATCTCCTCGGGAAGCTCGTCGCACGGAGGCATCGGGAGCTCCAGCTCCAGTTCCAGCAGCTAATTCAAACCGCCCGAAAGCGGGTAATAGCTTTTAATAGGCGAGGCAGCGGCTTTTTCATGAAGTCTATTTCCATACAAGCATAATCTCGCGGCTGGGGAGACATGATATAGCTGCAAATCATCCCCTGTTGAGAGGAGGTCCGCCTAATGCAGGACATACGCCGGATTCACGAGCTTAACGACGTAGCGACGTCATCCTGGACGGAAGAGGAGCTTCATTACCATCAGCGAGTCATGAGCGACTTATCCCCCTGGCTGAACGCGCAAGGCACGGCCATGCTCGGCCAAATCATCCACGAGATCGAAGAGCGCGGGTAAAATCACACTTTTTATACATACGTGTTGATTTTATATCAAATATAAGGGATAATAAGTTTAACCGCTGCCAGGCTGAAATGCACAGGGAGCGGCACGCTGGCGCGATCTACGTTGGAATCGCCGTACCAGGTTCTATGCCAACGCTCTTCGTACCGGACACTACATATCATTTGGGAGGTTTTTACGAAAATGGCACATCAATTACCAGCTCTTCCTTACGCTAACAACGCACTTGAACCGCACATCGACGAAACAACGATGATGATCCACCATGATCGTCACCACAACACATACGTAACAAACCTGAACGCTGCTTTGGAAGCTCATCCTGAGCTGCAATCCAAAAGCATCGAAGAGTTGATCTCCAACATCGATGCTCTGCCTGAAGGTATTCGTACTGCTGTTCGCAACAACGGCGGCGGCCATGCTAACCACTCCCTGTTCTGGGAAGTGATCGGACCTAACGGCGGCGGCGCACCAAGCGGCAAGCTGGCTGATGCTATCAACAACGAGCTTGGCGGCTTCGACAAGTTCAAAGAAGATTTCGCTAAAGCGGGCGCAACTCGCTTCGGCAGCGGCTGGGCTTGGCTCTCCGTAACTCCGCAAGGCAAATTGGTTGTAAGCAGCACGCCTAACCAAGACAGCCCTATCATGGAAGGCAACACGCCGATCCTGGGTATGGACGTTTGGGAGCATGCTTACTACTTGAAATATCAAAACAAACGCCCTGACTACATCGCTGCGTTCTGGAACGTTGTGAACTGGGCTGAAGTTGGCAAACGCTACGAAGCGGCTCTGTAATAAGGCCGTTCTACCCGGGGGAGAGAACATCCTTGTTCTCTTCCCTTATTTTTTGTTCGGTTATACATTTCACAGAATTTTACGTTCCGATATGAAATAATATACACAATGTCTATGAACATAAAGGTGGTATAAGCCCATGCGACTACTTCCTATATCGATGGTTCAGCCCGGCATGCGACTTGGCAAAGCGATCATGTCCGAGGAGGGTCAGACTCTGCTTGCCGTTGAAGCCGAGCTCTCCCGCTCCTCCATCCGCAAATTGATTCACATGGGGTACCAGCAGCTCTATATCGTAGACAAACGAACGGAAGATATCCAGATTAAGGACGCGCTTCGCGAAGAAACGCGCGCGGCGGTGAGACTTCACCTGCTTCGGGCTTACCAGCGCCTGCATCAAACGGGCGATTGGACAAGCGGCGACAGGAAATCTTTGTCCTATGCGGCAATGCAGTCGATGAGGATGATCTATGAAGATCTGCGGCAGATGCATCAGGAGAGCGAGGATATCTCCCTGATGCTGATGAACCGAAGCAGCTTCTCCATCCTTGAGCACCTGTGCCAGAACGCTTTGAATGTATGCGTCTACGCCACGCGCATAGGCATGATTGAGAACCTGGACGAGGAACAGCTGTTTGCTCTCGGTCTCGGCGCCATGCTTCATGACATAGGCAACACCCAGGTTCCCCCCAAGTTTCTGCTTAAAACGACCCCGCTTACACCGCTGGAGTATGAGCAAATTCAAAAGCATACGGAATACGGCTTCCGCATCATTAAAGAGATGCCCGGCATCCCGCTGCTGTCGGCGCATTGCGCGCTTCAGCACCATGAGAAAATCGACGGTTCAGGGTACCCTGCAGGCCTGACCGAGGCAGGTATCCATCCCTTCGCCCAATGGGTCGGTCTGCTCGACGCCTATGATGCGATGACCAATCCAAGACCGTACCGCCCGGCTATTCCGCCGGATCATGCGCTGGAAAATCTTTGCACAAGAGCCGGAACATTGTATGATAGAGAGAAGGTCGATATGTTTCGAAGCAGAGTCGCTGTCTACCCTGTCGGTTTAACCGTAAGGCTGAATACGGGGCAGATCGGCATTGTGTCCAAGTCCAATCCTGTGTTCAAGCTGCGCCCCGTCATCCGGGCGCTGACCGATGAACGCGGTGAAAGCTTGAAGCAGCCTGTGGAGATCGATTTATCGCGCCATCTGCACATCATGATTAACCGGATCGGTGAAGATGCAATGGTTCACTAAGTTTGGAAAGAGATGAGCCCGGCTATGAGTATCATGCTTCGTTTATTAAAAAACGTACCTTTGTTTCAAGATTTATCGGACGACGAGCTGGAAGGCATCGCGCCTTTATTCGTGGAACGCAAATTTAAGAAGAACACCGTTTTATTTTTTGAAGGCGATATGGGGGATGAATTATTTATTATTGAGACCGGTCTGGTTAAGGTATACCGGATTGATCATGTGAAGGAAATTATTTTATCGCTGTTCGATGAGGGCGATTTCTTCGGGGAAATGTCCTTGATTCAAAAAGGGCTTACCCGGTCGGCAACGGCCGAAACGCTGGAGGCCACCACGCTGCACAGCTTGTCGCGGCAGGCCTTCACCCAGTTTCTGGAGCGGACGCCGAAGCTGAGCCTGAAGCTATTGGAAATGACGATGGACCGGCTGCGCAAAGCCAATGAACAGATTTACGATCTTACCTTTCTTGACGTGCGGTCGCGTACGATCAAAGTGCTTTGCCGGCTGGCGGAAGAGCATGGCATCGACTATAAAGGGCAGCTGCTGATCAATATGAAGCTGACTCATCAGCAGCTGGCGAATATGGCGGGGACGGTCAGGGAATCCGTGACGAAGGTACTGCAGGAGCTGCAGGAGGAACAGATCATCGCTGTTGAGAAAAAGATGGTCTTCATCCGCAATCTGGAGAAGCTGAAGCACAAAACGGCCTCCGTATAACCCGCATTCTTCTCTGCTGAGACCAGAAACGGGTGACAGAGGCAGTTGAACCCGCATCTCCCCTTCATCCCAGGCGGCACGTTCGCATCTTGCCGGGAGGGCTGCCGCGAAAAACGGTTAAATAGTTAAACAGTTAATCCAGCGAATCAAAATACCGGTTCAAAATACGGAGAAACACGTTCGGAAACGCATACTGCCCCATGCTCTCCCTATCCAGCCATTGATAATGCGAGGGGAGCGGGAATTCCGAACCGGAAGGCAGGAGCGAAGAGGCAAGCCTGCATACCACCACCTGCATCTCCCAGTGAATATGACTGAACGTATGCTCCGTCTTCATAAACCAGCGCTCCGGCTCTATCGCAACCGTCTCTTCCGCCAGCCGATCGGCCAGAGCCGATACGGACGGCTGCAGCTCGACAATCGTCGGCTCGGCACTCGCCGCTGCGTAAGCAAACGGAACCTCCGCATGCGGCAGCTCCCACATGCGGGCCAGCAGCCCTTCCTGCGGCCGCTGGCGTATAAGCACTCGTCCGGCCTGTGCGCCGGTGCCTTCGATCAGGGCGGCCATCCGGTGCTCGGGACGAGGCGGCTTGGCCTTCTTTTTCACAGGCAGCGCCTCTTCCATCCCCGCTTCCCTTGCGGCGCAATGCGCCATGACCGGACAGGTCAGACAGTGCGGCGAACGCGGAGTGCATACGAGCGCGCCCAGCTCCATCAGTCCCTGGTTGAAATCGCCCGCCGCTCCATCGGGAATCAGCTCCTTCGCGAGCTTTTCCATCAATACCCGCGTGCTGCCTTTCATAATGTCTTCCTCGATCAGAAAATATCTCGACAGCACCCGCATAACATTGCCGTCCACCGCCGGCTCCGGAATATTGTAGGCAATGCTCAGCACGGCACCTGACGTATATGGACCTACGCCTTTCAGCGAGGAGATTTCTTCCTTCGTGTTCGGCACGATCCCTCCGTACCGCTCATGAACCTCCCTCACGGCTCCCTGCAGATTTCGGGCGCGAGAGTAGTAGCCAAGGCCTTCCCACAGCTTCAGCACATCCTCTTCCGGCGCTTCGGCCAGCGACTCTACCGTCGGAAACCGTTCGATAAACCGGTGGAAGTACGGGATGACCGTGTCGACTCGCGTCTGCTGCAGCATGACTTCAGAAATCCAGATATAATACGGATTCCGGCTCCGGCGCCAGGGCAGGTGCCCTGCGATGCTTCCGGTACCAGGCAAGCAGCTCTGTTGAAAAGTACGTTTTCTTCTGTTCTGTATCCATGAGGTCTCCTTCTATATGCAAACGATTATGGTATAATAATGGAAATATCCATCGGAGGATTGAGGCGTATGTTAACTCCCGGTGAGCTGGCGGCCCGACTGAACAAGCTGGTCATATCGATCCTGCTGGTCGGACATCAGAAATGCAATCCGGAATGGCATCAGCTGCCCCGGACCATTCAGCACCACTCCATCTGGCTGGTTATTAAAGGCAAAGGCACCTTTACGATCAACGGCACGCTCTATCCTGCGGAGCCGGGAAAGTTTTTCGCTTTCAGTCCCGGCATGGTCGTCGAACGACAGACAGACCCCGAGCAGCCTCTTGAATATTACTTTCTCCGTTTTCATTATACGGAAACTTACGAGGAGAAGGAACAGTGGATTTACCGAAGCTCCACAGAGTCGGCTTTTCCGCTCGAGGGCATGTATACCGTAACCAACACGCCGCAGCTGATTTATTTGTTCGAGCAGTTGGATACGTCGTGGAAACGCAGAGGACATATGACGGCGATGCGGAGAAAAATATTGCTGCTGGAGTTTTTCCTCACCTTGATTCAAGACTTCCGCGCCCAAAAGATTGCCGGCGACACCACCGCGGCGATCGAGCTGACGCAGGATTATATGGTCGGTCATTACCAGGAGCCTCTAACGCTGGAGGGCCTGGCCCAGATGGCGGGCTTAAGCGTAAGCCATTATTCCCGGTTATTCAAGAAATTTATCGGCTACAGCCCCATCGATTACTTGACGCATCTGCGCGTCGACCGCGCCAAGGAACTGCTCGTTCTCTACGATTACAGACTGAAATCGATTGCGAACAGCGTCGGGTACACAGACGAATTTTATTTCAGCCGTATCTTTAAAAAGGTAACCGGCGTCTCGCCGCGCGATTACGCCAAAAAGCACCGCTTTGCCCCCGTCGTGAACCGGAGCTAGTCTCTTCGGCTAAAAACGATCTGGGAAGGCATTTGGGCAGCGTTTGACTTCCCGCCGCTACTCTTGTACGCTAACCATTGACCGATCCGCGCAGGAGTAGCGGCGGATCATGAAATGACGATTCTCGGAGGGATAGGACACATGAAAGCATACAAGCTGGGCATGCTGAGCGCATGCTCCCTTCTGTTGGCTGCAGCGCTGAGCGGCTGCGGCGCGGCCCCGAGCGGCCAAGAGCCGTTCGGCGGCGCCAAAACCCCCGCCGCCAGCTCGAACGCAGAGCTGACTTCGGCTCCCGAGCAGGTGCAGGCGGTGTACAAGCAGACCTGCTTGTCCTGCCACGGCGGCAACCTGGAGGGAAAGGTCGGCCCGGAGACGAACCTGCAAAAGATCGGCTCCAAGCTCAGCAAGGAGCAGATCGCCCATCAAATTACGAACGGCGGAAATGGCATGCCCGCCTTCGGTTCCAAGCTGAAGCCGGACGAGGTCGATGCCTTAGCCGGATGGCTTGCAGCTAAAAAGTAAGCAGGGCCCGGCGCAGAAGGCGTTGCTCTTTGTATCTGCCCCAGCCCGGCAATCCCTGCTTAGCTCAGCCCAGCGGGGATTGCCGGGCTTTTTTGCCGTCCGGGCGTCCAGTGGCCGAACCCAAAGGAACGGGCGCTAGCGGCCACGATACCACTATGCGCTCCATCATGGCCATAAGCTGCCCAAAACGAATGCGGCCGCCCTGCCCAGGATGAACGAATACTGCGGCTCCTCTCTCCGGCATACGCTTAGCTAGACGGCCCTCGAACCCTCGGACGCGCCAAACACCCCGGAACTTGTTTTACATGTTCCGGGGTGGGGCTGTCCTGTGTACCGCAGCGGCCAATCCGCAAGCTAAGTGCGGCCCGTGCTATACCCGCTCCACGACCGCATAGGCCATGGCCGTCGTATCCGTATGCGTAATGCTGAGATGCACCTTCACCGCTCCCGCATCTGAGTCAAGCTGCAGACGGGCCAGCGCGGCCTCGGAAATGCGGCAGACGGGCTTGCCGAGCGCATCCGGCAGCACCTCCATATCCTGCAGCGACAGCTGCTTGCCGATCCCGCAGCCAAACGCTTTGCTTACGGCCTCCTTGGCCGCGAAACGGCCGGAGACAAACTCGGCAAGCCTGCCTTGGCGGCGGGCGGCAAGCTCCCTTTCCCCGGGCGTCAGCACCCGCTCCAGGAAGCGGTCCGCCGACGACTGGGACAAAATCGAGCGAATGCGCTCAATTGCCAGCAGGTCGGTTCCTATTCCAATAATCATCGTGCAGGGCTACCCCATTTCGGTTCCATTCATACAATTAACGAATTTCATTACAGCTTTCATTAAATTCCCGGGATTCCCGCGCGCTTATGCTCGGTCTTCAGGTACTGCTTCTCCAGCTTCTCTTGGGCAGCGGCATCAATGTCTTTGCCTTCGAGGTAGGCACTGTTCGCATCGTATGAAATGCCAAGCTCCGACTCGTCCGTCTGCCCTTCCCATAAGCCCGCCGTAGGCGCCTTATCCAGTATGCTTTGCGGAACGCCCAGCTTCGCGGCGAGCAAACGCACCTGCCGCTTGTTCAAGGTGCTCAGCGGAGTAATATCGACCGCTCCGTCCCCGTATTTGGTAAAAAAGCCCGTAATAGCTTCCGATGCATGATCCGTTCCGACGACAAGTAAATTAAGCTCGAAAGCCAACGCATATTGCAGCACCATGCGCGTTCTTGCTTTTACGTTGCCTTTGCCTCCGCGGCTCAGATGACGATGCTCTCCGATCGATTTCAGTCCGTATTCGGCCTCCAGCGCGATTTCATTGACCGCTTCTTCGATGTTCGTTTCGATTTTATATTTCAGCTTGAACGCTTCCGCCACTGCATAGCTGTCCGCGATGTCCACCTGCTCGCCATAGGGCTGGAAGACACCGACGGTTTTGTATTCTCTGCCCTTCTCTTCCGTCAGCTCATTGGTGGCTTGAACACACAGCCCTGTCGCTACCGCGCTGTCAATCCCGCCGCTGATGGCAATCAGCAGCCCGTCCACTCCGGCTTTAAGCGTGTACTCTTTCAAAAAATCGACGCGCTTGCGGATTTCCTCATCTACATTGATATCCGGCTTCACGCCAAGCTTCGCAATAATCTCCTGCTGTAAGCTCATGTTTGGGCCACCTTTCCCATCGTTTTCCTTTAAGTATAGAGAACTCCGCTATGCCATTGCAAGACCTTTGAACAAAGTCTCCCAAAAGTGAAAATAAGCCCCCAAGGCTTGTTCCGGTTCCTTTCCGGAGGTCCCCGTTTCGTTTCCATGGATTTACCATGCACATCGTTTCGCGCATCACTTCTTAAACAACAAAAAACTCCCGCTCTCATCCAAGCAGCAAGCCAGGACGAGCGGGAGTCGATCTTGTAAGCTTATTATTTACAATGAGCTTCGAAAGCGGCGATCAGATCGCCGGCAATCATTTCCGCGGAGCGGTCTTCGATCTGATGGCGCTGAATGAAATGCACCAGTTGACCGTCCTTGAACAGTGCGATCGAAGGCGAAGACGGAGGATAAGGCGCCAGGTACTCACGCGCTTTAGCCGTTGCTTCTTTATCCTGCCCCGCAAACACAGTGTACAGGTGGTCCGGCTTCACTTCATGCTGCAGTGCTTTGGCCACGCCTGGACGGCATTGACCGGCTGCACAGCCGCACACGGAATTGATAACGAGCAGCGCCGTTCCTTTGGAGTCCTCCAGATTCTCAACGACTTCCTCCGGGGTACGAAGCTCTGTAATGCCGATACGGGTCAAATCATCGCGCATCGGTTGAACCATATCTCTCATGTATGAATCAAATTGAAATTGCATAACTGTCTTTCACTCCTTTACCTACATAAGGGTATACAAACTATCATATGTTCCATTATACATCGGCTTGGAATGAAAGCAAAGCATGTAGCACGAAAAAGACACTCCTATTTTTTTGGAGATTTCATCTTCTTTTTCGTAGCCTCGTTCGGAGCATTGTAGGCCGGGTACGCAGCATCCTTATCCGGGTGCGTGAACATACCGCCCTGCGGCGCTATCCCTTTCTCGAACAGATCCAGGTTTTCGCTTGTATGAAATCCGATATCCTTGTAAGGATGAACCCACTCATCTCCTGCCATCACGACCGGATCGACATCCTTGGACCAATTCTCCAGCGGAGACTGCGGCGATCCATATACATGATCCCCAATCACAACACCTTGGGAATTAACGAAGGGCTCCTTAGGCTCCGGCTCCTTCCTTAAACTGCGGCAAAAAATTAATTTCGAACGGATCCAGCTCGCTGTTATCTTTACTACCGGCTACGGGCTGCACCGGTTTCCCCTGTTCATGACGGTCCATGCTTGACTTCCTCCTTCCATTCCTTAGTGCCCAAAGGCTTAGACGGACGGACGGTTCGGTTCGCGCAGCTTCTTGTCGGTGCCTGCCGTTTCGGCGGCCTGGCTTGATTTTTGTTTATTTTGCTGAGCTTGCTGTTGTTGTTCCTTGGATGCCGAAATGTTATTTTCCATAAGTAAGCTCCTTTCTTCTTTTAACACGTAGTATGCTTCTAACGTTCATTTCCAACCGCAGCTTCAAAAATTGGCAGCAGGAAAGCACGGCTTCCCTCTATTTATTATGACCTGCCGCTTTCTAGGCATTCGCCGTGCCCCGGAGATAGGCATTCACATAGACTAAAGGATAAATGCCTATCCGAAGAGGTGATTTCCATGCGAATTGCAGTCAATAGAAACCTGCTCAAGCTGCATGGCCGCTTTTACGTCGTTCAGTTCAGCGACTCCCTATACTTAATTTCACAAAGATTCGGCGTCAGCGTATCCGATCTGCTCACTTACAATGATCAATTGTCGGGATCGAGCACCATCTTTCCCGGCGAGGTGTTGTATATTCCTGAGCCCATGTCCAAGACGCTGAATCAAGAGGCCGACAAACAGCGGAGCAGACAAAGAAGCAGGCGTCAGCGGGCCCAAGCGGGTCATCTGACAAGCAAGCACCAAAGCGCCAAGAAACGTCCTCCAAGATCTTGAACAGGGCGATGAAGCCGACTATGTAAAAAATGCTCTCGCCCGGCAGACAGCTGCCGGGTTCTTTGACTTTGTCTGCGTCTCAGAGCAAACAATCTTCAGAATGAATTAAGAATTTCCCCCGCTTGTTCCTAAGAGTTTTCCGGTACGATAAAAATCGTTGCAAGCAGGAGCTTCTGCTTCCAACAAGCTGTACCACGTCAAGAAGGGGGACTCTACAGGATGAATTATGAAACACTGCTGTCCATGATCGGCACCTTTCGGATATGCCGCACTTTTCTTCTCGCTGTGGCTGGGGATCGTTGGTATGCCGATTCCCGATGAGGTCATTGTTATGACCGGAGGAGGAGTTACGACGAGCGGCCTGCTGCAGCCGCTGCCCGCTTTTATAATGACGTACCTGGGTGTCGTGACCGGTTTGTCGCTCGGTTACGTGCTGGGACGGTGGATCGGAGCACCTGTCCTCGGCCGGCTCCGCCGCAAGAAGAATCTGGGCCGCTATATCCAAATTTCAGAGCGGCTCGTACACACATACGGGAGCTTCGCCCTCTGCCTCAGCTACTTTTTCCCGGTAGTCCGTCATGTCATGCCTTATCTCGTCGGAGTGAATCGGATGACCTTTCGCCGCTACGCGCTGATCTCTTACAGCACCGGCTTTGTGTGGACGCTAATATTTTTCACCGTGGGACGTTATGTCGGCGATCACGCCGTGGCTATGGGCACGCTCCTGTATACTTACGGCTTGAAGCTTCTCTGGCTTCCCAGCGTTTTAGCCGCCGTCTTCTTCATCTTAAAGCATACGAGGAAAAACCGGTCCGCCGATACGGGTTCTGTGAACTAGGCCCCTATCCTTATCAACGGTACGTTTTCTCGTAAAAAGCACGCACGTATACTTGCGGAGATGTGCTGGCTGGTGCAGACTTGAGAGGTTCGAGATTTGGGGACCCATTCTTTCTCTGCTTGATTTTATTAAAAAAACGGCTATAATTACGTTTAAGAGATTAAACGAATGAACTAAGAGGTGGAACGTATGAGCCGGCAAACCGAGGATATTTTACAGCAATTTAAAGATTGTATCCCACTACTGGAAGTGCTGACCGATGAAAACCGTCAAGCTGTTATTATGCTGCTGGCACAGAACAAACCGGGGCTTAACGTTAATACAATAGCAGGCCATATAAATTTGTCCAGACCGGCTGTCTCTCATCACTTAAAGGTGTTGAAACAGTCCGGTTTTATTAAATCCGAAAAAAAAGGCGTAGAAAACTATTACGTACTGACTGTCCGTAAACCACTTGAACAACTCAAATCATTAATTACTGCCGTTGAAGACGAATGCAACCGGGCTCAGTGATTACCAAGAGACTTAAGCGAATACTGCAGTCAAATTTTTTTCGCCATTTGGTTCATACGTTTAAACTAATAATCAAATATGGAGTGATATTAAATGGAGGCTATGATCATTGAGAAATACGGAAAAAATGTCCCCTTAGTGATGGCAGAACGACCCCTGCCGAATATTGGAGAACATGATGTGCTGGTGGAAATTCACGCAGCCAGCTTAAATCCTATTGACTATAAAATTAAGGAAGGAAAAATGAAATTCCTATTGAATTACAAGTTTCCTCTAATTTTGGGCAATGATTTCTCCGGAGTTGTAGTCAAGGTTGGCGATCGGGTGAATACATTTAAACCTGGAGATGAAGTGTACGGAAGACCCCGCAAAAACCGGATCGGAACATTGGCAGAATTTATTGCTGTTCATGAGGAAGATATCGGGCTGAAGCCGCACAATCTCACCTTTGAAGAGGCGGCATCGATACCGCTGATTGGCCTTACGACTTACCAAGCCTTTGTTGATCTATTAAATCTTCGCAAGGGCCAAAAAATTCTGATTCACGCAGGTTCGGGAGGCGTAGGAACTTTTGCCATCCAATTGGCTAAGCTGATGGGTGCTTATGTTGCCGCCACAGCAAGCGAAAAAGGCTACGAATTAGTCAAATCGCTGGGGGCCGATCTCGTTATTAATTATAAAACAGAAAATTTTGAAGACATGCTTACCGGATATGACGCAGTTTTCGATACTTTGGGCGGAGAAGCCTTGGAAAAATCATTCCGCATACTGAAACCGGGCGGACAAATCGTATCCATCTCCGGCATACCGAACGCCAGATTCGGAAAAGAAGCGCAGTTGGGTTGGATGAAGACAGCCATCTTGTCCCTCGCGAGCCGTAAGATCAAAGCCCTGGAGGAGAAGAGCCAAACGAAGTATCACTTCCTTTTTATGAAACCGAGCGGAGAGCAACTGAAGGTTTTAAAGGAATTTATGGAAGGTGGTCTCATTAAACCTATTGTGGATAAGGTGTATCCTTTGCAAGAAGCCGGGCAAGCATTTAATTACCTGGAAAGTGGCAGAGCCAAGGGAAAGGTCGTCATTAGAATAAAGTAATGCCAGGAAAAAATCCATCCGTTCCGCAGATCATTGAACTCCTGCGAAATGATTCAGTTTCCTAACGTGGAACCGAAAAGCTATGCAGAACCAGCAAAATCAAGTCTAAAGCTTTAATTCTCTATAGATACTAGCGGAGTCACGAGTTACTGCGTCTGACAGCTTCTGCGGTCTCTCGTTTGCTTCCCCTGAGCCAAAAAGAGTAAGATGGGAGAAGCTGAACCTGCCCAAGCGGGGCGGGCAGCTGCAAGCATACAGCCTATAAGGAGTTATCCAATATGTCTTACGATGTTATCGTTATCGGCGGCGGGCCCTCCGGCCTAATGTCCTGTATTGCCGCCGCATCGCACGGCGCGAGTGTCCTGCTGATCGACAAGGGGGACAAGCTCGGACGCAAGCTGGGCATCTCCGGAGGCGGCCGCTGTAACGTTACGAATGCCAAGGAAATCGACGAGCTGATCCGGCATATTCCCGGCAACGGGCGTTTTCTGCACAGCGCTTTCGCCAACTTCAGCAACAAGGACATTATCGCGTTTTTTGAAGGGCTCGGCATTGCCCTCAAGGAAGAAGACCGGGGCCGCATGTTTCCCGTCAGCGATAAGGCCAAAACCGTGGTTGACGCCCTGATCGGGAAGGTGAAAAGTCTAGGCGTGGAAATCCGGATCAACCAGCCGGTTCGCCGGGTGCTGTACGGGGAGGAACAAGTGCTGGGCATCGAGCTTCATAACGGCCGGCGGATCGAATCGCGCACCGTTATTATCGCCACCGGCGGCAAATCGGTGCCGCATACGGGCTCTACCGGCGACGGATACCCTTGGGCCGAAAAGGCCGGCCACACCATCACGGAGCTGTACCCGACCGAGGTGCCGATCACCTCGAAGGAGCCTTTTATCCGCAGCAAAGAGCTGCAAGGGCTCGCCCTGCGCAGCATTACGCTCGCCGTCTGGAACGGCAAAGGGAAGAAGCTGATTGAGCATGAAGGCGATATGCTCTTTACGCACTTCGGCATCTCCGGTCCCGCCGTCCTCCGCTGCAGCCAGTTTGTCGTTAAGGCGCTGAAGCAGCAAGGAGGAGGAACCGTGCGTATGACTGTGGGCCTGTTCCCTGAACAGTCTGCGGACGAGCTGTATCAGTCCACCCTCCGTCTGGCCCAGGAGGATCCGCGCAAGCAGATTAAAAACGTGCTGAAATCGGCAGTGTCCGAAAGGCTCGTTCCCCTGCTTCTGGAGAAAGCCGGCCTGCCCGGCGACATCACGTTCGATCATATTCCGAAGCAGCCGTGGATGGATTTCGCCAAGCTGCTGAAGGCGTTTCCGATCGAGGTCAACGGGACGCTGTCCATAGAAGAAGCGTTCGTCACCGGCGGCGGCATTAATCTGAAGGAAATCGATCCGAAGACCATGATGTCCAAGCGGAAGCATGGGTTATTCTTCTGCGGCGAAATTCTTGATATTCACGGCTATACAGGCGGATACAACATTACGGCCGCCTTTACGACGGGCTATACCGCAGGCATGAGTGCGGCTGCAGCAGCCTCCGGCGATTTGCAGGGTTAACCTTTCACCTGATGAACCAAAAGTCTCTTGCTCTTAGCTGGCAGCAGCACATTTATGGTGCATAACGTCCCGGGAGCCAGGAGGGATTCGAACCTCCGGCCGATGGACGGACGGGGCGGCGGTTCAGAAGGCCGCTGCTCTATTCAGCTGCCATGTGTTGGCGCTCATTAACATTACAAAAGCCGCAATAGCTAATTCCAGCTATTGCGGCTTTCTGCGCTTTTGATTATACTCCCTAGGGCTTGCCTGCTGCCAGACTCCTCTATCCCCGTTCGTGCAAATAAGGCTCGATATGGACATGAACGTTATCGATGCTGTGCTTCGTATGCATCCGGCGTTCGATATCGTCGCTGATATTGTGGCTCTGCTCTACGCTAAGCTCTGCGCTCACTTCCACGACAACATCGAGCAGCACGCTGCTGCCGTGCACGCGGGCCCGGATGTCCTTAATTCCTTTGACGCCGGGAGTCTGCCGGACCGTCTCTTGAAACACCTGCAGCTTCTGCTCGTCGAAGCCGTCGGTCAGCGCATGTGTCGCATCCGAGAAGATGTCCCAAGCCGTCTTACAAATGACTACGCCGACAGCAAACGCTGCGATCGAATCAAGCATCGGAAAACCGAAGCGGGAACCGAAAATACCGACGGCGGCCCCGATACTGACCAAGGCGTCCGAACGGTTGTCATAGGCCGCTGCCATCAGCGACTGGTTGTTAATCCGCTCTGCCAGGCGCCGGTTATATATGTACACGCCCCACATGCATACCGCGGCGATGAGCGCGACCCAGCCAGCAAGCATGTCCGGCGCCTGACGATCCGGCGACAGAAAGCTTTTGCCTGCCTGCACCAGCACTTGAATGCCTGCCGCGAACATAATGAACGACGCGACCAGCGAAGCGATCGTCTCCGCCCGCAGATGGCCGTAGGGATGATCCTCATCCGGCGGCTTCCGGGAAATACGGAGGCCGATCAGGACGGCCAGGGAAACGATAATGTCCGTCGTATTGTTTACACCATCCGCAGTTAATGCCTCGGAGCCCGTAAAATAGCCCATGCTAATTTTGAACGCAGAAAGGACGATATACGCTACAATACTAACCCAAGCGCCTCTCTCTCCCTGCTTCAGATTATCATATGTGTCCACGTGCGGCACTCCTCCAACTCCATGTTTCGAACAAGCTGTCTGTAAAGCCGACCTCATCATAACAAATGAATCCGTTGTGGGTCTAGAGAAACAGTTTTACCTTTGCAACGAAGTTTAGGCAGGGGGAAACTTTGTTTTCCGCGGTCAATCCTTTGGCTGCAGCGCTACATTCAGGCAGGGGTTCAAAAGCAGCTTTGCGGCTGAACTTTCTTCTGCAGGCCGCAAACCCCTCCAGGGAAAAAAGAATCAGCGGTCCGCCCTCGGCATTCCGCTGATTCTGCTTTCGTCTGCCTTTATAGATGCACACCGGCATCAAAATAGTCGTAATCTTCACCTGATGGGTCAAAAGCTTGTCCGGCTGCGCCATCCGCCGAGCTGGCCGTCTCCGTTCCGGCGACCGCTGTACCTGCAGCGTAGCTCTCCTCCCAATCCTCGTTCACCACATGCGCGGGAATCCGGATGTAGTCGGCTTCTTCGTATGCCATAGCATACGTGTCGGACTCGTTTACTCCATAGGTCTGCTCCACAAGCGTCCCTCCATGCGCCTGGGCGATTTCAAGCGCTGACGTCAAATCGCTGTGGTCGACCTGGATATGAAGCGTCGGATGCCGCATCTCCGTATGCATACCTGCCTGATAGCCGAGCTCCTCCAACGTTTCTCTCGCCAAAGCGGCCGATTGTTCATTCTCGAATTCAAAAAATATCGGTGCCGAGCTCATACGGATTCGTCCTTTCGTATCCTTGTACAGGAATTGTCTGGATTAGAATACCCGGTTACGGCTGATTTATTCGAGGACGAGCCTAGAACCCGCGGCCTCTTATTCCTTCCTATCTGACATACGGCACCGGACCTGAGCATAGGATGATACCAAGAGATATGATTCAGGTGGTTCCCCACTCTGCAGAAAAAGAGGTGAACGCTGTGGCCCCTTACGGTGAAGAACCGAATGACGGCACCCAAGCCCTTCCAGCCGCCGATCCGTCGGACGTATCCGAGAACAAATGGATCGCGGTGATTGCTTACATCTTGTTCTTTCTCCCGCTGCTTGCAGCCAGACAGTCCCGATTCGCCATGTATCATGCCAACCAGGGATTGGTGCTGCTTATCTTCTCCATAGCAGCCAACATCGTACTCGGACTGATTCCTCTCATAGGCTGGATCCTGCTTCCGATTGCCAATTTGGCTACGCTGGTGCTGGCGATCATCGGCATCATTCAAGCGGCGAACGGCCAATTGAAACCGCTGCCGGTTCTCGGTACGATCTCCATTATCAAGACGCCGTAGACGCGGACAAAAAGAATAAGCCGTTCCTTCGCTTGCTGGAAGGACGGCTTATTTTATTGAGGACCCGGCTTAGCCGAACCTTGCCTCGCCAAAGACGGGGTCCAAAGGAAGCGGCTCGCAGCTTAGCAGCCTTCCCTCGTGGAAAAGGCAGCGGTAATCCCAGCATTCAGAAGAGCCCAGCATAGGAGTCAGAAAATGTCGCACATGCGCAGGAACTCCCTGGTTATCGGCCCGGGTAACCCATTCGACGGCCTTCCAGGCGAGCAGTCCTTCCGCTGTTTCGACCGGGGCGGGGAACGCCGAACGGTCAGCCTCCGGGAGCTCGGCTATGTAGACATACATGCCTCCCAAACCGCCGCCGTCAGCCTCCCATGTCACGACACCCGCAAAGCGCGCTTCCGCCAACGCAATGCCCGTTTCCTCACGGACTTCTCTCAGCACGCTGGCGTAAGGCGTTTCTCCGGGCTCCAGCTTGCCTCCGACCCCATGCCATAAGCCTACCAGAGGAGGCTTGGCCCGGTTCAGCATCAGCAACCGGTTCCCCTGGCGGATAAAGCACAAATTATATTTCAGCCGCATGGTTCCATCTCCTATCCAACCGTTTCCTGTCTGAGCACATGTGACTCCTTGCACAGGTTCATTTTTTCGAATCGTTAACCTATATAATTATTTATCTCATTGATAACTCCGGGTTGTCAATGAAGATTCCATTTGTTATCATTGACAAAGTACTTAATGATGTGTAAAGATATATACATACAAAGTTACTTTATCGCTTAAAAGCTAAAAAGCTAAAAAGCCACAAAGTCCTAAAGAGCGGAACCGGCAGCGGCCGTCCTGCTTCAGTCAAACAAAGACGGTCATAGATTGAGAGGAGAAAAGATATGATGACAAGAGACAACAATCACAAAATTTTGGATTGCACGATTCGTGACGGGGGCCTCGTCAATAACTGGGATTTCAGCGTAAAAATGGTGCAGGATATGTACGCAGGCTTAAGTGAAGCCGGTGTTGAATATATGGAAGTCGGTTATAAAAACTCCGCCAAGCTGCTGAAAGGCGCGGATGCGGGACCATGGCGCTTTTTGAACGAGGATTTCCTGAAGGAAGTTATCAAAACGAAAACCGACACGAAGCTGTCCGCACTTGTTGATATCGGCCGCGTCGATGAAAACGACATTTTGCCGCGCGAGCAGAGCTTCCTGGATATGATCCGTGTGGCTACCTATATCAAAGATGTGGACAAGGCTCTGGAGCTGGTGGATAAATTCCACGGCTACGGCTACGAAACAAGCATCAACATTATGGCGCTTTCTCATGTTATGGAGAATGAGCTGGCCGAAGCTTTGGAAGAGATCGCTAAAAGCCCGGTAGACGTAGTATACGTTGTCGATTCGTACGGCAGCATGGACTACAGCGACATCGATTACCTGGTAGCGAAATTCCAGCGTCTCCTCCCTGAGAAAAGACTGGGCGTGCATATGCACAACAATATGCAGCTTGCTTTCGCCAATACGCTGATGGCTGCAAGAAAAGGCGTAGAATTCCTTGACGCTTCCGTATACGGCATGGGCCGCGCTGCCGGCAACTGCACTACCGAGCTGCTGCTCAGCAACTTGAAAAACCCGAAATATGACGTTCGTCCGGTGCTCGACCTGATCGAGAGACACCTGGTGCCTACCCGCGAGAAAGTGGAATGGGGCTACAATATTCCTTACATGATCGCAGGTGCCTTGAACGAGCATCCGCGTGCCGCGATGGCTCTTCGTGCCAGCCAGGACAAGGACAAATACGTAGAGTTCTACGATAAATTGACTTCGCCGGAAGCGATGCCGACGAATCATCATTCCGACTAATCTATTGACATCAATCCCTTAACGGACGGAGATCCTCATATACAGAAAAATCCGTCAGGCCTGTTGAGCCCTCTCAACAGGCTCTTTTATTATGGGCAGCTTCTTATGGTAAAGAGCTGCTTGTCAGAAAGGAGTCGACTGCACTTGAAGCTAAGACTCGGCTATGTCGGCGTAGAAGACACGATGGAACAGGTGCTCTCCGTCATTCGCAGCTTTCCCGAGCTCCACTGCCTTCCCCTGATCCATACAAGCTTCGAGGAAATCCCGGGGCTGCTGGAGCTGCATAAGGACCGGGTGGATGCCTGGCTGTTCTCCGGCCCTCTTCCCTACCAAAAAGCGCTGCAAGCCCAGGATGCGGGCACGCCCATGTACTATATCCCCTACTCCGGGATCGGTTTGTACCGGACTCTATGTCGTATATTTTACGATAAACAGCTCGGCTGCGGAGAGCTCAGCTTCGATTTGTTTGAACCCCGTGAGCTGAAGCAAATCTTCAAGGAGCTGGGCATGGAGCAGGCGCCCCTGCATCTGATAGCCTATACGGGCTCCGATGCCGAGCTTGTCGAGTTCCATCATCGGCTATGGAAGGAAGGGCATACGCAAGCGGCGGTTACCTGTGTATGGCTCGTACAGCAAAAGCTGGAGGCGCTCGGCGTTCCGGTTTACCGCGTCACCCCTACCGACGCTTCCATTGAGGGCGTGCTCCATGCCGCGCTGCGCAATCAAGAGACGCTTCGTTTCAAGGAAGCGCAAGTGGCCGTTCAATTGATGGAAGCCGATCCATTCGCCGGGCTGACCAAGGAAATGTTTTCGACAGACGAGCTGTACCGGAAGGAGCTCGATATGACCCGGGAGCTGCTAAGCTATGCGAAGCTGGTGCAGGGCTCGCTCAAACCGGCCGGGTCGGGCAGGTTCGCCGTTTTTACAACCCGCGGCGCCATCAGCGAGGCGACACGCCGTTTTACCGCGCTGCCGGAGCAGCTGACCGGGCAGGATTCCGGTGCGAAGCCGTTCCGCAGCGGCATCGGTATCGGACGGAGCGTGTACGAGGCGGAAATTTTGGCGGGAAAAGCGCTGCTCCATGCGAGAGAACAGGAAGATGGCGCCTGGATGGTTCTGCTGGAAGATAAGACGATCCTCGGTTCCCTCGGGAAGGCGGAGCAATTGTCTTATTCGTCCGTTTCACAGGACCTCCAAGCCGCCAGCGACCAATCCTCCCTCAGCGTAGCCACCTTAAGCAAAATCGAATCTGTGCTGGGCAAGCTCGGTTCGGACGAGCTGAGCGCCCATGAGCTTGCCCAGCACCTGCAGATCATGCCGAGAAGCGCGCGAAGAATCCTCATTCAGCTGGAAGCCGCCGGCTTTGCGGAGATTATTGGAGAGGATACCCCTCATCCCCGAGGGCGTCCCCGCAAAAGATACCGGCTCCGTCTTGAGCCGTGAACGGACAAAATAGCTTGCAAAAGACAGGACGCGGCCCGCATCCTGTCTTTTTTATAAACCTCAATCGGCCCAACGCTTTATCCGTTGACAGCTCGACACCTATCCCCTACAATACGGTCATAGCCATAAATAGACCGTATTTAGAAAAACGGCTCTTCCGCAGCCGGATGACGATAGGGTGGGGACTCCTTGCGAATACTTTTATTCAAGCATTTCGATTTCGATGATGAATCGGTTATTACCCGCTGGGCGGCAAGGAAAGGTCATACTACGCAAACGCTGCTGATTCCTCAGCATGACGGCGTCTCCTTCCCTCCCGTTGCCATGGAGGCATTCGATATGCTCGTGGTTCTCGGCGGCCCGATGAGCGCATACCAGGAGGACACATACTCTTGGCTTAAGCTCGAGAAGCAGTTCCTCTGCTCCGCGGTGAGCCGTCTTAAGCCCGTCCTCGGGATCTGCCTAGGCGCTCAACTGCTGGCAGAGGCGCTAGGCGGCAGCGTCTACCGCAACGAGTTCAAGGAGATCGGCTGGCATCCGGTCAGACGGACCTCGGGATCTCATCCTTTATTCGAAGGCATTCCCGAGCAGTTCTACTCGTTTCATTGGCATGGCGACCGCTTCGATCCTCCAGCCGATGCCGTCCCGCTCGCCTATTCCGAAGCTTGCGGAGCGCAAGCCTTCGCTTACGGAGAGCATGTGCTCGGCCTGCAGTTCCATCTGGAGACGACATCCTCCTGCATGGGAATGATGCTCGAACGATGGGAAAATGAACTGGTTGAGGCCCCCTGTATTCAGAAGGCCGAACACATCCGGAAAGAAATGCACCGATGCGCAGATTCAGCGGCATTGCTTCAGCATTTGCTGGAACGGCTGGAGCAGGCAGCCCTGAAGCCGAGGGCCTGCTAAACTGCGGCAGCGGCTATCATAAATAGGCGCTGCCCTTCTTATGAGTTCCGCGGCCTGACGCGCGTTACGCCGGGTAGCTGCTGCTGCCCGGCCTTCCACTCTGCTCTTATTCCTCGTGTCCCCGCTCCCCGGAAATTCTTTCTTCGACACTGCTGCGGACCGCGGCATGTGTCTGTATGGCCTTCAAGTTCTTCAAGATCTGCAGCCAAACGCCGCAACCTATGCGCTGCGCACCTGTTCGGCAGGCTAGTGCTCGATTCTAAGGAAGTAGACGGGATCCACCTTTTTCCCGAGCCGGTACTCATTCGGAGACGCTCCCACAAAGGAACGGAACACTTTGCTGAAATAATTCGCATAGCCGAATCCGGTCTCCTGGGCGATCGCATCGATCGTCTTCCCTGTATGTCTCAACAGCCATGCCGCCTGCTCTACACGAATCTTGCGCAAATATTGATTCGGCTTAAGTCCCGTCTTCTTGAGAAACTGCCTGCAAAAATGATACTTCGTCAAGCCGGCCGCTTCCGCCATATCGTCTACCGACAAGTCCTGCGCAAATCTCGCCTTCATCAGCTTGACCGCCGCACGGATCGACTCGGGCAAATCCTTGGCCGCCCGTACAATATCTCGTCCTTCCCCCAACCGGTGCAGTTCCATCAGTATGGCATACAAACGGGACGAAATCGCATATTTATCAAGCTGAGGATCATGAAATATGTCCGCATACAAGCTGCTGAGGGCCGCTACGGGTTCCATATGATCTTTAAACGAAACAACCGGGCCCAGCTTCTGGATCAGATCGGAGAAATGGTTCATCGCATCCATACCGTTCACCACTACATACAAAAACTCCCACTCCCCGCTATCCTCGGGCAAATAATACTCGTGGTCGCTCGGCACAACGACCAGAAATCCGCTGTCCTTCGGCAGCGTATAGACGGTATCCCCATATCTCAGCACGCCCCTGCCGGCTAAAGTGTACTGGAAAATAGCGTAGCCTCCGCCCCGCTCTTGACCGTTCCATCGGTAAGCGGGTGAAATGACCCGATCCCAGCCAATATTAATCAATCGGATGGGAAGCGCAGCCTCGCTCAAATATTTAAAGCCGTAGCTGGACCTCTCGCATTGCTCATGAGCAAACAGCAATATAGTTTCCTCCTTCCGAAAATATGTTATCCTTGTAACCCCTTACCATTTATTTTATGATAAAACTGTTCAAACCGAAAGCCCGCAAAATGAAATAAAAAGCATTGATACATATAGGCGAAAGGCAGGAGGATCTATGTTAAAGATTGCTATGATCGGCGCAGGCAGTATCGGCTTTACCCGCAGGCTGATGATGGATATATTAGCCGTTGAGGAATTCCGGGATGCGCAATTTCGTTTCATGGATATTCATGAAGAGAACCTGGAAATGGTCACGCAGCTGTGCCGGCTAATGATAGCCAAGCATCAGCTGCCCGCCACGATTACAGCAACAACGAACCAACGGGAAGCGATTGCTGGCGCCGATTACGTCTTCTGCACCGCCCGTGTCGGCGGGCTGGAAGCCTTCAAGCACGACATCGAAATCCCGCTGCGCTACGGCGTCGATCAATGCGTTGGCGATACGCTCGGACCGGGCGGCATCTTCTTTGCGCTGCGCACGATTCCGGTGCTTCTCGATATCGCCCGGGATATGCGGGAGCTGGCGCCGAACGCGCTGCTGCTCAACTACAGCAACCCGATGGCGATGAATACCTGGGCCGTCCGCCGGGCCGGCGGCGTGCGGGTTGTAGGGCTGTGCCACGGCGTGCAGCACAGCCATTCCCTGATTGCCAAGGCGCTTGGCCTGCCTAAGCAGGAGGTCGACTTTACGGCAGCCGGCATCAACCACCAAACCTGGTTCGTACAGGTTTCTCATCAAGGCCGCAATCTGCTGCCCGATATTTTGCAGGCGATGGAGAAGGATCCCGACATTTCGCGCAGAGAGCCCTGCCGTATCGATGTGCTGCGGCGGTTCGGGTACTTCTCTACCGAATCCAACGGTCACTTAAGCGAATACCTGCCTTGGTACCGTAAACGGGCAGGAGAGACGGAGCAGTGGATCAGCCGAGACTCCTGGATCGGCGGAGAAACCGGAGGTTATTTGAACCATTGTCTAAGCCGCGGGGACGAATACAAGGAGAACTATCCGAAATGGCTGAACGGCGAGCTGGAATTCATCAAGCTGGGGGAACGATCGGAGGAGCACGGCTCTTACATTCTGGAAGCGCTGGAAACCGGCCGCGTCTACCGCGGACATTTCAACATCGCCAACGACGGTCTGATTACCAATCTGCCTGATGGCAGTACGATCGAAATCCCTTGCTATGTAGACCGAAACGGTATCCAGCCTACGTTTATCGGCGATCTGCCGCTGGCCTGCGCAGCCACCTGCCGCACGAGCATCTCCGTCCAAGAGATGACGGTTGAGGCTGCCTTGACCGGAGACCGGCAGCTCGTGAAGCAGGCAGTGCTCCATGACCCGCTGACGGCGGCCGTCTGCACAACGGACGAGGTTTGGCGCATGTGCGACGAGATGTTCGAGGCGCTGGGCCCTTGGCTTCCGCAGTTTAACGGCGGGCAGCGCCGCTGGAACGACATTCCGCAGCCGAACGGCGGCAAGCTTGCTTTTATTCGATAGCTCCATTCCTGCGATAAGCATACAGCAAGAGACCGCCTCCCCGGTATGGGAAGGCGGCCTCTTCTTTTTTATATTGCACGATAAGAGCATCTCCGGTTCTAAAAGGAGCCGACTGCCTTTTCCAGCATCGTCTGGTCCATAGCGCCGGGGTGCTTTTTGCGTATGATCCCCTGTTCATCCAGTATGTAGGTGGCCGGGTAAGCCGATACCTGATACATTTTGCCTATGTCGCCCGTCGTATCCAGCACGACCGGAAACGTGAGCCCCCAGTAATCCACGAAGGCCTGCACCGGGATTTTGCTGGCTTCCGTATGGGTCGCGTCGACCGATAAAATGACGACATTCCGATCCTTGTAGTCACTGTAGAACCGCTGCATATGAGGCATTTCCACACGGCATGGCGGGCACCAGGTTGCCCAGAAATTCAATACGACTTTTTTTCCGCGAAAATCGGACAGCTTCACCGGTTCTCCCTGCAGCGTGGTGAGCTCAAAATCCGGGGCCAGCTGCCCCAAGCCGATTCCGTTCTTCTGGCCTTCGGCAAAGACCGCTCCCGTTCCCCAGCCCGATTTCTCCCATGTGTTGGACGCCACCGAGCTGATCAAGGCATGAAGAACAATGAAGACGATAAATAACGTCGGCATCCTTTTTCCCGCAGCCTGAGGAGGCTTTCTTAGAGCAACGGCCGCCAAAACCGTCCCCGCTAGCAGAACCAGTCCATTTGTGGGTATATTTACCTCTAAAAACAAAATTTCTAAAAACCGATAACTAAGGTACCCCACCAAAATCGAGACAAGCCACGAATCTATATTTATAGGAAAACTTGGCGTTTTTTGGTCACCGGATCCATACATAAGCAATAACGGCAAATCCAGCTAACCAGGCTCCTTGACTGCCGCCGCTAAGGTAAAGCAGGGACCACGGGGTATCTATAACGCTCTGCATCTGAAATACAAGGATGCTTAGCTTCCATACGACCAGCCACAGCAGCAGCGCTTCAAAAAAACGCGCCTTCATTTGGTCCTTCGTCTCTGTCCGCGCTTTATGCAAACGGACTCTCATTGCCGCATAGCCTGCAGCTACTGCAGCCGCAATCAAGAGCAGCTGCTCTTGTATGACCAGCGGTGCCTATTGTCCATAGTCCCAATGTTCCGTGCCTCCTTACAGCTTACTTATTTCATTGTGGCCGGAACTCAGGTACATGTCAACTCAATCGAATGTCCGTCACCTCACTCCATTCCAGCAGCCGATCAGGCAAGCCTTGGCCAAGCTGTATTCCAGCTGCGCCGTTTACATAAAGGTTTGAATCACATCATAGAACAACTGGAGGTAATCTACTAGGATGAAGAAACAACTTGCCGCACTACTACTCGCTACGACTCTTACTGCCGGAATCGGAATTGCCGTTCCCACCTCGGCCCAAGCCGCATCAACCGCTGAAATTGTCAGCAGTGTCAACTTCAGAGAAGGGGCTTCCACCTCGGCCAAATCGATTCGTTTTCTGAAGAAAGGCGAAACCGTTGATCTGATCTCCAAAGTGAACGATTATTGGTACAAAGTTCGTGATAGCAAAGGACAAACCGGTTATGTATCCACCAGCTCCCAATATATCAAGGTCAACGCCTCCAGCTCGGGCGGCAGCAGCAGCGGTGGCAGCTCCAACAGCTCCTCCAAAGCTGAGATTATTAGCGGCGTGAACTTCCGGGAAGGCGCTTCTACGTCATCCAAGTCAATCCGCTTATTAAAGAAAGGCGAAATCGTCGATCTGATCTCCAAGGTGAACGACTATTGGTACAAGGTCCGTGACAGCAAAGGGCAGACCGGCTACGTATCCACCGATTCCAAATATATTAAGGTCAGCTCCTCCGGTTCAGGCTCAGGCGGAAGCAGCAGCGGTGGCAGCTCAAATAACAACTCAGGCGGCAGCTCGAACAGCGGTTCTTCCAACACTTCAGCGCTCGTCAATAAAATCATCAGCGCCGGCAAAAAGTATCTGGGCACGCCCTATGAGTACGGCTCCGACCGTTCCAATACGAAAACCTTCGACTGCTCCGATTTCGTCCGTCAAGCCTTTAAGGACGGCGCCGGCATTACGCTGCCAAGCGACTCGCGCAGTCAAGGCGACTATGTCAAAGATATCGGTAAGACATCAACCGATTGGCACAACCTGAAGCCGGGCGACCTGATGTTCTTTATGGATTATAAAGGCACCAGCAAGTCCGCTTATCCGAAGGATAAGTCCAATCAGCGTATTTCCCATGTAGCCATCTACCTTGGCGACGGTAAGATTCTCAGCACGTACTCGAAAGAATCGGGCGGCGTCCGCATCGACGATTTCGCAGGAAAGCACTGGGAATACCGGTTTATCTTCGGCGGCAGCGCATTAAAATAACAGCAATAACCCGGGACCATCGAGTCCCGGGCTTCTTTTTATCCTCAGACCCAGCGGGTCCTGTGTTAAGCAATGCTCGGTAAAATAACGCTCATCCGCGTGCCTTCCCCCGCCTGACTCTCAACTACGATGGTCCCTTTGTGAAGGGACACAATTTTTTTGACAATCGCAAGCCCCAAGCCGCTTCCTCCGGTGCTGTCCGAACGGGAAGGATCGCCCTTGTAAAATTGATGGAAAATCATCGCATGCTCATGCTCCGGAATCCCTGCCCCGGTATCGCTGATGCTCACTTTCACACTGCTGAGTTCCGCTTCGATCCGAAGACCGATTCTTCCGCCCTCCGGCGTAAACTTGATGCTGTTTCCCAGCAGATTCATCCAGACCTGACTCAGCAGATCGGGGTCTCCCGCTATCGTCGTTTTAGGCAAATCCAGCTCGATCTGCAGCTCCTTCTGGCTCCAAACCGGCTCGCACACGACAACGATGCGCCGAATCTGCTCGTCCAGCCTGAAGGTCGATTTATGAAAAGGGTGATGCTCCGACTCCAGGGAGGCCAGCCGCAGCAGATTATCGCTGAGCCTTGAAATGCGTTCGCTCTCCGACTGAATGATGTGCAGATAATAGAGCCTTTCCTCTTCCGGCATCTCCGCGCTTCGCAGCGCCTTCGTGAATCCGATGATCGACGTTAAAGGAGTTTGGATCTCGTGAGAAACATTCGAGACGAAATCCTGCCGCATCTGCTCCAGCCGCCGAAGCTCAAAGGTCATTTCATTGAAGCTGGCGGACAGCACGCCAATCTCGTCCGTACGGTTCAACTCCATTTGGACGTCGAAATCCCCTTTGGCCAATCTGCGGGTTGCCTTCGTCAGCATATTCAGCGGCTTCACCAGATAGCTGGCTACCAGCAGCATGAACAAGCCGCCCACCACGAGCACGGTAATCACGTGCAGCTGCAGCGCTTTTCGGAAATCCACTGCCTTCAAGGGATACGTCGGCCGTATAAACACGGCGTAGCGCTCTCCGCTCTGCTGTACCGGCATGCCGTAGATCCAGGAAGTTAAATTCCGGGACCTACCGTAATTTTGCCGCCATCCAAAACCTGTCTCACATCGTTCGCTGCAATCCGGTCCGAGAAATCGGTCCCTGCGATCAAATGACCCGGGCGGTCGTACACACTGATCGAGCAAGACTTCATATGCTCCACCAGCGCCACCGTCTCCTTCCAACGGTTCGGCTCCGTCCGCTCCAGCAATACTGCGATATCCCCGGCTGAGCTGCTCGTATCCTGCTCCATCCACTGTTGAAATTGCTGCTCAAAAAAACGGCTTGTTAAAATAAACGCCGCTATTAAACCGATGACCACGGCCGCAATAAATGCAAGGACCACCCGGATATACAGCGATTTGAACATCAAGTCACCTCAATCCGGTAGCCTAATCCGCGGATCGTGCTGATTTTAAAGCCGGAGCGTTCTTCCTGGAACCGCTCCCTCAGTCTCTTGATATGCACGTCTACGGTTCGTTCGTCCCCCTCATAGCCGATACCCCATATTTGATCGATCAACTGCTCCCTCGTAAAAATCTGGCCCGGATAGTTCGCCAGCTTGAACAGCAGCTCGAACTCTTTAAGCGGCAGATTGATCGTTTCCTCGCCGATTTTGGTTTCATGCGAGGACTGGTCGATCTGCACGGCACCGATATGAACGACGTGAGACGAAGAAATTTTGTACCGCTTCAATAGAGCCCGGACCCGCACGACCAGCTCAATCGGATCGAACGGCTTGACCAGGTAATCGTCCGTTCCCAATTGAAAGCCCTTGACCTTCTGGCCGGTTTCACCCTTGGCCGTTACCATCAGGACCGGTATATCGTATTGACTCTTCACCTCGTGGCATAGATCCCATCCGTCCATCTCAGGCATCATAATATCCAGCACGACCAAATCTATTTTATGAGCTTCCAGACGCACCAGCGCTTCTCTTCCATTCGCAGCCTCAATGGTATCGAACCCTTCTCTTTTCAAGAACAGTGTGATCAATTCAACGATATGCCGATCGTCATCCACAACCAAAATGCTAGCCATCCCCTGCTACACTCCTTGCATTGTACGGTTTATTCCCTAGTATAACCAGTTAAGATGAACACAATATGAACATATGCCGCTGCCCTATCCCCGAGCCGATTAAGCAAAAAAGCCTTCGTTTGCTCCTTGCGGATAAACTAAGGCCCCTCTTTATAACGATAACGTGAATCTCTAACTATATTGATAATTTAAATCCCACTGCACTCCATAGGCATCGACCAGCTTACCGTACTTCGCGCCCCAGAACGTTTTTTGCAGCGGCATGCGCACCTCTCCGCCAGCCTGCAGCTTCGCATACGCTTGATCCGTCTTTTCTTCCGAATCGAATTCGACCGTCAGACTCACCTGATCGCCTGTCGTAACGCGCTGTCCCGGAAAAGCATCGGACACGTACAGCACTACTTCCCCGGCTCTCAGCCTTCCATGCAGCACTTTATTCGCATAATGCTCGGGCACCTGCATGCCTTGACCGTCAGAGTACCTCTGGATCATTTCAATTTCACCGTTCAAAACCTCTGCATAGAAATTCAGCGCTTCTTCCGCATTCCCTTCAAACATCAGATAAGGTGTCAGTTTCAAAGCAGGTCCCCCTCGTATCATACTGTGCTATCAGCCGGCTTCCTTAGATGCTTGTACCGGCTTACAGCATCATTATAGCAAAGGAGAGTATTGGAACCAAAGGGCTTCGAGCTTCGATAACAATTGCCGTGACCGTCTTTAGCCCTTAATGCCTGGGAACAGCTTCTCAACGCACTGCACCATCTCCGCGTAATAATCGCGCAAATCCTTGATCGTGGTCAGCTCCGGCGTACTGCGGATTTCCTCTTCCGTATGCTGGCTCAGAACGCCGCTTAAGCCGCTATAATTGAATTGCAGTTCCTTGTAGGTTTGGTTCAGCTTCTCCAGCACGACGCCAATTAGCGTTTGATATTGCTCCATAGCAGCAGCTCCTTTGTGTATTGAGACATGAAACGATTTCTCGTTTTATTAATGGAGGCCCAAATAAAAACAGACCCCGCCGTCCGGCGAGACCTGTCTCCATATCTGCAGTTTATAAGCCTAGAATCGCATCGATCATCGGCTTCGTATCGCCGCCCGGGTACATCACATACAGCAGAATGTATACGATAACCCCGGTCGGAGCCGTCAGCAGCCAAATGACAGCTGTCCAGCGCCCGATTTTCTTATGCTTGGCAAACCGCTTATTAAAAGCATGCAAAAGCGTAATGATCCCGAAAACCCCGCCGACGGTAGCCAAGGCGATATGGAAGAACAAGAAGAGATGATAAGGAAGCTTCAAGTTTTCCGGACCGCCAAAGGTAGTATTCCCGACAAAGATTGTACGGGATACGTAAATCAGGAAGAAGGCCAGCGCAAACACAGCCCCCCACAGCATCAGCTTCTGATGCGTCTCGCGGTTTCCTTTCAAAATATAATACCAGCCGAAGGCTACAAAGATGGCACTAATCACTATGAAGCTCGTGCTGATCGTAGGCAGTATATGCATTCTTCGTCTCACCTCATTGATAATAAATTACGCTTGGTTCGGATTTGCCTGATTGCTTCTGTAGCTTTCATGAAGCAAATCCTCTTCTTCATCCTTCTTGCGTTCCATCCGGTACCAACGGAAGAAGGTGTAGGCCAGCGCAATTCCGTAAACAATTTCCTGTACAATCTTCATGATGACCCCGCCCAGCTGCTGGTCGTTGAGCACCGACATAAATAGAAACTGCTCCGATACATGCTCATAGGACGCATACATAGGCTCTCCTGCAAAGATGATGAGCGCACAGGCAGGCGTAAGCAATATCCCGTTCACAAAAATATAAGCCATCTTCCACAGCTCGGACATCCGGTTATACTCCGGAAGCGGAGTAAAGACAGGAAACCACATCTGAAAAGCCGCCAGCAGGAAGAGGGTGTTATAAATGTTATGCAGCAGCTCGTTAGCCATCAGTGTATCCATAATGATCGGAATATGATAAAAGGAGAATATCATATTGAACGTGAACAAGGAAACCAAAGGAGACGTCACAAACCGCATCAGCTTATCCATCACTTTATGTTTAAGCAGCGGACGCAGCATCCAGCCCGGCGTCCCCAGCAAAATAAACGAAGGCATAATCAAATACAGGATCGATTGCTGCAGCATGTGGGCACTGAAGCTGAAGTGATGGCCGTAGTAGCTTAACGGACTCCCCTCTGCAATGTAATAAAGAAGTAGTCCCGTATAAAAATAAAGCTCCTGCTTTCGTTTTACCGGCTCCGACTCTGGAAACTGCAACCGCCACTTGCGAATAGCCATCGCATACAGCCACCCGATGATAACGATCACCAATAAAACCGCAGGACCCCACAGCTCGGCAAAGCTTGCTGCCCCCGGCGCCGCTCCGTGCCCCAAATGCCCCAATGGTTCCGAATTCATATGATAACGCTCCTTTCTCCATATCCATCCACAGCGTGACTAAGGCAAAAATTTCTCTGAAACAATAAACAAAAAGAGGGGCTTTCATTGCTAAAAGCCGCCTCCCCTTTTATTATTTACCACCAAACCCAATAAACAGCCATAATTACCGCAGTTAATGCAACGAATGCTCCAAAAAGCAAACCCACAATCGGAAACAGATGACCTTTATCCTTCATATGCATCCAGAAGGTTAATTGGAATAATGCTTGAGCGATACCGAGTGCTACAAGAAAGATAACCAGGAACGATTTGTCCAAACCGCCGTACAACACCGCTGCAAATGCAAGGATGGTTAGAATGATCGAAACGATGTAAGACAGATAATGGTTCCTAGGTCACTTCAAGCCTGTGCCGTTCTCCGGCGGAAGAAGTGTGATGTTGACTGCTCATTTACGGTCCCACCTTCCCCAACAAGTAAACTACGGTGAAGATAAATACCCAGACAACGTCGATAAAGTGCCAATACAATCCGGCTACGTAAAACTTGGGCGCCGTCACGACCGTTAGTCCTTTTTTGAACGATGACACGATCAGCAGGCCGATCCACAATACCCCGAACGCTACGTGAGCTCCGTGAAAGCCGACCAGCGTATAGAATGAAGTTGCAAATGCACTCTTCGAGAATACATGACCTTCATGAACATACTCTTTAAACTCATAAATCTCGAGACCCAAGAAAGCAAGGCCCAGCAAGATCGTAATGGTCATCCACAGCAGCAGCTGGTTCAGCTTGCCGCGATGCAGAGCCATCGTACCGAATACACTCGTCAAGGAGCTCGTCAACAGGATGAATGTCGACAAGGCTACTGTACCCAATTGGAAAATCTCTTGTCCTGTAGGGCCGTCCGGCACCTGATTGCGAAGCGCAATAAACGATGCAAACAAGGTACCGAACAATACGCACTCTCCGCCAAGGAAGAGCCAGAAACCCATTACTTTATTCTTACCTTCTAATGTTGCGGTTTCCGCGTGAGGTGGCAGGGCACCGCCTACTTCATGATGTGCACTCATGCCTTTACCCCCTTATCGTTAAGCTCTTCAGGCTCAATATGATATCCATGATCGTCAAATACGGATCTGAGGAACATGGAAAGCAGCATAATGAGCAATCCGATGATAGCTACACTATACGTGTGATACATGAAGCCAAAGCCTGCGATGAAAAATCCGATGGAGAAGATCAGCGGCAAAATCGATGGCGACGGCATATGAATCGAACCGATCGGTTCCGCAGGCGTCATCTCTTTGTTACCGGCCATTTTCTCTTTCCACAATGGATCCAAACCGCGAACCAGCGGAGTTTGCTTGAAGTTATACTCCGGCGGAGGCGAAGGAATCGCCCACTCCAATGTACGTCCGTCCCATGGATCGGCTGGAGCATTTTGCGGCAAGCGGGATGTTGCAATCACGTTGATCAAGAATACAATCGTACCAATACCCATCAAGAAAGCACCGATGGTCGAGATAAAGTTTCCTTCTTCCAATCCGACGCCAGGCTGGTATGTAAATACGCGGCGCGGCATCCCCATCAGACCCAAGAAATGCTGCGGGAAGAACGTCAAGTGGAAACCGATAAAGAAAGTCCAGAAATGGATTTTACCTAAAGTTTCGTTCAGCATGCGGCCGAACATTTTTGGCCACCAGTAGTACATACCGGCGAACAAGCCGAGCACCAAGCCCCCTACGATAACGTAGTGGAAATGCGCTACAACGAAGTAAGTATCGTGATACTGGAAGTCAGCTGCAGGTACCGCCAGCATAACCCCTGTCGTACCACCCATAACGAATGTCGGAATAAACGCCGTTGCAAAAATATTTGCTGTCGAGAACGTAATTTGTCCTCCCCACAGCGTGAACAGCCAGTTAAAGATCTTCACACCTGTCGGAATGGCAATCGCCATCGTCGCAACCGCGAAGATCGCATTACCCACAGGACCGATACCTGTTGTAAACATATGGTGAACCCAAACCATGAAACCAAGGAAACCGATCAGCGCTGTAGCGAATACCATCGAGCTGTATCCGAACAAACGCTTTTTGGAGAACGTACTGACGATTTCGGAAATGATACCGAAAGCCGGCAAAATCAGGATATAAACTTCGGGGTGCCCGAAGATCCAGAAGAGATGTTCCCACAATACCGGGTTACCGCCCTTGGAGACTTCGAAGAAGGCTCCTCCGAACAGACGGTCGAACATCAACTCAACCAAACCTACCGTAATGGCAGGGAAAGCAAACAAGATCAAAGCGGAAGTAATGAACGCTGTCCAAGTAAACAGCGGCATTCTCATGTAAGTCATACCTGGAGCACGCATGTTAATAATCGTAACGAGGAAGTTAATCCCCCCGATTAGTGTACCCAGACCGGCAATCTGCAAGCCGACTACATAGAAGTCAACCCCGTGGTACTTAATTGTAGAGTCTACAATACCGGAAAGCGGTGCATAAGCCGTCCAGCCTGCCGCCGGAGCGCCGCCCAAGAACCAGCTTACGTTCAGCATGACCCCACCTAAGAAAAACAGCCAAAACCCGAGCGCGTTCACGAAAGGGAACGCAACGTCGCGCGCGCCAATCTGAAGCGGTACAACCGCATTCATAAAGGCAAAGATCATCGGCATCGCTGCAAAGAAGATCATCGTTGTACCGTGCATGGTTGTTAACGCATTGAAGGTGTCGCCGATAAAAATGTGATTGTCCGGGTACATCAGCTGAATCCGAATCAGGATCGCTTCGATACCGCCCATCAGGAAGAACAATCCCCCGGCTACTAAGTACAGAATACCGATTTTTTTATGGTCAACCGTTGTGAGCCAATCCATCAAACCGGTGTAATGCTTTGCTTTATGTGAGTGAGCCAACGCTTTTTACCTCCTTTGTTCCAAGATGTTCATTATTTCAATGAATTCAAGTATTTGATTACATCGTTAATTTGATCGTCCTTCAACGGAATTTGGGGCATTTTGTTGCCCGGTTTTACCGATTGAGGATCTTTAACCCATTGTCTGATGCTTTCATCGTTGTGAGGCAAAATACCAGCTACAAGCTCACGAGAAGCAAATCCGTTCAAGTTAGGTCCAAAGCCAAGGCCTTGCGCATTGACTGCATGACAGGACAAGCAGTTTTCTTTGAAGATCTGTTCGCCGTTCTTAGCATCTGCAGGAACAACTGCAGGGGCTTTCATTTTTTCTACCCATTTGTTGAAATCGGCTTCGGATTTCGATACGACTTTGAAGTCCATCAACGCATGGGACGCTCCACAGAGCTCGGCGCACTTCCCTTTAAACGTATCAACTTCGTCAGCTTCAAGATAGAATGTGTTGGTCATGCCCACGTTCGTATCCTGCTTACCGCCAAGCGATGGAATCCAGAAGGAGTGAACTACGTCGGCCGATGTCAGTTCAAAAGCAATCTTTTTGTTCGTAGGAATAACCAAATCTTGCGCCGTCGCAATGCCCAGATCCGGATACTCAAACTGCCACCAGAATTGATGGGCCGTTACTTTAACATGAATGGCATCCTTGTCCTGCGAGTGGTTCTCCGCAAGCTTCACGGTATAGCTCACTGTAGGCACAGCCAAAATGAGCAGCAGGATAATCGGAACAACCGTCCAAATAATTTCCAGTGTGTGGCTGCCTTCGACTTGCTTCGGAATGATGTCTTTGTCGCCCTTTTTCTTACGGAAGCGCACCAAAACATAAATGTAGATAGCGAATACAACGATTACAACCAAGATCATGATCCCTAAAGAGAGCTTCATCAGAAACAATTGGTCTCTGGCTACCGGTCCTCTAGGCTTCAAGGCGGAAATCGTATCGTCTCCACACCCCGTCAGAAGCAGCATCATCAGCCCAAAAAGAGGGATGTAACGCCACAAATTTTGCCATCGATTCATCTTATCAATCCCACCTCTAAAGCAAATATTTTTCGAACAAAAGGTCATATATTGTCAATGAACCTAATCACCATATTAACTATAAATTCGCTCCCTACAATTGTCAATGAATCTTAACAAGTTCACAAATTGTTCTCAATTGTTTGATTTCATGGGCTTTTTCTCCTTTGTCTCTCTGTTTTATTTCCATAAATACGGGCTTTTATGCACCAAACATGTTCGGTTCGGCGTATGCATATTTTCATCCTTTTGATGAATCCTATTATTGAAATTACGTATGGGGATCCATAAAAAAGGAGGCTTATATGAGCTATTTTCGACTTATAACGACAATCTTATGTACATGCTCTTTCATTCTTCTCGGGGGCTGCTACAGCTGGTACGATTACAACAGCGCCAATAACTACGGAAGCCGCCGCGACGCTTCGAAAGACGATACATCCCGCGCCTACCAAACTCAACAGCAGTATGCGGCGGTATCTCACAAACATACCAATCTGGAAATGAGTCAATTTCTGTCCGATCAGATTGCCGCGATGGACGGAGTCAACAGCGCGATCGTCATGCTTGCCGATAATATTGCCTACGTCGCCATTACAATAGACAAATCGGCCTCCGGCACCCACAGCGCCCCGAGCGAAACGAACAATGCCGGAACGGTGCGCGGCTTGTACAATCCGTATCAGCCCTTCAACGACTCGGCCGACCCGAATAAGCTCGCGACGGGAACGAACTCGTACGATACCGTTATGAATCACGAGCAGATCACTCATTTGTTCAAACAGAAAATCGCCGAGAAAATCCGCTCGCTGCAGCCAACGGTTCAGGATGTCTATATTTCGGCCAACCGCATCTATTTGAATGTGATGAATAAATTGGCGCAGGAAGCATGGTCGGGCCATGATCTGAAACCGTTCCTGCCGGAATTCGATTCCATCTCGGAGAGCATATTCGGCACGCAGCCTACTATCCCCTCGCAGTCGGAAAGCCACTGATTCTTTCCCTGCCGGTTTGAAACTTCCTTCGCCCCTGAGTATCGCTTCATATATAATATGAAGAAACTCAGGGCATTTTCATGCCGGTTTCTTTTTCTCCTGCCTTCCTGTAGAATGCAGAAGAGAAGAAATGAGTGCAAAGAGGCGGCGCGCAAGCTGCCTTCATGCCGAAAGAACCGGTCCGATCCTTTAATAAGCTGGCCGATCATGAATGAACCCATAGATAAGGAGACAATCTATAATGAAATCAAAACCATTTGCCGACCTCGGCATCAGCGACTTGCTCGCAGAGGCTTTGCAGCAGCAGGGCTATACGGAGCCTACTCCCATCCAGCAGGAGGCCATCCCTGTCGTGCTGTCCGGACGCGATGTCATCGCCCAAGCTCAGACAGGTACGGGCAAAACGCTGGCATTCGTACTGCCGATTCTCGAAAATATCGATCCGTTGCGTCCTTCCACGCAAGCGCTAATCGTCACGCCGACCCGCGAGCTGGCCATTCAGATTGCCGGTGAAGTGGAAAAATGGGCTCCGCTCAAAGGAGTCCGCGTACTTGCAGCCTACGGCGGCCAGGACGTCGAGCGTCAAATGAAAAAGCTCGAGGGCACCGTACATATGATTATCGCAACGCCCGGAAGGCTGCTGGATCATCTGCGCAGAGGAACCGTGCAGCTGCACAAGCTTTCCACCCTTGTCCTGGATGAAGCCGATCAAATGCTGCATATGGGTTTTCTGAAGGAAGTCGAAGAAATTATTATTCAGACCTCCCCGAAACGACAAACGCTGCTCTTTTCCGCCACCATGCCCGGCCCGATCCGTAATCTGGCGAAAAGCTATATGCGCACGCCGGAAGAAATCAAGGTGAAGTCGAAGCAGGTGACGTTGAAGGAAATCGAGCAAGTAGCGATAAAAACGACCGATCGCGGGAAGCAGGAAGCGCTGATCCGCTTAATTGAAGAATATCGCCCGTATTTGGCGATGATCTTCTGCCGGACGAAGCTGCGCGCAGCGAAGCTGAATGAGGCGCTGCAGGAGTACGGTTTTGCCTCGGATGAGCTGCACGGCGATTTGACGCAGGCCAAACGCGAGCAGGTCATGAAGCGATTCCGCGAGGCTAAAATCCAGCTCCTGGTCGCCACCGACATTGCCGCAAGAGGCTTGGACGTCGAAGGCATCACACATGTATTCAATTACGACATGCCGCTGGACGTGGAAAGCTATATCCACCGGATCGGCCGCACCGGCCGGGCGGGACAAAGAGGCATGGCCGTTACGATGGTGGCGCAGCGGGATCAGGACAAGCTGACGGCCATAGAACGGGGCATTAACGAGCAGCTGCCTCGGCGAACCGTGAAAGCCGACGGCGAGCTGACGGCATCGCCTGTTAGCCGGGACCGCGAGGAACGCGCCGACCTGAGCACCCGCCGGGAAGAAAGCTCCGGCCGCGGCCGGAGGTCGAGCGAAGGACGCGGCGGCAGAGCTGGCGCAGGGCAGCGTCAAGGCGGCCGCGGGCCCAGAGGCGCAGCCGGCGCGGAGCGGGAGACCGTGCGCGGACAGCGGCAGCCAGGCCGTGGGCGCAATGCGGATGCGGACATTGCCGGCGCTTGGCACCGCCGCGCGGAAGAGAGCGAGGAGCTCGCGCGGATCGAGCGTGAGCTAAACGAGGGCGGCAAAAAATCAGGCCGCAACGGCCGCTTCCAGGCCGTTTCCCGGACGAGCAAAGCCGCCTACAGCGCGCAAACGAGCGAGCTTGCTCCGGCTCAAGGCCGCAAGCGCTCGGACGAGCGCAGCGAACCGAGAGCAGGACGCGGCGGGGCCGCTGACCGGCGCCAGGCCGGCGCAGCGAGCCGCGGCGCAGGAGCGCCGAGCGCGGCCCGAGGCGGTCGCGGCCAAGCGGACGCGGGACGCCGCGGCAGAGACGGGCGCAGCCAAGCCGAGGCCGGGCGCAACGGCGGGAGCGGCGCTGTCGGACGTGACCGCCGCAGCAGCGCGGCAGGTCCGGCAGCCGGCAAGCGCGAGCCGATGAATGGCCGCGGCACGAAGCCGCGGGGCGGGCGCGGTCAAACCGGAGGCGGGCGGCGCGGACGCTGACAGGCGCCGCTCGTCCCTCGCTCCGTAACTGGTCCAATAGTGTGAAATAACGTTGAAGTTGAGCCGTGAAAGCCTTTACCTTGCACCGTAAACCATGTAAAATAAGGATACGGTACTTGGCAAGGAACTTCCAAAACCAAGGAGGGGTTTCCATTGTACGAATTGAAAGATCGCGACACTATCTTTATTTTTACCGGACCTAACGGTGCCGGCCGTAAAACAGTTGCGCAAATGTCAGGCGAAACACTTGGGATGAAGCAGGTCATTTCGTACACAACACGGGCACCTCGATCCTCTGAAGTGGATGGACAGGATTACCATTTCGTGTCAAGAGATGAATTTATTGCAGCCGAACGGAATCAAGAGTTTGTCGAGGTCATCGAAATCGATGGAAACCGCTATGGCGTCAAAGGAAAAGACGTGGCGGATATGGTGGAGAAATTCGGCGCCATTTACCTCGTGCTCAACCGGTTCGGTGCCGAAGCCTTGAAGCAGCGCTACGGCCGTAAAGCGGTGCGCATCTTTATTTATGCGGATCTGAAGACCATCGTGAAGCGTGAGGAAGACCGCGGTGATTCTCCCGAACTGATCGAACGGTACACTTCGCATTATGAAGAGGAAATGGCCTACAAGAATCAATGCGAGCATATTTTCGAGAACCTCGATCTGGCCCATACGGTATTCGACCTCACCAAGACGTTAGATGATAACTACTTGCACCGGAACCTGGTAGACAAGGACTAAGCACGAATCAACAGTTGAATATAGAGAGAAAAAGAGACCGCTCCCTTGCCTAACCTGCAAGCCGGTCTTTTTTTCGTAGAGAGGCGAGAGATAACGATGCACATTATTTCGATTGAACCTACCCCCAGTCCGAATTCGATGAAAGTCAATTTAAGCGAACGGCTGCCCGACGGCGTCCGCCACACTTATACGATAGCCGAGCAGCATAGAGCCCCCGGGTTTATCCGGGACCTCCTGGCCGTCAACGGCGTCAAAAGCGTGTACCACGCTGCCGACTTTATCGCCGTCGACCGCCTGTCTAAAGCGCAATGGCAGCCGATTCTGCAGCAAATCCGCGAGCTGCTGAGCAGCGGCGGCGCAGCGCAGACAGCCGCTCCAGGCGGCAGCTGCGGAACGCCTGCGGCCGGTGAAGCAGGCGCCTTCGGCGAAGTGCACGTGCTCCTGCAGCATTTCCGCGGCATTCCGCTGCAGATCCGGGTGCAGAGCGGCACGGAGCAGCAGCGCGCCGCTCTGCCGGAGCGCTTCAGCGAGGCCGCCGTCCGCGCGGCTTCGGCCTCCCCCAATCTGATCAAGGAGCGGTCGCTTGAGGATTGGGGAGTCCGCTACGGCGAGCTGAAGGAGGTGCTCGAAGAGGTGGCGCAGGAACTGGACGCCACCTATGACGACGCCCGGCTGGAGCAGCTCGTGCAGCAGGCGCAGCAGCAGGCGGGCCCTGCCGCCAGCGGCGCTGCAGCGGTTCAGGCGGCGGGCCGTACCGTGCTCACGCCGGAGGAATTGGCGCGCGAGCTGACGGATGCGGACTGGAAGAGGCGCTACGCGGCGCTGCAGCAGGTGAAGCCGTCCCAGGAGACGCTGCCGCTGCTCGTGCAGGCGCTGCGCGACGAGAAGTCGACGATTCGCCGGCTCGCGACCGTATACCTCGGCGACTTGAAGGACGAGGCCGATGTGCTGCCCTACCTGTATCAAGCTTTACAAGACGAATCCGCCTCCGTACGCCGTACGGCAGGGGATACGCTCTCCGATATCGGCGATCCTAGAGCTACCCAAGCCATGGCGAAGGCGCTTAAGGACCCGAACAAGCTGGCTCCGCTGGAGAGCGGCACGCTTTTTATACGAGGCCGGAACCAATGATGCCCTGCCGGCATTGAAGGAATCGTTGACCGAGCCGGAGTTCGAGGTGCTTATGCAAATGCAGATGGCCGTGGAGCGTATGGAGGGAGGCCAAACAGCCGAGGGCTCGGTATGGCAGCAAATGACGCGCCGCTCCCAGCAGCCTTAACGAAAATCAGCTTAAAGCGGATCAAGATGTTAATAGCGACCGCTGCTATCCAGCCTGCATCCATGTTGACGCCCCCTCCCTTATCTTCAATCATATGGCGATAACCAGAACAAACGGTCAAGAAGCTTATGGCACACATTGAAAAGCACCTGCATTCATTCCCCCCGGCTAGGCCAAGCGGAGAAAGAATGCAGGTGCTTCTTTTTGTAATGCAAGCAGCAAAGCTCAAGACGGAAGGCTGTGGCCTAACTAACGATGCGCATGGCCCCCCCTTCTCTTCTTCAAGCCGTGTAATACTTTAACAATTGATGCAGCTTATCGCTGCGTTCACTCAAGGTCTCGGCAGATGCCGCAATTTCCTCCATCGAAGCCAGCTGCTGCTGAGTCGCGGCCGCTACCTCCTGCGCATGAGCCGCCGCATTGCGGGAGATGACAACCGTCTCTTCCATCGAGGCAGTCACCTGCTGCGAGCCTGCGGACATTTGCTCCGAAGCTGCGGATATTTCCTGAATCTGCTCCGCCACCTGCTGAATCGAGCCCAGAATGCGGGCAAAAACTTCCCCGCTCCGTTCAATCGTGTCCGTCCCTTTATCTACTTCCAGCACGCCTACTTCCATTTTTTGTACCGCCTCCTTGCTACGCTCCTGAATCGTCCGGATCAGCTGCAAAATCTGCTTGCCTGAGCCTTCCGATTCCTCTGCGAGCTTTTTCACTTCAGCAGCCACTACTTGAAAGCCCCTTCCATGGACTCCTGCTCTCGCCGCCTCGATTGATGCATTGAGCGCCAGCAGCTGCGTCTGTTTCGTTATCGCATTCATTGCTTCGGCTATCCGGTTGATCTGGCCTGACGCTTCGCCGAGCAGCCGAATCGTTGCTGCGGTCTCTGCCACCTTCTCTTTAATAGAAGACATCTGTTGAATGGCTTTGCCGACAACATCGTTTCCGTGGGTCGCATCCTCTGCCGCTCCAGCGGCGGATTCCGCTACAAAGGCGGACGTCTCGGCAATACGCTGCACGCCTGCCGCCATTTCTTGCATCGCCAGCGACGTTTCTTGAGCCGTCTGCATTTGCAGCTCCGAACCGGAAGCCACCTCTTGAATCGTCTTTGAAATTTGCTCGGAGGATCGGGTTGACTCCAGACTTGCGGACGATAGATGCTCCGATGAGGTATGAACCAGCTCCGCCACCTGCTTGCTCTCCCCGACCACAAGGCGGAAGGAATCCGCCAAAGCATTGAACGCGTGTACCAGCTGGCTCAGCTCATCCTTCGTATCCACCGGTGCGCGGGCGGTCAATTCGCCCTTGGCCAGCAAAGCGGACGTTTGCTGCAAGTTAGCTACGGTGCGCCGTACCGAGAAGTAAAAGCCGATAAAGACATACGCCGCGATAAGGATAAACAGCAGCGTCAGCGCAAGAAGCGTTGCTTGACTCGCTTTCGCTTGATAAATACGCTGCGACAGCCGGCTATCCAGCATTTGAAGCTCGGTATGGTACAGCTTTCCGGAAGCATCGAAGGCTTTGGCCGTCAGATCGTCCAGCTCCGAATTTTTCATAATGAACGAATAGGCGGCGACAATGTTGGAATATAACGAATTATTGAAGAAGGTGGTGCCCTCTATCGCCTGCTTTAAAGCGGGGCTCAGCTCCTGCTCCAGAGCCTTGTTCGATTGGTATGTCATTTGCGTCGAATTATTCAGCTTGTCCATGAAGGTACCGATGTCCCCGGTAGAGAGTATCATCTGCTCCTTCTCGACGGTATTGTTGAAATTCCCTCGCTGCAGCAGCTCTCCGCTCAAGCTCGACGCCTTGCCTATGCTGAACCAGAGGCTCGGCATAATATTGATCGTCGCATCCATTAAATAATAGCTGTCCATCCGGGAATCCAGCGTAAGATTCGATTCATTCTTAATCTCATTGACCAGCTTGGAAATTCCTTTTTCCATCTCGACGTGCTTATCCTCGTTATCCATCGTGCTCTGTACACCGCCGGAGGTCTTCAGCTGATTCCACTGCGCTATCAACGGCTTCAGGGAATCGGATACGTCCAGGCTCTCCGTGTTGGCGGCATTGGTCTGATTCATCCGTTCCAAAACCTGGTCCACCTGCGTCTGCCATTCGCTGGCCTTGTCGGCCGCCGTTTTGTCTCCCCTCAACGATGCCGCTATCGCAAGCCGATGCTTTTCTACCGATACAATCAGCACATCCAGCTCCTGGAGCAGGGCGGTACCGAGCCTCTCCTGTTCGGCAAACCGGATATCCTCATTGAGCTTGCCGATATACTGAACCAGCATAAACGTGATAGGAATAAGGAAGATGATTCCGATCAGCCCGAACTTCAAGGAGTAACGAAGGCGGTTTAACACAATAACAGCCGGTTGGAAAAAATGGCTCCATAGTTTTTGAATACGATGGTCCATAGGAATCATCCTCTACGATAAGATTATGTAACAAAATATGACATAATCTTATTATATAGGCTGAAATCACTAAAAAACAAGGATTATTATGTAAGTTTATGTAGCATTAATAAAAGCTTATTTGAGAGTTTCTCCCAGCTTGGCAATGCGCAGTGCCGTTTCAGGCAGTTTTCTTCGCTCCCACTCGGCCGTTAACCGGTCCAACGCTTCCTTCGGCGTATCGTCCGCCAACCGGAAGGCGCCGTAATGCATAGGGATGAACTGCTCCGCTCCCACATCCAAAAAGGCCTGCACCGCCTCCTCCGGCGTGACGTGCTGTACCGACATAAACCATTCGGGCTCGTAAGCGCCGATGGGTATGAACGCCTGGCGGATTGCATAGCGATCGCCAATCTCCCGAAAGCCGGGAAAGTATCCGCTGTCCCCGGCAAAATATACCGCCTCGCGCCCTTGGCGCCGCGAGGGCTGCAGCACCCAGCCGCCCCAATGGGAGCGGTTCGTGTCCCACAGCGTGCGGCGCGTCCAATGCTGCGCCGGCACAAAGTGCAGCTCCAGCTCGCCGAGCTGCGCCTGCTCCCACCAGCCCAGCTCGGTGACGCGGGCAAAGCCTGCGGATCTCAGCGCTGCGGCAAGCCCTGCAGGCACGAACAGCTGCGCGGATTTAAACCGGTTCAGCGATGCCATATGCATATGGTCATAGTGGCTGTGCGACAACAGCACCGCGTCGATATCCGGCAGCTCGGACATCTGCAGGCCCGGAGCTGCCAGCCTGCGGGCAAAGCCCATCCGCTCGGCCCAAACCGGATCTGTCAGCACGTTCCAGCCGCCCATCTGCAGCAGGAAGGTAGAATGGCCGATCCAGGTGAATGTCGTCTCCGTTCGGTTGCTGCGCAAGTAAGCAATCTGCTTCTCTTCCGATTGGGGCACAACATAGGAAAAGTCATTCACCTTCTTCCTCCGCTCCGCCTGCCATTGACGAAGCTTGCGAAAGTTGTTATCCAGCTGAACGCCATTCATATTTTCATATCGTTTACCCGACATTCCGCACGCCCTCCAAGTTAATGTTTCTATCTTTCCTTTACTATAACGTTTTCAGAGGCATCCTCACAATTAGGCCGGTTGCCGGACTTTTTTATGCTACAATAATCCCGCCGGACCTTATCGAAGCCCTGCAGCTATCCCCTCCCTGGTTAACAGGGATGCATCCATATGTAAAGGAATGAAACCTTGCATGCACAAACGCATTATCATTTTCAGCGGGGGTACCGTCGGGCCTTGGGCCCTCGCGCTGATTCAGCCCGCGGATCTTCTTGTCGGAGCCGACCGCGGAGCGTTATTTCTGGTGGAAAACGGCTTTAAGCCCGACATCGCTCTCGGCGATTTCGATTCGGTCAGCACCGAAGAGCTGGAAGCTATCCGGCGCAGCAGCGCGATTCTCAAAAGCTGTGACCCGATCGATAAAGATTACACGGATACGGAGCTGGCTTTTGCCTGGTCGCTGGAGCAGTCCCCTTCCGAGGTCATCCTCTGCGGAGCTCTGGGCACCCGCTGGGATCATTCGCTGGCCAATATCCACCTGCTGCGGCAAGGTCTGCAGGCCGGCATAAGCTGCCGCATTGTCGATGCCCATAACCAAATCCGGCTTGCCGACCCGGAGCAGCCGCTGACGCTGTCCGCCGAGCCCTACCCGTATGTCTCGCTGCTCCCTCTGACACTGGAGGTGCACGGCATTACACTGGCCGGCTTTCAATATCCGCTAATGGATGCTTCATTGACCATCGGGCAATCCCTTGGCATCAGCAATGTACTGACGGAGCCTGCGGGATCGGTGACGATTAAGGAGGGGCTGCTGCTGGTCATTCAGAGCAGCGATACGCAGATCATAAGATAGGCCCGCTAAGATGCGAAGCCATGCATTATCAGCACCGCCGCAACAGCCGCAAGCAGCGAAGGCAGCAGGTTGGCTACACGAATCTTGCGGATTTCGAGCAAATTGATCCCGATGCCCATAATTAAAATGCCGCCGACCGCAGTAATCTGAACGATAATTTCATCCAGCAGCTCCTGCTGAATAAACGCCGCAATCCCCGAAGCCGCCAAAGCGATCATTCCTTGATACAGAAATACCGGAATCGCTGAGAACAGCACCCCCACGCCCATGGTGGATGCGAATATAATGGCCGTAAACCCGTCCAGCATGGATTTCGTGTATAAAATGTCGTGCTGTCCTCGCAGCCCTCCGTCCAGCGCTCCGAGGATCGCCATGGCGCCAACGCAGTAAATCAGCGTCGTGTTGACAAAGGCAAGCGCAAGCCGTCCCTGCTGAACCTTCGGCGCTTCGCCGCCGTCTGCGTTCCCGCCGGAAGCCGTCGGAGCCGCGTCCGCCGATGCCTTAGACCCGCGATCCGCTCCTGCAGGCGTTTCGGCGAAGCTTTGAATCGTCTCGGACTTTTCCCCCGCTCTGATCACCGATGTCCCGGACTCACTCCCCGCTCCCGCAGTCGTTTCGGCGAAGCTTTCGGCCCCGCTCGGCCCGTTCTCCCGCTCCGTTCAGCAATGCCTCAGCTTCGCTGTCCGTTCCTGCCGCCGATTCGGTGAAGCCTTGGGCCAAGCGCGCATCGCCTTTGCCCCGGCGCCGGCGGAGGCCGGAAAGCAGCTCGACTCCCTGCTCGAGCTTCCCGCCCAGCTGCTCCAGCCGCTTCTCTACCTGTATCAGCTCGCCCAAAATCCCCCCAACCACCAGGCTTGCTACCACCAGCAGAAAGTTGTTCGATTTGAGAGCCATGGACAACCCCAATACCACCAGGGCCATCCCAATTCCCTGCATGACCGTATTTCGGATGCCTTGACTCATCCGGTTGAGCATCAGCCCCAGCAGACCGCCTGCTATAATGGCTGCCGCATTCACGATCGTCCCCCATAATGCCATACGATTCGACAAATCCCTTCTTATTTACATTCGGCTTACCTGTTCCGTACACAAAACCGTTTCCCGTAAAGGAAACAAGCAAGCTCCAGTATACTCCTCTTTCGGGGCGTTTTGAACTGTATAAAGTTGCCGCATTCCCTCATCTCCTTCCTCTCGGCACCAACCGCTTTGCGACATAATCCTGCCGGAACAGGGCATACTAACGAGCGAATTCATATCAAGGAGGTTTATGGCAGCTATGGCAGAAGATAAGAGCATGCAGCCCGTATCCGGCGATGAGGTCGAGACAGACGGCATTTACGAAAACGAATGGGGTCGCGAGGAAACCTTAAAGCGCGGAGACGAGTTTCCCTTTGATCCCGCTATGGGCCAAACCGAGTGGGAGCTGACAAGTCTCGTGCCGGAAAGCCAGGAGCAGGAAATGTACAAAGACACCAAAGGCAACACCAAATCGCGCCTGCACATAGACCGCGGCGACAAATAACCGGGCGAACGGCGTTGCCGGAGCTCCTCCCTCTTCGCCCGCACACAAAAAAGCACCTGACGCGGCCCTAACGGCTGTGCAGGTGCTTATAATTGTTTCAGATAAACATAAGACGTTGGTTATACCGTTTTTTGCAGCCGCTTGTACATCCGCGCATTTTCAATGGCAACGCCCGCGGGCATGGTCATGGCCTCAAGCAGCTTGACATCCTGATCCGTGAAATGCTTGCCTCCCACCTTGTTAAGCACCTGAATCACGCCCAAAATCCGGTTCTGGACTTTTATCGGCACACAGATGAGATTGCGCGTTTGAAAATTCGTCTTATCCGCCACGCGGGAGGAGCCAACGGGCATCCTTCTGCACTTCATCGACCCGCAGCGACCGCCCCTGCTGAGCCACCCAGCCGGCAATCCCTTCTCCCATCCGAAGACGAATATGCCGCACCTGTTCCCCTTTTTCCCCGTTAGCCGCCCGAAAATACAGCTCATTAGTCTCCTCGTCCTTCAAAATAATCGAGGCCGCTTCCGCATCAATCACTTGAGCGGCGGTATGGACCACATTCGTGAGCAGCAGCTCCGGATCGTGCATCATGGAGTTGAGCTTGAGACTCGCATCAAGCAGCTTATTCATATCGCTTAAATCCCTTTGAAGCTGTCTATATTTGTGTACAAGCCTCCAGATAGCCGCAGCTGCCGCAGCGATTGCAGCAAGGACGGCCAGGATGGCGAGCTGGAGTAAATCCTCCATCCACTTCATCTCCTCCTGAGGATGAGCCTACTGGCGATATATCACATTGTAGCACATTTTGTCGGATTTCTGTCTACATTTCAGGGAAGCTTTTTCCTGCAAAAAAACATAATTTTTCCGCTTCTTATGAACCAAATCGGGCGTCAGCCCATACAATGCAGAGTCATCAACAAAACCGAACAAAACTGGAGGAAACTGTAAATGAACCGTGCATTTGGATTTCCCTATGGAGGCTTTGGAGGCTTTGGAGGCTTCGGGCACTCTTGGCCCGCATACCCTTTCTTCCCGCGCCGCCGTTTGTTCCCTTTTTTCTTCCTCTCCCCCTTCTACTTTCCGTTCTTTAGGGGAGAAGACGACAGGGACGGGACTTATTTCACCCATCATACCTGCCAGGAAGGCGATACCTTCGGCACACTCGCCAGCCAATACAATGTGCCTCGGCCCATTCTTGAAGCGATGAATCCCCACATCCAGCAGCCTGAGACGCTGTCGCCGGGTACCACAGCTTACATCCCGCGGCTCGATCAAATGCATTGCCACAAAATGTATGTGGAGCAGGAGGTTCCTTTTACCGGATCCGTTCCTGCATATGGCGGCCAGCAAATGATGCCCTCCTCCTACGGCTATCCTGGGACGTGGACAGTACAGCAGCCGGCTGCACCCTATGGCGGCGGTACGGCAGCCCGCTAGGGAAGCTCAACGAAGCGGAGAGCACAGGGAGCAGGTTACAAGTAAGCCGGAAGTAAAGGTGCCAAGAGTAACGTCAAAAGTCTGCCGCGCCCAAGGCCCTGAAAGAATGACGTCAGGACTGTAAATTCCAACGCGTGCGAATCCCAGGCGCGCGTTACGGCGGTGCCCGGGCGTGCGCTCAACCCCAAGCTGCTTCCTTTCTTTCAGAAGCTCCCGTCTGACCCGTTGATCCGGAGTATGACGTCGCTGCAGATCGTCTCCTGAACCGCAAAAATAAGACTATTCCTTGAATCCGGCCGATTCAAGAAATAGTCTTATTGCATTTCCAGCGCGCGTACCCCTAGTAGGCTGCGGCTTTTAACGGCGAACGCTCGAACCCTTTGACCAGGGACTCCCTTTATTTCCGTCCATAGTCCGCTTTAATCTCGCCCCACGCCTTCGTATCCCATTTGATGATTTTATTGCTGTAGGCGTTATTGTGGAGCCAGGCCAGCGCCCGGTCGACAAGCGTCCAGATCTCTTCGGTCGATGCATCGCGGGGCAGATTGGTTGCCACCGCCTTTTTGCGCACCCAGCTGATAGCCGTTACCGAATCGCTGTAAATCGTTTTACTGCTTCCCTGCTGCTTCAAATAGGCCAAACCGTGAACAATAGCCAAAAACTCGCCCAAATTGTTCGTTCCCTTGGCAATCGGCGGATGCTGAAAAATCACTTCCCCCGTCCGGGTATCGACGCCCTTGTACTCGACGATACCCGGGTTGCCGCGGCTGCCCACGTCAACGGAAATGCTGTCGAGGTCGGCTGCCGCCGGCGCGCCGCTTTTGGACGCGGATCTGGCCGTGCCGGCAGAAGCCCCGCCGCGGCCGGAAGCTGACGACCCCGCACTTGCAGAAGCGCTGTTCGCAAGGGCGAACGAGGCTTTCCAGCCGCGGGAATAGGCGGCCTTAGCTTCGGCCTCGCTCTCGTAGGCCTTGAAACGCGCCTGCGGGTATCCGTTCGTCTGCGCTTGGCATTCGGCCCACGTTTTATAAATGCCGGGGCCTCTACCTTCCCACACGACATAGTACTTCTGCTTCGCCATAAGCCTGCGCCCCTTTATGTTCATGAGACTGTCCGGCCCCTACTGCTCGTCCGTGCCTGGACAGCTCCTTATAAATTTTTGAAAAACTCGATAAAATAAGCGCCATACTTGAAAAACTTCGCTTCCCCGACCCCTTTGATCTTGAGCATGGCCGCAGGATTGGTCGGCTTGATGCCGCACATTTCGCGCAGCGTGCTGTCCGGGAACACGATATACGGAGGAATTCCCTCGCGCTTCGCGATCTCGCTGCGCAGCCTGCGCAGCTCGTCGAACAGCTCGGCCTCCACCTCGCGGACGGCCGGCGCCTGCTTGATGCGCAGCTTCTGAACGACGCGCTCGCCGCCAGATAGCACGGCCTGGGCTTTCGCCTGAAGGCGCAGCACCGGATATTTGCCCTCCGTGATGAACAGATAGCCTTCCGCGACAAGCAGCTGAATCAGATCGACGATTTCCTTCTCCGTCCGGTCCTTCAGCAGGCCGTACGTCGTTAATTCATCGAAGCCCATCTCGATGATCTTCTTGCTGCGCGATCCCTTGAGCACCGCAGCTACCGTCGTCGCGCCGAAGCGCTCCTTCATCCGGCGGACGCAGGAGAAAATCTTTTGCGCCTCCACCGTAATGTCGGTCAGCTGCCTCTCCGTGCTGCAGCTGCTGCAGCGGCCGCAGTCCTCGCCATCGTCGCCGAAGTAGCGTACGATATAACGCTGCAGACACTGCGACGTATGACAGTAATCCGCCATCTGCTGCAGCCGGCGGTATTCCTGCCCCTGGCGCTCGGGGTCCCCGATCGACTGCTCAATCAGAAACTTCTGGATATGAATATCCTGCGGGCTGAACAACAGCATGCATTCGCTCGGCTCGCCATCCCGGCCCGCACGTCCCGCTTCCTGGTAATAGGCTTCCATATTTTTCGGCATATTATAGTGAATGACATACCGGACATTCGACTTGTCGATGCCCATGCCGAACGCATTGCTCGCCACTATGACGCGCACCTCGTCATACAGGAACTGCTCCTGCGCTTCGGCGCGCTCCTTATCGCTCATGCCTGCATGATACTTCCCTACGGGCACCTTCTGCTTGCGCAGCAGCTCGTACAGGTTGTCGACTTCCTTGCGGGTCGCCGCATAGACGATACCGACCTCGTCGCTATGATCCCGGATATATTCGAGCATGACGTCCCGCTTGTTCTCGCCTTTGATGACCGAGAAGGCGAGATTCTCCCTCGCGAAGCCCGTCACATGCACCTTCGGCTCACGCAGCTGCAAGTGCCTGACGATATCCTCGCGCACCTGGTCCGTCGCCGTCGCCGTAAAGGCGGCGACAATCGGCCTGCGCGGAAGCAGCTCGACCAGCCGGCTGATCGCGAGATAGCTCGGGCGGAAGTCGTGCCCCCACTGCGATACGCAGTGCGCCTCGTCGACCGCAACCATCGGCACCTCCAGCTCGCTCAGCAGCTCCACGAAGCGCTCGGATTCGAGCCGCTCCGGCGCTACATAGAGCATCTTGTACTCGCCGCGCCTCGCGTTGCGGATGCGCAGCTCCACTTGAGCATAGCTCAAAGAGCTGTTGATATAGGTCGCGGGAATGCCGATGCTGTCCAGCCCGTCGACCTGATCCTTCATCAGCGAGATCAGCGGCGATACGACAATCGTCGTCCCCTCGAGCAGCATCGCCGGCACCTGGTAGCAGATCGATTTACCTCCGCCGGTCGGCATGATACCTAATGTATCGTGCCCGTCCAGCAAGCTTTGAATCACTTTCTTTTGCCCTTCACGAAACGTTCCGTAGCCATAATATGATTGAAGCAGCGTCTCCGCCTGCTGCATCGTCCCTATCACAACGGTTCACCACTCCTTCCCCTTGCTCCCGCTTCTTCCTCTTCCGCCTTGCCCTTTCCGGCAGACAGCGCATAACGCGATACGATCGGCGCTCCGTCCCACAGCACCTCTGTCGCCGCTTTACGCTGCTGCACCTCCGGCTCCTCCAATAAAACAAAAAAGTTTTTGGTCGGCAGCTCCCCGAGCCCGTGCTTGGCGGACAGCCTGTCCAAATAAGGACGCATATCCTCATGGCTTCCGGACATGTTGTCCCCCTGCTCGGAAAAAGCGTACAGCGCGCTGGCCACCGGCACCCTTTTGACCCGGTAATGCTCCGCCGCCCGCAGGTAGAAATCCCAATCCCAGTAATGGTGCATATCCGCATCGAACCGGATGAGCTTCTCCAAAATTTCCTTACGGAACAGACAGCCTGAAGCGACGAACGTGGAAAACCGCCGCATCGCCGCCAGATCGCTGTCATAAGCGAACACGAACCGCTTCGTTGCCCGGCGCGTCGCCCCTTCCAGCACATAGTCGAATATTTCCACATCCGAATAGACGAGGTCTGCGTCGGCAATCGCCCGCATCATAGTTTCCACATGCGTCGGCAGCAGCAGGTCGTCGTCATCGCACAGCATAATATAATCATCCTGCACAAGCTCAAGACCGCGGTTGCGGGCATGAACATGCTTCAGGTTCGTTTCCAGATCGACCAGCGTTATATCGAGCTCCGGATAGTCCTCCGAAATGAAATTCAGCGGCAGCCCCGCATCGTTCACGAGAATAATATGAAGACGGCGGTAGGTCTGCCTGTTCAGCGATTCTATCAATTCGCTCACCATCGCATGCCGGTTAAACGTAGGAATAATGACCGATACCCACGGTTGTTCCATATTTGTTCCTCCTCCGCCCTTGGCTCCTGCCAGAAAAGCCGCTAATGACAAGATACCAAAAAAACAGATAAAGGGAAACCGATCTTTTGGCTCACCTTCCCTTTGCCTCCCGAAAAAGGCCGTTCCATAATTTAACTTTTAGTATGTTCATACAATCCTCTATAATAGGATGACAACGTTTTGCCCTAGTATTTCGTATAATACATAGAGGGACGTTTCGTTCTTCTTGCGAAATAGGTTCAAGGTTGTTGGATTGCGACACGATACGTGTATAAGACTCACCTGGGAGGAAATTCATCATGAGACGGTTATGGAAACAAAGGGTTGCCCCTATCGCTCTGTCGGTCTGCATGATGCTGTCGTGGGCAGTTCCGGCGTCAGCCGATGCCGAGGACGCTTCAGCCGCGGAGCAGGTGCAAATCTATATGGGCCAGCAAAAAACAGACTGGGAGCAGCCTCCTTATATCGATAACGGCAATACGATGGTCCCGATGCGCGCCTTATTTGAAAAGCTTGGCTTTGCCGTAACATGGGATAATGCCGAGCGGAAGGCGATTGCCAGCAAGGGCGACTTGAGCATATCGCTGCCGATCGGCAGCGGGACGGCTTCAGTCAACCAGATCCAGTATTATCTCGATGCGGCACCCGTGATCCGGGAGGGCAGCACCTACATGCCGCTGCGCTTTGTCAGCGAAGCGGCCGGCGCCGAGGTGCTGTGGGACAGCGCGACCCACACGGTGACGGTGCAGCCGATCGAGGACGCGCAGCAGAGCATTCGTCATCTGATTGACCACGTCACGCAAAGCAGCAGCTTTCTGCAAAGAGCCGTGGCCATCACCGGGGGCGACGGGATCAAACGAAACGAGACCGAGGTGCTGACCCTTCAAATGAATGGCCAGGGCAGCTCCGCCGAGGTGACCTTCGAGGTCGGCTTTACCGTCTCCACTGCGGTCAAGAGCGACCATGGCGTCACCATTTCCCCGTCCGAGTCGGTCGTTTACGAATTTAAGGGCGAAGTGTACAAGGACAGCGCAGGACAATGGCTGCTCCGGACCGGTATCGATTCCCTGCCTTATGTACTGCAGGAGAAGAAGCCTTTTATGGATTCCTAGAGGACATTCATCCAGCCGCAAAGACCGCCAAAGCCGTGCGTCAGCCTTCCAGGCTCCGCACGGCTTTTTGTGCGGTTTCTTTTTGCCGGTTCACGATGCTGACTATTTCGCTTTCAGGCTCGCTTTCGCCGACTCGATCGCCCGGACGACAGGCTCCTCTCCATACCGGTCATACAGATGAAGCCTGCGGAAATAATCTTTGGCATTCGTATGATTCATTTGCTGAAATGCCACATTCAGTCCTCCGTTCAGCACCGCTCCGGCAATCGGGATCAGCAGGCCCAGCTCCTTTTCCGTCACGATAATGCCCAACCGTTCGGCGACAAAACGTACCAGACGGATCAGCTGAGGGGAAGCGCCATCCTTGACAAGCCCTTTGGCCAGCTCCCCCGTATGCCTGGAAGCGAATTTGACCGATTCGCGGATTTCGCTGATAGCTGCGGCCTTTGTGACCATAAACCCTTCATCGGAAGCGTCCGAGGTAGGAGCCATCGCCGCCAAAATATGCGGAAGGTGAGCCGGGTTGCTCGACGGATAGCCGTACGAGGCGGCAATCTGGCAAATATGTCTGGACATCATCGTCATCGATGCCGCCACATCGGCAATGACGACGGACGGAATAGCGATCTGAGCGAACGGAACCGCTTCGAGCAGGGTCGTCGCCGCTCCCATCACGGCTCCCTCCGTCGCTACGATAAAGGCGTTGCTGACGTCGAAGGCATCGGCCACTTTGTCCTTTTGCAGCAAGGGAAGTCCGCGGACAGACTCAAGCTCGCCGGTGTCGAGCTGCCATTTTTTCTTATACTCCTTGCGGATGCCTTCCGCATTCGTAAGCGTATTGGCCGCCTGAATCGTCTTTATCAACGACTTCTCGATGGTCGCGTCGATCGACCGGATCGCTTTTTGCACATACCGGTTTTCGGAGCGGTGGGCGATATCGAGCACTTTGGACACCGGCTTTCCCGCCAGCTCCAGCGCCGTTTTCACCGGGCTCGGCTTCACTTCATTACGGGCAATTTCTTCAATAACCTGTTCCTCATACTCCTCGAACGCAGACATAGCCGAATCCCCTTTCCCAATCCCTCTTCTACTTTATATTATACCCCGCTTCGCGATAGCTGCACGATCCATCCGGTGATTCGCGGGTGATTGGCTGCTTGTCCAACCGGGTAAGTAGAACCATGCCGGCCGCTTCTTTCTTGGAGCTTCACCGTAAAACCTGCCGGCAAATTTACAGCAGGAAGGGTGCCATTCTTATGAAAACTGCAACGGACTTATTTCAAACCAGCGACATCGTATCGGAAACCGGCGATTATATTTGCAAGGCCGGCGTATCGAAAAAGCTGCAAAAGGGATACCCCTTTCCCGATTGTCCGGTAACGAATGAACCGACCACCTGGAGACATGCCGATCATGTACACCGCTCGGGCGACCGGGTCACGGAGGCTGGCTCCTATACGGATGCAGACGGCCAAACGCTTGAGTTAAATCCTGGGGACACGTTTCCGAACTGCCCTAAATCAGGACAGCCGACGACCTGGAAGCATGCTAAAGCTTAATAATGTAAAATCTTAATAGCGTTAATTTAGCTATCTCTTTACAGTTCATACAGACGGATATACGAACACCGGCGGGGCATGGAGCGGAGAGACACATTCGTTCGGAGAGGAATACAGCCTAGCCGCCGTCAAACTGTTCAAGAGATAGCCATGGGTTGAAAAAAAGACACCGGGATACAGGAAGCCTCTTCCTTGTTCCGGTGTCTTTATGCGTATTTCTTACAGCGGCAGCAATCCGATCCGATCCCGCTGCTTCAGCTGTTCTACCATGGCGTACCAAGCCTGCGGCTTGTTCGGCAGGATGGCATAGTACGTTTCCAAAAAGGATGAAACCAGCGAAGCCGGTATGCTGGCCAGCTCCTCGACATCCACACCGAAAGACATGAAGCCCAAATCCAGCTCCTGTACGGCCGCCCCGTCCTGCTGCCACGAAGGATGAACGTAGCTGAGATCCAGCTTCCGGTATCCCAGGTGGGCCAGCACTTCGCGACGAACGAAAGGGTCCATCGGCTTCACGCCGCCGAAGCTGTGATCCTGAGCCAGGTATGGATTGTAGATCTCCGCAAACATCCCTTGCAGCCGGCCGCCGCTTTGCTGAACAAGCGACAGCAAATCCTGCGTACGCTGCTTCACCAGGAACGGTCCGATACCCAGACCCTCGCGGCCGATAATCGTGAAATCGGTCATCGCTACCTGCATATCGTCGTAATAGCGGTACTCTGTAGCCCCCACAACAATGCCTTCATGAACCGCGACAAATACCCGGATGCCCGGGTCAGTGCAGCGGCCCGCCCATGCCTCGAAGGCGAGCACTTCCTCGGGCGGGAATACGGTCTGCATCAGCCCATGCATTTGCTTGAAATACGGATCGGAAATATGAGTAATCCGATGATAATCCATGTCTTACGCTCCACTCCTCTCACAACTATACGGCTAGTATATCAAGGAGAGGAGCCGTTTTCCAGAAGAGGCGTCCTGTCTTGGCGGCATCTTTCGGCCGCATCGGTCGGCCTCGCCGTCTGCAAGCTTGAAGTTCGACTGGGCCGCCGCCGGTTATGGAGCAGGGACGGTCGAGAGGCCCCCTACACAAGGTCTCGCATGGATGCGCCGCAGCTGCAGCCCGACGCCGGCCTATGCTTGAGTCGTGAAATCAGCAGCCAAAGGAGGGGCACAGGTGTCGGCCCTTTCGTTAAAGGCCAAGTCCGGCGCGAATCCGTTCCTGCCTCGCGCCTACCTCCTCAGCTTCGGCGCTCCTCTTCGCTGCGCTTCAGCACCAGCACGTAGCCGCGCGTACCGTCCAGGCGGATCGTATCGCCGTCCTGAATCCGCTGCGTCGCCCCGTCGATGCCGACGACGGCGGGCAGTCCGTATTCCCGCGCGACGACCGCGCCGTGGGTCATCAGCCCGCCGACCTCCATCACCAGGCCGACGGCCGAATGAAACAGCGGCGTCCAGCCGGGGTCCGTGAACGGGGCGATCATAATCTCGCCCTTGTTCAGCTTCGCCTCCTCCGGCCGCATCACGACGCGGGCTACGCCTTCGACCACGCCCGCCGATACCGGCGTGCCGAGCAGCGCGCCCTCCGGCGCCTCCTGCCGCCTGCGGCGGCCGGTCAAGAGCTCGCCCTCGCTCGTCATCAGCCGCGGCGGCGTCAGCGAACGGAAGCGGTCGTACTCGCGCTTCCTCGCCTCCAGCATGGACGCGAGGCCGTCCGTGCGCCCTTCCTGCAGGAGACGCTTCAGCTCCTCCAGCGTCAAATAAAACACATCGTCTGCGGCTCCCAGCACACCGGCTTCGGCCAGTTTGCGGCCTTCCTCCTGCAAGATGAGCCGAATGCGGCCGAACCGCCGGATCAAGCCGTACTTCGGATGCTCCCGAAGGCCCATCAGCCCCCGGAACACCCGCAGCAGCCTCCGCATGAGCCTTACCTTCAGCCAGCCGAACGGCTGGCGGCGCAGCTTATCTAATAGCTCCAAACCGGCCGCCTCCGCTTCCCTGGCGCCCTGCTCGAATTTGAGCCGGTGCTCCCCCGGCTCCAATGTCCGCATATGGCTGTCGATGGACGGCAGCAGCGTACTTGCATCCTCGTACCAGCGCGGCCGCGTAATGTCGATCTCGCCCGGACAGCGCATGCCGTAGCGCTCCATAAAGCGGTCCCACAGCGTGCCGAAGATATCCCCGCCTTCGACCGTCCTAAGCTTCTCGCGGAAACGCAGGCCGTCCCCTTCGCGTATCAGCGCAGCCACCTGCGGGTAGGGTCTCGCGGCATCCGCCAAATCTCCAATCTGCAGCCCCATCTCGCTGGTCACATTGCCAGGCAGCGATTTGATCAGCACCGCCATCCTATCGGAGCCGGGCAGCCATCGGGCGATCAATGCGGCGGTAAGCTTGGAGGCGACAACGCCCGACAAAGGATAAGCCATCATCTGCTGAAATAAAATGCGCAGCGTCTCTCCCGCCAGCTCCTGTACCCGCTCGATCCGCGCGGCTCCCGATAAACCGGACAAGCGATCGGCGCCCTTTTGCTCAAAACTCTTCATCCGCGCGGATATTTCCGCGCCGCTCTTGGAGGGCGAGGCGATCAGCAGGTTGCGAAGCAGCCGGACGACGATCGGACGGGCAAAGCCTATAACGCTGCGGCCCAATCCCGGCTCCTTGGGCAGCCGGCTGATCACCTCTTCGCGCTGCACGAATTCCTCGACACCGGCGGCCATGGCCTCGTCTACGTTGCCCAATATTTTAGGGAGCCCCCTGCGCGCCGGCTTCAACGTCAGCAGCTTGGTGATATCGATAAACATCCTGCCGCCTGCCGTATAGGTGAAGCTGCTTTCGGCCGTGAGGCTCTTCTTGCCGAAAGGGAAAATGGTACGCAATACTGACAAGCCCATCGGCTTGACGGCATCCGTCATCATCTGCTGATGACCGAACGACATGAGCAGGTGCGGCGGCTCGCCCGCCGCCGCGGCGATCGCCGGGAGCGGATAGAGCGAGGTGATCGGACGGCTCTGCACAAGGAACAAGCGCCCGTCCGCCACACACCATTCGATATCCTGATCCGTGCCGTAATGCCGTTTCACCCGCTCGCCTAAGGCAGCCAGCTCCATAATGACGGCATCGTCCAGCGCCTGATGCTCCTGCACCGCTTCGGCCAGCTCGCGGGTTTCCGTTCCGCCCTCGGGCAGCGCAAAGATAGCCAGCTTTTTCTTCGCCACCTGCTTCGATACAATGGAGCCTCCTCGCACCCGGTACAGATCCGCGGATACCAGCCCGGACACCAGCGCCTCGCCAAGCCCGAAGCTGGCGTCGATGGAGATCGTGCCCCGGTGCCCGCTGACCGGATCGGCTGTAAACATAATTCCCGACACATCCGGGAATACCATCTGCTGGACGACAACGGACAGCAGCACCGAACGGTGGTCAAAGCCGTTTTTTGCCCGGTACGAAATCGCCCGGTTCGTAAAAAGCGACGCCCAGCAGCGCCGGACGGCCTGAAGCAGCGCTTCCTCTCCCCGCACGTTCAGGTACGTGTCCTGCTGTCCCGCAAACGAGGCCGAAGGCAGATCCTCCGCCGTTGCGCTGGAGCGCACCGCATAGGCGCGCTCCGCTTCTGCGCGGCTCCATGCGCCGGTTATCGCCGAGCGGATGGGCGCCGGGATGGGCACCGAGGTCAAGTGCTCCCGAATATGCCGTCCCAGCTCGGCAATCTGCTCCAGCTGATCGGCCTCCAGCTCATCCAGCCGGTCAAAAAAGCGCTCCATCTCCCCGCTGCCGGCAATAAAATCCCGGTAAGCCGCTGTCGTCACGCAGAATCCCGGCGGCACAGGAAAGCCCGCACGGGTCATTTCTCCCAGGTTAGCGCCTTTGCCGCCGACCAGCGGCAGGCTGGCTTTATCCAGCCGTTCGAAATCGAGAACATAGACGTCCATTACGCAGCACGCTCCTTATTTCTTATTATCCGCCCGGAGTCCCTCAATGAACAACGTGAACAGCGTATCTGCCACATCAGCGAGCACGAAGCCGTGCTTGGCGGCGAAGTCCGGCCTGACGAAGGTCTGGATGCTTTGCATGAGCAGCGTAGAAACCAGACGCGTGTCAATATCTCGGATCTGCCCGCGGCGCTGCGCCTCCTCCAACAGCTTCTCCAGGAAAGCAAGCTGCCGGCCGCGAAACGCTTCGACCTTGGCCCACAGCTCGGGAATGAATCGCTGCACATCCTCGAGAAACAGCGGGTTCAGCTTCATAATCTCCTGCTTGATGCCGGAAAACGCGGTATGAAACAGCTCGAACGGATCTTCTGCCGGGCGTTCTTTCACCGCAGCCACCCTGCCTGCGATCGCCTCCAGCGTCCGGTTCAGCACCGCTTCGGCGATCTGCTCCTTGCCGTCAAAATACAAATATAGCGTCTTCTTGCTCATCCCGAGCCGCACCGCAAGCTCGCTTAACGTAATGCTCCGGTAGCCCTTCGCGTTAAACAGCTCCGAGGCCGCCTGCACGATCCGGGAACGGATGGCCTCATCCATACGATTTCTCTCCTCTATCCGATTTGATTGCTGCCCGACTATGCGGAACGCTTCTTTAGACCGCTTCAATAAAGATGTGACATGAGCCGCGGGTCAGGGTGCTGTTGCTAATCATTCACTTCAACTCATACACTGCATTAGAAACCATGGAAACCAAAAAGATATTCTTTGGTTTCCATTTTATATAACGCCTTCCCCTCCTGTCAATGGGCACATGCCCATACCATTGTGTCAAGCTCCGTACAGGAAGCCTTGCACAACCGCCTGATAAGGGAGATAGCTAAAATGATTATTTAAATCAATCCTATGTCTCAGTTTCCTTTCCCCTTTGCTGCTCCCCCTATCTTATAGTACTGAACTTTATCCATTGCTTGGATTCGGAACTTTTATACCGCCCCATGGTTCCGCTTTCGCGGAATGTGGTAATTACATTCCAAATAACCCCACTTAACATTATATTGACTTCCCTGTTTATTTCATATACAATTGCTTGGTTTTAATGACCATAGGTTAATTAATTTCCGCAGCATGAACTTGATGGAATAAGCAAAAGCTTACCATAAGAAAAGAAGCTGCCATGCAATTGAGGTGAAATATGATACAGCTGCAGCAGATTCAAAAAATATATCAGAGCGGACGGCAGCAAATCGCTGCGCTCCGCGATATCAGCCTGCACATCCGTCCGGGTGAAATATTCGGCATTATCGGACATTCCGGCGCCGGCAAAAGCACGCTGATCCGCAGCATCAACCTGCTTGAAAGACCGACTTCGGGCAAGGTCATCGTCGACGGCATCGACATGACCGCGCTCAGCTACAGCAAGCTGCAGGAGGAAAGGCGCGCGATCGGGATGATCTTCCAGCATTTCAATCTTCTTTCCTCCCTGACGGTCAAGGAGAATATCGCTTTCCCGCTGCGGCTTGCCAAGCAGCCGAAGGAGCGGGTGGAACGGCGCGTCCAGGAGCTGCTCGGGCTGGTCGGGCTGGAGGCCCATGCCGCCAGCTACCCTGCGCAGCTGTCCGGCGGCCAGAAGCAGCGCGTCGGCATCGCCCGGGCGCTGGCGACCGAGCCGAAGGTGCTGCTGTGCGACGAGGCGACCTCGGCGCTGGATCCGCAGACGACGCAGTCGATATTGTCGCTGCTGCTTGAGATTAACCGCCGGCTCGGCATTACGATCGTGCTGATTACGCACGAAATGCAGGTGATCCGGTCGATCTGCGACCGGGTGGCTGTCATCGACGGCGGCTTGATCGTCGAAGAAGGAGCCGTCGCCGACGTGTTCTTGAAGCCGCAGCATCCGACGACGCGCGACTTTGTCGCCCAAGCCTCGGATGCGGCCGACGCGGCGGTTTACGCCAGCAGCGGCCCGGGAGGCCGGACGCGGGTACGGATCACATTCCTCGGCGAGCAGACCTACGAGCCGGTGCTATACGATACGACACGGGAGATGAATGTGCCTTTTGCCATTTTGCAGGGTACTATTTCCCAATTGAAGCAGATTCCCTACGGCCAGCTGGTGATAGAGCTGCACGCCGCAGGCGCGGAAGCGGATAAGACCATTGCCGCGCTGCAAAGCCGGGGACTCGACGTGGAGGTGCTTCGCTGATGAATAACTCATCGTTTCTGGACCTTGATTGGGCCGAAATCGGACAAGCGTTAATCGATACGCTGCTGATGCTCGGCACCTCGACGTTCTTTACCGTACTGATCGGTCTTCCGCTCGGCATCCTGCTCTTTCTGACCGCAAGCGGTCAGCTGCTTCAGCAAAAAGCGGTGTACAGCGTGCTGTCGTTCATCGTCAACGTCCTCCGGTCCGTACCGTTCATTATACTTATGATTATTATTATTCCGTTTACGAAGCTGCTGGTCGGCACCTCCATCGGCGTTCCGGGCTCGATTCCTCCGCTGGTTATCGGGGCGGCGCCGTTTTTCGCCCGTCTCGTGGAAACCTCGCTGCGAGAGGTCGACCGCGGCGTTATTGAAGCGGCTCAATCCATGGGAGCGACCCATGGCCAGATCATCACGCGGGTGCTGCTCCGCGAGGCGCGTCCCGGCCTCATCGCAGCCATTACGATTACGGCCGTAACGCTGGTTTCCTACACGGCGATGTCCGGGGTGATCGGCGGCGGCGGACTCGGCGACCTGGCCATCCGCTACGGATACCAACGCTTCCAAACCAACGTCATGATCGCCACCGTGATCATCCTGCTGGTGCTCGTTCAAATTCTGCAAATGCTTGGCGACCGGCTCATCCGGAGCTTTCAGCGTAAATAAATCATTTATTCATCATCAGGAGGTTATCTCATGAAAAAACTAACCATTACCGCTCTATCTGTCGTATTAGCACTCTCGCTAGCCGGCTGCGGCAAAAAAGAAGCCGCACCCGCACCATCCAACGGCGCAGCCGCCAGCGGGGAAACTAAGGAGGTTACCCTCAAGGTCGGCGCCACCGCTGTACCCCATGCCGAAATTCTTAACTCCGTAAAGGCCAAGCTGAAAGAGCAGGGCGTGAACCTGGAAGTCAAAGAATTTACCGACTATGTTCAGCCGAACGTGCAGGTGTCCGAGAAACAATTAGATGCCAACTTCTTCCAGCACACGCCTTATTTGGAACAGTTCAATAAAGATAAAGGAACCAATCTCGTCAAAGTTACAGGCGTTCATATCGAGCCGTTCGGCGCTTACTCGCAAAAAATCAAATCGATCGGCGAATTAAAGGACGGCGCCACGGTCGCTGTACCGAACGATCCTTCCAACGGCGGCCGGGCATTGGCGCTGATGGAAAAGAATAACCTGATCAAGCTGAAGGAAGGCGTAGGCGTGAACGGAACCGTTAAAGATATCGTGGAAAACAAAAAGAACCTGAAGATTAAAGAGCTGGAAGCGGCTATGCTGCCGCGCGTGCTCGGCGAAGTCGACATGGCTCTGATCAACACGAACTATGCGCTGGAAGCGAAGCTGTCTCCTGTGAAGGACGCGCTGTTCATCGAGGATAAAAACTCCCCGTACGTGAATATCCTTGTCGCCCGTCCGGATAACAAAGATTCCGATGCCATGCAGAAGCTGGCAAAAGCGCTGAATTCCGACGAGGTACGCAAATTTATTGAGGACAAATATCAAGGCGCGGTCGTCCCTGCATTCTAATCCGCTGCGCATGCCAAATAGCCGGAGATCCCTTACATAAAGGGTCTCCGGCTATTTTTGTCATGCGGGGGGGGGGGGCCGGACAGACCGGCCTGAGGGCGTACAGTCAGCCGACCCGATAGGCTCCCTCTCCCCTAAGCCCGATTCGTAAAAGGGCCCAGCCCGGAGACCGCAGAAGCTGCTGGAGACTAAGCCGGGGATACCTGCTTGTCCGCCCTGAGAGCCTGCCTTTCCATGACCTTCTCCGCTCCACAGCTCCCTTCCTCCGTTCGAAAGGGGATGTATAAGGTGAACGTGCTGCCCACGCCCTCCCGGCTCTCCAGCTCCAGAAAACCGCCCAATAGCTGTGCCAGCGCCCGGCCGATGGACAGCCCCAGACCGCTGCCGCCGAACCTGCGGCTGATAGAGCCGTCCGCTTGACGGAACGCCTCGAAGATCGGCGCCTGCATAGCCTCCGAGATGCCGATGCCCGTATCCTGAACGCGAAAGGCAATCCATTCTCCCGCCTTCCCCCGCTCCTCTAAGGTTACGGTTTCAATTCGAAGAACAACCTTTCCTTCCAATGTAAACTTGAAGGCGTTCGAGAGCAGGTTACGCAGCACCTGTTGGAGCCGCACTGCGTCGGAATATACGATATCCGGTATATCCGCAGCCGTTTCTATAATAAATTTCAAGCCCTTCTGCTCCGCCAAATGGCGGAAATGCTGGTTTAGGATGTGCATCATTTCGCACAAAATCACAGCCTCAATGGTGATTTCCATTTTGCCTGCTTCCACTCTGGACAGGTCCAGCACGTCATCGATCAGCCGCAGCAGCTCCCGGCCGGAATCGTGAATGATGTCTCCGTATTCCGCCGCTTCTTCCGAGCTCACCGGATCCTCCTTATCGCTGAGCAGACGGGATAAAGCGATAATGCTGTTCAGCGGCGTCCGCAGCTCATGCGACATATTGGCAAGAAACTCCGATTTATATTGCGATGCCAGCAATAGCTGCTGCGCCTGATGCTCCAGCACGCCGTGAGCTTCGATCAGCTTCTCCGTCTGTGTCTGCAAAGCGGCGTTCGCGTTCTGAATCTCGATGACACGGTAACGCTCAATTTGAAAATCACGCAGCATAAAGACAAAGAACGCGCTCAACAGCAGGCTTACCGGCAAAGTGACGGGGAGAATCGAAGTAAAATACATTTGAACCGGCATAACGCCGAGCAACCCGATATCCGCCACATTGACAATATTAAAAGCTACGATGACAATCGTTACTTTGACTTTAAAAGAATAGGCTCTGTTCTTCAGCCATTTGTTCAAGAGCATGCCCAGCAAGCCAAGCACGACCATATTCCAGAAGCCTGCCACAGCAGCCACCTGCAGACCGAACGTTAATCTTGCCAGCCCTATGCCTACCCCTATCAAGAACACGGTTATCGGCTGCGCGTACGCCATCGTACAAATAATTAGGGGCACAAATCGCAAATCGAAGAGAATGTCGTTGCCCAACTGCAGCCCGAACAGCATCGTTGTCCAGCCTGCTCCAATGGCAAGCAGCACGGACAATATATATTTAAGCAGGCCCGGCGCTTTCATAAGCCAATATTTATGAAGAAGCATCGCGACATAAACGAGCGTGGTCAAAACGCAAATATTCACCAGAAACACTTTGGAAAACTGCATTCTATCCCTCCTCTGTCATGCTTCCGCTTGTCGCTTCATTATACCATAAGCAGGCAGACTTTCTCTCATGAAACGCTATATTATGGAAGAGGGATGCACTTGTTTTTGACGCGCCCCTTTGATAAGATCAATATAAAATATAAGAACGTATATTCGTATTTTATTTTCTTGAGACGGGGTGATACAATGACTCAGCCTTTCAACGGGCAAAAGAAACCGATGGAGTTCGAAGCCATGCCGGTCAAATCGGTTTTAAATGCCGTCAAAGCTCCTTCGATGCCTTTCGACTGGTCGATTAATCCATACCGCGGCTGCCAGCATGGCTGCAGCTTCTGCTACGCCCGCTCCACCCATTCCTTTCTGGGCCTCGAGGCCGACGATACGTTTCAGCGGCATATTTTTCTCAAGGAAGGGGCTCCCGGGGTACTGAGAGAACAGCTGCGCAAGCGTCTTCGCAGCAAGGCCGGGCTTGCCGGCATGCGGCCCGTCGCTATCGGCACGGCGACGGACCCTACCAGCAGGTCGAGGCTAGGGCCGAGCTGACCCGGGGCTGTCTCGAGGTGCTGGCGGAGTATCAGGTGCCGGTAACCATTACGACGCGCTCTCCGCTTATTCTCCGTGATCTGGATCTGCTCAAGCAGCTGCCGGTCTCCTCTGTCAATATCAGTCTGTCTACACTCAATCCTACCGTTTGGCGGCAGTTTGAGCCGTATACCCCTTCGCCCGCGCAGCGGCTGAAAACAATCCGGCGGCTGACGGAAGAAGGGATTCCCGCAGGTATTTTTACCGCTCCCATTCTTCCATATTTGACCGACAAGGAGGATGGCCTGACCGAGCTTATCGCTTCGGCCTCTGCGGCCGGATCCCAGTTCATGATGCCGTCCTTCCTGCGCCTCAGCACCTCCGAGGTCAAGGTGTGGTTTTTTCAAACGCTGGAGCGCCATTATCCCCATCTCGTTGCGGATTATGCCAAGCTGTATTCCGGCTCCGGCTCCGTTCCGCACAGCTTCCGGGCCCCTGTGATGGAAGCAATCGAGAGGCTGCTGATGCAGTACCCGATGCGCCCCTTCAAAGCGGCTGCCGAACCGCCGTTTCGGCCGGCTCGCCCGGATGCGGAACCGGAAGGTGCGGGAGAACCGGTGCAGCTGACCTTATTTTAAAAGGAGGTGCAGCGCCCTCTCAGGACTTGCGGAGCCGCTCCCATGAGTGCGCATCAGCATCAGCCTATCAGCGCAAAAAAGCCGGCCCTGTGCATATTCGCACTAAGGCCGGCGATGAAATCTATCGCATCCGGATTATACCGGATTTAACTCCATCTGATCTTCTTCGTCTTTATTGAACGCATCGCGGTCGAACTCGCCCTCGGAGTTCGCTATCAGCACGGAGCACACGGTCGTTCCCGTAGCATTAGTTGCTGTCCGGCCCATATCGACCACGGCATCGATGGCAAGTACAAGTCCCAAGCCTTCCACCGGCAAGCCCAGCGCCGTCAGAACCACCGTCGTTGAGATAGCGGCAGGACCCGGCACGCCGGCAACCCCGATAGAGGAAATCATGCTGACTACAACAATCAGGATATATTCGGAAATGCTAAGCGGCACATTATAGACGCGCGCGACGAAAATCGCTACAATAGCGGGCCACACGCCTCCGCAGCCGTTCATATTCATCGTGGCGCCCAGCGGTGCCACAAAGCTTGCAATACGGGAAGAAACGCCGAGACGCTTCGTGATAACCTCCAGATTGACCGGCAGCGTCACATAGCTGCTGCGCGTCGTAAAGGCCACGGCAATCGTCGGATAAGCCTTGCGGAAAAACCGGAACGGATTGACCTTCGCTACGAAAGTAATCAGGCCCCCGAACGTCAGGACGAAATGAATAATTAAAGCCACATAGGTGGCCAGAATGACCTTCACCAGCGGAGCCAGCGTCTCAAGGCCGTATTTGGCCGCCATCGTTCCAATCAGCGCGTAAACGCCGTATGGAGTCAGACGAATAATGTATTTGGTAACCTGGTGCATAATTTGCGCGAACGATTCAATGAACTGCTTCACCGGCTGAACCAGCTCCGGCTTCTTTGAGCCGACATGCACCATAGCGATCGCTACGAAAATCGCAAAGATCAGCACAGGCACCACTTTGCCGCCCGCCATATCGCTGACCGGATTGGTCGGAACGAGATCAAGAATAACTTGAGAGAACGTCGGAATATCCCGCGGCTTGAACGTCGTCGGTACCGCCTGCTGAATGCCTGCGCCCGGATCGAAGGCCAAGGCAACCAGGAGGCCGATCAGTGCCGCAATCCCGGTCGTAATAAAAAATAACGAAATCGTTTTAATACCGATTTTACGAAGATGCCCCATATTGGAGATCGAGGTGATACTGTTAATGACCAGCACGACCACCAGCGGAATGACAAGCATTTTTACAAGATCGACATAGATCGTTCCGATCGTGCCTACGCTGGTCGCGTCAAACTTGAAGGTGTTGAAGAAAATCCCGGCCGCAAGGCCAAGTCCTAATGCCAGAAGCACCCTTGTACCGAAACCGACGCGCTTCTTGGCCAGAAAATAAAGAATACCAATGATGACAACTGAAACCAGCAAGCTGACCCAGTTGGATTGGATTGCCGTAATCAAGTTATTTTTCATGATGCCTATCCCCCTGTATATCCAACTTATTTAGTAGGAATTTCATTTCAAAATATTACTGCCTATTCTCCAGGCTGTCAAGAGATTTTTCTTTAAACTATTTAGCCGTAAACCAGAAAACCTGTCGTGGTAAAGCTTTTGACTCTCCGCCGTAAAACTACTATGATGAAGGTAGAACCGAGGTGAAATCGTATGGTAAAGAGGAGAAAACCGGCATCCGCCCCCGCTCCGGCTTCCCAAGACAAGCCTGCAACACTGAAGGATCTGCTCAACGCCGACGTGCTGAATAAGCTGAAGGCGCAAGCCGATCAAATGAAGGCGGAAGAAGCCGATCGGCGGGAGCAGGAGCGCAAGCAAAAGGAAGAGGCCAAAAAGGCCGAACAAAAACGGCTCGACAACGACTTCGGCCATTTGCTCGCCAACAGCAGCATGGACTGGAAAAAATATAAATAACTTCACAATCACAGGCTGCCTCAGGGTGGCCTATTCTATTCACGAGGTGAGCGTATGGTTTTGCGTCTTCATACCGGGGTTTGCTCGTTATTCGGCATTCGGTATCCTTTATTTCTTGCGGGTATGGCCGGAGGACCGTCCACGCCTGAGCTGGTTGCCGCCGTATCCGAGGCCGGCGGTCTCGGCACGCTGGGCGCCGCGTATATGGAACCCGATGCGATCGGAGCGGCGATCGACGAGATTCGCCGACGGACGGACGCGCCCTTCGCCGTCAATCTTTTTGCCCTCCGGGCCGTGGACGACAACGCGCGAATCCGCGAGGTTCAGCCGGTGCTGAACACGATGCGGGACGCGTTGGGGCTGCCGCAGGCCGGCCCGGAGCCGGCCGCCACGCGCGACCTGCTGGACGCGCAGCTGGCGGTGCTGCTTGAGAAGAAGGTGCCTGTCATCAGCACCGCCTTCGGTTTGCTGGACGAGCCGGCGCTGCGCGAGGCCAAGGCCGCAAGCATCCGCGTCGTTGCCATGGCAACGACGGTTCGCGAAGCGGTGCTGGCGGAGCAGGCCGGGTGCGACGCGGTCGTCGCCCAAGGCACCGAAGCCGGCGGGCACCGGGGGACGTTCGACGTCCGCCGGCACCCGATGGGCGCGAACATCGGCACGTTCGCGCTAGTGCCCCAGATCGCCGACAGCGTCAAGCTGCCCGTGCTGGCCGCGGGCGGCATCATGGACGGGCGCGGGCTGGTCGCAGCGCTGGCGCTTGGCGCGCAGGGCGTGCAGCTGGGCACCCGCTTTCTGACGGCGGCGGAGTCCGGCGCGCATCCCGCCTACCGGCAGCAGCTTCTGGACAGCACGGAAGAGAGCACCGTGCTGACCAAGGCATTCTCCGGCCGCCCCGCCCGGGGCATCGCCAACGGATTCATTCGGCAGTGGGACGCAAGCGGCATCGAGCCGCTGCCGTTCCCGACGCAAAATACATTGACACGCGATGTAAGGAATGAGGCGGCCAAGCAAAATAACCCGGACTACATGTCGCTGTGGGCCGGGCAGGGAACCCGGCAGCTGACGTCCGGTCAGACAGCCGGTGATATCGTAGCCGAGATCATGAACGAGGCTAAAGCTCTGATTGGCTCCGTAAGCGAATGACCGTTCACCGCCCGCCATGCATTCTTCTCTTGGCATACTGGCATACCGGGAGCCGGAGTCTGCTTTCCTAAGCAGTGCCCCGGCTCCCGGTGTTTCAGGTCCGTCTACGGCGAGAAGCTCGCGGTATTCCAATCTCAGTACGAGAGACTTACGCTGTTCCGCATGAAGAACAGGCTTCATTCATCCGGTCGCCGCGCAGCGCCGCCGCTGCCCGCTTGAGATTTGTCTCCCTGACACACCGCTGCCGGCAAGAAGCGGTTGGCTGGCATGCTGTTAAATCTAGCGGGCACGCTTCCTTCCGGCAGCCATCGCATATCTTTTTCCCAGAGCAGCCGCGCTTTCGTCCATCTCATCCCGCCCCGCCGTTTAAACCTGCCGTATCTCCAGCCGCCGCGCGATAGTAGACAAACTGTAATTGACGATAAAATACATGAAGGCTGTCATCAGCAGCGTAGGAATGACGAAGTTTGCGTCTTGTCCGTTAATGATCTGGGCGTTGTGCATCAGCTCCGCCAAAGAAATGACGACGGCCAGCGATGTATCTTTCAAGAGCGATATGAACTGGCTGACGATAGGCGGCACCATTCTGCGCAGTGCCTGGGGAAGCACGATATACCGCAGTGTCTGTGTGTAAGTCAATCCGGAGGATCGTGCGGCCTCAATCTGGCCCTTATCTATAGAATTCAGGCCGCTGCGCACAATTTCGGAAATCATCGCCGCCTCAAATACCGTCAGGGCGGCGATCGCCGCACGCTCGACACTCAGCTTCATACCGATTTCCGGCAGCGCGAAATAAGTAAAGAAAATAAGCAGCAGCAGCGGCAGATTCCGGATCGTTTCGACTCCTACGGCTGTCAGCCTCGACAGGACGGGCAGCCGCGCATAGCGGATAATGCCCAGAATACAGCCAAGAATAAAGCTCAATACAATAGCGATCAACGCAACCCTCAGCGTCATGCCAAGCCCTTGCAGCAGAAACCGGATATGCTCCCAGCTGTATGCCCCGATAAAATCCATTCTTCCCCCTCCTTTCGCCGCCTTAGCCGCTTCTGGCCATGCGCCTCTCCAAATAAGCTACGCCGAAGCTCAGCGGAATCGTCAGTAGGAGATAAAACAAGGCGACGAAAATATATACGCTGAAGGTCACAAACGATTTTGTCGAGATCAGATCGGCATAATACATCAGATCGAGACCGGCCACAACGCTCAGCACCGACGAGTTTTTAACGAGGTTCAGAAATTGGTTGCCCAAGGGCGGAATTACAATTTTCGTTGCCTGCGGCAGGACGATATACCGCATCGTCTGCGCATAAGTAAGTCCGGAGGAACGCGCAGCCTCCGTCTGTCCTGCGGGCACGGCCAGAATGCCGGCCCGGATCGCTTCCGCTATGAACGAGGATGTGTAGACCGTCAGCCCGAGCGTCCCTGCCGCGAACCCGCTTAGCGGAAATCCGAGAGACGATCGGACCCAGAAAGAAAAGAAATACGATGAGCAGCAGCGGAATATTCCGGATAAATTCAACGTAGGCGGCTCCCAAGGCGCTCAGCGGCCGGATCGGACAAATCCGCATGACCGCTACCAAAGTACCGAGAATCAGGCTGCCGATCAGCGCGATGACGCTGGCCTCCAATGTATGGAGAAACCCTTCCATGTACATCGGCCAATACTTTTCGAGCAGCTTCCAATTGAGCAGCTTTTCCAATGCGCCGTCCTCCTTCCTTCTGTGCTGTCCGAACGGAATAGGATGAACAGCCGGTACGGCCGCTCATCCTATGTGTTCCAAAGTCCCGCAGCTCATTTATTTGGGCGGCTTCTCGCCGATCCATTTCTCATACATTTTGTCGTATTCTCCGCTCGTATTGAGCTCCTTCAGAAAATCATTTACATACTTAACAAAACCGGTATCGCCCTTGCGGATGGCCATGCCATAGGGCTCGTCGGTGAACGTTCCGCCCACGACCTGGTAATTGGGGTCCTGCTTCACCATACCGTACAGGATAGCGTTATCTGTCGTCAGCGCGTCGCCCTGGCCGGCCTTGAGAGCCGTGAAGGCTTCCTGGTAATTTTCAAATTCCAGCACCGTTGCATCCGGCGCCTTCTGGCGAATATTATCCGTGGACGTGGAGCCTTTTACCGCGAGCACCTTCACGCCTTTTTTCACGTCGGCCACCGATTGGATCGGACTGCCCTTCTTCACGAGGAGCGATTGTCCCGCCTTGAAATAGATATCGGAAAATTCAACCTCCTGCTTCCGTTCCTCCGTGATCGTCATCGTTGCTATAATCATGTCGATGTCGCCGTTCTTCAACAGCGGTATGCGCGTTTTGGACGTGACTTCCTTCAGCTCGACCTTGTTCTCATCGCCCAATATTTTTTTGGCCAGCGCTTTGGCCATATCGATGTCAAAGCCCTCCACTTTGCCGGTCCGGGCCCTTCAGACCGAACAGCTTGGTGTCGAACTTCACACCCACGACCAGCTTCCCGCGCTTTTGAATATCGTCCAGCGTCTTGCTCGCCTGTCCCGCATCCGTCTGGCCGCCGTCTGCCCCTGCTTTAGGCGGGTCGGCAGGCGCCGCCGGCGCAGCTCCATTGGAACCGCAGCCCGCCAGAAGCAATGCCGCAAGCATCAGCATCATCGTCAATAAAACCAACAGCTTTTTCTTTGTCATTCCCCATTCCCCTCTTCCTTCCCGAATTCAAGGTGCAGCATAAAGCCCGCCTGGCTCACCATTCTTCCTTTTCCTGCTTTACCGCTTCCTGTTTAACCCTGCTATCCATGCAGCAGCCGGCTCAGAAACAGCCGCGCACGCTCCTCCCGCGGATTCGCGAAGAAATCAGCCGGTGCGGCTTCCTCCACGATTTGGCCTTGATCCATAAAGACGATCCGGTCGGCCACCTCCCGGGCAAAGCCCATCTCGTGGGTGACAACGACCATCGTCATCCCTTCGTCTGCCAATCCTCTCATGACGTCAAGCACTTCCCCGATCATCTCCGGGTCCAATGCGGAGGTCGGCTCGTCGAACAGCATCAGCTTCGGCTTCATTGCAAGCCCGCGGGCAATCGCCACCCTCTGCTGCTGTCCTCCGGACAGCTGGGCGGGAAACGCTCCCGCTTTTTCGGGGATGCCGACTTTTCGCAAGTAGTGCATGGCGGTTACCGCCGCTTCTTCCTTAATCGCGCCAAGCGCCTTGACCGGAGCCAGCGTAATATTGTCCATCACCGACATATGGGGATATAAATTAAAATGCTGGAATACCATGCCGATGTCCCGCCGGAGCGCGTTGACATCCGTTTTTTTGTCATGGAGCCTGGCGCCCATCACAAGCAGCTCTCCGTCCGTAATCGTCTCAAGCCGGTTTATGCAGCGCAGCAGCGTGCTTTTGCCCGAGCCGGACGGTCCGATAATGACGACCACTTCGCCTTGCCCGATGGACAATGTGATCTGCTTCAATACATGAAACGACCCGAAATACTTATTTACCTTCCGAAATTCAATCACCGGCGGCCTCCTTATCCTCATCCGTCCTCATGACATATTACTGACGCAGATATGTTATCTAAAGAGGTCAGCTCCATTGCGAAGGAACATATATTAAACTATTATCCAGGCGTCCATATTATGACAAACGGACATCTATCCAGCGCTTCCCATCTATATCCCGTACCTGGACGGACATGCTATATAGAAGTGACTGCAGTTTTGAGCCATCTTCATTATGCCTTCAGGCAGCACTCAATCTAATGTAAAGGAAGATAATCTCACATGGCACAGCTCTTGTATATTACCGCTCATCCGAACAATGAGACTCAGTCCTACAGTATGGCTGTCGGCAAAGCGTTTATCGATGCTTATCGCAAGGCGCACCCGAACGATGAAGTGATCACGCTGGACTTATATCAAGCCGATATTCCGCATATTGACGCCGATGTATTCAGCGGCTGGGGCAAGCTTCGGTCCGGAAGCTCCTTCGACCAGCTCTCCGCGGAGGAGAAGGCTAAAGTATCGCGTCTAAGCGCTCTCACCGAACAGTTCGTGGCGGCCGATAAATACGTATTCGTTACACCGATGTGGAATTTCTCTTACCCGCCGATTATGAAAGCCTACATCGATTCCATCTGTACTGCGGGTAAAACGTTCAAATATACGGAAAACGGCCCGGTCGGCCTGCTGCCGGATAAAAAGGCGCTCCATATTCAATCGCGCGGCGGTGTCTACTCCGAAGGTCCAGCCGCCAATATGGAATCGGGGCACCGCCATTTATCGGCGATTATGCAGTTCTTCGGCATCCCGTCCTTTGAAGGAATCTTTATTGAGGGGCACAATCAGTTCCCCGACCGGGCTGAAGAAATTAAAAACAAAGCTATCGATCAGGCGGTAGCTCTAGCACAATCATTCTAGGAGTTAGCCGAAACAGCACGTTCTTCTTCGTGAAGAAGCGTGCTGTTCATTCTTTATGGTTTACAAGCACGAAAAAAAAGCTTGCTCCTTCAACGGAACAAGCTCTTTTTCATGTGAGCGGCGTACCGCCGCTTTAATTTTTACCGGGAACGTAGTCAACGACCTTATCTTCGCTAACCTGCAGCTGATCTTCCAGCAGCTTTTCGTTGGCTGCATTAAACTCAGCGCGGTTTAACGGCTGCTGCTGGCTGTCCGCCGCTTGAGCGGTTTCTTCGTCATGTACTCCCATCGTGCACGCTCCTTTGTGTTGAAGGCAGACAGAAAAGCATCCCGCCTCCTTAGAGTGCTTGCACGGATAATATGGGCGAATACTCCGTTATTTATGCTTTAACCCACACTCAGATGGGATTAGAAGCGCTCGCGGATGACTTGGTCTTCCAAAGGAAGACGCTCCGTCGCCCGCGCAGGCGCCTGAGCCTTACCGATCGGAAGCATCATGATCGGCACATAGCGATCCGGAATGTTCAGTTCTTGAATCAGGGCCGCTTGATTGTAGCCGCCCATAGGTACGGTGTCGTACCCTTTTGCGCGTGCTGCCAGCATCAGCTGCATGGCTGCCAGCGATCCATTGCGGATCGCCTCGTCTCTTGCAAGGCCCGGATTGTTGCTGTATGCACCGTTGATTTGTCCCAGCATCATGTCGCGGATCTGCGGCGTTGCGCTTTCGTAGACCTTAGGCGCCACCTCATTGGCCTGCAAGTCGCCCAAGACAATAACGACAACCGATGCATCCACGACCTGCTGCTGGTTATAGGCGATAGGCAGCAGTTTTTCTTTATTCGCTTGCTCCGTTACCACGAGAAAGCGCCAATGCTGAAGATTCCACGAAGAAGGCGCGCTGGCCGCCAGCTCCAAAATTTCGTTCAATTCCGCTTCGGGAATCGTCACGCCAGGCTCATATTTACGTACCGAATGACGGGATAATAGCAATTCCTCGCCTGCACTTTTGTTGTCAGTTAAACTCATGTATGCTTCCACTCCTTTTTCTGCATTGCTTTCTTTCAAATCATATCATACTTGCTTACTTTTGTTAAGTTAGTTACTCATCCCTTAAAGCAGACTAGCTCAGGGCTCCTCTTAGGTTCACCTGAGCCATCCTAAGTATGTAGCCGCCGCCTTGTTAATGACTGGGCGAAACAGATTCTTTGTTCCCCTCAAGATTCGACCGGCCGCGGGCGGCGCCGCAGCACTTGCCTGGCTTCGAACGCATTGAAAAAAGGCCCTCCCCTAAGGGGTTAAACCCGGAATTTCACAACCAGCTGATGCAATTCCTCCGAAATGCCCGATAACGCATTGGCCGAGGATGTAATTTCTTGTATCGAGGCCAGCTGCTGTTCCGTTGTAGCTGCAACCGTCTGCGCCAGGCTTGAGGTCTGTTCGGAAATCTGCCCCATGCTGATCACGGTGGCAGCGACCTCCTCGGAGCTCGCCGACATCTGCTCTGCCGCTGCCGCCGCTTCCTGAATTCGTTTGGACACTTCTATCGTAGAATGCACGATAAGCTCGAACGTCGTCTCAGCTTGTCCTACAGCCTCAAGTCCTTCTCTTACCTCTAACATTCCTTCATCCATGGACTGCACGGCTTGCGAAGTACTCAGACGAACTCCTTCAATGACCTGATTGATTTCCTGGATGGAATTGGCAGTCTGATTGGACAGCTTGCGGATTTCTCCGGCCACGACCGCAAAGCCCTTCCCGTCTTCACCCGCTCTGGCCGCCTCGATCGCCGCATTCAGCGACAGCAGGTTCGTCTGCTCCGCGATTTCGCCAATGAACAAGGAAATCCGGTTGATACTATGCGAATGCTCCTCCAGCTGGCGGATGACTTCGCTGGCTTTCTCGACCGTGCCGCTAATAATCTGAATTTTGGCCGCGGCCTTCTGAATGACCTCGGTTCCTTTCTCCGCCTGATGGGAAGCCTCGTTCGAAATATCGGCCACATCGGATGTCGTCTCGGCGATCCGTTGAATTCCTACAGCCATTTCGTCCATGGCACGCGCGCATTCCAATGCGTTCTGCGCCTGATTCTCCGAGCCTGCCGCCACTTCCTGTATGGAGGTCGTCACATGCTCCGACGCGGAAGCATTCTGCTCAGAGCTGGCGGAGAGCTCCTGCGCCGATGCAGCGACCAGGTTCGACGCTTCCTGTATTTGATGCACCGAATCGCGAAGGGTACGGGAAAGGCGATTTACCGAGGCTACCAGAACCCCGATTTCATCTTTGGAACCATATTTCAGATCCTTGCCCGTCAAATCGCCATTCGAAATCCGCTCCAGCGCCTGCGCCGTTTGTACTACCGGCCTGGAAATCATTCTCGTTATGAAGTAGGCGATCAGCACGACAAAAACGAAAGCTGCCGCAAGCAATACGAAAAATTCTGTTACGCTTTCCCGGTACAAAACGTCGCTGTCGAGCTCCGCCTGCATTGCGCCTTGATGGTTATACTGTACGATCGTAGTAATAATGTCTTGAACATCCTGAAACGCTTTGGTAAAATCGGTGTTCGCCTCCGATACGGATGCAGCCTGCGCAATTTTATCGCTTTTATTCATCTGCTTAAAGTTATCCCAGCGGGATTTCAGCACCTTTAAATTTTCCGCATCCTGGGCATCGGCCACAGAACCTTCATAGGTAGTCAGCTTCGCATCGATATCCGCATAAGACGACTCCAGCTGCTTGTTCAGCTCAGCTTGCTTGGCAGCATTCTTTTCCACCAGCATCTGATAGTACAACGATAAAATATGCTCCTTGGCGTAATTCACCTGGTTGGCGACTTCCGTACCGACGAGCCAGGTCCGAGTAATTTCTTTGGTGTTATTTTGAAGCTCCTTCATATTTCTCAAATCCATCCAACCCATTACACCCATGACCAGTAAAATGCAGGCGAATGCAGCTACCAGTTTTTTCCCGACCGTCAATGACATCATGCAACCCCCTAAGTATGTAAGCAATCACAAGTCTCTCATTCTCATCTTAGTAGCAATTGTTTAGTTTTCTTATGGAAAGACTGTTTGCTATGTATGAAATTCACTAATAGTTGTCTAACAATTGGGCTTACACTACAATGAAAAGGTACAATCGCATCCTCAGGGGGAATGGAAGATGAGTATCAAATGGGACGGTCACACACACACACGCTTCTGCTATCACGGCAGCAGCGCGCCTCAGGAGGAATACCTGGATCAGGCCGTCAAGCTTGGCTTCGAACGCTATACGATCAGCGAGCATCCGCCGCTGCCGCAAGGCTGGATCGGCAACGCAGCCTTATTCGAGGAGCTGGCGATGCCTGAAGCGGAGCTGCCTTTATACTTCGCTTACGTGAAGCAAATGCAGGAGCAGTACAGCGGGAGCATCGAGATCACCTCCGGATTGGAGCTGGATTATTTGCCCGGGCGGCTGGACTATACCGAACGGCTGTTCGGACCGCTGGCAGACGGAGCTGGAGGATGTCGTCTACTCCGTTCATTATTTGCCCGGCAAGGAAGGCATGCGGTGTATTGACTTCACCGCGGATGATTTCCGCCAAGGGCTGCTAAGCTATTACGGCACGATGGAGAATGTGGTCGAGGAATATTACAATCACGTGGAGGCGGCCATCGAGCGGGCGGGGCAGCTGCCCGTACGCACCAGGCTCGGACACATCAACCTGATAGAAAAGTTTCAACAGGCGCTGCCGCCTATCGACGAGGGACAGATTCGCAGACGTCTGGAAAATATTATCCCCAAGCTGGTTCAAGCCGGGATCGGGATAGACGTCAACACCGCGGGCTTACGCGTCGCTACGTGCGGGAAGCCGTATGCGCCGGAATGGTTTATTAAGCAGTGCCGGCAGCAGGGCATTGCTTGCATTTACGGCTCCGATGCCCACAAACCTGAGCATGTGGGCACCGGTTGGGATTGGTATGAAGCCTTGACGCTGTAACCTGCCAAGCTGTGTTTACCTTGCATAAACCATCGTCCTGCCGCTGATCCGCGCCACCACAGCTCCTGCGGCGGCAGGCGCGGGCGAAATCGAAGAAAGCGGCGCAGACGGTAAAGCGGCCATGGCCGTTACCTCCGGAGGAGTCCCCGGATTCGGGGGCTCGGCCCCGGCCATTTTCTCCCAATAGCTGAAATCCGGATACGTGATCTGATCCTCCAGATAAGCGGATACCGTACTCCCCGGCTTCCTCACCATGTTCAAACGCTCAATGATCTGATCCTTGGACAAGATGCTAATCCCGTGTCCGAAGAACAGCGACTGCTCCAGCTTAACGACATTCTCCCCCTGCCACTCCGGCGTTTGCGGGTCTACATCCGGGTTCTTGAAATACATCACATCCCCTGAGAACGAATCCTTCTTCCCATTAACCGTAATCAGACGCAAATCGTTGTCGAAATTCCAGGAATACAAGAACAGCTCTTTAAATTTATTATCAAACACTTCATCCCCCAAAATTTCCAATGCCGCTTTATACAAAATGATAATAATCGCCGTAGCGCATTCGAAGCCGTATTTATCCCCGTTAATAAAAATGTCGCGGACCGCCTTGCTCGGCGCCGCATCCTTCTTCAGCAGGAATCCGCCGTTGTTCTTGCGAATCCAATATTCCTCATTGCATTTCGACTGCTTGAAGGTAGCAAAACCCGCAGCGCTGCTGTTCAGCGCAAGAGCGGCATCCATAATGGCCACTCGGGCCTTTAATTCGAATACGAGCGATTTCCATGAAGGGTAAATAAACTTTTGGGCGACATGCTCCTTTTGATCGTAAATGCCTCTTTCCCGCTCGGTAAGAGAGGCACGATCCGGCTTTTCATTCGGATCCGTAAACTTGATCAAGCTGTATTCACCTGCCTTCCTTGTTCCGTCATATCTATCCTATGTGCCGGAGAAGGCGGGAATGCTATTCCTTCCATTTCATTTCCAACGCCGGCAGGCCCGGCGGAAACCCGCCAGGCCTGTTCACAAGCTGTATCTTATTTTCGGCTCTGCAGGGCGTAAGCTTCCTCATATTCCTCGATCAGCTTATCGCCGCCGGCTTTACGCCACTTGTCTACCTCCGCCTGCCAGCCGGCATCGTCGATTTGCCCCATGATGTATTTCGTCTGCGCATCCCAGATCATCTGGTCCAGATCCTTGCCGCGCTCGGTATTCATAGCGGATGTCAGCGTCAGCGCAGGATTCGGCACGGCGTATTTTCCGTTATCGCGCGTCATTTCCGTTCCTTTGTCGCCGAGCGGCGTGTCTTTTAAAGGAGCTACATTGTAGCCCTCCACATTCACCATATTATCGCGGTACGGCTTGATTTCGCGCTGGAACGCGGTCAGATCGGTCATCTCGGTCTTGCCGCCGCCGATATGTTTATAATGCTTGTTCTCGATCCCGCGGAGCTGCAGCATACTCATCGGGGTATCCATCAATTGATCCAGGAAGCTCAACACCTTTTTCAACTCCGCTTCCGTTTTCACCGCAGATTTAGGGAAAGCCAGGAAGCCGAAATTGCCCGGTTCACCGGCCAGCCGCGGCCCTTTAGGACCTGCAAAAGGCTCTACATCCAAGACGCCCTTAGGGTCGATCTTGACCAGGCGGTCCTGGAAGCTCTTGCCGTTGTTCGCCACGCCGTTCAGCTTCATCGCGACACGGCCCGCATCCATCATCTTGTCCGCTTCCGATTGATCGAAGGCGGCGAAGTCGGCGTTGATCAGCTTCTCTGCAAACAGCTTTCGAAACAGCTTCATCACATCCACATATTCCGGCGTCAAAAATTCCGGCGTAAACTTTCCATTGTCCACGCCCCAGCGGTTTACGCCTCCCAGCCCTACGGCAATGCGGGTCAGCACGGGCTGGGTGCCCTCATTGTACTTTTTGAACAGCACCGTGCCGTAAGTGTCGTCCTTCCCGTTTTTGTCCGGATCTTTGGTCGCGATCGCTTTCATCACGTTGTACCAGTCCTCCAGGCTGGCCGGGACCTTCAAGCCGAGCGCATCGAACCAGTCCTTGCGGTAGACGATCGCCGCGCGGCCGATATCCCGGAAGTTCGGTATGCCGTATATTTTGCCGTCCACCGAAATGTTCTCATAGTACTGCGCATCCTGTGCGGACAGATTCTTGTAGTCCTTCAGCAAAGGGCCGATCTCCCAGAACTGCCCGCCCTGGATAGCGCTGATCGTTGCCGGCACATAATTCACCTTCATGATCTTCGGCATTTCGTTCGAAGCGATCATCACGTTGACCTTCTCGTCAAACGCAGCCTGGGGAATCCATTGAATGTCGAGCTTCGTATGCGTATATTTCTCGACGGCCTGCTCGAACTCGCTGCCTTTATTCGGAATATCACCCACCTGCAAGAGCGCCATGCTGACCGGAAAAGGCGCGTTGTCGCCCTTACCGTCCGCCGCGGGAGCGGAGTCCTTTCCCCCGCAGCCTGCCAGTGCGCCCGCCGCTAACGCCCCCGTACACACGATGGCGGCCCATTTCTTCGAACTCATCCGGTATCCCTCCTGATTTATAACAGGATCTTGATATTATTTTTGATTAAACTTCGCATACTCGGCCTTGTATTCCTCCATCAGCTTCGTACCGCCGGCTTTTTTCCATTTTTCAATTTCGGCCTGCCAGCCGGCATCGTCCATTTTCCCCATAATGTACTTGGTTTGCGCATCCCAGATCATTTGATCCAGCTCTTTGCCCCGCTCGGAGTAGGTCGGAGAAATCAGGGTAAGAGCAGGGTTCGGAACGGAGTTTTTCACATTCTCCTGTGTAATTTTGGTTCCCTTCTCACCGATGGCGTTATCTTTGAGTGTCAGCGTGTTATAGCCGTCCACATACAGCATATTGTCGCGGTACGGCTTCACTTCTCTCTGGAAACCCGTGAAATCCGTGAACTCCGCTTTCCCGTCAGCTGTTTTCGTATAATGCTTGCCTTCCACTCCCCGGGTCAGCAGGTTCGCCATGTCCGGCTCCATCATGCTGTCCAGAAATTTCAGCAGCTTCTTCACCTCGGCTTCGGTTTTTACCGTCGATTTAGGGATCACATAGATTCCGGAGTTCCCGGTCTGGCCCGCTACTCTAATTCCGTTGGAACCGGCCATCGGAGCTACGTCCACAACGGCCTTCGGGTCATTCTTGGAGAGACGGTCCTGCTGGCTTTTCGCTGTCGTGGCCACCGCAATTTTGAAGCCTACGCGGCCCGCGTCGAACAATTTATCTGCCTCGGATACATCGAATACGGCGAAATCCTGGTTGAGCAGCTTCTCCTCGTACAATCGCTTGTACAGCTTTAATACGTCGTTGTATTCCTTGGACATAAACTCCGGCTCGAAGCTGCCGTTGTTCACCGCCCACTTGTTCGGACCGCCCATGCCCACCGCAAACCGGGTCGTCAGCGAAGCCTGACCTTCATTGTATTTCTTGAACAGCACGGTTCCATACGTATCGTTCTTGCCGTTCTTGTCCGGATCGTTCAGCGTCATCAGCTTAATCGCGTTATACCATTCGTCGATCGTCCTAGGCACTTGCAGGCCAAGCGCATCCAGCCAGTCTTTGCGATACACAATCCCGACCCGCGCGATATCCGAGAATACGGGAACACCGTACATTTTGCCGTCTACCTTAATGTTATCGAAGTATTGCGGGTTCTGCGCGGACAAATTTTTATAATCCTTCAAGTAAGGCCCGACATCCCAGAACAGGCCCGACTGCATCGCGCTGATAATATTCGGCACGTACTGCACCTTCAGCAGCTGCGGCATTTCGTTCGAAGCAATCATCACGTTGATTTTATCGTCATACGCCGAGCTCGGAATCCATTGAATATCCAGCTTTGTATTGGTATATTTCTCAATCAGCTGTTCGATTTCATTTCCTTTATTCGGAATATCGTTCACCTGCTGCATCGCCATGGTCACATTCATCGGTCCGGCGTTTTCCGCCGCTGCGCCTTCCCCAGTCTCCTCCGGCTTATTGCCGCACCCGGCGGCCAGGCCTACGGTCATCACCGCTGCACAGCAGGCTGCAATCCATTTCATTGTCTTGGTCATCTCAATACCCTCCACTTATCCGAGGCCGCTGCAAAAGGTCAGCGCTGCAAGTACGAAACATTCTTACGGTCGCTGTTGTCCTGGATCTCTTGGATCATCTTCCGCCTGCAGCGGTTGAAATCCAGAGACATAGGCGAACGCTTTCGCTTCTTCAGATCGATTCCGTACGCTGCGCTTTGTTTTTCAGCGGCCTCTGCTTATCCTGAGTTTCTTTTTTAACCGCTCGCTTTCGCGGCGGCCTGCCTCTCTGATCCTAATTATCCATAGCTCTGCATCGATAAGCTATCCTTTGTATTTAACCAATTGTCCGAAAATACCGCAATATGCCGTAATACGGCGCCTACCGCCCGCCCGATACACCTGATTTAACTTAAGCTGTGCCGCATTTAACCTGAAATCGCCGGAGTCAAGCGGCACTCCAGCTTGCATCCGTAGAGGCAGCTTAGTCTTTTTCGGCTCTCTTTGAAATTATTTTAAAAAAGTTCAGCCAAAAGAAAATTTTTAGGATATAATAAAATTGTTGGTATAAAAGGAAAGCTTAGTTCACATATTAAGAAGGGTTCTTACCAAAGCTGAAAAGCGCTCTTTTGTCATGTGTGAGCTTTTTCGTTCATACACTATTAAAGAGTAACAATTTATTGGAGGTTTATGAGGTAAATGGAAACAGGTACAGTGAAATGGTTTAACGCAGAAAAAGGTTTTGGCTTCATCGAAGTGGAAGGCGGCAAAGACGTATTCGTCCACTTCAGCGCGATTCAAGGAGATGGCTACAAATCGCTGGATGAAGGGCAGCGCGTCCAATTCGACGTTGTCGAAGGCAGCCGCGGTCCTCAAGCTGAAAATGTTGTGAAACTGTAAAGTTTCATCTATGAAGAGAACTGTTCGTCGTTCGGGCAGTTCTCTTTCAAATGTTTGACCATGCGTGTGTCTTGCGTCTGGAGGCACTTACAGCACTAACATAGGAGGGGTTACCTTGTATTTCTCAAAGAAGGCCATGGAACCGGTTCAAGAAGAACAAACATCCGTCTGGATGTGCAGTAATGAAGGATGCTCCTGCTGGATGAGAGAAAACTTCTCTTTAGAGAGTACGCCGGACTGCCCCATCTGTCATGCGACAATGGTCAAAAATTTTAAAATGCTTCCTATGCTTCAAAATCATCACGTGAAAACTTACTAAGCCTTCAGCCGGTAACGGTCCAGGCTTTTCATCGTTCTCCCTCCCTGTGCACAGGAAGGCAGGCGACTATGCAAAAAGGCACTAGCCCATGATTACGGGCTAGTGCCTTTTCCTTTATCTGCGAAGCATCCGCCGCGCCCGCCTAAGACAGGCTTGGCGGGCTGCCGTTAAGAGCCTACTCTGCCGCCGGGGTCCGCCGGGTCGGTAGGCGGCAGCTTCGTGTCATCAAATTCTGCATTGTAGTTCGGAAGAGCGGACTTCGTCAAATAATCCTGGTCGATGTATTTGGACAGAAACTGCTTGCCGAACAATAAATCGTACTGCAGCTCGCGGTACTGGTTCACCAGGTCCTGAGAGCCTTCCGGCACCGTCTGGTGCAGTCCGCCGCTCGCATCGACGACAAGGTCGCGAAGCAGTCCCGGGGTCTGCTGTCTCAGCTGGTCGCCCAAGGCGAAAGCCGCAGGCTTCTCCATCTGCAGCGTATCCAGAACGAACGAGCCGAGGAAGGAATCGCTCAACGAAGGCACCTGCTGCTTAGGCAGCTGCATGTTCGACCACATAACGAACGGCACGCTGTGCATCTTTTTGTTCTCCTCAAGCGACCACTGTCCTGACGCGCCGATCAGGCCGCCCTGCTTGTAGACATCGTAATCGAGTCCGAGCATGGGAAGATGGTCGCCGTAAAAGACGATGACGGTCGGCTCATCCGATTCCTTGAAATGATCGATCAGCATCTTCAGACTTTGGTCGGCGTCATGCGCGCCATGCGTGTACGTCTCCAATATTTTGCGGGCGTCGTTCGTTAAATTGCCCTCCGCCTTGATCGGATTGCCGTCTTTATAACGCGTGTCGTCATCATACGGTCCATGATTCTGCATCGTTACCGCATAAATAAACATCGGCTTCTCCGTATTGTCTACCTCCTGGATAATGCTTCTTGATACCTCATCATCCGAAATAAAGAATCCTTTGTATTCCGGGCTGTCGAAATGATCCTTGCTCTTAAAGCTTTCAAAGCCCATCTGCTTGTAAACATTTTCCCGGTTCCAGAACCAGCCCTCGTACGAATGGATCGCCATACTCTTGTAATCCTTGTTCTCGAAATAGCTGGCCAAGCTGGGCAGCGGCTTGCTGATGTACTGCTGGTACGGCACCGAGCCGCTAGGCAGAAAGCTCATTGAGTTGCCCGAGAGCACCTCGTATTCGACGTTGCTCGTCCCTCCCCCGAATTGCGGGGAAAGCAGATAGCCCGACGTCGATTCCTTTTGCAGCTGGTGAATGGTCGGCACCGGATCTTCGCTGAACTTGACGTTCGGCAGCAGCGTCGGATCCCAGAACGCCTCGTTCATTATAAAAATAACGTTAGGCTGCTTGCCCTGAAACGGCGTCTTGGTCTCATTCGTCGATACCGTCATGGCCGTCTGCGTTGCGGCGATATTCTGGGCTACGGCGGCCATTGAAGGCTCGCTGTACCCTTCCGGCTTGGCTACGACGGTATTCTTCACATTCATCGTAAACGCAAGAGCCATCCCGTTATCGCTGTAATTCTGCTTCTGGTCCCATACGATTTCACTGGCGCCCATCCGGTCCATCCATTGACCGGCCCATGGCGTGCGCATCCCGAAGGAATACAGCGCGAGCAGGGAAAGAACCCCGATCACAATCCGGCTGACCCAATGCAGCCGGAGCCGCGGCATCACCCAGCGGAGCGCCAGAAGAACGACGAATGCCACGAAAATAGCGGCGATTCTTTTAAAAGCCGATGCTCCCGTTACCAGCGGGATAATGTTCATACTTTCTTTCTTCAAAAAGATATCCCATGGAAAAAAGGGCTCTCCGATTAGCTTTGTTTTGAAATAGCTGACTAGAGCCATCACAAAAAGAAGCAGCGAGCTGACGGCAGCTCCTGTCATCAAAGACCCGAATACACAATAGCAGAACAGCAGCACCAGTAAAATCAACGTACCATTCATGATGGCAAGGCTCTGATGCTGAACTATCCAGGCTAGCGCTTCGGTTAAAGAGCCTCTTTGAATAAATTCCATACCTAATAATAAGCCAATTGGAAACGCGACAAGTAAACAAATGATTAAGCTGTATCGTACTATCCGGTTCTGCTCCATCTTGGATGGCTGCTTCCGCCGGAGATACGCCAATAGCTTCACCCTGAATCACTCTCCTTTTTTTAATACGGCCGGGCTTTCACACCGCTCAAACAGCTGACCCTCATTGTACCCGCTAAATATTAAAAAAAGATGAAGATTCATCAAAAAGTAAAGAAAATGTAAATTTGGAAGACGTATAAACCTCTGTCAAAGCGTGCATCCTGTTTAGTAGATTCATAGAAAGTTCGGGAGGCGCGAGCATGAAACGTTACGCAGCATATACGGTATCCGTCCTGGTTACGCTAAGCTTTCTCATCGGCGCATGGGTCTTTCAAGCCCAGGCCCAGACCGCTTCATCGGCTGAAGCCGGCAGTGCCGGTCTGGAGCTTCTCCTTCCGCTGTCGGAGCAAGCGATCGGCGGCGCAGAGCATATTATTATAAAGCATACCAGTCCTTATATAACTTATCGTACCGAGAATGAATTTCTCTCCATCGGACAAGAGCTGAGCCGCAAGCTGGGGCTGCCGGAATCGCAGCAAATCTCTGCGGAGCCGGATCATCTTCTCTATAAAGCCGAAGCGACGAGTCCGGAAGGAACCCGACCACCCTGCTGTGGGTCGGTTATACCGACGGCACCAGCAGCATGATCGTGACCGCACAAACCGAGGAGGGACACTCCGGTCCCGCTGCACAGCAGGCCATGACGCGGCTTCAGCATGAGCTTAGCGGTACCCTTCAATCGCTGGGATTGGCTCCGCAATGGAATGTCATGATCCAAGGGACTTTGTCGGATACGTTCGCAGATATGACCGAGGACCCGCTTTCCGTCTATCACTGGCTCTCCGAGGAGCTTCAGCTGAAGGAGGTAGGGAAATACCAGGATACCGGAAGCACCAGCATCTCTTATTATTCTCCACTTCTGCCCGCAATCACTCCCGATCCGTCAGCGCCTGCAAGCAGGATGAATTTTCAGGTGGCGGTTCACCGCAACTCGATGACCAGGGAGCAGCGGCTTACGATAGCTACGCCGGCCATCTCCATTGAATATTGAGATATTGGGCTCAGCGGATAAACCGGATGAGAAAGCTGCGGGATCTTACCCAGCAGGCTCAAACAGCTAGAAGGTTCCCTGTCTACAGGTGTGTTAAATCTTATTCAGCAAGGAATATGAAAACATAACCGCGAATAAGAAGAATATGCTGGTATGCTCGTGCTTGTCTTCTGTGAAGGATACGAACGCCAGACTTCGACGGATGGCTGCTATTGAGTTATCGGGCAGATGAATGCAAACATGCTGTACATATCCGTTTATATAAGGAGGCGGGATTGACGTGGCGACACTTCATTTAATGGTTGGTCTCCCTTGCAGCGGTAAAACGACTCTGGCTCGACAACTTGAAACGAAATACTCCGCACTTCGCCTTACTCCCGATGAATGGCATATCCAATTATTTGGGCATGATTTCGGGGATAACATGACGGAAACGGAGGAAGTTATGCATGATTCCAGACATGATTCGGTGGAATCCCTGATGTGGGACGTGGCCGCCAGAGTTTTGGTTCTTGGTGTTGATGTCATTCTGGATTTCGGATGCTGGGTTCGAAGTCAGCGAGACGAGTTTCGTTCCAGAGCCGAGAACCTGGGGGCTGGCTTTAAAATTCATTTTGCCGATGTGCCTGAAGAAGTGTTATTTCAACGTCTAAAAGCTAGAAATGATAGGGATACAGAAGGAACTTTCTTCATCCCTGAAGCAAAGCTTAAAGAATGGATACAGATTTTTGAACCACCTTCATCAGAAGAACTTGATTCCTCAGACAATTAAACTGACGGAAACGGATCCCTTAATAAGCCGCCCATACGGGGCGGTTATATTTTTGTTCCCCGGGCCAATGCCTTCCATTGTCCTGCCGCGGCAATTGTTGTAAACTAAAGTTTTCCGCTATAGAAAAGGTGATTATATGCATACTGATTTATACGCATCCGCTCCCTTCGGAGCCGGAAGCGATGCTATACCGCTGGCGCCGTTAGCCGAGACGGCAACGAGCCGTGAGCTTGTGGGCGACGAACAGCCGGACGCTTTCTACTTCCGCGCCCTGGAGCAGCAGGGCATCTTCCTGAATCAAGCGCAAATTCAGGCCGTCCGGCACGGCGAAGGCCCCCTGCTTACGCTCGCCGGCGCAGGCTCCGGCAAAACGTCGGCGCTCGTCTGCCGGACCGGATACTTAATTACCGTTCGCAAGGTCAGTCCCCGGCATATTCTGCTCGTCACCTTCTCAAGCAAGGCGGCCGCCGAGATGAAGCAGCGGATTGCCGGGCTCCCCGGGATGACGGCCCGCATGGCAAACGACGTTCAGGCCCGCACGTACCATGCGTTCTTTTTGCTGCTGCTGCGCCGACAGGGCTACGATCAGGATATTTTGTCGGAAACCCGCTACCAGCACATTATCCTAAAGCGCATGCTCCGCGAGAAGGGACTCCAGGACGACTACCAGCCGGAAACGCTGCTGTCGGAGCTGTCCCGCTGCAAAATGAATCTCATCGACATTGCCGGGTTACCCGAGAAAACGATGGACGAACGAAACATCAAAACCATCTTCACGCAGTATGAGCAGTGGAAGACGGCCAATCATAAAATGGACTTCGACGACGTCCTTCTGTTTGCCTATCAGCTGCTGCAGCGCTCCCCCGAGCTGCTAAGATCGCTGCAGGAGCGGTTCATCTATGTTATGAACGACGAGTTTCAGGATACGAACCATCTGCAGTACGAGCTGGTCCGAATGATCGCGGCGCCGCAGCACAATTTCATGGTTGTCGGCGACGACGATCAGACGATTTATACTTTCAATGGCGCAAGCCATGAATATATACTGGATTTTCACAAGCTGTTCCCCGATGCGCGGACGATTACGCTCGATATTAATTACCGTTCCAGCTCCAGTATCGTCGGCTTGGGCAATGAAGTCATCCGGCGCAATAAAAAGCGTAAGCCCAAGCGGCTTGCGGCGACGAAATCCAGCGAGATCGCCCCCCGCTATTACCGTCCCGGCGATGCGAACGAAGAAGCGCAGGCCGTCATCGCACGCGTGCTGGAGGATGTGAAACAAGCCCGCCGCTCTTACAGCGATTTTGCTATTTTGTACCGGAGCGCCAGCGACAGCCGGGCCATGCTCGAGCATCTCGTGATGCGCGAGATTCCTTTCGTCCATTACGGCGGAGGAGACGTTTTCTATGAACAGTGGATGGTCAAGCCGGTCATTGACCATATGCGCCTGTCTCTGCATCGGCGAAACTTCGAGGCCATGGAGGGCATCCTGCCTACGCTGTATATTAATCGGGATAAAGGAATGGATTTCATCCGCAGACAGGAAGCGATCCAACGGAAAAAGGGCCCCCTCGCCTACCTCCTATTCCTCCCCGAGCTGAAGGATTTTCAGAAAGAAAAGCTGAAGGAGCGCCTGGCCCGGATCAAAATATTCGCGCAGATGAAGCCTGTCGACGCTATCAAGGAGATGCGGCGCACCTTCTACGACGCTTTCCTGGAGACCGGGGAGCGGAGCGTGCTGACGCCGCACAAGGAAGTGCTGAAGGAAACGCTGGACGAGCTGGAATCGGCGGCCAAGCCTTTTGCCAGCGTGGAGGCTTTCGTCGGGCATGTGGAGCAGATGATTGCGAAGCACAAGGAGATGGAGCGGCTGCGGCAGGATGCGGACGCCGACCGCGTAACGGTCATGACCATCCACAAATCGAAGGGGCTGGAGTTCCCCGTCGTCTTCGTCATCGGCGTCTCCGACGGGATGCTGCCGCACAGCTCGGCATTGGAGCAGCCGTCTTCCCGGGGCGATAAGCCCAAAGCCGAGCCCTCGGAGGACAAGGCAGCCGCGCTGGAGGAAGAGCGGCGGCTGGCCTATGTCGCCATCACCCGCGCCCGAGAGGAGCTGATCCTCAGCTCTCCCGCCTATTTCCGCGGCAAGAAGGCCGAGGTGTCCCAGTTCATCCTCGCCCCGTTCCGCAAAGCTTCGCCGCCTGGCGCGGCCGGGGGCGCGGAGGCCCGCAGAAGCCCGTCGTCCGGCGGCAGTCCCCGCGCGGCTGACGGCCTGCCGAAGCGCAGCGCCGCAGCCAAGCCGCCGCTGCGGACAGTCAACGAGACCGTGTACGCGTGGGTATGTACAGGCGGCGGGTGCAGCGCCTGGGCCCGCATTTCCACGCAGCAGGAGACCCGCATAAAGGACAAGGCTTGTCCTTTATGCGGCGCTCCGATGCGCCGGGGAAGCAAAACCATCGCCGTCAGGCAGGGCTGAGGCGTGCTGCTCACCCGAGCAGCAGCCTGATGGTGATGGAAAGCCGCTCCGGCGGTATGCAGGAGCCCTTGGAAGGTCTCCGATAAGACGGCAGCCATTCATACACAACACAAAAGGGAAGCCAGCGAATCACCGATGCTTCCCTTTTGTTTTTTTGCAATTATTTCAGCCTTGTTGTGTCTTCCGCTTCCTACGCGTTCAGAATCTGTTCGATCCGCGCCAATTCCTCAGCGGAAAATTCGAGGTTATTGATCGCGCCGGCGGCATCCTCAATCTGACTGACCTTGCTCGCTCCGATAAGCGCCGAGGTCACGCGGCCGCCCCGCAGAACCCAGGCCAATGCCATCTGCGACAGCTTCTGGCCGCGCTCCTGCGCCAAGGCGTCCAGCTTCCGCACTTTGCCGATGACTTCTTCCGTAATGTCCTCGCGCTTCAGGAACACGCTCTGCCCGGCCGCGCGGGAATCCGCAGGAATGCCGTTCAAATAGCGGTCGGTCAAAATCCCCTTGAACAGCGGGGAGAAGACGATGCTGCCGACGCCCTCTTCCTCCAGCACGTCCAGCAGACCGTCCTCGACCCAGCGGTTCATCATCGAATAGCTCGGCTGATGAATCAGGCACGGCGTACCCAGGCTTTTCAGAATCCGGATCGCTTCCCTCGCCTGCTCCGGCTTGTAGTTGGAAATACCGACATAGAGTGCTTTGCCTTGACGAACGATCAGATCCAGCGCAGCCATCGTCTCCTCCAGCGGCGTATTCGGGTCCGGGCGGTGATGGTAAAAAATATCGACATAATCGAGCTTCATCCGCTTCAGGCTCTGATCGAGACTCGAAACGAGATACTTCTTCGAGCCGAAGTCGCCATACGGCCCAGGCCACATCAGGTAGCCCGCTTTCGTTGAGATGATCATCTCGTCGCGGTAAGGCGTCAGATCATCCTTAATCATCTGCCCGAACATTTCCTCCGCGCTGCCCGGCGGCGGCCCGTAGTTGTTCGCAAGGTCGAAATGGGTAATCCCCAGGTCAAACGCCCGGCGTACCATAGCCCGGCCGCGCTCGTAGGAGTCGACACCCCCGAAATTATGCCACAGGCCCAGCGAAATGGCCGGCAGCTTCAATCCGCTGTTTCCGCAGCGGTTATATTTCATAGCTTCATATCTTTGCTCCGATGCTGTGTAAGGTGTCATCGCTTTAACTTCCTCCCTATACATGCTCCTCGTCTTCGAGAAGGCATTTGGCGGCATGTTCCGCCGCTTCGTTCCTCTCCATTGTACCCCAGTCTGCTTGCCCCGGACATGTCAGCAGGCGGAAATCATATGGTATAATGTCTTTTTATCCTATTCTCGGAGGATACGCCATGCCGGATTTCAAATATATGCTGCCCATTCACCAGTTCGATCCATACGACGATTTGAAGCTGTATTATTGCGGCTCGGAGCAGTGCTTGCCCGGCCATTCCTGGGGGCCCGCCCTGAAGGATCATTACAAAATTCATTACATCCACAGCGGCAAAGGCATGTACCGCACCCCGGAGAAAACGCATACGTTGACGCAGGGGCAGGGCTTTCTGATCTGTCCTGATGTCCTTTCCTTTTATCAGGCCGACGCGCACGAGCCATGGACGTATTCCTGGGTCGCCTTCAAGGGGACGAACGCGGATTCATATTTGCAGCGTGCTTGCTTGACCTCGGAACAGCCTGTATTCCGGACGGCGCAGCAGGAAACGATCGCTCTCTGCTTCCAGCAGATGTTTCAAGCCAGCCTGATGCCCAAAAGCCGGGATCTCCGTCTGCTCGGCTCCTTGTATCAATTTCTGTCGATTCTCATAGAGGATGCCTCTCCTTCCCGAGAGCTCGAAGCTTATGCCGAAGGAGCGGACAGGCAGCAGCTCTATGTCGCCAAAGCCGTTGAATTTATTGAGACCAACTATTCCCGCTCTATGAGCATTGCCGAATTAGCCGACCAGGTCGGGCTGGAACGCAAATATTTGACCAAGCTGTTCAAAAGCCGTACCGGGCTGTCTCCACAGCTCTATGTGATTCATTACCGGATCGGCAAAGCCTGCGAATGGCTCGCCGACCCGCTGCTGTCCGTCGCTGAAATTGCCTACTCCGTCGGCTATAAGGACCCGCTGCTCTTCTCAAAAATGTTCAAAAAAATGAAAGGCCTCTCGCCGAGCGAATACCGCCGTTCCCTCTCTGCCAGCTCCGCCTCCGCTTCACTCTCCTGATTCGCTTTCGGCACACAGCTGTTAAAGGTGCTCGAAGCTGAAGGTCTGGATGGGGTCAGGCGCTTTCTCAACTCTATTCTCCTGCCGCCGGAAAGCCAAGCTTTCCTCTATCGTGTCAAGTAGAGTACCGTTTGAACCAGAAGCCGACGGATATTTTCCAAATTTCTCCGTATAAAACCGTTCCAACTTGGCCATATTTACAGTAACTTGCCGAAAAGGGGTGTAATACAATGGAAGCTAACATGAGCGTGGTAGATGTGATGGCTCAAATTCAACAGCTCAAGCATAATGGGGAAACGCTGAGTAAGAAAAAAGTGAAGCAGTCTCATCCTGATCTGATGCAAAATGCACTCTACTACTTCCCCAGCTGGGAGCATGCCATTCAAAGCGCTGACATCCTTTAACAGAACGTGCCCGCAGCGCCAGCAAAGTCTCTTCTTTAAGTTGACCTGACCTTTTCCGCAGCGGGAAGGCACAGATCCGCGAAGACAGACGACTTTGCCTTTAGAAAACAAGCCAAAAAGAGCAGTCCTCTACATCAGAGGCCACTGAAAAAGTCATCGCTACGAGAGTACGGAACATTCTTCCAATCGCTGTTGTCCCTGGATTTCTTTAATTATCTTCCGCTTGTAGCGGTTGAAATCCAGGGACAAAGGCGAACGCTTTCGCTTCTACAGAACGATCCGTACTCTCCGCTAGTTTTTCAGTGGCCTCCTACATCATGGGCTGCTCTTTTTGGCTTGTCCGTCCATTGAACCGGCATACATTTTTATCCGGTGCTCCGGTCGGCTATACTCGTCTTGCCGTTTTATGATTGCAAATGCGCCAAAATTTTTACGATGCGCTCTTGGTACTCTTCATCGCTCAGCTGCACGTTCTCCGCCGGATTCATATCGAACATTCTTCCCCAGGCATGTCCGCCTTCATACTTTGGCACCACATGGAAATGCAGGTGCGGCATCGTATCGCCGAAAGCGCCGTAGTTGATTTTATCCGGCTCGAAGGATTGCTCCAGCGCTTGGGCCACCTGAGCCACATCCCGCATAAAAGCATCCTGCGTGTCCTGCGGCAGGTGGAAGAACTCCTTGGCGTGGTCATTCAATGCGACCACGCAGCGTCCCGGATAAGACTGCTCCCGAAACAAATACACCGTCGACACTCTAAGCTTGCAAATTTCAATCATCAGCTTGCTGATGCGCTCGTCCTGCGCGCAATAAATACACGGTTGACTCATGCTCTTTCGCTCCCCTGTTCCCGTTGAAATGGCTGTCTTGATGAAGTTAATATTAACCATCCGCCGTTCATTTGTCTACGGTCTTTTGGGAACGCTTACCCCAACGATTGCTGCGAAATAAAATGGTTCCGTTTCATTGAAAACGCATACATTTTGATTTCAAAAAAAAAACTGCCATTAACCGAAGTTAAGGGCAGTTCTTATCGCTGAAATTACAGTTTTACAACGTTCTCAGCTTGTGGTTCACGGTTGCCTTGTACCACGTTGAATTGAACTTGTTGACCTTCGTCCAAAGTTTTGAAGCCGTCGCCTTGAATCGCGCTGAAGTGAACGAATACATCGTTGCCGCCTTCAACCTCGATAAAGCCAAAGCCTTTCTCTGCGTTAAACCATTTAACTGTACCTGTTTGCATGGATATTACCTCCAAAATTAAATTTAACATGTTCCTTTTATTCACCGGAAGTAAAAAAAATTCACACATTGGAAAAGGTACCAAAGTACACCTGGTAACCCTTTACAATATGTGAAGAAAGGTTACTGCTCTAAAGTTGATTCCATCATACCATGCGCATAAGGGAAAAGCAAGCTGATACCTATTCCTGCCACCTATTTCCTTACAGCCCTTCTTCCCGGGGCAAGGAAACGGCCGGACACAAAAAAAGGAGGCCTGCAGCAACGGGCTGCAAAGCCTCAAAGGTTTATATATTAAAAAGGGGGTCGACTTTTATTATAGGCTTGCTTCATTAAAGGCAGATGAAAATAAGATTACAGCTTTATTACAAATTTTGGCGTTCCTGTTCATTTGAAGCAGACATGCCTGTTTGCCGCCCGATCGGAGTGAGCCGGCCGTCCATGCTGAACGCGTTTTTGTCCTTACGGTACTGCTGCAGGCCCTCTTCTCCTTTTGCTGCCGCCCATTTCTGCAGCGTATCCCGTTCTCCCTCATAGGAGAAGAACGGCACGCTGAAGCCGCAGGACGTCTTCACGGCATGAAGCTCGGCTGTAATGATTTGCCGTGCGCCCGGCAGAAGCTCGAAACGAGGAGCCAGCTCCTCCCACTCCTCAGAGCCCGGAAGAACCACCCTGCCCTTCCCGTACAGACGCAGAATCATCGGCGGGCCTTCAAAAGCCATGAAGAGAAACGTAATTCGGCCGTTATCCGTCAAATGCGCGCTGGTCTCATTGCCGCTGCCCGTCAAATCCAGATAAGCGACCGAGGTCGGAGACAGCAGCCGCAGCACGTCGTGTCCTTTCGGCGAAATGTTGACGTGTCCTTCCTCATCCATCGGAGCGGAGCCTACGAAAAATATCCGCTGCTTCCGGATAAATGCCTCGTGCTCAGGCAGCAAGGCGGGAAACAATTTGCCCATACCATCACCTCATCCTCGTAAAGTACATAGAAAGGAGCCAACCTTTGGGATACTAATTATAAATTTACCGTTTTCCTGTTACTTTTGGAAGAGAAAACCGTAAGCATTCATGAATTCTTGTACCGGAGGTTTAATCATATTTATGAGCTCACTGCTAGAATTATTGAAAAAGGGCAACACCTCTTCCCTTACCGCCGCGCTGGGGAATACAGGCATCGCCATTCTGAAAGCCGTCGCGGCGTCGATGAGCGGCAGCGGGCCCATGTTCGCCTCGGCAATGCATTCCGTGGCAGATGCGATCAATCAAGGCTTCGTGTTCGTAGGCAGCGTGCTTGCCGAACGCAAGCCCTCAACGAAATTCCCCGTCGGCTTCGGACGGGTCATTAACATCTTTTGCATGATCGCAGTCATTGTCGTCTCCATCATGGCCTATGAAACGATCAAAGAAGGGTTTCACCTGCTGACGCATCCGGCTCACGCCAGCCATTTCTGGATCAACTTTGCCGTTCTGCTCATAGCCATTGCCGTGGACGGCGTCGTCTGGGTGAAAGCGATGAAGGAAATTGTGCACGAGACAAGAGTCGAGGCCAAAGGCTTGGCGGTCTTCGCCGCTTCGTTCAAGCACGTGGGACGTGCCGCCCCTCCAACCCGCCTTGTATTCTATGAAGATCTGGTAGCAACGCTCGGCTCTGCGCTGGCGCTGATCGCGGTTCTCGTCTCTACCTTCACAAGCGTGCAGGTGCTGGACGGAATCGCTACCATCCTGATCGGCTGCCTGATGATCGGCGTCGTGTTTAAGGTAGGCTACGACAACATGGTGGGGCTGATCGGCGTCGCCGCACCGAAAGTTATTGAGGATAAGATTGCCCAAGTGATTCTGTCCGATCCCCATGTAACGGATATTAACAAAATGCGGATTATTCAAGAAGGCCGGTTCTACCATGTGGAGGGCTACATTGAATTGACCAAGGGGCTCTCCCTCGCGGATGCCGATGATATCAAATTTCGGGTCCGCGACCGGCTGCTGAACGATCCGGACATTTCCGACGTCATTCTGGGCATTATCGAAGACAATGGGATTCAGGACTGGAAGAAGCCGGAGGCGGGCGGGACACCCCCGCTTTTGCAAAAATAATTCCGTACTCACCATTAATTTTGTATGGGCCGCAGGAAGCTCCTGCGGTTTTTTGTGCTGATTTAACAAAATCGCATTGAAACTATACCGTCCAGACGGTATAGTAATGAAATGAAATTCAATCGGAAGGAGCCTTGCAGACAGACTATGACCATGGAACGTGCCCCATTGAATAAACGCGCTGCCATTCTGAAAGCCGCTTGTCAATTCGTCCGCGAGAAAGGCGCAGCCCAGCTGACGCTGGAAGCGGTCGCCAAGGAAGCCGGCGTCAGCAAAGGCGGGCTGCTCTACCATTTCCCCTCCAAGGAAGCTCTCATCCAAGGGGTCATGGAGGATTTCCTCGACCGGTTCGATCGGGAAACCGAGCTCGAGTCGGTCACCAACGCCGCGCTGTCCGTTAACCGGTGGGCCCAGGCTTATATGATTAAGACCTTCCAGCTGTCGAAGGATGGACCTCGACATGAACTCGGCCGTGATCGCGGCCGCAGCCCTGAATCCGGAGCTGCTCCAGCCGATCAAGGACCGCTATGAGATTTGGCAGCGCCGGCTGGAAACGACGGAATCCGATCCTGTCGCCGCTACCGTCACCCGGCTTGCCTCAGACGGGCTATTTTTCTGCGAGCTGTTCGGCTTTGCGCCCTTAACCGAGGAGATGAAGGCCGACGTTCTGAATTACATGATGAACCTTGTTACCAGGGAGAAGGAGTGAGCTATGGCTTGGCTGTATGTCATTATCGGAGGATTGGCCGACGTGGGCTGGGCTACAGGTCTCGCCCTGACCGACGGCTTTACGAAATGGGTTCCCAGCGTGCTGACGCTGGCTTGTATCCTGCTGAGCTTCTATCTCTATGCGCAGTCCTTAAAGCGGCTGCCCGTCGGAACGGCTTATGCCGTATTTACCGGCATCGGAGGGGCGGGAACGGTCATCGTTGGAATGCTCTTCCTGGGGGAGCCGAGAGACGGGCTCAGGCTCTTATTTATCGGCCTATTGATCGGGGGCATTCTTGGTTTGAAGATGGTTACCCCGAGCGAGGGCAATCCGGGTTCCGGCCAATCCCGGCGGGAGGGCTGATACCGACATGTCATGGATTTTTCTGATTGCTGCCGGATTTATGGAAGTCATCTCTGTCATTTTCACTAAACAATCGAACGGCTTTACGCGTTGGAAGCCGACGCTGGCCTGGTTCGCCGCCCTCGGATTAAGCTTGTACTGCCTCTCTATGGCTCTGCTGGACATCCCGATCGGGACGGCGTACAGCATCTGGACAGGCATAGGCGCCGCCGGCGCATCCGTTGTCGGCATCTTTGCCTATGGCGAATCCCGCGATCCGAAGCGGCTTGCCTGCATTGCCATGATTATCGCGGGTGTGATCGGCTTGAAGCTGACCGGCTGATCTCCCGGCCGCGTTCGGTTGAAGGCGGACGTATTGCCCCTCATCCCCTCCTCTCCATGCGGAGGCGATTATATAAAATAAGGCATCCCGCTCCGACAAGGGAGGGGATGCCTTATTTAACGTTCTAAAAGATTCGCACCGTTAACCTGCTTCGCTGCCGGTCGGCTGCGTTACAAGCCGAAGCTCGATACCGGAGGGATCGTGGACTATCCAGGCTTCCGCTTCCTGGTGAACGGGAACGCCTGCGTTCCGAAGCTGCGCCAAAGTGTTCTCCAGCGGCTCCGCTCCGGCAAAGGCCACTGTGAAATAAGCCAGTCCCGCCGCGTGCGCCGGTGCCAGGGGCGCACCTGCGCCAGCCCAAACGTTCAGCCCGATATGGTGGTGGTAACCGCCGGCGGAGATGAACAAGGCGTTGTCCGCATAACGGGAAACTACATCGAAGCCGAGGACTCCGCTGTAAAACGACTGCGACTCCGCAAGTCCGCTCACATGAAGATGAATATGACCAAGCTTCGTTCCCTTAGGCAGGCCGTCCCACGGAGCTTCCTCCGCTTCGACGAGCAGTCCATCCCGGTCCAGCGGGTTCGTAGCCATCAACACATGCCCTGCCGCATCATACTGCCAGCTGGAGCGCGGACGATCGGCATAAATTTCGATGCCGTTATTATCCGGATCGGCAATGTACAGCGCCTCGCTGACGAGATGGTCGGAGCTTCCGATATGAATTCCGGACCGGATCAGGTTCCGCAGCGCAAGTCCGAGCGACCTGCGGTCAGGCAGCAGAAGGGCAAAGTGATACAGCCCCGCAGCGCTCCTTCTCGGCAGCTTCACCGCGTCCGGGAGCTCCTCCAGCAGCACCAGAGGCTTGACGTCATCCGCCGTCAGCGCGGCGGTCACGGCCGTTCTCTCCAGTACCCGAAGACCTACAACTTCCTCGTAAAAAGCGATAGAGTCGTCCAGACGGCTCACTTTCAGCTTCACCTGACCGATCTCTGTTTGCGGATCCAGCTTGTAAGTCATGGGAACCTCCTCCTCCTGATGGCGGCACCGCTACGCAGACTCCCCGCGGTCTCGATGACAGCGTAAATCGGGACATAGTCTCGAGCCGACAGTCAGCGATGGGTTACAGCTCATCCGTTGGCGTTACGCCACAGTTTATTTAGTTACTTTTTGTAACTAAGTATAATTACATGCTTTATTTATGTCAAGTAACTCCTGTGCGACATTATTACTATGTTAGCTCACCGACTTTTGATATAATAAAGTAAGCGAGGTGATTATTATGGACGCATCAACCTTATGTCCCCGTTTTGAGAAAGGCATGCAAATACTGAGCAAACGCTGGTCGGGACTGATTATTCATCAGCTTCTTGCCGGGCCGCAGCGGTTCTGCCATATGGAAGCCGCGCTGCCGAGCATCAGCGGAAGGCTGTTGTCGGAAAGACTCAAGGATCTGGAGTTGGAGGGGATCGTCAAGCGCGATGTTTTCCCGGAAACTCCTGTACGTATAGAGTATTCTTTGACGGAGAAGGGCCGTGCGATCGAGCCGGTCATCCGGTCGATTGAAGCCTGGTCGCAGGCTTATGTGGAGCCGGAGGAAGCCTAAGCTTAGCACGAGGCCACTGAAAAAGCCGTCGCTGCGAGTACGGAGCCTTGTTCCGATCCGCTGTTATCCCTGTATTTCTCCGGTTATATTCCGCACCTATTATTTCACAAAGAATCGACCTCGCCGCATGCGCGGAACAGGGTCGATTCTTTGTGCTGCCGTCAGGCTCCGAAGTGTTCCCGGAACCAGGCTGCCGCTGCATCCGCCTCACTCTGGGAAAGCTGGTGTCCGAAGTTTTCCCACTGTACGGTGACTTGCGCTCCCGCCCCTTCCAGCAGCGATTTCAGCTCCTCCGTCTCTTGAGGGGAGCAGATCGGATCGTTTCTGCCTGCTCCGATGAAGCAGGGTACCGCGCCAAGCTCCGGCAGGCCGATTCCTCGCCGCGGCACCATCGGATGGTGGAGAATCGCTCCTCTAAGCACGTCAGGGCAGTGAAACAGCAGGCTTGCGGCAATGTTCGCTCCATTGGAATAGCCGACGGCCACGAAGTTGGTGCGGTCAAGCCGTGCTCGACGGCGGCATGGTCCAGGAAATCGCTCAGCTCCTTCGTGCGGAAGACCAAGTCCTCTTCGTCGAACACCCCCTCTGCCAGCCGCCGGAAAAACCTCGGCATCCCGTTCTCCAGCACGTTCCCCCGAATGCCGAGCACCGGGGAGCCCGGGGAAATCCGCCGCGCCAGCGGAAGCAGATCCCGCTCCGTGCCGCCAGTTCCGTGCAGCAGCACGAGGACCGGCGCGTTCAAGTCGGAGCCTTGTTCAAATAGATGCCTCATGTTATTGATCCTCCTTCAGTACACGCACCTCAAAAGGCTCCAGGTTCTCTACGATTTGCGGACGGTTGGCTTCGAACCATGCGGGAAGCATCAGCTTTTCGCCCAAGTGCTCCGGCTCCTCATCTCTGGCAAAGCCCGGAGGATCCGTTGCGATCTCGAATAAGATGCCGCCTTCCTCGCGGAAATAAATCGCATTGAAATACTGCCTGTCGACAATCGGCGTCGGTTGGAAGCCGTTCTGCTCCACATGGCTTCTCCACTGCGCATGATCCGCATCGTCCTGTGCCCGCCATGCTATATGATGCACCGTTCCCGAGCCGCCAATCCCATAGCCCATCGGCGTCACGTTCAAATCAATCACATTACCGAGGTCTCCCGTCGATTTAAACCGCGTATAGGCTCCCTCCTGTCCGACCCTGCTAAGCCCCATCACGTGCTCTAGCAGATGCGCCGTGCGGGCAGGCGCGGTACTGTACAGAATCGCTCCCCCGAACCCTTTGACCGCCTTCTCCGCAGGCACGCCGCCGAAGGACCATTGGCTTTGCGGGCCTTCCTCCCGCGCGACGATCTCCAGCTTCAAGCCGTCTTTATCTTCAAATTGCAGATAGGCTTCACCGAACCGCTCCGTACGCTCGAAGGCAATAGCGAATTTGCGCAGCCGCTCCGCCCAGAAATCCAGCGTCCCTGCAGGAACGACATACGTTGTGATGCCGACCTGCCCTCCTCCGATACGTCCTTTGCGCGAATGCGCCCAAGGAAAGAACGTAATGATCGTCCCGGGACTTCCCAGCTCGTTGCCAAGATAAAGGTGATACACTTCCGGAGCGTCGAAGTTGATCGTTTGTTTAATCAGCCGCAATCCGAGCACCCCGGCGTAAAAGTCTACCGTATCCTGCGGATTTCTTACAAAAGCCGTAATATGGTGGATGCCTGCCGTATGTTTAGTCATGTATTCCATCTCCCTTGTCATTTGATTGATTTATTTGAACGTACCGTAGCTGACGAACTCGCCGGTCGGCTTGCGGTAGCCGCGCGGTCTTTGATTGGATGTATCTTCTTTGCCCAGCGTAATCATCAGTGCGGGGATATAGTCTTCCGGGATATGCAGCGCCTCGCGGAGAGCCTCCGGGTCAAAGCCGATCATCGGGCAGCTGTCCCAGCCCTTCTCCTTGGCAATCAGCATGAACAGCATAGCGGATAAGCTTGCATTGCGGATCGCTTCCTCCTGCTGGAACGCCTCTCCTCTGCCCTCATAGAAGTCGAGCACCGATCTGACCGTAAGATCGTACTCCTGCTGATTCATGACCCCAAGCGCCAGAAGGCCTTCGTGGATCCGGCCAACGTCTTGATAGGCGTTCTTCTTGCCAAGTACGATAATGACGGCTGAAGCGGTCTGCACTTTATACTGCTTATGGGCGGCCTCGTACATCTTCTGCTTCAGCGGCTGCTCCTTCACAACGACATAATGCGTATGCTGCAGATTAAAGGCGGAAGGAGCAAACTTAACGAGATGAAATATTTCTTCCAATTCTGTATCAAGTATCTCCACGCCGGGAATAAATTTATTAGCGGACCTGCGTGCTTTCAATAAGGATTCGAACTCTGTCATTTTCATGCGCCTCCTGCAATTCATTTGTCTAATATTAAAGAATCTTAAATTTAAGATATAAGGGAAAAATGGAAGCAGCTCTTTTCAATCCCCAGTGAGCTACTTGTATGTTTCCTGTGCGTGTCTGCCCAGCTTCTTGAGCAGCCGGCTGGCCGCCTGCTTCTCCTCAGATGTCAGCCCTTCCACGGCTTTAGCGATCACCTCGGCATGCTTAGGGAAAACATCCTCGATAAACTGCTTGCCCTGCGCGGTAATCTCCGCATAGACGAGACGCCGGTCTTCCGTCGAAGCTTTCCGCGAAACGTACTGCTTCTTCTCCAGCTTATCGACTACATAAGTGATGTTGCCGCTGCTCATCAGTACTTTTCCGCCGATTTGCTGAATAGGCTGAGCTCCCTTGTGGTATAACAATTCGAGAACCCCGAATTCAGTCCGGTTCAAGCCGTGCGTCCGAATATCCCGGTCCGCATGCGCGTTGACCCATTGGCTTGCCCGCGAGAGCGCAATATACAGATCCAATGCTTCATCCCTTGGGGTCGTCATCGTGTTCCCTCCATCCGTCTATCGTTATGTCGATCAAATATCTTAAATTTAAGATACTTTATTTGTATCTAAATGTCAAGCGGCATTTTTTCAGAATATCTTCAGTTAACATTCAGCCGCTGCTCAGGTTCCTCCCGCCTAAATCATGTACATTAATAACAAGGAACTACATTCATTGTTTAGGAGTGAGAGCTTGAATATCTCATCTGCATCTTCCGGCACTTCTGCCGCATATTCATCGAACAGCCAGGATACCGCAGCGTTGGAAAAACAAAAGGCTCAGCTTCAATCTCAGCTGGATAAAATCAAAGACAGCAAAGAGGACGAACAAACGAAGAGCAAGCAGACGCAGCTCATTCAGAATCAAATTCAACAAATCGAGCAGCAAATCGCCAAGGCCCAAGGGAAATCAAGCAGCACTGCCTCTGCTTCGCAGCAGCCGCAGGCCTCGCCACCGGCAGCCGATCCGCGTCTCGGCAAGAACACTGCCTCCGGCGACCAAACTATCGACATTCGCATCTAATTCAAATATAGAGAGAACGGGCCGCCCGTTCCGGATATGAAAACGCGTTCGAATTGGCGCATGCCTAAGCATCCGCCTCCCTTTCAACCCAAAGAGCGGGTGCCGCCTGTCAATTAGGCGCACCCGCTCTTTGCGATTTGTGGCAGGGATCACTAACTAAAATAAACGCAGATCCGGTTCCCGCCTACCGTCTCGATCGGAATATCCATATCGTACACTTCCTTCAGCACAGCCGAATCGATGATTTCCTCCATAGCGCCTTCCTTAATGACCCTGCCGTTCTTCAGCGCGACTATGTAGTCGGAGTAACAGGAAGCAAAGTTAATATCGTGAATAACGATAATTACCGTTTTGCCCAGCTCATCCACCAGCCGCCGCAGCACCTTCATAATCTGTACGGAATGCCGCATATCCAGATTGTTGAGCGGTTCGTCCAGCAGCACGTACTCCGTGTTCTGCGCAATAACCATCGCGATATAAGCCCGCTGATTCTGCCCGCCGCTCAGCTGATCCAAATACTTATGCTGCAGCTCCTCCAGCTCCATATAAGCGATCGCTTCGTCGACATGCTTCCAATCCTCTGGCGTCAGCTTACCTTGAGAATACGGAAACCGCCCGAAGGAGACGAGTTCTCGAACCGTAAGCCGAACGTTGATATGATTAGACTGCTTCAGGATGGAGATCTGCTTGGCGAGATCCGTGCTTTTGCATTGGCCGATCTCCCGGCCCTCGATATAGACCTCTCCGGCATCCTTGTTCGTCAGACGGCTGATCATCGAGAGCAGCGTGCTTTTGCCTGCGCCGTTCGGACCGATAAACGAGGTGATCTTGCCTTTACCGATACTTAAGGACACGTTATCGACGACGCTTTTGCCGCCGTATGTTTTGGTTAATTGTCTGACTTCAATCATGATTTGTTCTCCCTCAGCAGCAAATATAGAAAGTACAATCCGCCGACCAGATTCACGATGACGCTCAAGGTTGTCGTGAACGTAAACACTCTTTCCACAATAAGCTGGCCGCCGACCAGCGCGATAACGCTCAGCAGGATAGAAGCGGGAATAATCAGCGAGTGCTTGTACGTCCGCATGAACTGGTAAGTCACGTTGGCCACCAGCAGCCCCAGAAACGTAATCGGCCCGACCAGCGCCGTAGCGACGGAGATCAGCGCAGCGATGATCAGCAGCATCCTTTTGATGACATAATGATAATCCACGCCCAGGTTGACCGCCTGATCCTTACCGAGCGACAGTACATCCATATATTTGGCGAACCGGGAGTAGTATGCCGCAATAATGAGCACTACGACGAAGCAAATCGTGGTGAGCTGTCCCTGCACCTTGTTGTAGCTTGCGAACATTTTGCCCTGCAGCACCAGAAACTCGTTCGGATCGATCAGCACCTGCATAAAGGTGGTCAAGCTGCCGAGCAGCGTTCCCATAATGATACCGACCAGAAGCAGGTGGTAAATATGCCCGCCTTCCCGCTTGAACATCATCTTATACAGCAAGCCCGCGAACAGCATCATGAGAAACAGCGTCATCGCGAAGTTCAGATTGTTGTCCACCAGCAGCTTCGTGCTCGAACCGAATACGTAGACGACAGCCGTCTGCACAAGCATGTACATCGAATCCAGTCCGATAATGTTCGGCGTCAAAATTTTGTTGTTCGTAATGGTCTGGAAAATAACGGTGGAAAATGCGATGCAGGCTCCTGTCAAAACCATCGTAGCGATTTTCCAGGCTCTGCGGGGAAGCACATAGTCCCAGTTGCCGCCGGCATTGATCGTCAGGAAAATAGCGATGACCGCCAGTGCCAGTATGGAAAGAAAAGCAAGCTTTGTCTTATACGTCATATGCTTTTCTCCTCAACAGTAAATACAGAAATATGGCGCTTCCCAGCACGCCGACGGTCAAGCCGATCGGAATTTCGTACGGAAAGATGATCACCCGTCCCAAAATATCGCAGAACAGAACGAACAGGGCGCCGAGCAGCGCGGTATGCGGGAGGTTCTTCTTCAGATGGTCGCCGTTATACATCGTGACGATATTCGGAATGATAAGCCCCAGGAAGGGAATCGTGCCCACGGTCAGCATGACAACCGATGAGACCAGGGCGACGATAATCAGACCCAGATTGACTACCTGCTTGTAGTTCAATCCCAAATTAACGGAGAATTCTTCGCCCATCCCCGCTATCGTAAACCGGTTCGCATACAAATAAGCGATGATAACGACCGGGATGCTGATATACAGCAGCTCGTAGCGGCCTTTCATCGTCAAAGCGAAATTGCCCTGCATCCAGGAGGACAAATTTTGGATCAGATCGTATTTATAAGCGATAAACGTCGCAAACGAGGTCACGATTCCCCCGAACATCAAACCGACCAGCGGAATAAAAATCGTGTCTTTGTACTTCACCTTGTCCAAAATTTTCATAAACACAAACGTGCCGAGCAGGGCGAATACGAAGGCGACAAGCATCTTTTGCATCGTCGTCGCGTTCGAGAAAAACAACAGCGAAACCAGAATCCCGAGCCTCGCGGAATCGTCCGTCCCCCCTGTCGTAGGAGAAACGAACTTGTTGCGGGTCAGCTGCTGCATGATCAGCCCGACAACTCCCATGCTGACGCCGGCGATCAGAATGCTGATCAGCCTCGGGAAGCGGGAGATGAACATGACCTGAAGCTGATCCTGATTCATCCGGAACAGATCCCAGGGGGAAATATCTTTCGCCCCGATAAATATGGATACTATAGATAATAGGATAAGTATGACGAATAGGCCTCTAAGTTTCATTGTTAAGCATTCGTCCCATCGATAACCGTAAGCCGTTCGGCTGCAGGCACTCTCGGCTGCGCCGGCGGAATCTTGGCCGGATAGCCCAGATGCAGGCTTCCGATAATTTTCTCTCCGGGGCCAACGCCCAACGCTGCGCGGAATTCCGGGTTATGCAGCAGCGGGTACGTTTCCCAGACGAGTCCAAGCCCCTGCTCCCATGCCAGCAGGCTGAAATTGTGAATGATGCAGCTGGTGGACGCATAATCCTCTTCCCACACCACGGGATGCGTGTTTTCATTCATCACGACGGCGACGAACATAGGCACGGACATGAACCGGTTGTAAAACTTTTGGCCAAGCTCCTGCGCATTGGCAGGGTCCCGCTTCTCCGCTCCGGCCCGGGCAACGCCGGCCAGCTTCCGGCGTCCTTCGCCGTGCACAACAACAAATCTCCACGGCTGCGTCAGCTTATGGTTCGGCACCCATACGGCCGCGTCCAGCAGCTCCGTTACAAGCTCCAGCGAAACGGGACGGTTCATCGAATTGATGCACCGAACGCCTTTCCTTCATGAGTTGGGCTAGCTCCATCGATGAAAAACCTCCTATGTGTCTTCGAAATGACTGAAAAATGCGTTTTCAGCTGTCTCCTCAGGACAAATTTTCCGTACTATATAATGAAAGTGAGAATCATTATCATCTTAATTCATTTTACACAATCATCCCGGTACTGGAATAGACATTTCTTTGAAGCGCATGGATTTTTCTTGACCCGTCCGGAGGCAGCGAGGGACAACCAAGTGCCCCGCATTACCCGATCAGCTGATCGACGAATTGATTCATCAGCCTCTCGTAGAATGACGCATTATATAAAAGCGGCTCCTCGTGACGGATGAAGATACAGCGCTTCTGCTGCCGGCTTCGCTTGAGCTGAAGCCACTCCTCCTCCATCTGGATGCAGTCTTCATCCGAAACCGAATCCGGCGCCAGAATAAGAATGTTATTACAGTCCAGCGAGGCTACCTCGGCAAGCGACTGGACGTCCAAAAAGGTGATCTGCTCGGCCGACGCGGGCGCCTTAACCTGCAGCTCATCGTAAAACAAATCCTTCATCTTGATGCGCTGCAAGCCGTACACCCGATAAAACGGCTCGAAGGCGCTGACGACGAGAAAAGGCTCATCGCCCAAATGCTCCCGCAGGTGCCCTCTGGCATGCTCGACCTTCATCTGGAAATACGCCAGCCACCATTCGGCCACCGTCGGGATTTGCAGCCTGCGGCTGATCTGCAGCAGACGCTCCTTCCAAGAATAGCCCTTCCATTTGATCATGACGACCGGAGCGATCTGCGACAGCGTATTATATACCTCATCGGCTACCGGCGAGGTGAAAATAATACCCGGCCTGCTCTGTTCGATCCGTTGGTAGTACTTGTCCTTGTGGGGATCGCTGAACCATTCCCTCTGCAGCTCCAGCACCGGCGTCAAACCGAGCACCGCCAAATCGCCGCGGAAGACCGGGCACAGGTTGGCTACCCGCGTCTTGGCGCAGGCCGCGTATTCTGTGGGCGACAGCCCCATATGCTTCTTGAACAGCCTGCTGAAGTACAGCTCGTCGGAGTAGCCGACGGAATGGGCCACCTCCATGATCGAAGCGGGAGCATTCGCAAGAAGACGCAGCGATTCATTCAGCCGGGTATTCGTCAGAAATTTAAGGGGGCTGAGCCCGGTGTGCTTTTTGAAGACCTGGTAAAAGCGGGTATAGCTGGAGCCTGATAAGAGGGCAACCTCTTCGATATCGAGCTGCGCGCTGCAGTGCTCCAGAATGCTCTGCTTAATCTGCGTCACATAATCGGTCAGGTCGTCATCCGTTACCTTCGGCTTCTCCAGTACGGCCATAAATTCCGATGCGATGGCGTAAAGATACGACTGCACCTGGAAGTAAAGCGAAGGCTCGGGATGCCGCTGCTGCCCCGCTTGAAGCAGATCCTGGATCCAGCTGCGGCCCGCGGCATCCGGAACCGGTAGAACCGGAGGCTTGGAGTATCTGAAGCAGGCGCATGGAAGGGAGAGCCCCCCTCAGCATCCGTGGCTTTGTCGAACTGAAAGCGGATTTGAATGACCTGCGCCAATTGTTTATCGCTGTTATGGATCGTGCACACACAATCCGGAGGAATATAAAAAATTTCGCCGTAGGCGACCTTGGCCGTTCGCTGCTGCGTACCGGCCTTTATCGTAATTTTGGCGGAGCCCTTCAACACGTAGCCGAACCCCGCATAGGCGCCGTTTAGGATGTCGAAGCTCAGCTGCTTCTCGATTTTGTAATCCTGGGTATCCAGATAATGAAGTGAAAGCCCGTGGGGGGATTGAGCCGAATTCATAGACTCCGCTCCTTTCCCTGTTATAGAATATGAAAATTATAATTGATAATGATTTTCATTAGCAAGGGAAAATTGTTTTTGTACCGCTGGAAATAAAAGCAATATCCCGTGGCCGGCGCTTAAAGCAAAAGGGCTCTCCCCGCCGTACGGCGGAAGAAGAGCCCTTGTATTTTATAGGTTAGAATTTGTATGCCGCTAAATATCCTTATACCCGACGAACCGTTTGTTTTGTTCGCACCAAACCCGGAATTTGAGCGATTTCAAGCTCGTCTTGAGGGTAATCGTTTGAACGTCCCGCAGCGAAGCATTCGCATTATGCGCCGATTCCAAGTAATAATTGGGCACTCGCGGGCTTAAATGATGAATATGATGAAAGCCGATATTGCCGGTAATCCAATGCAGCAGCCGCGGCAGATTGTAGAAGGAGCTGCCCTGCAGGGCCGCGCTCACATAATCCCATTCCTTCTCTTCCTCGTAATACGTCTCCTCGAAGGTATGCTGCACATAAAATAGCCAGATTCCGAGCATACCGGAGACGAAAAACACCGGCCCCTGGACCAGCAAAAATTCCTGCCAGCCGAGCAGCCAGCTTAAGCCCCCGGCTCCGCCCGCGATGCTCAAATTCGTTACATACGTATTCAGACGCTCTTTCCACCCTGCACGCTTGCGGTTAAAGCGGTAATCGATAAGAAAAATATAGATCGGACCGATAACAAACATGACGAACGGATTGCGGTACATCCGGTAGGCGAACCTGCGGAGCCTGGAAGCGGAAACGTATTCCTTGACCGTCAGCGTCCAAATGTCGCCGACGCCTCTTTTGTTCAGATTGCCGCTGGAAGCGTGATGAACGCTGTGACTGTATCTCCACTGGTGATAAGGGCAGCAGGTCAAAATCCCGGTAATCGTTCCGATGATTTCATTGGCCGTACGGCTTTTGAAAAACGATTTGTGGCAGCAGTCATGAAAGATAATAAAGATGCGGATCAAAAATCCGCCTGCCAGCAGCGTAAGAGGCAGTGTAATCCAATAGGATACGGATAGGCTTAAATAAGCCAAATACCAGAGTACGGCAAAAGGAACGAGCGTATTGACCATCTGCCAAATGCTGTGCCTCCTGCGGGGTCTTTCATACGGTGCGATGTCCGTTCTCCATGCACCGGCCGCTTCTAAAGTCATGCTTGCAATCTTCCTCTCTAAGTCAAAGCCTTTGTTATTTGAATCCATTAATATTTAATGGACTCAACTAAGTGTAAAGGATACGCTCCCAAATGGATACGCCCATCTTTTAACTGCAAGGGGAGTTCACAAAGAAAACTTATTTGGCCCCCGGCTGCGGCCGGCTCCATCTCCCTCCTCCGCCCTGCCCGATCCCGGCCGCAGTCCCTGCCAAAAAGGGGAATAGATGAACCGGGCAGGGTTAACCTAATTATACCCGGTTCCTTTTCCCCTCTGACGGCACTTGCCAACGGCATTTGCAGTGTAGCTGCCAAGCAAGCAAAAGCTTGAAGGTATTGACGAAGGTCGTATAATGATTTCTGAAAGCGCTAAAGCTGCCGGTGCGCATTCGAACAAGCGCATGCTGTAAAAGCGAGGCTGTGCCTTCAGTCCTCCGGGCTGTGCCGGCCGGCGCTCAATCGCTTGCCTGATCTATACTTCCGCCGAAGAAAGGATGTCCCTGCGACATGAATATATTGATTATCGAAGATGATCCGAGCATCCAGATGCTGCTCAAGCTGAGCCTGGAGGTCGAAGGCTTCCGGCCGGAGGTGGCCGGTTCGGTCGCTGCCGGGCTGGAAGCGCTGAAGGGCCGGAGAACCGATCTAATTTTGCTGGATCTGATGCTGCCGGACCAATCGGGACTTGAGCTTTTGCAAACGCTTCAGCAGCAGTACCCGATGATCCCTGTCATCGTATTGACAGCCAAAAACGAAATGAACGATAAAATACTCGGCTTTCAGCTGGGCGCCGACGATTATTTGACCAAGCCGTTCGAAACGCGCGAGCTGATCGTCCGGATCCGCGCCGTGATGCGCCGGATGAAGGCGCCGGCCGTATCGGAGGATACGCTGCGCATCCGCGATATCGAAATCGATAAGACGGAGCGTTCGCTGAAGCTGGCGGGGAACCTCATCAAGACGACAGGCAAAGAATTCGACTTTCTATGGCTGCTGTGCAGTCATCCGAAAAAGGTGTTTACCCGGGAAGAAATATTGGAGCAGGTATGGGGCTTCGAATATTACGGCCAGACGCGGTCGGTCGATATGATGGTGAACCGGCTGCGGGAAAAAATGAAGCCCTACGACCATTTGGTCGCCACCGTGCACGGCATGGGCTATAAGCTGGAGGGATAATTATGGGGCTGCGCAACAAGCTGTTTCTTCAGCATACCGTCACGATCGTGATGCTGCTGGCCGCCATGTATTTTATCGTCAACTATACGCTGAGCAAAAGCATGATCGAGCGCGATACGCAGACGCTGAGCCAATACTACGCGCTGCACCGGATCGAGGCTCTAAAAATTGTTAATGATAAGAAAATTAATATCGACCAGCTTTTTTCCGGGGCCTATGCCCCGCTGCTTGCCTCCCATCTGGCGGCGAACAGCAACTTCCAGGTGCAGCTGTTTACGCCGGATGAAACGATTGTCGGCAACAGCGGCGATAAAGAAAACCTGCTGAAGCGGGGCGATATCGAGACCGCGCTGACCGGCAAGACCGCCACGGTGCTGACCGAGGCGGACGATACGCAGTATTTGATCTATGCCGCCCCCTTATGGTACGAGGGCCGGATCGTCGGTGGGTTCCGGTATTTGCTCGATTTGAAGCAGCATGTCGAGACGCTCGTGCAGATGCGCTATTGGTTCATCGGGGTGGCCGTCGGATGCCTGCTGATCTCTCTGCTGGCCAGCTATTCGTTCTTCTCGATTCTAACGAAGCCGCTGCATGACCTGAAGCAGGCGCTGAAGCTCGTATCGGTCGGCGATTTCAGCAAAAAGATCGTCGTCAACAGCCAGGACGAGGTCCGCGAGCTTGCCAAAGACTTCAACCATATGTCCGATGCGCTGCAGCGGCATATCGATATGCTCCATTACGAGCGCGGAAAGCAAAAGACGTTCTACGACAACATGACGCACGAGTTGAAAACGCCGCTGACGTCGATCATCGGCTTCTCGGATCTGATCGCCAAGATGAACCGGCCGGACGATATCCGCACCTGCAACAGCTATATCCGCAAGGAAAGCGGCCGGCTGCTGCACATGGTCGAGGATTTGCTGCAAACCTCGCTGAAGGGCGACGAGGCATGGAGCATTCGCCTGGAGCGGGAAGACCTGGCGGCCGTGATCGCGGACAGCCTGCGCATTCTGGAGCCGACGCTGCAGAAGTCGTCGATTGAAACGACGGTACGGCTCGTGCCATGCGAGGTGTATATGGACTCCCAGCGCACGCAGCAGGTATTATTTAATGTCATTAACAATGCCATTAAGCACAGCGAATGCACCCATCTCCACGTGCAGCTCGATTTGTATGAAGGACAAGGCCGCGTCCGGATCGCCGACAATGGCCGGGGCATTCCCGAAGCCGACAAGGCCGGCTTGTTTCTGCCGCCTGCGCAAAAGCAGGACCCGCGTGATCTCCGCGCAGTCCCACGGGCTCGGCCTGCCGCTGTGCCGGCAGCTGATGGAGCTGCAGGGCGGCAGCATCCGCATCGACAGCGGCGAGGGCCGCGGCACCGAAGTGCAGCTGCTGTTCAGCATGAAGCCTCTGCGGGTCTAAGCAAAGGCTTCTTCCCGGCGGCGGACGGCATGTGAAAGCGCTGTTACAAAATTGATACAAACTTTCGATTTTTTTGAGATAAAAGGAGGTTAAAGTAAATGCCAGAGGAGAAGAAAGGGCTTTCATGGTTTCGTCTTATTCTGCTGCAAGTCGTTGTCGGCTGCATACTCATCGGCATTTGCGCCTATGCTTTTCGCATTCCTGTGGACGAAGTGCACATCGTGCCTCCGCAGCAGGACAGCCGTGAAATGTTTGCCGGCGTTCCCATGCGAGTCGATGTCACCTACCCGGGTTTAGGCACGATCTCGATCGACGATCCGAAGGAGCTGCTGAAGCTGAAGGCTTCGTTCTCCGGGCTGCTTGCTTCCGGCAAGCAGAATCCGCAGAGCAAGCAGCCCCGCCTGCTGCTTACAGGCTCGATCGCCTACCTGGATCAGGAGGACATCCCGTTCCAGATCGAGACCAATGCGTTTCGCTTCGGCGGAGAAATGGTCAATTCACTGAATGTGAGTGCCGATATCCGCAAGCTGCAGAGCACGCTGATCGATAAGACGCTGACGTCTTCGACGATCGGTTCGGCCATCGAGACGGCCGGCAATGAGGTGTATTCCCTGCAGCAAGGCGAGCTCACGCCCCTGCCGCAAGCGGAGCGGGCCAGCCTGACTGCGCAGGTGCAGTCGGCCGTCCGCGTCATCGATTTCAGCCGCTTCGATTTTCTCGCTGAGCAGCCTGACGCCCACTACGTGATTCAGCTGTCGGGCGACGGAGGGGCCAAGAAGCACTGGCTGCATGTGGATCGCTTTAACAACGCTTACATCGTCGTATTCGATTTACTGGATGAGACCAACCAAAGAGCCTATTTCAAACTTAACGAAGCCTCTTAACACACGTTGAAGGGACGGTTTGAAGCTATGGCCAGACAGAAAAAGAACAACTCGGTCATCATGGTATCCGTTATTGCGGTCGTATTGATCGCGGCATTTTTCATGTACAAATCCGGGGTTTTCGGAAGTAAATCGCAAGGAAAGGTCACCGTTTATTCCATTTTCCAAGAGGAAGAAGCGCGCAAGATTCTGGACAAATTCAAGGCGGAGACCGGCATTGAGTACGATATTCTCCGCTTGCCGAGCGGCGAGGCGGTATCCCGCGTTCAGAACGAAATGGGCAAGCCGCAGGCCGATTTCCTGATGGGCGAGCCTGCCGATTCGCATGAGGTGTTGAAAAAAGCGGGCGCGCTGGAAGCTTACGTTTCCCCTAACGCATCGGACATTCCGGACAATATGAAGGACAAAGAAGGGTACTGGACGGGCTTCTACTTGAACCCGGTGGCTATCGGCATCAACGAGCAGCGCTGGAAGGAAAAGTACGGCACCGCTCCTTATCCGCAATCGTTCAAAGAGCTGCTCGACCCTAAATTCAAAGGCGAAATCGGCATGTCCGACCCGGCCACGTCCGGAACCGCTTACACTGCCGTAGCCTCGCTGGCTCAAGTATGGGGCAAGGATGAAATGCTCAAATATATGGCGCAGCTGCTGCCTAACATGAAAGAGCGTCCGAAATCCGGCATCGAGCCGATCCAGAAGGCAGCCAAGGGAGAGTACACGATCGGGATCACTTTCCTCGGGGATCAGTTGAAAATCAAAAACCAAGGCAATCCGATTGTCAGCATCGTGCCGGAAGCGGCAGGCTATGAGGTCGGCGGTCTGGCTATCGTGAAGAACGGCCCTAACACCGCTGCCGCCAAGAAGCTGATGGACTACATGCTGACGAATGAACCGGGTACATTGTACTCGCAGTCCGCTTATGCGGTATCTGTGAAGCCGTCCGTACCGGTGCCTCCAGGCGGAATCGACATCAAGACAACGAAGTACAACAAGACTTACAGCCTGTGGACCGCAGCCGAGCAGCGTAAAGCGCTTCAGGATGCTTTGAAGGATTTGAAATAAAACAGTCCCTCGGATCAGGCATTGCACGGGCATGCGCTCCTTCTATTCAGGCGCAGCCCGGCAATGCCTGTCTATGAAAGAAAAGGAAAGGTGGTATTTCACCCCCTATGAAAGAAAAAACCGGCATCGGGGAGTCGATCGGCAGGCTCGTCAAGGATCCTTCTTCGCTCCTGCTCGTGTTGATCAGTTTTGCACTCTTATTCTTATTCGTCATTTATCCGCTCATCTTCGTCGTCTTCATTCCAAGCGGCGAAAATTGGATCACCTTCTTCAGCAAAGGCCGCTACGGCACCGCGCTGGTAAACACGATTGTCAGCTCCACCCTGTCCGCCCTGACGGCGACGGTGTTCGGATTCATCTATGCTTATGCGATTAACTACAGCAGCATTGCAGGCAAAAAGTTTTTCCGCTTCATCGCTTTCCTGCCTTTGCTGGCTCCTTCGGTCATGAGCGGTCTCGCCTTCCTGCTGTTGTTCGGACGCGGCGGCATGGTCTCGCAATGGCTGAAAGCCTGGTTTAACATCGAGCTCGACCTGTACGGGCTGCCGGGACTGTGGATCGTGCAGACGATCTCTTATTTCCCGCTCGCCTACATGACGATTACCGGCGTGCTCCGCTCCATTTCGCCGAATCTCGAAATTGCGGCGCAAAATCTCGGCGCGAGAGGCTTTACGCTGTTCCGCACCATCACTTTGAAGCTTGCGCTTCCGGGCGTGGTCAACGCTTTCCTGCTTGTGGCAATCAACTGCTTCGCGGATTTCGGCAATCCGAAGCTGATCGGGGGCAATTACTCCCTGCTCGCCGTCGAAATTTACGGTGAAATTCTCAATAACGAGCCGGGACTGGCGTCGGTGATGGGGATCATTCTCGTCATCCCTGCGCTGATCGTGTTCTGGATACAGAACAAGCTGCTGTCCAAGGGCTCTTACTCGACCATCACGGGCAAGCCGGTGTCCGGATTGAACCGGATGACGACATCCCGCAAAACCGATATGCTGCTTTTTGCTTTCAACAGCTTGATGTCGATTTTCATTATCGCAATGTTTGCGATTACGATCTTGTTCGCCTTCACCAAAAACTTCGGACGCGATAACACGTTTACGATGGATCATATCATGAAGGTCGTGTTCAATCCGTCCTCGCCGGCGGTACTGAACAGTCTGGTTTTATCGCTGATCAGCTCGCTTCTGGCCGTAGCGTTCGCGCTCGTCCTGGCCTATATCATTGTGCGCAAGCCGTTTCCAGGCAAAGGGCTGCTTGATTTTACCGCCGTCCTGCCGATCGCCCTTCCGGGCACGTTCGTCGGTCTCGCTCTGATCGTCGCTTTCAGCTCCGGCCCGATCATCCTGCAGGGCTCCGCCGTTCTCATCATTGTGGCGATGCTGCTCAAGCAAATGCCGGTCGGCTACCGCGGACTCACCGCTTCGTTCAAGCAGGTGGACAAATCCATCGAAGAAGCGGCCACCAACCTTGGCGCGGACAGCCGCAAAACGCTGACGACCATCGTCTTCCCGATGCTGCAAAAAACCGTCGTAGCCAATTTCGTCTACGCGTTCATGAAAAATATGAATACGCTGAGCACGATTGTCTTTCTGATTACGCCAAAATGGGTCGTCGCCGCCGTTTCCATCTTCAACTATGCGGAAACCGGCACCTACTATTGGGCCGCAGCCGTCGCCGTAGGACTGATGGCCGCAACGCTCGGAACGCTCGGCGTGATGAAGCTGATCTTCCGGTCCAAAGTAAAAATATTCGATTTCTAGATAGAGGGAGTGGGCATAATGAGCACACAGGTGCTGCTTGATCTCAAGAACGTGAACAAAGTGTTCGGACATAATCACGTGCTCAAACACATTGACTTGCAAATAGAACGGGGGAAATTCATTACGTTTCTCGGTCCGAGCGGCTGCGGGAAAACGACCCTTTTACGCTCGATCGCAGGCTTTTACACGATAGATGAAGGCGAAATCCAAATCGACGGCAAGCGGGTGAACGATCTGCCGCCGTATAAACGGGGAACGCCGATGGTGTTCCAGGAATACGCGTTGTTCCCGCATATGACCGTATTCGATAACGTCGCTTACGGGCTGGATATTCAAAAGCGCCCGGAGGCCGAGGTGCAGGAGCGCGTTCAGGCGGCTCTCGCCAAGGTCAAATTGACCGGACTGGAGGAGCGCTATCCGCACCAAATGTCCGGAGGCCAGCAGCAGCGCGTAGCTATGGCCCGCGCGCTGGTTATGAACTCGCCGATCATTCTGCTCGACGAGCCGCTCAGCAACCTGGACGCCAAGCTGCGGGAGGAAGTGCGGGTCGAGCTGCGCAGTATCCAGCTGGAGCTCGGTCTGACCGTAATCTACGTGACGCACGATCAGCTGGAGGCGCTATCCATGTCCGATTATATCGTCGTCTTCAACAAAGGTGCGATCGATCAGTACGGAACGCCCCACGAGATTTACTATAAGCCACGCACACGCTATGTCGCGGACTTTATCGGCACGACCAACTTTGTCGAAGCGACCGTCCGGGAGACGTCCGGCACTTCGGCGACCGTAACCTACGGCGACCACGGCCACAGCGTGACCGTACAGACCGATGAGCAGGTAGCTGCCGGCGAAAAGGTGCTGCTGAGCATTCGTCCCGAGTCGCTGCGGATCAATCAGCCGGAAGCTGGCGACTTCGTCGTCAAAGCCGTCGTCAAATCGTCCATGTTCCTGGGCGAGAAGGAACGGTATTTCCTCGCAGGCTACAATGGGACCGAGTGGATTGTCGATGCCTACGATATCGGCCACACGTCCTTCGAGGGCAATGTGGAAATCCGCGCGGCAGCGGACAAAATTCATTTGATCAAAGACGACGGCAGCGCCTAAAATAAGCGGCAGGGCTCCTGCGGCGCCGGATTGGAACTTGAACGTCATTCAAAATCCCCCCACAAAGTGGGGGTCATGCTTCGAAGCGGATTCAGGTACTTTGCGGGGACCCCGAAAACATATAAATTCCGATATGTAAAAAAAAAGGAAAACAACCGTTTTCCTTTTTTGGCGTTGCCGGCGGCGGAAGTGCTGGAAGCCCGCATACGGCAGGCGCTGCCGCGCAGGCTTCGGTACTTACTTACGTTTCAGAATCATCGATCATAACAAGGAGGCGGTTGGCATGTGGAAAAAAGGCATCATCATTCTGGCCCTGCTGGCCTGTGTCTTCATAGGCTATCCCTTCTACACGGCCCAGACAAGCAGCCAGCCGCTGAAGGTATATGTCGTGTTTCAGGAGGATGAAGGGCGGGCGCTGCTCGAGAAATTCAAGAAGTCGACGGATCAGTCCTACGAAATGATCCGTATGTCCAGCGGCGAAGCCAGCTATCATCTGATCGCCATGAACAAAAGCGGAATCGATGTCGTGCTCGGGGGCCCGGCGGATTTGCATGAGCAGCTGAAAAACAACGGGAAGCTGCTCCGCTACGCCTCCCCGATGCGGGATAACATCCCTGCCCAATATAAAGATAAGGATGGCTATTGGACAGGAATTTATATGGGTGCGCTGTCCATTGGCGTCAATCAGACGATATGGCGGCAGGACGCCCAGCTGGCCTCGCTGCCGCTGCCTCAGCGGTACGAGGATCTGCTTCGCCCCGAGCTGAAGGGCAAAATCGAAATCCCGGACCCGGAAACGTCCGGCACAGGCTATACGCTGCTGGCTTCGCTGGCCCAGCAGCGGGGCGAGGATGAGGCCGTCCGCTTGATGCTGGAGCTGAAAAAACAGAGCTCCTCCACCACCTTCTCCGGCATTACGTCCGCCCAGCGGCTGGCGGTCGGCGATGTGGCCGCCGTCGTCAGCTTTCTTGGCGACCAGCTTCGCTTCACCAATTCAGGCTACGACATCCGGTCGTATATCCCGCCGCAGGCGGGCTGGGAGATCGGCGCGGTGTCCGTGCTCAAGGGCGGGAACAATGCGGACGCGGCGAAGAAGCTGATCGACTTCGTCCTGTCTCGCGAGGTGCAGACGGATTACATGAACACCGCATTCTCCTTCCCCGTCCTGCCGGGCATTACCGTCCATCCGCTGCTGTCGCCGGTCAAGCTGGAAAACCTGCTGGCGACCTACCGCTTCGATGTCGCGGCCCAGCACCGGGAATCGCTGCTCGGCAAATGGCGGTCAGCGAAGGAATAATAGCTTGCAGCTGCCGAACCCCCGTCTCCTTCTTCCGCAGCCCGGGCTGGGAAAGAAGCTGCGGAGCTGTCGGGAAAAGAGCAGGGCCCGTGTCAGGAGAAGGAATAAACTCTCCTGACACGGGCCCTTAGCGAATCTGCGGATGCCAAGGACCGCAGCTTCGTCCGCTGCCGCGCGGCGCCGTAACGCGGCCGGGATTCGCGCGCGCCGCGGCATCCCGAGCGCAAGGCTGCGCTCGCTTAAGCTTAGCCTGCAATAAACGCATGCAGGCGTTCTTTTTGCAGCAGATGATGCCGGTAATGCATTTCGACCAGCGCGAACCATTCTTCGGCGTTCATACCGCCGAGCCTCGGATGGGCGACCTTCACGTGCGCCGGTATGCTACCCAGCTGGGGTTCAAGCTCTCCGGCGCGGCGAAGCACCGCCTGAAGTCCCTCAACCAGCTGGCGCTTGCTTTCCGCCTGAGCGGGGTCGGGCCGTGCGGAGGCCGGCACCACAATGCGGACCGGCGGAAAGCCGCCCATGGCGAACACCGCCTCCCCGGCCTCGTTTTTGACCGGCATCTCTGCTGCGGAGAGCACTGCTTCTTCACTTAAGGCGCGGCACTTGTCCACATTGGCGAGCTGCAGGTGATTCGCCGTCTCGATGAGGTGCACGTACATTTGCCCGAGCGACCACGCATCCTTCGCCGGCTTCCGTCTCAGCTGTTCATCGCTATAGTTGTCGAGCTCCTCAATATAATGACTTGTCCATTTCTCCAGGCTTTGCAAAACTTCGGTTGAATTCATCCGTAACCACGGCTCCTTTTATATGAAAGATAGCCCTAGTATACGAGACCGCTGCTGACAGCAGTATGTCAGTAGTGTTTGAACATTTTTTCCGCTTCGTCCCGAAGGCGCTGCCGCAGCGATTCCGGCTCCAGCACGACCGCATGGGCTCCCCAGCTCAAGATCCAGTACAGCACCTCCTCCGGCCGTCGGACCCTCAAGGTGACGAGCAGCCCTTCAGGGATATCCTCCATCGACTCCATATAAAAGCTGCCTGCTTCTCTTACCCGCTCCGCCGCTTCGAAATCGAATAGTACCTTCACTGTCATCCCGCGGTCATCGGCAGGGGCATAATGCGCAAGCTGAAAGCCGTCGGGCAGCTGGAAGCCGTCGGCCAATACCGTAAGGCCGCTCATCCGGGATACGCGGAAATGGCGCAGCGCCTGCCGCAGCTCACAGTAAGCAAGCAGCATCCAGGACCCCGCACAAAAATAAGTCCGTAAGGAGCCGCCTCGCGGACGCTGTGGCGCTCTTCATTTGCAGCGGCTATGCCTTTGGCGTAGTGAAAGCGAATCTTCCGCCGCTCCAGGATGGCATCGCGCAGCGCCGCAAAGTTCTCCGCCTCCTCCCCTTGATTCGCCGTCTCGACCCGTGCGCCAAGCAGACGGATCGCCGCCCTTACCCGCTCCGCCTCCGTGCGAGCGTCTGCCGGCAGCGCCCCCTCGATCTTCCTGGCCGCATCCGCCGCCTTAGCCCCGTAGATCCTGTCGAACTGCTGTCCTACGAAATCCGTACCGACCAGCAGCGCTACCGCTTCCTCTGCCGTAAAGCGCAGAGGCGGCAGGAAATATCCCTCCATCAAGGAGTATCCCGTCCCCGGAGCGCCGATAATCGGGACTCCCGCCTCGCTGAGCGCCTGCATATCCCGGTAGATAGTCCGAACGCTCGTCTCGAAGCCTGCAGCCAAATCCTCGGCACGAAGCGTCCCTTTACGCTGCAGCTCCAGCACAATAGCCAGCATACGGTCTGTTTTGTTCATATGTCCCCGCTTCCCGGAGCCTCACCCGAATGATTTCCCCTTCGGTATTGCATCCTATTTCTTATAAATGTGCAAAAAACTGGACCCGGGTCCAGCTGCTTACGCGACCCTGGTACATGTCGCCTATCCTGTGATAACGCTATACTTGCTCTAGCTATGCAATTCAATTCCAAGGAGGCTTGGGAACCATGCAAGATGTCATCATTTCCGTCGCCACCCTGATCATGACGCTGCTTGTCGCAGGTATTGTCTACACTTTCGCCAAACGGGGCTCCATCCGGCTCACCCTGCGCCAAAAAAACGTTTGGCTTGTGCTGCATATCTTCTTCGTCATCATCTACTTCGGAGGTCTGCTCGGCTCTCTGCTGCTCGCCTGGACGACTCACTTCACGTCCGACCGCTCTCTGATCGCAGCCGCACATACGTTCATTCCGTATTGCGACCATTTTATGATTATTCCCGGCGCCTTCGGCTGCCTCATTACGGGAATTTGGCTGTCCGTCCGAACGCAGTGGGGCTTAACCAAACATTATTGGGTGATCGCGAAATGGGTTGGCAATATGGCGATTATCGTCTTCGGCGGCTCGCTGATGCGGATATGGATCAGCCGGACGCTGCAAACGTCCTTAGATCCGGCTGTGCCCCCTTTGCAAAACCCGGCCTATCTCGAATACCGGCTTTGGCTGACGTCAGGGCTTGTATTCAGTCTCGGCGTTCTGTTGTTTCTTGTGGTCATTTCCTATTTCAAGCCTTGGGGCAAACGGGAGAAACGCCGGCAAGCCTAACTATGCTTCGCACGGCCCCTCCCCGCTTGCCGCCGCTATTTTTAACCGGCTCGTTCGCACGCACATACGATACGCAGCTCCATGGCAGCTTCTTCTCTGCTAACGGCAGCCTTAACTCAACACCTTCGGAATTCGGCGGGAGAACGGTTCTTGTGATTGCCATGGAATAAATCGGGATTATTGTATCAAAAACGAGCTTTCCAATAAAGGCTTCAGCAAACTCCGCATAGCGGCACCAGGATACCAGCCGTCACAAGAGCGGTCACAGGTGATAGCTGTCTCGTCATTTATAGGTTATACCTATAATATTCATCTTTTTTATATATTTCAATAACATCCTTCCGTCCTGCTACAATAAGCATATGAACTCTCGTAAGACGCGTTTTTTATTTGGAGGAGGGGTTATATGAACCGGTACCGTTCGGTCAAAGAACAGTTTGATGCCGTAGCTACTGAGTATGATCAGCAGAGAAGACATTTGATTCCTTGCTTTGATGATTTTTACGGGATGGCGCTGAGTCTGGCGGACAGTCCGAAGGAACAGCCGCGTATTCTCGATTTGGGGGCGGGTACCGGGTTGTTCTCCGGCATGATCCTGCAAAAATATCCCGACGCCCGCCTCACGCTGGTCGATTTAAGCGACAGCATGCTGAAGGTCGCCCGTGAAAGGCTGAAGCCGTACCCCCATGTGGAGTTTATTACGGCCGATTATTCCAGCTGTTCGTTCCCGGACTCGTACGATATCGTGATTTCCTCGCTGTCGATTCATCACCTGACCCACCCGGCCAAAAGATCGCTGTTCCAGACCGTTTACAGCGTGCTTGCGGATGACGGCGTATTTGTCAATGCCGATCAGGTGCAAGGCCGCACGCCCGAAACGGATGCGTACTATCGGAAGCGCTGGCTGGAAGCCATCGGGCAAAGCGGTCTCCCGCAAGAAGCGATCAATGCCTCGATCGAGCGCCGGAAGATCGACATTAACGCCACGCTCGAGGACCAGCTGCTGTGGCTTGAGCAGACCGGCTTTGCGGAGGTCGACTGTATGTACAAAAGCCTCGACTTCGCCGTATTCTATGGAAAGAAGCCGATGAATCGCTAAAAGCTTTGCTTCCGGAGCCAGCCCAGATTCACCAAGACACGCCTGACGATTCGATTCATTTGGGTTTGATTCGCTTGGGTTTAGGTACGGTTGAGTTCGGTATAGTTGAGTTCGGTTGATTCTGCACGGTTGGATTCAATGCGGGGCAGCAGGTCTACGTAGTGGTTCTTCATCACGGTTCGGCAGTCCTGTCAATCCGGGCCTGCTCCCGAGAGGACGGCCTGCTCCTCAACCGGGCTAAAGCATACAGGGTCCCTTAGCAAAAATAAGCCCGTCGCAGCTGCTTCCAGCCGTGACGGGCTTATGCTATTTTGGCGGCAGACGCCTGGAGAAGACGCCTGTATGGGAGGCCACTGAAAAAGGTATCGCTCCGAGTACGGAACATTCTTCCGATCGCTGTTGTCCCTGGATTTCTTTGATTATATCCCGCTTGTAGCGGTTGAAATCCAAGGACAAAGGCGAACGCTTTCGCTTCTACAGAACGATTCCGCACTCTCCGCTAGTTTTTTAGTCGCCTCCTGTATGGCCGTCTTTTTTTTCGCGGCAGCAAGAACGCTCCCGCAGCTGCCTCCTGAATCCGGCCGCCGCTATGTCATCGCTTACAGCTTATGCTCGCCTGTGCTTTGGAAAAACTCAAGAATTTCCCCGTTTAGGCCTTTGACGAAAGCAATGCGGACAGGCGTCGGCGGAAACTTGCCCAGCACCGTATCCTTCGGCTCTATCGTCACCTCGGCACCGGCCGCCACGGCAGCCGCTACAGCCGCGTCTACATCATCGCTGCGGAAAGCCACATGGAAGAAGGCCCCTGCCGGCGGCTGCTCCTCCGTACCTCCGGCGAACACTTCCAAATAGTTGCCGTCGCCTGTATCCAGCAGAACAATGCGCTTGTCGCCCTCGCCCCAGCTGTTGGCTTCCTTAAAGCCCAGACCCTCAGTGTAAAAACGGACCGTCGCTTCGAAATCATACGCTCTCAGCGCCAGATGATGAAAGCCGCCGCCGCCGATTTTTGCATTGTTGCCCATTCGTTTGCCTCCTCTTGCATCGTGAATGATTTGTCCTTATTCAGTATATCTGAATTGAGGAGCCAGCGGAATGAGTTACATGGAAGTAACTTAGTATTGCATTTCTAGGGACTGAGCCCTGCCGGGATGAAAAAAGGGTTGAAGTTGACTCCCCATTGATTTACACTAGTTATTGTTCTTTATTAAGAACAATAAAAGGAGGAAGTTGCGTTGATTCATTCATTAACGTCCTTTCGTTTTGCTGCTGCTTTCATGGTGTTTTTATATCATGTGAAGCTGTTTCCCCAGTACGAGCTCGGTACGGCCGGCGTCCAGTTTTTCTTTGTCCTGAGCGGCTTCATCCTCGCCTGGAACTATCACTCGAAATTCAAGTCCTTCGATAATGCAAACATTTACAAATTTTACAAGGCCCGATTCGCCAAAATTTATCCCGTTCATCTGCTGACCTTCCTCCTTGCCGCTCCCCTGGTCATCCTGTATTTTCACCCCAACGGCCTCTACATGCTCAAGCTCGCCTTCATGTCCGTCATTAATCTGCTCTTGATTCAAAGCTACATTCCCAATGAAGGAACCTACTTTAATTTTAACGGCGTTTCCTGGACCTTATCCGTTGAAGCTTTATTTTACTTGAGCTTCCCCTTTCTGTTACGGCTCATGATTAAATGGAAGACAGGAGGACAGGCAGCCGCCTCTTTGACGGCGATCTTCCTGCTGTGGCTGCTTTTATTTTGGCTGAACAGCTACTTAAATGAAGCGAAACCGTTCTCTGCCTGGCTGCTGCACATTTTCCCTTTTACCCGGCTGTTCGAATTTTCCACAGGCATGGTGCTCGGACTGCTGTTTGTCGAGAGGACGGGCAATCCTCCCCGGCTGCAGCTGCTTAACGTATTGGAATGGGTTGGCTTAGCCGCGTTCTTCGGATTACTGATCGCCTCCAAATATATGCCTGCCGGGATGGTTCGAGGCGTTTATTTTGTGCCTGCATGGTGCTTGTTCATCTACGTATTCGCTTTTCAAGCCGGGACGGTATCCAGACTGCTGTCTCATCGGCTCTTCGTTTATTTAGGCGAAATCAGCTTCTCGTTCTATATGATTCACCAGCTCGTTATTCGGTACGCACAGCTTGTTCGGCTGGATAGTCCGCTCGGTATCTTTGTCTGCTTCGCCATTTCGCTCCTTTTAAGCGCAGCCATTTACCGCTGGTATGAAGAGCCTCTGCGTAAAAGAATCCGTTTCGGCTCCCGCAAACGTCCCCAAGCCCCCGCCAATCCGCTGCCGGTGGAATCGGCCTAGCCTGTCCCTAACGGCCTCAGGCAACAGCGCCTGCTTGCTCCAGCTAAAGATATGGCCTTGATCACAGTAAGGCCGCTGAAAAAGTCCCGCTGCGAGTACGGAACATTCCACCGATCGCTTTCGCTTTTACAGAACGATTCCGTACTCTCCGCTAGTTTCAGTGGCCTCGACCACAGTCAGGGTCTTTTTTATGCGCAAACTGCCCTGATAGGGCAAAATTCCGCCCCCTTAATGGTATAATAAAGGCATTTCATACGGGACTCGGCCATAAAGGAGACGGAAGATGAGGGTACTCACGCTGCAAGCTTTTAATAATGACAATAAGATGTTCAGGATTCCCTTTCAGCCCGGCAAAAACATTTTGCAGCTGGCCAACGAAGGCATCGCAGACCCAAGAAGGGACGGTATCCCTTTCTTATGCAACAAAGGCGTCTGCCGGAGCTGCACCGTTCATATTACGGATCCCTGCGGGCTGCTGGCCGAACCGACGAAAAACGAGCAGCGCGCGCTGGGCGTCGGCCGAACCACAATTGCGTCGGGCTACAGGCTGGCCTGTACGAGTTTTTTTAAGGATGACTCGACCTTGACCGTCACAGACGAAATCGAATAAACCGGACCCCGTCTGCCAGCTAATCCATAAAAAGTTACCAAAATAAGAACAGGTGTTCTATTTCGTCCGAATATATGATAAGATAGGATGTAAGAAATCCATTTGTGAAGGAGTTTTGAGCCATGTCCCACAGCAGCGCAGCCGCTCGTCTTCAGGAAATTGTCTACGTCTTTCCAAGCCACTCGGAATGCGAAAAACGATGGAATCGGACGTTCGGCGCGCTGCTGAGCGGCATTCCCCGGTATACCGGTTCAGTTATTTCGCCTTTGCCGCCTCAATCGCTCCCGTCAATCTCCTTCCGGACGGCCGATGTCCGGCTTCCAAGCATCTTCTTGCGAACAGCCGCGTCCATCGAAGCCGCCGCCGGGAAAGTATCCATTTCCAGCAAGGATATGCCGCCTGCCGCTGCCGGCCTTCTTGATCGAGAGGACGAGGCATCCGGGGCGGTTTCGGAGGATGTTCCCGGGGATGCTTCCTCAGTGAATCATACGGGTCCTCTGTCCATGACGGTCCTGTACTCGCTTCTTAACGGGCATATTGCCGACTTGGATCACGCGGGAGTCAATCTTCCAAGCAGGGACATGGAAGAGGAGCAATGGGAGGCGCTCATGCGAAGCCTGTCCCGGATCACGAACTTGTACCGCTATCCGGGCGAGGCTTGGCCTTTTATTATTCCTGCCACCGAGCAGGAATTTCGTGATGATATTTCCGAATTGCATGCTGTACGTATGCCCAAATTCGAGTGGGTATATGACGGATATGCTTCGCTGCCTGTATTTCAGTTCGCTCTGGTCACGGATTTCACAAGAGCGGAGCTGGAGGCGCGCTTTCCCGCCCCCAGCGGCTTCTCGATCCCGGGACTTGAATCTATTTTCCGGTCCGTGCATGTCGATTCCCCTTGGCGCGAAGCTTTGTCGATCCGCGTCGATCTCTACTACAAACGACAGCAGGAGACCCCAACCGATTGGGAGACAGGCGCCTGGCTCGTTCAAGAGGGCGGCCGTATAAACGGCTAGAAGCCCTGCCGGCAAGCATCAGCGGCCCAAACAACGATCCCACTTCTGTACCGCAGAAGCTTGAGGTTGTTCTTTGTGCTGCCGCAAAATCAGGATTTTAAGCAAAAATTAAGTGAATAAATAGACGCAATCGGTTATACTCAATAGGTATAAAGTTACATATATCGACAACTTTTCGCTTATTTCGCTCATTTCACAGATGCTAGGGGAGATCGGCATGTTCAATATATTGTGGCATATCATTGGTATCGGCTTGTTTTTATCGGGGCTGTTCTTCTCGCTTAAACCGCTGTTCGTCGGACAAAGCAACGATCAGTAACAGGAACGCTCCATCTATCCCGCCGCTTATACCGTCTGTATTTTGATTGACGGCTTAAGAAGTCCCGCACGCAGAACCAGTTGACCGGTCTCTGTCCGGGCTGCGGATGGGACTCCGCTCCTTTTCCTGTCAGCCTCAGATGCACGGGGAAACCGGTCACTGTTTCCTGTCTAGCCTTCGGGCGGGAGCCGGATCGATCCCTGGCTTGGCCCGGTAGCCGGGCATATAAATAACCGCAGCGGCCCGGCGTGAAAGCCTGGGCATGCTGCGGTCTTTGCCGCGCTCTACGCGCGGCCTGAGAGCGTAACGCCCGTCACGCAGCGATCAAAGCACATCCTGATGCGCCGTATACAGACGTATACTTTTCAAATGAAAATACAAATGCCTCGGCCGAATGTCTCTTATGAGCCTCTTATGGCTTAGGATTTACCGCTCATGGTTTATGGCCTTTAACGGCTGTCAGCGGCAGGCCGTGCACGGCCTGCAGATTTGCCAATCGCTTCAATACGATGCATACTTACGTTTGTCGGGTGCATCTTCTACAGCTCTCCTGATAGCCCCTTGCCCAGCAGGCTTGCTATTTCCTGCGCTTAGCGATTTCCTCGGTAACGATGAACGCCAGCTCTTCATTACCGAACAGGGACAGTACGCCAAGTACGGTATCGTCGGCGATGTCGCCCGCTTCCTCCTTCGGCACGGTCAGCTCAAGCGCCTGCATTAAAGGCACATTGTTCTCCTGCTGAGGATAAGCTCTGCGGTACAACGCCTCCGGGTCAAGCCCGTGATTGATGCACCACTGGGCGAAGACGAGAATCATCATATTTTCTTCCTGCTGATAGTTGCGGATAACCGCTTCCTCCAGCTCTTTGTTACGATTGCTGCTCACGTATGAAACGCCCCTTTACACAATTCCGAATGATGAACGGAATCATTATATCGAAAGTCCGGGTGATTGCACAAATGATCATTATGAATGAAAAAATTAAAGCCTCGGAGGTTCAACTCACCGGCGTAAACGGCGAACCGCTGGGCATTGTCCCTACCTCCGAAGCGTTGGCGATGGCCAAAGTGCTTAAGGTCGATCTCGTCTGCGAATCGCTGCTGAGCAGTCCGCCGCCGTGCCGGCTGATCGGACGCGGAGCCGCAAAGCAGGCGGCCCAGCAAGAAAAGCAGCAGGAGCGCAAACGCGAGCGGCCGCTCAAAGTAAAAGAACTTCGCCTGACGCCGCATATCGAAGATCACGATTATGAAACGAAGAAGGACCAGGCCGAGCGGCTGTTGAAAAGCGGGGATGCCGTCCTGCTGAACGTGCGCATCCAGGGCAAGGAAGGCGCGCAGGCCAAGGAGCTGCTGGAGCGGCTGCTCCGCGACCTGTCGCATTGCGGAGCCAAGCAGTCCGGCATTCAGCTGAGCGGCAAGCAGGCCGCCGTGCAGCTGAATCCGAAGGCGCTCTAGCTGCATCAGGCAGCCGAGGCATTACCTGCAGCGAGCAACGCAGCCGAAGGTGCTTGGCAGCTGACCGTGCTTTGCACACACGGCCTATTGCCGCCATCGGCAGTACTGAAACGAGCTACCGGGAGGCTATCCGGAAGCACAGCTGTGCCTGTAAGCTGCGGCTTCAGGCAAACTGATCCCGGTACTCCTGCGGCGTCATGCCGAAATGCTTTTTGAACGCATGGTTGAACGAATGCGGCCTCTGATAGCCGAGCTGGGCCGCAATCTCGTAAACCTTGTCCTGGCTGTGCTTGAGCAGGTGCTCGGCTCTCTCCATCCGCATCGTATGGATATAGTCGCTCAGATTGTCCCCCGTCTCCACCTTATATATTTTGGATACGTATACCGGATGCAGGTGCACATGCTCGGCAATCGTCTGCAGCGAGACGTCATCCGCTATCTTATGCTCGATAAACCGCCGGATCTCGTTGATAAGCACCGTGCGGGAGTCTTTCGTCTCCTGGTCCATATCCTCTTTGATCCGAAGCAGCGCGCGCATCGACCACTCCCGCAGCTGATGGACGGAGCGGAACGGATGTCCCTCCGTCAGCTTGTCGTAATCCGAGCCGATCAGCTCGCTCAGCTGCTTGCCGTTTTTGTGGGCGATGTACGCGTAGGCGGAGGCTATGGAGAAATAAGCCTCCAGCAGATGCTCCTGCGACTCCGGGTACGCTGTCTCCAACTGTTGGAACATACCCGTGAGCTTATCGCCGATCTGATCCCAACGCGCGGCTTCCAGCAGATGGATCAGCGTCGGCGGCTCATACAAGCTCGGCAGCGACTGGATTTGCGTCTGCACCGGATCGTCGTCCAGCCGCATGAACAGCTCCTGCTCGCTGCCGATCCGCCGGCGGAAGGCCGCGACGGACCGGTCGTACAGTGCCGTCAAATCGTCCGGGAACCGTCCGCTGCTGCTGACGAGGATCGAAATTTTGCCTTTCAAGTAGGTTTTGACGGCCTGCTGAAGAGAGGACGCCGTCCGCTCTACCCAGGGAATGCCCTCTTTCCCTTCCGCCTCCTGCTTCTCCAGCAGAAGGAATACCAGATACTCATGCGTATCCTTCGTATGCCACGTATCGAAGCGTTCGCCGAACAGCTCCTCCACCATATTGCCGATCGCATATTCCATCAGGGACAAGCTGTGCGGGTCGTATTGGAGGAAATACTCCTCCAGACGCACCATCATGATCACAAAAGGACGCCCATGCTCATCCGAAAGCTCCAGCATCTGCATTTTCTCGCGCAGCGACGCTTCGGCAAATTTACGGCCCTGGAGCAGGTCCGTAAGCAGGTTCGCCCGCAGCAGCGATAAATTTTCCTTCAGCGTATAGGTCAGCCGCTGCTTGGAGAGCACCTCCTCCCATTCCCGCGTCAGCTTCTCCTTCACCCGCCGGACCGTCTCCACGAGATCCTTCTCCGTGACCGGCTTCAGCAAGTAATCTTCCGTCTGGTATTGGATCGCTTCCTTGGCATAATTAAAATCGGAATAGCCGGACAGCAGAATACATTTCGTCTTCTGCCACCGGCTGTCAATTTCGGCAATAAGCTGCAGCCCGGACATGCCGGGCATTTGAATATCCGTGATGACGATATCGATCGAGAACTGCTCCAGCAGAGCCAGCGCTTCTACCGCCGAATACGCCTTATATACCTGATCGATCCCCTCGGCCTTCCAATCGATAGTGGTAGAAAAGCGCTCTACGACATGAACCTCGTCATCGACGAGCAATAGCTGTACCATGATGTCCCTCCCTGCTGTACGAATGTCTGCCCGCTTGCGCATGTATCCTGCTCTGCACCATTCGAGGATCGCCGCGGCTCTCGTTCAGCTGCATAAGCGCTGCCAATCACCGTAGGGATGCCCGCATTCGGCCAATCAGCCTTGCTCCCGCCCCGGCTCCGGCAGCAGCTGCCGGTTCCGGTTCCAGGTCAGCATGACCTGCAGTCCCCCGCTCTCCGCCTTCTGGAAGGTCAGCTCCGAGCCTTCACCGAATTCGTAGTACAGCCGGTGATGCACATTCCACGTGCCGCAGCCGATCTCTTCACTCATCGGCTGCTTTAGCCGCGCACGCAGCTGCTCCAGCTCCGTATCGGACAGACCCTTGCCGTTGTCCTCTACGACGAGACGGTTCCACTGCTCCGACTGCTCGCCCGTGATCCGGATGCGTCCGCCTCCCATCCGCGCTTCGATCCCGTGCACGATCGCATTCTCGACCAGCGGCTGAAGGATCAGCCGGGGAACGGTCTCCTCCAGCATCGATTCCGGCACCTCCATCTCGTAGGACAGCCGGTGCATCCGCAGGTTCTGAATGTTTAAGTAGCTGCGCACCATATCCAGCTCATCCTTCAGCCGGACGGACTGGTTCTCGACCCGCGTTGTGTAGCGGTAAAACTCCGCAAGATTTTGCGCCATCGCCACGACGGACTCCTTGTCCTCCATCTCGGCCGAGTTAATAATGAAGAACAATGAATTATATAGAAAATGCGGGTGAATCTGCGATTGCAGCTGCTTCAGCGTCGCTTCGCGCGAGCGGATTTTTTCCGCGTAGACGTCTTCCACCAGCACTTGGATTTGTCCGGCCATTTCATTGAAATGCTGGATCAAATAATCAAACTCATTCTTGGAGCGGTATTCAATGCGCGCCGACAGGTCGCCCCGCTTCATTTTTTGCACGCCCCGGATGACCTGCACCAGAGGAATCTGCACGTGCCGGTACAGCAGGAAGGAGCCGAGCACGCTCAGCGCGAGAAGCATCCCCATTGAGATATAGAACAGCTTGCTTGACTTGGTAATCGGCGACAATATTTTCTGCACCGGCACATAATCGATCAAGTACCAGCCGAGCTGCGACGACTTCACCGAGCTGACCAAATACTCCTGGCCTCCGATCACGATCTCCCTTTGCTCAATATCGCCCAAAGGCACGTCCCCCAATTGATGGAGAAGCTGCTCCACCATCGCCTTGGAAGACGTGCTGTTATAGATCGGACTGTACCCCGGAGCATACAAAAAGGGATCGCTCTGCTTATCCTTCTTATAAATATCCAGCAGATCGCTTATATTTTGCACCGGAAACCGGACTTCAAATACCGCATTCGCCTGCCGCACGCTCTTGGCGTTAGCCGGCTCCGTAATTTCCCGGATAAACGTGCCCATCACCGTTCCCCTGGAGCTGTCCGTTCCATACGTCCAAGCCGAGTGAATCGGGCCGTCCCAGGCCCAGATGCCGGTGCCGTTCATATAAATACTGGAGGAGACGACCTTCTTCTCCCCCGGAATGACAATCGTCAGATCGTTCGGACCAGCCGCTGGAGACGCTTTGCAGGCCGAGCTTCTCGGTCATGCGCGCCTCCGCCTTCATCCGGTCGGGCATGGAAGCGCCCGGCTTGTCGATAAACTCCCGAATGTACGGGTCGTTCGCAAGAATGACCGGAAACATCGATAAATTATCGATATTGGTATCGAGCTGATGCAGGAAGAACGACAGCTGATTCAGATTCGAGGATTGAATTTGATCCTGCACGACCTGACTCGTCGTCCGGTTGGAGAACGTATACAGCAGCAGGACAGGCAGAAGGAGCACGAAGAGCACGATCACCATTTTGCTGAACATATTTAATCTGTATGGCAGCTTCATCTTCCTTCACTTCCTTCCTGCTGCAACGATGGGCCGTTTGATTCTGCACATTCAGTTATTTTACCCTTTAACCGCCCCTGCAGCCAAGCCGCTCACGATATAGCGTTGAGCCAGCAGAGCGATAATCAGCACCGGCAGTGTAATAATGCACGCGGCAGCCATCAAGGCGCCCCAGTTGATTTCGGAGTAGGACATAAAGTTAAATACCGCGATAGGCAGCGTCTTCGTCTTGTCTCCCGCCAAAATAATCGAGAACATAAAGTTGTTCCAGGAGAATATAAACGACAGCAGCGAAGACGTAATGACGCCAGGTCCAGGAGATCGGCAGAATGATGCGCGTAAACACTTGATGGTGCGTGCAGCCGTCGATCAGCCCGGCTTCCTCGATTTCGGTCGGCAGCGCCTCGAAGAACGAGATCATAATCCAAATAATGAACGGCAGCCCGACGAGCATATGACTCAGAATAAGTGCGGTGTACGTGTCGACCAGATTGATTTTGGAAAACAAAATAAACCATGGAATCAGGAACGTAATGCCGGGAATAATCCGTGCCACAAGAATCACAAGACCCAGCTTGTGCAGATGATGACGCGCAATCGCGTAAGCGGCCGGCAGACCCAGAATCAAGGAAAACAGCGTCGAGCCCAGAGCGACGATCAAGCTGTTCCAAATAAACTTCATGAAGTCGTATTCTTTAAACACGCTGGTGTAGTTTTTCGTTGTCGGGGTGAAGATGAAGAACTGGTCCGTCGACATGATCTGCGCCTGCGTTTTGAAGGAAGCGAGCAGCATCCAGAGAAACGGGAAAGCAAAGACGACCAATACGACGAAGGTCAGCACCGAGTACAGCAAGTTGATCCCTTTACTTTGTCTCATGAAGCTCCCTCCAATCGTTTGCGCATCCAGATCATGAACAAGGTCAAAGCCATCACAATAGCAAAGAAAATAACGAGCAGCGAGGATGCCATCCCCAGCTTAAAGTACTGGAAGCCCAGCACGTAACCGTATAAATTCAACGTTTCCGATGCAAAATTCGGCTCCGCCCTGCGTGGTGGCGTAAATAATATCGAACGTCTTCAGCACATCGATCAGCCGCAGCATCGCTGCAACAATGATCGTCGGCCGCAGCAGCGGCAGCGTGATCGAGAAAAACTTCGTCCAGCGGCTTGCTCCGTCCACATCCGCCGCTTCGTAGGGATCCGTGGGCAGTGTAGCCAAGCCTGCCATCACAATCAGGGCAATCATCGGGGTCCACTCCCAGACGTCGATAATGACCAGCGAAGGGATGACCTGGGAGGTAGAAGCCAGCCACAGCAAAGGCTCGAATCCGAGCGACTTCAGCATCAGATTCGCGACGCCGATCGTCGGCTCGTAGATCAGCATCCAAACCAGCCCCATCGCTACGGGCGTAGCCACCATCGGCAGCAGGAAAATGGTCTTGACGATATTTTTGCCGCGGAACTGCCTGGACAGCAGCACGGCGATGGCGATGCCCAGCACCACCTCGAATACCAAGGCTGCGATAGTAAAGTAGAAGGTCGAGCCTACCGCGTGCCAGAACCGCTCATCCTTGAGCAGCTCCAAATAATTGCTTAAGCCTACCCACTTGGGCGGCGTCGTTGCCGACATGCTCCATTCGTAAAAGCTGATCCGTACCGTATAGATGATCGGAAACAGCATCATCAGCAGTACGAACAATACGGCCGGAAGCGTATAAATCCACTTCAGGTTTCGGTCGAACCAGTTGTACCGCATGAACGTTCACCCTTTCTTTGTGCTTGTGCCGGATCTTGATGAAAGGCGAGCATCAAAAGGGCCATTCATGGAATGACCCTTCCGAATGCCTTGCGGGCCGGGCCCGCCGTCATTTACATTATTGCAAGAACATTATTGCAAGAAGCTCCGCTTACTTCGTTTTGTCTTTGTCAATAATCGTCTGCAGCGCCTGGTTCGCCTTATCCGCAACCTCTTGGATATTCGTTTCTCCAGCCATTACCTTCTGCACGATCTCGCCCACTGCGTCGCGGGCTTCACCTACGCTGATGACCGTCGGACGGTCATGGTCTACCCCGCCTTTGGCGCTTTCTTTAATAACCGGCACCAGCTCCGCCGGGAAGCCTGTCGTGCCCTCCGGCTTATCCCATACGGATGCGCGGGCGCCCGGATTACCTTTTTGCTGCGTTTTCAGGACAATATCCTTGCTGGTCGCCCATTTGATAAATTCCCAAGCCGCGTCCTTGTTGGCCGCTTTGGAGTTCATCGCCAGTCCCCAGGAAGTAATGTTATAAGGCTTGGAACCCGTCCTTGCCCGCAGGGAACGGCGCAAAGCCGACCTGATCCGCAACCTTCGATTTCTCCTTATCCGTCGCATTCTGATAAATCGAGTTCGCATCCGTGTAGAACGCGACCTTGCCTTGAGCGAAAATACCGATCGCCTGCGGCCACGACATGTTCAGCACGCCCGGAGGACCGTAATCCTTCAACAGCGTCCCATACGTCGTAAACGCTTTAACCGCTTCCGGCGTATTGATCGTCGCTTTGTCGCCCTTCAAGAAATCGCCGCCCTCGGAATAAAGGAACGAGGATACCTGGGTTACGAGCGGCGAGCGCTGGCCTCTGGCCACAAAGCCGTACATTTCATTTTTCGGGTCATGCAGCTTTTTGACGGCGGCTACCAGTTCATCGAGCGTTTTCGGCACGCTGATGCCCGCTTTTTGCAGCAAATCTTTACGGTAGTATAAAATTTCCTGCTCCGTAATAATCGGAATGCCGCCAAGCTTGCCATCCACCGTAGCCGTACCGACAGCCGATTTGGAGAAATCGTTGAAGTCGTACGCCGCGTCCTTCTTCGCGTAATCGTCCAGCGGCTGTACCCAGCCGTTCTTGTAGAACAGCTTGCCTTCCTGCAGCGGGCGGTACATGAACACATCCGGCGTCGCCGAGCCCGAAGTAAACTGCACGGTCAGCTTCTGCGTCAGCTGATCCTCGAAGAAGCTTTGGATATTGACCTTCATGCCCGTAGCCGCTTCGAATTCCGGCAGCAAAGGCTTAATCGCTTCTCCCCAAGGGTGGTTGGCCGTAACCAGGGTAATGCTTTTGCCTTCGAACGGCTTGCCTGCCGCAGCCTTATTTCCGGCTTCCGCCGGCTTCTCGCTTGTATTTCCACAGCCTGCCGCAAGCGAAGCTGCCATCATCACGACGGTTCCTGCACCAAGTACGCGCTTCCAAGATTTTTTCATAGCGACCTCCCGAAGTCTTTAATCTGTTCATAAGCTGGTTGTTACTTTTTCTATAACCAGCTTACTTCATGCGGCACCCGGTTGATATAACGAAGATTCAACATTGATAACTACGCCTGAAGGATTTTACCGTGCTGCACCGTTTGCCTGCCGCTCCTTCCTATAGGAAAGCTTCTCGAGGCCCGGCATTCGCCCATGCCATTAGGGCATGCGCCGCATTTACTAAGTGTAGGCAATCTCACTGTATTGAATCCCCCAGGAAAGAGTGGATCGAATGAGACTCAAACCGAAGTTATTTCTGAAACGGCCCATCACCCACAAAGCTCCGCGGAGAAAGCGCGTCCTGGTATATAAAAAAACCATAGTCGGCCAGCGCCTTCCCGTCGTTCGCAGCAGAAACGTCTCCAAGCAAAAAAGCCCGGCACGGCCCAGGCTGTTCTCTACCGGTATACTGCGAAGAAATCCGAACACCAGCTTCGCTCTGGTGGATGTCATGAACCTTGGTTCGGGCACGATCAGCGATATCGCCGTTCAGGTGTTCGACTGGTCGAGCGGCACGGCCGTTCCCCTGAACGTCAGCCCGTGCGAGCTGCCGGTCTGCAAAGTTACGCTGTCGCCCCGAACCTCGGACTTCCTGTATGCCGACGTATCCGGGGTCGAGTTCAAATACGAGGTGCGCATCTCCCTGCCGCGGCACGCCAATGTGCTCCTGAACGTGACCGGCGTGAGCGCTGCCCCCTTCACTCCGCAGGTCGGGGATAACGTTCTCCAGCATAATCTGGTGGAGATTCGTAACTGACTTCCGTCCGGTTCATATATTCGATATGCTTGAAGCCCCAGCCGCACATATCTTTCAGCACCGTACCTAACGTTCTGCCATGGTCCGAAAGCGAGTATTCGACCTTGGGCGGAATCTCGTGATATACCTTTCTTTCAATGAGGCCGTCGCGCTCCAGCTCACGCAGCTGATTCGTCAGCATTCCCTGCGTGATCTGGGGAAGCAGTCGCCTTAGCTCCCCGAACCGCTGCGTCCCCTCATACTGCAGGATGAACAGGATCAGCGGCTTCCATTTGCCTCCGATGATCTGCAGCGTAGCCAATATCCCCTGCGTCGTTACATCGAATTCGCGTGTCTTCTCAGCCATCTCCCTCACTCCTTCACAATTGCTTCTCCGTACACCTTACCAAAGTACCCTGATTTGCAAAAGTACTATTCTTTTTCGTACCTAGTACGATGGAACGTACTATCCCTGTGCATACAGGCAGCTGCCATGAGTACGTTATACAAGACTAAGTACGTACAAACAGCGTACTTTTCAAGCGTTGCTTTCCGCATCATAATGGGGGTTGAACCTTTGAACCTTATTTGAAAGGATGACCCTCATGAAAACAATGGTTATCATTGCCCACCCCGACTTAAACCATTCCCGTGTCAATCGGAACCTTCGCCCAAGCGCTGCAAGGCCGCGAGAACATAGTGGTCCGTAATTTGTATGAACAATATCCGGACTGGCATATGGATGTCGCCGAAGAACAGCGCCTGCTGCTGCAATATGACCGGATCGTATTTCAATTCCCTTTTTACTGGTACAGCTGCCCGCCGCTGTTGAAGAAATGGTTCGACGATGTGCTGACCTTCGGCTGGGCTTTCGGGCCCGGAGGCGACCATTTGAAAGGCAAGCAGTTTATGGTTGCCACAACAGCCGGAGGAACGGATAAAGCGTACCGCTCAGGCGGCGACAACGGCTTCACCATCAGCGAGCTGCTGAGGCCGATTCAAGCTACGCTGATCAAATGCGGCGGCATTTATCTCCCTGCCTTCATCACCTATGATGCAAATCAGGGCAGCGAAGAATATATCGCCCGGGAGGCCGCCAAGTATGCGGAGCATATTCAAGCTTCCGCAGGCGCCTGGCTCATTAATCCGGACAAGCAGCGGCGCACAGGCTTGGCAAGTGTTCACTGCAAAAGCAAAGAGGGAGCTTCCTTGTGAAAGGAGACTCCCTCAATTTAACCCCCTTAAACCTCTGCGCTTACGGCGCTTCGTGATAGCCTTTTTCTCCAAAGGGCTGTATACGCTCAAGCCACTCCGCATGGAGCTTCTTCAAATCATCCTTGGGATCGTAGAATGCCCCCGCCCCTTCCTTGATCTTCATAACCTCCAGAACTTCAATAACAAAAGCTTCCTTGCCGAAAGCTTTCCACTCCTCCTGAAGTTTCCGGTTGCGGTGCGAGCCCATGTCGAGCATAAATTCCTGTCCGTTGATCGTCTTTAAATTCATCGAGCTTTCGATAAACACTTTTCCGTTTACCTTGTTCCTTACCTGATAAATACCCGCCTCGATTTTTATTTCCTTGGCCTGCTGCTGCAATTCTTTTCTGCGGTTCATCCTGTCTCACCCCTATATTATTTTAGGACAATAATCATTATTAACTATTATTATATAGACATAATATAATTTTGTTTGGATTTTATCAAGTTCTACTTATTCCCTTCCCTGCAGGCCCGATCCATGCCTTCCATTAGCGAAGCCTTCTTTCCCGCAAACAGCAAAACAAGCCTATCCCCGCCTCTTTCCGGCAGAAATATGCTTGTTTTCATTTGTCCCCGTTTATGCCGAGCTCCCCGCTGCCCATGTACATCCGGCCGCAATCAGCTTGCGCATCTCCGGAGAGCGGAGCGACGCCTCGTTATGACCGCTCCTAAGCGCGGCCAGCCGGCCTTTGCCCATATGCCGTATCCATGCGGCGGGATAAGCTTCGCCGGCCGGCCAGCCGATAGCGCCGTTTGAGCTCCGCACGGGATGCATTCGCCTGCTCTTCCCCTACCAAGGCAGCGGCTCTCCGGTTTCCGAGTCAATGTAGGCCGGCCTTCCATCGGCCCGCTTGAACTGATCGCATCGCTCGATAATGCCGAGGATGTTCGCCGCGGCCTGATCCGGCGTCAGCTTCGCCTTCGTATTCAGCTCCCCGTGCATATAGCTCTGCACCCATCCGGGATGCAGCAGCAGCAGCCGGAGCCCCTGATCCTTGAACTGGTTGTAAATAAGCGCCGACTGCATGTTCAGCGCCGTTTTGGACATACAATAGCCATACCAGTTCTGCCGGTAGCATTGGCCGATGCTGCCCGCCTCCGAAGAAATGTTGGCAAGCACCGGTCGGTCACTGCCCAGAAGCAGACCGATAAACGCCTGTGCCACGCGAAGCGGTCCCAGCGTATTCACATTGTAGACCTGCTGCATTTCCTGAAAATTCAGCTCATCGTGCAGCGTCGCATCGATATCTCCAAGGATGCCCGCATTGTTGATGACCAGGTCGATCCGGTCCGTCTGCGCCTGTACCTCCGCCGCCGCGGCCTTGACACTCGCATCGTCTCCGATATCCAGCGGAATCAGCCGCAAGCTGTCCTTGTACTCGGCCTGCAGCTGCTCAAGCTCAGCGGTTGGGAGCGCATACCGTCCCGCAAAAACACGCCAGCCCCGCTGCAGCAGCGCCCTGGCAAGACCTAAGCCCAGCCCCCTGTCGACTCCGGTAACCCATGCTGTTTGGTTCGTCATCCTTCCATCGCTCCTTCATAATTGGCATTCACAAGAGGAAGCTCCACCCGAACCTCCGTGCCCCGGTTCAGCTCGCTTCGCACCTCGATCCCGCCTTCAAAATGATCGATCAGCTTTTTCACCATAAAGAGGCCGACGCCCTGCCCGCCGCGTTCCACATTCAGCTTCTGATATTTGACGAACAGCATGCCGAGCTGCGCTTCACTCATGCCGATACCCTGATCCTTAAATTCAAGCAGCAGCTTGTCCGCCGACGCTTGCACCCGAAACCGGACCGTCCCGCCTTCCTCGCTGTACTTTATGGCGTTGCCGAGCAGGTTCGAGACAACAAGCCTAAGCCCCATGACATTGCAGTGCAGCTGCTCCTCTCCCGTCAGCTTGAACTCGGACTCCAGCTTAATATTTTGCGTCCGCGCCTTCGTTCCCATCGTATCCGCTACTTCCTGCAGTACAGGCCGGGGGAGGAGCGCGCTTTTTTGCCACAATGCCTCAGAGGTCAGCATTTCTTCCGTATTAATAATATGAGTGATTTCATTGTCTATGACCGTAACATAATCCTGAATATCCCGAAGCTTCTCCCTCGCCTGCTCGCTCGTCACTTCCTTCTGAAGCATCATGGCATACGCTTTGATGACCGTCAGCGGGTTGCGCACCTCATGGGAGACCACATGGGCGAAATCCAGCTTCTGCTTGTATAAATCCACTTCATTCTGATACTGGGCCTGAACCGATAATGAGGGGAACACCACCTTGGGATCCCGGCGGTGCCGGTACAGCACGGAATGCATCAGCTCTTTGTCCGTCATGACATATTCGTGGGATCGCATCAGCCGCGAGCTCAGATTGACGGATACGCGGTCACCCGAATAAGCGCAGACCGTCAGAACCCCCAGCTCGTTCACCGCCTTTTCGCACAGGCATTCATAGCTTTGGAGCTGATTCAGAATATCGTTCTGGTCCGTCCATTCCACATGCCCCCATGCCCGGATAGGAATTTGCTTTTCAATGAAGGGCCGGGTCGCTTCCATAAAATTTTTGTACACATGTTCAAAATGAAACGTTTTGCCGAGCGAGTAAAACTCTTTATAATCGACATACCGGATAAGGTCTCAGCTCCCGCTCGGACACCTGCGCCCTCAGCCTCTGTTTTACGATTTCGTACCGTTCGCGGCTGTCCACATAAATAATGTGCTGCCCTTGTTGAAAGCCGGTAAGCATAAAGGAAATGGCATTATCCAGGTACGCCTCCATCGTTTCATAAAAGTATAAAATGTGCGTTCCGTTAGTCACATGCATATGTTCCGTCAAAGGGATCGTTGAAGCCGCCATAATAACCTCCTTCTGTCTCTGGCCCAAATCGCTTGTTGAATCCATATTGCACCAATATTTGAACACAGTAAAGGGGTAAAGCGGCTTTTTAGAAGACTGCCCTAATTTTTTTGTCAACCGTTCAGTAAACCAGCCGCGGCTCCATTCCTTATCCTGGATTGGGCGGCCGGGAAGCGCTGCCTCTGGAATTAATTAATAAAAGGACATTCGCCCGGATTTGTCGAATGTATTGAGTTGAACGTCGAAATTAATCACATTATTCTTCAATGACAAGGAGGGATTCCGCTTGAATCCGAATCACCGTCTCACTCAACGGCTGACGATGCTTTCCTTGGCCCTGCTGCTTTGGTGTGCCAGTCTCGCCTTACCTGCTCCGCGTGCCGAGGCTTTTACCTACGGCTACCTGGGAACGCCGAAGGACGTTGTTGGCGTGACCAAGCCTACGGTAACTTTTTACTTCGAAACGGACATGACCGGTGCCGCCCCATCCTATTCCATGACCATAGACGGAGTGAGTGTCTCGCCTTCTTTTGATAAAGCCAAAGGCACCTTCTCCTATACCCCGACAAAGGATTTGGCCGCCGGAAGCCATCTCGTCAATATGTCCATCGCCTTCCCCGGCTATAAACCGATTAACGAGTCGTGAACCTTTACGGTCGCGAAGGATGCCCTCAAGCAGTTTACGCCTGCGGGTACGGAGCAGCTCAGCGGCTTGAAAGCCATTAACGATTACAGAACTATTCACGGTCTGCCGGCCGTGAAGATGAACGATAATTTGAACGCCGCCGCTGCGGCACACGCCAAATATTTGGACGCGAATCAAATTTTGCAAAGCGACGGCAGCCAGGAAAGCCTGCACAGCGAAACGGCGGGAAAAACGGGCTTCATCGGCGCGACGCCGCTGGAGCGCGGAGCTTACTTCGGCTACACCTCCAGCATCGGCGAAGACGCGGCCTTAATCAGCGGCAGCATCGGCGACGCGATTGACGCGCTGTACGACGCCCCGTATCACCGCTCCCCGCTGATTGACCCGACGGTCAAAGAAATCGGCATCGGCCGGGTCGGCGACTATACGATTATCGAATTCGGTATGGAAACCGTCAATACGTCGCAGCTGGTTGTCTCTCCGGCCGAAGGCGACCGGTATGTTCCTACAACCTTTGATGGCAATGAACGGCCGGGCCCGCTGCGGGTGCACGGCAATGAAGCCTATCCGGTCGGCTATCCGATCATGGCTCAATACTACGGGGCAGATGTGAAGAACATCAAGCTGCTCAGCGCCGAGCTGACGGACAGCAGCAAGAAGTCCGTCGAAGTGCTGACGAATACGCCGGATAACGATACCGATCTGGCCAAGACCGTAATTGTGCTGCCGCGCAAGCCGCTGCAGGCCGATACCAGCTATCATGTCAAGCTGCGCCTGCAGGTCATGAAGGATAGCAGTACGGTAACGGAGGAAAAGGAGTGGGACTTCACGACGGAGCCCGCTGCCGGAACAGGCAAGCAGAAGCTGCATCTCAATGCGGCCGATTATAAAAAGTACTACGTCACCGCCGCTCCTACCCTGCGCACAGCCAGCTTCGGGCTGGATGACAGCAGCTACCAGGTGGACGGAGTCTCGTTCCCGATGAGACGGACGCCGGTCATCGTCGACGGCTTCTCGTACCTGTACATCCGCGACTTGGCCGCCGCACTCGGGGCCAGCGTCGATTGGGACGAACAGAAACGCGCCGCCATTTATACCAAAGGCAGCCTCAAAGTCACGCTTTATACGGCGGACAGCCGCTATGAAGTGAACGGCCAAGTAAAAACGACCGATACGCCCGCAAGGCTGATCGGCGAAAACACGATGGTTCCGGTTCGGCTGCTGGCCGAAGTGCTGGGCGCAAAGGTCGATTATATCGACGCCACCCGCACGGTCAAGCTGACGTACTAAGCTAAGAGCGGCGCCTGCCGCTGCATAAAAATAAACGAACACCCGGGAGAAGTACATCTCCGGGGTGTTCGTTTGCGTCCTGCCGCTGTCCGGCTCCATACTCCATGGAGGCTGCTGCAGGGAAGCGAAAGCTTTCACTTGAAAGCAGCGGGGGGGACATGCACGCATTTCAGACCCTGCTGCTGCCCTCGCTGTCACATGTCCAGAACACCCAGCGGCGGCCGGGTGCACAGCTCCCCCTTTAAAAAGCAGGGCCCCAGGGGCATCAAGCCCCCTGCAGCTTGCGATTCTCCGCTTGTCTCCGCGAGCGGGAACGCGACAGCCCCAGCGATGCGGCGGCGGTAGCGGCGGCCACGGTCACGCCGGCGGCGCCGATCCAGCTGATCGATACGAGAGACGCCTGCTCCACAACGACGCCTCCGATCCCCGCCCCGGCAGCCATAGCCAGCTGAAGCACGGAGCTGTTCAAACTAAGCATGATGCCGGACGCTTCCGGCGCCTGCTGGATCAGGTTATACTGCTGGGTCGGGACGGATGAACCAGGCGGCGAAGGACCACAGCATCAGCAGCGGAAGCATCGCGACCGCCGATTGAGCGGCCAGCGAGATCAGCACCAACGAGATCGCATGAAGCAGCATGCCTCCGATCAGCGTGCGGGGAACGCCCCATCTGTCCGTGCTGTAGCCTCCGAACTTGGAGCCGATCAGACTGGCAATACCGAAGGCGAACAGTCCTGCGCTGACCCCCTTCTCATCCATGCCGGTCACGCTGAGCAGGAATGGGGAAATGTACGTGTAGGCGATCGCATAGCCCGCAATCCAAAAGAACGTAATCAGCAAGGCCACCGTGATTCTCGGCTCCTTAAGCAGCGCCAGCTGGCTGCGGAGCGGTACGGGCGCTTCGCCTTCCGTCTGCGGAATCGTGAAGGCTACCGCAAGCATGGCGAGCACGCCGAGCAGCCCGATGCCTCCGAAGATCGTCCTCCAATCGTAGGCCGCGGCGACGACCCGGCCGATCGGCACGCCGACGATCAGCGCCGTCGAGAAGCCCATGACGAGCGTTGCAATGGCGCTGCCCTGCTTCTCCGGCGGAGCCAGCTTCGATGCGACCGTCAGCGCGGTCACGACGAATACGCCCGTGCTGATCGCCAGCACGATCCGCGAGACGATCAGCAACCCGAAGCCCGGGAGCAGCACCGCCATGACGTTGCCGACGATGAACAGTCCCAGCGAATAGAGCAGCAGCTTCCTCCGCTCCATGCGGGCCGTCAGCGCCATAAGAATCGGCGTGCCGAACGCATAGGCAAGCGAGAACACGGTGATCAGCTGGCCCGCCGCGGATAAGGCCACGCCGATATCGGCCGCCACTTTATCCAGAATCCCTGCGATGATAAACTCCGACGTGCCGACCAAGAAGCTGACGGCCGCCAGCATATAAATTTTCCAGGCAGTTGACATGATAGAATTGCCCCTCTCTCCACAACCTATATTTTTATATTTCTAGATTTATAGAAATTAAAACTAAAAAAAGTCCTGCCGCTTCTTTTTCCTTCGTAAAGCGACGAGGCCAAACCGGTTATCGTAACCGATGCAGCCGCTAAGACTCCAGCAAATACGGCGCGTATTTCATGGCGATATCCCGGTTCACGCTGTAATATACATAAGTCCCGTCCTTGCGGAGGTGGAGCAGCCCGCTGTCGGTCAGCTGCTTCAAATGGTGGGACAGCGTCGACCCGGCGACCGACTCCAGCTTGCCCATAATATCGGAACAGCACAGATTGCGTTCCTCGGTCAGCAGCAGAGCAATCTTCAGTCGGGTTGGCTCTCCCAACGCTTTATATACCTTAACCGCCTGACGGACTTCCGTAGTATCCTCCAACATGGCTGGTTCTCCTTTCTGATTCGTTATTTCTAAATATATCGAAATTTAAATTACCACAGTTTCCTGTGGAAGTAAAGAAGTAATTTTCACAGCCTGTCCGTTTCCGCTTGCAGCCTCCACCGCTGTTCATCCTTCTGGAAAGGCCCCGACCGAAACCACGCGCTTACCAATAGTCCGGCTGCTCCTCGTCCGCGATAGCCTGCAAATCGGCAGCCGTAATCTGGATCAGACGGTATCCTCCCGGCTGCTCGGCAAGCCGCTGCGCCTGTTCCTTCATGAATTTGGGCGAGCCCTCCATATCTTCGTCATACACCAGTATGAGACCGTCGGAGTTGCGAAGCAGAAATTTGTTCTTCTCTTTGAACTGCCACGGGCCGTCATACTTGCTCTTCGTCACGCTGTTCATATAATTGGCCCGGCTGACAATACCGCGGTAATATTCCTGCTTCGGCTCGTTCCATTTCTCATCCTGCTCAAGAAAGGGGGTAATGACCGCAAGCTGCAACTCCGGGTAATCCTTCTGCAGCTCCAGCACCGCTTCCGCTGCCCACAGCTCTACACCCCACTGCCCGCTGACGATCACCCACTCCAGCCCCTCGTCCAGCAGGGAAATGAGCCGCTTCTTCACTGCTTTCTTGATCATTTCGATACCCGGGTGCTTCATTGAGAAGATGCCCAGCTCCGAGGCCTTGTAGCCCATTACCAATACCCGATTCACCTTGATCCTGACTCTCCTTGTCTCTATGCCGCGCTATCCCGGCAAATTCGGTCCCGACGTCTGCACCGCATGGCTTCTGGACCAGTAGGCTAGCCCCATCGAGAAAATCAGCAGCAGTCCCGTAATCCAGAATACGCTGTGGATTGAGAAAACACCGCTGATGGCTCCGCCGACCAGCGGCCCCAGCATGCCGCCCAGCTGATTGGCCGTCTGGTTGAGACCGAAAGCGCGGCCGCGGAAATCGGCCGTCGTCGTCCGCACCACAAGTCCGTTCAGTGCAGGAAACACGGCACAGAAGAACGCTCCGTACACAAAGCGGATAATCGAAAAACCCCAAATGTTGTGCACCGGAATTTGCGCCAAATTGCCGATTCCGCCGACGAGCAAGCCGATGATGAGCACCTTCTGGAAGCCGACCTTATCGGCCAGCCTCCCCCACCGGGGAGCGAACAGAATACTCGCGACACCGACCAGCGAGAAGACGATCCCCGCCACAAGCGACGCTTCCTTCACCGAACCGCCGATCTGCACAATATACAGCGGCAGCACCGGTTCAATCGTCATCACCGAAAACTGCGTGAACAGCGTCAGCACCAGAATCATAAGAAACGGCCGGTTGTTCACCGCCATTTTCATCGATTCAAGAATGGAGGTGCGCGTCTTGCTCGGCACGAACTTTTCTTCCTTCACCCATAACACCACGAGCAGCGTGCTGAGCAGAACGAAAACGCCTGCGCTGGCGAAAGCAATCCGGTTATCGAAAATTTTGGAGATGACTCCGCCGAGCAGCGGCCCCATGATGCCGCCCGTCGCCGTGGACGTTGACATCATCGACAGCGCGTAGCCGACCTTATGCTCCGGCGTATTCGTACCGACCAGTGCGATGGAACCTGGAATAAACCCGCTCAAGAGCCCCTGGAGCAGCCGCAGCACCAGCAGCTGATACGGATTCGTGACGAGTGAGGTGAGCAGATAAATAACGCACAGCACGAAGCCTGCACGCACGATCATCGGCTTGCGTCCGTACTTATCCGCCATCGCCCCCCAATAAGGCGAAGATAAGGCCCCCGCAAAAAAAGCGGAGCTGAACAGCAGCCCCGACCACATTTCCGTATGCTCCGTAACGCCGATGTGAATAAGAAATAACGGTAAAAAGGGCACGACCATCGAAAAGCTGGCCGACGTGATAAAGCATCCGATCCATAGGAGCCATAAGTTCCGTTTCCAAGTTTCCATGAGAACCCCCTAAAGCTGTATACTGCACACGTGTGTACTCGCTTGTCTTGTTATGGTAGCACTCCGCTTCCGTTCTGTAAACCTTTACAACCGTTCCCTTTCCGGCAAAAACCTGGATTATCCTGCTTCTTTAACGCTTTAATGAACTTAATCGCCCCCTGTGGTAAACTATTCTCGGCACAGTTTCTGCCCTACCCTATGAGTAAAGGAGTTCTGCCACATGATCGTAGCCGCAGACGGCAGCGGAGACTTCCGCACGGTGCAGGAAGCACTGGACCGCATTCCCGAACACAACGCTGAGGGCGTTGTCATTTACATAAAAAACGGTGTGTACAAAGAAAAAATTCATGTCGAAAAGCCTCACGTTACCCTGATCGGGGAAAGTGCGGAGCAAACGATTCTGACCTATGACGATTACGCCAAGAAAAAGCTCCCGAACGGCGAGGATTACGAAACGTTCCGCTCCTATTCGGTCTTTATCGGCGCGGACGATTTCACGGCCGAGCGGCTGACCTTCCGGAACGCCGCCGGGCGCGGCGGGCAGGTGGGACAAGCGGTCGCCGCTTACGTCGACGGCGACCGGGCCGTATTCCGCGGCTGCCGTTTCCTGTCATATCAGGACACGCTGTTCACCGCTCCTCTGCCGCCCGCTCCGGCCAAGCGTGCGCTTTTCGGGGGCCCCCGGGAGCTGGCGCCCCGGCGGAATACGCGGCAGTATTACGAGCAGTGCTATATCGAAGGGGATATCGATTTCATCTTCGGATCGGCCACCGCGGTGTTCGACCGCTGTGAAATTTTCTCGAAGCGCCGCGAAGGCGCGGAGGACGCCTCGGAGTTCCCGTCCGGCCGCATCCATGGCTGGCTAACCGCGCCTTCAACGCCGGAGGATGTCCGCTTCGGCTACGTGTTCCACGACAGCCGGATCACGAGCGACGCGCCGGCTCAGTCGGTTTACCTGGGCCGTCCGTGGCGCAGCTATGCGAAGGCAGCTTTTCTCAACTGCTGGCTGGGCGGGCATATCGCCGCTGCGGGCTGGGACAACTGGGGCAAGCCGGAGAGCGAGCGTACGACCGCGTTCCGCGAGTACCGGAATACGGGGCCCGGAGCTGACATCGCGGGACGCGCCGCCTGGTCGGGGCAGCTGAGCGAGGAAGAAGCTGAGAGCTATGCTGCAGCCAAGGTACTGGCCGGCAGCGACGGATGGAACCCGCTGGGCTAAGCGGCTGCTGGGCGATGCGTTTCTTTATCCTTGGTTGTATAAGAGGGCTGCCCCAGCATGGAAAGCACCGATTTCGGCATGCCGGCGGGAAATCTGACAAGGGGGTTCGACCGACCGCCGAGCAGTGCCGCAACTCACGAATTCGGATTCGCGCGTACTGGACATCCGGAGACAGGCCCAGTGGAGCAGCCGCTGTGTTATCATAAAAATAGGCTGGCCCGCTAAAGGACACATTTCGAAGACATACTCCAAATCATACGCAAAGACGCCTCCAAACCACGACATACGTGGAAATGGAGGCGTCTTTTTTAAACCTAATTCAGTCAAAGCGGGTACTTCCGAATCACGAGTCGATTCGTGAGACGGCCCTTCTCTGAGACGCAGGTCACTAATCCTTCACCGAGCCCTGCATCAGACCGGCGATAAACTGGCGGCTGAAGATTGAGAAAACGATAATCAGCGGTACGGTAGCCATCAGGGTCGCGGCCATAACCATGGAATAGTCCGTGCTGTACACCCCGTTCATCGAAGCAATCAGCATCTGGATCGTGAACTTATTCTGCACCGAGATGACGACGAGCGGCCAGAGATAATCGTTCCAGGAATTCAGGAACGTGATGATGCCGAGCGTCGCGAGCGCCGGGCGCAGCACCGGAAGCGCTACGCGCCAATACAGGTCGAACGAGTTGCAGCCGTCGATCCGTCCGGCGTTGATGAGCTCGTCATGCAGCACGGAGGCTGCATACTGGCGCATCCAGAAGATCCCGAAGGCGCTCGCCGCGCCCGGAACGATCAAGGCTTTGAGGTCGTTGATCCAGCCGAGCTTCTGCATGATGATAAACTGCGGAATGAGTCCGAGCTGCTGCGGTACCATCATCGTCATCAGCAGGAAGAAGAACAGGAACGGCTTGCCCGGGAATTCGAACTTCGCGAAGGCGAAGCCGGCCAGAGAACAGAAGAACAGAACGAGCAGCGTATGCGTCCCTGCAACGATCAGGCTGTTGCCGAACGAGGTAAAGAAGCCGACATGATCGAGCACCTTGCCGATATTGATCAGCAGCTGGTCGCCCGGAACGAACCGGGGCGGAAAGCGGAACATATCGGCCGTCGTAGCCGTCGACATAACGAACAGCCAGTAGAACGGAAACAGCGACAGGATCGCGCCGATCAGCATGCCGATATGAATGAGCACGGTTCCCGGCGCACGGGACGCCCCTGTCCGGGTTGCGGCTGCGGCAGCTGTGGCAGCGCCTCCCCTGCTGCTTACGGCCGCCTTGGAAGAATCCGCACGCATCAGACGCCCTCCCCTCTCGAGACGAATTTCCAGTTCAGGAAGGAGAACGCCCCGATGATAATGAACAGCATCCAGGCAATCGCGGATGCGTAGCCGAACAGCTGGTTACCGAACGCCTGGTTATACAAGTACAGCACCAGCGTCAAGCCCCCCTTGGTCGCCCCTCCGGTATTGCCGACCAGAATAAGCGGCTCCGTGAACAGCTGCATCCCGCCGATCGTCGAGAGAATGACCGTGAACAGAATGATCGGCTTCAGCAGCGGCAGCGTAATGCTGAAAAACTGCTGCTTGCGGCTTGCGCCGTCAATTGTCGCCGCCTCGTACAAGTCATGCGGGATGCCCTGCAATCCGGCCAAATAAATGATCGCATTATAGCCGGTCCAACGCCAGATGACCATGAGCGAAACCGCCACCTTCACCCAGAACGGGTCGTTGATCCATTCGATACGGGGCAGGCCTAGCGCCTGCAGCACGCCGTTGATGAGCCCGAACTGGCTGCCGAAGAAGGAACCGAAAATAATCGCTACCGCGACGATCGAAGTAATGTTCGGCAGAAAATACACCGCCCGGTAAAAATCCTTGAACCGGACGAACGCCGCGTTCAGCAGAAAGGCAACGACCAATGCCAGAAACAGCTGCGGCACCGTCGACAAAAACCAGATCGCAAAGGTGTTGCCGACCGACTTCCAGAAATCCGGATCGTCGGTCAGCAAATTGCGGAAATTGCGCAGCCCTACATATTCCATCGGGCCCAGGCCGTCCCAGGCATGAAATGCCAAGTACAGCGAGAACAGAATCGGAAACAGGCCAAACACGATAAACAAGATATAAAAGGGCGAAATCATGAGGTAGGGAGCCAGATACGCTCTGAATCCTTTCATCGTATCCACATCCTATTTATTTTTCAATTTGGTCTTGGCCTTCTCGACGAGCGCCCAAAACTCCTTGTCGGGGTCCTTCGATTTATCGACCGAGACCGCCTGCATGCCGTCGCTGATAATGTCTTCCACCGTTTGATAATAAGGACCTTTCCGCTGTACCTTCACGTCCTTGGCCACCTCGGAGAACAGCACGCCGAGCTTCTGGTTGCCCCAGAATTCATAGCCCGTTTCCGTAAATGCCTTGTCACCATACACCGACGGCGTCGACGGGAAGTTGCCGGACAGCTTGAACACTTCGAGCTGCTGCGGCGGAGAGACGAGCCAGCTGATTGCGGTGTACGCTTCCTTCGAGTATTTCGATTCCTTCGGAATGAGCAGGAACGAGCCGCCCATGTTGCCTGTACCTTCCGGAATTTTGGCTGCGCGCCATTTGCCCTTCGTGTCCGGAGCGCGCGTTTCGACGTGGCCTCTGCCCCACGCGGCGGAAATGTATGTAGCGATTTTGCCGGAGTTCAGGGCTGCGGAATATTCCTGCAGCGCGTTCTTTTGGTCATACGTGCCGGCGATGCCCATCTCACGGGCTTTTTTATAATATTCGAGCGCTTTCTTGATCTGCGGATTGGAATCCATGATCAAATTTTCGTCTTTGTCGAAGTAAAGGTTGTCGCCCTGGTCGCGGATCGCGCCGTACAGCTCATACGGATTGGACAGGATGTTCGCTCCGGTCTTCTCCTTCAGCGTCTTGCCCGCGGCGAGGAAGTCGTCCCAATTTTTGATTTTGGCGGATACATCGTTCGGTTCCGAAGGAAGTCCCGCTTGCTGGAACAGGTCCTGACGGTAGTACAGCACCATCGGTCCGATATCCGTCGGCAAGCCCAGCTGTTTGACGCCGGTCGAAGCCTGCTTCCATTTCCATTCGAGATAATCCTTCGCCATATCCTTCGCGCCAAATTCGTTCAGATCGTAAAACTTGTCCGGGTATTTCAGAAACTGGTCGAGCTGCGAAATATCGATCATTGCGATATCCGGCGCTCCCGAGCCGGCCGACATGGCGGTCAGCAGCTTTTTGTGGGCGTCTTCCCACTTGTAAATTTGCGGCACAATTTCGATGTTCGGATGAGTGCGGTTGAACTCCGGTATAATCTTCTCAAACGTTGCCCCCTGCCAAAACCACATTTGAAGCTGTACTTTTTTTCCGTCGCTTCCCCCGGCCTTTTCGTTAGTTGCTGCTCCCTGCGTCCCCGCACCGCTGCTGCACGCACTAAGAAGTACCAGGAGAGAGACCAGCAGCAAGAACATGGACTTGCGCTTCGGCACCCGATTCATTCGTTAACGCTCCCTTCGAAATGTCGCTGGGCTCTAAAAGAAAGCCCTTACAATGAGTATAGGCAAACGGGTATCGCAAGTATATGTAACGCATCTTCGATTTCTTGGACGTATCTCAGGAATGTCCGCAAGTCCGGTAATCGCCCGGCGCCATGCCGATAAACGTTTTGAAAATGCGGCTGAAATACGCCGGATCGCGGTAGCCTACCTTTTCGCAGACCTCGTATATCTTCAGGTTCGTGTCGCGGAGCCACCGTTTGGCCTCCGTCAGCCGGTGCTGCGTCAAATACTGGGTGTAAGTCATACCCGTCTCCTGATGAAACAGGTTGCTTAAATAATTCGCATTGATCTGGTACTGCTGGGCAAAATCGGACAAGTTCACCGTTTCATTCGCGTATTCCTTATGGATGTAGCCTAGCAGCGCCTTGATGATCGGCGGGAATGCCGCCTCCGAGGCCCGCCTCGTCACTTCCGTAAAGCCGAGACTCGTCATGCTGCGGATGTACATCAGCCCAAGGTCGCCGATGTCCCGGGTAAGACCACCATCGCCCGTTTTGACCTCGATGCGCAGCTTCTCCTCCATCCACCGCGACGTTTCCTCCACCTGCCGCTCCCACGCTTGCCCGGCGTCCTCCGCCGCGAACAGCACCACTGTGATCAGCCGGTCCTCCAGGCAGACGGCCGCCGTTCCCAGACGGCTGAACGATTCCTGCGCGCATTCCCGTATGAAATAGCGCACCGAAGCCTCACCTAGCGACCGCAGGTCTTTGGTCGAAAAGGAGACCAGCCGGATCGTCTCGTAGGCGGGAATCAAGCCTTCGTCAAAGGTCGGTACCGGCACGCCCTGCAGCAGATCGTGCATCCGCTTCTCGAGCAGCGCCCGGTTGCGGATGACGTTCACCTGCTCGGACTCTACACGGCGCTTGTATTTGCCGTAGGCCTCGCCGTACACCTCGCGCAGCTTTTCCTTGGACAGCGGCTTCAGCAGATACGCCGCCACCTGATGCTGCATCGCTCGCATCGCATAATCGAATTCCGCGTGGCCTGTCAGCACATATACATCGGTCTGCGGCGAATGCCGCCTCACGTACTCGGCCAGCTCCAGCCCGTCTACCGCCGGCATCCGGATGTCGGTAATAACCAGCTGGACCGGCTGCCGCTTCAGCAGCTCCATCGCTTCCATCCCGTCGGACGCATCCAGCACCTGCCCTACTCCCTCGAACCGGGACAGCGCCCTGCATACCGGCAGACGCACATTCGTCTCGTCGTCGACAACCATCACCGTAAACATCCTCATCCGCCTCCTTCTTCCTGCTGCATGATTTGAAACTGCCGGGTGATCTCCGCCCATACCGCGTCCGGATCCGCTCCGTCGGATTCGACGCGGCGCAGGCCGTCGCGGATCAATTGCTCGATGGCCGCATAATCGTAATCATCGTAGCTTGCCTTGTAGCGGAGCGCCGTGTAGGAATAAATCTGGCCGACCGGCGCGTTATTAAAGAAAGGGTCTTTCACCTGAAGAAACTCCGAAGACGAATAGGATTCCGGCGTTGAAGGAAAATTGCCGCTCGCGATAAACGTGCCCAGCTGCTGCTGCGGTGCCGTCAGCCAGCGCGCCAGCGCATAGGCCGCCTGCGGGAGCCTGCCCGTTCTCGGCATGGCCAGATAGGTGCCCGACAGGTTCGACGGCATGCCCGGCGCCCGGGTCAAATCCCATTTGCCCGCCGTAGCCGGGGCATTCTTCTTCATCACGCCGTGAAGCCAGGACGGCGCGAGAACAAGCGCGAACTTCGCGTGAACCGCCCCTTCCGCCCAAGCGGACGTCTGCGAGGGCAGCCCGGCGCTCAAGCCAAGCCGGTGAAAGGAAATGGCGCGCTCCCACGCTTCCCGCACCCGCGGGCTCAGACCGTTCTCAGCGGGTGCGGCATATTGGCCGTCGTACTGATTCAAATAGCTGAGGAACACATTCGTAATATTATCGAACAGCACAGCGCCCGTGTTCTGCTTAATAATCCGCCCGATCAGCTCCAGATCGTCCCAATCCTTCAGCATAGCGGCCACCTCCTCCCGGTCCGACGGGAGACCCGCGTCCTGCAGCACATCCCGCCGGTAAGCGAGCGCGACCGGCCCAATGTCGACCGGCATCGCATACAGGAAGCCGCTGTCCTTGCTCTCCGCCTGCCTCCACTTCCAGTCCAGGTAATGCACCTTCTCGTCCCCGTATTCGTACAGGTTGTAGAACTGCTGCTGGAACCGTTTCAGCTGCTTGAGCTGCGATGCCTCCAGCAGCACCAGATCCGGCGCGTCGGCCTTCGTTGCAAAAGCGGACAGCACGCTCGGAACCACGTCATCATATTGAAAGATCACCGTCTCCACATCCACCTCGGGATGCTCCGACGCATAGCGCTGCAGGAGCGGCTCCAGGCCGCTCCCGGGCCAGAGCCACACCCGCAAGGCCGCCGAGGCTTTAGGCGCCCTGTTCAGCCCCGGCATCTCCGGCTCCGGGGAACAGGCACTGAGCAGCAGGCTGAGCAGCGTCAGCAGCAGGCACAGCCGCAGCAGACGGAGATGCGGTCGCCGCGCCCGCGGGCCGTAGTGCATCACACTGCAGCCGAGCGGCCTGCGCAGACTGTCTCGCCGCACCCGCTGCCATGTCCGCTGCGGCCGCCGCACGCAGACTGACTGCTGGCCCCGTCCCCTCACATGGATTGATCGTGTGCTTTGCCGCCGCTGCAGACTGTGATCCGTGCATTGCCGCCATTGCCGACAGTGCTCCGCACCTATGCGTCCTACTGAAAAGTAAACGCATTCAATCAAAGCAAACCAATACTCCTGTCCGATGTTAGTAAGCTTACGCAGCGCCATCCTCCCCTTCCCCGCCCAAACGAAGCGTCTTGTCCTCCAGCTCCCGCCATGGGAGCGACAGCACTACCTTCAGCCCGCCAAGCGGGCTCGGGAGCAGCCGAATGCCATGCCCGGCGCCGAAGAACGCCTGCAGCTGCTTGTGCAGATTGCTCAGGCCGATCCCGCTGCCTTTTTTCTCGAAGCCCCGATCGTTATGAATCGACGCTTCCAATAAACGCAGCTCTGCAAGCGGAAGGCCGACCCCGTTATCCTCTACCGAGCAGAGGATGCTGTCCCCCTGCCTCCCGATGCAGACCCGGATTTGCCAGTCCCCCTCCGCTTTACGCTCCAAGCCATGATGGAACGCATTCTCGACCAGCGGCTGCAGCACAAGACGAATGACGCGCTGCTGCTCCAGCCCTTCCTCCACGTCGATGCTTACACTGAACTTGTCGCCGTACCGCGCGCGCTGCAGCAGCAAATACCGGTTCAGCTGCGCCAAATCCTCTCCCAGCGTCACCAGATCCGTAGACGGATGGACGCTGTAATGGAGCAGATCGCTGAGCGCGAGTGTCATCTCCTGCGCCTTCTCCGGCCGCTCGTCCTCAATCGTCCAGTAGATCAGATGGAGCGAGTTGTACAGAAAATGCGGCCGGAACTGAACCTTCAGCGCCACCAGCTCCGCCCGCTGCGCGCTGATCTGCTGCTCTGAGAGCCGCTGCACCACTTCCTCGAGTTCCTGCACCATCGCGTTGTAGTTGGAGTAAAGCTGGACGATTTCCCGGCTGGCAAAAGGCTTATCGAACGGCTGGATGCCCGCCTTGCGAATCCGGTTCATCCCCTCGGCCAACTGACGTACCGGCTTCGTCAGCGTCCAGGTGAAGTACGCCACCAGGGCCAAAGCAATGGCGATGCCCGCTCCCATCGTCAGCAGCGCATGCGCCCACATCTGCGACGCATCGCTGAATACGGCTTCCGGCGTAAAGTAAGCGATAGTCGTCCACCCGCTGTAATTGGACTTCGCATAGGCCACCAGCATCCGCTTCCGGTCCTCGCGCGTCGTCCATTCGAAGAACGGCTGGGCGTTGCCGCCGAATTTGGCGAACAAACCTTGGTCCGCCGCAGTCCCGATTTCGCGGGGCTCCGTCGAATAGACAATGTTGCCGATTGAATCCATCACCTGCACCTTTCGTTCGATCCTCTGTCCGGTCTCGCCGATCAGCCGGCTGATTTTCTCCACCGGAAATACGACGAACTCTTCCCCCAATGAGGTCAGTCGGCGAGGATCCTTCAGCTTGCGTCCTCCGATGATCGCAGGGATTTCCCCATCCCGCCAAGCCGGGCCGTATACCCAGAGCATATGGCCGTCCAGCTCCTCCATTTTCGCATGCCACGTCACCGCACTGACGTCGTCCGCCTGTCTCCAGAACAGCTGCAGCGATTCGTTCGAAGCATAGGCATGACCCTCACGGTCGAATAAATGAATCAGCATATCTCCAGCGATATAGCGGACTTTTTCCGCCAAATACCGGTCTAAATCCGTATCCGCTGGTCTCTCCGTCTTTGGAGGCGGTTCGATGCAACGCTTTCAGCACCTTCTCATCGAAGGCGATCATTTGGGAGGCTTGATCGTACTGCCGCAGCAGCACATCGATTTTGGCGGACAGCTGGTCGACCGACTCCTGCGTATAGTCTGCCGTACGGTTTAACGCAATCCGGGACGTTTGGCGGTAATTGAACCAGTTGGTCAATGCAATGGCCAAAGCGGCAATCAGAAACATCCCGGCCAATAACTGTATAAATATGGGGATCGGTTTACGCCTTCGCAGCCGATTCACCTCGCCTTCACGGTTATTCATCTTCTGACAGGCTGCTTCCTTAATTCTACCTAAGGGCAATTTCTCCCTCCTAGATCATGGAAAATATACCCTCGGAACTAAGAAAACTGGGATTTTTCGACAGTATTCCCACGGCAACGACAAAACGACGCTGTCCGTTCGACACGCGTCTGGTAAACCGTCCTTCTCTTGTGCTACCATTTCGATAGGATGGGAGGGGCCAATTTGACCATGAACTTGAACATGAACAAAACGAAGATCCTGATTATTGAAGATGAAGAAGCAATCTCCGACTTGCTTGCCTACGGATTGAACAAGGAGGGCTTTGTAACGGCTACTGCACGGACGGGAGCTGAGGGGCTGCGGCAGGTCGAGCTTTTCGAGCCCGATCTGCTGCTTCTCGACTGGATGCTGCCGGACATGAGCGGTCTGGACATTTGCAAAAAGGTAACCGCCTCCCATAACCTGCCGCTGATTCTCCTTACGGCCAAATCGGACATTACCGATAAGATCCTCGGCCTGGAATTCGGAGCGGACGATTATATGACCAAGCCCTTCGATGTCCGGGAGGTCGTTGCACGCATTCGGACCATTCTCCGAAGAGTGGCTTCAGCCGACCGGGTTCCCGATTCGACCGGCTCGGCGGAGGATTGCATCCGGCTTCACCATCTCGAAATTAACAAGAGCGAGCGGACGGTTGTAAACCGTCACCGTCATGAACTTATCGAGCTGACCCCCAAGGAGTTCGATCTTCTGCTTACCCTGATCCGCCACCAAGGCAAAGTATTTACCCGGCCGGAGCTGCTCGACTTTGTCTGGGGCTATGAATATGCCGGAGATACGCGGACGGTGGATATCCATATCCAGCGGCTGCGCAAAAAGCTGGACGCGGGCGAGCTGATTTCCACCGTGTTCGGCGTAGGCTACAAATTTGAGAAAACGGCGGATTCCCGTTCATGACCGCAACCATTAAAATCAAATTTTTCATCGGTTTTTTCGTCATCTTTGCCGTTTCCCTGCTGGCATTGAATCATGTTATCGTGCAGATCATCGAAAGCAGCCACGAGAAGATCATGACCCGCGATCTTATCGACCTGAAGAATAACAGCAGCGTCTATGTGAAGCAGACGTTTATGATCAACCATTACAGCAGCGATGAAATTTATTTCGGACAAATGGCCAAGGACATGGTTGAAGAGCTTCGTCGCGTCAGTTCAAGCGATGTGGGCGCATACTCTGTTGACGGGAAGCAGCTGTACTCCTCCAACGAGGCCAAGTTTGCTTCCGCCGCGGCGGACGACCTGGAGCATGCCAAGAACGGGCAGACGGCCTACACGATCCGTTACTCCGAACGTACGGCAGAGGTCTTTTATGCATACCCGGTCGTGATTGACGGCAAAAAGGTCGGCATTTTGCGCTTCGTTAAGGACTTTTCCCTGCTGTACGAGCAGAGCCGGCGCATTCTTGATTTTATTTATTACGCGACCTTGGCCGTATTTGCCGCTGCGTTCGTCTTCTCCTATTTGCTGTCCCGCCATATTACCATTCCGGTTGTCCGTTTAACCCAAGCCACCTCGGAGGTGACGCAGGGCAATCTCGAGATCCGGGTCAACCTTCGCAGGAAAGATGAAATCGGCAAGCTTGCGGAAAATTTCAGCCGCATGCTGGACAAAATCAAGTCGCAGATTCAAAAGATCGAACGGGATCGGGACCGGCTCGAAGAGCTGAACCGGCACCGTAAGCAGTTTTACGACCGCGTGACCCATGAACTCAAAACGCCGCTAACCGCCATTATGGGGTATGCCCGAATGATCCGGGATAACGGTCAGGGCGACGAAGTCTTTTTTAACAAAGGAATGGGCCATATTATCGATGAGAGCACCCGGCTCCAGGAGATGGTTATCAGGCTGCTGGAGCTCTCCGAGGAGAGCGGCGGCGGCCGGGAAGATTTCGAACCGGTCGAAACGGGGCAGATGCTGCAGGAAGTGTGCGATGCCATGAAATTCAAAGCCGAAAGATACGGCAAGACGATACAATGTACGTCCGAGGCCGGCTTGTGGGTTGAGGGGCAGGCGCAGAGACTGCGGCAGCTATGTATTAATCTGCTAGATAATGCGGTCAAATACGGGGATTCGCGTACCGCGATTATCGTCGAGGCCCGGGCCGTTCCCGAAGGCCGTGTGCAATGGACCCTGAGCAACCAGGCGGACGATCTGTCTCCCGGCGAAATCGAGCGTTTATTTGAGCCTTACTCCCGCGTGGGCCGCGGCATGACCGGAGAGCCGGGAAGCCGGGGGCTTGGATTGAGCATCTGCCAAGCGATCGTCGACGAGCATCAAGGCTCCATCCGCATCTCCAGTACTCAGCGGACTTTTACGGTATGTATTCAGCTGCCTTTGGCGGACAAAGCGAGGGATTTGTTATGAGCCATAACCGCATAAAGCCGCTGCTTGTCGTGTCCTTCCTCCTGCTCGCCTTTACGCTAAGCGGGTGCGGCACCGGTCTGACGCCAAGGACGGTCGTCATTCCCGACACCGAAGCGGATTCGGGCCCGGCGCTGCAGGGTGATTTTCAAATCGAGAAAATATACAAGCTGACCGATAACGACCTTGGATATGCACGGATTTGGGGCTGGATCGATCAGGACGAGCTGCTTGGCGAAGCGCCAAGACCTGACCGGTCGAACGAGATTGAGCGCATCGACTATCGCAATAATGCGCATACGACGATAAAGGGATGGAATGAAGCGGCAGAGGTGATCGGCTTTTCCCCTGACGGCCGTTTCGCGGCCTCGTCTGATTATACCGGCGGCGTCGAGCGGATCCGCCTGTTTCAGCTGACGGACGGACAGGAGCTGCCGCTGGGCGGGTCGGCTTCTGGCCGGATGAGAATCACCCCGCTAGCCTGGTCAAGCAGCGGCCGCTATCTTGCCTATGGAGAAGGAACGCGCGCTTCTTCAGCGGGTAATACGCTGACCGTTTACGATACCCAAAGTCTGTCCTCCCGCTCTTACGCGCTGCCTGCAGGAAAAGTGTCCTCAATCCGAATTTCCAACGAAGGCTCCGGCGTTCTGCTCGCAGCTCAAACCGCAAGCCAGTTCATCCTGAGCTACGGACGGCTTGAAGGAGACAGCTGGAACAGCCTTTTCGAGCACAGCCTGAAAATCGATGGCAGCTTCGATTTCATCAATGAAGATCAAATCCTGCTCACAGGGCAGAATGGAGCGCTGCTCGGCTTCGACCGGCGCAATGCAACGACAACCGTGCTGGCGGAGCAGGCCGGAGCCTTCCGGCTTTCACCGGACCGCAGCTATATCGCTTTTACGAAGTGACCGGGAAACCGTCTACGCGGCCAAGCTGCAGGGAAACAACCTGTTGAACGAAAAAGCTCTCTATCAAGGGGCCGATCCCGCCCAGATGGAGTGGAGCCCGGACGGCAAAAAATTACTGATCAACGGCTGGAAGCCGTACGAATCCCGTCCGATGCCATCGGTTCTCTCTCCTTCAGAGAGATCGCCCTTGATCATCGAGCTGAAGTCAGGCTGAAACGGATTGCGAAGCAGCCCGGGTCCCTTTCGAAGGCGCATGTTCAAGATTAGATACACTTTGTTTACAACTTAGAGACGTCCCGGATACATCCTTCCCTTATAAATAAGCAGTAGGCGAAACCACAACCAAGGAAAGGGATGTATTTATGAAAAAAACGATGATCCTCCTGGCAGGTCTCACCCTGTCTCTAACATTAGCCGCTTGCAGCGACAATACTGCCGGCTCTGCTGTCAGCTCGAACAGCGGGAGCGGAGGGAGTGGTGCGAGTGGTGGGGTACAGTCGACCTCCGAGTCGTCAACGACGACGTCAGATACAGCGGGGACAGCGGCAGGCTCCTCAACGGAAGGCGAAGCGAAAACGCAGGATACGACAGCCGGAGCAGAAACGCAAACGGCTGCGGATGCCGGTTCCGCTCAGACCGACACCACCGCTGCCCAAGCCAGTTCGCCGTCTGACGTCACACCGCCGCCCGCGGCATCGCGGGAGAGCGCAGCGGCTCAAGCTCAAGCGGCCGCCGAGCGTTCCGCCGTCTCTGAGCCCCGGCCTGCCGCAGAGCTGCGGGCTGTTCCCGAGCAGCGCTCCGCTCTCCAGCCTTCCTCTGATCGGGCTGCAGCCGCTCAAGCGGCCGCCGAACGCTCTGCCAGAACCGCGCCCCAAGCGGTTTCCCCCGCTGAACCATCCAGACCCGTGCCCGTTCCGGAGCGCGCCGACGCAGTCTCGCAATAATCTATACCTCTCATTAAACGCAAGAAAAGCCGCCATCCCTAGGGACAGCGGCTTTTCTTGCGTATGGCAGCGCTCTGCGTGACAGACGCGCGTTTACGGTTTAGGGGCGAAGGCCCGTCGAACGAAGCCTTCCGCGCCTCCTGTTTATGCTCTACCCGTACATGCATGCTCTATCATCCATGCATGCCTGATCGCTTTAACTTACTCGCCGGAAACCGGCTTTCTCGTTCGATGCCCCGCGCGCTCAAATCCCAAGCGCGCGTTGCAGCACTTCGCAGCGGCCGATCGTCGAACCCGCGGGTACGGAGGCCGGCCTGCTCACGGCGGTCCTAGCGGCTTAAGACTTAGCGCTTCGGCGCCAGCTCGATCGCCTGACGCAGCGCTTCCTTCATGCTCTGCTCGTCGGCAATCCCTTTGCCGGCGATGTCGAAAGCCGTACCGTGGTCTACACTGGTGCGGATGATCGGCAAGCCTACGGTGATATTCACGCCGGCTTCCAGGCCCAGCACCTTGATCGGCCCGTGGCCCTGGTCGTGATACATCGCGACTACGATGTCAAAGTCGCCCCGCGTAGCGCGGAAGAACAAGGTATCTGCAGGCAGCGGGCCGACCGCTTGAATGCCTTCGGCTTGGGCGCGCTGAACGCCTGGAATGACTTTCTCTTCCTCTTCGCCGTAGCCGAACAGGCCGTTCTCGCCCGCATGCGGATTGATGCCGCATACCGCAATTTTCGGAGCGGCGTAGCCCGCTTTTTGCAGCGTTTCGTGAGCCAGGCGGATTACCTTATATACCCGGTCCGGGTTAATCTGCTTCACGGCGTCGATGATGCCGACATGCGTCGTGACGTGAATGACCTTCAGCTTAGGCGCGGACAGCATCATGGAATAATCTTTCGTGCCGGTCAGCTCCGCCAAAATTTCCGTATGGCCCGGGTAAATATGGCCGCCCTTGTGAAGCGCCTCTTTATTCAGAGGAGCCGTGCAGATCGCGTCAATCGCCCCTTGGTTGGCCAGCTCGATAGCCTGCTTCAAATACATAAAAGCGGCATGGCCCGCCTCCGCACTGACAGCTCCGAACGGAAGATCCGCCGGCAGCAGATTCAAATCCAGACAGTCCACAACACCGTGCTCGAACTTGGCTTCCTTCACCGATGCAATGCTTCTTACCTGCAGCTTATCGCCGACGATTTTCGCCGCTCTCTCCAGCAGCTTTGCGTCTCCGATGACGAAAGGCCGGCTTTGCTCATACATTGCCGCATCGTCCAGCGCCTTCATAATAATTTCGGGCCCTACCCCTGCGCCGTCACCCATCGTAATGCCAATAATCGGTTTACTCATGTTCTTGCTCTCCCTTCAATATGCGCATTGCATGTAATAATGATTCCGTATTGCCGAAGGCTCCCGCTTTGGTCACTACAGGCAGGTTGCCTGCTCCGATCATCCTCCCGAGCGGAATGCCCGGCTCCAGCTCAGCCATAAGCTGAATCCCCCGAACGTCCAAATGGCGGCACACGGCCTTCGCCGTATCGCCTCCGGTCAGCACCATGCCCCTCAAGGCATGCCCCGTGCTGAGCTTCGCCGCTACCTCGCCGAGCGCATCCGCGATCGCGTTGGATACGCTGGAAGCATCGAGCCCGACGCTTGCTCCAAGCTCCTGCGCCTGCCGCACCTGCTCCGGAGACGATCCTGCATAGAAGGACACGTCCGAACCGGCACGCAGCGCCTCCGCCAGCAGGGTACTGCAGCGCTTCTTCTCTTGATTGGACTGATCCGGCGAGCTTAACAGCGCCAGCGGATTCAGTTCGACACAGGCGATTCCCTGCTGCTCGTTCACCTTCTGCACCTGTGCGCGCGTTACCCGCGAAATGCTGCCGGCCACCAGCATGACCGGCGCTTTGCCAGACACGAGGCCTGAAGGCTGCCCCTGCTCCTGTGCCGATTGCTCCTCAGCGACGGCAAGCAAATACTCGGCCAAGCCTGCGGAGCCTGCCCACAGATACCGCTCCTTGTACTTTGGCAGCAGCTCGGCGATCAACCGAACGTCCTCGTCCGTCTCGGCATCCAGCACGACCAGCTCGGCTCCCGCCGCAAGGCTTTGCCGGATCCCTTCCTCCAAAGCCGCCATGCTCCCGCGAACGGCCGCCAGCGAAACGCTCACGGCAGTCCGCTTGGACTGCCCCGCCAGCAGCTTGCTGATGTCCGCCTCGGGCACCGGCGTTTTCGGGTCCCTGCCGATCTCCGTTTCATGGATCGGCACCCCGTTCAAATAATGTATGCCGTCTACGGTCGTTCTTCCGATTCTCGGAAAAGCGGGCACGACAATCGCTCCCTCGAAGCCGTAAACGTCCAGAACTGCGTCGAGTTCCTGTCCAAGGTTGCCGCGCAGTGTGGAATCCATCTTTTTATATATATAACGGCAGCCTGTTGCCTTTAAGGCAGCGGCCGCATCCCGGACGCGCCGGTAAGCCTGTTCCCTAGGAACCGATCTGCTGTCCGTATCAATAACCAACGTTTCATCCGAGAAAGACGCTTCCGTCAAGCCGCTCCAGTCAAAAACGACCTGCGCGGGAAGCCCTTTTCTTGCCACTTGAACTCCCGAATCGGAAGCTCCAGTCAAATCATCCGCAATAATCGCCAACCGCAGCAATCCGTTTCCCTCCCTCAACTTGAAAAATAACAGCATGTCCCGACTTGCCTGTCAGGACATGCTTCATTCGGGCTGCTGTTAACGCTTGGCCGTTACGCCGATGCGCTTCGCCCACCATGCCGTTACAATCGGCACGAGAATCGCCGTCACGATAACGCAGGAGGCGACAAGCGCCGTTGCCGTCGGTACGACCGGAGCATAGGCCGCATTTGCAGCCGCTACCGCTGCAGGAACGCCCGCCGCATTGCCCGCCGTAGACGCCGCGGACAGTCCGGCAATGCCGTTCCCGCCGGTCAGGCGGTCCGTAATAAGCAGCGTACATCCGGTGATGACAACAACCCCGATGCCGAGCAGGACGCCGAGCGCGCCGGCCTGCCATACGTTCTGCAAGTTCAAACCGGCTCCAAGCGCAAACGAGAAGAAAGGAACCATCACCGGTACCGCTTTGCTGAAGAACTCGCGCAAATCCTTATCCAGGTTGCCGAGAATCATGCCGACAACCAGCGGCAGGATAGCGCCGACCAGCGTCTGCCAAGGAAATGCAGCCAAGCCGGCCACGCCGAGCGTAATCATACTGAGGAACGGACCTGATTCCAGACACATGATCGAGTAAGCGCCGACATCCTCTTTTTTACCGAACTGCCCCATCAGGGCCATATACAAACCGCCGTTCGTATCGTTCATCGCCGCAACGATCGCCACGACAGACAAACCGGCGAATAATCCGCTTTCAATCATGCCCTCACCGAGGAACTTGGCGGCAATTAAGCCTACGATAACCGCTGTCAGCACTTTCGTCAGAAGCAGCGTACCGCCTTTTTTCACAATGTAAGGGGTTGCTTTAAAGTCAATGGTGGAACCCATACATACATAAAACACAGCCAGAATCGGCAGCGAGCCGGTCATTAACGCACCGGTAAACGAACCGAACGTTTTGGGAATCGACGGAAAAAGCGTGTTAACAATGGCGCCCAGAAGCAAAGGAACGATCATCATCCCGCCGGGAATCCGTTCAATTGTCGCTTTGATTTTCACAAGAAGCCCTCCATGATGTTTTGTATTTGTTTAATTATGCAACAATTTAAAACTTTGCAAGCCTTGCCCATTCATTGTAACAAGGGTCCCGTCGAGTCTCAACTTAAATTATGTTTCTTTTTTAAACATTTTGTTCATTTTTCGCCACAAAGTTGACCGGTTGATGCCGAGCCGTTTACAGGTTTTGGATTGGTTCATGCCTTCTTCCTGCAGCACCTGGCGCAAGATCCGTTCCTCGATCTCCTCATAGGTTCCGCTCAGATCAATCTGCGCATACGAGGCCGTATTGTGGGCGCCGGGATGCTGAACCAGCCGTTCCCATACTTCATTCACTTCTTCCCACTCGGTATAATGCCCTTTGGTCATCAGCAGCATTTCCTGAATCAAGCCTTCGAATTCGGGCAGATTGCCCGGCCAGTCGTAATGGGTCAGCCGCTCCAGCACGGCATCCCGCATGCCTACGATCTGCTTGCCGGATTGGGAATTGTACTCGGCGATCAGCTGTCCGATCATCGGCTCCAGATCCTCCAGATGCTCGCGCAGCGGCGGAACCGCCAGATGTAACTCCCCTACCGCATAAATCAGCTCCTGGCTGTAGTCGCCGCGCTGCGCCAGCTTCGTCATCGCGGTGGAAGAAGACGCGATAAACCGGAAATTCCGGTTGTTGCGGATAAGCTGCAGCACACTCTCCTGCGCAGCCTGGGACAGCCGGTCCGCCCGGTTCAGGCACAGCGTCCCGGCGTAACCGCCCTGCATCAGTCCCGGCGCCCGCGCGGTGCCGAACACAAGCCGGTTCATTTCCTCATCGGCGATTTCGTCGCACGAAATCATATAGAAGCCTTCCTCCTGCCGGCGGCTGGAGGAATGAATGGCTTGGGCGAACATAAATTTGCCGCTTCCCCGCTCCCCCGAAATCCAGATATGCCGGTCGGATTCCGCGAATTTTTTGGCGCGGCTGACCGTTTTTTGCAGCGTCGGGCTTACGCCCGCCAGTTGGGCGAACGTAGCCAGCCGGGATGGAATATAAGCCTCGAACCGCCGCTTGCTGCGCCGGGATTCCAGCGATTCGAGATAAACGAGATAACTCGGCCCCTCATCCGTTTCCTGCATCAAGATGCTGACCTTGTACTGCTCGTCGAACAAATGGATATAATGCTCTGAATCGGACAGCTGTTTGCTCTCGCCGGCCTGCTTGATCGTATTCGCCAAAGCCGGGGAAATCACCACAAGGTTATTCCCCTGCAGCATATCGGCGCTCTGCCTCAGCATCCGGCAGGCCGCCTGGTTCACATAGGCAATTCGCCGCGTCTCATCCAGCGCGACGATCCCCCGGGTATCGGCATCGAGAAGACGCCGGTAAAATCTCATTTTTTCTTGTCCCCTGCGGTACACCTCGTACACCCGGCGGACTTCGCCGAGCGTATCCGAAACCGATTCCCGCCCGGAGGTGACCAAGATTCCCCGGTGGCCCATGGACTGCGCCGTCCGGATCGTCACCATATCTCCGAGCACGACCTGAACGTCCGACTGAAACGCCTGCTGCAGCGCATGGGCGACGTCCGCTTCCCGCTCCACCGCATAGGAAGGAATCGCCATATCCAGCAGGCTGGATACTTCGGCAACCCCGCGGCAGATCGACGGAAAGCCGATGATCGCGACTTTGGCATGGGTGTTTTTCGCCAGCGTCAAAACTCTTAATATATCATACCCGGATACCGGGATATCCACGACCGGAATCTTGGCATGCTCTCGAATGAGCGTAGCCGTACCGCCCCGGCTGACAATGATGTCATAGCCTCTCTGCTCCGCATGCTGAACAAGCGGAACCGCTTCATGCAGGTCGGCTACCTCCACATCCATCTGAATGGCCGGCTCATCGCCCGCAGCTTCAAGCAGCACATCCTTTAAGCCGGGATACGGCGCTATAGCCAATACACGAATATTCATAGGTGTCCTCCAAGACTGTTGCAAAATAGATCACTTTTATCCAGTATACACCATTGAATTGGGAAATACGCCGATAGAACTAAAAAATACCCCGTCTATTGTTCGTTAATACAACGATATTTATTCAGCAAGGACTCCTGTCTGCCGCACGTGCTTTATCCGCCTCCTGCATCGGCTGTAGGCTTGCCGGAGGATAGCAGCTTCCTACGTCTTCTTTGCACTAAAATAACCCCACAAAGTGGAGCTTATGCTTCGAGGCGGACTCAGGTACTTTGCGTGGACCCCGAAATCATATAAATTTTATCATGTCAAAAAAACCTGACGGGACTTCCATCCCGCCAGGCTTTCTTTCCAAACATCTTATTCAAACTTATTAATCCGTATTTATTATTAATGCTCTTAATTATTTACAGCTTACGCGCCTTCAGCATCATATAATCTCCCTGAAAGCTCACGATGCGCCCCTGCTCCGCCACGACGCTAAGCTGCACGCGCAGCGGCTGCGGCCATCCCAGCATAAAAGCCTCCAGCTCCTGCCGGACCGCATCGGGTACACTCATCCGAACGCACCACGAATCGAACAGGAAGGTTTTGCGTGTCTGCACCAGCTGGTCCACCTTCATGCCGGCCAGCTCTATCCGCCGAATCCACTCGGTTTTCTTCCATGCGCGGTAATGGCTCGGGTCTCTGCGCTTTTCGATTTCGTTGTACAGAGCATCCGGCTCATCGGCCTCGGGAGCGACGTTATCCAGCAGCAGGAAGCTGCCTCCGGCCTTCAGCACCCGTGCCGATTCCCGGACGAAGGCGTCCGGGTTCGGAAAATGATGCGCCGCCACCCGGCAGGCGACCATATCGAACGCCCCGTCAGCGAAGCTCAACGCTTCCGCGTCACCCTGCACGTAGCGGACGTTCGTGCGGCCACGGCTGCTCAGCAGCCCTTCCGCCGCCTCCAGCATTTCCGGCGTAAGGTCGAGCGCCGTCAGCTCGCCTGCATGCTCCGCCAATACTAGCGAGGCATGACCGCCCCCCGTTGCAATATCCAGCGCGGCGGCCGGCTGTTCCTGTTGAACCCAAGCCTTCAGCAGCTGAAGATCGTCTCCCTTCGCATGCAGCGGGCTGTCTACATAGCTCGATGCATTGGCCCCGAACTGCAGCCTGACCTGCTCCTTCAAATCCATCGCTCTCGCCTCCATTATTAGTTTCATTAAATGAAACAATATTTTATTTAATGAAATTACAAATTCAGGATACCGCTTTCCTTCCCATTTGTAAATAGGTCTCATTGCAAAAAAAGGGACCTGCGGCAACGGGCTGCAGGTCCAAAATTTTATATATTAAAAAAGGGGGTCGACTATTATTATAGGCCTGTATCATTAAGACAAGATGAAAAACACATTTCATTTGTGTTACAAATTTTAGCAAGGTGCCGGCCCGCTCCCCGTGCCCAGTTTGCGTTCATTTATTTAATGCCGGAATGGATGAAGCTGTTCATAAACTGGCGCTGGAACAGCAGGAAGCCGGCCATCAGCGGCGCAATCACGAGCAGCGTAGCGGCGCTCACTTCCGTCCATTGGGCTCCGATCTCATACGATTGGGCGAAAATAGCCAATCCTACCGTCAGCGGACGGTTTTCCACCGAATTGGTGACAATCAGCGGCCAGACGAAATTGTTCCATTGATAGCTGACCGATACGAGTCCGAAGGCGATATAGGACGGGCGCGCCAGCGGGAAATAAATCCGCCACAGGATACTCCATTTGGAGCAGCCCTCCATCGCAGCGGCTTCGTCCAGCTCCGGCGGAATGGTCATGAACATCTGGCGCAGCAGGAAAATACCGAAGGCGGATGCGAAGTAGGGCAGCATAATGCCAAGTTTCGTATCGAGCAGCTCCAGCTCCTTCAGCACCATATAATTAGGGAAAATCAGCACATCGGCCGGAACCATCATCTGTACGAGAAATAACAACAGCACGATGGGCTTCCCGGCGAAGCCCACCCTGGCAAAAGCGAAGGCCGCCATCGTGGCCGTCACCATCTGAACGCCGAAGACGCAGATAACAATAATGACTGTGTTGAAATAATACTGTGAGAAGGGGGCGGCGAACCAGACCGTCGCAAAATTTTGCAGCGTAAATTCCAGCGAAAAGCCCGGTGAAAGGGCAATTTGTTTAGGACGAAACGCCGTCACCGCCACCCACAGCAGAGGCACCAGCCACAGCAGCGCAAAGAGATAGAGGAACCAGCGCCCCAGTTTCAGCTTTGTGAACAGCACCAGCATAAGATCGCCTTTCTTTCTGCATTAATGATAGTGGATTTTTTTGTCGAGTCCGAGAAAATTCAGCGCGGCGAACAGCAGCAGAACCGCTATCATCACCACTGTCAGCGTTGATGCCGCCCCCTGATCCCAGAAGCTGAAGGCCGTCTCGTAAATGTAATACAGGAGCAGGCTGCTTGCGTTATTCGGCCCGCCCTTCGTCATAATCATGAGATGATCGACAAGCTTGAAGGAATTCGTCAAAGCCACGATCATGACAAACAACGTCGTGGGCATCAGCAAAGGAAACGTAATCCTGCGAAAAATCGTCCAGCGGCCGACACCGTCCACCTTGGCGGATTCATACAGATCGGGCGCGATATTTTGCAGTCCGGCCAAGTAAAAGATCATAAAATAGCCCGCTTCTTTCCAAATGATCATAAATATCATCGCCCACATGACCAGCTGCGGCGAACCGAGCCACGGGAGCTCACCCGCTCCCAGCCATTTCGTCGCCCGGCTCAGCAGCCCGTACTGCGGCGTATAAATGAACAGCCAAATATTCGCCACGGCAATCATCGGAATCATGGTCGGATAAAAAAACGAAGCGCGCAGCAGTCCCGTTCCTCGCATCACCCGGTTGGCGAAAACCGCCATCAGCATGGCCAGCGCTATCGAAGTCGGCACCGTTCCGAGCGCAAACCACAAATTGTTGCCCATCACCTTCCAGAACACCTCATCGTCCATGAGATGAGTGTAGTTGTCCCAGCCGATGAACACCGGCACCGGCACGGCCAGATCGGCTTGATACATGCTGAGCTTGATCGTTTTGGCCACCGGATAGAAGGTGAACAGAAACAGAAATATGAGTGAAGGCAGCAGCAGCAGCCAGGCAAAAGCATTCGTTCTCCAGTGTCTTATCCATCTTGCAGCGCCCAATGAGGTACCTCCTTCATCCTTCACACGCCAAAAGGCCATCGATTATCCATTCATCGCATTAAACATCAACGAGTTAAATCAAAGGGGCGCGGCAGGCGCCCCCTCCCGTCTCGTACCCGCAGTCTTATTGATGAGTCTGCTGTGCTCCCTCAGGCTTTATTTATTAAAAGGAGCCAGCGCCTTGTCCGCTTCCTCCTGCGCCTTCTTCAGCGCCTCCTCCGGCGTCGCGGTGCCGGTCAGGACCGCCTGAACCTGGTCGTTCAGTACCTTCATCACTTTACCGTTGTTGTGCGTGGACAGTTCGGCCGCCGCATACTGCAGCTGATCGCGCGCCACCAGAGCCGCCGGGAAATCGGCCGCATATTTCTTCATCCGCTCGGTGTCGTATGCAAATTTCTTCACCGCCACATACCCCGTGTCGATGCTCCACTGCGCCGCACGCTCAGTTTCGGTCATAAACTTGACGAATTTCCATGCGGCTTCCTGTTTTTTCGGATCGATATCCTTGAAGATGTAAAAGTTGCCGCCGCCCGTCGGGCTGCCGAAGCTTGAATTTTTAGGCAGGAAGCTGACGCCAAGATCGAATTTGGCGTTCTTTTTCACGTTGGACAGGTTGCCTGTCGTGTGGTACATCATCGCCGTCTTGCCCTCCAGGAAATCGGAAGGCACGGTGCCCCAATCGGTTACGCCCTCCGGCATGGACTTGTCCTTGCGGGACAGATCGCTCCAGTATTGGAGGCCTGCGATATTCTCCGGCGTGTTGAACATGACCTTCTTGCCGTCCTCGGTCATCAGGTTTCTGTCGCTCTGCAGCGCGAACGTCTGGAGCATCCAGTAGCCGTAGCCGGTCACCGGAATTTCGAGCCCCCAGGTGCCGTTTTTCGTCAGCTTTTTGGCGTAATCCTTCATTTCCGCCCAGGTTTGCGGAGCTTTCTCCGCATCCAGACCCGCCGCTTTGAACATATCCTTATTGTAGTAAAGCACGATCGTGCTGCGCTGGAATGGAATGCTGTAGGTTTTCCCGCCGGTCTGGGAGTTCGCCATAAACGCCGGGTAGAAATCGGATAAATATTTGTCCCCGCCCTCTTTGGCGATGAAATCGTCCAACGGAATGACCGCATTCATATCAAGCAGGCTGAACAGCTCTGTCGACTGCAGCACAGCCACATCGGGCGGAGTTTTGCCCTGAACGCCCGCCTGCGTCTTCACCGCGGTATCCGCGTAGCTGCCTGTATAGACCGGCTTGACCTTAATGTTCGGATTCTGCTTCGTAAACTCCTGAGCCATCAGCTCGATGGTAGCCGTCAGAGCTCACCCACCGCAATCGGGTAGTAGAAGGTCAGCTCGACCTTCTCGTCCGCCTTCGTCTCCGGCGCAGTCGCAGCCGCCGCTGCGGGCGCAGTCGTCTTGGCTGGGGCCGTGCCGGTTTGGCCGCAGGCCGCCAGGGTCGTGCAGCAAAGCGCAAGTCCGATCATTTTCTTCATCATGAAACGCATGAACATCTCTCCTTATCAAATTTGAATGAGGTTAAGTAACTCCCGCCCGTCTCTGCTTGTTATCACTGTAGCGGATAAGTGTAAACCTGTGATTACAGCCGTGTGAAGCCGGGGTAAAAATCGCTGCCTGCCCGCCAATCTGGCGCCCCTAGACCTCGCAGTCCGTAAGAAGCTCGCTCAGCGTAGCCCACACATAATCCGGCTGAATCGAAGACTGCCGCAGCTCTCCGCCGGAAGTGACGCCGGTCAGCACCAAGGCGGTGCTCAAACCGTTGTTAACGCCGAACAATATATCCGTCTCCAGCCGGTCGCCTATCATCAGGCACCTTCCTGCCGGCAGGCCGCTTGCCTCCAGCACCTTCGCCCCATAATAACGGGACGGCTTGCCGATGACCGCCGACGGCCGCATGCAGCTTGCTGCCTCGATGGCTTTCACGATCGACCAGGTATCCGGGATGATATCCCCCTCTACCGGACAGTACGGATCGGGATTGGCCGCGATCAGCTCTGCTCCGTTGCGTACGGCCTTCATCGCCAGATGCAGCTTCCCGTAGTGAAATTGCTGGTCCATGCCGACCAGGACATGGGTTGCCTCCAAAGCATCTGTCGTATGGCGGATGCCCTGTCCTTCCAGTTCCTCCGTCAATGCCGGTTCCCCCACGACGAAAACGGCCGAGGCCCCCGCCCTTTCCCGCAAATAAAGCGCCGAGGTGTACGCCGCGGTCAAGATTTCTTCCTCATACGCCTCCAAACCAAGCCTTTGCAGCCGATGGCAGCATTCAGCCCGTGTGCGGGTCGTCGTATTAGTCAGAAACCCGATTTGTCTGCCTGCCTGGCGGAGCGCCTCCAATGTTTTCAAAACACCGGGAAGCAGCTGCTCACCAAGCAAAATCGTACCGTCCAAATCAAAAAAATACCCGTCAAATTCCTTCGCAACCGGCAATCTCTGCGCAGCTCCCTTCCGTAGAAAACACAAAAAAACCCTTTATCCATCCGGTAACGCCCAGCCCCGAATCAGGCCAGCTCGTCTCACCGAAATGCATAAAAGGGTTTTCTCCACGTCTCATACCCTTGCATGTTCTTTTTGACTTCTGCTTTAGTATAGCGGCCTTCTGTTATCCCACAGTCAAACCGGGATGAAGATTTTGTAAAGTAACGAATATTTCCAAGGAATTTGAAAAGCTTGCGGAGGGAAAACCGCGATCGGAAGAATGTTCGGTACTCGTAGCGATGACTTTTTCATTGGCCTCCTGCCAATTTGGCCTTGAAATGGTAAAATAGAGGGGATCCAAAGAAAAGGAAAGGAGGGAGCCTGCGATGGACGTCTCCTTCGGCGGCGGATTTCCCCTTATGTTCTCGATCGTACCGGTTTTCATCAGTATCATCTTTATCCTGGTTATTGCAGGTATCGCCTGGAACGTATATCGTTACTTCAAAAATGCGGGGGCGCCCCGCGATTCAGCCTATGCCAAGGTTGTCGCCAAACGGATGGATGTAAGGAATCATGCCAACCAGGATAACACTGCTTTTCCTTCTACAAGCTCCTCACGGACCTACTACTACATCACACTGGAATTCGACGATGGCTCCCGGCGGGAATTTCTCGATGTCAAACGCTTGTACGGGCTCGTCGTAGAAGGAGACACCGGCTACGCGGCCACCCAGGGCGACTGGATCGTCGACTTTCAACGTCAACCGGATAATGCCTGAACTGCTGCCATACGCAAAAAAATCGGCCCGAACCTGATGCAGTTCGGGCCGTTCTTCATTTACAGCTGTAGAGTCTTGCTGTAACTGGTTCTGCTAAAGCCAGCTGACTCACTTCCATTTTAAAGTCAGCAACAATCTAATACTCCATTCAGTTAATATAGCCGGCTTTGCTCAAGAACCGCTTCAGCAGCACGGCTGACTGGGCGCGGGTTGCATGGCTGCCCGGCTCCAGCGTATCGGTCGTCATGCCGTTCAGCAGCCCGGCTTGAAGCGCTGCCGCTATCTCGGCTTGGGCCCAAACGATCCGGTCGGCATCCTTAAAGGAGGCCAGGCTCTCGTCCGTCTTCGCTGAAGTGTTTCCTGTATGGATACCTGCGAAGCTCATCGTCCGGACCATCATCGCAGCCTGCTCCTCACGCGTAATCTCCCGGCCCGGACGGAAAGTGCCGTCCTCGTAGCCCCCGAGCAAGCCTGCTTTGGCCGCCGTCGCTACAGCTTCGGCGTACCAGCTGCCAGCGCTCACGTCGCTAAAGCCTTGGGATGTGTCTGCGGCAGGCATCAGGCCCAGCGCCCGGACAAGCAGCGCCGCGAATTCGGCGCGGGTAATGCTGCGGTCTGCGTCAAACCGTCCCGCATCGACGCCGTCCACAACCAGCTTGTTGGCCAGCAGCTCGACATCCGCTTGAGCCCAATGATCTTCCAGATCGGAGAAGGTCTTATGATTCACTACGATCATAATGAAGCCGCTGCCGCCGCCATCTTTCAAGGCGGCCGTCGTACCGCCGTCCTTTACCGTAAAGACGGCAGGAACAAAGCGCAGCTGGTTCGTTCCGGCAACCAGCTGAACAGCCGTTACCTTATCCGGATCTACAGCCGTTCCCAGCTTGATTTCCCTGGCCGCTGCGTTCGCATCTACGATTATCGCGGCGGATTGCCCCGACTTAGCTACAGCTGCCACTTCAAAGCGAACCGCGTCGGACAACGCCTTGCCTCCGGCTGCCGCAACCAACTGCTGTATAGCCTCGGCATCGGCTCCGCTCGGCTTCTGCAGCGTAAAGCGGATTGAGATATCCTCCAGTCCGGCCCCCAGCTGCTTGGATATAGCATCCAGCTTCAATGCAGACAGCGGCATTGTATAGGCAGCTTGTCCATTGGAGACGGACAAGCTCTTACCGCTCGCTTGAGTGGCGTCCGCAAGACCCGCTGCGGCCAGCTCCACTGTTTCGCCCGCAAAATGCACATGAACCTTATCGTATGTGCTGAAGGATTGCTTCAGCTCATCGGCCCCTGCTGCGCCGTCGCTCGCTGCGATGATTTCGGCCGCCGGAGCCGGTTCCGGTGTCTCTGCCGGCGCTGCGCCGCCGCCATGGCTATGGTTGTTATGGCCGCCAACGGTACCTCCGCCGCCGTTATTTCCTCCATTGCCTCCGTTATTTCCTCCATTGCCTCCGTCGCCGCCGTTATTTCCTCCATTGCCTCCGTCGCCGCCGTTATTTCCTCCATTGCCTCCGTCACCGCCGTTATCTCCTCCATTGCCTCCGCCGCCGCCGTTATCTCCTCCATTGCCGCTATCCGTGCCTTTTACTTCAATGGAAATCGGCTGCGTATAAATATCGTAAGGATTGCTAGCGTCGAACGATGCCGTGTATCTGAGCAGCGCATGCGCCGTGCCCGGTTTTTTGGCCGCTATCTTGGCCCCGCTCACTTCCACGCTATCCTGGCCGTCCAGCAAAATTACGGCCGGCTCTACAGCCGTTTCCGTTCCCTTATACGACTTGACGATTGCAGTCAGATCAGCGCTTCCGTCTGCGGACAGCTCATACTGTTCCTTCCCGGGACGAATGGAAGCCGCCCAATCGGATGCATAGTAGGAATAGTCCGTCGTGATGCCGAAAGCACCCATTTTCATAAATTGAATAAAATCATTTTTCGCGTTCAATGTCCACGGTGAGATGACAAGACCGCGATGCTTCGAGGCCTCCATAAATTTGGGGCCAATTTCGTTATAGCCCGCATTGTACGAAGCATTCAATCCCTGCAGCGCCTTTAACGTCTCGCGCAGCGACTTCTTCACATTCGCTTCATTCGCATACCCGCTGGCCAGCAGGCCGAGCGGCATTTCCGGCATCAGCCCCGCCATTCGCTTCAGCTGATTGGAATCGAACGACATCGTATTGACGATCCCTTCGGCATGCTTGTCCTTCAACAGCTGGACATAAGCGTCTACAGCCTCCGGCGTGGCTGTCTTGATCTCCGCCATCACCATGGCTCCGTACTTCTCGGCGAGCTCGATCTGCTCGTCCATCGTAGGAATTTTCACATCCGGGTAGCCGTCCGGATGCGTCTTGTTGGCATTGAGCCGCTTCAGCTCGGCTAATGTATAATTTTCGATATCGCCCGTTCCGTTCGTTGTACGCTCCAGCGATCCGTCATGGAGAATGACAATGTGTCCGTCCTTGGAAAGGTACATATCGTTCTCAATAAACTCGGCTCCGGCTTTCAAGCCTTCCTCGTTGCTTTCAATCGTATTCTCCGGAGAAGTCGCAGGCATCCCGCGGTGTCCGATAATGAACGGTTTCCGAATCAGCGTTGTTTGATTGGAATATACCTTCAGCGCATCCCACACCGCGGCCGGCGAATCCGCCACGATCCCATTGACGCCCGATGTGATCAGCCGATGCATCGGAACGGAGGAATTGCCGGTTGCCTCCGACTTAGCCCATACCGTCGTCATCCGCTGCTGCAGATAGGCGACGTTTTCCCTCGAGGCAGCGCTTTGCGGCAGCAGCGCAATTCTCGCTTGACTTGCCGCCGTCCTGCCGCGAATGTCCAGCAGTTGGTCCTGCGATACGATTTCAGCGGCGCTGAAATCCATAATGCCGCGAAGGCTCGGATAAGCGGCTCTGGCGCGCTTGATCAGCTCTCCGTTATCCGAGATAACGTCCGCATCCTCCCAGCCGTTGTCTTTCAAAAAGGCCGTCAAGGCGTCTACCGCCGCTTCGTCTTTCACATAGAAAGCAGGGATAATCCGTCCCTCAATGGATCCAAGCAGTGTGTCCAGGCTCGCGATCTCGGTTTGGCCGGACGGATCGGTGACCTTTAGCCCGCTGTTCACATAAACAATGGCAGTGGACGGAAGCGCAGGCTGGCTCAGCTTCGCCAGGTCGTCCGCGCTGCGAATGCCGGTCACGACCGAAGCCGCCATCGCGATTTTCGTATCAGGCTCCGTTACGTCAGCGAAACGCCCATTAGGCACCGGAGGCAGCGGGCCCAGCTGCAGCGTCACGCGCAGGTTGTCCAGCCTCATTTTACTGCCGTCCGCCTGCAGTCCGATTTCTCCTTTCGCATAGGCCGTCGCCGCATCCGTATCGACCGTGATTTTGTTATTAACGGATTCTTGAACCCGGTTGCCATAAGCCTTCACCGTATAATGATACATTTTGGCAGGATCGATAGCTTCGGAATTCGAGCCGCGGTCGATTACGTTCCAAGCATTGGCCGGCGTCCGCTCTGCAAATTCGATCCCGTTGACAGCTGTCGCATCCTGCCTTACGGCCATTTGGTAATAAGGATAGTCGTGGTTCTGGATACGATACATGAGGGAATGCCATCTCGCCGTATTATTCGCCTGCAGATGAGTCACGTCCGCCTCGATTTTGTAATTGCCGAACAATCCGAGGTAGGAAGGCAGCAGCACGCGGGAAGGATTATCCGGCGACGCCAGCGCGTTCATCTCGAAGACGCCGGACTTCACGGCCGCCGCAGCCGGAGTCGTCCCCTGCTTCCTCGTCCAGCCCGCAGGCAGCGTGCCGTCCGGCACGGCATCAAAATTTTCTTCATAAAGCACATATTCCGCATCAGCTGCGTCTTTGGCCACGACCGCAAGCGTAATGGACGCACTGTCCTTCGTGCCCGTGAGCGTATAGATTCCTTTTCGGCTCACGGTAAGCTGTCCGCCGGCTGCAACGGCATCCGGGCTGTCGGAAGTCCAGCTCACCTGATCGCCGCTCACCGTCCCGGTGGTCAAATCGTTGAAATCCGCCTGAAGCGTGACCTTGCTCAGATCAAGTGCTTCGTTGGTTACGGCGAGCAAATAACCATCGTCATGCTTCAAGCCAACCGTCTTCACCCCTGTAAGAGAAGGGGTTACCGTGATTTCCTGCGTCGCTTCCGCATTCGCGTAGACGGCTTTAATCTTCACCTTGCCCGGCTTGAGCGGAACCAGCTCACGGTTCACAATTTTAATGATGCTCTCATCGGCCGAATACAGCTTTATGCGTTCCGCTCCCGGCGATTCGGTTATCCCGTCGGAATAATAGACGCTGCTTGTAACGCTAGCTCCCCCGCTCAATGCTTCCAGCGTGTCAGGCGCAGTAAGGTCGAGCCGGTCAGCGGTAATCCGCGTCACCTTCAGATTGTCGAAGGACACCTTGTTCTGATCGGCCTGCAGGCCTACCTTTCCCCGCTCCAGCAGATTGGAGGTGAAGCTCTTATCCATCAGAAGCGTATAATTCGCATCGTCCTTGGCTTTGATATACTCTTTCACATTGTTATCGAACACCCGGACCTTCAAGGAATAATCCGCGTTCAGGTCCAGCTTCTTCCATGTTCCGGTTACCGGTGTCGGCGAAGCCCAGTTGTTGTCCGGCTTCCGGTAAGCCAGCTCAAAGCTGCCATTGCGCCGGATCGCCATTTGATCGTACGGATTTTTGCCGTTGGCAGGCATACGGAACATGATCGATGCCCATCGGGCGTCGTCGAGCACCTTCTCGAAACGCATATCCGCTTCGATCACATAGTTGTCCCACTGCACCGGCGCCGCAGCCCGGCCCTGCTTCCCGGAGGCACTGCCATCAAAGACCATTCTCCCGTTGCCGTACGTATCTTGAACGACGGTAAACGGCGGGCTTCCCGCATTGACGTCGGAAATCCAGTTAGCCGGCAGCTGGCCTGCGGCTACCCCGTCGAAGTTTTCCTCCAGCAGCACGGGGCTGACGCTTCCGGCGACAGGATTCGCATCGGTCAGATTCAGCACGCCGTACCCCGCTGTATCGTTCCAGAAGGAGGAGGAATGATAGGCGCTCCAGTAGCTTGACCGCTGCTCCGCAGGATCCGCGCCGTACCGGTTCGTCAGCCCGAGCTCCATGCCCAGCTGCTTCTGCAAATTCGGATCGAAATTCAGCATATCCCAAGGAATCGCCACTTCCGCAGCCCATCCCGAAGCTGTCCGGCTGATCGCCCGCAATATTTTTTTCTCGTCCTTGCCGCTGTGCCCGTTCAACGCCGCGCCGAAATGAAATTCCGGCGTGCTCGAATCCGGCTGATACACAAAGCCTGCCTGCAAGTCGTCATTCAGGAACGGAGAAGATTGGTGCAGGGTCGGATCGAGGAAGACGTTCATGTTATCCTGCTCGAACCAGCTGCCGGATCCATTATGTATCAAATTCTTATCGTCCGCCTTGACGCCGATATACAGGTACTGATTGTCCCACAGCAGGCCGAATTTCGATTCCTCAAAAGCGCCCTGACCGACCTGAGCGGTTAGCGGCTGGTCCAATCTCCATAGGCTTTCATCCAATCGGCCGTCGATCACCGGAGCCGTTAACGTCTTGCGGACGTCCAACGATTTCCTCTCATCGGCCGCATACGTTCGGGGCAGTGCCGCTACCGGCTGAAGCAGCCCGCAGATCAATGCCGCTGCCGTAACCAAGCGCAGCGCCTTCGCAGATTTTTTCCTCAACGTTTTTCAGTCCTCTCTTCTCAATGTTAAAACAGGCTGAAGCCATTTCCGCTGCTTGCAAAAGCATCCTCCCGAAGCCTCGTCACCCCCATCCTCTGAACACAACGCAAAAAAACCCTCTATCCATCAAACGGAAATACGCGCCCCATAGGGCTCTCCATTTGCTGCATAAAAGGGTTTTCTCCTCGACTCGTACCCTCGCTATTCACTTGTCTGCTGCAAGGTCTACTTTATCAGCGCATTGTTATCGGAGCGTCAACCTTACATAAAAGAATTGTAAATCTCGGCTATTCCGAATTACGGTGTCCATAAATGCCTGCCGCCCATCGATACGGCGCTGGCGCCTGCCCGCAGCGCGGTCGCAATCTCGCTGTGCTCCTGAATCAGACCGCCTGCAATAATCGGCAGGGAAATGCGGTCCCTCAGCACAGTAATGACTTTGGGGATGAGTCCGGGCATGACTTCGACGGCGTCCGGTCCGCTCTGCTCCACATTCTGAATCCCGTGCTCCAGAGCGGAAGCATCGATAAGAAAAATACGCTGGATAGCTAAAAGTCCGTTCTTTTTGGCGTGCTTGATGAAGTGGCTTTTGGTCGAAATAATGCCCGTAGGCCGGATTCGTTCGGCAATGAACCGCATAACGATCGGGTCGCCGCCCAGCCCGGTAATAAAATCGACGTGCAGGAACACCTTCTTCCCTGCCGCAAGAACCTGGGATACATATTCTTCTACTGTGAACAGGTCGCCGATAAGCAAAAACACCGCAGGCCAATCGCCGCGGCAGGCCGCCGTCAAATCCTCAGGCTTGCGCACGGCTGGAATGATCCTTCTTTCGCCCCAATAATTGTGCAGCTCGTGTTTCACTGTACTGCCGCTCCCCTTTCTCCCCATACAATCATCCTTGAAGCCTGGGCTTCTCTTTCAAATTATCAGATGATTGTTTGTGGAATGTTAAACCCGTGCGCTGCCCCCAAAAATGCATCCGCTTGGCGTACACACACACGCCCTATCCGGCAGCAGTAAGCAGACCCGACGTCTGCTGCCTCTCCCTTTTCTTAACAGGGTGAGGGCTCGGCAGATGGAAATTAAACTTGTGGATAACTATTATTGTGGATATGTTTATAAATGAATTTAAACTTATAGATTGCAAGATTCGATACCCTGTTGATGATGGGGATAATTATGTGGATAAGATACAAATAAGCCTCCCTGGGATTGGAAAAATCGTCTCGATTTGCGCAAGCTGTGTTATTCAACCGGTCGTCTCTCCCCACCCGGTAAATTTGGCGAGATTCGGAAAGCGGGCTTTTAGCGGCACTGCCATCTGTTTACTCGTTCCATGGATGCTATAAACATGTGGATAACTTGTTATGTGAAAATGTGTATAGAGAATAAGCAGCTTATACACATCAAGTTATTTTAGGCTGTGGGGTTTGTGTATAACCGTGTGGATAATCTAAAAAAACCTTTTATGCTATGATAACGGTAACGGCTTTATGGGGAAGGGGGGAAAGAATTGAACTTATTTATATTGGGGGCTTCCGGGCGCGTAGGCTCCTGCATAGCCTCGCTGGCCGCCGGAGACGGCCACCGCCTGAAGCTGCTGGCACGCGACCCGGACAAGATCACCGTAAAGGGAGAGCTTGTTACGGTGATCCAGGGCAATGCGCTGCATGCGCCGGATGTGGAGCTTGGGATGCAGGGAGCGGATGCCGTCATCAGCGCTCTCAGCACCGGCGGATCGGCCGTGCTGTCCGAGAGCATCCCGCTTGTGATCGCCGCCATGAAACGCCAAGGCGTCCGGCGCATCGTCACCATCGGGACGGCGGGCATTCTGCAAAGCCGCGTATCGCCCGAGCTTCTGCGCTATCAGTCCGCAGAATCCAGACGAACGCTGACCCGAGCCGCCGAAGAGCATTGCAAGGTATACGACAGGCTGCGGGAATCGGGACTCGATTGGACCATCGTTTGTCCCACCTATCTGCCGGACGGTGCCTTCACCGGAGTTTTCCGTGTGGAGAAGGCCTGCTGCCGGAGGGCGGCCGGGAAATTTCCGTGCAGGATACGGCGGCATTCGCCTACGAACAGCTTGCCCTGCCGGATTACATCCGCTGCCGGGCCGGCATCGCTTACTGAGCCGCAATTTTCAGGTTGTAATATTTCGTCGAAATCCGTAGGATGTAGATAGAAATAGGAGGATAGCCCTTATTTTATAAAAGCAAAGGAGAAGATCAGCGTGAGCTTAAAAAAAGTGTTAACGATAGCCGGCTCGGATACGAGCGGCGGCGCCGGCATTCAAGCCGATTTGAAAACCTTCCAGGAACGGGACGTTTACGGTATGACCGTATTGACGACCATCGTCACCATGGACCCCGGCAGCGGCTGGTCACACGGCGTGCATCCGATTGCCCTGTCCACGGTGGAAGAGCAGCTGAAAACCGTACTGGACGGCATCGGCATCGATGCAATGAAGACGGGGATGCTCGGTTCGGTGGAGCTGATTGAGCTAGTCGCCCATACGATCAAGACGAAGGGATTGAAACGGGTCGTCATCGATCCGGTCATGGTATGCAAAGGCAACGATGAGGCCCTGCATCCGGAATCGACCGTCGCTTTACGGGAGCTGCTTGTCCCGCTGGCTGACGTCGTGACGCCTAACCTGTTCGAGGCGGCGCAGCTGGCGGACCGTCCGCCGATCCGCACGCTGGAGGATATGAAGGAAGCGGCCCGCATCATTCAAGCGGCCGGCACCAGCTATGTGCTCATAAAAGGCGGGGCCAAGCTGGATCATCCGCAGGCTGTCGATCTGCTGTATGACGGCAAAGATTTCGAGCTGTACGAATCGGCCAAAATCGCAACAGGCTATACGCACGGCGCAGGCTGCACCTACTCCGCAGCCGTCACCGCCGAGCTGGCCAAAGGCAGCGATGTAAAAACTGCGGTGTCCACAGCCAAGGCGTTTATTACCGAAGCGATCCGCAACGGCTTCCCGATCAACCAGTACGTAGGCCCGACCATGCATTCGGCCTTCAGGAAAGCCCAGGCTTAGCCTGCGGCTGGCTGTATGTATAAGCTCTCCATCTATGGGCGAGCCGCTGAAAAGAAGCGGAACATGCGGCATCGTTCCGTCAAAGAGCATGGGTCCCCGATTTCCAACCGCTAAAAGCGGAGAAGCTTAAGGCAATTTGGGGACAGCGGCTGCGCGTCTGCCAAGCAAACGGCTTCCAAAGCAATGACCTTCGGAAGCCCGGGCTTAGTTAGGCTGGATAGAAGGCTTCATACGCGCAGCGAGTGGATTCTCAGCGGCTTCCTCCTTAGGGCGGGAGCTTTTTTCATTTTACGGTATCAGGCTCTGACGGTTCGGTTCGGTCTCGCAGAAGCCCGGCTTATTCGCTTAGTTTAAGAAGCATGATGAATATAAGTATCCTTAGGGATAATCAGGCTGGCTACAAAATATAGCACGACCGTCGTACCGAAGCTGCAGAAGGCTGCGATAATCATCAGCAGACGGACAAACGTCGCGCTGATCCCCAAGTATTCGGCTATGCCGCCGCAAAGTCCGGTGATACGGCTGTTAGTAATGGAACGAAATATTTTTCTCATAAGTTGTGTTCTCCCTTCCAATGTTTCATGTCTTTATTGTAAAGGGAGAAGACATGGAACAAAACGGACCGGCGGCGGTTTTGGAACCTGGCCTTTGGTCGGGGAATCACTCTGACTGCAGTCGGGAGACTCCGGCCGCCGCCTTATCCTGCCATGCTATAAGACAGAGGTACCGCGGGGAGCTCTCGTTTATTTTGATCCGGTATACAGGTCCGGCATCATTTCATCATAGCGGACCGGATCACGGTTAGCCGCCTCATGCGGTTACAGTATGATGCCTTTCCCCTGCCGCAAGGCCTCTCTCGCGTAATAGGCGGCTACGCCGATATCGAACACCGCAAGCCCCATCGGATTGAAAAAAACCGGCTCTTCGGCGTCATAGCCGGACAGTGCGCCGCCGAACAGCGCATCGGCCAATGTGCGGGTGTCGGCCTCCTGCAAGCCGCAGCGCTGATGCAGCTGCTCGATATCGGTATTCTCGCGGCATACCTCGCGCCAGTCGTCCACGATGACGGCCTTGAAGTTAGCCGCATGCTCCGGGATATAATCGCGCAGCGAAACGTTCAGCAGCAGCGCTCCCGCCGCCGGAGCCTCGTCAATATACCGGTTCGCCGAGACGGTGCAGGTCGCGATCACGTTCGAGCCGCGGTAGACCTCACGCCATCCGTCCGCTATGTCGGTGATGCCGCGGACTGCTGCAGGCACACTTTCGGGATCGATGCCGTTCAAGTCGTACAAGGCGATCCGCTCCAGCCTGTCGCCGAGCACATGGATAAACATATCCAGATGCGTCCGGCCCACCGGGCCCCAGCCGATCAATCCGAGCCTGACCTTCTCCGGCTGCCTCGCAGCCAGGTAGGCGCGCAGCATCGTCCCGCTCACCGCAGCGGTGCGCAGGCCGTTCAGAAGCCTGCTGTTCAGAAACGCAAAGGTCTCCCCGGTCGCCGGATCGTTCAGAACGATCGTATTGTGCGCCCGCGGCAGCCCCAAGCTCCGGTTAGGAGGGAAGCTCGCAATCCATTTGATGCCCGCCATCTCCACGCTTCCGCCGACAAAGGCCGGCATCGCAATGATCCGGTTCACCGGGTCGCGGAAGCGCAAATACGGCTTTAACGGCTGAACGCAGTCGCCCTGCGCCTGGATTGCGGTCACCTCTTCAATAATGCCCAGCAGCTTCGTCCAATCGATGCCGATTTCACGGACGGCGTTATCGTCCAGATAAATCATGCTGTCCCTCCGTTCGGGTTCGTCCGGACGATCCGGATCATAGCCCAGCTCCTGCCGCACCCAGTCGTCGTTGTACACCGTATTCAAATACCGCTCGCCGCGGTCCGGCAGGATGGCCGCGCAGACCGCTCCCTTCGCGATCGTTGCGCTGAGGCGGCGGATCGCGGAAATAACGGCGCCCGACGAGGCGCCGGCCAGAATCGCCTCGCGGCGCACCAGGTCCCGGCAGCCGCGGACGCAGTCGAGGTCGGACATGTACAGCACCATGTCCGCCACATCCTGCCGGTGCAGCCCCGGCGTCATTCCGGCCCCGAGGCCGGGAAACCGTCTCGGGCCCTTCGGCCCGCCGAAAATAACGCTGCCCTCCGCATCTACGGCAACGATCTGCGTCGGCCAGCCACGGCTGCGGATATACTCCATGCAGCCGCGGATCGTACCGCAGGAGCTGACGCCGCAAAACAAATAATCGACCGCTCCAAGGCGGTCGCCGATTTCCTTCATCGTCGTTTGCGCATGGGCTAAATAATTGTCCGGATTCGCATACTGATTCGTCCAATACGCATGCGGAATCGTCTGAAGCAGCTCCGCTACACGGCGAATGCGCGCAGGCAGAAATTCGCCGGTCTGCGGATCCGGCTCCGTCACCAGATCGATTTCCCCATGAAAGCTGCGAATAATTTGTTTGTGCTGCTCCGTTGTGCGAGGGTCCACTACGCAGATGAAGCGCACCCCTAAGTAACAGCACAGCTGAGCCAGGCTGATCGCCAAATTACCCGAGCTGGATTCAATCACGACGGTGTCACGCGTAATTTCACCCCGCCTCGCCGCCTCGCGGAGCATATAGAGCGCCGGTCTATCCTTTGCGCTGCCTCCCGGATTCATCCACTCCAGCTTCCCGTATACCTCGAACGCTTCCCCTTCGAACAGACGGTCGAGCCGGACGAGCGGCGTGCCGCCAATGGCCTCCGCTATACCTCCCTCAAGCTTCAAGCTGAGCCCCCCTGTCCGTTTATGCTGTCCGCGTCTTCGTAAGCAATCTTTTTGCTCTTGACGGAGCCCCGGTGCTCCGCATCGTCAAACGTTTCCCCAACGACCTGGATGCCGTCCAAAATACCGGACCGGATCATGATCCCGATTTCGGGAATCCGGTTCTCGACATCATGCCGGATGCCTGCCAGCACCGCCGCGGACAGCGGAGGGCCATAAATATGCAGCGCCAGCGCGTTGCCGTTGATCCGTACACGGACGCTGGCTTCCTTCACATAGCGGAAAACAACGTCCTCAATGTCGTAAATGCTTATTTTTTCGCCGTGCTTGAGATCCGGCCCGATGCGCTTGACCACGCTGTGGAAACTTTGTCTGGGCACGCCGTCCACATCTGTGGTACGAAGGTCTCTGACTACATCGTAGGTGACATAGCGGACCGCCGGGAACGCTTCCCGGACCGTTGAGGTCAGCACGAGCACCCGCTCTTCCTCCGGAAGCGGCTCGAAGTTTCCGTCCAGCGCTTCGGCGGCAATCCCTTCGGCGAAGAGGCCTTCGGCAAATACATACCGCCCAAGCGAATGATCGTAGTAAGCGATGGTGCCGATCTCGATCGAGCCGTACGTGTCCGTGATCCGCTCCGCGCCCAGTCCCAGCTTCTGTGCAGCGCGCTCCTTCCAAGCCGGAGAAGCGATCTCGCCGACCAGGATGACATGCCGGATTCCGTAGGAGGCCGGGTCGCTCGAGGCGAGCAGAATCCGCTCCAGAATCGAAGGCATCGTGTACAGCACCTCCGGCCGAAAGGCAGCCAGGCGCTCCAAGTGATGCTCGATCGGCAGCCGAAACGAGACGGACTCCACCTCCATCCCCAGCCTGCGAAACACCTCGACCGCGGTCGCTTCCGCATGTCCGGTTCCCATATCGGACAATGCGCGGCGGAAGCCGCAATCCCCCAGAATCGAACGAAAGACATCGAGCTTGATCCGAACATAGGCGTCTTCATCCGCAGGAGAATAGCAGATCGACTTCCTTCTGCCGGAGCTGGTGCCCGATGTCTTGTAGCAGTGGACATCCGGCCGCAGCGCCAGCGGCTGATGCTCCGTATAATAATGCTTCTCCAGCAGCGAAGAGGTGACTAGCGGCAGGCTGCTCCAGCGTAGATCCGCAGCCGTATTTCCCTGAAGCCGGCCGCTTAGCTCGGCATACCAGGGAAAATTCCGCTTGATCCGTTCAACGGCCTGCCAGAGGTCTGACAGCTCATGCATTCGCTTTCTTTCCTCTCGATCCGAATTTGCCGGCTCCGTGACGTTCTTTCCGACGCTACATTGTATGCGTTCCTCTTCCTCCGCGTTCGCCTTCTCCTTGCCGTACGTCCGGGAAATAGGCGATTTCCCCGGTTGTCTCACCCCCGGGCACCCTGCGCCGTATGATAGTACGAATACCTATCGTCCGTACGGAAAGGCGGTCTATCTCATGAAGGATATGCGTTCCAATATTTCCAGCAAGCTGTTAAAAACGAGGGTTCTGCTGCGGCACCGCGGGCTGGCGCGGTTCATTCCGCTGACCCGGCTGTTCAGCCGCCAGGTGCTTTATGACATGCTGGAGCGTTACGGCATGGTTTATGTGAAGCCCGATACCGGCTCCCTGGGGATCGGCGTCATGAAGGTCGAGAAGCAGGGGCGCGCGTATCGTTATCAAAGCGGCACACGCATCTTCGCCTTCGCAAGCTTCCCGGCTTTGTTCGAATCGCTCCGGCAGCGGATCGGCCGGCGCAAATATTTGGTTCAAAAAGGAATTCATGTGCTGCGGCACGGCGGACGCCCTTATGACTTCCGGGTCATGATACAGAAAAACCCGGCGCGCCGCTGGGAGCCTACCGGCATTGCAGGCCGTGTCGCGCATCCCCGCAAAGCGGTTACCAACGGGAGTCAAGGCGGAACCATTTTTCCCGCGGGCACACTGCTTCTTCCCCATGCCGGCAGGACCCGGAGTCTGGCTCTGCTTGGGCTGATGAACCGGATGGCCCGCGTCACTGCGGCCCAGCTCGGCCGCGCCTACCCCGCCATGAACGAGCTGGGCCTGGATATCGCCGTCGACGGGCGGCTGCATCCCTGGATTCTGGAGGTCAATACGCATCCGGACCCATGCCCATTTACCAAGCTGCCGGACCAACGGATGATCCGAAAAATCGTCGCCTACGCCAAGAGCTACGGCCGCCGCTACAACCTGACCTGCAATAAAGCGAAAAGAGCCCCGCACCGCAGCCAGTAATAGCCTGCACCAAACCATGCAGGCTTCCCGCCGGAGCCGCGGTCCGGCAAGCCGCTGAAAAAGTCATCGCTGTGCATAAGGAGCGTTCTTATTCAACGCCTGCGAATCCCGAACTCACGTGCCGGTACAGCCATGGCGGCGGCCGAACTCCTCGCTCAGGCTTGTGAAAAGCCTGTTCCTGAAGCCGCTTTGTGATGGTTTACATGCTCGCTTTGTAAGGGAGAGAAGCCCAAGCCGCGTCCGTTTCAGCGCTCAGCCAACCAGCAGCGAGACGAGCCATGTCAATGCTCCTGCAGCCGCAAGGCTGAAGAGAAGCAGCGGCAGGCTTCGCCCTGACGGCCTCTTACGCGGAGAAGAGGCCTCCTCCTCCGGGAGACGCGAGGATTCCGGCAGCTGGAGACCGTGCGCTTGGGTCCGTGTGCCGCCGTAACTTATAGCCGCAAGAAGATACACAATGCAAACGCTGACTCCAAATACGGCCGCCAGATAGACCGGCCGCATCGGCGTGTTCGCCCCTGCTCCCGATAGTGGAGCGGCTGTGCCGGAAACGTCCGGGGCTTTTCCCGCTCCCAAGGCCGCCAAATCGTCCGCCGCCGCGCTGAGCGGCTTCGTTCTGCTGCAAAGCGTCGTCATCAGCCTTCCTTCGTCATCCTGGCTTGCATAAACGAGGTAGTCCTTATTCGGCTGAAAACCATAGCCGCAGCTCGCTTCGCTTAGTGCCGTCCGGACCCGGCTCTCTTGGGCCGGCTCCCCTTTCCAGATACGCTTCACGGACAAGGTCACCGTGACCGGGTCGGCGCTTGAGAAGATCAGCCCCTGCTTCTCTTGAATCGAGATCACCTTGCCCGAAAATACAGCGGCCGATTGCTGTACAGCCTCCTGTACGGACGGCGGCGCCGCGCAGGAGCAGGCGTAGGCCTTCGTAATCGGCAACGCTGCGGAAAGCCCGCTGAACGACAGGAAAATATCATCACGCCAAGCAGAAGCCTTTTCATGGGATCGCCCTCTTTTCCATATGCGGCCTGGTTAGCCGCTTCTTGGGAAGATAGACGATACCCGTCTATTATTTGTTCCGCTTTTCACGAGAAAAAGCAGCTTTGGCTTCACCGCCAAATCCGGTTTTGTCTTATACCAGCAGACAAGCTTATAATAGAATGGAAGGAAATAAAAGGAAGATGCCATCATCGCATGGCAAGCAAGCGCTTGGCTAGCATCCCTGAGTGACGAAGACAGGCGGCATACTGTCAACGAATCACGTGCGCTAGGCGGCCGAACTTAAGGAAGGAGTATCGTGATGAAGGAATCTGTGCAAACGGACAGGCCCAGTCTGGGCGTACTCCATTTGAAGGACAGCGAGACGATCTTCCGGCTTTCCCGGCATGTCCCTTCGCCGGACATTGCCTTTTTCGTCAAGCACTACTGGATCGTCAGCTGGGATTTAACCGGACAGGAGCCGCATCTGCAGGAGGTCGTACCGAATCCGTGCGTCAATCTGGTCGTAGAGCCCGGGAAAACGGCGATTTACGGTCCTGCTAAAAGCAAATTCTCCTACCTGCTGCATGGAAAGGGATTCGTTTTCGGCGTCAAATTCAAGCCGGGAGGGTTTTATCCTTTTACGGGGAAGCCTGTCTCGGAACTGCTTGAACGGCCTCTCAGCCTGCAGGAGGTGTTCGGGGAGGAAGCGGCGGCGGCCGAGTCCGCTATTCTGGCGCAGACCGATGACGAGGAGATGGTGGAGCTGGCGGAACGGCTCATTCGTCCAAAGCTTCCGCCGCAGGACGGGAACATTCGGCTCGTCAATCAAATCATCGACCGTATCAGCCAGGAAGCGGACCTCACCAAAGTGAACCAGCTCGTGGAACAGTTCGGGGTGAACAAAAGAAAGCTGCAGCGCCTCTTCGATCAGTATGTAGGCGTAAGCCCCAAATGGGTTATCAAGCTTTACCGGCTGCAGAACGCAGCCGAAATGATGGACCGGGGGCTGCATCTTGACCGGGCCCGTCTTTCGACTGACCTGGGGTACTTCGACCAGTCGCATTTTATAAAAGACTTCAAGGCCGTTATCGGCCAAACGCCCGAGGAATATGCCAACGCCAAGCGAAGCTCCTCCGGCTAGATGGACGCTTCTCGAAAGGGGCTTGAGGTGATGCGGAGCGGTCGAAAAAGCTGCAGGGGGATCGGAGCATCGCCTCAAGCCCCCTGCCCTGCTTACCTCGCTTCAAGTATCTTTTTCAAGCTATGCAAATCCTGCCCGACCCGGCGGGCGTCATCCGAGAAAACCTCGTCTGTCACACCGGGCAGCTGAAGCAGCGTAAAGACCAGCTCGCTCCCCGCTCCGTTCGGGACGACGCGCAGGGAAATATAATTCTCCAGTTCCGTTCCGCGCCGAGACCCAATGGTCGAGCACACCCCACCGGTTCCTCTCGACGAAGCGGATAACAGCCGGGCCCTCCGGCGTCTCCATCCGGCCTTCATCCCCTGCCACTTGAATCGACAGACAGAAAGAAGTCGCCCAGTCGGGGAAATGCTTCAATTCGTAAATATAATCGTACACCTGCTCTAAGGGGCGATCGATGGAAATTGACAAAATTCGGGACGGATATGTGGAAGTCATTCAGGCTCCTCCTCTCATGCCGCTTAGGCGTACAATACGAAAAATTGCAGCTCATGCCCCAGCTGCTTCAAATAGTTGTACAGCTGGGAACGGTGATGGAACATGTGCGTCACCATCTCGATCAGCCATCGGATCTGCACGGCCCCATGCTCCGCATAAAACGCCTTGGTTGACCGGTAAAGCAGCTCCTCCTCCGGCAGCGAGGTGAAATACCGCTTCGCTTCCTCGAAATGACTTCTCAACCGCAGGGCCAGCGTCTCGCTGTCCGCGACTTCGTCCAAGCTCCGTTCCACTCCTTCAACCTCCTGCTGTGGACTTTCCTTAAGGATCGTCAAGTCCGAGGCCGGAATTAAAGCCAAATGGCGAACCAGCTCCGCCAAGGAGCGCATATTGTTCTGGGGACGGTAATTCCACTGCCCGGGCTCAATCCTCCGGATCAGAGCCTCGCTCGTTCTTACCGCCAGCTCCAGCTCCTCTAACAGCTGATCCCGGATGTGCATCGTTGCGTTCATCATTCAATCCCTCGCTTTCTGATTCGCTTAATGTCAGTATACAGGGACTACACGGTTCCCGGCTTGTACAAATCGGACATACTTCGGTATTCCGCCTGCGCCTTCCCCGGCGTTTCCCCGTAAAAGCGGCGGAATTCACGGATAAAATGAGCCTGATCGAAAAAACCTTGCGCAAGAGCTATCGTCATCCCATCCGTGCTTGGATGCTGCCGAATATCCCGCAGAACCGCCTGGAAACGGACGATTTCGCTGAACCGCTTCGGTCCCATCCCGATCCACTGATCGAATTTCCGGTTCAACTGCCGCGTGCTGATGCCTTCCGTTTCAGCCAGCTCACGGACAGATACGTTACCCGCCGTTATAAAGATGCGATAAAGTCCGTTTTTCAGCGTATCACCGGGCTGAACCGTCACGGCGCCGGAGTCCAGCATGGACAACAGCCAGCCGTCCATGAGCTCCGCTCTGCGCGCTGCCGATGACGCCTCGTTCAAACGTTCGCCAAGCTCCCCTGCCGGCCCGGAGCAGATAGGGCGTCCAGCGGGGCCTGCTGATTCATGAAGCTCGAGGCCTGCAGCTTGAAAAAGACAGGCGCGCCTCCCGGGAAGAAACGGACTCCGAATTTCCGCACCGGCCGGTGCTCATCATACGATATCGTAAACGATTGATCGAAAATACCGCAGTAGCGAAGCTGATACGAGCCTTGAACCAAATCCTGCTCGAATAAAAGGTTCCGTGCAGCCGTCCGGCAGCACCCGGTCGACGGCGCTGCCTCCTTTTTGCAGCAAAGCGGCCTGTAAACCAGCGGGCTCCGAAACCCAGTAGCATGCGACATAAGGCTTTAAAGCCGGAGAGGGCGGCCACTCGGAATAAGTATAGGCAGGATCCCTTCCGTTAGCCTGCATCGGGCGAAACAACGCATGCAGCTTGGCATCCATAGGCGACCCCCTGACATATGATAAAATGACTATAACCCAGAACTTACACCCCGACAATCTTTGACTGATGCTATCAAAAAATGATAAAATCCTAACTACTCCGATAGATTTCAAAGCGAATAAAAAGGGGGGATCAGCTTGGAAAAACATCGGCGGCATCGCTATTGGGTCATTCTGGTATGGGTTATCATCGGCTTCTTTCTGTTTCCGCTGACACCCCCCATTTCTCAGAACATTACCTTCCAAGAAAATGCGTTAAGCCAGTTCAACGAAACGCCCGCATTTGTCCGCGTAAAGCCGGAAACGTCCGATTTCACCGTACCCTTACTTTATCCGATTGACTCTTGGTACGCTGAGGACGAGGAACCCGATCCGTGCTTTCCCTTCCTATATGCTCTTTTTGGCGTATTTCTGTTCTCCAAGCTTCGAGAGCTGCTAAGGAAACGCCTGCTCGCCCCTCTCAAGTTCACCTCGGCCTATGTGGCTTCCCGCTCATTCGATTCTTGCACCCTATAAGAACGCAATGAGTGACGAAAAGAGGAGATACTATTGACAAGCGCATCCACACCGCAAGAACAGCTTTCCGCCCAGCATCAACGGGTAACCCGCATGAAATTTTTACGCAGAGCCTTCTTTATGATTGTCGGCTCGATGCTTTTCTCGGTGGGACTGGAAATTTTCCTGGTGCCCAACCATATCATTGACGGCGGTATCGTAGGTATTTCTATTATTTTATCCCATTTGCTCAATATTCCGCTTGGCGTTTTCCTGGTCGTGCTGAACCTGCCTTTTCTGATGATCGGCTATAAGCAGATCGGTAAAACGTTCGCATTTTCAACCTTATTCTCGGTTCTTATCATGTCCATCGGCAGCTCCCTGCTCCATCCGATTCAACCGATCACTATCGATCCGCTGCTCGCGGCGGTGTTCGGCGGTATTATTCTGGGGATCGGCGTCGGTCTCGTTATCCGGTCCGGCGGTTCGCTCGACGGCACGGAGATCGTAGCGATTCTGTTCAGCAAAAAAACGCCCTTTTCCGTGGGCGAGATCGTTATGTTCTTCAACCTGTTCATTCTCAGCAGCGCCGGCTTCGTGTTCGGCTGGGATCATGCGATGTACTCGCTGATCGCCTACTACGTCGCCTCCAAAATTCTCGATGTGACGATCGAAGGACTGGATCAATCCAAGTCCGTATGGATCATCAGCGACGAGCATGAGAAAATCGGTCAAGCCATTACCTTCCGGCTGGGCCGCGGCGTAACGTATTTGAACGGCGAGGGCGCCTTTAGCGGAGACGACAAAAAAGTCATTTTCAGCGTCATCACCCGTCTGGAGGAAGCAAAGCTGAAATCGATTGTCGATGAGCAGGACCGAACGCCTTTCTGGCCATCGGCAACATCCATGATGTGAAGGGCGGAAGGTTTAAGAAGAAAGACATTCACTAGCGTCCGGCCAACAATACGGCGCACAGCCGAAAAACAGGCGGCTCCACAGGTTGATTCAACCTCGGAGCCGCCCTTTTTTATGCGCACATGACTTTCCCGGAGAAGCGCCGGGACGCTGCCGAGTTACACGATGCCTTCTTTGCCGGCCAATTTGGCCTGCTTTTTATGGTGAAATAAATAATAAATAACGACCGATAAGACGACGACGAACCCTCCGATCAAGTACATAACATGATAATTCGTCTGGGCAGCCACGACGCCGAGCAGGTACGAGCCTAAGCCATAGCCCAAATCAAAGAACACGAAGTACGTGCTCGTAGCCAGTCCGCGGCGGTGCATCGGAGACGCCTGAATCGCGATGGTCTGAAAGCTTGGCAGAATGGCGCCATAACCCAGCCCGATGATGCCCGCAGTGATGAGAAAGACGGGCGCCGAGTAGGCCGCGCTCAGCCAGACCATACCGCCGATGAACAACAGCATGCCCGGATAGACGAGGACGTGCTCTCCTTTGAGGTCGAACAATCTTCCGGTAAAAGGCCTGGAAATAAGAATCATCGCCGCAAAAACGATGAAGAAATAGCTGGAGATTCGCTCAAGGCCGATCGTCTTGGCATACACCGAAATGAATGTGGATATCGCTCCATAAGAGAACGCCAGCACGAAACCGGCCAGCGAAATCGGAATGGCCTTCGGCTCGACGAACCGCTTGATATGCCAGGTGCTCAGCGTACTGGCCTTGGGCGATGCCTTCGGGACGGCTGTCAATGCCCCGCACACGAAGGCAAGCAGCGAAAATACGAAGACCGCGATAAACATCGCGTTATAGCTGATATTCGTCGTCAGCCACAGCCCGATGAATGGCCCTATGACCATCGCAAGGCTCATAAATAAGCTGAAGTAGCCGACGCCTTCCCCTTTGCGCTGCTCCGGAATAACTTCGAGCACGACCGCCGAGGTTGCCGTAGCCGCTATCCCGAATGAAATGCCATGAATAAATCGCAGGGCGAGCAGCACATAGTAATCGCGTACGACCAGGTAGGCTGCGCTGCACACCATAAACAGGATGAGCGAGCCTAGAATGAGCCGCTTCCGGTTCACCTCATCCAGCCATTTGCCGGTCAGCGGACGGAAAATAACCGCCGCTATGACAAAGACCGTCGTCACAAGACCGATTCCCTGTTTGCTGCCATGCAGGTGATCCAGCACAAACGAGGGCAAGGTCACGGCGAGAATATAAAACGTCATAAAAATAAAAAAACTGCTGCAGCAGATCGTCAAAAAGTGACGGCCCCATAAGGTTTCTTTCTCCACTCCTGAATCTCTTCTTTCTCTATAGGTTAGTTTCTTGCGGGCCCGGTTCGTCTGTCTTCGTTTCTTCCAGACCGCCGGCCATATTGCCGTTCATCTGTTCGAGTTGTCCGTAAGACAGGTCAGCTCCTTCTGCGTCAGTCTGTCTCTCTAGGCCACGCGTCTTAGTATGGTCTTAGTATGCTCCCCTGCTCCGGCGCGATATCATACGGGCCTAAATACTTGTGCACAAAAAGGTTCGTATTCCCGCTCGTCTGCGACGTCAAATATCCTGTCGATTCATCGTAGGAAATCATCAACCGCACCCCTCGAAAAAATAAAGTTGTCATGACAATTATATGACTTCGATTGTTTTTAGTCAAACTAATTGTCATATCAACTAAATGAAGCGACAAAAAAAGCACCGGCCTTAATGAGGGGCCGCCGCAAAGATCATCGCTCCGAGTGCGGATTCTTCTATCGATCGCTTGTCTGTTGTCTCCGAATGTCTTCGGCTTCAACGCCTGCGCTTCTACAGCATGATTCCGCACTCCGCTCCTTGTCAGCGGCCTTCCCTAAGGCATAGTGCTTTATTTCCAGTTATTTCGGCTGCTAGCCCCCGCCTACAAGCTGCGGTTCAAGAACGCCTTCGTCCGGTCGAATTGCGGACGGGTAAACAGCTGCTCCGGCGTGCCCGCCTCCACAATCTCGCCGCGGTCGATGAACACGACGCGGTTGGCCACTTCCCGGGCAAAGCCCATCTCGTGCGTCACGACAATCATCGTCATGTGCTCCTCGGCCAGCTTCCGCATCACCTGCAGCACCTCCCCGGTCAGTTCCGGGTCGAGCGCGGAGGTCGGCTCATCGAACAGCAGAATGTCCGGGTTCATCATCAGCGCCCGGGCGATGGCGACCCGCTGCTTCTGGCCGCCGGACAGCCTGGCCGGGTATTCCGACTCGCGCCCGGACAGTCCTACCTTGGCGAGCAGCTCCGCGCTCCGCCTGCGGATGTCCGCGGCGGACTCGCCCTTGACGATTTGCGGGGCGAGCTCCAGGTTTTGCTGCACCGTGAGGTGCGGGAACAGATTAAAGTGCTGGAACACCATACCCATACGGGAAGTGATCCGCTTGATTTCATGAGGCTTGGCGTAGACTCCGTCCTCGGCCAAGGACTCTCCGGCGATGCGAATGCTGCCGCCGTCGATCTTCTCAAGATGGACAAGGCTCCGAAGCAGCGTGCTTTTGCCGGAGCCCGAAGGACCGATCAGAGCGACGACATCCTTTTTCTCTACGTCAAACGACATCTGCTTCAGCACATCCAGCTTGCCGTACGATTTCGTCAGTTTGGAAACTTCAATAATAGCCACAAGCGCCATTCCTTTTAGGTTTATTCGAATTTAAATCTGCGTTCCAGCCATTTGAACAGCGTGGTCAGCAGCAGCGTCATGATCAAATAGATGATGCCTGCGATGAAGAAAGGCACGATCGTAAAGTCGCGGTTCACCGCTGTCTGCGCATAATGCAGCAGCTCCGGCACCGCAACGGCGTAAAGAAGCGCCGTATCCTTGATCAGCGTGATCGATTCGTTGGAGACGGCCGGAAGCACAATTCTGAACATCTGCGGCACGATAATGCGCGTCATCGTCTGCCACCTGCTGAAGCCGAGCACCTGGGAAGCCTCGTACTGCCCTTTATCGATAGCCAGCAGGCCGCCGCGGAAAATTTCTGCGAAATAAGCCGCGTAATTCAGAATAAAACCGACGCAGGCCGCTGTAAACCGGTCGAGTACCAAATATTCCCCGATCCCCGGGATCATCGGAAGCCCGAAGCAGATGACCAGCAGCTGCAGCAGAAGCGGCGTGCCGCGCATGATATAAATATACGTATGCGCGCACCAGGCCAGAGGCTTGCTGCTGCTTTTCACCGCCAGGGTAAGGAGAAAGCCGAGCGGTACGGATATGACGATGGCGATCAGGAACAGCAGCACCGTCATCTCGGCCCCCTCCAGCATGGGCTTGATCATGGAGTCTATATAATTTGCCGACATTCATTATTCCCCCAAAAACAAAACGGGATTTCCAGTAGAAATCCGCAGGCTGTCGAGAAAACCGCCTTCAAGTGAAAAAGGAGTACAGACGCAGGTGGGGTATCCAAGCTTACGAAGCCCGTTTTTCTACGAAAAACGCTTAGTTTACGTCCGCCTTTGAAATCCGTGAAAATACCTTTAAATTTCATCCAATTCACGGGTTTCAACAGCGGCTGGAGGAGGATACCCCACCGGAGTTTCACACAAAGTCAGGGTTGCTCGACAAGCTCGGGATTTCCAGTAGAAATCCGTTTCGTCTTCTTTTCATTCAATTTGCCGTATGGCTTACTTCAAAACCTTGTCTTCGCCGAACCACTTCTGCGAAATTTTGGCGGCCGTTCCGTCCTGGTTCATATCGTCCAGCGCCTTCTGCAGCTTCTGCAGCAGCGCTTCGTTCCCCTTCTTCACGCCAATGCCGTATTCCTCCGGCGCCAGCGACTCGTCCATCAGCTTGAAGGCTCCCTGCTCTTTGGACATATAATATTTGATAACTACCTCGTCAATTACGACCGCATCGACGCGGCCAATCTTCAGATCGCTCAGCGCGAGCACATTGTCCGCATATTCCGTTACGTTCTTGACCTTCGCTTTGACCGGGCTTTCATTCAATGCGTCGGCGGCAGAGGAAAGCGACTGCAGCCCTACGACTTTACCGGCCAGATCGTCCAGCTTGGTCAGGTTCGATTTCGCCAAGGTGACCACCACTTGGGCATTTTTCAGATACGGCTTTGTGAACAAAACCTTCTGTTTGCGCTCATCCGTAATCGTATAGCCGTTCCAGATTAAATCGATCCGTCCGCTCGACAGCTCGGACTCTTTGGTTTTCCAGTCGATAGGCTGAAATTCCGGCGTCATGCCCATTTTCTCGGCAGCCGCTTTGGCATAATCAATGTCAAAGCCGACGATTTCGTTCTTCTCATCCCGAAAGCCCATCGGCGCGAATTTGTCGTCGATACCAATTACGAGCTTTTTCCCGGCGTCCGCCGAGCCCTTGGAGCTGGAGCAGCCCGTAACAACGGATAAGACAAGCGTAATAACCATTACCATTGCTGCAAAACGTTTCATGAATGCCTAAACCACCTTTGAATAAATATCATGTACTTTACTGCGTTACCACTTTATCAAGAATTACATGATATCATACATGGTCAAAAAGTGTCGAGTGCCCCCTTACCAGTAAATGATTTCCTATTGAAAATTCCGAGATAACGCTTTGGATTCGAATAATTCAAATTTTCCTGTGCGGTAAAAAATAAAAAGCATTGACCGACGGTCAATGCTTTTCCGGTAAATGATGAATTATTGCCATGATTTCCGTAAGGGGCTGCTCCTTGAGGGGAAACGCTGCTGCCTTCTAGGAAACCGGCGGGGCCGTCTTCGGCTCGGCCACCGTCCCGTCATAGGCGGCTTGATAAATGATCCGGATGTCCTCCCGGTGAAGCGGCAGCGGGCTGCGCGCAAGGAGCCTTTTCTGCTGAACGCCGTCTTCGGTCAGGCTGTCCAGGGCGCTTTCGGGGATTTGGTATCCGCGCAGCGTGTTCGGAATGCCGACGTCCTTCACGAGGCGCTCCAGCTCCTCCACGCACTTGCGCGAAGCCTCCTCCTCCGAGAGATAGCTCGCATAACCGCCCATCGCCTGCAAAATGTCCGCCATCCGCTTGCGGCAGCTGCTGCGGATATAGCCCATAACGTACGGCAGCAGAACGGCATTGGACTCGCCGTGGGACAGATGGAACTGGCCGCCGAGCGGGTACGCGAGCGCATGGACGCCGGCAACGCCCGCATTGAAAAAGGCGATGCCCGCCATATTGCTGCCGTAGCTCATATCGATGCGCGCTTGGCGGTCCTGCCCGTCATGCACCGCTCTGCGAAGCGAGCCGCTGATCAGGCGGATCGCCTGCAGGGCCAGTCCGTCGGTGGTCGGATTCGCGTTCACCGAGATATAAGCCTCAATCGCATGGGTCAGCGCATCGACGCCTGTCGCCGCGGTCACCCGGGGCGGGACGGATACGGTCAGCTGCGGATCGACGATTGCCGCATCGGCCATTAAGTAGTCGTGGGTGACGACATCCTTGGTCGTTGCGAGCGAAAGCACCGAGATGTTGGTCACTTCGGAGCCGGTTCCCGAGGTCGTCGGAATTAAAATTTTGGGCAGCCCTTTATGCTCCAGCTTACGGGTGCCCGTCAAATTCAAATAGTCGGCCACCCGGCCCTCGTGCCCGGCCAATACGGCAGCCAGCTTCGCGAGATCCATCGCGCTGCCCCCGCCGACGCCGATCACCAGATCGAAGCCGCCGTCGCGCGTATATTGAACCAGCTGCTCGCCGACTGCGAGCGGCGGCTCGGGAACCGTATCGGTGTACAGCGTCACCCCATAGCCCTGTTGCCTCAGCTTGGAGGCTATCGGCTCAATAACCCCCAATTTCTCCAGGATCGCATCGGTAATCAGCAAAATCCGTGAGGGCGAGAACTTCGCAACCTCCGGACCCAGCTGCTCCAGCGCTCCCCACCCGATATATTGCAGCGGAGTAAACACCAGCTTGGATAACGTCATGGGGTCTCCCTCCCTATTCGTAATAGCCCTCTGTCGATTTGCGGAACTGTTTAAACTGGTCGGCGTCATGGCCGAACCATACCTGGGAATTCGTCCGTTTGGCCAAGGTACGAATTTTCTCAACTGTATTCGAGTAACCGATCGAATCATAAATAATACCCGGCGGCTTCACCGGCGGTCCATAGCTTTCCGCGGTGTAGATAGCGTCGGAAGCTAGAATAATGCCGCCCGTTTCAGGCATTTCGATGTGCAGCCCCAGCATCCCCCATGCATGGCCGCTGCCGAAATTCAGCACGGTAATGCCTTCGGCCAGCTGAAGGTTATCTTCGGTGCGCTTGACGGTTTTCCATTGCAGATGATTTTTGACCCAGGCATCGATATCCGCCCAAATGTAAGCGCCTTCTTTTTGGTTGCGGGCATACGACTGCAGCGTGCCGTTGAACTCGTCCTCATGGACGATAACCGTTGCGTTCGTGAACATCTCAAGGCAGCCGGCATGATCCAGATGCAGGTGGGAGGCAATTACATATTTGATTTCCTCCGGCCGCACCTTCAGCTGCTCCAGCCTGTTGTGCAGGTAACACTCCTCGCTCGCTACCCACGGGAACGTTTGCTGCGTCGTTTCGGTTCAGCGGCCCTCCACGCCCATCGAGTCCGGATTGCAGGACGTATCGAACAAAATTTTCCCTTCCGGGTGGTCGATCAGCACCGTGTAGATCGGAAACTCAACAAACTTCGCCGGCGCATTCGGGTTAGCGAGCGTCGCGGGATTGTGCATGGCGATCATCCAGTTTTTGTCCATACTCATACGGCCGTTATCCATCACATACAGCTTAGGGCGTGCTTTAATAATATTCGACATCCGACAGGCCTCCCATGATTTGCTTGATTTGTTTTGGCAATACAAATTTCGGTTAACTTTCGGTGATCCGGATTCATTCATGTATCTATCGTTCCAGGTTACTAATTTTAGAAACAATTAAAGAGCAAGGCTTAGAGCTTCATCGTTACAAATTTTAATTCGGTCATCTCCTGCACGGCATATTTGATGCCTTCCCGCCCGTAGCCGCTTTCCTTCACGCCGCCGTACGGCATGTGGTCGACCCGGAACGTCGGTATATCGTTGACGATCACGCCGCCGGCTTGAATCTCCTTCGCAGCCCGGAAAGCGGTCGTCAGGTTCTGCGTATAGATGCCGACATTGAGGCCGTATACGGAATCGTTGACGCTTTCGATCGCTTCCTCCAAATGCTTGTATGCGACGATCGATACGACCGGGGCGAACACTTCCTTGCAGGAAACGGCCATCTCCCGCTTCACATCCAGCAGCACCGTGGGCAAATAGACTGAATTCTCACGGCGGCCCCCATAACCGATCCGCGCCCCGGCTTCAACGGCTTCCTGCACCCACGAGTGAATCCGCTCCGTCTCCCGCTCGTGAATCATTGAGCTGACATCCGTCTGCTCGTCGGAAGGGTCGCCTACGCGAAGCTGCTTCGTCTGCTCGATAAACCGGTCCGTAAACTCCTGATAGATTGATTCGTGGACATAAATGCGCTGCAGCGAAATGCATACCTGCCCCGCGAACGCGAAGGCTCCTTCTACGCATCTCGGGATAATCGCATCCAGCGCGGCATCCGGCTCCACGATCAAGCCGGAGTTGGAGCCCAGCTCCAGCGTCACCTTGCGAAGCCCGGCTTTGGCTTTAATCCGCTTGCCGACCTCCGAGCTGCCCGTGAACGTAATTTTCTTGACGCGCTCATCCTCCACCAGCGCATCGCCCAGCTCGCGCCCGCTTCCGGTTACTACCTGTAGCGCTCCGTCCGGCAGCCCGGCTTCCCGGAACAGCTCGGCGATGAACAGCGCGCTCAGCGGCGTTTGCTCCGCAGGCTTGAGCACGACGGTATTGCCCGCCGCGATAGCCGGCCCCACCTTGTGGGCTACCAGGTTGAACGGGAAGTTGAACGGGCAGATCGCAACGACAGTGCCCAGAGGCTCACGCCACGTAAAGCCGACCCGTCCTTCTCCTCCAGGCGCCGCATCCATAGGAATCGTCTCGCCAGAGATGCGCTTCGCTTCCTCCGCAGCGAACTCGTAGGTAGTAATCGTGCGCCCGATCTCGGCGCGGGCGGTGCGAATCGGCTTGCCGGCCTCGAGCGACAGCAGCTGGGCCGCTTCCTCCCTCCGCTGTTTGAGCTGGAGCACCACGCTCGCCAAAATTTCCGAGCGCCGATACGCCGGCAGCTTCCGCATGACGTCGAATGCGCTGTGCGCCCCGGCTATCGCTTCCCGTACATCTCCGGCATCCGCCTTGCTGATGTGGGCGAGCAGCCTGCCGTCATAAGGCGCATAAAGCGGATACGTGCGTTCCTTTACCTGCCATACTCCGTTAACAAAAATCCCTTTGGTCATCGTTTCCACCGATGCCCCTCCTTTCCTATGGCTGCACATTTATAATTACAAGCAAAAATCGTGCCAATCATACAAAAAAGCCGGCGAGAGCCGCCTGCTTCTCTTCTCATGCCTGATCCAAGGCGTAAATCAGCTCTGCATTTCGGGAGCGCTGCGGCCTCTGCGCCGCTCTCCGGCAGACCGTAATCAGGTCGATGGTGAAATGTTTCACCATCGACTTCTCTTTTATGCTATTGACTGCGCTAGGACAGGCGGTGAATTCATTCACCGTCCTGCGGACATTTTTCACCGCCGCTGCGGCATCGGTCGAAATCATGCCCGCTTCTCTTTTTCCCAGCGCTGCATCTTCTTGACCAGGGTGGAGTGATCGATACCGAGCTGTTCAGCCGCTTTGCGGATCGACTGATGGTTGCCGATAGCCTCCTGAATCAGCCTCGCTCGAACTGCTGCACCCTTTCCTTCAAAGAAACGCCTGCATCCGGCTGACTCCGATCCTGAATATGCGGCGGCAAATGTACAGGCTCAATCACCCTGGAAGGAACCGAGACGATCATATTCTCGATCAAATTGCGCAGCTCCCTGACATTGCCGGGCCAATGATAGTTTTGAAGCACCTGCCTCGTCTCCTGCGAAATTTGCTTGTCGATCCGGTACTGCCGGCAAAAATAAGCGAAATAATGGTCCGTTAACGGTCCGATATCCTCCTGCCGCTCCGCCAGGGACGGAATCGCGATCTCGACGACCGCCAGACGGTAAAACAAATCCTCGCGGAACCTGCCCGCCTGGATCTGCTTGCGCAAATCCTGATTCGTCGCCGCTACGATACGGATGTCCAACCGGCGCGGCTTCGTTCCGCCGATACGCTGCAGCTGCTTCTCCTGAAGCACGCGGAGCAGCTTAACCTGGAGCGCCAGCGGAAGCTCTGCGATTTCATCGAGCATGACGGTGCCCTGGTCGGCCAGCTCCAGCAAGCCGATTTTTCCGTTGCGGCTCGCACCCGTGAAAGCGCCCGGCTCGTATCCGAACAGCTCCGATTCCAGCAGCGGCTCAGGAATAGCTCCGCAGTTGATTTGAATAAAAGGCTTCTCCTTGCGCTCGCTCAAATCATGGATCAGGTGCGCCAGCACCTCCTTGCCCGTTCCCGAGGGCCCGTACAGCAAAATACTGGTCGGGTAGGGGGCAACCTGCTGAATCTGCTCGTATACTTTTCGAATCGGGGGACTGTGAAAGATGAAGCTTTGCTCCGTATCCCCGCTATGAATCGTGTACCGGTTGTTCTGCATTTGCGAAAAGGTGCGCGCCTTCTCCAGCTCCTGCCGCAAACCGTTCAGGTGCGTGATGTCACGGACGCTGGTGACGATCATCTCCAGCTCTCCCTGCTCGTCGAATACCGGATTGCCCGTGACGATCACATCCTTCTTGCCGCCGATGCGCTGCAGGATCGAGATGCGCTGCCGTTTCTCCAGCACCAGCAGGGAGACCGACTGATCGAAATATCCGTCCGATATCAAATCCTTCATGCGGCGGCCGATCAGCTCCTCCCTGCGGAAGCCGGTAATTTCCTCGTAGGCGGTGTTGACCTGTATCGTCACGCCGTCCTTATCCACTACATAAAGCCCGTCCGTCGAAAATTCAATGACCGACTCCATCTGCTGCAGCAGACTTCGGTAATGATCCATCTCCGAGATGTCCTGGATGACGGCGACCGCCCCAACCCGCTCCCCGTTCTCGTACAGCGGCGTTCTGTTCACCATGCAGGCGCGGCCGGAAATGACCATTTTTTCCCCAATGGAGCTTTCCCCTCCGCTCAGCACTTCATGCATTTTGGAGTGGGGGATCAGCTGCACGATACTTCGTCCCACCCAAGCGTCGTCCTGCACCTGCAGCAGCCGCTGCGCGGACTCGTTCATCAGCAGAATCCGGTTATCGGCATTGACGACAATGACGCCGTTATGCATGGAGGAAATAATGTTTCCCCACAAATGGACTGCGACCGACTCCGTCATGACGCTTCATCCTCCTTTATCATAAAAATATTGTTTCCGTCGTCAGATTCCGGGTTGCGACTAGGTCGATCTATAGCGCGAGGATAAGATATGCATCGCCTCTCTATATTTCATAACGGTTCTTCTGGAAATTTGAATCCCCTGCCGGACAAGCGCATCCGTCAGCTGCTGATCCGATAAAGGCTTGCTTTTATCCTCCTCGCGGACAAGCTGCAGGATGCGGGCCTTGATGCTGTGCGACGACACAAACGCCTCCGGCTCCAGCAGGGAAGGGAGCTTGCCGGAGAAAAAAAACTTCAGCGGATACACGCCCCGAGGCGTCTGCACGAACTTATGCTTTACTGCCCGGCTGACCGTAGACAGATCCAGGCCGACCTCCTCGGATACCGCTTTCAAATCCAGCGGCAGCAGCGGCTCCCCGCTTGACTCCAGGAACGGCCGCTGGGCCTCCATCACCGCAGCGATAACCCGGCTGATCGTCGCTCGTCTCCGCTCCAGGCTGCGAATCAGCCACTGGACCTGCGGGACATACCGGCTGACGAACCGCTTCGTCTGTTCACAGCCGCTCTCTCTTCGCAGCCTGAGATAACCGTCATCCAGCGATACCTTCGGATAGCTGGCCTCATTCATCCGAATCTGCACCTTGCCGTCCGCAATCCAAACCCGTGCGTCCGGCTCCACCCCCGCTTCCGTCCGCTGACCGCAGGCGAGGCCCGGCCGCGGGTTCAAGGTGCGTATATATTGAACGGAGGCTTTCACCGCCTCCACCGATAGCCCCAACGCCTCCGCAATCGCCGTATATTTCCCGGCGGCGACGGCAGGCAAATGCCCGTCTGCGATACGGCCCGCCCAGGTATCCGCATTCGGGTCCCTGCGGATTTGCAGCAGCAGGCACTCCCGCAGCGATCGTGCCCCTACGCCGGGCGGCTCGAGCGCCTGCACATGCGCCAGCGCCGCCTCCAGCTCCCGGACGGGCCGCTTCGCCTGCCCGGCCAGCTCCTCCAGGCTTACGGCAAGATAGCCGCTGTCGTCGAGGCTCCCGGCGATCCACGCCGCCATCCTGCAGGCCTGAGCGGACAGGCCGCTCAGGCGCAGCTGGCTTGTCAGCGTGCGCTCAAGCGTGTCCTCCTGCTCTGCGATGGACTGGAGCAGCCAATCATTGGAAGCGCTTTCTGAAGAAGCCTGCCGAGAACCTTTCGCCCTGCCTACTCGGCTGGGGCCGGGATACAGCGTCAGCTCCATCAGCGGATTGTCCTCCGCCTGCTTTTCCAAATAAGCGGTCAGCTCGACCGTGGACATCTGAAGCAGCTCCAGCCCCTGCACGAGCTTCGTATTCAGCTTCAGCTGCTGTGTTTGAACCAAGGCAGCTTCAAGATACATCAAGATCACCTTCTTCCGCCAAAGTGATTCCCTGCTCGGGCCTTTATCTTTCACCCCGAAGGGCGAAACCCTCCGAAGCGCGTGTTGCGGCTTTGCATGGTAAGCCGGTCGAGTCCATGGGCCCTACAGCGCCGGTGGGGCACTTCCTGCCGGATCATTCCTTCTGCCAGATCGATGCTTTATATTCTCATGTTACACTACTATGAGGCCGAATGAAAAGAAGTGGCGCCATAAGCCGTTCGTCACCGCCCGGCCTTTCAGCTGAACAAGCCCGCTGCAAAACGAATGACGCTTCCCCGCTGAAGGCGCTGAATCCGGGGGAGTTTTCAAGCTGCGGGCTTACACCGATTACTTGTTGAGGTATGCTCTGTCCCAGAGAACTGACGCTGCGCATCATCTTGTGAACTCATGAGTTCTTGAACTGCCCAACTCCTATGCCGCATAACAAAAAGCACCGGCCTGCGGGCCGATGCTCTCCGATTTATGCTATAGCTTTGGCAATTAGTCGTTCTCGCAATGCTTGATCGCCTGCTCCGGCAGCAGCCGGTTCAGCGAGTAAATGTTGGCTAGACGGAGCGGTGTGAAGCTGGAAGCGAATCCGAAGGACAGCTCCGCCTTCTGCGGATGCTTCGCATTAGGCAGATGAATCGCCATGCCTTCCGGCTCCCTGAAGGTCAGCGAATTTCCCGCCGAAATCAGCTGCTTATCGGCCACCGCTCCTGTGCCGAGGTTCACGGCGGTAATGTACGTATTGCCGACAGGCGCGGTCGAGCCGCTGGAGCCGTAGGACGTTCCCTCCAGCAGGTACAGGTAGCCGCCGTAGGAGGCAAAGCCCTGGAAGGTGCCTACACTCGGCTGCGGCACATCTGCGATAGGCTCATACACATGCTGCTTGACCTTCGCCAGCTCATAGACGCCATAGCGAAACGCATTGTCGATCCGGTACCTCATCGTCAGCAGCCCGTTCGCCGGATCGATGTTGACCGTCGTCCGGTCCGCACCTTCCACCGGGCTGAACTTTTCAAGCTCCGGCGAGCTCGGCGTCAAAACCTTGCCGTCCTCAAAGGCGAACCGGGCCAGCTGCGTCCCCCAGCCGTGGTTGTCGCTGCCTGGGACCGAGTCCGTCTCCGTCCATAAATAAGCGGTATCCCCGACGGTTTCCACGCCGATCTGCACCCCATGGCCGAAGCCCTTAAGGAACATATAGCCGAGCTCGTTGCCCGACATGTCCAGCTTGGTCAAAGCCAAGTCCCCGTTCAGGTCCCGTGCCGCTCCGGACACGGGAGCCGTTTCGCCGGGCAGCTGCTGCCCGCCGGCCATCAGCTGAACCAGATAAATATGCTGGTTTACGTTATCGAACGCAAACGACTGCAGCACAGTTCCGTTATGCAGCTCTTTATCCTGAATCAGCGTAGATGCCGGGGCGGAGAGGTCGAACATTTTCGAGTGGAGCGGCGAATGGGCCGCCTGAACGCCGGGCGCAGCGGACAGGAGCAGGCCAAGGGCGGCCGTCAGCGCCGCTACTTTAAGAAGCCGCCGTTTGCTTGCCGGCTTTTGGATCGCTTGGTTATGTTCTTGTCGAGCAAAATTCATCTTTGAACACCTCCGGAGGATTGTACAAGCTTGGCCGAGCCCGGTCATGCCCGGGCGGCCATCCGGCGTAAGATGTATGAGGTCCAAGTCGGTCTGAGGTGCGGCAACATCTGCAGCCATCTTCACTACTCAGCAAAAGCTTACTTCAAAGCGTTCCGCTCGCGGATCTGCATGGCAGGCAGCGGGTTGTTCACGGTCATCATCGTGGAGCCGCAGCCGAGCGCGTAATACACCTGCTGCTCGCTGTCAGGGCAATAACACCAAGGCAGAATGCCCTGCTCCTCGTATTCCTTCACCCGCTCCGGCGTCAGCAGCTTCATGTTGAGGCCGACGGCCCACATTTTGGATACGGTACCTTCGGGGCCGGACACATAATTGGACATCAGCTCGCCGGGGAAGCCCTGTGTTTTTAGCTGATGCGCGTCGTGCATGTACGCAAGCGTCTCCGCATCGAAGCAGGTGAACACGCAGCGCGGGAGATAGCCGTACTTATCCAGCATCGTTACGGCCGCATCCACGACTTCCTTGGCGTCCGGGCTCGGCTTCACCTCGACGTTCAGCAGCACGTCGGGATAGGCCGCAAGCAGCTCGCACAGCTCTTCAAAGGTCGGAATCTTCAAGCCCTCAAAGGCTTTGCCGAACCATCCGCCCGCGTCCAGTCTCTTCAGTTCCTCTACCGTGTAATCTCCGACATTCCCGGACCCGTTCGTCGTCCGGTCTACGGTAGCATCATGGATAACCACCACCACCCGGTCCTTGGAGAAACGCAGGTCGAACTCCAGCATATCTACGCCCAGCTCCAGCGCCTGTTGAAAGCCCAGCAGCGTATTCTCCGGGTAAGCGGACTTCCAGCCCCGATGTCCCGCTACGATCAGCGCGGGATTATTGACGAGTTTGTCGATCATTTCAGATGTTCCCTTCCTTTGATTTGTTGGAGTGCGGCCTGGCGAACCGGACGCCCTCTACTGCTCTTAGCGTAGGGGCGGCGGCGTGCCAGACTGCGGGCTTAGCGGCGGCAAGGCTATTTTTTGAGAATGCGCTCCGCTTCCTTCTTGAAGTTATCGAGCGTGGCATTAATATCTTTGTTGTCATACATAATGGCCTGCATCGCCTTATTGAACTCCTGGTTTAACTGCGGCCATGCAACGCTTTTATTCGTATCAATCGCATACTGCAGCTGATCGTAAGCTACTTTACGGTTCGGCTCTTTAGCGAAAAGCTGCTTGACCGGATCGGATTCCACCATCTTCTTGGTGAAAGGCAGGTAGCCTGTGTCAATGACAAACTGCTGGGCGCCTTTTCCATCCGTCATGACCCAATTCAGAAAATCCCAAGCGGCATCCTTGTTCTTGGAATCAGCCAGCATCGCAACGTTAGCGCCTCCCGTAGGCGTCGCATACACTTGGTCCATAGGCAGAAAGGCTGTGACGTAGTCGAATTTCACGCTGGAGGAAATCCCCCCGATGGAGCCTGTCGATTGGAACATCATGCCGATTTTGCCGCTGGTAAACATCTGATTGACGATATTGCCGGAATCCTGCATCGGCGGATAATAAAGCCCGCCTGTCGCCTGCATATCCTTCAGCAGCTTGAACGCTTTGGCGGCTTCCCCGTTGCCGAAGCCCGTCGAGGTGCCTTGGTCGTTGAGGAACTTCCCTTTGGCCTGCGTAATCATCGCCAGCGGATACCAGGAGTCGTAAGGCATGCTCATGCCGTACCGCTTGAATTCCCCGTTCTCCTTGACGACCAGCGCGTCGGCTACCTTCTTCATCTCTTCCCAGGTTTTCGGTACGGCCAGCCCTTTTTCATCCAGCATCGTTTTGTTGATATGAAGCACCGGCGTCGAGCGGTTAAACGGCAGGGACACCAGTTTGTTATCAAATACGGAATGGCCCATCAAGCCCTGCGTAAAATCATCCTTGCTCAGGTTCGTCTTCTTCATATAAGGCGTCAGATCTTCCAGCACATCGGAGTCGGCGAACATCTGCACATAGGCGCGCTCCAGCATGGTCACATCCGGAGCCGAGCTTGCCGCTACAGCCTGCTGCAGCTTCGTCACCGTCTCGTCATAAGAACCTTGGAAGGTGCCGACCACCTCTACCTTGCTCTGGGAATCGTTATAGCGCTTGATCATCGCATCCAGATACTCGCCGTTTTTGCCGCCAACGGAGTGCCAGAACTGAATTTTCGTTTTGCCTGCCGGTGCGGCAGCGGTCGAATTCCCGGATTGCGGAGCAGCCGGTTCCTGGGCCCCGCCGCCTCCGGAGCAGGCCGTCAATAGGCCGGACATCATCATCGCCGCCAGGGTAATTACCGGAATCGTCTTTTTTATTTTTCTCATGCGGATGTTCCTCCATTTGTTTTAAAAGGTAAACTGCCGTAAAGCTTACTTAATACCCGAGTAGACGAATGCCTTCAAAATCTGCTTGGAAGCAAACAAATAGACGATAAGAATCGGAACGACCAGAATGACGTTGCCAGCCATGATCGTATGCCAGTTGGTAATTCCCTCCGACTCCCGAAGCGTGGCAATCCCCAAGGTAAGCGGCCGGACTTCGACGGAATCGGTCATCACGAGCGGCCAGAAATAATCGTTCCAGTGGCTGACAAAGCTGAACAGCGCAATGGTCGCAAGAGCGGGCATCGACATGGGAATCATGATCTGCTTCATAATTTGAAACTCGCTGGCATTATCCAGACGGGCCGATTCAATAATTTCCTGAGGAATCTGCATAAAATATTGTCTTAACAGAAAAATACCGAAGGCATTGGACATAAAAGGCACAATTTGCGGAAGCAGCGTTTTGATCCAGCCGAAATCGGCCAGCATCAGATACACCGGGATGAACGTTACCTGCCCCGGAATCATAAAGGCAAGCAGTACGATCCCGAACAGGAACTCCTTGGCGAAAAATTTATATTTGGCAAAAGCGTAGGCTGCCGGAATCATAACCGCCATCTGAAGCACAATGACGGAGCACGTAATGATCACGGAGTTTCTGAAGTAGGTTAAAAAGACGGATTTCAGCGCCTCCACAAAGTTTCTCCATTGGGGAACCGCAGGAAACCAGGTAGGCGGGAATTTCAGCGTCTCCTGCAGCGTCTGTAAGGAGGTCGAGATCATCCATAAAAAAGGAAACACGAACGCCAGGAGTATGATCGTTTTCCACACATAGCCCAGAATCCGCCAAGACCGTGTCAAATGCACCTCCTCCTTGACTGCCCGCTGTTCTAGTCGCGCAAGCACCGGATAGCCACCTCCCTTTCGTTAGTATTGAAGCGATCAAGCCGTTATTGGTAATGAACCTTTTTGGACAGTACTTTGAAGTAGACGAAGGTCAGCAGCGCGATGATAGCCATTAAGACGACACCCGTTGCCGATGCGTAGCCGATGCTCGTCGTTCTGAACTCGTAAATATAGTAGACGAGCGTCGTCGTCGAGCCGTTAGGTCCCCCGCCCGTCATAATTTTGACCGTATCGAATACCTTGAAGGAGCCGATCGTCATAATGATCAGGATGAAGAACAGCTGAGGGGAAATGAGCGGCAGCGTAATTTTGTAAAACATTTTGAACCTGCCGGCATTGTCCAGCGCAGCGGCCTCGTAAATCGTGGGCGGAATGCTTTGCAGCGCCGCTACGATAATCAGCGTATAGTACCCGACGTTCTGCCAGACCGAAACGATAATGACGGACATCAGCGAGGTGCTGGAGCTCTGAAGCCAAGGCAGCGCGGGCAGACCGACCGATTTGAACAAATAGTTCAGTATGCCGTAGTTCGGTTCCATCAGCCACATCCACACCAGCGCGATCGATACGATCGAAATGATATGCGGCGTAAAAATACCGGCCTGCACAATGCTGTTAAAGATTCCTTTCTTGTTCAGCCATACGGCGAAGAGCAGAGCGAGCAGCAGCGTGATCAGCACGACTGCAATGGTATAGACAACCGTGTTCAGCAGCGCATTGTAGAAATCGCCCCGGGAAAAAATCTCCTTGAAGTTATCCAGTCCGATAAACTTGCTTTTGGCTTTGTTCAAAATGTTGTATTTGTACAAGCTCAGCTTAATCAAGTAGAAGATCGGGTAAATGACGAACAAAATTTTGCCGATCATGGCAGGCAGAATCATGATATACGGGCGGGCGGCTTCCCAGACGCGTTTCTTATCCATACCGTTTCCCCCGGAGACTGCTCATGTACCTGTCATAGGAAGCATCCTCCTTGGCGATCTGGTGCTCGTCGGCTCCGAAGAAATACATTTTGGACGCATCGACTGAAAGGAATACCTCCTGATCGACGATAAAAGGATCCTCCGTGTATTTCACCATAAAAGGCTGCTCGTCGACCTTAACCTGATAGATCGTCTCCGAGCCGAGCATTTCCCTGGTCACGATCCGTCCGCGCGCCGTATAATGGGCATCGGCCGGCTCAGTCGAGAGAACCGCGCTCTCCGGCCGGAAGCCGAATTTGACTCCGTCGGTGCCAAGCTCCGCTACGTTCATCGGAGGCACACCGATAAATTGTGCCGCAAACAAATTGTGAGGGCGGCGGTAAATGACTTCGGGAGCCGCTTTTTGCTGGATTTGACCTTGATTCATCAGCACAATGGTATCGGCCATCGACATGGCCTCCACCTGATCGTGGGTCACGTAAACAAAAGTAGTTCCCAACTTCTTATGAAGCTCGATCAGCTCAATGCGCATTTGTACGCGAAGCTTGGCATCGAGATTGGAGAGCGGCTCATCCATCAGGAAGACGGACGGCTTCTTGACCATCGCGCGGGCCAAAGCCACCCGCTGACGCTGTCCACCGGATAAAGCCGAAGGCTTGCGGTCCAGGTACGGACGCAGTCCGACGGTCTCGCTGATGCTCTCTACCAAATGGGTTCTTTCCTCTTTGGGCACTTTATTGTTCTTCAAGCCGAATTCGATATTCTCCCGCACCGACATCGTCGGGTAGATGGCATAGTTTTGAAACACCATCGCCACACCGCGCTGCCCCGGAGGAATACGGGAGACGTCCTTGCCGTTAATAAGCACCTGTCCTGAGGTTTGGCGGTCCAGCCCCGCGATCATGCGCAGCAGGGTCGTTTTGCCGCAGCCGGACGGGCCGACCAGTACGGTGAATTTTCCATCCTCGATGGTCAGGTTCAAATCCTGAATGACGACATGCTTGTCAAACGACTGTGTAACATTCACAAATTCAATGGATGCCAACTGGTACTCCTCCCCCGTTCACTTGCACGATTTGCTTGTTTTTGTCATTTCTTTCGATTATTCTCGCGCAACGTTGTTCATTTGTGTTCGTTTTTATTCTATAAAGCTTTTGTCATGGACGTGTTAAACACAAGTTAATGATTTGTAAACTTGAACAAACTGCATGGTTGCGCTTACATTTTAGCCGGCGAACGAAGAGTTCAGCGCTTCTCCTCTGTTCGCAGTATCCCCGCTGCAAGCTTAACTTTGAAAAAGCTTTGTGGTACAATCCTTTATAAGACTTCCACTGTGTCACCAGTGAAAGTCGAGGATTGTTTTTTTCCAGTCCTTGTGAGCCAAGGCAGATTCCATTGCGCCAACAAAGTCTTCTGCCTTGCTCACTACCGTATACTGATCCGGGATCAGCCTTCTCAGCGTCTCCTGACAGTCCGCTTGTTCCATCACCTTCAGCACTTCCCTGAAATCCCGCTCCGAGCTGCGGCTGCTGCCGTACATCGTAATTCCTTTCTCCAGCACGTCCCGCGTATTGATCGGTACGAATTCCTCGCTCACGCCCATCGCAATCAAATATCCGCCCGGCTTCAGAATATCGATGCCTTGATTGATCGCACTCTCGCTAAACCGCCCGCCCGTACATTCCACTACAATATCCATCCGATCACCGGCATGAAAATCATAGCTCTGTACCATCTCGTTCTGTGCAAAAGTGAATTGATCCAGCTTCTCCTGTATCGCGCCGAATACGGTCAAGCGGTCCTTGTCTACGTGAAACGCATGATGCAGCATCGCAGCCGTCAAATAGCCGACAGGTCCGTCTCCGAATACCGCGACTCTGGCATGGCTGAGCAGATCCTTGACTCCCCTCAGCGCCCGGTACGAAACGCTGCACAGCTCAGTCAGCACCGCAATTTCGTCCGGTATCGAATCCGGAATCGGAATGACGCAGGGCTCCGGAAGCACCAGTCGGCTCTGGGCTATGCCGTCCGTGCCGCTGCCGAGGAAACGTCCGCGGGAGCAGTAATTGTCCGGAATTTCGCCTCTGCAGGCAGGGCAGCATTCCTCCGGCTTCAGGCCGTGGAGCAAATATCCGGGAAGGTACGGAACAATAACGACTCGCTGCCCCGGCTTCAGATGCTCGGAGCTTCCGCCCACCACCGTTCCGATCCCTTCGTGAATCAGCGCCATCGGCAGCTTCTTAGCTAAAATCTCGGGCCTTCTGAGACCTCCGAAATAACGAAGATCGGCGTGGCAAATGCTGGCTATCGTCGGTTCGACGACGACGAATCCTTGACGAACGTTTCTGTCCACTTGAAGCTCCTGAACGACATGGGGCTCAGTCAAGCGCAGGGTTCGTGACTGTACAGTTCCTGTTGTTGTGACCATCAACAGAACACCTCCGTTTGAAATATCTATATTATGAATTCCTGACCGCGCATGGCGGCGGGAGAGATTCACCGCAGGTTATACCGTAATGACATTGACGCCGGAATCCTGAAACGGCTTGATGTCATACTCGGGCACTTCTTTACCGGTTATTAAAGTATGAATGGCGCTGTTGGGCGCAACCTCATGCAGCGACAGCTTGCCGATCTTCGTGTCATCGGCTACGACGATGACTTCCTGCGCCGCCGCGATCATCCCCTGCTTCGCCAAAACCAGCTGGGCTTCCGGGTGCATCAGCCCATGCTTCGGGTGGATGGCCGGCGTGCCGATAAACGCTTTGGATACATGGACCGAGCGAAGCACATGGTCGGTGAACATGCCGTTGAGCATAAAGCTGGAAGGGTACAGCTCCCCGCCGGTCACCGTGACCTTCACGCCAGGCGCATCCCTCAGCTCGGCCGCCACATTGATATCGTTGGTCACGACGGTAAGGTTCGAATGGTGAACCAAATTTTTGGCGATATGCAGTGTCGTGGTCCCCGAGTCGATAATGATATGATCGCCGTCCTCCACCAGACTTGCGGCCATCTTGCCGATGCGCATCTTCTGATCCAGCTGAACATTGGTTCTCTCATTAAAGGAAGGCTCGTTATGGGTCACCTTCTCCACAATGACGCCCCCATGCGTGCGCTTGAGCAGCCCTTCCTGCTCCACCTCCGCCAGATCCCGCCGGATCGTCGCTTCATGGACGCCGAATTCCTTGGCCAGCACTCCGACGGAGGCTGCCCGGTGCTGTCTCACATATTCCACGATCTTCATTTTCCTCTCAGCTGCCAGCAACATGCTCATCCTCTCATCCAAGCATAAAAACAAACACGAAACGCATAATAATGTTCATAATTGCTCGTTTTTGCAATTCCAGCTTAACCCCGCGCCAGGCTTCCTGTCAATCGTTCCAATGTTAATATTAAGTAAAGCTAGGACTTGAGCGCAGGACGCTTCGCTGCGAATCCGCGGATGGGTTCGGTCATTCCGTCTATCTCCAGGAAGAGCACGTCAGGAAGGCCGGACAGCTTCTCCAGGGAAGCCCCTGTAATGCCGGCCACCGGGGAGACGATTTGGAGCTTCAGCTCCACAATCGCTAACGCCGGATCGCCTTCCCAGCCTCCCTCCAGCGGGAACGCCTGAATATGCTTGATATGCATGCCCAGCGCCTCCAGCTGCCCCGTCACTCTTCCCAGCATTCCCGGTTTATCCGGGATTTTAATCAGAAGGCCGCAGCTTCGCGATTTGCGGATGAACGCCTTCTCCCATTTGTTCAGAGCGAACAGGCTGATGAAGACGAGAGCAGTGGTCAGCAGCGCCGGAAACCAGAAGCCGGCGCCGACCGACAGCCCGATGGCGGCGACAACCCAGATCGAGGCTGCTGTCGTCAGGCCCGAGATTCTCGAGCCGGTGCGAAGAATGGCGCCGGCCCCCAAAAAACCGATGCCGCTGATGACTTGGGCGGCGAGTCTGGCCGGATCGGAGCGGACTCCCGGCTCCTGCGCGAACGCTTCAAAGCCATAGATCGAAAGCAGCATGATCGACGCAGCGCCCAAACTGACCAGGATATGTGTACGAAAGCCGGCGGCGTGCTGGTTCCACTCCCGCTCCAATCCGATCATCCCGCCCAGCACGGCCGATAAAAGCAAGCGCAGCGTGATATCCCAATCCGTAATATGCCAGATGCTCTCCGTCACTTCGGATACACTCCCTCTTCTTCCCCATAACCCTGCAAGATAGAACAGCGGGATGGCTTTATGTTCATTTTATGCTCGTTTTGTTGTAATTATTGCTCGGTAATGCGATTATATCACGCACAAATGCGCATGACAATACATTTATTGATAGCGCATTCATTTTTTTGCACCCAAAATCCGCGGCACTTAGAACAAAAAAAACAGCCCCGGGAATGAATCGAGGCCGCTGAAAAAGTCATTACTACGAGTACGGAATATTCTTCCGATCACTGTTGTCCCTGTATTTCTCTGATTATCTTCCGCTTGTAGCGTTTGAAATCCAGGGACAAAGGCGAACGCTTTCGCTTCTACAGAACATTTCCGTACCCTCCGTAAGTTTTTCAGTGACCTCGAATGAATCCCAGCGCTGTTCGTCATCTATACGGCTTATTCTTGTTCCTTATGCCTTATTTCCGCAGCACGCTCATAGATAACTCAGCAATGCGGCGGAGCTTTTCTTTAGCTGCCGAGGTCCGCAGCATAACCCTTAATCCGGCCAGCGTATTGTGCACGTACTCGGCCAGCTCCTCCGCATCGGCACGGTTCGTAAACTCGCCGGTTTGCTGACCCCAAGCGATGATCTCTTTCAGCGTTTGTTCGGTGCGCCCGAAGGCGCCGGCGGTTCGGGCATCCACTTCTGCATCCCGCACCGCCAATTCTACTGCCGAGTTCACGATCATGCACCCGGGCGGCGCATCCTCCTCGCCCTCAATCATTGAATCATAAACAAGCCTAAGCGCCTGCTCAGCCGTTTCAGCCTGTTTAATCCCTGCCGCCAGCCGAGCGTTGCTTCGGTTACCGAATCGTTCCAACGCTTTGAGAAACAGAGTATGTTTATCGGTAAAAGTATCGTAAAGACTTCTTCGGTGTATCCCCATATGCTCGACAAGGTCATTCATAGAAGTTTTCTCGTAGCCTTGCTCCCAGAACAGCTTCATCGCTTTTTCCAGAACCTCGTTCTCATCGAACTCCTTGCTTCTAGCCATAATCCCGCCCTCCTCGCTCCATCTTAGCATAATGAGAACGGTCGATAAAGAATCGTGTTCAGTTGAACTGATGAAGAAAGCGATGATCCGAGTATGACAACGCCATATCAACTACGGCTATTTTTCCTCAGCGGGAACAATCGAAATGTCTTCCACCATCGATTGGCAGTGAGGGCAGTAATAGCGAAGCTCGATTTCATGATTACAAGCAGCGTGCCTTATGCTTTTATAGCATTTCTCCAAATGCTTCTCCCCCCAAAGAATGAAAGAATGAAAGACCGTCTCCAAATCGCGTCCGCTTTCCGTCAGTTCATATTCATAACGCGGAGGATGAGATGAATACAAATTGGAAACAATCAATCCATCTTCCTCCAGCTGCCTCAAACGCTCAGATAAAATATTCGCAGAGATTGTCAGCAGACCCTGCTTGATCTCGTTGAACGTTTTCTTACCGGCCAAAATTTCATGTACGAACCAGCAATGTCCAGCGATCACCGAGGATGTTCAGCGTCTGTGCAATATTGCAATCCATCGTATATATATTTTTGGGCACACCCATAGACCCCCTTGCATCTTAATTCAATAACTATGCTGCGGCCATTTAAAACTCCTTCAAGACTACTTTTCCGACCATGCGTCCTGTTTCCAGCAAAGCATGCGCTTTACGCAGGTTGGCAGCATTAATCGGCATCAGCGTTTCGTTCGTAGTTGTCCGAATCACGCCCTTGTCAACGAGCTGGGCGACTTCATTCAACAGCTTGTGCTGTTCTATCATATCCTGCGTTTGATACATGGGCCGGGTAAACATAAGCTCCCAAACAAACGTGACGCTTTTGTTCTTAAGCAAGGTCAAGTTCAGCAATTCATCCGTTTCGACGATCGAGCAAATTTTGCCCTGCGGGGCAATCGCCTCGGCCATGTTCGTCCAATGCTTCTCAGTGCTGTTTAAGCAGAGAATATAGTCCACCTGCTCGATTCCAAGCTCTTTCATTTGCGGAACGAACGCTTCAAAATGATTAATGATGTAATCCGCTCCCAACCCCTTCACCCAATCGGCCGATTCCGGCCGGGATGCTGTCCCGATGACCTTCAAGCCGGAATAATGGGCTAGCTGTGTCGCAATCGATCCAACACCGCCGGCTGCTCCGATAATCAAGATCGTCTTGCCACCGTTGTCCGCCTTTTCTCGTGAAATACCCAGCCGATCATACAGGCTTTCCCAGGCTGTTATCGAAGTCAGCGGCAAAGCGGCTGCTTGTGCAAAATCCAATTTGGATGGCTTCGTGCCTACAATCTGTTCGTCCACAAGGTGAAACTGGCTGTTTCCCCCGGGCCGTGTAATGCTGCCGGCATAGAAGACTTCATCGCCAGGACGAAATAATTCAGCATCCGAACCCACCTGCTCAACAATGCCTGCAACATCCCATCCAAGAACCCTTGGCACACTTTCCTCACGATTTTTTGGCGAACGAACTTTATAATCCACAGGATTTACCGAGATCGCCTTTACTTTAACCAACAGATCCCTGCCTTCCGGTACCGGTTTATCCAGTTCAACATCGATCAGGCTCTGTGGATGCTCGATCGGTAAATACTTGTACAGGCCAACGGCCTTCATTTTCTCATTTGTCATGGTTTTCTCCCCTTAAATGTGATTTTTAATTAGAATTCATTCAAAAAATCCCGGGCTTGCTGCGGTGTTTTCAAATTGGCACTGTGCAAATGAGCGACTTTCTCTCCATTTCTGAAAACCAGCAGACTTGGAATTCCCCGAACATTTTGCAGCTCGGCGACATCCTCTAGTTCTTCCACATTGATGTCATAAAAGCTTAAATTCGGATATTCGCTTACGATCTGCCCAAAATGCTGCTCCAACCGTTTACAGTCCGGGCACCAGTCTGCATAAAATTTAACAACTGTTGTTTGATCGCCCCGGATGCTGCTTTCAAAATCCGATGCCGAATTCAATCTTCTCATGAAAACCATCTCCTTAAACTTGTCATTAACGTTATATTATATTACTTAGTTATTTTTTACAACTTACAATTCAAAAAAATTCTGTTTACCTTTGATCTGCACCGGATATCCACAGAAATAAGCATTACATCTTTTCCAAACAGCAAAAAACCGGTTTCTCTCCCAGTGCGGGTGAAAACCGGTATTTTTCCGTTCAAACCACTCAAAGATATAAATAGCGCTCGCGGTGTTGTCCCACCTTTAGTTCGTGCCAAAGGTAAAGAAATCGGTGACCAAATTTTGCGGCGAAAAGGAAATAAATACGTGGTCGAGCTCGGTCTGGTTAATGAACGCCGCTATATCCTCCTTGTAATACCTGGGGTCAAGCAGATAAACATCGGAGCATATCGTAGAAAAAAACGAGATCAGCGGCACGGCCAGCGAATCCTTAATGAACACAACCTTCGGCCCGTTCGGCTTATCCTTGTTCCGAATATGCACGAAGGCCTGGTTGCCGTACAGGTAAGTAAAATATTTGTCCCCCGTCAGGCCGTAATCACTGCCCTCGACATGCAGCGGGTACGTTGTGAGCAGCGCATCCTCAAACCGTCCGGTTAACGTGCCGCCCAGCTCGTTCGTCTTAAAATAAAATTCATAATCCGTTTTAAATTTCGGATAAATCAGCGTGAAGTCGTCGACGCCCGCATAATACTTTCCCGTCTTCCTCCCCATCGAGCCGATATACGCGTTATCGTATTTGATCTGGTTGTAATTATCGATATTCGTATAAAATCCGGTCGGATCCAGCTTCGTTCCATCCATCGCATCCAGGTGCTTCACGAGCTGCCCGTAGCCCCAGAAGGCGGTTTGGATCTGCCAATGGTGATCTGTGCGGAAGAACAGCTCAGCAATCGGGATGCCGCTTTCCGTCAAGCCTTCCCGCAAATCAAGCGTATCCACCCCGGCCTGCTTCAGCTCCCCAAGAAACTGGTCCGCCGTCTCGTTGCTGTGATGATAAGGAATCCCCTTGGGAAACTGGGTATAGCCCTTGATGTATTTGTCCGGCGTCAGCATATAGGTCAGCTTGACCTGTTTATTTGTGATCTGACTGCTCAGCGTCTTCACCCTCTCGGTCAGCTCCATCGTCGGATTCGGCTTGTCCGTAAAGTAAGTGTAGTGCAGCTGTCCCTGCGTATCCTTCACGACCTCGAAGTTAGATTCCTCGTTCTTGTCCAGCAGCGCTTGCGTGTAGCCGTAAGCCTCAATAAATTTGAGCTTACCGTATACGGAATCGTTCATCGCCTGATCAAGCTTGCCGATCGTCTCCTTCAAGGAGGCGAAACGGAAGCTGCTGGACTGCACAACCTGCTTTAACGGCTCGTAGGAGACCATCAGGTTTTGAATCGAGAAGGCGAAGAGCAGCAGAATAAAGAGGGCTGCGGTGATCATTTTTTTATGCAAATGTCTTTTCATAGCGCATGGATACCCTCTTCTTAGAAATTAAAATAAATAAACGGGTTGTAGGTTCCCTTCACCAGATAGCAGACACACAGCAGGAATAAGAAAAGAATGCCCAGCGGATAAGTAAACTCCAGACTCTTGCTGAACGGCGCCCCATCGACTACAAGCTTATTGATCCGCTTCGCGATCGGCGTTGAGAAGATAATCCCCAGCAGGAAGAATACCCCATATTCCTTGGCAAACATATAGGTGTAGTCGCTCCAGAAGCCGTTATGGTTCAAGCCGAACATATTTCCCAAATAATTTCCCGCCTCCACCAGGTTGTGGGACCGGAAGATCACCCAGCCGATCAGCACGACCAGCATCGCATAAACGTGCCGCAGCCGGTTAAACCTGTTCATTTTATCCAGATTAAAGACCTTCTCCACGGCAATGCAGGCAAAATTAATGAGCCCCCAGACGACAAACGTCCATTCGGCCCCGTGCCAAATCCCCGTAAGCAGCCATACGACCAGCAAATTGCGGATCATTTTATCCTTATTCTTGACACGCGAGCCCCCCATGGGGAAATAAACATAGTCCCGAAACCACGAGCCCAGCGAAATGTGCCACCTGCGCCAGAACTCGGTTATCGTCTTGGAGATATAAGGATAGTTAAAGTTTTCTTCGAATTTGAACCCGAACATTAGGGCCAGACCGATCGCCATACACGAATATCCCGAGAAATCGAAATAAATCTGCAGCGTATAAGCAGCCGCGCCGAGCCACGCGAGGCTTGCCGGAATATGCCCTTCGGCGCCCATGCTGAAAATACGGTCGGCCACAATGGCCATGCTGTTCGACAGCAGCACCTTTTTCCCGAGCCCGGTAATAAAGCGGCAGCAGCCTACCGAGAACTTCTGCCACGTTTCCCTGCGGTGATGCATCTGCTCGGAAATCGTGTTATAGCGAATAATCGGCCCCGCCACAAGCTGAGGAAAGAACGAAATATAGAGGGCAACGTAGAAAAAGTTTTTTTGCACCTTTCCGTGCCGGCGGTACACATCGATGACATACGAGATGGCGTGAAACGTGAAAAACGAGATGCCTATCGGCAGCACGATATTCGGTATCGCGATATGCGCCTGCGTATTTTCGTTAATGATCCGCAGCGTGAAGGTCAAATATTTAAACACATACAGCAGCCCCAGGTTGAAGACGCACATCACGATAAGAATAAAGCGCGCCGTCCGCTTGTTCTCCCTGTACTTATCTACGAATAAGGCAAACAAATAATTGAAAAAAATCGAGCCGAGCATCAGCAGAACAAACCAAGGCTCGCCCCAGGCGTAGAAAAACAAGCTGGCAAACAATAGCACGATATTTTTAAGCAGCAGAGAAAACCGCAGGGAATAATACAGAACCAGCACAACGGGAAGAAAGTAAAATAAGAACACGACACTGGAAAAAAGCACTTCAAAGCCTCCTAGCTCCCAAGGGAGCCGCATAAGTTTGGGAAAGGACCAGCCGTTTTACTTTGACCGGAACCGCTGCCGCCAGCCCAGATACAATAGGCCGATCCCTGCCCCGGCAGCCACGATGACGATTCGCAGAGAGATCAGCATATCGGGCTTGAGCAAAGGATCGGACTTCTCCATCACCTTGGACATTTGTCCGGTTTCGGGAATGGACAGGCTCGTCCCATCCTGTTGTTTGGCGCTTAAGGTCCAGGAAGGCACCAGCTTCACGTCAATATCCTTTCGCCACCTGCCGTCAATATCAACGTACATGGACAGACTGTCCTCGCTGATCTCAGGCGTCAGCGTCAGCCTGCCGTCCGGGGTCAGCGACGCGCCCTTCACGGCCTTCTCCAGCTTGAACGTTTCCTTCAGCTGGGCGCTCTTCGTCTGCAGGCTGTACTCTGCGATCGACTCGCCGATATAGGGCTTAACGACCTGCAAGTCTCCCTGCAGCACAGCCTCTCCCAGCTCATTCGAAATAGCGGCCTGTGCTGCGGGCACAAGCTGAACGCGGCCAATCCGGAAGCTCTGCGTCCCTTCTTCTTCCAGATTCGTCGTCAGCCCCCACGATACGATCGAATCCAGCTCCGGCCGGCTCTCGCCACCGGCTCCCCCCTGAACGTGCAGGCTGGAAAAGGGAACATGCACGGTGCCTTCAAACCGGCCCGCCAGTTCAAGGGAGCCGTAGGTCAGCCCCTGCAGATTTTGTCTGCCGCTGCCCAGAGACTCTACCATCACATTGCTTTTGTCCGTTAATGTCAGGTTGGTCCCATCAGCTAACGTTACAATCACGTTGAGCTTCAGCGGCGTGCCGCTTTCATTAGTTATCGGGACGGACAGCTCACCGTCGGCGGACCAATTTCTTTTTTCCGCTTCAAATACGTACGTAGTGTAGTAGCCTTTCTTCAACCCGTGCGTATCGGAAGTCACCCGGGTCTCCCCGCCCGCCGAGCCTACGGTAACATGGGCACCGTTCGACCAATGCCTGAATGGGGGCTCGATGACCGTATCCGAAGCGTAGGCTGAAAAAACCATGCAGCTCATAAGGAGAAATAGGAACATACCAGCCAGTCGTCTGGCCCGGCGTTTCGTCAGCATCTTTCTTTCCTCCATCTATCGCCGCCAACATCCCGGATCATGGCCCTGCTGCACTTACAGATGGGCCATTTCGTCCAGCTCGTCGGACGGCGCGTTTGCTTGATGCGGCTTGGCAGGCTGTCGTTCCCGCACTTTCTCTTGAAGCCATTCCGCCGCTATCGAATCCAGAATTCCGCTCTCCGCCAATTCCTCATAGCCGGATATGAGATAGAGCGCTCCTTTACTGTGAGGATGGGATGAAACCAAGGTACACTCCAAAGTCATCCCGTCCTGCAATAGAACCGTTAATATGGCCGGCCTCGGATGAGTCCCCAGCTCGAATTGGATATACTGGTAATTAAAATCCGTTAAGGTGACCGTTCCGCATTCCAGCGTCTCCACCGGCCGATCGAGATGAATCCTTGCCAGCTTCCGGTTCGAAAGTCCACGGTTTTTGCTGCGCTGGATAAAATTAATCCGGATGTCCTCGAATGTGCTGCTGTCTTTATCCAGCCGCTGCGGCAGCGTCGGCTCCCGGTCGTAAATCATGTGAAGCAGCTGGCGAAAATCCCCTTCCTCCAGCCCCGTCATATGGAAGGCGTACTTCCACCGCCCCTGGAACTCGTCTACATGGATCACCTCTCCTTGGAAGGAGCTGCGGTACCTGGCGGTGGACAGCTGAATCGAGACCGGCTTGTCCGCCGGAATGTAATGGGGAGCGTCCAGCAGGACGGAGAGCCCGCCCTCTGAAATATCATGCGTGAAGCAATGAATCGTTTGATGCTCCGTCATAATGGTGCAGTCGACCTGCGCCGCGCTGCGTTCATGATTACGGTACACTCTGCGGCCAAGCATAAAAAAGATCGACATAATAATGTTATAAAAATTAATCAGCAGCCAAAAAATAACGACAATAAAGCTGATTGAGCCGGTTGCAAAGGTCAATTGCACGCAATTCACAATACCGATTACCGAAAGGACAGCCAAGACCGCATGAGGCGCCGTCTGTCTCCATTGGTAAGCCCTGTCGTTCTGTGCCCCGTCCTTGCGCGTGACGGCAAACTTTTTCTGGGAGATGCCGAACGTCTCCAGTAAAATCACAGGCAGCAGGGATGGAAACAGAATGGTTTCATACACATTCGACCATTTCGTGTTTCGTATATTCCGGGACAGCATCCGCAAGCATGTATTCATGAGCAGGTACATCGGCAGCCAGAAAATCAGCACCTCCAGAAGCGTACACTTCACGACAATGACGTTAAATACAGTGAACAAAATGGGCGACATGATATAAATCAATCGTTTCAGCCCTGAATACCAGTAGGAAATAGAGGAAATATAGTTCAGCCTCTGAGCGAGCGTAAGACCCTTTATGAAAAAAATATTTAACTTTTTGCCTGTTTGGATACAGCCCCGCGCCCAGCGTTCGCGCTGCTTGATCAAGCTTCTCAGGTCGGCCGGGGCAAGCCCCGAGGCATGAACCTCATTAATGGCATAGCATTTGTAGCCTTTGCTTTGAATGAGGATGCCCGTCGCAAAATCCTCCGTAATGACCTCGGTATAGAACCCGCCGATCTCCTCAAGCGCCTGCCGGGAAATAACCGTGTTGGTGCCGCCGTAAATAACGGAATTCGTCTTGTTGCGTCCCACCTGCACGTCACGGTAGAAATAATCCTGCTCGTTCGGAATCCGGCCTTCGGAATACAAGTTATATTGGAACTGGTCAGCATTATAAAAGCTCTGCGGCGTTTGGACGAAGCCGATCTTCTTCCCTGTCAGAAAGTAAGGAACGCACGCCATCAGGAAACCGTGCATAGGTATCATATCCGCATCAAAGGTTACTATAAGAGGCGACGAAGAATGCTGCATGGCATTGTTCAGGTTTCCGGCTTTGGCGTGGGTTCTTTCCATTCTTGTCACATACTGAATCTTCATGCGGTTCGCGAGCTCTCTCATCTCTGGGCGGTTGGAATCATCGCACAAATAAATATGTACCTTCGATTTATCCGGATAGTCCATATTCAAACAGCCGTTAATCGTTTTATGCAATAGAGTAACAGGTTCGTTGTACGTGGCGATAAACACGTCGACATGCGGAAATTGATCCGCTTCCACCTCCGGCCTCTCCGGATACTCCACACTGACCATGTTATAGAAATGGACACCCGCTTCCAGCATTCCGATGATTTCTACCGTCAGCAAAAACAGCCCCGAGACGACGGCCACGATGCCGTACCCGAAGGGAATCGTAAAGAAGGTGCGCCATATAATATAGAGGAGCGACATCATGACTGTAGCGGTCGCCAGCCACTTATTTCTCGTACTAAGCAGATTCAAACAGCGACATCTCCCGTGACTGAAAATATAAATATATGGAAAATATTGAATTTTCCATATGACTTACATAAAAATAAGGATATGGGATTTATCATAACACCATTCGCTATTTTTCGACATTAAAAAAAGCTGAAAATGCCATGCCAATATATTCCCTCCAATCCCTTCGGAGGGCAAAGAAAAAAGGCCCTGTAAGGGCCTTGAGTTTGTAAGCTTATAGTTAACGCCGCAAATAACTTATTTTTTCTCCGGTAATATACTTATAAGGGGGCTCATGCGGCTGCCGCTTCAACTGGGCGGCTAAATCGTTAAACAGCCGGTGCGCAGCCGAGCGTTCTTTGTCAGCAATACTGAACTGGACTCCGTACTGGAATACATTCTCATCCAGCTCGCAATACCAGACTACAACCCCGTTCAGCGTCACGGGCCGCTGCAAAATCTCCGTCTCAAACTGCAAAATGATTTCGGGATGAACCGCCAGCTTAATCGTGGATAAGAAACGCAAACCGCCAATGCCTATATCTTCAATGGCAACCTCCGTTTGTCCCAGCTGAATGGCCTGTCCTTTAATTTGGATAATAGTCATCGCTGCGGACAAAGGGAATTTCAGCTCCGTCCGGACAAACTTGCGCCGGTTTTCAACAACACGCGGCTGACTCTCAATCTTGGCCGGCTCCATCCGGCCCACGGCCAGCAGCTCTGCAAACCGCTTGGCAGGCACCGGCCTGCTGTACAGATAGCCTTGAATCTCGCTGCAGCGGAGGCTCCGTAAAATCGAGAGCTGTTCCTCATTCTCCACGCCTTCTGCAACAACGGACATTTTCAGATGATAGGCCATATGAATGATGGTGCGGATAATTTCTTTGTCATCGCTGTCCTCGCACAGATCCCGCACAAAGGAGCGGTCAATTTTCAGCGTATCGATCTTGTGCTTGAAGCGCTTGAGATACGACAGGGAAGAATAGCCGGTGCCGAAGTCGTCCAGCGCAATTTTGACACCCATTTCTTTCAGCTCATCAATCGTGGAGGAAGTCACTTCCTCATTCTCCAATAGCGAGCTTTCCGTAATCTCGATTTCCAGGAAACAGCCCTGCAGTCCCGTCTCCCCCAGTACCCTTCGAACCGATTCCACAACATCCTTCTGCATAAAATGCTGCGCCGATAAATTGATCGAAACCGGAATAGGGGGAAGACCCTCAAGCTGCCATGCTTTATTTTGCAGGCATGCGCTTCGTTGAACCCATTCATTAACCGGAGCGATCAGCCCCGTTTCCTCCGCCAGCGGAATAAACTCATTGGGCGAGATCAGCCCCCACTCGGGATGATTCCAGCGGATCAAAGCCTCTACCCCCACAATAAGCCCCGAGCAGGGATCCACCTTCGGCTGATAATACAGCTCCAGCTGGTTTAGCCGCAGCGCTTTGCGAAGATCCTTTTCCAAAGTGAACGTCCTGTACGTCTGAGCGTTCATGGACGGAGTGTAGATTTGATAATTATTTTTCCCCTGATCCTTAGCGCGATAAAGCGCTGAATCCGCATTTTTCATTAAAGCCTCAGGCTCTTCCCCGTCGATGGGAAAGATGCTGATGCCGGCGCTGACCGTAATAAAAAATTCGTATTCCTCAATCTCGAACCGTTCATTTAGCGACTTAATAATCCGTTCGGCAATCCGGATCACGCTTTCAATCCCTTTCATGTCCGGGATAAAAATCGTAAACTCATCGCCGCCCATCCTCGCAATGATATCGCCTTCCCCGACACATTGGGCAAGCCGCTCGCCGATTTGCTTCAACAGCTTATCCCCCATGCGGTGACCCAACGAGTCATTTACATACTTGAACCGGTCCATATCGAGGTACATTACAGCCAGCTGCTGATTATGCGTCTTCGCCACCGCGATGGATTGCCTCAGCTTTTCTTCGAAATATCTGCGGTTGGGCAAGCCCGTTAACGCATCATGATACGCCAAGTACTCGTTAAGCTGCACTGAACGTTTGCGATCCGTTATATCCAGCAAGGTTCCGATCACTGCCGGCCTTCCCTTGTAGTAAATTCTTGTGGTGTGAGCCTCGACGTCAATAACGCTGCCGTTCTGCTTCATAATCCGAAATTGATGGTGGATCGAATCCTGTTCTTTACTCAGGTTGCCAACGTCCAGCTTCACAGCCGGCAAATCATCGGGATGAATGAACCTTCCTGCGTCGGCTCCTTCAATGGATCCATTGCTCCCGAATATCCAGTTCAATCGGGGATTGGCATAAACAAAGATTCCATCCTGAATGATATACACGCCGACAATCGATTCCTCGACGAGACTCCGGTATTTCGTTTCGGCCTCAACAAGCGCTCTCTCGGAACGCTTCTCTTCCGTGATATCTTTGGCAATGCTGTAGACGCCGACAATTTGTCCCTCAATGACGATGGGAAGGTTCGTAACGCTCACATCTATCCAATGTCCTTCTTTATGCACACAGACGATCGCATAATTTTGCGGCTCGCCTGCAAGCGCCAGGGCAAAGTGACTCCAGGTCTTGTCCAAATCATCCGCTTGAATCAAGTGATTGAAGGTAGAATGAACCAGGTCACTGCTTGGAATGCCCTATAATACGCTCTAATGCGGGGTTGCAGTCGACAAAACAGCCCTGGGTATCGAAATAAGCGACGCCATCCGGATGGTGCATAAATAAGGACTCGTATCTTTGCTTGCTTTCCTGCAGCACCCGTTCAATTAGTTTTTGTTCGGTTATATCTTTGGCGATGCCTATAACCCCGACAACCCGGCCGCTTATATTAATAGGAACAGCGGTAATATTGAGTACGATAACATGCCCACCCTTGTGAAAAAGAGAACAATCGATGGTCATCGTTTCGCCGCCCAGCACGCGCTGAAAGCTGCCGAAAACCTTCTCTCTCTCTTCCTCCACAATTAAAGGAATAAACGATTTATCAAGAAGCTCTTCCTTCGCATAACCGCCAACCGTCATGCCCGCTTCATTCACATCGATAATATGTCCGTTCAGATCAAGTATAAAGCCCGCATCCTTGAGATGAGTGAACAACGATTTGTAGCTTTCCCTTAAATACTTATTTTCCGTAATATCTTTGGCGATGCCGTAAACCCCAACCACAGTCCCATGCACTACATTCGGGATATTCGTAACAAGAAATTCCAGAGGATGCCCATCCTTATGGCGTGCAACCAAATGATAATTAAGAGACTCTCCTTGTCTCGCCTTATCGAAGCAGGCATTTCCCCATTCCACCTGGTCCGGCGGCAGGAGGCTTCTGAAATCGCCTTGCACCTCTTCCGCTTCATATCCTAATACTTTATAAAAAGAACCATTCGCTTCAATAAGGTTTCCATCTAAATCCAAATGGAAAACAACATCCGGATGATGCTCAAACAATGACCTGTAAAAGAGTTCTGAGCCTGCCAGTTGCCTATGGGTCGTCGCATCTACCTTATGTAAGTCATTTAAAGAATCGAATAGCTCCATGTTTCCCCACTTTTTTCCTTAATTTATCTCATGAATGTCATGTTTTGTCTGCTGTCATTATATCAAGAATAAGGTCATTATTAAAATTGAAGTATCTTCCAGTTCAGGGGCGGAATACAAAAAAAACACCGGTCTAGGAGCATAGTCACTGAAAAGGTCATCGCTGTGAGTACGGATCTTTCCTCCGATCGCTTCTACAGAACGATTCCGTACTCTCCACAAGTTTTCAGTGGCCTCCTCCGAAGCCGGCGTTAGTCTTAATAGTCCGTATAATAAGGTTTATTTCCGCAGCGCGCTGCGGTACATAAGCAGAAGTAAATACGGGGTCCCCAGCAGCGCCACGACAATGCCGGCCGGGATTTCCTTCGGTGCAAGAACGGTTTTGCCGATCAGATCAGCGGCGACGAGAAGCACGGCGCCCAGCAGCGCAGAGAGCACAAGCGACTTGCGGTGCTCGTGTCCTGCCATGAGGCGGACCGCATGGGGGGCCAGAAGGCCGATAAAGCCGATGGAGCCGACCGAGGATGCCGCCGCCGCTCCCAGCGCAACACTGATCCCTGCAGCCATCAGCCGCGAACGCTGCAGATTCAGTCCGAGTCCGATGGACACCTGATCCCCGAACGTCAGCAGCTCGATCCTCCGGCCCAGCCACCAAGCTATCGGTCCAAGCACCCCCGTGACGGCCGCAAGCCGGAGCCATTCGGCATACCCGCGCGCGTAAGTGCTGCCAGCCAGCCAAGCCAAAGCCGGGGCTGCGGCGATACCGGATTGGATCACAAGAAATTGAATGCCCGCCGTTCCCACCGCGGAAACGCCGATGCCGACAAGAATTAATGCTGTAGGGTTGAGCCCCTTCCGCCACGAGAATGCATATACGCATCCAGCCGCTGCGACAGCGCCGATCAAAGCTCCCAGAGGGAGCATGAAGGCCGGGGCCTGCGGCCACAGCACGATCACCGCCAGGGCGCCCACACCAGCGCCGGAGGTGACCCCGACGATGGAGGGGTCGGCCAGCGGGTTGCGGACGGCCCCCTGCATCATGGAGCCGGCCATGGCCAAGGCTGCGCCGGCGAAGGCCGCAACCAGCATGCGGGGAAGGCGCAAGTCCAGCAGGATGCCGCGTGCGAACGCTTCTCCCCGGCCGAGCAGGACGGCTCCTACCTCGCTCGCGGACAAATGCAGCGTACCGGCCATCAGGCTAAAGGCCATCAATACGATCAATAGGCCGAGCAGCCCGGTCACAAGCAGCGGGTAAGGCACCACCCTGCGGATGGCGCCTATGCTCATAGATGCGCTGCTTTCCTGCGACCCGCTTCCTTTGGTTGCGCGGACCGCAAGCCAAATCAGCCAAGGAGCGCCGATCACCGCCGTGACAGCGCCTGCAGGCAGCTCTCCGAGCGAGCTGTGAAACATTCGCGCGATCGTATCCGCGCCGACGAGAATAATCGCGCCCCATAGGGCGCTCGCCGGCAGCAGCAGACGGTGCCGGCGCAGTCCCAGCAGCCGCATCAGATGCGGGGCGATCAGGCCGACAAAGCCGATCGGGCCGACGACGCTGACCGTCACGCCAGCCAGCAGCACGGCGGCGGCCAGTCCCAGGAAGCGCGCGGCTTCCAGCCGCTGTCCGAGGGAACGGGCCGCTTCATCCCCAAGCTCCAGCAGGTCGAACGAGCGGGCATAGACCAGCACAAGGCCAACGCCCGCCGCGATCCACGGCCAGGCATACTGGACGCCGCTCCAGTCGTTCTGGACGAGGGAGCCGGCTCCCCAGGCAAGCAGCTGCGACGCCTGGGTCTCGAACAGCAGCTGCAGCGCGCTGGTGAAAGCGGACAGCACAAGGCCGACGATCATTCCGGCCACGGCCATGCGCACGGATGTGCTTCTCCTGCCGCCGGCTATCCCGTACGTCATGGCTGCCGCCCCCAGCGCGCCCGCGAGCCCGAGCAATAATGGCGCATTGGCCTTAAGGCCCGGGAAAAAGACAGCCGCCGCCATAATCACAAAGTAGGCACCGGCATTCAGGCCGAATGTAGACGCCGATGCCAGCGGATTGCGCGTGATCGTCTGGAGCAGCGCTCCGCAGACGGCCAGCGCCATGCCGGCTAGCAGCCCCATCACCGCTCTCGGAAGACGAACTCCCCGAATCATGTGATGGGCCGGCTGATCCTGAGGGCTGCCGATCGCTTCCATGACCTGCCGGAACGTGATCTCCGCTTCGCCGTACATCAAGCTGACAAAGAGCAAGACGGCCAGCAAAGCCAGGCCGCCTCCGAATATAAAAATTGTCATCCATCCGATCGGACCGGGCCGGATGCATGGCCGCAGCTTTCATTCGCGTGTTCATCATTGGGTAAGCGCGTTCGTCACCAGGTCTGCGATAGACTTGGCTGACAGCGGTCCGCCGAAGGTCCATGTATTGCCCGGCAGCTTGTAGGTACGCTTCTCCTTTACGAACGTCAATCCGTTCCATACCGCGTTGTCCTTCAGCTGCTTGTCAAAGATGTTATCGTTATCCTGCACGATATAGATGAAGCTGGCGTTTTGAACCGCCGGGAGCGCCTCGACGCTCGTCGTAGCAAAACCGTTCGGTTCAAACTTGGAGGCAACAAACGCGTTTTTCAGCCCGATCCGCTGCATAATTTGAATCAGCATCGAATTGTCGGTAAACATGCGCAGCACAGCGGCGTTTTGCTGGGAATACGCCTGGGTTACCGCAATGGCCGCGCCTTCCTTCCCTTTCGCTTTCAGCTTGGCCTTAGCATCGTCGAACGACTTCTGCACATCGCTCAGCACTTGATCCGCCTCTGCCTTTTTACCGACCAGGTCGGCTACGGTTTTGAACGTCTTTTCCATCTCTTCATATTGATTGCCCGCCCCTTCCGCAGGGTACGGATTAAACGCAACGGTCGGCGCAATTTTGCTTAACGCCTCATAGCTCGATTTGATCCGGAAATCGGGTGCCACAATCAAATCCGGCTTCAATGCAGCAATAGCCTCCAGACTCGGCTCGGTACGCATGCCGACATCAACCACGCTGGCGTCGAGCTGCGGCGGAATATTAACCCACGTTTTGTAGCCCTTGATATCGGCTATACCGACAGGCTGCACGCCCACAGCCAGCAAATGCTCGACGAACGACCAGTCCAGCGCAATAACGCGCTTCGCCGTACCTTTGATTTCAGCGGTTCCCAGCGCATGCTGAATCGTCCTGCTGCCCGCTTGGGCCTCCTGGCCGGCCGCCGGGGACGAAGGCTCCTTGGCGGAATCCGTTTTGGCTCCGCAGGCAGCTGTCAGCACCAAAAGCATCATAGACAAAATAAGGATAAGCGGCTTGCTTATTGACTTCATAAAGTGACTCCCCCTGATTTGTATAAAAGTAAATGATGTGCGATGAGCACAAAATTACTGATAATGATTATCATTATCTAGGTGAAAATGATAATCATTATCCTACTTATTGTCAATAGTTTCAAAGTCGCATGTCGAGTATATCCGGCTCCCTCCCCAACAAATAATGACCTGCAGGAGCCTCGCTTCTAGCAAGCGAGGTTCCCGCAGGTCATCTGTCGTGATGTCTGACTTCCGTGTACTCTATTCAAGATCCCACTCATGCACATTAATAAACATACCCAGCACCCTCGGCTCTCCTACTTTAACCTTCTTCGATATCGCCTTAAGCCGGGAGTCGGCATACAATGTCACCTGTGGCAGATCCTTTACGATCAGCTGCTGAATCTGATCATAAATCACTTTGCGTTTAGCCGGGTCGGCCTCATTTTTACCCTGCTGCAGCAATTGATCCATTTCCGGACTGCTGTAGCCGGAGCTGTTGTTCGGGCCATTCGTCTGGAAGAACGGACTGACATCCGGATCCAGATTAAACACCATACCCGACAAAAGTAAATCGAAGTCATGGCTTCTGCCTTTTTGCAGCAGTGTCGGGAAGTCATATTTCTGAATTTGGGCCTTGATGCCGACCGCCCTCAAGTTTTCTGCAATAATGTCGGCCGACTGCTCGCGCACCTTGTTGCCTGTCGGTACGGCGAAACGCAATGTCGTGCTGCTGTCCCAGCCCGCTTCTTTTAACAGCTGCTTCGCCTTCTCAGGATCGTACGGGTACACTTGAAGATCTTTGTTATAGTAAGGGTGAACGGACGTATACGGCACATCTGTAATTTCGCCTTCGCCCTTCAGCAAGTTGTCGACCATCAGCTTCCGGTTGATCGCATACAGGATGGCCTGGCGTACCTTCGGATTGGCAATCGTCTTCACGTTATACACCATAAACTGGGAGTTAAACGGTTTTTCCATTTTGGTGGTCACATTGGACATATTTTTGACTCTTTCGAAGTCTTCTACCGCAATATTTCCAATCCCCGTCACATTCATTTGAATCTCCCCGGTTTGCAGCTGCGCTACGAGGTTGGAGGCCGGCATAATTTTGAAATAGAGCTTATCCAGCTTTGGCGCACCAAGGAAATAATCTTTATTGGCTTCCAGCTCTACATATTGGTCTTTGGCATAGTTTACAAATTTAAAGGCTCCGTCGGAAACGTTCAGCTTCTGGGCAAACTCAGCTTGATGGAACGCCGCCGGGCTCACATCCTTTAATACATGCTGAGGAAGCGTCCTGACATTCTTGGCTACCTGCTCTTTAAAAAAAGTCGGATCGGTCGGCTGCTTCGTATGGAACTCCAAGGTATGATCGTCTATTTTTTTAACGCCCGGAACCTCGGTCTTTCCGTCCTCATATTTCCCCGCATTGTTAAAGCCGTCCAAAATGGACAGGAAGGTCGTGTTTCCTGTAATGGTTTTGGAATTGCCCATAATGGAAATCGTAAAAATGACATCCTCCGCCGTAACAGGCTGCCCGTCCGTCCATTTCACTTTCGGATTGAGTTTAACGGTGTAGGTCTGATTATCCTTCGTTTCGATGCTGTCGGCTAATCTCGGCTGAAATTGAAACGACTCATCCGGCTCCATCAGCGGCATAAAAATAATATTGTCAATGTAGATGGCGCTGTTATCCGTTAAGTTCACAGGATTCATTGACCCCGGCGCGCTGGAAATTCCGATGTACATGGATTTGTTCCCAGCCGCTTGTTTCGCCGGCTCCGTTCCGCCGGCCGATGCAGGCGCCGCTTCCTTTGCGGCCGGACCGCAGGCCGACACGAGCAGCAGCGACATAATACTGCTGACCGCCATTAATTTGCTCCATTTTTTATTCACGTGAATTCCTCCTGCATGTTTTTATTTAATGCTTTTCGGGTCGACAGCATCGCGAAGCCCGTCGCCAATAAAGTTAATAGACAATACCGTCAGAACGATCATGCTTCCGGCCGGTACCCAAAGCCATGGCTGCGAAGTTAACACGGTCAAAGACTGCGCTTCGGTTAGCATATTCCCCCAGCTTGCGGTAGGCGGCTGTACGCCCATACCCAGATAGCTGAGCGAGGCTTCCACCGTGATGGCCTGCGCCATTCCGAAGGTCGCGTGAACGAGCAAGGGTGCGATCGCATTGGGCATAATATGTAGAAACAGGATACGCGGGGCACTTAGCCCCAGCGATATACTCGCCTTTACAAAATCCATCTGCTTGAGCGACAGCACGCTGCCCCGTACCAGCCTCGCCACACTCGGCCATCCGAGTACTCCGATAACCATAGTCACATTAGCCAAGCTCGGGGATAAGATGCTGACAATAACCAAAATGACCATTAAATATGGAAAAGACATAAATATATCGGTGATGCGCATAATGAGCATATCTATCCATCCGCCAAAATAAGCCGAGACCGCTCCAAGCAGCGTTCCTATCGTCACATAGATCGCAACCGCCCCGATACCTACGATTATCGATACGCGGGAAGCGTAGATCAGACGGCTCAGCACGTCTCTTCCGACCTGATCGGTACCCAGCCAATGCTCGGACGAAGGAGCTCCGCTGAACGTGTTGGATACATGGTAAGGATCATCCGGAGCGAGCAAGGGGGCAAACACAGCCATCAGTACGATCAGGAACATGATCACAAGTCCTGCTGCGGCAATCCGGTGTTTCATGAACCGCTTGGCAATCATCTGGACATAGCTTTCTTCTTTGCCCAATTCTTGAACGGTTTCACGGAACAATGTTCCCTTTGGCGAAGCCCCTGGGGAAAGATTCAATTCGGCCATGACTCATTCCTCCTTTCCCGTCTAATCATATTTGATCCGAGGATCCGCAACGGAGTAAACGATATCCGTAAACAAATTTCCTGCCAGCACCATTAGAGCCGCAACCAGATTCAGCGCCATTAAAGTAGGGTAGTCCCGCGACATAATCGATTGTATGGTTAACATCCCCATGCCCGGCCACTGAAAAATCTGCTCGGTAATGACCGCTCCGCCCAGCAGCATTGGTATTTCCAATCCCACAACGGTCACAATCGGAATGAGCGCATTGCGCAGCGCATGCTTATTGGTGACCACGAACTCCGGCAATCCCTTCGCTCTTGCCGTGCGCAAGAAATCCTGGCCCATAATTTCCAGCATACTCGCCCGGACATAGCGGACCTTCTTGCCTGCGATGCCGGTGCTCAATACAAGCACAGGTAATATCAGATGCTTGACCTTATCCCACAAGCCGCCGTCTCCGCCCAGCGTGGTCATTCCGCCCGTAGGCAGCAGCCTCAGCTCCAAAGCGAAGATATAGATCAATCCCAAGCCCAGAAAAAAGTGCGGGATGGATATTCCCAGAAAGGAAGCTCCCGTTGTGAGATAATCCAGCTTGCCATACTGCTTCGTCGCGCTGAGAATTCCTAGAGGAATGGCAATGAGCAAACCGACCAGAAGCGAGACGCCCATCAGCAGAAAGGTAGGTCCGAGCCGCTCGCTTATCAGATGCTGAACCGGAGTGAAATTGCTTAAAGAAAATCCCAAATCGCCGTGAAGCAAATGATTCAGCCAGCTTACGTACTGCATCCACAACGGATCGTTCAGCCCCAGCTGTGCCTTACGCGCTTCAATCATTTCCTGGGACATCGTCGGATCGACGAACAGCTCGACCGGATTGCCCGGAGCCAGATTAATAATGAGGAAATTGAAGACCGTTACTCCAAACAGAACCGGAATCGCAACAAGAAATCGCTTGATGATGTAGGATAACATAACTATCCCCCTTATTTATATGAGGTGCTAGACTGCAAAACAGGCTACCTTATGCTCTTCACCCATTAAAACAGGCTCTTGTTCGCGGCAGATGGCTTTGGCGAGCGGGCACCGGGTATGAAAACGGCAGCCGCTCGGGGGATTCGCCGGGCTCGGAACGTCTCCCTGAATAACAATCCGCTCCTGTGCGCGCAAATGCGGGTTGGGTACGGGATAAGCGCTTAAGAGCGCTTGGGTATAGGGATGCCGCGGATTCGCGAAAATCTCCGCCGTCTCGGCTATTTCGACGATTTTGCCAAGATACATCACGGCTATTCGATCACTGATATATTTAACAGCCCCGAGTCCGTGAGCAATAAATAAGTAAGTGAGCTGCAGCTCCTTTTGCAAGTCCTTCAGCAGATTGAGGATCTGCGCCTGAATCGATACGTCCAACGCCGAAACCGGCTCGTCGCAAATGACCAGCTTGGGATTCATCGACAAGGCGCGCGCAATGCCGATCCGCTGACGCTGCCCTCCGGAGAACTCATGAGGATAGCGGTTCTTGTAATGGCTCGGCAGACCGACAAGCTCCATCAGCTCATCGACGCGCCTGGACACGTGCCCGGGCTCCACGATTCGGTGAACCTTGAGCGGCTCCGCCAATATATCCTTAATCCGCTTTCTCGGATTTAAGGAAGAGAAAGGGTCTTGAAAAATCATCTGCAGATTGGAACGAATTTGTTTAAACTCCCGGTTGGACGAGCTTAGAATGTCTTTATCCTCGAAAAAAGCATGACCTTCCGTCGAAGCCTCCAGCCGGATCAGCGTTTTGCCGATCGTTGATTTGCCGCAGCCCGATTCCCCTACCAGCCCAAGCGTTTCCCCTGGATAAATGTCGAAGCTGATGCCGTCCACCGCTTTGACATAGCCGACCGTTTGCGAGAAGATGCCTCTACGAATCGGGTAATACGTTCTCAGATGCTCGACGCTAAGGAGCGGAGAGAGCTGGGCATTCGCTATTTCATTCATAACGGCCTCCTGTACTCGATGGGTTCCCCTGCGGGTCCGGCTCCACTAGCCAGCATCTCGACCGGTGATCCCTGCCGGCTATAAAGAGAGGCGGCTGTTCTTCAACACAGCGGTCTGTTGCGTAGGCGCACCGGGCATGAAAGCGGCATCCTTTCGGCATATGATGCAGCGAGGGCACGGTGCCCGGAATGGATGCGAGGCGCTGGCCGGCTTCGAATTCGAGATGAGGAATCGAAGCCATCAGCCCCTGTGTGTAGGGGTGCTTGGGATCGTCGAACAAGGTGAATACGTCCGCTTCTTCAACGACTTGTCCCGCGTACATGACCACCACCTTATCCGCCATTTCCGCGACCACGCCGAGATCATGCGTAATCAGCATAATGGCTGTCTGAGATTCCTTGCGCATCTTCTTCATCAGCTCAAGGATCTGCGCTTGAATGGTCACGTCCAGCGCGGTGGTCGGCTCGTCCGCAATCAGCAGCTTCGGCTTGCAGGCAAGCGCCATCGCGATCATCACCCTCTGCCGCATCCCTCCGGATAAAGCGTTCGGGTATTCGTCCATAATCGCCTCGGCCCGCGGGATGCCTACCTTCTTCAGCATCCCGATCGCATAATGGCGGGCTTCCTTCTTCTTCATCTTCAGATGAAGCATAATGCCCTCCGCCATTTGGTTGCCGATCGTAAAGACAGGATTGAGCGAGGTCATCGGCTCCTGAAAAATCATCGAAATCTCGTTCCCGCGGATTTCTCTTTTCCTCTCCTCGGACAGTACGACAAGGTTATCCCCGTTGAATCGGATTTCCCCGTTTCTTACGCTTCCGCTGCTCCCGAGAAGGCCCATGATCGACAGGGACGTCACGCTTTTGCCGCAGCCCGATTCCCCTACAATGCCGATCGTTTCCCCCGGCTTCAATTGAAAACTGATGTGATCCACGGAAGTGATCTCCCCGTGCCCCGTCCGGAAAACAGTTTGTAAATTTTGAACCTCCAGTAACGGTTTCATGTCTTCACCTCGCAGTTAAGGTTCTTTACTTTCTCGCCGACGGCTTCACATCTTTCGGAATCGGGCATACATAAGCTTCATTGCCTAAACGCGCCTTGAGCTCTTCTTTCGCTTTCCGGATGATCTCCGGGTTGGTCAGCAGGTCGACTGCGGTAGCCGCCATCACTTTGCCTGCATGCAGCATGCCTTTATGGCCGACGGAGCTGCCTCCCATCGTCACCCACTGCCAGGAATGAGGCTGCGTGCCGACCGCAAAACAGGCCGTATAGCATTGAACGGTAGGCGCGATCCAGCTGACGTCCCCTACATCTGTGGAACCCGCAAGCTGCTTGGTTTCAAGATACGGATTCAACATATCCGACATCTCTTTGTCCCGTATTTCCCGAGGGTCGTTTAGGGTGCTGTTCTTTTCCCCCTCCGTCAGCGTGGTTCTTACCTCCTGAGCCAGCCGCTTCTCCGACTCATCGTGAACCGGCACACCCAAGGCGGTAAAATTTTTGTACATGGCCTCGCCCAGGACCGAGTTAGGAATCACATTTGAGCAGGCTTTATCGAAGATGAACTCGACTTCGGTTCCCGTCATCATCGCGGCGCCTTTGGCTACAGAGCATACTCGTTCATACAGCTCTTTGACCTGGTCGATTCTAGGCGCCCGGATCAGGTAGAGCACATCGGCTTCGGCCTGGACCACATTCGGCGAGAACCCGCCGGTGTTCGTTACCGCATAATGCACTCTGGCCTCAGGGATGATATGCTCCCTTAAATAGTTAACGCCGACGTTCATTAATTCCACGGCATCCAGCGCGCTGCGTCCCAGGTGCGGGCTTGCCGATGCATGCGAGCTTTTGCCTTTAAATTTATAGTAAATTTGGTAATTCGCCAGAGAAGAGGAGAACGTCACCCGGTTGATATGTCCCGGATGCCAGCATAAAGCGGCGTCGATGTCGTCAAACAAGCCTTCTCTTGCCATGAACGCTTTGCCGGAGCCGCCCTCTTCTCCCGGACAGCCGTAATACCGGATCGTGCCCGGCAGGTTGTGCTCTTCCATGTAGTAACGCAAGGCGACAGCCGCAGCCAGAACTCCCGAGCCCAGCAGGTTATGCCCGCAGCCGTGCCCGTTGCCGCCCGGAACGACCGGATCCTCCTTCGGCGTTCCTCTCTTTTGGCTCAACCCCGACAAAGCATCATACTCGCCCAAGATAGCGATAACGGGATGTCCGCTGCCATAGCTGCCGATAAAAGCCGTCGGGATTCCGCCTACGCCGCGCGCTACATCAAAGTCCTCCGCCTCCAGCGTGCTGCACAGCAGCTCGGCCGACTGGAATTCTTCAAACCGGGTTTCGGCGTATTCCCAAATTTTATCGCTTACCTGAATAAACAGCTCCCGCTTTTGCTCGATAATATCGGAGATACGTTCCTCATGCTTGATCATCGTTCACTTCTCCCTTGTGAAAGTTTCTAACATTAATATAACAATTATTTTATAGATGAACCTAGGGATACCGCTTGGCTATTTGGTATCATCGTTTAGCGGATGTAAAGGCGGCTTCTGAAAATGGTGTCTTTTTTTAGGGAAAGGAATCATTTTTAGCGATGTGGTGTCAATTTGTACCGTTATGTCCCATAATGTGATTATGGTATGATGGAATGAAAGCTTTTTTCACATAGACATAAGGAGGACACCATGTATAAGCTTCTGATTGCTGATGATGAATCCGAGATTAGAAACGGCCTAAGCAGCTACTTTCCTTGGTCTGAAATTGGTTTTGAAGTAGTGGGACAAGCTCAAAACGGGCTTGAGGTACTTCAATGCATCGCGGAGTGTCACGTAGATGTAATATTATGCGACATTAAAATGCCGATGATGTCCGGAATTGAAGTGGCTCAAACGCTTTTTAAGCAAAAATCATCCATTATCATTATTTTTCTGAGCGGCTACAAAGAATTCGAATATGCCCAGCAAGCTTTGATTTACGGCGTTAAAAACTACATCGTCAAACCGACCAAGTACTCGGAGCTATTCCAGGTGTTCAGCGAAATCAAGGAACGTCTGGATTACCAAAGAAATGCCGATCCGCTTCAAGCATTGCCCGGCTTGGACGAAGAATGCGAAGCCTGCGAGGACGCTTCCTTTTCCGACAAAATCATTAAACGCATTAAAGAGCATGTGGAAGCGAACTTTCAAACGGCTACCCTGCAGAGCTTATCCGAGCTTGTACATATGAATCCTTATTATTTAAGCAAATATTTCAAACAAAAGACCGGCGAAAATTTCTCGGAATATATTTTACGCGTCAAAATGAACAAGGCTGCGGAGCTGCTGCTCGACATCAACTACCGGACCTATGAGATCAGCGAAATTGTCGGATACAGCAACACCAAGAACTTTACTCGCACCTTCCGCAAATATTACGGAAAAAGTCCGAGGGAATTCAGAAATTTTGAGACGATAAAGGATGACCGATGAAAAAGATATATCATATATTTTTCTTAAAAAACCTGATGACCTTTCTAATTCCCATGCTTGTGCCGCTGCTAATCTTGGGTACGCTTTCATCTCTTTTGATTCAACAGAACGTCAAAGAGCAGATTAATCAAAACAACCTCAACTTTCTCAAGCAAACCAAGGATAATGTAGAGCTGATTTTTACCGAGCTGGACTCTCTGCATTTGCAGATCGTAGCCAGTGCCATCCAGTTCGTTCACTTAAAGAACATGCTTCAAAAGCCTTTGCCGGATGTCAATGATTTCGTGGAATTGGCTACACTCAAAAACTTTATCGATTCTCCGGCGATAGCGAGGCCCTATATCAATTCGATTTATATTTACATCGATAACGACAGAGAAAGGTTTATTACCTCCTCCACGGGCGGCCTCGTCAGTCTTGACGATTATCCCGATACTTCCTGGTATGACAGCTTTCGCAAGCATTCCAGCCAGGAGGACATCTGGTCGGAGAAAAGGACCGTTCCCAAAACAGGCTCCGGTGACAAGCAGCCGATCGATGTCATCTCCATGTACCGGACTCTTTCCGTCTCGGCGGAACGGGATGGCGTCATTGCCTTGAACGTCGATCCCTCTTATATCGAGAAGCGCCTTGCCCAGCTGACTACGCTGGAAAATCAAAGCCTGCTCGTTATTGATAAGAATAATGAGGTGCTTTTTAAGAACAAGTCGCCGCAGTATTTGCAGCATCTCGATATTGCCGGCATCATTTCAAATCCCAACTCCCTGTTCTCAACGGAGCTGAATCATGATTCTTACGTCGTAACCAAATTAAAGTCGGAGAAATACGGCTGGTCATTTCGTTTCCATCGTGCCGAACTCATCGCTCTATCAAGTACCGAACCGGCTGCGGAACGTAACGATCTTCCTGTTGATCTTATCGTTTCTCGGCGGGATGATTCTGGCCTATCACTTTACCAGGAAAAACTTGAGGGATATTCAAACCATCATCAAAATATTGGAGCATGCGGAGCACGGGCGCTCCTTGCCCCCGCTTCCCTCCAAGGTCACGGATGTATACAGCCATATCGTCAACCGTATCCTGAAAAATTTTATCGAGCAAAACTACCTGAAGATTCAAATGTCAGAGCGAAAGTTCAAGGCTCAAGCCATGGAGTTTACGGCTCTGCAGTCCCAGCTGAACCCGCATTTCCTGTTCAATACTCTTGAGACGATCAATTGGAAAGCGATCAGTATTACTCACAAGCCCAGCGTGCTGAACACTATGGTGGAAAATTTGGCGGATATTTTAAAATATTCGTTGGACGGGCACCACCGCATGGTCATCCTGCAAATGGAAATTAAATATACGAAGAGCTATATCGATATTCAAAAGGTCCGGTATGCCGACCAGTTCCAGCTTATCTGGGAATATAATGAAGAGGTCCATAAATACCATGTGATGAAGCTCATTCTGCAGCCGCTGATTGAGAACAGCTTGTACCACGGGATTAGAGAGAAAGGAACCCCGGGACTGATCAAAATCAAAATCCGAATCATCCAATCCCATCTGACCCTCTCCATCATCGACAACGGTCTGGGTATGAAGCCGGAGAAATTAAGCGAGCTCAGAGCCAACCTGGATAAAAACTACGAGAAATCGAAGCATATCGGCCTTTATAACACGCATAAACGGCTAAAGCTTACGTACGGCGAACAATACGGCGTCGTTGTGCGAAGCAAATTCGGCTGGGGCACGGCTGTCCATATCTCCATTCCCATCCATTAAAAGCAGCCTGCCGAGAGGCAGTCTCTCCGGCGTTCGGGATCTTCGCCAGAGAGAAGGCTACCTCTTTTCTCTTTACTGCTCCCTGCTTGGCGGCAGGCTGAAGTTTCCCGCCGAGTTCCCTCCGTCTACCGTGATTGTAGTTCCCGTAATATAGGAGGCTGCCGGCGAGCACAGAAATAGGATGGTCTGCGAAGCATCCCCGGATTCCGCCGGCCGCCCTAACGGAATGGTCTTAATGACCGCTTGAACATAGTTGTCATCCAATACATTGAAGGTGCTGCCGGGAGTAAACCCCGGACTGACCGCGTTAACACGAATATGATAGGGCGCCAGCTCCAGAGCAAAAGCACGCGTCAGCATTTCCAGGCCCGCTTTGGAGACCGCATAATGCCCGGCACCGACCCGGGGAACGAAGGCCGACTTGGAAATCAGATTTACGATCGATCCCTGCACCTGATGGCGGATCATCATTTGTCCCATAGCTCTTGTCAACTCGAACGGCGCGGTCAAGTTCAGCCCGATCACATGATTCCACTGCTCAATGGACATATCAACGAGCATTTGGCTCGGATACACGCCGGCGTTGTTAATCAGAATATCCGGCGCTCCCCATGCCTGCCCCACCTCTTGTGCAAATGCAGCGATCGCTTGGCTGTCGCGCAAATCCAACGGCTGCCGCTTGATATCCGCAGCTTGAACGAAGACCGGATCCGAGACGAGGCGGTCCAGCGCCTCCGGGTTGATGTCGACAAGCCACAGCGCTGCGCCTTGCCCGGCAAACGCTTTGGCGATCCATGAGCCGATCAGTCCGGCGGCCCCGGTAATAATCACCTTTTTACCGTTAAAGGGGTTGTTCATGGCTAGCCTTCTTTCCGCTTTCATGCAGCTGCTTCAATTGCTGAATATTATCCCAGGACATCTGCCGCGTTCCTTCCTCAATGTCCTTGATCATCGACAGGATCGTTCTCGTCAGCGGCATCTCCACGCCGAACTGCTCCGCCTGCTCCAATACCGGACTCAGCTGGTGCCCGATCTCCGTCTTCCGCTTGCGGACAGCCAGGTCGCGCCAAATCCCGCTCTTGACCTTTTTGTAGGAGCGGAGTCGCTCGATGTGAATGTTCCACTGCTCATGAAGCTTGCGGTCATTCCCTATTCCCGGGCGGATAAATCGAGGCAGGCTCCCAATCGTCGAAGGCTTCGGGGGTGATCCGCAGCCGGTGTGCGACCGCCAGCGTTTCGCTTGCAACGGCAAACATCAGCTCCCGGTTCTCCATAGGCTCCATGACGTTCGCCATCGTCTCATCGACCAGAGCGGTCGCCGTCAGTACCGCGCCGTAAGCAAGCTTGCTCCATAAGTAACCCCAGATGTTATCTGTCATTTGAGCGGGGCCCCATGCTTGCAAAAGCCGGTGGACTTGTTCCAATCGGGGCGAGATTTCGCCGTTCAGCTCGCCGATATATAGGCTGCCTTGGCCTCCATATTGGATCCGGCCCGGCTCCAAATAGTCGGCGAACAGATTTACGAAGCAGCCGATCGTTCTTTCCTCTCCAACCATGGAAGCGATGACCCGTTCACATAATCCGTTCTGCATGGAAAGGACGGCAGAGCCGGGATGCAGGCGATGAAGAATAGGGCGCAGGGCGTCCTCCGTATGCTGTCCTTTCACTGCAAGGATAATGAGATCTATCTCACTTTCCAATGCGGCAAACTGCTCCATCTCGATGGCTTTCACCGGGATGGTCAGAATCTGGCTGCCGATCTCAAGCGTCAGCCCCGCCTGCTGCATCGCTTCGACATCGTCCTTCGCAATATCGACTAACGTGACGTCATTACCGGCCTGCGTCAAATATCCCCCTACGACGCCGCCAATCGCGCCTGCGCCTACAACTGCAATTTTCACCGTAATTCCCCCCTTGTATGCGTCCGTAAGCTGTGAAGCAGTGCTTCTGTCAGCTGATTCGCCTTCTTCAAATGCATATTCATTCGGTTCAGTCTTCTCGTAAGCAGGGTAAGCAGCATGTAGTATTCATCCGAACCGGCCTCGGTTTCGCTCAGAAGGCTGACTTCGGCCAGCGAAGGGATCGCGTCCTGCCTTAGAGCCGCATCATGATCGAAAATATCGCCTCTCACATAATTTACGGGGATCAACAGACGGGACATGTCCTGGCTCCATTGATTCATCAGCTGAATCTGACCGGGGTGCAGTTCTTTACTCTCTGCTATACGGGCAGCCTCGCCGACTCGCTCTTCCAGGGTGGCAAGCCTTGTAAGCGTGCGTTCCCAATCCAGCTTATCCGCCGCTTTGGCTTGATAGCTCCGAATAAAGCCTGCCAGCTCCTGAACGGCAGCCGTCTGGTCCACGGGAATAATCGCCGCTGCGCACGCTCTCAGAACCGTAGTCAAATAAATTCGGCAATCGCGGGTTAGCAGGTCCGGGTCGATCTTGTCCAGCGTATCTTCCGTCGTATGCCACCACCAGCCGAAGCCGCTTGCCTTCGCCCCCCCGAACGATGACGCGGAAGCATCCGGCAGGCCCGGCTGTTCGGACAATCCCATAAATAGCGATGGAATGCCGGTTCCCCAGAACGATTGGTCCCCCGCACGGGCGTAACGCGCACCTTCATACGGCTCCTCACTGTAGGGGCCAACGGCGTTAGTCGCTAAAACCTTGGTTTCCGCCATACAATTCGATTGGCTCAACACCGTTGCGCCTTGACCGCCAACCGAATCAATATTGACATGCAGCACACACCGCTCGTGAAGCTCTTCCCAATGCCGGTCGCAGTACCAGGCCGATCCGGCGTAGCGCCCATGGGAGTGCCCCGACCAAAAGGCCAGCCGAAGCGATCTTCTAAGCTGATTCCGATGGGCGGACAAAATCCGCGCCACCTCCACCATCACGGCATTCGCCGAGCCGTTATCCATCGCTCCGTAATGCCAGGAGTCGATATGGCCGCTGAACAGCACGAACCTATCAGGCTCTAGCGTCCCCGGAATATCTGCCGTCAGCACAGGGATATCCCGCCATCCCGTATCCGTCGCGGTCTTCATCCACACTTCGGCGGCCCGGTCTGTGCTCTCGCTCAGCGCAAGCTTAATGGACCGTCCATCGGCGGCATTGACCGAGACAACGGGGATTTGAGGCAGCCGGTTCACGGTTTCCGGTGTCGGGTTTCCCCAGACCGGAGAGACGATCATTTCATGAGTATAGTCTCCCGCGTTGATAAATACGGCGCCTGCGGCCCCCTGCTGCTGCGCAAGCCGCACGGCTCCAGGAACAGCGAGGCCGTCGATCAGCGCCACTTTCCCTTTCACATCCTTATGAAGGTAATCTTCGCCGATTCCTTTATGTACGTAGACCAGCTCGGCGGAAATGCCCTCTTCCGGCGTCGACGCCGCCATGGAGTGAGTAATACAGCGGAAGGATTCGGCATTCACCCGCAACTGCGCCTCGCCCGGCAGACTGATGTAGGCCTTGCAGAACATCAGGTTCGTCGCTAAACCGAACCGTTCCAGCGTCTCCTTCACGTAGGTAAAACTTCTTAGTTCCTCCGGCGAGCCCGACAGCCTGACTTCCTTCGCAATTTCCCGGTTATACTCCAGCAGCCGGGCCGTATCCACCTCGGCCAAGCAGGCTGCTGTCTGTGCCTGCAAATCTTCAAACTTCAATGGACTTCCTCCTTCCGTTGGAGCAGCTTAACATCCGGCTCCGAGAATTGTTCGATCAGCAAAGCGACGAGCGCGCTTCTCACAGGCATTTCATGAATGATTACATGCTCGTGCCGGGCATGAGCGCCATCCCCGACAGCTCCCAGCCCGTCCAAGGTCGGCGCAATCGGAGCCGTAAAGTTAGCGTCGCTGGCCCCGCCCGTGGCTGACTCCGCAAGCTCGAACTGCAGACTGTCTTTGGCAATCCGGCGTGCGGCTTCAAACAGCTGCGCCACCTGGCCGGTTCAGTTCCATCGGCGGACGGCGGATACCGCCCGTCACCTCTACCGAGGTGTCCTTCTGCAGCGGAGCCGCCCCAAGCATCAGCTCGAACATGCGCTTCGCCTCGGCCTCGTTCTGTATCCTCAGATCGATCTCCGCCTCCGCTTCCTCCGCCACCACATTGGCGGCGGTTCCGCCTTTGATCACGCCGACATTAACCGTGCTGCCCGCTTCCAGATCCGTTAAGCCGTGAAGATAAATAATTTGGCGGGACAGCTCTTCAATCGCGCTTCTGCCTCTTTCATAATCGATCCCTGCGTGCACGGGAACTCCCTTCGTTTTGAGACGGAAGGACCCGATCCCTTTACGCGAGGTCTTAAGAGCGCCGTGCGGGGAAGCGGACGGCTCCAGCACAAACACGCACTTGCTCCTGGCGGCTTCGCGTTCAATCCACTCGCGGGAGGTCGGACTGCCGATTTCTTCATCCGAAGTGAACAGAAAAACGACTCTGCTTTGAACCGGTTTCTTCATGGCAGTTAGAGCGTGAAGCGCATAGATGCCTTGAACCAGCCCGCCCTTCATATCGAAAATTCCAGGTCCGTAGGCCTTACCGTCTTCCACGCGGAACGGCATCTCTTCTAAAATGCCTTGCTTCCATACGGTATCGAAATGACCCAGCAGCAGAATCTGCTCCTCGCCGAATCCCCATTCTCCCCGGACATGGTTGCCGTAGGTCTCATTAGGAATGATTTCGGCTCTGCCGCCGGTCAATCTCTCAAACAGCTCTGCAACCGATGCGGCGATCGCGTCGATCAGCACCTTATCCTTTGTAGGCGATTCCTGCTCGACCAGCGCCTTGAGCTCAGCCAGCATCTCTTCATTTTTTTGCTGCAAATAGCGCATGATATCGTTCATAAGCCATCTCCCATTAATGGTATATATCTATTTATATTGTATTAAAGGGAGCGGCTCCCGACCTAGGGACGCTGCTTGTTATTAGGTATCATCCTTTAGGTGATTTCGGAACGCATTTTAAAATTAGTATCTTTTTTTGGCAAAGGAATCACTTTTCACCTGTACAAGATGACACCTTCCTATAAACGAAGCTCCAGCCTTCGCCCAAGCTACGCCTTCTTCAAATGCCTTCTGACCTTCTCAGCACCCCATCCGGTACAGCACGATTGCGCATAAATATGCGATAAAGGAAAGTTTGTCGGTTTCGACAATTTCCAGCATTTTGCGCTCTTCTGTAATGAAGTAAAAAGTTGTACTATATTTGTAGCAGGATAAATAACAATAAAATACGGAAGCGTTGAAACCTGACCTGTATCTGGGCACTTGGGTCAGGATGAGCTAGTAGTGCACCCGGCCATCTTTCAGTTGAAGGATGGCTTTTATTTATGAAAATGAGAATGAAAATAATCGAGGCAAGAAGAGACGAAATGGAGGTTTCCGATCGTGGGCAAACAGCTAAACCTGGAGGATATCATTTCGCAGACTGGAATTGATCCAGAGCGCTTCCAGCAGTGGAAGCAGGCGAACTTGGGCAGCGACGCTGCCGAGAACCGTGAACCGATAGACCGAGTTTCTCCTATTTTTATCGATTTAGAAATTGCTTGATTCCCTGGATACGCAAACAGACCCTAATACAATGGACTTCATCATAAAAAGATTTACCGGCCGGCGGCTTAGCGTTACAGGGAGGAAGCCGTCTGACCGTTCTCACGGATACAAATAAAGCGGCGTTACTGTTCCAAGTCGAGTGGACTCGATGAACAGTAACGCCGCTGAATATTTTGAAATGATGCATGCAGCACCGACTTGCGCTTAACTCTGCTGCAGAACCTTCTGAAGCATCGTACCCGATTCCGCGTAGCGTGCATGCCACGAAAGTGCCTTCTCGAGGACATGAGGAGTTTGCCCGCCGCGGGTCACAGCCTCCTGGTAATACTCAGCCAAGCTCTCGCGGTACATCGGGTGAACACAGCGTCCGATAATAAGCTCCGCGCGTTCCCTTGGCGCCAGTCCGCGCAAATCCGCATATCCCTGCTCCGTCACAACCACATCCACATCGTGCTCCGTATGATCTACATGAGAAACGAAGGGAACGACGCTTGAAATATCCCCGTTCTTGGCTATCGACTTGGTCACAAAAATAGAAAGACGCGCATTCCGCGCAAAATCGCCCGATCCGCCAATGCCGTTCATCATTTGCGTTCCCATCACATGGGTCGAATTGACATTGCCGTAGATATCGAACTCCAATGCCGTATTAATAGCGATTAGCCCCATCCGGCGGATCACTTCCGGATGATTTGAAATTTCCTGCGGCCGCAGCACCAGCCGGTCCCGATACTTCTCCAGCCGAGGAAACACCTGCTCCATTTTCTTCGCCGACAGCGTGATCGAGCAACAGGAGGCAAAGCTGACTTTACCCGCGTCCATCAGATCAAATACCGCATCCTGCAGTACCTCCGAATATACCTCCAAGCCGGAAAACTCCGACTGCAGCAGGCCATGAAAGACGGCATTGGAGACCGACCCGATGCCCGATTGAAGCGGAGCCAGCCGGTGCGTTAAGCGGCCTGCGCTCACCTCGCTCCGGAGAAAATCGATGAGATGCCCCGCGATCGTCTCCGTGTCCCGATCCGGCGCTGTAATGGTGGACGGAGAATCATATTGATTCGTAAATACAATCCCTTTGATTTTGTCGATATCCACCGGAATGCCCTGGATGCCGATACGGTCATCCGGTTTGGTTATAGGAATTGGCGACCGCTCTCCCTGCTTGCCGGGCTCATATAAATCGTGCAAACCTTCCAGCAGCTGCGGCTGGGCCAAATTTATTTCCACGATGATGGACTTCGCATGCTGCGCAAAAACCATCGAATTGCCCACCGATGTCGTTGGGATAATTCGATGATCCTCGGTGATCGCAATCGCTTCCAAAATGGCAAAATCAATAGGCTCAAGCACGTCGCCCCGTACCATTTCCGCCGTTTTGGATAAATGCTGGTCTATAAAATACAATTCCCCTTGGTTAATTTTTTTACGCATGGTGGGATCCGCCTGAAAAGGAAGGCGTTTGTGCAGCAGGCCCGATTCTGCAAATAATTTATCGATATCCGATCCAAGCGAAGCACCGGTATATACGTTCACCTTCAATTTTTCATGCTTGGCTCTTTCTGCTAAAGCCATAGGAACCGCTTTCACATCGCCTGCACGAGTAAAGCCGCTTAAACCCAACGTCATCCCGTTCTGAATCCAGGAAGCAGCTGTTGCAGCAGTAACTACCTTCCCTTGAAGACGGCCGTTTCGAATTCTCTCGTAACCGTTTTCCATCAGGCTTCCCTCCTACTCCGTATCGTTGAAATTATTTTAACAAACGGCTTGCGGAAAGGGCGTTTTTTCGGACGAAACGGGATAAATTCAGGATAAACCAACTAAAAACCGTCATGAAAGCGTTATTTTTTAGAACCCGAGCAGCTTGCGGAAGTAGCTGGCATACGACTGGCTCACTGAAATCCGGCTCTGATTATCCATGATCAATACAAGCGTCGAATGCGTATCCGGATAAATTTCCTTAATATAGTTTACATTGACGATGAACGATCGGTGACACCGGATAAAACCCTCCCGCGGCAGAAGAAACTCAAACTCATTGAGCGTATATTTATGCGTCCCGGTCAGCTTCTCGGTTACCACATGGGTTTTCCGTTCACTCGCTTCCACATACATCACCTTCGTAAAAGGAACCGGGATCCAGCTGTCCTGATGCTTTATCGTCACTACCGATTTGCCCGTGGCGAGCGTCGGGAAGATGGCGGATACGCAGCCCCGCACTTCCCCTTCATGCCATAAGGGTACGGCCACGCCGTAGTAGGGAACACCAAATAGATCCCGGTCGATAAACTCCGAGACCTTTCGTTTGTCGCTCAACGCTTTATAGGCAATCGTGCCCTGCTTCACCGGATCGCCTACTTGAATCTTCAGATCGATCCGCTTACTCGGCTGGTAATAAATATATTCCTTCGTGTCCGACACGGCTATAGAGGTTTCATCGGAGAACAGCTCGCCGACCGCCTCGAAGATGGAGTTGAACGGAATGGGAATCATGAAAAGGCACCTTCTTATCTGCAAAGGATGTTCGTGTTTGTATATTATAGCATGAACAACCTACCGCTCATCCAGCGCGCAGTACGGATATCCCTGAAAAGCCATTTCGTTGATGCAGCCGCCTTTTTACAGTAAAATGAGAACGCATAGTGACAACAATTCTCATTTACTCGACCTGGGATTGAGGTGATATAGATGCCGGACCTGAACGCTGTCATCGGACAATATGCGGAGCAACAGCTGACGGTCGTCGGTGTGTTTCACGCGGTGCTCCCGATGAACCGAATATTTCGCCCCTATACGGAGGCCCGGCCTACTCCCAGCCCCGGCTTTGTGTTTACCCTCCGAGGGAGGCTTGTTCACCTTCAACGATACCGGCTACTCGTTACAGCCCGGAACGGTCGTTCACGGCGGCGGGCAGCCCTTCCTCCCAGTCTCCGTCTCCGGTATCGAAGACTCATTTCGCGCTCACTCCCGGAGCAAGCCCGGCCATCGCGGAGCTGCTAAGCCAGCTGAACGAATCCTTTTACACTTCAGGCCATCTGGCGCTTCTGCGGACAAGCTATTTGTTTCAAATGGTTTTGCACGAAACATTCACCTCCTGCCTGAATCGGCTTAGCGGCAATAACCGGGAGATCATCGAGCAAGCCCGTGCATTCATTCATACACACTACATGGAACCGTTAACCCTGAGCAAGCTGGCTGAGCACTGCGGGATGAGCGTCAAATCTTTCTCCTATCTGTTCAACAAATATATCGGAGTGTCTCCGATCGAATATTTGATCCAGCACCGGATGAAGCGGGCGCGCGAGCTGCTCATGATGAGCCATTACAGCATCAAGCAGGTTGCCGCGAGCGTCGGCTATGAGGATGCGCTTTATTTTAGCCGGCTGTATAAAAAGCTTTATGGCGTCGCTCCCAGCCAATCCACGCGAAATTAGGGAATAATCCATACCGGTTTCAGGATTTGTCCATTTCAGACATGGCCCTTCTCTGATATAGTCGAATGGAATTGAAAATCATTCTAGAGGAGAAAAGCCCATGCTTACCTTACCCAAAAGCTGGATGACTCTGTTCAGCGTTATTCTGATGCTCGCTGCCATGCTGGCTGGATGCGGCCCGGGCAGCAATACCGCCGCTACGGAACAGGAAAATTCCCCTTCATCCGCCTCGCCTTCGGCATCCGCACCTGCGGCCAGCAAAGGCCCCGCTAAAATCGTCGTGACCTATTTCCCTTATGCCGATCACTTATTCGCTCTGGGCAAAGCGGATGCGGTCGCAGGAGTCGTCAATTTGAAATCGCTGCGGGATTTCACCGTGTATGATCCTTTCCTAAAAGACGGACGGATTGCCGATCTGGGCGATCAGGCCAATTTCGAGAAAATCGTCGCATTAAATTCCGATTTGATCATAGCTTCACAAGCGGACGCCCCTAATCTCGATCAGCTGTCCAAAATCGCCAAAACCGTCACGGTCAATGCCACGCTCAACTGGCAGGAGACGATCCGCGGCGTTGCTGCCGCTGTCGGCGAGGAAGCGCAGGCTGAACAATACATCAGCCAATTCCTTAAGAAGCAGGCCGAGGCTTCCGCAGCCATCGAGCAGTCCGGCGAGAAGGGCAAAAGCGCCTTGTTCCTTATGCCCTGGAAAAAGTCCTTTACCTATTGGAGCGGCTCCCGGATGTCTCTCTACTATGAAAAGCTGGGATTTCGTCCATTCGAAGGCATGTCCAACGTAGGCGAAATTACGATCGAGGGCATCAGCAAGCTCGATCCCGAATACATTTTCATCGGCAAGGACTATACCAACTCCAGCGAGATTACCCTGAAGGATCTCGAAACGAATCCGGTCTGGAATTCCCTCTCCACTGTCAAGAATAAGAAAATGTTTGTCGTCGATACGGAAATTTTGGGCCCTCTTGCCATGGGTCAGTTCAAAGGTCTAACTTACATGCAGCAGTTATTTACAGGCGGTAAAGCTAAGTAACTGCATTCTGTCTTCTGCAGGCTTAGTGAAATTACCATGAAAAAAGCACCGGCCTCGCCAGACGGCCCGTGCTTTTTCTGCATACTCCGGCGCGCTTCAGCTGGAAAAGATCCGATCCCGCTTCGCCTGATCTTCAGCGGATGATCCACTTCCATTGTACATGGCCGAAAAATAGCTTCCCTCAACTTTAACCACGCTTCCGGTTTTATAGCAATGCTCACAATTCCAGTGTCATAAATACACTATTCGGGTCTTCAATGTAATCTGAGAATGGCCCGCAATATTGAAAACCGAAGCTTTCATAAAGCCTTCTTGCCGGTTCAAAGGCTTCCATGGAGCCCGTCTCCAAGCTTAGACGCTGGTAGCCGCGCCGTTTGGCTTCCTCAATTATATGGGCGAGGACTTTCTTCGCGACACCTTGTCTAAGATGTGAGGAAGAGGTTCGCATTGACTTCACCTCTCCCTGTTGGCGGTCAAGCTCCTTAATTGCCCCGCACCCCACTAATTGATCTTGCTCCCATGCGCTCCAAAATGTAATTTCCGGTTCCTTCAACCCCTCGAGATTTAAGGCATGTATGCTTTCGGGCGGAGAATGAAGCGCCATGCCCTGGAGATGCTCCCCGATCAATGAAATCACCTCGGGCCCCGTTAAATCGTCTAGTTTAATATCCAGAACGATCACTCCTTTACCGTCGTAACGTTCGATTCATTCTACCACTTTCTATAAGGGCTCCACCTGCCGAGCAGATCGGGCACCTTCGGCTACGCGTTCAGCTTTTGGCCGCAATTCGGGCAGAAGTTAGCTCCCTCCGTCTTTGTACCGCAGTTCGGGCAGAAGTTGGGCTTTTTGCCTCCCTCAGCCGGAGCAGGAGTAGAAGCAGCAGCAGGCTGATTTTCACCCGATGTCTTGGGAGCCATATTCTTCATCATTTCATTCGCCATATTCATGCCCATCATCATTCCGGCCATATCCGAGGCGGTGCCTCCACCCTTAACACGACCGGATGCAATGCCGTCCGTCATCGTAACCTGCTGATATTTTTGCAGATCGCCGATCATGCCATGGGAAGCCGTCTTTGTAATCATATCCTGAATTTCTTGCGGATAATTGAAGCTCATCACATGGAAGCCTGTAATCGTAATGCCATTGTCCAGCATTTCCATATCGAGATCTTCCTGAATCCCTCTCGCAATATCGAAGGCATTCGCCTGCAGGTTAAACATGTCCTTCCCTTCTTTGCTGATCCACTTCATAAGCAGCTGATCCAATTCGGAGGTGATCCGGATTTTGACGTCCTCGACCAGGTAACTGTCCTTCATCCCGGCTATCTTATCGATGAGCGTAACGTAATCGTTCACTTTAAAATTAAAGGTGCCGTTGGCGCGAATCGGCATGCCTCCAGGGAGACCGGGAGTCGGAATCAGCACCGGATTCTGCGTCCCCCATTTGACCGTAAACTCCTTCGTATTCACGAATAATACTTCCACCCGCATCCCGCTGTTAAAGCCGAACTTAAAGCCTTTTAATGTGGACAAGAACGGGATGATCTCGGAATCGATCCGGTATTCCCCTTCATTCTCGAAAATCCCTTCGATTTTGCCGTTATTCACGAAGATCGCGTCTTGTCCGGGGCGAATGATTAATTTACTGCCTTTCTTGATCTCACGGTTGCTCCACTTCCAAAATATCATATCGTCTCTAAATTCTTCCCATTCCACTACATTCGCAAATTGCTTTCCGAAAAACACCATGCCGTCTTCATCCTTTCCGAATTAGAATGATCCTCTGCTGCCGCTATGCGAGTGTCCGCCGCCGGTCCTCCCGCCGCCTCCAGAGCCGCCGCTTTTGCTTTTCTCAATCTTCTGTTTAGTCGTCGTAGTATGAAGATAACGATCGCCCGCCTCCAGAACCTCCGAGCTGCCGGAATCCTCGTACGTCTGCCTGTTCACCGTTACGCGGCCCCCGGAGCGGTATGCCATCATGCCAACAACGATTCCCCCTATGCCAACTGAAATGAGAAGCGGAAACCAGGTGGTAAACAATAGATTATCCGGGTTTATCCCCGGGCGGAATCCCATATACCTGTAAGCGGTTTGGATGTACGTTTGGAAAGCCTCCTTATAGCTGCCGCTCGTTAACTTCGGACTCATTCGGGTGCGTATCTTATTCAGCCGGCTGTCATCCAGATACGTCTCCCCTTTATAAAAGCCTGCCAAATAAACCTCTCTATGCTTCATGTCTACCATCAAAATTACCGCATTGCCGTGAGGCTTATCGTAGCCGGGCGCATGCTCGTCGTAGAAATCCTCCGTCATTTTCATCACATCTTTGTTTGCCGTATTATTGGAAGTGACAATGATAATGTCCGTTTCTCTCTGGGCTCCGTATTGATTAGCCATCCGGTTCAACTCATCGTATTCGGCCGGACTGAGCAGGCCCGCATCGTCATAAATCAGCTGCTTGGCTTGCTGCCCCGCCGGAGCCGTTTCCCCCCATGCCGCTTGGATGGGAAAGGCCCATAGAACCGCCAAGAAGAATAACACCGTCCACATGCCTCGGTTCCTTCTCACCAGAATCCTCCTCCCATCATCCACGAGATCAGCTTCAGGGAAATGAAGGAGATCCCGGAAACAGCGGCGAACCACGCGGTCACTTTCCCCTTACTGATGGGAGGCCTGCCAACCACCTTGCCGGTTTGACCGTTCATCGCAAAGGTATGCTCCAATTTATTATAGTCATAATGCACCACCCAAACCGGGAGCAGAACATAGTTGGCTTGTGCCATTCGGGAGTCGATTTGTTTATTGGCATAAGTCACGGCGGTATAGGAGCTCATGGAGGAACGAATATAAGCTTCTATATATTCGCTGATTTTATGTTTAGCCCGGGAGAAAAGCTCATCCTCGTTATAACTGTATTTCTCCGCAATATAGCCGGCGAGATAAGGAGTCTTAAACTCCTTTAGCTGGTCGTACGGAAAGGGCTCCAGCTTATCCATAAGCTCATCATTCATTTTCTCTGCGGCATCAATCGGAACCTTCACATAATTCAGGCGGATTTTGCGGTATACGTCGTAATGCTGGGTTTCCGTATATCGGTAGTCGCCTCTTATATAAGTGCTGACTCTCGTCCCCGCCGCTTGAACCTCGATATTGTTATTTATGTCGTACAGCCAGAAGGGCACATACATCCCGGTGATCCCCTTAATCCGGTCTGCGGTCATAAACCCGCCCGGTGTCAGCCGGCCGTTCCCGCACCATTTCTTGAAGGCTTGCATCGCTTCTTCCTTGCTGATCGAGAACGGGAGAACCCAAGCCGGAGCCAGCTTTCCCGTCAGCCGATCCCCAAGTACAACCGCCGATCCGCAAAAGCTGCATGTCGTTGCCGTCGTCACCGTCTCTGCTATAATAACGGCTCCACAGCTCGTACAGTGATATTCGTTCGCTTCATCTTCCGAGAAAACGTTCCTCGTCAGAGGATCCGGATTATTCTCGATGCTGTCTTTTCTTCCACAGCTTTCACAAGATAACATCCCTGTCTCGCTGTCAAAAACCATGCCGCTGCCGCAGTTTGGACATTTATACTCAATAACCGGCATCTGCCCACCTCCCGCGATAAAGTCATATTATCTCTTGTTTTCTCGTTTCATCTTATGCCTGTAATTGTGAAGCCGACGGGATTGGCAGTAAAACGGATACCTGCCTGTCGCACCAAAGGCTGCCGTGAAGCGGCAGCCGCAAGCGCAGCCCTCCTTTGCCGCCTTCCACCGAACGGTCAAAACGGGGATGGTGACTGAAATAGTTGACCGGTCTGGCGATCAAACTAAACCTCAAATACTATCATAACAAAGCGGCTCTCTAGTCCTTCTCATCCCGTGTTTCCTTGCGTGCCGCAGGCTCATCTTCTGTCTTCGCGCTCATACTGTTCTCATTAGGAGCCTGCGGAGCATCCAAGCTGTCCTTCCTTTCCGCTCTAAGCTCAGCTAACGCCATGGCTTCATAATAAGCGCTGTTCACCTGCTCTTCCATGGAGGAATGGGCTTTGTCCATCGAGTTCAGTCTTTGTTGTACTTTGGCAGCCGCCATTCTGACTTTCAGGTCGGCACGCGGCGCTTCCAGCTCACCAATATCCGACATCAGCTTATCCTGCAATTGCTTCATCTTTACAGCAGCTGAAGAAGCCGCGTCATAAGAAGCTTGCAATCGAGCCTCTTTCTCGGTCAACGGAGCCTTTGCCTCCAAAAATTTTCTCGCATCCCGTTCATTTCCGGCTTCTAAGGACTTCTCCGCGTAACGCTGCAGCTTAGCGATCTCCGCTCTGCATGCATCCCATTCTTTCCTCGCCCTTCTCTCTTCCACCAGTACCGACGCGGTTTCCGCTCTCACTTCTCCCAGATCACTGTTCAAGCTCCGCATGAAATCATCCATCGTCTTTTCCGGATCTTTCGCCTTATCCAATAAATCATTCATCCTGCTCGCCATAATGTCTCTAAACCTGGATAGGATCCCCATTATGAACCCCCTCGAAAAAAGAATTGCAGTCTTTTTAAGTATACCTTAAATAATACCCTAAATGATGGGAATGGGTCATTTCTCTAAAGGCTCGGTTCAATCTGGGGGTGAATGATTGTGACAAAAATAAAGGCAATCCTCCTTCGGCTGCCTCATCTGCCGGGGGGATTGCCTTTACTTTTACTACTCCTTTAACTTAACGAAAAGATCTTAAGTTTCTACGCTCATCTCTTTAGCGGCTTCGGCAATTTCGACCCGTGTCACTGTTGTAAGAAAAGCTAAATCTTTGCCGAGCGCCTGCTTCATCTGCTCTGCGGCCTCTTCTCTCTTCCCGAGTTTGTTAAGGGTCAGCGCGTAGTAATAGTAAGGCTCAGCGTACTTCGGTGATTTGGATATCAGCTTCTCGAACATCGCTTCGGCCTCCGTCATGCTGCCAAGCAGGTAATAGTTCAATGCGCAGTTATCCAGAATCGTCTTGTCATCACTGTTGAACGCATAGGCTGCGAGATTAAAAGCTAGCGATTCGTTCAGGTCGCCGTGCATCAGCTTGAAATAACCCAGATTGCCGTATACCAGCGTGTTTTTGTATTGTTCGAACACACCTTCCAGTTCCTTGACGCTTTCGCCCCGCTTTCCTTGCAGCCAGTAGGCGGTAGCCAAATTGCAGCGAGCCTGCATCCTAATCTCGTGATTCACGGTACGGCCAAGCAGCTTCTGCAGCACAGCTTCCGCTTGCTCCGGCTTGCCTGTCCTCATTAGCAAATAGGCGTAGCCGATCTGATGCTTCTCCGGACACGGCTTGCTGGCATATGCTTTCCGGTACCAGGCAAGCGCCTGCTCGAACTGGTCGGCGGCGAATGCCGAGCTTCCGCGAATCGCATAGTAGCTCGATCTGGAGGTATACACCATGGCTCCAATCAGCACGATAATAAGTCCCCACCCGAGCAGCGTATGTAAGCGAAATGCGATAATCATAATCAGTACAAGTACAACGCCGGTAAGCGCCAGTTTGAGAAGCAGCTTCATTAAACCATCTCCTTATTTCACATATTACTATAATAGCCGGAAGCGGAGATCTAGCCAAATATAATGTGAACCCAATGGAAAAGACACCCTATCGAGTGTCTTCTTGTCTTACACATATGAAGAAACCGTGGCTTGAGTGCGGGGGAGTATACCTCATTTTCTTATTGCCACAGTCAAATCTTTAGAGTCTATCACCAATGCAGCGGTTTGAATGAAATCAAAGCCCAAGATACCATCTATCTCCATACCATAATTCATTTCTCCAATCTCCACTTCAAAGCCTTCTAAAGAAGTTCCACCAGTCCTTACAAAATCAAAAAACTTGGAGTACACGACTTCTACTCCGCCCCCACCCCTAATCTTGTTTAGAACATCCTCAGGCTCAACTTTAACCCCGATGGCATCCACCACGTCGGCGCTAAATATCGTTCCCGCTGAACCAGTATCAAGCAAAACATGCTTCAAGTGAATTTCTTCTCCACGATAACAAATTGTAACTCCCACAAATGGCAGCCCGTATTTCACTTCAATATTCATCTGGCCCCTCTTACCCCCGCCCATTTCTCGCGGAGTTTCAGCGTTTCACGAGATGTGTGAAAAAAAACATACTCCCGGTAAGGCTGTTCCCTATGCAATTCGTAATAACGCTTCATTGCCACCGTGGAATCGTCAAAACGATCAATAAGTGCCACTTCTTCAATATACCAATAGCCGTCTTCCGAACGAGACTTTAAAGCTTCACATACAACCCACTCATCTGGGAACTGATCTCTAACATCTTCCCAACGCACCCTCGTCACCTCCGAAAGGTACTCCTTCTTTTATTAAGTATGGCATATACAAGGCCAGTCATAAAAACAATTGGCAGACTAGACCCCATTGAACTCTCTCCGACATTGGCGTCATCCTATAATGCTAACTCCCTATAACCCGCTAATCCCAGGGTAATGTTTTTGTGTGCCCTCCACTTGCTTCTTCACTGACTTACCAATTTTATAAGAAACATATTATCCTAAAATATATTATTATATCCAATTACAGATCATTTGTTCCCATGTGTAAATCATTTGCTCCTTCTTGCCAATCTGTTGGCTACTTTACTCCTTAGTGGGGAGTGCCCCTTCAAGCTGCGGCTTGGCAAAACGCCGCTGAGTGATATTACGGAAAGAAATAACTTCTGCTCTCCTACAAAGGCAGGCGCACCGTAAAGGTAGTGCCTCGGCCGACGACACTTTCCGCATGAATCGTACCGCGGCTGGCACTCACAATATTGTTAGCGATTGCGAGTCCCAGGCCGTGACCGCCCGTTTGCCGCGTCCTCGACTTGTCCTGTCGGTAGAAGCGGTCGAATATGCGGGGAAGCGCTTCGGGCACGATGCCGATCCCATTGTCCTTGACCTCAACGGTTAGTATCCGTTCCCCTTTTACCGTCATATCCGCGAGCCTGACTTGCACAGCCCCGTTCTCGGGTGTATATTTCACAGCATTGTCGACAAGCAGAGTAAGCAGCTGCGCGAACTTTTCTTCGTCCCACTCAATCATGAGGCCCGCCGGAGCGTCCAGCTCGATCGCCAGGTGCTTAGGCTCCGCCAACGGCCGGAGACGATCGACCACCTTCTCTGCTGTCAATCCGGCATTAAATACCGATCGACTTAGTACAAGCTCGCCGAAATCGGAACGGGCCAGCTGCAGCAAATCCCCGGCTAGATTCGTAACCGACCCGACTTCCTGCTTCATTCCGGATAGGATGTTATTGACGAGGGGCGTGTCTGCGGCGCTTTCCTCGAGCTCCAGCTGGAGCACTTCAATCGAGGTTAGAAGCACACTGAGCGGCGTTCTCAGCTCATGGGAAGCATCCGCTGCAAACTCCTTCTGTCTCGCGTAGGAACGAGCGATCGGGACCATCGCTTTGCGCGACATCCAATAACTGAACCAGATAGCCAAGACAAAGAACAGCAGCGCCATGCCAACCAGCAGAATGAGCAGCCAGCGGAACAAATTGTGCTGGAATGTAACTTCTTTCCCGATATACAGCGTGCTGCTCTGGCTTCCATTCAACACCAGCTCGCGGGCTGTGACCAAAAATTGCGCATCGTGAGCCGTCCCCCCGCTGAATGTCTGCATAGATATTTGGGTGTAATCGTCCTTCTCGAACAGGCCTAACGAAACCGCATGCATCACCTGCTCGCGCAGCTGAGACTGAAGCTCGCCGCCCAGTTGGACATTATCGCCATCGCCGATCAAATAATAGAACGACTGATCGTTGCTGATCAAGAAAGCATCCTCCACCTCACGAGGGGGCGGCCGTCTCGAATCGCCGCCATGCTCGATCCATTGCTTCAGCACTTGAAATTCGCTATCGGCGATTTTGCCCAGAGCAGCCCGCTGCTCCCTCCAAATAACCCCGTACAGGAGTATATACACCACGATAATGAACAGACTCAGAAATAAAATAAGCATGCCGCTGTATTGAAGCGTCAACCTATTGCGCGTCATAGCGAACAGATCCCCGTCCGCCCTCCTCCAGTCGATCCAGCTCCCTTTAAGCTTCAACTCGATATCCAACGCCTCTCACGCTCATAATGAGCTCCCGCGAAGAGGAAGATCCGAGCTTCTTGCGAATTAATTTGACGGTCGCATCAATCGTCTTCAAATTCACGTCGGCGTCGAGCCCCCATACTTTGTCCAAAATAACTTCCCGCGTCAACGTGAGTCCCCTATTCTGTACGAGTAGGTCCAATATTTGAAACTCGCGGGGAGACAATTTCATCTCTTGACCGTCACTCTTGACGATCTGGTTGTTTCTGTGCAGCTCCAAATCGCCGATCCGGATAACGTCCTCCTTAAGCGGAACGAACGATCTGCGCATCAATGCCCGCAACCGCGCAAGCAGCTCCTCAATCTCGAACGGCTTCACTAAATAATCGTCAGCCCCCGCATCAAGGCCTTCAACGCGATCCTGCAGCGTATCTTTCGCCGTCAGCATCAGAATAGCCCCGGCATACCCGTGCTTGCGCAGATTCGCGCAGGTATCGCGCCCATCCCCATCAGGCATCATCCAATCGAGGACGACCACATCATAGCTCGAAGCGGTTGCGTAAGCAAAAGCGTCGCGTCCCGTCGTCACCCAGTCCACCGTACAGCCGGCTTTCTTCTTCAGCATGTGCGTGGTCAACTCGCCTAACCGGACATCATCCTCAGCCAGCAATATTTTCAATTCGCTCCCCCATCTCCGACCGACTCCTTCTTCAAAAAAAGTATAGCTGATATCGATTCGGCTTTCACTATATTTTCACCAAAGCCAGGTAACATCGAGATCAAGAAAGAACAAATCAGATATAGAAGGAAGAGGATGAACATGAAGAAGACGGCCAAATGGATGGCAGTGTTGTTTGCAGCATCGGTAATCATCGGCGGGGAGACGGTTCTTGAACATTCCAATTATACGATGGCTGCTCCAGCCGGGCAGAACGATTGTGGTTCAAGAGGCAATGGCCAAGCAGCACCGCCGCCAAAAAGAAACGATGGCCAGAGCAATCAAGGCCAAGGAAAACCGCTCCCGCCTAAAAGGCCCGAAGCCGCGAAAGGAAATCAAGCTACCGCTCCGATGCCCCCCCCTTCGTCCGGCAACCTGACTACAGTCACTACCACAGAGGACGGTACCGTATCCGTCACCATCTCAGGAGGTTACGAGACCGATCCGCAAGATCATGGCCGGCCGGTCGTTCTCATTGCCGCCGCCCTCGGGGTTCCGACCGAAGTATTCCGCGAAGCGTTCAGCGGCGTAACGCCAGCCGGACTGAGCAGCGGCGGCCCGACCGTCGATGAAGCGCAGCACAACAAAGCGGCGCTGATGAAGGTGCTGGCGCCTTACGGCATTACCAACGACCGATTGGACGAAGTGTCCAACTACTATCGGTATAACGGACAGCAATCGAGAACATGGCAAATCACTCCGGCAACCGCCACCGCGATCGTGCAGAACGGCGTCGTAACGGGAATAGCCATAACGAACCCGGGCTCCGGCTATTCTTCGGCACCGACGATAACGATCAAAGGTGCCGAGCGGCACGACAACAGCCATTGCGACCGTCTCCTATTCTACAGATTTTGCGACGAACGGAAGCATCTCTTCCATTACACTCAACTAAGGGGGATGTGTGGCGATTCTAATAAAAAAGAGCTTTGCCATATCAGAAGGCAAAGCTCGTTTTTAGTTGGCAAATCTACGATTTGCCGAGGTGTAACGTAGCATGAAAATAAAAGGAGGATGTCCTTGGTGGACATCCCTTTCTGATATATTTATGGCGACCAGGGGAGTATCGAAATCCCTATTGAACTTGCTCCCGAAGCCCACTCAACGATGACCACCCTAGCGGTAGATTTCGATGCCGTGCTCCCTCCGCTTCGCTTCAGTCCGCACGGGACTGAACCCCTTAGCGGGGGTCTCCTCCCCTCAAGGTCTTTCTAAAGCAAAAAGCACCGACCTCGGAAGGTCGATGCTTTTTGTACTTTATGGAGACGAACCGTGGCTTGGTAAATCCACGGTTCGAAGTGATATGTTGATTTGACTGTTTGAGAAACAGATGCCCATTATTCATACTACTAATATATTTATCCTATTTAACATTATCATCTTCTGAATAACTGTATGATCTCTTTCGAAATTATGAGCATTAATGTTAAATCAATTTTTTCAAGTTCACTAATTTCAGGGCTATTGGGTTTCAGTCTCCAATCAAATTCTTCTTTTGAATGAGCTATTGCGTTTCTTATTTTGTAAACCCTCTCACCTAATTTCTCTAAGATTCTTTCTTCAGAAGAATCTTGATTGTTAACCTTACATTTTTTTGAGCTTAATGCAAATTCAATGGAAATTTTAGGGAGTCGCTCAACGTTCCCACTCTTCACCTGAGGAATGACCAATTCAATCCCAGTTTCATTTCTAACACCTACAAGTTGAAGTATCCGTTCTAAACCAATTAGTTTTAATATCAATACCAGTGAGTGTTCCTCAGCGTATTTTTTTCTATCAACTATTATTATTTCTTTAATATCTCTAGAAAGTTTGTGTATTTCAGAATCTTCAAAGAATAAGGCTGGGTTATTTAGCCCTTTCTTAAGAGAACTATGAATACTGTAAAGTGCTGCCCTTTCAAAATAATACTCAAGGACATGATACAAATCCAAATATTCGAATCTAAAATCATCATGTGACCCTGAAGCTAAATAATAAATTAGACTCTCCAGATCGTAATGATATAGTGGCAATTCAATTACCTCAGTAGTAACTTCCCCTTGAGTTAATATTTTAAAGAACCTTAATCCACTATTACTCACTAGACCTTTCGGAATAACTAGTACACTAAGCAAAAGATTATATTGATATATGACATTAAGCAGCACTTGAATTTTTTCAGCATCTGATGGGTCAGGTTTTATATAATTAGTTAAATCAGTGACTATACAATTAAATTCAGAAAAACAAGAAGCCAGATCTGTCTTATAAGTGTCATGCTCTTCATTCATGGGAACAAACTTTAGTTTAAAATTATTCTGTACTAAAATAACCAACATTCTAAGCGAAAGTTGTGAAGTTATTTTTGCTGATACTTTATGAACCGAATCTTTGTCACAGATGAAAGTTAACACTTGTTTATTTGCTTCTAATTGTATTTCCCTTGAATCAGATACTAACGGACAAAATATTGTTTTTTCCTCATAAGCATATACACTTCTTAATAATTCTCCATTCACTTCCATTTGAGAATTTCTGTGGATCTCGCTATTAATTAGAGCAATTTCCTCGATTTCTTCTTTTGACAGAACGATATCAAAATCTGTCTCCAATAAAGTAAAAGTGATGTTTAAATCATCAGAATGTTCTTGTACAGCTAGAGAAACTGAATTGTTTTGGTTCCTTAACCAAGTAATGAACTTGTCTTCTAACCACGACTTAACTATGTTCTTATTAGCATCCAAAACAATCACCCATCTTAGTTAAATAAAATTGTTCCCCAAATTCCAATCAATCTTGTCTACAGTTGTAAAGAACATGTAAAAAGTAAAAAATATCATCTTTCTTCTTTTCTGCCCTATATCAGATTTAATCTTACTATTATTCTCTTCATAAGTAAGTAAATCCCATGGATCAAGTATATCTTGATCTAAAATACTTAATAAAAGTTCTTTCTTAGCCTCAAATCTCTCCTCAGATAATTCTTTTCTTGCTTTTCCTAAAGCTGCCATAAAAGGTATAAAGAAAACATCTGCTTCTGAGAGAATTCCTCGAAATTTAATAATTTCTTCACTTGAATACTTTTCAATTTGTTTATTGTGCAAACTATCAATAACCCATACCAAATCTTTCATTAAGTAGTCATTTTTTATAAAGGTGGACTCTCTTTGCTTATTATTAATATCCAAACTATTCATTATCGATATAGCCGTTGCTTGTTTTCTAGGGAATATACTTTCTGTATTATATGCTATTATCCCTTCAACAAGATTTGAAATATTAAATCCAAGTGCGTCGTTTCTTTCCCTTTCTTGTTCCTTTGTAAATATATTTATTTCATGAGTATCTTTAAGTTCATTTTTAAGAGGTAATTCTAATATTTCAAACTGATGGTTTAAATCCATAGGAGTTTGCCCAGCATTTAGTGAAACCATTTTATATAAAATGCCATTAACAGTAAGGCCCACCCAGATCTCTACTCTTAGTTTTACTTCATTTAAAAATTGTTCTTCTGTTAGAATATCATCCGATGATAATATATTTAGGTCGTCCACGACCTCTTTTTTTAATAGCTTAATAGCATATTCAATACAGTTTGTTCTTTGTAAACCATCCAATATTTGCACGTTTTTATCATCAATTTCGATGCTTTTATGTACAGTCTCAACATTATCGAAAAACAAACTAATTGTAGGTATTACAACACCTCTTAATAGGTCTTTAACGAGCTTTTGATAAATTAAACTTTTCTTAATATTAATGACTCGCCTTTGGAACTCGTTTGAGGTTTTATAAACATCCTTTGTTAATTTCAAATACTCCCCAATTGTCAAGTATGCGTTATAACATTTTCCTCCCGTTGCCTTATCTTCTAAAATCGTATTAGTTATTTCAAAAAAATCAATTTTTTTTAAAGTCATTTTATACACCTCTTAAAATCAATTTCATTGATCCGACTGAAACTTAAGACCCTATTATTCATTATATCATGATTATGCCTTATTTATAGGTAAATATACCTTTGTAAAAAAAGGAGCCTGCCACCGTACTTCAGTGGCTAAGCTCCTTTCATTTTTGTGGATTTACCATATGGAGGTGAGGGGAGTCGAACCCCTGTCCGAAGATAACGCCACATAGGCTTCTACGGGTGTAGTCACAGATTTGATGTCACCCTAGAGGCGCCCAACAAAAATTTATATGTTATTAGGGTAATACTAATGTATAATTGTTATAACAGTTGAATAGTATGTATAAGGAGTGAATACGATGGCCAAGGTGATCGAAATGGAACGGAAGGTTTCTAAGTTTGGTAACAGTCTAGGCATTACTATGACAGAGGCGTTAAAACAGATCGGCCTAGAAGCTGGTGATTCAGTTCAAGTAGATGTTAGAGAAAAGGATGGGGAAATCGTCATCAAGAGGCTAAACAAGGTATCCCTACCATCTGGTATTAGCCCTGATTTTCTCGATACTCTAAACCAAGTAATAACGGAGTATGACGAAACATTGAGAGGTCTTAAGGATCGATAATGAATACTTCTCGATATTTATCCAGTCAAGAAGTCATCGCGATCAATGTCGCTATGATTCAGCGTTATAGTTCTGGTGAACAGATCGGCGTAAAGAGCAGCAACTTATTAGAATCAGCCGTTCAACGCCCCATGTCCTCGGCCTTCGGAGAGGATGCATATCCTACTATCTTCGAAAAAGCAGCAGCACTATTTGAGTCATTAGGACAAAATCATCCCTTCCAGAATGCCAATAAACGAACAGCATTCGCAGCACTCGTCATTTACCTGAGATACAATGATTATGTATTCACCATGGAGGCAATAAAAGCGGAGGACTTTACCGTAGATATGGTGAATCATAAATACTCATTTACCGAACTTGTTGAGACCATTAGGAAGCATTCTCATAAAAGTGTATAAAAAAACACCATCTCATCGGATGGTGTTTCTTGTCTTTATGGAGACGAGGGGAGTATCGAAATCCCTATTAAACTTGCTCCCGAAGCCCACTCAACGATGACAACCTTAGCGGTAGATTTCGATGCCGTGCTCCCTCCGCTTCGCTTCAGTCCGCGCGGGACTGAACCCCTTAGCGGGGATCTCCTCCCCTTAAGGTCTCCTTAAAGCAAAAAGCACCGACCTCGGAAGGTCGATGCTTTTTGTACTTTATGGAGACGAGGGGAGTCGAACCCCTGTCCGAAGATAACGCCACACAGGATTCTACGGGTGTAGTCACAGTTTTGATGTCACCCGAGCAGCGCCCCGTAACCGGCTCTGCGTTGGGTCAGCCTGATTATCTTCTTCAGCTAGCCCCAGGCGGAGACTAGACAGCGTATCCCACTATAGGTTGAGCCCCTATCCCGGCACATGGGCGATACAGAGTAGGAGCACGCTCACAGGTTATTAAGCTGCGAAAGCGTAGTTTTGTTGTTGTTTGCCATTTAATAGGCTTTAGCGTTGATGAAGTGGACGCGTCCCCACTACCCGCTACCCATGCTCGAACTATCCCCGTCGAATCCAAGAACGTCCCCGCATAGGTGGGCTTTCTGCCAGGAAAGCCGCAAAAGTAAAACGGTGCATCCGCTTGTGATGCTTACTTAGTATAACACATTTTGATATAAAATGAAGCATGTCTTCTTGGAAGTGAATCCAGCTTGTAGCCAAGATAGATAAGATCACCATAATAGCCAGCCAACTCAAGCGCTTGCCCGTTTCAAATAAAACAAGCATGCGATCCCAAAACCCTAAAGTCCCGAAATAAGAACCAGGCCAGCTTCCATACCGCTCGCTTACCGCGCCACCTTCTGCTTCTCGCGGAGCACGCGCTGAATATCGCGTTGAGCGTCCCGCTTCGCGGCGGATTCCCGCTTATCGTATTGCTTCTTGCCTCGCCCGAGCCCGATCAGCAGCTTGGCGTAGCCGTTGCGCACATAAATCTTCAGCGGCACCAGCGTATAGCCTTCCTGCTTGGCCAAACCGAACAGCTTCTTGATCTGCTCTTTCTTCAAGAGCAGCTTGCGCGTCCGGGTCGGATCGGTAGGATTATACCGGTTGCCTTGCTCGAAGGGGCTGATATGCACGTTATGGATAAAGGCTTCGCCATTACGAATCGTGGCAAAAGCATCCCCGATATTCGCACGGCCCAGCCGCAGCGACTTGATCTCCGTGCCGGTCAGCACCATGCCGCATTCGTAGGTATCTTCAATAAAATAATCGTGCGACGCCTTCTTGTTCTGTGCCAGAACCTTGCCGTCCGCTTTCTTCACCATACCCAGTCCACTCCTTCCCCCACACTTTCACAAAAAGGGATTGGAGTCCATTTTACCAAACTCCAATCCCTTGAAGCAAGCGCGAAAAGCTACTTTTTCGCGGCTTTGCGCTTGCGCTTCTTCGCCCCCGGCCGCCCGCCGTCGGCTCCGGCGCTCTTGCCGGCGGCTTCCAGCGCCCGCGCCTTGGCGGCATCGACCCCGGTACCCCGCAGGGTACCGCCGCTGCTCGCCGCCCCGGCGCTCGCGCTGCCGCTCTTGCGCAGCCGGCCGACCTTGCTGCTCGAAGCGGCTGCGCTGCCCGCAGACAGCGCGTCTGCGCGGCTGCGACGGCTGCCTGCAGCTTCGGCCGCTCCGCCGGTCGCGATCCCGCCGCGGCCGCGGACGTCGGCGCCTGCTGCACCGGCCTTGCCGCGTTTGCCGCCGCTGGCGGCCTTGCGCTTGCCTACGCGAGGCGCTTCAGCTCCGCCGCGGCCTTTGCCCCCGCGTCCGGCTGCTTCGCCTTGGCGGCCCTTGCCGCCGCGCTTATCGCGCCGAACCGCCTTGAGCGCGTCAACAAGGCTTACTTTTTGCTTGCGCGGCTTCATATCGACCAGCTCAAAATCGATCGTATGCTCCTCCGTGCTGACGCGGGCTACGCGGACTTTGACTTCGTCGCCCAACCGGTACATTTTCGAAGTACGCTCCCCGATCAGCGCATGCTGCGCCTCATGGTAGTGATAGTAATCGTCATGCATATCGCTAAGACGGATTAAGCCTTCCACCGTATTGTCCAGCTCGATGAAAATGCCGAAATTCGTGACGCTGCTGATAAGGCCCTCGAATTCCTCCCCGACTTTATCCAGCATAAACTCGGCTTTCTTCAACGCTTCCGTTTCCCGCTCGGCGTCGACCGAAGCCCGCTCCCGTTCGGAGGATTGCTTGGCTATATCCACCATCCGTTCGGACAAATACTCATGACGCTTGTCGCTCATCTGCCCCTGCTCCAGTACCTCGCGGATCACCCTGTGAATAATAAGGTCCGGATACCGGCGGATCGGAGAAGTGAAGTGCGAATAAAACTCCGCCGCTAAGCCAAAGTGCCCGGTGCTTTGCGCGTCGTATTTCGCCTGCTTCATCGAACGCAGCATGACCGTGCTGATGACGGTTTCTTCCTTCGTCCCTTTAATTTCCTCCAGCAGCGACTGAAGCGCGCGGGGGTGAATCGTATTCCCTTTTCCTTTGACGACATAGCCGAAATTCGTGATGAACTCCATTAAATGCATCAGCTTTTCCGAATCCGGATCCTCGTGAATCCGGTACAGGAACGGCACCTTCATCCAATGAAAATGCTCGGCTACCGTCTCGTTGGCAGCAAGCATAAATTCCTCGATAATCTGCTCGGCGATGCTGCGCTCTCTTTTGATAATATCCGTCGGTTTGCCGTTCTCATCGACCAGAATCTTCGATTCCTGGAAGTCGAAGTCGATAGCGCCGCGCTTCATTCTCCGATTCCGCAGCTTCATCGCCAGCTCTTCCATCAGCTTGAAATCGTCCAGCAAGTATTCGTATTTTTCTACCAGCTCCGGCTCCGCTTCATCCGAAAGCAGCTTGCGCACATTCGTATAAGTCATCCGTTCGCTTGTTTTAATTACACTGGTGAAAATATCGTGGCGAACGACATTTCCTTCCTCATTGAACTCCATCTCACAGGACATCGTCAACCGGTCCACCTGCGGATTCAACGAGCAGATTCCGTTCGATAGACGGTGCGGCAGCATCGGAATAACCCGGTCGACCAAATACACGCTGCAGCCGCGGTTATAGGCCTCACGGTCGAGCGGAGAGCCTTCCCGGACATAGTAGCTCACATCGGCAATATGAACGCCCAGCACGTAATTTCCGTTCTCCAGACGCTCGACATTGACCGCATCGTCCAAATCCTTGGCGTCTTCGCCGTCGATGGTGACAATTCTTTTGCCGCGCAAATCCCGGCGCCCCTTCAGATCGCTTTCATCGATCACTTCCGGTACGGAAGACGCTTCTTCCATAACCTCCTCCGGAAATTCCTCCGGCAGCTGATGCTTACGGATGATGGAAATAATATCGACGCCGGGATCGTTCTTGTGCCCCAGAATCTCAATAACCTCACCCTCCGCCGCAGCGCGCCCTTCCGGATAAGTAACAATTTTCACGACGACCTTATGCCCTTCCATCGCTCCATTGAAAGCATGCTTCGGAATAAAAATATCCCGAATCACCCGCTTATCGTCCGGAATGACGAAGGCATAGCCGTCATGCGGCTGAAACAGACCGACCATTTGCGTATTCGCACGGCTGACGACACGGACGACCTCGCCCTCCAGCTTGCCGCCTGCGGCGCTTTTCGTGGTGATCCGAGCCAGAATAATGTCCCCGTTCATAGCTCCGCCCATATCGTTGGCATGGATGTATACGTCGGGATGCTCCTTCTCATCGGGAATCAAGAACCCGAAGCCCTTCGCATGCGCCTGCAGCTTGCCTCGAATCAGATTCATCCGCTCGGGAACACCGTACCGTTCCGTTCTTGTCCGCAGAATTTGACCTTCATTCTCCAGCTCGTTCAACAGCTTAAGAAAATCTTTGAAATCCTGCGCATTGCTGATGCGAAAATGCTTTTCCAGCTCCTGATATGTCATCGGCTTGTAAGCCGTTTCTCTCATAAAATCCAATATATCCTCGCGATTGATCAAATCTCTCACCTTCCTTCTCTTTCTCTTTTTAGTTTTACCCTTTTTTCCTCTAGGGAAACACGCTATCGTTCAAACCGGTGCTTGAATATTAAAAATCATTTTGGCCTTCCGGCCTCATCGAGCGGCATCCGCAAAATATCGTGTCATGCAATTCCGCATTGTTCATTCAACCGTATGCATCTTCCATAGTATACACAGCCGCCCTTCCAGGATGGGCAAGCCTGTCCATTACACCCCGTCCGGCTACATACACCGCATTCCCGCCCAATCCAAGTCCAATCGCTGCCGCAGAATCCTTATAAGACAATCATATACGGAAAGAAGGCTCCATATACGCTCAGGCAGCTTCGATTCCATGCGAGCCGAGAAAGGAAAAGGGCTTTTCTCCAATATATTTCATCCTATCCTGCTAGAGCACGGCGAATACCTTCCTTAGGCTCATGAAAACCATTAGCGCGTCCAGCACTTACACCATCAGCCTCGTACCAGAGCTTCCTTGCATGCCCCAAGGGCAGCTCATGTATGCCAACGCCTAACCAATCTGCGCAAATCCCAAAGCCTGCGTTCATCGCTGCAGGGTTGCCGGTCGAACCCACGCCGATTTCATGTTTTTCCTATGCTTGTATCTCATCATACCTTGTTAGAACATGTCCCGTCCATTATACTTACCCGATTCGAGCCAGACTTCTCCGCATCGCTCCAATCGGCGAGAATCGTTCGTTCCTCATACGCAAAAAGCCCCGACCTGTTCAGTTACCCGAACTCGAATTTGAAACCATTATGTACTGAACCGTTCAAGCTCCCGCTCGTATAGAAAAGTCCAAGCGAGAAAGCTTTCTACGAACAAAAAAGCAGCAGGAGTATCATTCCCCTGCTGCTTTGCTTTTATGTTACAACTGCTTTACGAAGTAGGCAACAACAAGCGACAAGATAAAGAATGCAGCCGCCAAGCCCATCGTCAATCTCGATAAAAACAATTCCAAGCCACGCGCTTTTTGCTTTCCGAACAAATGCTCCGCACCTCCGGAGATGGCACCGGACAACCCTGAGCTTTTACCTGGTTGAAGCAGTACCGCTGCGATCAGACCAAGCGAAGCGATGACCAGTACAATTTTCAAAGCAATTTCCATAATTCCACCTCCTGCGAGCAAGTCGAAATAGACAGCATCTGTATTATATCACAATCCTGTCCTACTGACAAACTTCGTCAAGGGAAGAATGGACTATTCGTAATTCGGATACGGCTGCTGCGGTTTGGCCGGTCTTGGTTTCCTTCTTCCGAGGAACGCTTGAATGGCGCTTTTCGCGCATAACAGCGAGAATACCGTAAACAATCCTGCCCAAAAAATCGCAGGCAGAAAGGTTACTCGGGCCAGGTTGGTCGCGTCGCCGGCCGAGGCCGGATTTTGCAGCGCATAGATGACAAGGGAGATCGGCACCATGACGGATTCCTCCAGTGTCAGGAAGGCGAGCAGCAAGTAATACGCATCCCGGAGCCAGCGGGGAACAAGCGCCAGCATCACGATATTCAACGCGATAAACCCGACCAGCCACATGATGCCGAACTCGTTTCTTACAAAAAGCACCAATGCCACAATTCCGATCAGCGTCATGATCTGCAGCCCGAGACGCTGGTTGTCTCTTGCGCGCATTTTAAACAGAAATACCGCAAACAGCGAAGCGGTCATATACCCCGCCAGCGAAATCGGAATGACGCTCCAGTTGTTTGCCACCGAGGAGTAAGTGACACCGCTGTGGTTGGCATACAGCTCAATCGACATGACCCTTCCCGACAGCGCAAGAGTGACGATAGCGTGACCGAACTCATGAATGGTCGTATCCAGATTGCGAAAAAACGAAGAAAAGGGAATCCAGCGCGTGAGAAAGGCTGACCCTATCAGAAGAACTATCGTCTTTAACCAGTTGCTCATTGGCGGATTCCCCCTGGGAATGTAGATTGTATTTCATACGCTGCTTTGGGAAAAAGGTTGCCGCTGTCTCGGAAGGGGCGTGGTGCAGGTCTCCAGCGAATTTTTTCAAAAGCCAAGCAACGTAAATAAATACAATTATATTCATTTATTTAGCGTTCGAGAACCGATAACTGATCGCTTCGCTCCAGCCTTCAACCCCCAAAACCCCTAAAACCCAACTTATCAAACCAAATCGTTTTTCCGTACGCTTTAACACCTGCATACAAGACCAATTATAACAAGCTTACACTAAAAGAATAGGAGATGAAACCGCCTCCTATTCAAGCCGGAGGATAAAAGAAAGAAGCATCCCGAAGGATGCTTCCGCTTTGATCGACTCTATTGAATGGATCGGCTCTGAGAGCCGTCAAATTCAATAGTTCAACCCGTTCTTATTTGAAGTTCTTCAGGTTGAAGAACGCTTTTTTGCCCAGGTATTGAGCGGTTTCAGCCAATTGATCTTCAATACGAAGCAATTGGTTGTATTTTGCTACGCGGTCCGTACGGGAAGGAGCACCCGTTTTGATTTGGCCAGCGTTCGTAGCTACAGCGATGTCAGCGATCGTGCTGTCTTCGCTCTCGCCGGAACGGTGGGAAATCACCGCAGTGTAGCCGGCACGGTTAGCCATTTGGATAGCGTCGAACGTTTCAGTCAGCGTACCGATTTGGTTCACTTTAACCAGGATCGAGTTACCGATGCCTTTTTCGATACCTTCAGCCAAACGAACGGTGTTCGTTACGAACAAGTCGTCGCCAACCAATTGTACTTTGCTGCCCAATTTCTCAGTCAACAGCTTCCAGCCTTCCCAGTCGTCTTCGGAGCAGCCGTCTTCGATCGTAACGATCGGATACTTGTCTACCCAAGAAGCGAGGAAATCTACGAACTCAGCGGATGTGAAGGATTTGCCTTCGCCTTCCAGGTGGTATTTACCGTCTTTGTAGAACTCGGTGGAAGCTACGTCCATACCCAGGAATACGTCAACGCCCGGCTTGTAGCCTGCGCGCTCGATCGCTGTCAGGATGGAAGTGATTGCTTCTTCGTTGGATGCGAAGTTAGGAGCATAGCCGCCCTCGTCGCCAACAGCTGTGTTCAAGCCTTTTTCCTTCAGAACGGTTTTCAAGCTGTGGAAAATCTCTGCGCCGGTACGAAGAGCTTCTCTGAATGTAGGAGCGCCTACAGGAAGAACCATGAACTCTTGTACGTCTACGCTGTTGTCCGCGTGAGCGCCGCCGTTGATGATGTTCATCATTGGAACCGGCAATTGTTTCGCGTTGAATCCGCCAAGGTATACATACAAAGGAATGTCCAAAGCTTCGGAAGCAGCGCGGGCTACAGCCATGGAAACGGCCAAAATCGCGTTAGCGCCCAATTTTGCTTTGTTAGGCGTACCGTCCAAAGCGATCATTTTGTTGTCGATGCCGACTTGGTCCAAAGCGTCCAGGCCGATCAGCTCAGGAGCGATGATGTCGTTCACGTTCTCAACAGCTTTCAGAACGCCTTTGCCCAGGTAACGGGACTTGTCGCCGTCACGAAGCTCAACAGCTTCGTATGCGCCTGTGGAAGCGCCGGATGGAACGATAGCGCGGCCTCTTGCGCCGGACTCCAGGAATACTTCTACTTCTACTGTCGGATTACCGCGGGAATCCAATACTTCGCGGGCATATACGTTAGTAATCATTGTCATGATCGATAAACACTCCCTATATTTGAATTTGCAGCTGCAAGCTGCGAAATGAACAACGTGATTGGTACAAGCCTCTACTCGACGATCGATGCGCCCGTCATTTCTGCCGGCTGCTTCACTTCAAGCAGCTTCAGAACGGTCGGAGCGATATCCGCCAAAATACCGCCGTCTCTTAGTGTAACATGTTTGCTTGTCACAATAAAAGGGACAGGGTTGGTCGTATGTGCCGTATTGCGGGTACCGTCCGGATTGGTAACGACATCTGCATTACCGTGGTCGGCTGTAATCAACGCTACGCCGCCTTTGGCCAGGATTGCTTCAACGACTTGACCGAGGCATTCGTCCGTCGCTTCGATAGCCTTCACCGTAGGCTCCAGCAGACCGGAGTGGCCTACCATGTCCGGGTTGGCGAAGTTCAGGATAATCACATCGTGATTCTCCGCTTCGATTTCCTTCACGGTAGAAGCCGCAAGCTCATAAGCGCTCATCTCGGGCTGCAGGTCATACGTAGCCACCTTCGGCGAGTTGACGAGAATGCGGGTTTCGCCCGGCAGCTCTTTATCGCGGCCGCCGCTGAAGAAGAACGTCACGTGCGGGTATTTCTCCGTTTCAGCCGTGCGCAGCTGCTTCAGGTTGTTTTGAGCCAATACCTCACCCAGCGTGTTATCCAGGTTCTTCGGCTTGTAGGCTACGAAGCCGTCCACCGATTCGCTGAACAGCGTCAAGCAGACGTAGTAAAGGTTCGACGGGCATTTCGGCCCGCGGTCGAAGCCGCGGAAATCGCTGTTCGTGAACACCTGAGACAGCTGAATCGCGCCGGTCCGGACGGAAGTTGAAGAATACGACGGAATCGCCGGACTCTACCAAGCCTACAGGCGATCCGTCTTCTTTGACGATGACCGTCGGCATGACGAATTCGTCGAAGACCGATTTCTCGTAAGACTCGATGATCGCTTTCATCGGATCGGTGTACTGAGGTCACTTCACCGTAAACCATCGCACGGTAGGACTTCTCCGTACGCTCCCAGCGCTTATCGCGGTCCATCGCATAGTAGCGGCCCTGTACCGTAGCCAGCTTGCCTACGCCTACCTCAGCGATTTTGGCGAGCAGCTCTTCCATGTACTTCTTCGCGCTGTCCGGAGCCACGTCGCGGCCGTCCAGAAATGCGTGTATGTACACTTCGCTGAACTCTTCTTTCTTGCACACTTCAAGCAAGGCGAACAAGTGGGCGATATGGCTGTGAACGCCGCCGTCGGACAGCAAGCCGTACAGATGGAGCTTGCGTCCGTTCTGTTTGGCATTGCGAATCGCGCCGAGAATCGTTTCGTTCTCGAAAAATTCGCCGTCGCGAATCGATTTCGAAATCCGGGTCAGATCCTGGTACACAATCCGGCCTGCGCCGATGTTCAAATGGCCCACCTCGGAGTTCCCCATCTGGCCTTCCGGAAGACCTACGGCTTCGCCGCAAGCGGTCAATGTCGTATGAGGGTACTCCGCCCAGTAACGGTCATAGTTCGGCTTCTTCGCTTGGGCAACCGCATTACCCATCGTTTCGCCGCGAAGGCCGAAGCCGTCCAAAATAATCAGTGCTACCGGTTTTGGTCTGGACATGATTACTTGGCCCCCTGAACCAGCTGAATGTAGGAAGCAGGCTCCAAGCTTGCGCCGCCTACCAGGGCGCCGTCGATATCCGACTCAGCCATGTATTCGGCAATGTTGTTCGGCTTCACGCTGCCGCCGTATTGAATGCGCACGGCATCCGCCACGTTTTGGCTGTACAAGCCAGCAATCAGCTCGCGGATGTAAGCAATGACTTCGTTAGCGTCAGCCGCCGTCGACGATTTGCCTGTGCCGATAGCCCAGATCGGCTCATACGCTACGACAACTTCAGCCGCTTGCTCTGCGCTAAGACCCGCAAATGCCGCTTCGGTTTGCACTTTGCAAACCTCTTTGGTTTGGCCCGCTTCACGCTCTTCCAGCTTCTCGCCCACGCAGACGATCGGCGTCAAGCCGTGCTTGAACGAAGCGTGTACTTTTTTGTTAACCGTTTCGTCGGTTTCCGCGAAGTAGGCGCGGCGCTCGGAGTGCCCGATGATCACGTAGTCTACGCCCAGGTCCTTCAGCATGACGCCGCTGATTTCGCCTGTGAACGCACCGTTATCTTCCCAATGAAGGTTTTGTGCTCCAACTTTTAGGTTGGTGCCTTTTACTGCCTCTACCAGAGCCGGAAGATTGGTGAATGGCGCGCAAATCACGCTGTCCACACCGTCCACTTCCGCTTGGCCCTTCACTTCGTTAACGAAAGCCGTCGCTTCGCTAACCGTCTTGAACATTTTCCAGTTGCCTGCAATGATCGGTTTACGCATGAAAATTCACTCCTTTTCTATCGGTTTATTTATCGTTAAGAGCTACGACGCCGGGAAGTGCTTTACCTTCCATGAACTCCAGGGAAGCGCCGCCGCCTGTGGAGATGTGATCCATTTTGTCAGCCAGATGGAATTTCTCAACCGCAGCCGCCGAATCGCCGCCGCCGATTACCGTGTAAGCGGAAGTTGCCGCGCAAGCTTCAGCTACCGCACGCGTACCGTGGGAGAATGGCTCGATTTCGAATACGCCCATAGGTCCGTTCCATACGACCAATTTGGATTCCGCGATGGTTTTAGCGTAAATTTCACGCGTTTTAGGACCGATATCGATACCTTCCCAATCCGCAGGAATAGCGTCACGCTCTACAATTTGCGTGTTGGCGGTAGGGCTGAAATCGTCCGTTACTACGATATCGACAGGAAGCAGAAAGTTAACGCCTTTTTCCTTCGCTTTGTTGATGAAACCAAGCGCCAGGTCGATTTTCTCGTTGTCCACAAGGGATTTGCCGATTTCATGACCAAGTGCTTTCAGGAACGTATAGGACAAGCCGCCGCCGATGATGATGTTGTCGGCAAGGTTCAGCAGGTTGTTGATAACGTCGATTTTATCCTTAACCTTCGCGCCGCCTACGATCGCCGTGAAAGGACGCTCAGGGTTGTTCAACGCTTTACCCAATACATCCAGCTCTTTCTCCATCAAGAGGCCGGAAACCGCCGGCAGGTAATGCGCAATGCCTTCTGTGGAAGCGTGAGCGCGGTGAGCTGCGCCGAAAGCATCGTTTACGTACAGATCAGCCAATTCGGCAAAAGCTTTCGCCAGTTCCGCATCGTTCTTCTCTTCGCCTGCGTAGAAACGCACGTTCTCAAGCAGCAGCACATCGCCATTGTTCAAAGCCGCAACCTGCGCTTTAACGGCGTCGCCGATCGCCTCATCCGCTTTTGCTACAGGCTTGCCGAGAAGCTCGGACAAGCGGGCAGCCGCAGCTGTCAAACGAAGCTCTTCTACAACTTGGCCCTTCGGACGGCCCATGTGGCTTGCCAGAATGACTTTTGCGCCTCTTTCAGTCAAATATTGAATCGTTGGTACGGTCTCGCGAATACGCGTGTCATCCGTGATTTGGCCGTTTTCCATCGGCACGTTGAAATCTACCCGTACAAACACTCTTTTGCCGCTTACTTCTACGTCACGAACGCTTTTCTTATTCATCTATTCCCACGCCTCCTATGTTTTCTTACCCGCACACAAAAAATGTGGTAATGTCTGAATTCCGTTTCAAGACGTCTTTGCCAAAAAAGCAAAAGGGGATGTACTTAAGAGCGCCACCGAGGTTCCTTTGAATCAAAAGAATACAATCTCAACAGAACCCGGAAGTACATCCCCTTTGCGTAAAAAGCAAAACGTTGTGAAACTCTTCAGTTCATGACCACAATTTTTCTAACTTACAGACCTTTTTTCGCGATGAAAGCTACCAAGTCAACAACGCGGTTGGAGTAGCCCCACTCGTTGTCATACCAGGAAACCACTTTAACCATGTTGTCGCCAACCACCATAGTGGACAAAGCGTCGATTGTGGAGGAAGCTGGGTCTCCGTTGTAGTCGCTCGATACAAGCGGCTCTGCGGAGTAGTTCAGCACGCCTTTCAAAGAACCGTTAGCAGCTTCTTGCAGTGCTGCGTTAACTTCGTCAACTGTTACATTTACTTTCAATTCAGCAACCAGGTCCGTAACGGAAACGTTAGGAGTTGGTACACGGAAAGACATACCGTTCAGCAAGCCTTTCAGTTCAGGAAGCACCAAGGATACGGCTTTAGCAGCACCTGTAGTGGATGGAATAATGTTCTCAGCCGCTGCACGAGCGCGACGAAGATCTTTATGCGGAAGATCAAGAACGGATTGGTCGTTTGTGTAGGAGTGAATGGTAGTCATCATCCCTTTAACGATGCCGAACTTGTCGTTCAATACTTTTGCGAATGGTGCCAAGCAGTTCGTTGTGCAAGAAGCGTTGGAGATGATTGTATGGCTAGCTGGATCGTATTTATCTTCGTTAACGCCCAGAACGATCGTGATATCTTCGTCCGTTGCAGGTGCGGAGATAATTACTTTTTTAGCGCCGCCTTTCAAGTGAAGGGAAGCTTTTTCTTTCGCTGTGAAAATACCAGTGGATTCAACAACGATTTCTACACCGTTAGCAGCCCAAGGCAGGTTCTCAGGGTTACGCTCAGCGAAAACTTTTACTTCTTTGCCGTTAACGATCAAAGCGCCTTCCGTAGCTTCTACAGTACCGTCAAATTTGCCGTGAGTTGTATCGTATTTCAACAGGTGAGCCAATGTTTTAACATCAGTCAAATCGTTGATTGCTACGATTTCAACTTCCGGATTGCTGAAAGATGCGCGGAATACGTTACGACCGATACGACCAAAACCATTAATACCAACTTTAGTTGCCATGTGAGATAGCCTCCTAATAATAGTTAATTTGGATTTATGTCAAGACAGGCAATTGCCCGTCAAGATGTCAATGTATTTACAATTTGCGTGGCTGCCGCCTCGTCGGTGACCAGAATGTCCTCGTGACCGAAACGCAGCACCGAAGCAATAGCTTCCCCTTTACTTTTACCCCCCGCGACACCGATGACGCAGTCCATCGCCTGAATATCTTCGATGCGCAGCCCTACCGTCGGCGTCTTGTGAAGGATTCTTCCTTCGCGGTTAAAATAATACCCGAACGCTTCCGCGAGCGCCCCGTCTTGCTGCAGATTCGAGGTCGTGTCGGCGTCGACTTTACGCCGCCGAGCCATCACCATAGCTTCCCCGATGCCATGAACCACAATACGGGCCTTGCGGATAAACTGGATGATCTCCAGGATCGTGCTGTCCTGCATCAAAGACTGGTAAGCTTCCTCGCCCAGATGGTCAGGCACGTGAAGCAGCCTGTACTTGGCTCCCGTCTTCTTCGCCATCGTCGAAGCGATCGTGTTCGCCTGAAACTCCAGGCTTTCTCCGAGTCCGCCCCGCGCCGGTACAAACCAGCTGCCTTTAAGCAGATTGGAAGAGGACAAGTGATAGGCGACCTCGGCCGTTGTAGAGCCTCCGGTAACCGCAATGACCTCGTCCTGGGAGATGTGCTTGAGAAGTACGGCGGCACCTGCCCGGCCCAGCTCCTTCTTCGTATGCGACGATGTATCCGAATCACCCGGAACGATCACCACCTGCTTCAAACCGAAGCGCGAGCGGATTTGTTCCTCAAGCTCCGTCAGACCGAATAGATCCTTGACTAGAGGCTCGATGCTTTCCAGCAGCTGTCTTCCTGCAAGGCTGATTCGAATGCCGGACGTTTCCACCTCCAGCAAGCCTTGGGCCTTCAGGAAATCGACCTCCGCACGCATGATGCGCTCCGTCGTATTCAACGAACCCGCCAGCGTCCTGCGGCCTACAATTCCAGATACCATGATGTGGTGAAGAATAGTGTAGCGTTTCTTCATCGTATCCATTAAGTCCGGCAGAAGCTGCTTTTGAATATTGAGCATATCTCGCATCGTTTTTCACTCCCGCCAAAACGTGGACACCTTTCGTCCCGCCACTACATTTTCAGTCCCACATACTCCAAAGAAAGAGCTAAGCATTCACTTAGCTACTTCATTATATAAAATCCGTCTGACGTTTTCAACTCGGAAATCACAAATTAGACAAAAAAATAGTCAGACGTGCTTTTTTTGTCGAGAAAAGGCTTATCAATGCACGTTTTAGGTGATTGTGTCATGAGCAGATGCGTTCGGTTACAACCGAACCGGATCCCGCCCCTCCCTGACCTCTTGGAGCAGCATATTTCCAAGGCGCAAAAAGGCTTGTACGAAAGTTTTGAATAGAGGGTTGCATTTTCCATGCAGGTATCATATAATAACTCTTGCTTCGCTTAATACAGCGTGCGCCCGTGGTCCAATGGATATGACGTAGGCCTCCGGAGCCTGAGATTAAGGTTCGATTCCTTACGGGCGCGTACAAGCATAACAGATAACCTTTGATTTGTTTATAGTTCGATTATCGGGCTGGATGCAAATCGAAGGTTTTTTTGTATCTGTTGTTTGACCTTTCTTGACCTTAGTTTGTTTTTCCGCTATGATGGTTATAGTGTTACCATATATGAACTTTAAGGAGGCTGCAGCTTATGAGTTTCATTCCCATGGTCGTTGAACCTGATGCAAGAGGAGAACGTGCATATGACATCTACTCCCGCTTGTTGAAGGATCGCATTATCTTTCTAGGTACGCCGGTCAATGATGTTGTGGCCAACGCGATTATCGCCCAACTGCTGTTCTTGGCGGCACAAGATCCGGATAAGGATATTCATTTGTATATTAACAGCCCGGGCGGTTCCATTACGGCGGGGATGGCTATTTACGATACGATGCAGTTTATTAAACCGGACGTATCGACGATCTGCGTCGGTATGGCCGCTTCGATGGGCGCGTTCCTGCTGGCTGCAGGCGCCAAAGGCAAACGCTTCGCGCTGCCTAACAGCGAAGTCATGATTCACCAGCCGCTTGGCGGCGCGGAAGGTCAAGCGAGCGACATTGAGATTCGCGCGAAGCGGATTCTCAAAATGCGCGACAAGCTGAACCACATCCTGGCCGAGCGCACCGGCCAATCGTTCGAGCAAATCGAGAAGGATACCGACCGCGACAACTTCATGTACGCGCAAGAAGCTGCCGCTTACGGCCTGATCGATAAAGTGATCGAGAAGGTGTAAGCCGGCTCGATAAAACAAACCCACCGCATGGTCTCGCTGACCGGCGGTGGGTTTTTGATTTGGTACAATTAATTTTTATGGGAGATCCTCTTACTCTTTTTCATCCAGCGGATAGAAAATCAAATCGATCGGGAACGCCGAACCGGCCGGCGGGGTGAACTCGATATCGAGCGAGTCCTCGTTGCCCGTCGTTTTGGCCAGAATCTGCATGCCGTCAAATGCCGTCAGCACGCCGGATTCCGGAACGAGCCGCATCTCTCCGTTAATTTTGAACGGACCTTTGAAAATACCGCCGTACGGCATAATCATAACCGCCATTTTGCGCGGCTTGTCCGCATGAATTTTATATACGACGCCGTAGTTGCCCTCGTTCTTCACGTTTTCCTTCCGCATCGGGTCATAGCCCGGCTGGAACGGATCGGATTTGCCATCCCCGATAATAAGACGGGACGGGGTCGTAAACGAGCTTGCATCGATATTCCAGTTCACCTGGGATACCGGGAACGATCCGCGCACATGACCGGTAAACGGCAGCAGCGGAAGGCTCAATGCGTTCTGATTCACTTCCGGCGCAGCAACGAAGGAGAACTGAATCTCGCCATCGGTTTCCACATCATAGAACAGGTTGACGCCTTGGCTCGGATAAAACTCCGGCATTTGCGAGTAGATCAGCGTTGTTTTCGGAGGAATGACCATGCTGCCGTTTTGCGGGTCGTTCATTAAGAACTCGACGCTGGCTTCATTCCCGATCAGGTTCGCGTACACAGAAGGCCATACTTCGCCTTTGTTGGTTGTTTTCACCGTCACCGGCTTATCGGTCGTGTTCTTCGCCAGAATGGCCAGCGTGACCTTTTCCTTCGTCCCATTGACGTGATCTGCGTAGAGACGTCCTTTACCATTGACGGTATCCTGATACAAAATACCCGTTTCCGTAAATTCCTCCGGACTGTCGCTGACCAGCAGCTTGCGCGAGGAATCTTCCGTTACATTTTTTGGAAGCTCCGGCAGCTTCCAGAAGTTGCCCCACAGCGTGCTCCAGTCAGTTTTAATAAATCCGCCGACAGGCTTGGTATAGATCGGATACTCGATTGCGCTCAAATACGTTTCATTCGAAATCGTAATGACCCGGGAATAAGGCTCGCTTTGGTTGCCGTGCCCGTCCCATACCGTCAAAGTCACATTGTATTTGCCCGGCTGGAAGAAGGCTTCTTCTTTGTTCGTCCATTCGGTCCGTACAATGCCTTCAGCATCCGGATCGTAGCTCAAGTCCACATATTTCACCGGTTCCCCGATTTTATATGTATCCTTGGCAAAGGAGAATTTCGCCACAGGCTTGGAATTGCCCGTATTCGGAATATAAATTCCGTTAGGAACTTGCGTATGAATGACTTCTACCCGACGAAGCTCGTCGTTGTACGTATAGCGTGCTCCCATATAATCAGCCAGCCAGGTCAGCTTCACCAGCAGCTTCCCTTCCGGGCTAATGGCCGCTGCAGAATCAAACGGCTCCATCACTCCGTTGATCCACACCGACTTATGGTCGCTGTCCAAAATAATATTGTAGCCCGGAGTCGTCATCTCGATTTGTCGAGTTTTGTCGTTCCACTCGACCTTCAACCCCATCGCATCCCCCAAAAATTTGGCGGGGACGAACATTTTATCATTAATGATCGTAGCCGGGGACTCCAGCTTCACCTGCTCGCCGTTCAGGAAAGCATCCGTCTTGTCCACATACAGTAGTACATAAGTCGAGGTTGACGCAATGCCGGCCGCGGAGGCCAACGGTGTAAAGAGAACGGTGCATAACAAGGTGATGAGGACCAATAAAGACATTTCTCTTTTTAACTGTTTCATCTCTCTTACTCCTTTAGAATAATAAATAAGGACAGCAAAAAACCTTTCCTGCAGAAGACACGTCATAATAGACGCTCTACTCGAGAAAAGGTTGCGCTTTTATGGACATCCCATACAATCCATCATCTGGAACCCAGCATTAGCAGCCTCTGCCAGAGAAAAATAACCCCACAAAGTGGGGCTCATGCTTCGAGGCGGACTCAGGTACTTTGCGGGGCCCCGAAAAGTTATAAATTCTGATAGGTAAAAAAAGCTTCCTTAACGGAAGCCCATGGCAGTATTATTGATTCTCCAGTTCCTCTTTGCTGACCAAAGTGACTAAAGCGTTTACAGCCTGCTCGGCGTCCGAACCCTCTGCACTAATGTAAACTTCAGTACCTGTACTAATGGCTAGGCTCATAATACCCATGATGCTTTTGGCGTTTACTTTCTTCTCATCCTTCTCCACAAAGATCTCGGAAGAGAATTTGTTCGCTTCCTGAACAAAAAGTGCCGCTGGTCTGGCATGAAGGCCTGTTTTCAACTTCACAACTACTGGGCGTTTCGACATTCCAACCCATACCCCCTACAATCATAAATTGCAAATGACCATTTCGTTAAATGACCATGAAAAAGCGATTTTTCAACTATTATATCATTTTTCCATGCATTGCACTAGAAATATTGTAAAATTACACAAAAAATCTACATTTACCAATGTGGACTACGATTTTCGGATCTTTTCGGCCATTTCGTCAATTTTACGCAGGCGGTGATTCACGCCCGACTTGCTTACCTGGCCCTTGAGCAGATCCCCGACTTCCTTCAAATTCATATCCGGGTGCTTCAGCCGGATTTCAGCCACCTCGCGCAGCTTATCCGGCAGGTTCTCGAGGCCAAGCTCCTTCTGCAGCAATCGGATATTATCGATTTGACGGACGGCTGCCCCGATCGTCTTGTTCAAATTCGCGGTTTCGCAATTGACCAAGCGGTTAACTGAGTTGCGCATATCTTTCATGATACGCACATCCTCGAAGCGAAACAACGCTTGATGCGCTCCGATCAGGCTGAGAAACTCAATGATTTTCTCGCCTTCTTTAATGTATAGAACAAAGCCCTTCTTGCGCTCGATGCAGCGGGCATTCAAGTCAAATTCATTGGCCAGATCGCACAGCGCATGGCAGTGCTCCTCATACATCGATGAGATTTCAAGGTGGTAAGACGATCCCTCCGGATTGTTCACCGATCCTCCGGCAAGAAAAGCCCCTCTCAAATAAGCGCGCTTACAGCAGTCATCCTCAATAATGTCTCTCTCGATCCCCGGCGTAAAAATAAAGCCTTCGGATACGATCTTCATCCGCGATAAAATTTCCTGCACCTGACTCGGTATCCGGACGATATAGACATTGTTTTTTTTCAGGCGCATCTTCTTACGAACCAGCAGCTCCGTATGCACGTTAAACTCTTTTTTCAAAAGCGAGTAAATCCGGCGCGCAATGGCCGCATTCTCTGTTGAAATATCCAGCACGATGCGCTGATTCGTTAACTGCACAGAGCCGTTCATCCGGATGAGCGCGGACAGCTCCGCCGTCTCGCAGCACGTCTCGGACTGAATCATGGTCAGTTCTTTCTTCGTTTGCGCGGCGAAGGACATGGTAAATCACCCCTTCTTGAGCATCCAGCTCTCCACCAGTTGATAAATATGCTGACTCAGCTTAATCGCATCATGTCTTAAATAAGTGCGGAATAACACCAGCTGATCGGCAATGACTTTGTAGCCCTTCTTGGTCACCTCTTCCAGATCCAGGTGGACCACCTTAGCGCCCTTTTCCGCATAACGGTCCTGTACCTGAGGAGGAATTTCCCCGTTGTTGACGATAACGTAATCGAATAAATCCTGGCCGACATGCTCGCGGACAGCCCGCAAGTGATCGCTCACCGCATAATGGTCCGTTTCCCCAGGCTGGGTCATCACGTTGCAGATAAACATTTTGACCGCCTTCGATTCCACAATCGTCCGTGTAATCTCAGGAACGAGCAAATTCGGCAAAATGCTCGTATACAGGCTTCCCGGACCTACGAGGATCGCATCCGCTTGCTTCAGCGCCTCTATCGCCTCCGGGAGCGGAGATACCAGCTCCGGTTCGATAAAGACCCGCTTAATCGTTTTGCCTGCCCGCGGAATTTTGGACTCGCCTTCGACGATAGTGCCGTCCGTCATTTCCGCTTTCAATACGATAGCGTGATTCGCAGCCGGAAGCACCTGCCCCCGAACGGCAAAAACACGGCTCAGCTCCCGAACCCCGGTTACGAAGTCACCGGTAATATCGCTCATTGCTGCCAAAATTAGATTGCCCAAACTATGCCCGGCTAATCCCTGCCCTTTCTCAAAACGATACTCAAGCATTTTGCCGAGCATCGGCTCCACATCCGCCAATGCCGTCAACACGTTGCGGATATCGCCCGGCGGCACCATCTCCAGCTCAGAGCGCAGAATGCCGGAGCTTCCTCCGTCATCGGCCACCGTTACGATAGCCGTGATGTCGAGAGGCTTCTCCTTCAATCCGCGCAGCATCACGGAGAGTCCGGTGCCTCCGCCGATAACGACGATGCGGGGCCGTCCTTTTCTCCCTTGACCGGTTGTCATTTTTTCACCTCAACCCGATCCCGCTCGGCATCGCGGTGATTCACTCTGACGATCTCGGTCTCGCTGTTTCCCATCACTTTACCCAAATATTCGGCAATAGCTACCGAACGGTGCTTGCCGCCCGTGCAGCCGATGCCGACAACGACCTGGCTCTTGCCTTCCTTCTTGTACTGCGGTACCAGAAAGTTGAGCATATCCAGCAGCTTCGCGAGAAACTCCTTCGTCTCGCCCCACTTCATGACGTATTCATAGACGTCGGGATCCTGCCCGGTGTTAGGGCGCAGCGTCTCCACATAATGCGGGTTCGGCAAGAAGCGCACATCGAAAATCAGATCGGCGTCGATAGGAACGCCGTACTTAAATCCAAAGGAGATGACGTTGATCGAAATCCCGTTGGACTCCAGATTGGTAAAACGGGCTACGATTTTCTCTTTCAGCTGGGCCGGCTTCAGGCTGCTCGTATCGATAACCTGCGTCGCCACGCCCTTAAGCTCCTCCAGCAGCCTGCGCTCCTGGTGAATGCCTTCCAACGGCGCGCCCGTAGGCGCCAGAGGATGCTTGCGCCGGCTTTCCTTATACCGCTGAACCAGCACCCCGTCCGTTGCGTCGAGAAACAGAATCTCGTACGTCAGCGTGTGATTCTCCTGAACATAGCGAAGCGATTCCGACAGCGAAGTGAAAAACTCGCGTCCCCGCAAATCTATCACCAGCGCTACCTTACCGATCCGGCCTTTCGACTGCTCAATCAATTCGGCGAACTTGGGAATCAAAACGGGAGGAAGGTTATCTACGCAGAAGAAGCCCAAGTCTTCCAAGCTCTGCACTGCGATGGTTTTGCCTGCGCCCGACATGCCGGTAATAATGACCAGCTTGCCTAAGGTATGCATTTCTTCCATGGGATGATGCCTCCTCCGGATTCGCCGGAGTCCAATTCCTGCGACTCTGTCTTCCGTCCCAGCACGCCTGAACTCCCGGCGAATTTGAATGGTGTTAACGAAAAGCTAGCAACCTATCTACGAACAATACCGCTACTACTTACTATAAAGCACATTGCAAAACAAGCCAATCGAATAAAATTCGCCTGAGCATCCATATCCATCCAGCCGTCTCTTCAGATGTCCTGTTATATCATATGCGGATAAAGGCGTTTGCTCACACGAGCTTTATAAAAAAACTTACTCCGTGCCTACGACCGAAGATTCAAGCCGGCCGCACCGACAACGCCCGCATCATTCCCCAGTGTTGCAGGAACGATATCCACGCCTTCCCTGGCGGATTCCTGAGCGAACTCATTAAAATATTTGCGAATCGCATCGAACAAAATATCGCCGGCTTTAGACACGCCGCCGCCAACGATAAAGCGCTGCGGATTCAGCACCACCGAAACGGCCGCCATCGATTTGCCGAGGTACAGCGCCGCGCGGTTGATGATACGGATCGCAACCTCGTCGCCGGAGTCCGCCGCTTCGAACACTTCCTTGGCCATAATGTTCTCAACCAGAGCCAAGGAGGTATGCTCTCCGCGCTCAACGGCTTCCTTCGCCATACGGATAATTCCGGTTGCCGAAGAGACCGTCTCCAGACAGCCCTTCAAGCCGCAGTTGCAGTTGATGGCCTCCAGATCAGGCACGACGCTCATATGTCCGAGCTCGCCGGCCATGCCTTTGTAGCCTTGAAAAATATTCCCATTTATAATGATTCCGCCGCCAACGCCCGTTCCGAGCGTATAGCATACAACATTCGGTATTCCTGCGCCCGCACCGCTCCAAGCCTCGCCCAACGCAGCAACATTAGCGTCATTGTCAATTTTCACAGTTTTGCCGAGCTTTTCTTCAAGTATTTTCTTCACAGGCACGTTGCGCCAGCCCAAATTCGGGGACAGCTTGATGAAGCCTTCGGGAATGTCCATGAATCCGGCGATCCCTGCTCCGATTCCGGCAACCTGTTCCCACTCGTACGGGGATTCTGCTACCAGCTTGCGAACATATTGGGCGATGTTCTCCAATACGACATCCGCGCCATGCTCCGTTCCGGTCCGGACCTTCATAGGTTTGCAGCAGCTTGCCATTCTCATCGCAGAGTCCCACCTTGATGGTCGTTCCGCCTAAATCGACTCCAACGTACACTTTTTCTACCATGCCTTGGTCACCTCATAAACATATGATCACGTAATGAACAAAAAAGCTCCATTTTAACTATAAGCCAACCCTAACCACAGGTCAAGCCAGCATTAGCAAATATTGAAAGCGGTTTCCAGCCTTATGCCCGTAAGGGAGCAGGGCGCCGGACAGTTCGGCGGAACCGCTCCGGCAGCCCGCCAACAATAGCTATTCCTGCTTATCCTGAAGATGGCGTCGGGCCTTTCCGGCGGAAGCGCCGTAACAGCTAAGCAAGAGAAAAAACGTGGAACCGTCGTCCCACGTTTTCCCATCTATTAAAGCGATTGGCTCCAGTCATGCACCGCATGTCCGTCCAGAAACTTCTCGCAGTCCAATGCCGCCATGCAGCCGCTGCCCGCAGCGGTAATAGCTTGACGGTACTTGCTGTCCTGAACGTCGCCGCAGGCGAAGACGCCTTCCACGTTCGTAAGCGACGTTCCCGGCTTCACGACGATATAGCCGTGATCGTCCGTCGTAATTTGGCCGCCGAGGAAATCGGTGTTCGGCTTATGGCCGATGGCTACGAAGATCCCGTCCGTTTCGATGATTTCTTCCGCGCCGGTTTCGTTGTTTTTCACCTTCAAGCCGGTAACGCCTTTATCTCCGGAAATGACGGCGAGCGGCGTCCGGTTCAAGCTCCAAGCCACTTTGGCATTCTCGCGTGCGCGGTCCTGCATGATCTTGGAAGCACGCAGTTCGTTGCGGCGGTTCACGATCCGAACCTCTGTCGCAAAGCGCGTCAGGAAGTTCGCTTCCTCCATCGCCGAGTCTCCGCCTCCGATGACAATGATTTTTTTACCGCGGAAGAAAAAGCCGTCACAGGTTGCGCAGGTGCTCACACCGCGGCCGATGCTTTCTCTCTCATTCTCGATACCGAGCAGCTTGGCGGAAGCGCCTGTCGAGATGATCAGGCTTTCGGTCTCGATTTCTCCGACGCCTTCCACGGTCAGCTTGAATGGACGTTTGGACAGATCCACCTTGGTGACCCAGCTTGTTTTGAACTCGGCGCCGAAGCGTTCCGCCTGCTTGCGCATATTGTCCATCAGCTCGGGACCCATGATGCCTTGAGGGAAGCCGGGGAAGTTTTCCACTTCCGTGGTGGTAGTCAGCTGTCCGCCTGGCTCCGGCCCTTCGATGACCAAAGGATTCAAATTAGCGCGAGCCAAGTAAATGGCTGCAGTAAGACCCGCAGGTCCGGTTCCGATGACGATTGCTCTGTACATGTAAACTCCTCCTATCAGGTTTCATATGTATTCGGGTGGCATTTCGTAAGATGCAGCGGACACGCACAGCGGGGAGGAACGCGTTCCTGTACGTTGCTCATAGGAACGTTCCCTCCCGGTCTGCTGCGGTCAGCGGATTACAGCTACAGCTTGAGAAACGTCGGAAAGATGGCTTCCATCTTTTCCTTCAGTCCGCAGGCCTGGTCAATGATCTTCACATTCTTGCTGATGGTTGCTACCGATACGTCGTACCGATGTGAAAGCTCATGGAAGGAGATCGCTCGGCGATGCATCTTGGCCGTCAAATATTCCAGCGCAGCCGCCCAGCCTTCCACCTTGGCGATCTTCGGAACGCCCGGATACACACGGGTGAGGAATTCAACCCACAGCGTCTGCAGATCATACTGCTGTACCATATCGTAGCGCCGGGTCATCTCCCGGATCGCCATATCCATCACGGCCTGCCATCTAGGCTCCCATACCGGCAGATTCGGCGAGAACGGCGACGCCGGTACGGTCAGCTTCTTCCCGTCCAGCACCGCTGTGATAGGGTCCTGCAAGCCCATATTCCGCAGCACGAAGATGGCAACCTTTTTCAAGTAGTCGTCTTCGGCCGGCTCCTGAATAAATTCAAGCAGAGCTTCCTTCACTTCATTGTCGGCAATCAGGCCGAACGCCTGGATCACCTGCAGCTTCGTATCCGTATCGCCATGGCGCAGCGCCCAGAAGAAGGACGAGCGCACCAACGGATCGCGCTTCAAATGATCGGGCAGACCTTCGGTCGACTTCTCCAGCCCCCGGAACTGTTCTTCGAACGGGAGATGGTAGTGGTAGCTCACCGGAGGCTTCACCTGCTCGTGGCGGGATTTATCCAATATGTTCAAGTAAAACTTCGGAATTTCCGAGCCCGGATCGAACTTATCCGCCTGACGCCACTGACGCTCCGCCTCATCGTATCGTCCGGTATTATATGCCGCTACGGCCGTATAGTGGAACAAGCAGGGGTCCAGGCCGGCTTCGCCCGTTTTGATCAGCCGTTTGAACAGGCGGAACGCAGTCTCATGCTCACTTAAGATGCCCATTGTAGTGGCCAGCTTAAACACATGATCTTGATGGAAAGGATACGTCTTGCGCAGTACCAAGAGCAGCTCGCCCAGCTTCTCCTTATCGCCGAAATGCTGATAAAAGATAGCCAGATTGCACAGCGCGTGCAGATTCCCGTGGTCGAGCTCCAGCACTTCTTTAATCATTTCGACGGATTTCTCAAAATGACCCATATAGTAATAAGCCAGCGCAAGATTGTTGCGTGCGGCCATAAAATCGGGATGCTTCTTAATAATTTTCTCTAAAATACGGACCGCTTCCCCGAACTTCCCTTCCTCCAGCATACTCCGGGCACGGTCATGCTCGAAGATGCCTTCGCGGCTCTTGATCGAGGTCAGCTTGGTCGGACGGTCCAGCTCATAGCTCAACAGCTCGATCATTTCCTCGGATTCCTCAAGAAATTGACCGGTCTCGTCATGCTCCAGGTAATGGATGATGGCCTTCTCCGCCGATTCATAGTTTTCCATATTCGCGAAATTGTTAGCCATATAGAAATAGCATTCCGTCATGGCCGGGTCGATCTGATCTAACACGTGCTGAAGAACACGGTTGGATTCTTCGTAATTCCCCATCTCCGAGAGCAGCCCCGCCAAATTACAATGATTGACCGGATTTTCCGGCTCGTATTCGGCAGCGCGACGAAAATATTTTAATGCCTTATCATAATGATACCGGTCCAGCGACTGAACAGCGCGTTCGAAAAAGAACGTGGCATCCATTTTCATCGGTATGACTTTCGCAGCTTGGGTTGGGGTGGCACGCTTTTTCTTTTCCATTAGTAAGGCACCTCCGGTTCTGTATGGAATTGTAAGAAACCAGCGTATTCATAAGCAAGTATAGCACAAAAAAGATAAATGCACATGGAGGACAGGCGCAGGCAATCTCTGCCTACGCCTGATTTAGGTTCATTAAACGCCGCCGTATTTAAACAAGGAGCTGATCGAACCGCCGTCTTTGATAATGCGGATCGCATTGGACAGCAGGCCTGCAATGGAAAGCACCTTGAATCTCGGGGAATGGTCGTCCGGAATCGCGATGGAGTCCGTGATGATGACTTCCTTGATGTTCGGATGGTCCAGACGCTGCAGCGCCGGTCCCGAGAAAACAGGGTGCGTCGCACAGATATACACATCGTTCGCTCCGCGTTCCTTCAAGCCCTCGACCACGTTGACAATCGTCGTACCCGTGTCGATCAAATCTTCTATAATGACCGGTGTTTTGCCTTTGACGTCGCCGATGACGTGCGTGACCACCGCTTCGTTGTGCGCATACCGTTTCTTAAACATCATCGCAATAGGAGCTTCCAGCACGTTAGCCAGATTCTCAGCCCGGGTCACGCCGCCCGCATCCGGGGACACGACGATCAGGTCAGGAATATTTTTCTTCTTGATATGATCGCTTAACAAATCCATCGCCGTCAAATGATCGACAGGAATATTGAAGAAGCCCTGGATCGCCGGAGCGTGCAGATCGAGTGTAATCACACGATGGGCGCCTGCCGCATTCAGCAGGTCTGCAACCAATTTCGCCGAAATCGGCTCACGCGGTGCCGCTTTACGCTCTTGACGGGAATAACCATAGTAAGGCACGACAAGATTGATGGTTCTGGCCGACGCACGTTTGGCCGCATCCATCATTACCAACAGCTCCATAAAGTGCTCGTTGATCGGATGGGAAAACGTCTGAACCAAAAATACATCACAGTTACGAATCGTTTCTTCAAAAAGACAGTAGATTTCACCGCTTTTGAATCGGGAAAGCTTGATTTGGCCAAGAGGAACATCCAGCTCCTTACAGATGGCTTGAGCCAATTTAGGATTGGATGAACCCGAGAATACTTTAACTTTGTCGCTGTACATGGTTACCTCCGCAATGGATTGTTTACGTTTACGTTATGATACCTATGGGGCAGTTGTCCGATGCATCTATAACATCAAAAGTTATTATACAATAAAAATGCTCTCAACCCCATTATACATGAAAAGATTCGATTAAGAAAAAGGCATTTCCGTGAATTGAAGGGGACATTTCCCCATTTTTTACGCACAAAAATCGTTTGGGTTACACATTTTTTCCGGGTAGTCCTAATATTGGTTCTTGACTTCCTTACATAGAGCAAGGGCATGGATCGCCCCTCCTGTACGGAGTTCCGAGCCCGATGCCCTTAAGCTGAATGAGCTTATTTTTTGGAAAGATGGCGCCGTTCCAATTCCTGCATGACATCGTCCAGCGGCAGCTTCTGCTCGCGGAGCAATACCATCAGGTGAAAAATCAAATCGCTGGCTTCATAACGAAGCTCGTCATGATCGCGGTTCTTGGCGGCAATGATAACCTCGGCGGTTTCTTCGCCGACCTTTTTCAGGATTTTATCGACGCCCTTCTCGAACAGGTACGTCGTATAAGCCCCCTCCGGACGCTCTGCCTCACGCGAAGCGATCGTCGCTTCGAGCTTGGACAAAATCGCGAAGCGGTCAGCCGCCGGCTCTGCAGCTTCTGCGGAAGCCTGACCGTTAACCGCTACTTCATTGAAGAAGCAGCTGTAGCGGCCCGTATGGCACGCGGGACCCGTTTGCTGTACCTGCACCAGCAGCGTATCGCCGTCGCAATCGTATTTAAGCGATTGTACCTTTTGCAGGTGTCCGCTGGTTGCGCCCTTATGCCACAGCTCGCTGCGGGAGCGGCTCCAGAACCAGGTCTCTCCCGATTCGACCGTAAGCTTGAGGGAATCCTGATTCATGTAAGCCATCATCAGTACTTCTTTGCTGACCGCATCCTGAACGATGGCAGGCACCAATCCGTGGGCGTCCCACTTGATAGCTGCCGTTAGCTGTTCGATTTGTTCTGTACTCACCGTACCTCCACCCCTTTGGACCTCAAATTGTCTTTTACATCGCTGATCGTCAATTCTTTATAATGAAAAATGGTTGCGGCCAGACCGGCGTCCGCCTTTCCTTCCGCAAACACGTCGTAAAAGTGCTCTTTCGTTCCCGCGCCGCCTGAGGCGATCACCGGAATCGACACGCTCTCCGATACGGCTTTCGTTAAAGGAAGATCAAAGCCGTCCTTCGTGCCGTCCGCGTCCATGCTGGTCAGCAGAATTTCGCCTGCGCCCAGCTCCTCGACCTTCTTGGCCCATTCCAGCGCCTTGATTCCCGTGCCGTTGCGTCCGCCGTGGGTAAACACTTCCCATTCTCCCCAGGCTTCGTTAAAGCGGGCGTCGATGGCAACGACGATACACTGCGAGCCGAAGCGGCGGGCGCCGTCGGAGATCAGCTGCGGATTGGTGACCGCTGCGGTGTTGATGCCGATTTTATCGGCGCCTGCGCGCAGCATCCGCTTCATATCGTCCACGCTGGAGATGCCGCCGCCTACCGTGAAGGGAATCGTAATTTCCCCTGCGGTTTGTCTCACGACCTCAACCATCGTTGCGCGGCCCTCGACGGAAGCGGAAATATCGAGGAACACCAGCTCGTCCGCGCCCTCGCGGTCATAAATCGCCGCCAGCTCGACGGGATCGCCGGCATCGCGCAAATTGACGAAATTGACGCCCTTCACGACTCTGCCGTCCTTCACGTCCAGGCAGGGAATAATCCGTTTTGCCAGCATGCTAGCCGTCCCTCCTCTCACACAGCTTCAAAAAGTTGCCGAGCAGCTGCATCCCGATGGCGCCGCTTTTCTCGGGGTGGAACTGCATGCCGAACACATTGCCGCGTCCTACAATCGCCGTCACCTGCTGGTAGTAATCGGTGACCGCCAGCAGGTCCGACGCCTGCTCCGGCTGCACATGATACGAGTGCACGAAGTACACGTGCCCCGGCTCGATGCCTTCGAACAGCGGGCTCGGCTGCACGAACTGCAGCCGATTCCAGCCCATGTGCGGCACCTTGTAGTCGCCGCGGAAGCGAACCACCTTGCCTGGCAGCAGGTTCAGCCCTTCGTGGGAGCCGTGCTCCTCGCTGTGGCTGAACAGCAGCTGCATGCCAAGGCAAATGCCGAGCAGCGGCTTGCCGCTCTGCGCATAGCGGGCGGCTGTGCCGTCCAGGCGCGACTCGCGCAGATGCTGCATCGCGTCGCCAAACGCGCCGACGCCGGGCAGAATGGCCCCGTCGGCCGCCAGAATCTGCGCCTCGTCCGAGGTGACGACGGCTTCGAAGCCCAAACGCTCGACCGCCTTCGCCACGCTGTGCAGATTGCCCATGCCGTAATCGAAGATAGCGATCATGCTACAGCACTCCTTTCGTGGACGGCACGCCTTTCACGCGCGGATCGATGGTCGTTGCCTCGTCCAGCGCGCGTCCGAGCGCTTTGAACACCGCTTCGATCATGTGGTGCGTATTTTTCCCGTAGTGGACGATAACGTGCAGCGTCACGCGCGCTTCCAGCGCGAACTTCCACAGAAACTCGTGCACAAGCTCCGTCGAGAAGCTGCCCACCTGAGCGGCCGGATACTCCGCCCGGTATTCGAAGTGCGGACGGTTGCAGATATCGATCACAACCTGCGCCAGCGCCTCATCCATCGGGATGAATACGTTGGCATAGCGCTTGATGCCCGCTTTGTCCCCGAGCGCTTCGCGAAGCGCCTGACCAAGGACGATTCCGATATCCTCCACCGTATGGTGGTCGTCGATCTCGATATCGCCCGTCGCTTCTACTTTCAGATCAAACATGGCGTTCTTCGTAAAAGCGTGCAGCATATGATTCAAAAACGGCACATCGGTTTCGAGCTCTGCGTTTCCGGAGCCGTCCACGTTCAAGGACAGCTTGATGTCCGTCTCGCCGGTCTTGCGCGCAATGCTCGACGTTCGGGAGGATTGCAATTGTTCAGCCACGGGCGTTCCCTTCTTTCTCCAATCGTATTTGAATCGCTCTGGCGTGAGCTTCGAGCCCTTCGTGCTTCGCCAAGGCAATAATTTTAGGTCCGTTCTGAAGCAGCGCTTCCTTGCTGTAATAGATCACGCTGGATTTCTTCATATAATCATCCACATTAAGCGGCGACGAGAAGCGCGCCGTACCGTTCGTCGGAAGCACGTGGTTCGGACCCGCGAAGTAATCGCCGACCGGCTCCGAGCTGTACGGTCCGAGGAACACGGCGCCCGCGTTCTCAATGGCGCTCAAGTACTGGAACGGCTCGCTGGCGATCACCTCAAGGTGCTCAGGCGCCAGCTGGTTGACGACGCGCACGCCTTCGTCCAGGCTTGCGACCGTCAGAATCGCGCCGTAATCGCGGATCGATTGCGAAGCGATGTCTTTCTTCGGCAGCGTCTCCAGCTGGCGGGCCACCTCCGCCTGCACGGCTTCGGCAAGCGCCTGCGACGGCGTAACGAGAATCGCCGAAGCCATCTCATCGTGCTCCGCTTGAGACAGCAGGTCTGCCGCGACATAAGCGGCATCGGCCGTATCGTCGGCGAGCACGACGATCTCGCTCGGCCCGGCAATGCTGTCGATGTCGACAGCGCCGAACACGTAGCGCTTAGCCAGCGCCACGTAAATATTGCCGGGCCCTACGATCTTGTCCGCGGCGGCGATGCTCTCCGTGCCGTAAGCAAGAGCCGCAACAGCCTGCGCTCCGCCGACGCGGTAAATTTCGCGCACACCGGCTTCCGAGGCCGCTACCAGGATGTGCGGGTCAATGCCTTCGGTGCCCGCCGTAGACGGCGGCGTCACCATGACGATCTCGGGCACGCCGGCCACCTGGGCCGGGATCGCATTCATCAGGACGGAAGAAGGATAAGCCGCCTTCCCGCCCGGCACGTACAAGCCGACCCGGCGCAGCGGCCGGATCACCTGGCCCAGGATGCTGCCGTCCGGCTGCAGATCCATCCAGGACGTGCGCTTCTGCTTCTCATGGAAGCGGCGCACGTTGTCCGCCGCCTCGCGGATCGCGGCAAGGAAGCTGTCGTCCACCTGCGAATAGGCGGCCTTGATCTCCGCTTCGCTGACGCGCAGCTCGTCGACGGTCACTCCGTCGAATTCCCGGGCAAAGCGCTTAAGCGCCCCGTCGCCTTCGCGGCGCACGGCTTCAATGATGCCCTTCACCCTTTCGTTCTGCTCAGGAGAGCCGTACTCCACCTCGCGCTTGAGCGCAAACTCGTTAGCCGGCATGATTTTCATCCCGCATTCCTCCTTCAACCATTCAACCAAGTAGGGATCAGCCCTATCGGTTCGTTTCATCTATACATCACGAATTGCAAAACATCTATTTATTTCGCAGCTCCTGCCATCATCAGCTGGAGCTTGTCGCACAACGCCTGGATCGTCTCGTTCTTCATCCGGTAGCTGACGCGATTGGCAATCAGCCGGCTTGTAATCGCAAAAATTTGCTCCTGCTCTACCAGACCGTTCTCGCGCAGCGTTTGCCCGGTTTCCACCATATCGACGATCCGATCGGCCAAGCCGATCAGCGGAGCCAGCTCAATCGAGCCGTTCAGCTTGATAACCTCCACCTGCTGGCCTCTTTCGCGGAAATATTGGGAAGCGACGTTCGGATATTTGGTCGCAACACGCGGGTTCAGAACCGGCTCCCAATCCGGCAGTCCGATGACCGACATGCGGCAGCGGGCGATGCCCAGATCGAGCAGCTCATACACGTCGCGGTTTTCCTCCATCAGCACGTCTTTACCTACGACGCCGATATCGGCTACCCCGTATTCCACATAGGTAGGCACGTCGACGGGCTTGGCCATGATGAACTCCATATTCGCTTCCGGCACCGGGATAATCAGCTTGCGGGAATCGTCCATCTCTTCCGGAATCGGGAGTCCCGCTTCGCGAAACAGCTTGGAGGCCTGCTTATAGATCCGCCCTTTGGGCATTGCCACTTTCAATACATCCTGCATGCTTCACGCCTCCTTTATCCTAATTGTATGATGTCCTTGTACGTCACGCCGTTCACACGGAACGACGCATCGCCCGAACGGACAGCCTCTATTTTACCATCCGGCGTCAACCGCGTCTCTACCATCACGCCTTCACCGGAACGCAGCTCCTTCGCCTTGGCGAAGGCTTCCGCTCTGCTTGCTGCCGTATAAGTAATCAACAGACGCTCCGGCGCCTGGGTCGGCTGCTTGCTGACCACCTCGAGAATCCGGTTCGTCTTCAAAGCAAAGCCGGTAGCCGGGGCCGGGCGGCCGAACTGCGTCAGCAGGTTGTCGTACCTTCCTCCGCTGCACACCGGGAAGCCCAGGTCCGCTGCGTAGCCTTCGAACGTCATCCCCGTATAATACGAAAAGTCACCGATCATCGTTAAGTCGATCAGCACATGCTCGCTGACACCGTAAGCCTTCAGCACGTCCCATACCTCGCACAAATGCGTGATCGACTGCTGGGCCGTCGGGTCCTTGGTCACCTGCTTCGCCTGATCGCAGATCTCTTGTCCTCCGCGGAGTCTTAAGATGCCTTCAAGCTCCTTTTGAACCTCCGGCGCCAAATCAAGCGAACGAATCGTGTCCCGGTAGCCGACATAATCGCGGTTCAACAAGCACTCCTTCAGCGCTTGCTGCGCTTCCGAGCGGTTATTCAGCGTTTCATCGAACAATCCGGTCAAGAAGCCTACGTGGCCGAGCGCAATCTTGAATTCCTTCACTCCGGCCGCCTGCAGGCTGGCGATCGCAAGGGCAATCACTTCAGCGTCCGATTCCGAGGAAGCATCGCCGACCAGCTCAACGCCGGTTTGGAAAAATTCCGCGTCCCGGCCCGCCTCCGCTTCAAAAGCACGGAAAACGTTCGCGTGATAAGACAGCCGGATAGGAAACGCCTCTTCCTTCAATAAAGATGCCACTACGCGGGCGATCGGCGCCGTAATATCCGAGCGCATGACCAGCGTGGTGCCGTTGCGGTCGAGCAGCTTGAACAGCTTGCGGTCCTCGGTGGAGCTAGCCACACCGACCGTATCGTAAAATTCCAACGTCGGAGTCATAATTTCACGGTACCCCCACCGTTCCATACATTGCAGTACGTTCGTTTCAATGGTACGTAATTTGGCTACCGCCTCGGGAAGGTAATCCTTGACACCGGTCGGCTTTTCAAACACTTTCGGTTTCGACACCAATCCTCACCGCCTATATAAACATAAATGTTATTCACTGTATTTGCTTTAGTTCGCTAATATGCTACCATGCTAACAAATTAAAGAATGTATTCGTAAGTTTATCATCGAAACCCGTTTCCGTCAACAAGGTTCCGGCTATTCCGGCCATGGTTTTCACGCATTTTCACAGCATCCGGATATCTCATAAATTAAAACGAAACATGGCATACTGAACCCGTGCTTCCATTATGCCGGAAGGGAGAGTCTGTCTTGGGCGTTCATCTGATTCCCATTAAAGCCGCTATGATTACTTTCCCCTTAATCGCCGCCCTGCTGACCATTCCTTTCCTAATCTATAACTATCACCGGTACGGCTATATCAACAAATTTAGAGTACTGCTCACCTACTCGTTCGCCTTGTTCATGCTGACCGCTTTTTATCTTGTCATTCTCCCTCTTCCGGAGACAAGAAATACGTGTTCAGGCATTGCGCCGGGAACAAAGTATTATACACTGGAGCCGTTTACCTTTGTCAGAGATTTTCTGAAAGAAACGCAGGTCGTCGGGTCCGATCCCGCCACCTATCTGCGGGCCGTGCATGAAAGAGCTTTTCAGCAGACCGTATTTAACTTCATTCTCCTGCTTCCGCTGGGTGTCTACATCCGGTATTATTTCAGACAAAAGTGGTACGCCGCGCTGGCCGCCGGCCTGCTTGTGTCGCTCTTTTTCGAATGGACTCAGCTGACCGGCCTGTACGGTATTTATGCCTGTCCTTACCGGATTTTCGACGCGGATGATCTGCTGTTGAATACCTGCGGAGCCGTTGCGGGATTTTTTCTTGCGCCCGTCCTGTTATTTCTCTTCCCGCCGAAGGAACAGCTCGATCATCACTTTGACTGGGAGACCCAGCCTGTAGGTTATATTCACCGGATGCTGGCGTTTGTCCTGGATTGGAGCCTGGTCGCCGCGGGGACCCGATTGGCTGTCACTCTTCAGCATATCCGGCTGGACAGCGTAAAAGGGCTGCTTCAGTTCCCGTTGACGACACTCGCCGTATTTGCGGCTTATTTTATCGCACTGCCCTATGTGACCAACGGGCGCACCTTCGGACTGTGGCTGCTTCGCCTCCGCATCGCCGGCATCGGGCCTCGTCTTAGCCTGAAGGCCATCACGCTGCGCAGCAGCTCGTTGTTTTTCGGCTACGGCGGCATCAGCTTCATCTTCCTCAGCAGCGCTTCGGCGAGCACCTCCCCGCAGCGGTATGTGCTGATTGCCTGGACCGTATGCTTCGCAGCGATTCAGCTCGTCTTTGCCGCTCATTTTGTATGGATGATTCTGCGGCGGAAACGGCTGTTCTTCTACGAATTGTTAAGTGAGACTCACATCGAACGCATCAGTATACCCAAGCCCAGACTTGAGCCGGGCGACAAAAAGACTGACCTAGCGCGTCTTACGACTGCACCCGGGCCCTCCACTAAAGCATCCGTGCTAACTGCCGTTCTCGTATCGTCACGAATAACGCGAAGCGGATTGCCCGCCACAAAGCTGTACGGCGCCACGTCCTTATGAACGACCGAACCGGCTCCGATCACCGCGTGATCGCCTATCGTCACACCGGGCAGTATCGTCGTATTCGCTCCGATCATGACATGCGAACCGATACGAACCGTACCGATGCGGTATTCCTTAATCAAATATTCATGGGTCAGAATCGTCGTATTGTACCCGATGATGCAGTTATCCCCTACCTCAATGCGTTCCGGGAAAAAGACGTCCACCATGACCATTAACGCGAAGGAGGCCTGTTCCCCCACCTTCATCCCCAGAATCCGCCGGTAAATCCACCGCTTGAACGGCAGCGAAGGAGCGTACCTGGATATTTGGATAAAAATAAAATTACGCACCGCTTTCCAGCGGCTGACGGTCCGGTACACCTGCCAAAGCGAGTTCGGCCCCTCTACCGGAAACCTATCTGTGTTTCTCAACAGGAATCCCCTCTGTTCTTAAAGCTTGCCGCTGAAGTCCGGCAAAAGACCGGATGATCCTCGCCTTCAGCCTGTCCATCGCCCGTTAGCGGAGCTTGATGCTAGCCTTGGAGACCGACAAGCGGAAGAACCTCCCGGATATCGTCGATGATATACGTTGGCTTATAGCTTTTTAAATACTCGATCCCCTTCATCGACCAGGCAACTCCCGCCGACTGCACGCCGGCATTATGCGCCGCCTCAATATCATAATGGCTGTCGCCAACCATCAGCGTATGCTCCGCGCTGGAGCCCAATGCCTGCATCGCTTTACGGATTCCTTCCGGATCCGGCTTGGCTTTCTGCACGTCATCGACGGAAACGATCGTTTGGAAAAAGTCGGAGAGACCGCACAGCTTCAGCCCCATAAGCGAGGTCATCCGGACCTTGCTTGTGACAATACCCAATTTAATGCCTGCGGTATGAAGCTGAGCTATCGTCTCTCTAACGCCCGGAAATTCGGTCACCAGCTCGTCATGTCTGCCGACGTTGAACGCGCGGTATTTTTGCACCAAATCCTCAACCTCGGTTCTTCCCGTAAAATACTGCATCTGCTCCACCAACGGGCGTCCCATATTCGGGATAATGTGCTCGCGGGTCACAGGCTCCTGCGTGACGCCTTCAAAAGTATGCAAGAACGATTGAATAATCAGCTCGTTCGTATCAATAATGGTTCCATCCAGGTCAAACAATACCGTATCGATCATGCTGCTCCTGCTCCTTTGTGTTTCATCTCTAGCTTGCTTGTTACGGCACATGTGCGCTGATTGAGCGGATTATCCTTGTTCTCCCGGCTTGCCTACGATATCCTTCGCAGCCTGCTCATCCGACTCCCTTGCGTGAATGCTGTCCTGCGCGGAAAAATCTTCTGTAGTCTCGGCATGGTTTCCTCCGGCTCCCTGCAGCGGCTCGACCGGATCTGCGTAGCGGACCGAAGCCAGCCCGGTCTTCCTCCGGTAGATGATGAACGCAATAGCGAAAATGACAATAAGCACAGCCAGCAGCTGGGATATGCGCACATTGCCGCCATACGTCATAAATCCTTGCTCGAAACCGAACCAGGTCATTGGGGACCACAGCCCGTTCATCAGACCCGCCAGCCAGGCAGGGCCTGTAAAGTCCAGACTGTCCGTTCTCAACGCCTCAACGAAGAACCGGCCGATCGAATACCATATGAAGTAGCTCATGAACAGCTCGCCTGCGCGCAGGAACGGCCTGCGTCGCAGCCAGAACAGCAGGAGCAAGCCTGCAATGTTCCATAACGATTCGTACAGGAAGGTCGGATGATAGTACTGGCCTTCGATGTACATCTGGTTCACGATGAAGTCGGGCAGGTGCAGCCCGCTGCGCAAAAACGTTTCGCTTACCGGCCCGCCGTGCGCTTCCTGGTTCATAAAGTTGCCCCAACGGCCGATCGCTTGTCCTACAATAAGGCCCGGCGCGCAAAAATCCGCAATCCGCCAGAAGGAGTAGCCTTTGCGGCGGACATAAATGACCGCGGCAATGATGGCGCCGATCAGCGCCCCGTAGATGGCAATGCCCCCGTGCCAAACCTTGTAAATTTCCGATAAGTTATCCTTATAATCTTCCCATTTGAACGCGACATAGTAGATCCTTGCGCCGATAATCGCCGACGGCACGCCCAGCAGGACCAGATCCATAAAGAAATCGGGATTCATCCCGAACCGTTTGCCCTCCTGAATGGCAAGCATCAGGCCGACCAGCGCCGCGGTTCCCAGAATAATCCCGTACCAGTGCACTTGCAGCGGACCTATTGCAAAAGCGATCGGATTAATTGCGAGTAGCATGTCCTTCCCCCTCAAACTTCTTCATTATTCGGTATCGTCCATGTCCTCGGACAACGATTCCGTCAGCTTGTTGGTAAACTGCAGGGCGGCATTATAGCCCATCCGCTTCAAGCGGTAGTTCATCGCCGCCACCTCGATAATGACCGCCAGGTTCCGTCCGGGACGTACGGGAATCGTGACGAGCGGAATATCGGTATCGATAATGCGCGTAGTCTCTTCATCCAGGCCCAGCCGGTCGTACTGCTTATCCTGCTGCCAGGTTTCCAGCTTGACGACCACGGAAATTTTCTTAACGTTGCGCACCGCTCCGGCACCGAACAGGGTCATCACATTAATGATACCGACCCCGCGGATTTCGAGCAGATGACGGATCAATTCAGGCGCGTTCCCGTTCAGCACGTGATCGGCCGTCTGCCGGATCTCCACCGCATCGTCGGCAATAAGCCGGTGTCCGCGCTTGACCAGCTCCAGCGCCGTTTCGCTTTTACCAATTCCGCTGCTGCCCGAAATAAGCATCCCGATACCGTATACATCCACGAGTACGCCATGAATCGTTGTGCTTGGGGCCAGCTTATTCTCCAGGAAGCCGGTAATCCGGCTCGCCAAAATCGTCGTGGAAATCGGCGTCCGCAAAACGGGAATATTGCGTTCGTTCGCCGCTGCAAGCAGCTCAATCGGCACATCCAGCCCGCGGCTGATTAATATGCAGGGCGTCTCTTCGGGGGCGCAAAGCCGGGTCATGCGGTCCATCCGCTCGGAAGACGAGAGGCCGTCGAAAAAGGTCAGCTCCGTTTTTCCCAAAATCTGCACCCGCTCGGTCGGATGAAATTCGTAGTAGCCTGCCATTTCCAGACCGGGACGATACAAATCGGCTACAGTGATCGGGCGCTTCAGCCCGCTCTCGCCGCAAATGACTTCCAAATGAAATTCCGCTACCAAATCTGACACTTTTACTTTTTTGGGCATTGTCGTTCCGTCTCCTTTTGTTTTCCCAATATCCCCATCGTATAAAAAATACAAGGATAAATCAACCAACCGGCGGGACTTCCGTACCCGCTGTCTTCAGTTTCTGTAAAAACATGATCAATGCCATCGTCTTCACCGCTTCTCGGCTCCGCACAATCGAGAACGTCCTAGCCTCTTGGCGGCGATTCAGCCGAATTTCCGCCAGCTCGCCGGACGCCAGCTCTTTGCGAACGACCCAGCGGGACAGCACGGCAATGCCAAGTCCGGCGATGACCGCCTCTTTGACCCCCTGGCTGCTGCCAAAGACAAACGTCCGCTTGGCGCTAAGGCCCAAATGCTGCAGCAGCCGGTCGCTGTATTCCCTTGTTCCCGAGCCGCCTTCCCGCATGATCCACACTTGATCCTGAAGGCTGTCAGCCGTCGCCGGTCGTTTGGATTTAGCCAGCGGATGCCCGATTGGCGCCACGATCGCCATTTCATCCTTCATAAAAGACTCCACGTACACATCCGTGAACGGAACCTGCCCCTCCACCAGCCCGATATCGAGCTCATGCGCCCGGACGCCGCGCAGCATCTCCTCGGTGTTGCCGATCTGCACTTGTACATCCACCAGCGGATACTGGTCTACATATTCAGCCAACAGCCGGGGCAGCACATACTCGCCGATCGTGAAGCTGGCGCCGACATGCAGCGTTCCGGTCACGACCTGCTGCAGCTGCTGGATGCCCTGCTTCGCTTCCTCGTAGCAGGCCAGTATTTGCTTCGCCTGCTTATACAGCAGCGCTCCCGCTTCCGTGAGCTTCACCTGCTTCGAAGATCGGTGCAGCAGCTTCGCGCCGAATTCATTCTCGAGATTACGGATATGCGAGCTGACCCCCGGCTGGGACAAATGCAGCGCTTCCGCGGCTCTGGAGAAATGCTGCTGCTCCGCAACGGTAACAAATACCTTTAAATGCTCAACACTCATGCCGTCTTCCTCCCCCCTTGCGAGTCCTGCCCTGCCTGCTGTCCTGCCATTAAGCAAAATAAGAAGTCTGCGGGCTGCTCCCTGTCATTCAGGCCAAGCACTCCCTCGCCCCAGCTTAGGCGGCGAAGCCTCCATCCAATCGGCCTGTTGTCCCCCGGATTTATTCATGTCCTGCCGATTATACCATTTTCGCGGTTACAATCCGGAGATTGGGAGGGAATTGCTGCGTTTTCTCAGGACAGTCTGTTAGTTCGGCCACCTTCATGCGATGCCGGGACACGCACTCGGGACTCGCTTGTTGGGATTTCGCTCTTTTACTAGTTCACCCGACCGGAAAAAATTCGCCCAATCATTCGTTTTTGTTATGCTCACCATTGCGTATTCGTATTTCCCCTCGCCGCAGCCGAGCCATTATAGTAAAGCTAACCGCTGATGCACTGATATCGAAATCAGCCTAACCACAACCTGACCACAGGAGTGATTACTATGACGCTTCATCAGATCAAGCCTCACCAGACCGCCGAGCCGTTCACCGCCGCGCTGCGGAAGCGATTCGGCAGAGCCTCCGGCTTCCTGCTCGGCCTTCTGCTCACGCTGCTGCTTGCTGCCGCAGGCAAGTGGCTGGCATCCTTTTCCGCGCTTGCCGTGCTCGGACCGCTCGTGCCGGCCCTGCTGCTCGGCATGCTGTGGAGGCTCGCGCTGCCGCTGCCGGCATCGTCAGCTCCCGGGATCGCCTTCGCCGGCAAGAAGGTGCTGCGGTTCGGCATCATCCTGCTGGGACTCCGGCTCAACCTGCTGGACATCGTTCACGCAGGGCTCGCCAATGTGGCGATAGCGGTCATCTGCCTCGCCACAGCCTTGCTGGCCGCCTACCGGCTCGGCAGGCTGTTCGGCGTGGAGCCGCGGCTCGCGCTGCTCTCAGCCTGTGGGACCGCTATCTGCGGTGCCGCGGCGGTGGCTGCGCTGGCGCCGCAGCTGAAGGCCAAGCAGCAGGAGATCGCCGTCAGCACGGCGACAGTCGCGCTGCTCGGCACGTTGTTCACGCTGCTGTATACGTTCCTATACCACGTACTAGGACTAAGTCCTACAGCATACGGCATGTTCGCCGGAGCCACCCTCCACGAGGTGGCTCATGTCGTTGCCGCCGCAGCTCCCGGTGGGGCGGCGGCTATGGATGCCGCGGTCATTATGAAGCTGACCCGCGTAGCTCTGCTGATTCCGGTCTCGCTGCTGCTCACCGTATGGAACCCCGCCGCTGCCGGACCAACCGGAGCCGGCGGGGTCCAAAGCGGCGAAGCCGGGCCAACCGCGCGGGACGAAGAGACTCGCAAAGCCCGCCCGCCTATTCCCTGGTTTTTATTCGGCTTCCTCTTGATGAGCGGCGTGCATACTTTGCAGCTGCTGCCCGAAGCGTTGACAGCCCGTTTCGTAGATCTCGCTTACCTGTTCCTGGCCATGGCTATGGCCGGGCTCGGCCTGCAAACTCACTTATCCTTATTTCGCCGGGACGGAGTCCGTTCGATCGTCTCGGCAGGCATAGCCTCGCTGCTGCTGTCCGCCGTGGGCTACGTACTGGTAAAATGGCTGCTTTCGATTTAAAAACAAGAGGATGTCCCAAGTGAACGATGAACTTGGGACATCCCCTTCTTTTATTAACGGTTCGCTTCAGAACGCATTCGCGCGCCGTACCCGCAACCCGGGAAGGCTAGACTCTCCCGTTTCTTTGCTGAATGACATGCGTCAGCTCGTGACCCAGCAGCTCCTGACCGTCCCGGCTGCTAGGGTTGTACTCACCCTGCCGGAAAAAGATATCGTTGCCCGTCGTAAACGCTCTGGCACCTATCGACTGGTTCAGCTGGTCCGACTGGCCATCCGTATGGATGTTCACCGAGCTGAGGTCGGTTTGAAAGGCTGACTCCATCTTGGCCTGAATATCGGCGTCGAGCCTGCCTCCGCCGCCCTTCTTGGCCTGAATGTCCTGCTCAATGGACGGCCCCGCATCAAACCCGTCGCCGGAGCTTTTCATCTGCAGTTCTTCTTCCTCGGACTCCATACCTTCCATTCGTTGGATTCCTTCGGAGGCTGACTTCATCTGCAGCTCTTCCTCCTCGGATTCCATACCCTCCATCCGCTGAATTCCTTCGGATGACGGCTTCATCTGCAGCTCTTCTTCCTCCGCTTCCGTGCCTTCCATCCGCTGGATTCCTTCGGAGACCGGCTTCATCTGCAGTTCTTCTTCCTCTGCTTCCGTGCCTTCCATCCGCTGTACCGAAGGCTCGCCTGCCGCAGGGGCCGGCGCTGAAATCTTGTCGACCACCATTTTGGCCATCTGGTCGGCCTCCTGCTCGAACATATCTCCCGCCGGTCTTACCGTCATCTTGGCCTGGACAGCCAGCGAAGAAAATCCGGGTACACCGGGACCGGCGTTGGCCTGCATACCCAATAGAGCGCCCACCGCATGGTTGCCTAAAGCGCGCTGCAGATGCATCGAATCATTCCCCGCCGCGGGGGAACTGTTTTTTCCCGAAGAGGTTACATTGTGCGTAATATCCTGCTGCTTGCGTTGAGGCGCTTGATACATCGGCATACGGATCCTCCCGTTCCTATTTTCCTTAGCTCATTATTTCAATAATATCATAAGTAGATTCGTTTTTGGCTAATTCATCCAACTTCATTCCGATGGATAAAACGGCAATATCGTCGGACTGCTGGGCCCCCGCCGCAAAGCGGTCTACCTCCGTGACTAACCGGTGCAGCAGCTCTCCTGCATCCGCTCCGCTCTTATCCGAGAGCAGCTGCTGCAGCCGGGCCGATCCGAATTGACGGCTTTGCGGATCCTCCGCCTCGGTAATGCCGTCTGTGTACAGGATCAGGAGATCGCCCGTATCGAGCTGCAGACGGTTGTCCGCATAATCCATTTCATCCATAACGCCAAGCGGCAGCCCCTTCTGCCCGCGCACCGGCTCCACCTGACCGGTGGCCCGCACAATATACGGCGTACAATGCCCCCCGTCACTGAACTGCAGCTCGCCTGTCTGCACATTCAGCAACCCGCAAAAAATCGTGGCAAACATCGTAGAATCTTCCTTGTACAGCTCCTGATTAACGTCACTTAGCAGCTCGCCGGGCGTCATGTCCGCCTTCATCTTGCCCCGGATGAGCGTCATCGTCACCATCATAAACAGCGCTGCGGGAATCCCTTTGTCCGATACGTCGCCCAGAGTGAAGAACAGCTCCGTATCATTGATCCAGAAATAATCGAAGAAATCGCCGCCCACTTCCCTTGCAGGGCGAATGATCGAATGAATGTCGACCCGCTTCCGTTCGTCAGGGTCCGTGCCCGGGCGGCACAACCGCACTGGCCGAGGTGCCTATCCCCGCATCATCCATAACGACTTCCGTCACGAAGTTGCTAACGGGCGTACCGGAGGGCAGCAAGCCCAGCTGGATTTGCTGAGCGATCCGCAGCTCGCTTTCCATCCGCTCCTTGGCCTCGACGGTCGTCCGCAGCGCGTGGATCGATTTTTGCAGCGCATCGTAAAGCATCGCATTTTCCAAGGATACCGCCGTCGGCGCAGCAATCGATTCCAGCAGCCAAAGATCCTTGTCCGTAAAATGCGCTCCCCCCGCTTGTTCAGCACCTGAATCACGCCGATCACGGCGCCTTTGCTGAGAATCGGGACGCACAGCATGTTCCTCGTCGAATAATCGACCGTATCCGCCACCTTGGACGACCAGCGCGGGTCGATCGTCGCATCGTCGATTTTGACCGATTTTCCCGTCTCCGCTACCCAGCCTGCGATGCCTTCCCCAAGCTTCAGCCGAATCTCCTGCAGCTCTTCGCTTTTTTCGCCTATCGCCAGCTCAAAATAAAGCTCGCTTCGCTCCATATCCACCAAAATGACGGAAGAAGCCTCCGCATTCATAACACGCGCCGTCGTCTCCATAATTTTGTGCAACAGGTCCTGCTTGCGGATGGTCGAGTTCATCTCCAGGCTGACCTCAAACAGCTGCATCGTCCGGTTGAGCTCGAGCTCGGCCTCACGGCGTTTCTTGTGACTGTACCGCCAGCCCGCCGCCAAGGCCCCTACGACCAATAGATTGACGATTCCATATCCAATGCCCGGGAGCATATCCATACCGTTCACTTCCCAAATGGTTTTGCCTTGCTCCTTGCGCTCACTGCACCGCTGCTACCGCTTCCGACTCCGTATCATAAATAGAGAAAATCGCGCTGAAGCCCGACATATCGAACACTTCGCGCACATTCTCATTCATTCCAAATAGCGCAAGCTTCCCCCGGTTCGCTTTCGTTTTCTTCGCTGCCAACAGCAGGCTCCGCAGCCCTGCACTGCTCACATATTCCAGGCCGTTCAGATCGAAAACAAATTGCAGACCGCCTTGGGCTGCCAGTTCATTAAACCTGCCTTCTAACACAGAGGAGGAATTGGCGTCCAGCCTGCCTTCGATCGTGACGATCGTGATGCCGCCGCCGTCCACCGTTTTTTCCGAAATATTCATCCGTAAGCCCTCCTTTATTTCGACTGCTTCCGCCTCTTGATCAGGCGAATCACATTTTTCCCTTCGCTTCTTTCATAATATAACTCATCCATCACCTGACGGACAAAATGAATGCCCAGCCCGCCGACCGGCCGTTCCTCGACGTTCAAATCAAGATCCGGCTCCCCCCGCTCCAGCGGATTGAAAGGGATCCCCCCGTCCTTCACCCAAACCTCCAGGCAGTCCGGAGAGCTCGACACCTGCAGTTCGATCAAATGCCGTCCCTCTTCCCCCGGCTCATACCCGTACAAAATCGTGTTGGTAATCAATTCATCGCAAATTAAGTTTAGCTGAAACAGCATTTTCTCATCGATTGCCATCTGTTCGGTCAGGCCGGTCAAAAAAAGATTCAACCGATGCAGCTCTTGCAAGTCGTTTCTCAGATCCACCCGGGATACGAGCATCCGCAAGCCTCCTTAGACTACCGTTACGATTAACCCATCTTCAACAGCATATTTTCAAGCAGCCGCACCCGCGCACTTGAAGCGTGCAGCAAACCGATGCCGATTTCCGGATACAGCCTCATGAGCCGGGACAGCTGCTCTCCCTGCAGGGCCAGTACGGTGACTTCGTCGAAAATGGCTTGAGCCGTCACCGAGGAAGGAAATCCGTCGAGAGCCGTCGTCTCGCCCAAAGAATCCTTCGGCCCCAGCACGCCAATGGTGCCGCCGCCGCCTTCCTCCGTTTCGTTGCTCAGCTCAATTGTGCCGTCCACAATCAAATACATGCACAGACTCGGGTCGCCCCTGCGCAGCAGGTAGGCTTGATCCGGGTGAACCTCCTCCTGGGCAATGCCTGCAAGAAGCCCGAGCTCGTCGACGGATAGGTTCGAGAACAGCGGCACCTGCTTCATAAACATCACTTTATCCATCATAGATAAAAATTTACGTTCCTCCTTCACCCGGTTCCCCTCCCCTCTGTCTAAAGCATATGCGGCGATCCTTGCCAGCCATTCGTCCGGCCACGCCACAGCCTCGCTCAATAAGACCGCAGGCTCTGCGGCGGTAAGCTGTTCGCTCACTCGTTCCTGTTTGTACAGCTCCATCAAGGCTCCGGCCAATCTCCGGTCCCCGAAGCCTTCGGATAAAATCTCCAGGCCGTTCTCGCGAACCTCCTCATTCTCATCCTGAATCGTCTCGCGCAGCGAGGCCACGACACGCTCGTCGGTCAACCGTCCGAGCACCGCCCAAGCGCCGTCGCATAAGGCGTCGTGAATTTCCTTGCAGCGTTTGGCGGCCAAATCGGCAAGCTCACTATGCCCCAACCCGCTTAAAGCCAGAGGCAGCGCGCCTTCCTTGGTCGAAGCAAGCAGCCGGGCGGCGGCAAGCTCGATCAGAGAGGATTGCAGTCTGCCTTCGTCCAAAAGGCGTGCCAGCGCCGTAACGCATACATTCCAGGTAAACGGATTGGGATGCGCAGCCCCTTCCAGCAGGAGCGGCACTGCGGGCTCCCCCATCTCTACCAGAGCCTCCCCGATCGCTCGGCGAAGCTCTTTATCGGCCATCGGGTACATGCCGAGCATCACATCTACCGCTTCAAGATGCCCCAGCTTGCCTAAACCGTACACGGCAGCCACCTTCACAGCGGGACGCGGCTCTTCCAGCAGGGACATCAGCCATGGAGCGTATTCCGACAGCTGCAGATCCGCCACTGTGCGGCAGCCGTAAACCGCCCATTCCCCGCCTTTGTCGAGCATTTGTACGATCGCTTCCTGACAGGCAGGGTAGCTCTCCTCACTCTCCAGCGCGTACAGCGCCTTCACTCCCTCAGAGACTACGAGCGGGTGCGCATCCAGCAGCTTGATCCGCAGGAAGAAATGAGCCTGGCTCTTCATATGCGAGGCCTTGGCGATCAGCCTCACGCATTCCGCACGCACCTCGAAGTCCTCATCATCCAGCAAAGCTGCGATTTCCACAAGATCCTGAATGGATGCGCCCTGCAGATGCATCGCCCGCAGCGCACACACCCGGATTCGCGGCGTACTGTCCGCCAGCAGCGCAATCAGATGAGGCAGGAACGAGGAGTCATTGGCTTTACCGATCAGCTGCAAAGCTACCTCGCGGACGTAATCGTCCGGATGCCGCAGGTAATCCAGCATCACCGCAAACGTTTTGGAGCCTCTCAGATTCCCGAAAAACGAAGCAGCGCTGTCCGATATATCTTTGTACAGCGACTGCACGCTTTTCACCAGCTCCTGGACATAGAGGTGACGGCCGTACCAAGCCGCCGCCAGCAGCAGCACCGCCAGCGCCACGCCAACCCAGGCAAGCGTACCCAGTTCAAGCAGACGGGACGAATGCAGCAGCGAGAGCAGCGAGCCGATCAGGATGCCCCCCGAGGCGGCAATACCTTGGGCAAAATAGCGGAAGCCGTCCCGTTCGGACAGCGGCATCATTTTAAAGAACAGCTGGTAGCACGGCTCCGCGATAAAATACAGAAAAATATAAAACAACGCGTAAGACCCCGACACCGCATACAGCCCGAAGGAGCTGCCCAGGAGGCCTGCCGTCAGTACGAAGCCGCCGAAGAAAATGACCGAGATGGACAGCAGCATATTGCTCGCTCCCAGCCAATTCATCAGCCGGCCCGACACGCTCTGCAATAACAGGCAGAAGGTGAACTGAAGCGCCGTAATGATCCCGTAGAAGGAGGTCAGCTCCCGCTCATTGGGGAACCGGGCTTCCGCCGCCGTAAAGTATTGATATTCCATCAGAAAATAAAGCGCCGGCATCAGCGTCATCAATGCGATCGCGGACAGCAGAAACGGGCTGCGCAGCGTTTCCTTCAGAAAGTAGCTGCCCGGTCGCTCCGGCGCTCCGGACGCAGCCGAGGCGGCGGCATGCTTTTCTTCCATTAGCGATAAAGGAGCCAGATAGCTGGCTATCGCTTTGCGAAAAGGCCAGAAGCCGGCCAAGAGCATCAGCGGCGCCAAAGCGTACACCGCCTCCGTTCCCAGCAGGCTCCCTATCCAGTGGGCGATGAGCCCGGCTGCAATCCCGCCTGTCGTTGTCGAGGCGACGAACAGCGGCATCAGCCGTTTGGCCTGCTGGGTCGGGCACAAATCAAACGCTACGCTCCACAGGAGCAGCGTCAGCTGACGCACGACGAAATTGGAGGATAAGAAAAGAATCGGATAATAATAGCGGAAGTCCAAGCCGGCAAATTTAAACGTCAGCAGAATGATGCCGTTCAGCAGCAGGATCGAAGTCATAAGCAGATACAGCGAACGCATCATTTTCGATTTCGACATCGATCCCGTCAGCTTGGCAAGCAGCCATCCCTCCAGCGGCATAATCGCCGCCTCCGCCAAATAAACGTACGGCAGGAAGGCGACGCCGAACCGGAGATTGAACAACGCCATAAAAGCGGTGTAGTTGAGCGATTCCGCGACCCCGCCGCAGAAAAAAATCGGCGCCATGCTCCACAGCTTCCGTTTGTCTTCTCCCCGGATCCCGAGGAAACGTCCTATTGCAGCCTGCATGAAATCATGTCCTATCTAAATTAGTCTGAAGTCCCAGTGAGTATCGATGGAACGGAAGAATATGGCGAGGGGCCGTTTGACCGTACGTCTACAGAAGCCGTTACTCATTTCTGTACAATGGCATGACCCTCCCGCCGCTCCATTCCATTATCTTCACTTTGTGTCACCGGACTTCCGTTAAGTTAAGTTAAGTTAAGTGAGTCTCTTGAAGTAAGCGAGGCGATTCTCCCCGTCGTAGTAATAATCCGGATACGTTCCGATCAGCTCGAAGCCGCGCTGCCGGAACATATTCTGGATTGGTCCGTATTCCGGCAGGCTGCAGGTGTACGTAAGAATAAACCGGGCTCCCGCTTCCTTTACATGCCTCTCCAGCTCCTCATACAGCCGTGCGGCGATACCCAGCTTGCGGTAATTCCGGTGCACCGCCAAGTAATCCCACAGGTAACCTCCGGTTTGATGCTCGTTCTCCTTGCAGCTGGTAGCGCCGACAATGATTCCGTCTTCCGTTTCCGCAAACCAATGGAAATGGTTGCTCTGGACCAGGCTCTCCCTGGGCGCCTTGCGAAAATGCTCCTGCTCCCCCGGCGTATGATTCGTATCGTCGAAGGATCGGTCCGATAAGAAAAATTCGGAGACCCGACGCGCGTCTTCCTCCGTAGTTAACAGCTTGATCTGAAGTTTGTCTCCGGCACTGCCAGTACTCATGCGTATTTCGCCCCTCTTAATCTAGGATACGGATAACGTTCCGTTCCAATCTTTGGTGGTGCCTGACTGAAAGTACTCATCACATACGTAGAAATACAACTGAGCCGCCCTATCCTGGCGATTCTGCTTGATAACCATCAGGAAGGCTTCCCGCGCATCATAGAAGCGCCCTACCTGGTAGAGCATAACGGCTTCTTCAAACCGCGCCTTCGTCCTTTCCTTGAGCGTCCGGATCGTATCCGGGTCTCCCTGATACACATCGTACAAGTGCAGCGGTTCCTCCAGCCCCTCCGCCCGGATCAGGCCGAGATTCCTATACTGGAACGGCACGGTACCCGATAACGATTTGACCACACTGTCCGTAATTAGAATGGACGACCCGAGCGGTCCTGTCAGTTTCTCCAGCAGCGTAGCCAGGTTGACGTGATCGGAAATAATGTTATTCTCCAGCCGCTGTTCTTCGCCGATGATGCCGAGACGCAGCGGTCCTTTATGAAGACCGATCCCCAGATCGACCGGACTGTAGCCGGATTGAATCCGGTGCTGGTTATATTTATCCAGCTCCTTACGGATATCGATGCAGGCGTTCAGCGCATCATCCCCCTCTCCGGGGAACAACGCCATGAAGCCGGGGCCCATATACTTGTTCACCATACCCTGATGCTTGCGGACGAACGGCCCGAAGCGCTTCAGAAAGGAATTGACGAAATTGAAGTTTTGTTCCGGCGTCAGCCGCTTGGAGAGGAGATAAAAGCCCCGGATATTGCAAACCAATGTGCTCATATTCTCTTCCACCTGGTCTCCCAGCCGGACATCCAGAATCGTCTCCTTGTGCAGCAGGCGCAAAAACTGCTGGGGAACAAACCGGTAATACGCCTGGTTGAACCGCTCCAGTCTGGCGATGTATTCCCGGATATGGGCCGCCATCGCGTTGAAGCTGTCCCCCAGTTCCGAAACCTCATCCCGGGTATTGATTTGCACGACCGTATCCCACCGGCCTTTGGCGATCTCCCCTACGCTGTTGCGCAGCTTACGGATCGAGGAAAGCAGCACATAGGTCATCAGGACGAACACGAGCACGATCCCTGTGGTGAACAGGATAATATTCTGAATCACCTTCTGCATCACCGTACGGCGGTGCGCCATAATGCCTTCCATGTTCTTACTGGCCTCGAAGACGCCGACAATCTTGCCCGAGCCGTTGTAGATCGGAGCAATGCCGTACTTCCATTCCCCCGTGTCATCGCTCCATTCACCCGACTCAATGCTGCCCTTGGTAATAACAAGCGTATTTTCGGGGGATTTGGGGAACGGGTTAAACATATGCATCTCGTCGTCATCTTCCATAATGCGGTAAATATCGCCATTCTCTACTTTGTACACCGCTTTGTAAAAGCCTTGATTCTCAATGCTCCCCGGCCGGTAGAACACCGAATCGATCTTGCTTCGGAATTGATTGTAGGTCTTGCCCTCATACTCCTCGGGCGACTGAATCCGCTCCAGCAGATCGCCGTCGATCAGACTCGCCCCGTTACTTGCCAGCAGCTTAAGCTCCTGGAAGGTTTCCCCGTCCATTTTGTCGACGAAGTTATTATAGATAACCGTGGAGAGCAGGACCATGGAGCCCGCAATAATCGGCACGAACACAACGATTTGCTTGAGCACCAGCGGCAACCGCCGCCCCATCAGATTGAAATAAAGCAGCTTTAGGGCATACAGCACCAGCAAGCCGCCAACCGCTGCTACCGCCCAAACGAACCACAAGTGCCCCTGATAAGCCGATGAATAGCGGCCGCTGGTTATCGCAGTCCCGAAGCTGCCGTCCGGCAGACGTCTTACGATTTGGCCATCCTCCGCGATCAATAGTTCACCGCTCGCCGTCAGGCTGAGGTCGTCTTTGAAAAAAGTAAGCTCTACGCCCTGCTGCGCCGCTTTCGCTTGCGTAACAAGCTCTTCAATAATATAGGGCTGCCCGGGATCCAGGCGATTGATGGACAAGGAATTATAATCTACAAAAAGCAGCCTCCCCTGCGTATCTAGCCTTAGGCTTTCCGGGAAATTCCTGCGCGTACGATCGACGCCCGGCAGCGGATAAATCAGCGTGGAACCGCCCTCTGGACCGGCTTTATACATTTCACCGCTGCGTGTCGTATAAAATATGCGGCCGGGCTCGGTTCCCTCAATCTCCGAAAGCACTTTATTCGCCGGCAGCTGGATGCTGTAAACCGGCTTCGGCTCCGAGGCTCCCGCTCCGATCCGGTACAGCGTCACCTTCCCCAAATCGTCGACGAAAAAGCTGACCTGCCCGCCGGATGCCTCCGGCGACTTGAGCCCGCCAACCCGGTACCGCTTCTTGGCCGGGTCGTTATAGCTCTGCTCGAACAGCACCTTATCGAACTTGCCGTCCGATGTGTAGCGGACCAGCTGCTCCGTCTTCACCTCAATATCATAGGTATCCATCAGCGCCCGGATCACGTACAAATTTCCTTCTTCATCCGAAGTAACGTCGTTAAAACGGTATACGCCGTCCTCACCGCTTTGGATGGAATATTGAATCGTACCGTCCGGAGCCAGCTTGCGAATCGTCTTTTTCGTATTGTCGATCATGTACAAATCATTCTGCGAGTCGGCAATCACCCTGGACAGGCTTTGAAAAGACCGCTCCCGCTCAAACGGGTTTTTGGTGATAAATTCCTTCTGCTGGGCCGCATAAAAGCCTGCGGCCGAGGCCAGCAGCACGACCAGGAGCAAGAGCGCTACCGGCTTTTTCATGCTATTGGATCCCCTCCCCTTCAACATGCTTGCGGATCTGACTATTTGCAAATCTATATCAAGGCTTCGATATCTGAATCGTTCCGGCCGCTTCATACCATTGAATTTGTAAACCAATGGCTTCCCCGATAAACCGCAGAGGGACATAGGTATATCCTGCTATCAGAACGGGCGGCGCGTCGAGCTCAGCGGCTGCCCCATCCACGTAAGCGGTTGTGCTGCCGACAGTGCATTCCGCCGTTCCCTCCTCGGAGGACACGGTCACAGCCAGCCGTTCAGGGTCCCAATCGACCGATGCCCCTAACGATTCGGACAACGCCCGGACAGGAACGTACGCCCTGCCGTCCAGCAGTATCGGAGGCGTATCCAGCACAACCTGGAAATCCTTCGATACAAGCTGCTGGATCGGCATCGGCACAGCCTGTTCATCAGCCGCCTTCACTTCATCCGCCTGGGCTGACAGCGCCTGAAGCTGCGCCTCGCTGTATTTCTCCAGCTCCTTCTTGCCGATGTCGGCAAGAAGCGCGGCCTCCTGCTCCGTCAGGTAGCCGTCGAGCTGCCGCTTCGCTTCCGCCTGCGGCGTACCCGCTTCCGGCGGAGCCGCGCTTGCCAGCGCTGCACCTGCCGCCTCCAGGGCGCCCAGCTTGCCGAACAGCGCATCCTTCTCCGCCTGGACCGCCGCTTGCCGGACGCTCTCCAGCGTCCGGCCCAGCGTCTCGGCTTGGGCGGCGTCGTGCGCCTGCTCGGCTGCGGCAAGCGCTGCCTGCAGCTTGCTCTGGGCTGCTGCCAGAGCCGCCTGCTCGTCGGCGGAGCCGTCCTCGAGCGCCGCCAGCTGCTGCGCAGCGGCCAAGAGCTGCTTCGCCTGCGCCAGCGCGGAAGCGGCATCGCCGGCCGCCAAGGCCGCCTGCAGCGCCTGCTTGCTGCGCTGCTGCTCGGCTTCGAGCGCCGCCTGGCTCGGGATACCGGAGTCTGCCGCGCCCGGCGTACCGCCTCCAGCGGCGGTACCTGTCCCGGCGCCGCCGGTGTTCGCGCCCGTGCCCGTTGCTCCGCTGCCAGACGCGCTGCCGTCCGCTCCGCCACTGCCGGTTCCGGCTCCGTCTCCAGCCGCCGTGCCGCTATCCTCTGCCGCGATCGCCGCCATCAGCGCATCCGCATTATGCACCAGCGCCATCTGCTGCAGCGCTGTCCCGGTATCGCCTTTGCTCAGCGCATCCAGCATCGCGATCTGGGCCGCAGCATCCTTCTGCTGGATTTCCAGCTCAGCCGCCGCTGCAGGCTGATGCGCTTCAACAGCCGCTTGGCGCGAGGCTTCGAGCTGTTCCTTCGCTTTGCTCAGCTCCGCTATGGACTGCTGCAGCTGCTCCGCACTGAGCGGAGTGGTCAGCTGTCCGGGCGCGGGCAGCTCCATCGTCACTTGGAGCGCAGCCGCCTGCTCCGGCGGCAGCGCCGCGGAATCCGGCCCCTGCATGGTAAGCGCCGACGAATCCAGCGCCTGGTCCAGACCGAACCACCTGCCTTCCGCCCAAGCCGGGGCGAAGTAAACGCCCTGTCCGCTTCCCGCCATCGTTGCCGCAGCGGCGTTATACACTTCCGGTGTCAGCGCATCCAATGCCATCCGGTAGGTGCCGATCATGATTTGGTCCTGCTTGATCGTTGTATCGTCCGTCCCGCTTGGCGCCGTAGTCGCCGGCAGCGGATTCCCTGACGCTGCGTCCTCCGGCCCGGCGAGCTTCAGCTCACCGGACGAGCCTCTGCCTTCGAGGCGCGCCTCACCCAGCAGCTCATCCCCGTTGTATAGCTGGACCCGCAGCTTGGACGGCTCACTGAAGCTTAGCGAAAGGTGTCTTAACGGCTTGCCTACCGGAGTCTTGCCTCCAAGGGGATGGCCCTCTGCCGTATACAAAGCATAGTCCGTCGCTTTCAGCTTGCCTTTCGCCTTCAAGGTCAGCTCGCTAAGGACAGTGCCGACAGCCGGCTTCAGCTCCCACGTTCCGTCGGGCAACTCCGCCGCTGCAGCCTTCACCGCATCCAGGCCGCTGTCTACCTCCCGGTACGGCAGCACGCCGGGCCGGACGGTCCGGCTGACCGCTCCACCCGAATCCAAATCCAGCTTACCGGCGGCAACCTTGTAAGCGATATAAGCCGTAAGCACCTGCTGCTTCGCCTGCTCCTGCGCATCCTTGGCTGCTTGAAGATCCTCTGTCTTCAACAAACCTGCTTTCAGTGCCGCATTGACCTTATCCAGCTTTGCCGATGCTGCTTCCTGATCTCTCAGCGCCTGCGCGTAGCTCTCTTCGGCCCCTTTCGCCTCAAGATACGATTGTCTCACCTTATCGGTCACGGCCGTCCGGCTTTCCTGCTCCTTCAGCTGCGCCTTGCCCTGCTCCATCAGAGCAATGGGGAGCCCGTTGCGAAGATCATCCAGGTAGCGGAGTCCGTCCCGCTCCCCTTGAAACAGCGACTTGGGGATAGGAAACAGTCCCGGCAGCTGGAAAAACCCTTCCCACTCCTGCCGAATCTGCTCCAATGTCGCATCGTATTGGGCCATGAACAGCTCCGTGTCAGGCGCTTTCGATTTCGCCATGCGTTCAAGCGCCTTCATGCGGCCCGCTCCGAACTTCGCGGTATACAACTGCTGCGTAACCCGCAGCTTTTCATCCGCCAAATGAAGCTTCTCCACATCGTTTAACAGCGTTCCGTCCGTTTTTTGAGCATTGGCGATATAAAGCGGGAGCGTTTTTTGAGATAAATCGACATAGTCCGTCGTTTCCTCCAGCTCGAACCGGATCCTCCATCGTCAGCTGAACCTTTTGGCCCAGAGCCAGCCGGCTCGCCTTCGCGGTCAATTGAGCCTGCTTCCATTCGGAGGCCGCCTTCTCCAGCTTTTTATCCGCTTCTTCCTTGGCGGCCGCGTCCGCAAACCCGTACTTCAGCTTTGTTCTCACGGCTTCCGCCTCCTTGCGCGCCGCTTCATAGCGTGCGGCTGCCGCCTGCTCGGCGTAGCGGTCCTGCAGAGCCTGCAGGTAGGCCTTTTCGACTTCATACTCCGTTTTTTCCGCCGCCTGCTTATAGGCTTCCTGCGCCAAAAAAAGCCCGGACTCCGCCTCCGGCACCTTCATCCGGCTCTGCACGTCCTGACTCAGGTTGCTCGGCTTGGCGAAAGGGCCTGCCGCCTTCTCTTCCTCGCTTTTGGCGGCGAACCGCGCCTGCTGCAGCTCCAGCTTCTTCTTGGCGATTTCCGTTCCAGCATCCCTTACCTCCGCGCTTGCATCGGCACCTCGCCGCAGCGCCTCCTCCAGCGTCAATGACTTTACGACAGGACCTGCGGCATGAACCGATCCGAAAGGAAGAGACGCCGACAGAACCACAATTATTCCCGAGCGGACACAGCTTTTGAACCCCAATGTCGAACCCTCCGTATGCCAATCTTCCTATAATTTATAGTACAATACTTTACCTTATCCTGCACTCAGTTTTTTGGAAAATGACGGATGCGGGCGAAGGCAGGAATGTATTGTCGAGCCTTGTTTTTTCTAGTACTATGAAACTAAATAACTACCAATTTGATCCGGTTTTCGGACTCAGAGGAAAAGAGGAATTATGGGAAATCTCGTCTGCGGCGGGGCCATGCTGCAATGCTCCTTCGGAGCGGCGCCGAGCTCGCTTATGGTGCTCCCGGCCAATCGCGTTCTTACCTCCATGCCGATCGCCAACATTATGGATAACAAGCCGATGGTGAACATCCTTCCGTTCGGCATGTGCAGCTCCATGGCCAATCCCACGGTATCCGCCGCCACAGCCGCCAAGCTGGGAGTGTTCACCCCGATGCCCTGCGTGCCTGTCGTCGCAGCCCCATGGGTTCCGGGATCTCCGACGGTTCTGGTTGCCAATATGCCAGCTTTGAACAATACGTCCAAGTGCATGTGCAACTGGGGCGGCGTCATTCAAGTCGTTCAGCCCGGACAAATGACCATTCAGGTTCCTTAACATTCGATATTCAGGAGGTGAACTGACCCGCCATGAACAATGAACCCGCCAAAATGGTGGAAACGGTATTCAAGCCGATTATGAATCCGTTTGTTGTCAAAGCGTTAAAGCCGATTCAGGATGCCAAGAAGCTGCCCGGCATGGTCATCAAGCAGTTTCAGACGGTCGTCAACGCAACACTCCGTACCAGGGAAACGTCCCTGCGCAATTATGTACCGATCGGTCAATATTACGTTTCCAAGCGCCTGCTGCTCTTTATCTCGCTGCTGGTCGTTCTGATCGTTTATGTCATCCTGTGGCCGCCGGCAATCGTCAGGCATTATCTCGGCATTGTACCGACCGTTCAGCAGAATACGCCCAAAATGGCCGCTTTCTCCGGACAAGCGAAGGTGATTGACGAAGGGAAGAAAGCCCGCTACGTCGGAGATCTCGACGGAGGCCTGTATTCCGGCAGCGGCAAGCTGTATAACGCCGACGGGTTTCTGACCTATGAAGGCCAATTCGAGAAAGGGCTCAAAACCGGAAACGGCGCTTTATATGACGATAAAGGATCGCCGATCTACAAGGGGCTGTTCGCAGCCGATCTGTATAACGGTGCCGGAACCCTATACGGCGAAGGCGGTAAAGCGCGCTATACCGGCGAGTTCGTCAACGGCGTATTCGGCGGTCAAGGCAAGCTGTTCAGAGCCGACGGCACGCTGATCTACGAAGGCGCCTTTCAGAACGGCTTGTATCAAGGAGCAGGCAAGCTGTTCTCTACTTCGGGCCGCGTCCTCTATGAAGGGGAATGGGCGGCAGGCGAGTATCAAGGCGCCGGCAAGCTCTTTGATGCTCAAGGCATGCTGATTTACGAAGGCGGGTTTATCAGCGGCCGTTATTCCGGAGAAGGCACGGAATACTATCCGAACGGCTTTATGAAATACAAAGGGGCTTTCCTAGCCGGAGCCTACAACGGCGAGGGCGGCCTGTACAGCGAAAATGGCGTCATACGCCTTAAGGGCCCGTTTCAAAATGGCGCGCTGACCGGCCCCGGCGAAGCTTACGACGAGTCCGGCAAGCTGTTTTATAAGGGCAATTTCGCGAACAGCGCCTACGACGGCTTCGGCACGCTGTACGACCCCGACGGCACGCCGATGCTGAAGTCGTTCTTCGCGGCGGGCCATACCCGCCTGGATCTCTTCCTCGGGCTGCCGAGCAAAAAGGCGGAGGCACTCCTCGGCAAGCCGGGCGACGTCGTGCTGCTGGACGACGCCCTCGCAGGATCGGGCGCGCCGGAAGCAGCCGGTGCCGCAGCTGCGTCTGCCGGCTCCACAGGCAGCGGCAGTCCGTCCGCGGACACTGCAGCCGCGGCGGCGGGCGATCCTTTAGCCGTCCTTGCGGCGGCAGGAGCGCCGGTGAAGCTGCAGATGAACTATCCGGAGCTGCAGCTGTCGCTCATCGCCGAGCCCTCCGCTTCCAACCCTAAGGAAGCGGTAATTACTTCGGTCAGCGTGTGGGGCAGCAAGCCGCTGGCGTGGCTGCAGCCCGAGCTGGAAACGTTCGCCGAAGGCGCCACGGTGAACGATGCCGGCTACAAAAAGGTGGCCTCCAAGCTGCCTGCCGGCGACAGCCTCTATTTGAACACTTATGCCAAAGATTCGGAAGTGCTCTTCGGCCTAACGGTCACAGTCCAGGGCCAAAAGCCGCAGCTCTTGGAAGTTCAATCGCTGCAGCCTTTGCCATAACTCATAAGCAGGCCTAGCAGGCTCTGACCTGTAATCGAGGAGCCACTGAACAAGTCAGTGCTGCCAGTGCGGATCCTTCTTCCGATTGCTGTTGTTTGTTGCCGAGTTTCTTTCATTTCTCTCGCTTGCAGCGGTTGAAATCTTGTACGGAACGATTTCACACGCTCTATCCGTTTTTCTGTGCCCTGCCTGTAGTCGTCGGCAGGGCTCTTTTTCTTCGACCGCTCCATGCCCGCTCAACTTGCACCATAAGCTCATGCCAAACAGGCCCTGCTGCCCCAGCAGGGCCTTGCACATTACATCGTCGGATCCGACCCGATGGCCGCTTCGGACATCAGAGCCAGCGCCTCATCCAGGGCACCCTTGGCCGCATGACCCTGCTCCGTACGGCAGGCCCACCAGCGGATGCGGACCTTGGTCGCTTCCGTTGCCTGCTGCAGCCGGATACCGATACGGAACGTTCCTTTTTTCGGATAGACGACCGTCCCGATTTTCAGCTCCGGCAGGCTCGCCTCCACCTCACTGCCTTTAAACACGTCGGCAGCGCCGAAATAGACGCGCTCCCCTGTACTCAGCATATCCGAGATGACGTCGTCATCGGATTCCTCGACGGCGGTGACAATCCAGACGTTCCCTTCCCCTAGCCCATGCTCCAGCTCGGGAGAAAGGAAATTACGAGTCGCCTTCCCGAACGGTACCGAGAAGCTGGAGAACGGAATAATCGGAATATCCACAACACCGGATTTGATCGTATCCTCTATCTTGAGCACCGGCTCAGGGAGGGCAATCGGTTTGCGTTCCGGCTCCGCCGCCTTCAGCGCTTTGGGCGAATCCGGCTCGGGTAAAGCCAGCCTCTCACGCTCTGCGGACAGATCCTGTTCCCCACCGGCTTGACGCGCGGCGGCGCGGGCCAGCCTATACTGAACGGAGGCATTGTACACATACTCCTGGAAGGGGACTTGCTCGACCCTCTCAATCACATAAGTCGGACCCATCTGGAGCAGCCCGATTTTGGCCAAATAAATGCACGGATCCGAGGGAGCGTCCAGCGAAGCGTCGAGAGAGCTTTTGACGTAATCATCCATCCACTGCTCCTCAACGGAGCCGTCGATCATTTGAATGATGCCGTTCTCTGTTGAGATCGCATCCACCTGCTTATCGCCGATGCGCAGTGCAGCGGATCCTCTGCGGACACCGACGAGCGCTTTCGTGGACGCAGCTCCGTCTGCCTGCAGGCGGACTTTGAACTCATATTCCGTCTCCTGAGCGTCCTGCGGCTCTTGAAACGACACCTTTTCTCCATCCAGCAGCTTCAAGCGCTCGATGGCCGGCTCGAACTCGAGCTGGATCTTCCCGGCTTGCAGCGTCTTCTCAATCCGTATCGTCATATTGAACGTCTGTCCGGGATTGACGTACTTCGGCGTTACCTGCAGTACGCGGACCGAGCTGTCCTGATACAGCACCACCGTCTGCTCGATGATCGATCCGTAAGGGAAGGACGAAGGATCCGGCGCTTCTTCGCGAATAAACAGCCGGTACGATTCGAGCGTCCGGTTATACTCGCTGATCTCGTCGGAGCGAACGGAGGCATTGGCAACCGAATGGACCGGCTCTTTTCCCTTCTCGTCATAAGCGATACAGAGGTATACGTTTTTGGCATATTCGTTGTTCGTGAAGCCTTCCATCATCGACAGCTTGAACGTCGCAGGCGAGGGCACAATGATTTCCCGGCCCAGCGCGTCGATCGCAGCCCCCATCTCCACCGATACACTTTTATCGTCAACCGCAATAACCTGCAGGCCGGTAATCACACCGACGCCATGCAGCAGACGGTTCATCATGCGCCGCTTGTCATTAAAATATTTTTGCTCCGATTCGAAATCGCGGACGGTCAGCAGCTTGCCATAAAAATAACGATTGCGTTCAAACGGGTAATAGCGTGTTTTTTTCATGAGGGTATTCCTCCCTTTCCCAGTCCATTAGTTATTCCAGCTCCGAATCGAGCCCCAAGCGGGTATGCTGATCCATCCGTTTGTCCATATCGACGTCGATCAAGATGGTGTTATAAGGCATGGATGAACCGTTCGTCCAGCGTAAGAAGCGTCGGTTCCGATAAGTAGGTATTGACGCCCAGGTACGTGTGCATATCCGCATACATCCATGGCTGCAGCTCGATCAGGCGTCCTTCCGTATATGCCGGCTTCTGGTCGTCGATGATCCGTTCAATCATAAGCCGATCGGTGTCGGTACGAATCGTCTCGGGCGGGAGCATCACGCAGAAGGTGTACGGATTGTCGCCGTACAGCCGGGTAAACAGCTGCCATAAGCCGGATGACTCCTGCATGCTCTCAATCTGGAAATACTCGACGATGAAAGGCTCGACGCCCGTATACAGCTTAAGCATCCGCGTCAGACCCAGCCGGGTGCCCCTCAGCTTATACAGCTCCGGCGCTTGCTTGATCAGCAGACGAAGCTTGCTCTCCTCCCACATCTCTTCCTTGGAGACGGCCAGCCAGCCGCCAAGCCATTTTAAAACGTCACCTGCAGCGGTATCCGGATCGAAATAAGCGCTCACTCTATCGATCGACTCTTCCATTTCATCAAAAAACGTGCCGAACATCGACAAGAAGCGGTTCAAAAACGAATCCGTCCCCTCCTGATACAGCGGCGGGAGATAAGAAATCAGAGACGTTCGCGGAAAATAAACCCGCAGCTTGCGGATGACCGGAGCACGCGTTTCGCTGCCGATCAGATGGAGCTTGAACCATAAGTACCTTCCCACAGCGTGCATCAGCAGCGCATCCTTCGGGTTGATAATGGGTACGGACCACAGCCCCTCGGTTGCCCGCAGCTTTTCCCTAATCGGGATATCTTCGTTCCTCCAGTAGTCCTCGTAATCCACATATTGACCGTTCACCCACCCGGACGCTTCATCGGAGGCAAAATACGATATACGAATTTGCGTCTCTTCGGGAATGTCGGCATCCAGCCATACCTTGTGCCACTCCGTCTCCGATTCGGTCGTATCCATCATTGAAGAAATGTAGAAGGCTTCAAGCAGGCCGCTGTCCGTCCAGGGCATCGTCCGTTCCTGCAGCTCCAGCAGACGAATATCCCCCGCCTCCCGGTTCAGGACAGCCATCCGGTTCCTGCTGTCGTGAATCATTTTATCCGCCCGGCCGCGAAGCCCGACCACTCTGTTGCGGAAAATGCCCTGCTCATCAAATTGCATAATAAAGCGGTCCGCCGTCCCGCTTTCCCCCACAAAGACATGATGGTTCGTATCAATGGAAAGACCTGCGCTGCCGCCTGAGGAAGGTACGGAATACATCGCACGGACGGTTCCGTCCGCCTCGAAGGAGACGATCAGCTTCCGCTCCGCATCCAATACTGCGACACCGCCTTCCGGGTCCGCCGCTGCATAGTAACGCTGCGTCATCAGCTCAACCGGCAATGTTTGGTCCAGAACCAGTGCCTCCTGCTCGTAAACACGGACCACTTCTCCCGCGTTCCATTCCAGTACGGCGATTCTGCCGCCTTCCGGCACTTCAGGGTTTCCATTCACGCCAACCATAATATCTAAAGGCACTACCGTATATACCCGCTGAGACCGGTCTGCGGTAATGGCTAAGGGATACAGCTCCCGTCCGTTCCACGTCTGGGCCGTCCACAACAGCTGGCCGTTCGATGCGGAAATGGCCGCTATTCTCCATTCTCCCGCAGGATCGGCAATGAACAGTACGTCCGAACAGGCTGCGAGTTTTGCTTGGGGCGTAAACAGCCGATGCCCTTCCCGGAACAACGCTTCTTTGTGGCGGCTGTCCGGATCGTAGACCCAAAGGTTCGCCCGTTCATCCATTAAGAACAGCCTGCCGCCGGCCCCTACCGCCAGATCGGCTATCGAGCCGATGCCCTCCAATTCATCCAAGGTAACCGTTCGATAAACCCCGTATCTATGCGTCCCGGCAATCGATACCGCGCTGTCGCCGATCGCCAGATTGGCTGTACCGCTCCTCCCCCAATCCATCGGTTTATTAAAAGAAAAAAACTTCATGGGCTCTGCCACGCTCCAGCCTCCCTTGACGGCATCCAACCGTTATAATTACAAATCGTTCAAGCCGATCAGCTCTACCTCATGCTCTCCGGAGTAGACCAGACTATACGGCGGAATATGGATATCTCCCCCGCCGTCCTTGCGGATGCCGGTTCCTTCAGCATCCAGCCACAGGTCCTGTACATAGACGACTCCGTTCATTCGGCTGATCAGGCCGTAAATGTCCCCTTTGTAGACAGACCTGCCGAAAGGCCAGCCTTCGGCCCCTTCCGCATGCCCCATCGGGCGCAGCAGCCGCTTCAGTTCCTTAATGAAACGGGCCTGCTCCTGCTTGACCGCGGGCTCCACCACGACGACGGCATGCACGGTCACCTTGACATAGGCCGCCGGAATAACGTGCACCTGCGTCGCCAATAGCCGATGCCGGTCCAAATGGCGGCTGACCGTTTCCAAAAAGCCCTGCCCCGCTTCCGGCCGTTCCCGTTCGCTGTAAGGAACGATAACGACCGTCATTTGTGCCGGCGCCTTGGTCTTCGGGTAATCCTTCAAGCCCGGTCTATATAAAGGAATCGCTTTGACGCGAGCGACTCTCAGCCCGGGCGTTGCACGCGCGATGACCTCGTAATCTTCCGCCGTGACGGCACGGTGCGGCAATTCGGACTCCCGCCGGGCACGAAGTTTCGCCTCCTGCAGCGACTCGGCGTCTTTGCCCCCTTGGGCCGGATAGGCTTGGGCCACCGCAAGGCCCTGCCACTGCTCCTTATCCGTATCCTGAAAGGAGCGGATCATCCCCTGCTTGACGTTGCCTTCGCCGCCTTCGGTGCTCCGCAGAGCAACCCAGCGTAAATTGGGCGTGTCCAGTGATTTCGGAGGAATCCAGCCCTCCTCGTTATTTCCGAAGCGTACCGTAAAGGTGCCCGGATCATAGACGAAGTGACGGTCGGTTGCTGCGGAGTTGCCCAAATCGGCCACCGGCTCCCAGTCTTCCCAGACCCAATCGCCTGTCCGCAAACGGTAACCCGCCTGCAGGCGCATCCCTTCCCTGAGATAGGCACGCTGCTGAGGCACTTCGAACGCTTGCTCCGGCAGCCCGCTGCTTCTGCCCAGGAAGCGGTCCGCTTCAAACTCGGGCTTATAGGCGATGAGCCGGATGTTCTTTATGCCGGCGGGCGGAATGCGTCCATGCACGCCATCCCCGAACCGCAGCCTCAACGCTCCTTCCCGCTCCTCATAAACCGCCTCGTAACACGGCGCATCCGGTGCGCAATCGTTCAGCCGCTGCGTCCGGCTCCAATCGGACCATCGCCCCTGCCCGTCTTGAACCTGAACCAGCACGCTGCCGTTCACCGCCAAATGGGTATCCTTGCGCCATGTCAGCCCCGGCTCCCCTGTCCCGTCAAACAGATAGCTCTCGCTTAGCGTCTCCTGCTGGGCCGCCAGTACTGTATTAAGTGACAGCCTTTCAATTTTGGGAGCGATCTCGTAGCCGGGCTGTATCAGCTCGCAGCACAGCCAATAACGCTTCTTATCATCGGCCGGGTAAAAGGATATCGCCTTCATGGGAGCATCCAGCCTGAATACAAGCTCCCCGCTTTGGGAGAAATGTACCGTACTGTCCCGCACGATCTCCAGCGGCCTCCAGCTTTCCGAATCTTCATCCGCGGCATAGCTCCATGCGACGGAAGCCGTCGCAACGAGGTTCGTTCCGGCAGAATCGCCCCGGGATACCGGAACGGGATAATCGTCCGACAGCCGGATGAAGAGCTTCAGCTCCTGCTGTTCAGGCAGCAGGCGGTCCAAGCCGATCAGCAGCCGGCTGCCTTTCTTCGCCTCTGCACCGAACGCATAATAGGCAACGCCGGCCCGTGGATTGGAGGTGAATCCTCCCGCCGCGCCTTCCGTGCGGACGATTACTTTGTCCGGTACAGCCTCGACCAGGCGGACCGTCTCCATCGTTTCAAACACATGATGAGCCGCCAGCAGCGGCGTTCCTTTAGGAATCACCGTGTTCTGACTCGGTCCCGAGAACGTGACCTCGGCCCGTGCGGATACCGGTTCCAGCGGTTCGATGCCGAGCAGCTTAAGGAACTTGCGTTCGTTCTTTTCCGTCACCCGGTTTAAGTAATACTGCTGAAGCTCCGTCAGCCAAGACATCAGCTCCAACAAAGTAACTCCCGGATCATGGGCATTCTCATCCGTCCATTCCGGCAGCAGGTTAGGAATCAGCTTCCTCGCATCCTGCAGCATTTGTTCAAAATCGCGGTCATCCAAATTCGGCAGCGGCAGCAAGAGCATTCACCTCCTTTACATTATTTTATAGGTCATGCTTTAGGCATCATTCCCACTATACGGCGCGTACGGATATTTTATGTTTCCCGCTTATTACTACGCCGTGAGGCAATGCCGACAGGCTGTTGCCGTCCAATTCCGTTCGCTGGCCCCTTTCCAGCTTATAGACGGTCATATATAATTTCTCTATATATTGGATCGTGTGAATCGATTTTAAAAGCGCGTAAAACACCGAGGCGTGAATATGCTGTCCGATATCCCAGCCCTTTCCGTCGAAATTACCGGTCAGCGGATCCAGAAAACGGGTCAGCTTTTCAATGGCAAGCAGCTCCGTAGGAAGCACGGCTTCCATTTCCTCGACCGCTACGACGGCGGCAACCGATATTTCCAGGAACACCGGCTCGATCACCCGAATCGATTCGGGAAAAGCGACGACGCCCGATGCGCGTTCCAGCACGTATTTCTCTACCTGCTTCTTCAGTGCCGGGAACGCGGGCATGCCCCGCTCGCCTTCTTTCGGGAGCACGATCAGCGTCATGCAGCCGATCTCCCGTTCCATTCTTACATTGCGGTTCGCCAAGCATTTCACCTTGGCAATGTTCGGGTAGGCTTCCCGGGCAAGCCATTCAAAATCCTCAGCCGTCACCGCACGATGCCGGTGCTTCAGCCGCTGGGGCCCCCTGCGGACAGCGGATTCCACCGTTTCGTGGGAACAACCGCCCGCAGCCATTTCCCTATTGCTTACCGCTCCTACAAAAGCGATCGAGTTTTGCAGGCTCACAATTTGTCCTGCCGCAACGTTGCCCTGATCCCCCAGCGTTACTTTATAGGAAACCTTCAGCTGGTCCGCGCCCGCCTTGGGCGGTGCCATGCCATGAACCCCGTCGCCAAAACGGAGCTGTCCGAACGTCCGGTCGATTACATAATGCCGGTCCTTCACGCCGGAATCCGCCAGGCTGTTGACGCACGTCCATTGTATCCAGGCCCGCTGGATATGGCCCTCGCTGTCGCGAATGACTTGGCAGGGGGGAAATCCCTGCTCCTCGAACCGGCTCACTTCTTCCTCCGACAGCGATTCCGTTTCATTCACCCATACTTCCTCGGACACAATGTGGACCCTGGACAGCTGATAAAAAGGCATTCCATCGCGACGCAGCTCAGGGATTTCCTCCCTAACGGTTTCCTGCTGCACCGCTTGTATCGTGTTTGAGAAGATCCCATTCACCTCCGGCACGCCCGCCGGATCGTCGTCATGGTCATACCGGTCATCGCGGTTAACTGCGCGAATCCAGAAGGCCCCCACATTGAGCAGCTCCGCCCCAAGGAAGTCGGATGGCCCCGCAAACCTCAGCAGACCGCTCTGCTGCAGACCAGCCGTACCATCGGACAGCTTTAACGGCGCCCAGGACGGCACATCGCCTTGAAATGCTCCGGCACGCAGGTACTCCCATTCCAAATAGGGAGACGCGCCTGCCGCTTCCTTATGCGGCGGCACCGAAACGTATAAAGAGATCGGCCCCCGCAATGGCGGCTGGTCAAAGCCGAGGTATAAGGCTGGATGGCTGCACTCCAGCGGCAGGAAGGGCTCGATCGCCCGGGATTCCTGAATCCGCTTGGTGCAATCGACCGTGACGGCGTTATTGACCGCCAGACAGCCTTCCACGGGATACACTCTATCCTCGTAGCCGTAGGCCAAGGAAACGTCGGCAATCCACGGGGAAATATACACGGCATTTGGCGCATATGCATTCTCTATTTGTATAATGCGGGCGCGCAGCCAGTAATTATAAACCCCATTGACGAAGGTCGGCTCCAGGTTCGGAGGACAACGGAATTTCAGCTGCCTCCGTCCTTCGGAGGCTTCGTAAAATACGGCCTCGGCCTCCTTGCCCGCCTGCAGCCGAACCCAGGCAGCCCCGTTCCAGTACTCCCATGCCACTTGGGCGATGCATACCAACGGTGTGTCCGGCTTCTGGAATTGGGATTTTTTCATAACAAGCTTCCAGTCGACCGGCTGCTCGTATTCGGGCTGGAACCGGTTGCGCACCGCCGATAATTGGAAGTCAACCGTGATCCAGCCGTCCCGCTTACTGAGTGCCTCCCGGCTGCCGACATAGAACATACCGTACAGGGCAAACTGATCGCCGAACGGATAAAATCCCGTCGGATCGGCCTGCAGATCGTTATAAAACATCAGATCCGGCTGCAGGCCTCCCCGGTCCAAGGTATCGGCATAGTCCGTCTTCAATCGGATATGGTCCAGCACGATCCCCTGTTCGCTCAAATGCCTTGCCTCGCCGCTTGCCTTATGCTCCGGGTCTGGGTCTGCCTTTGGCCGCAGCCTGCATTTGATCCAACGGCCCGTCGCACCGCCAATCTCGCGCTCCACCATCTCTCCCAAATGATCCTTGGAAAGAATCACACGGCTGCCTTCCGCTTCTACCCTGTCGAATGGAGTCCAGCCTTCGGCAGACGCGTACAGCCACTCCGTCAGCTGAGTGTCGGCCAAATCTTTGACCAGCTTCTCTTCCTCATAGCGCTTGGCTGAATTGCCCAGCTCCACTTCGATCCGGGCCGTTTCGAACACGGTGAAAAGCGCATTGTGTCCGATCAGCAGCGCGTGCTCCTGCACATTGTCCGAGGCTGTAAACCGGAACAACGGGATCGGGTTCAGCCGGCCCTGGCGGCTGGACTCGATGAAGTCGTCCGGCAGCCGGATAATCGCATCCCGCCGCCGGCTCGTCACGAACCCCGCCTTCCAGGAAGCAGGCGTAAGCAGCAGCGGACTGTCCGTTTCGAACGGAATCGGGCCCTCCGCCCCTTCCGCAGCCACCTGCGTTCCGGCAGGTATAAATACAGGCTCGGGCGTCCCTTCGTTTAACTGGAAGGTGACATACGCTGTGGCAGGCCGGGCCGGCAGCAGAGTGATATCGAACATATTCAGAAAAGCGATTAGATTTTTTGCAGGGACCCGGTTCAGCCGTTTAATGTTCTCATGGAACATTTCGGCGAACAAAAGAAACAGTGCCGTCCCGGGGTCGGGCGATTCCGGTGTAAACCGCCACTCCGGCGTATAAAAAGGCGCCATCTCTTTCATGCGTTCAATCAGATCGGGCAATTCACGCTTATCTATTTTCGGAGGGTGCATCATCATCGGCCCCGCCCCCTTTCTGCACCTCTGCGGTTTATCGTTCTCAGCCTCTTTAACCTTCTCCGCTCGCATGCCATCGCAGCAAGCCGGTTACTGAGCGCCATCCTGCAAGTAATATGGATATACCAGATTATAGACACTGTTCGTCGTGCGTACGACATACTGAATGCGGATATCGACCCTGCCAGGTTCTTCACTGCGCGGTACGGCGGTAACCTCCACATTTTCGACCCGGTGCTCCCACTTTCGGACAGCATCCAAAATGCTCGTTTCCAGTAGTCTGAGGGTGGTCTCATCGGTCTGTCCGAATACGAATTCCCTTACGCTGCTGCCAAATGAAGGACGCATAACCCGCTCTCCTTTGGTCGTACCGAGAATAATCCGAATCGCCTCGGAGATGTCCTCTTCATACTCGGACAGCCGGATTCTGCCTGTGGATGGATCGACCTGTATCGGAAATTTCCAGCCCCGGCCCAAAAATTCGTCCGCCATAAGCCATCCGCTCCTTTCCCCTGCTCCGTATGCGCCGGACGGCACCGTGCGATGATCATGAACCTAGTTTATTTTGACCATACTTCCTTTGATATTGATCAGCCCGTCCGACTTAATATCGAGCGAGGCCCCAGCCTTCAGCGCCATCGTCGCCGTAGCCTCAATGTTAACCTGCGTCGACTTGATTTTAACCGCCTGCTGGCTCTCGATGGTGACCTCACCTTTGGCATTGAGCGTAATTTTCGTGGAACTGCTCTTGATCGCGATCTCGTTAGCCGAGCCGCCTTCAATCGTAATCACGTTATTTCCGCTTTGATCGGCGATCTTGAGCTTATCATCCTTGTCCGTTAACTGGATGGTGTGGCCTTTTTTCGTTTTTACCGTGACGCTCTCCTCACCGGACTTGTCGTTAAACACCAGCTGATGACCGGAGCGGGATACAATTTTGCGCTCATCGTTCTTCTCGGCAGGGGTCGGCGGTTTATGCTTGCTGTTCCACAGCATCCCGATAACAAAGGGCTGGCGAATCTCGCCCAAATGAAAAGCAACGAGCACTTCATCGCCGACCTCCGGGATAAACAAGCTTCCCATGCTGTTCCCGCCCATCAGCGTAGCGATTCGCGCCCAGTCGGTCTCGGTCTCCGTTTCCTGCAGCGGCAGCCGCAGCTTTACCCGCCCCAGCTTGTCCGGATCGTTGTTGTTCGTCACTACTCCGACCATCACACCGTGGACCTTATGGCTGAACGGATCCGCCGACGTACTTATCGAAAGCTCCGGCCGAATCATCATATCGCATTCCCTCCGATCTGAAAGCGCGTCACGTAACCGTCGTCAGTCAACAAATGGGTCGCACCGGTAATAAAGTACGGCTGATCGTATTTCTTTCCGAGCCCGCTTAAGGCGATGTATCGGCCGGCTCGTATCTCGGGAAGCCCGACGGATTCCCCGCTGCCGCTAAGCAGCTTCATGGAGCGCCGGTTCAAGTAGGCTTCCGCCATATTTTTGGCTTCCTCTTGAGACGAAACGTTGGTGTAAATGTACTCTACATAGTCGCCTTGGACAGCGAGCAAATCTTTGCCGGTCTTCGCGTTTTTGCCGAGCTTCTGAATCGTTCCGGATTTGCCCTCCACCACCTTCAGCTCCTTATCGTCCCAGCCCCGGACTTTCACTTCCGTAAGCTGTTCCGCCAGATTGGCGTCGATAAACAAGCTGCGCAGCGTCCTGCCGTACTCCAATGTGACCACAGGTGACGTTTCCGTCAACGGCTTGCGAAAGTAAACATGTTTGCCGACGATGAAAAAATCGTAGTTCACCAGCTGCGCTAAATGCTGAATGTACATATAATCGCTGGCCCTGTTCTGCGAAAGCGCGGGAAAGCTTGTAGTTGTTGCATCCACATGAGCCGTTGCACCATGGTTTCCGGCAATTTCCGTCACGATATCGCTGTATTTCTTGTTGTTCCATGTGCGCGACTTGCTGCCCTTCAGCATCAAATAAGTCAAGTCCATTCCCCGGACGATAAGCCCCGGCGTTTCGCTTTCCGCAAAATCCGCCACAACCGAGGTGATGTAGCCGGAAAAAACCGGCGCTAGCTTGTTCGAATAGCCCAGCTGAATGTCTATCGACTTCCCCAGCGAAAAAGTATCCAGCCATAAAAAGTCGCCTTTTTGCAGGTCAAACGCATTGGTTATGCGAAAAGAAAACGTATCGGCCACAGCCTCTACCGTCGTCTCCACTTCCAATCTGCTAATGCCGATCTCCGCTGGAATGGCGGTTCCATCCACGCTGATTTCGAGGGAGGGCGCAAAAAACTGAGCGTATTTCTTCTCAAGCTCTTCTATGGAGTATTGCTTGGAATCAAGCTGCAGCTGTGCCATAGGCTAATCCGCCCCCGGAACCGTAAGCTTGCGTCCCGTCGTCATACGCCTTGGATTATCAATCCCGTTGGCATCGGCGATTTCCCTCCAGCGGCCCGGATCCTCGTATTCCTGATCGGCAATCATCCACAGCTCCTCCTGCTGCTTGCTTATGCGCTGCTTCACCAGCTTCGCGCTGGAAGGCGGCAGCTCTTTCAGTAGCTCATCGGGGTCCTTCCACGATTTAAACTGAACCTTGAGCTTGGCCCGGACCGGGATGCCCGAGTCGAGAAACATAATGAAATTTTGCGTAACCTTCTCCACTACCCCCTGGAAATCCAGCGAGCCCCAAACAAACCGGCAGACCGGCGGCCGCTTCAAGGTCGAGTCCTTGTCCAGCAGCGACATGATGCGGTTCGTATAGTCCCTTACATCCGTCCGGTCCCCATAGGTATCGAAGAACAAGTCGACATTCAGCGTCGTTCCGTTGCCGTGGGCATACTGTCCGATCGGCATGGAAAGGCTGGGGATTTTCATCCAGTTGTAGGTGTTGCCGGTGTCCAGCGTATATTCGCCGGGATTGAATAAAACTTCGATGTCATCATCGGGGTCCTTCGCTTTCTTGCCCCTATCCACTAAAATCATCGCTTTCTGAAGCGCCATCGGGAATCCGTCCCTTCCTTTCCATCCCATTTCACGGCCCTAAGGCCATTGCGAACAGCCTCTGCTCTCGCCGGCCGTTCCTACTGCCTTCGCATCCGTGCTACAGTCCTCTTCGCTGACGCTCGAACCGCATTTTCTTCTCGATTTCCTGGTACACCTTATCCGCAATTTTACGAATATCCAGCTGCGGCAGGTCACTTGATCAGCTCCTCCAGCTGGCTCAGCTCGATCTGCGGCGCCGGCTGTATCGCCGGCACGGCTGCTGCTGCCGGAGCTTGAGCAGGGGCCGGCTTCAGCCAGCTGATATCAAGCGGAGTCTGCGCCCATTCGCTTTCTTCCGGCGTAACGGAAGGTGTCCGCTTATGCTCCAAGACATCCTGATGACCGGCCCTATGCTCTAGCCCGGAACCGGTCAGGCTGCTCGTAGCCCCGCTCCGCTGCGCTTCCGGCTGCATCCGTTTCAGCATCATATGAACGAATACCGTGTTCACGCCGGAGGCGATTAAATGCCGATCCTCTGTGCTTGGCAGAGCGCCCTGTCTTCCGTGCGAGCCAGGATCTATCCCCATAACGGCTGTACCGATTGGTTGACGGGCTGCATGCTGCAGCCAGACGATAAACCGCTGCACCCCCGCCCCCTTCTCGGGAGAAGATGTTTGTCTAAGCCGCTGTGCCTCTTGTAAAGGCCCTGATCCCCTAGCCTGTATAACCTTGCGAAGGGTTCCCAGCGTTTCAGCTGCTGCCGGTAAGCTCTGTCCGTGGAATATAAGAGCGGCTCGCTGCAGACTGCCGCTCCATCCGCCCGTGCCTTTAGGTTCCTGCGCCAGTGGGAACCGAAGTCCAGATATGGATGGCGATACGATTTGGCTATCCGCTGCCGCCTGTCCTATGGCGCTAGACAGCCAATTTGCAGCTTGTGCCAACGAAGTTCGGACAGCTCTGTCATATGCCGACAAAGCTGCTGAAACCGGCAGCTGCCGATCCGCTTCAGCATTCGCATCCATAGAATTCCGAAACCCGTATACCGTCTTCTGCATCCAGTCGCCAGGGACGCCAAACGAGGCTGCAGGCCGAAGATATTGAAGGCCGGGCAAATACGGATTCGTCGGCCACCCTGCCGTGGCGGTGCTTCCGGCTAAACCTGCTTGCCGAAGCGGGATTATTGCCTCCCGCAAGATGGCGTCAAAAGCAGGGCTTACCCTGCTCCCGAAAACTTGTTCGCTGCCTCTCTGCCCGTTCGTTCTTCCGTCCGGATATATCGCAGTCCGATTCGTCAGCCATATTTCCCGGATCTGGGAGTTCATGCCCGCTTCCCCTGTCATGCTCAGCCGGAACGATCCATCGTTCCGGTTCCCAAAAGGCTGCAGGTTAAGAAGCTGCGTCGAAAGCCTTTCCTGCCAAAGCCGAAATGCCGGCTGCCGTAAATCTATCAGGCCATTCGTCATCCTTATGGCATGAACCTTCCATGCCTCTGCGCCGGAGCCTGAATCCTGTCTGACGTTCCGTGCAGTGTCCCAAGGATTCCAGAACCCCATGGCATGCATGGAGTTCAAAGCATTGCCCTGGCTTCTGTCCCTCCATGTGCTCCACAAATAACCGAAATCGGACATCTTGGCTGCGTGAACATTTCGAAGGCTTCGGCTGTTCCAGCTATCCGGAGTCACCGGGATCCATTCCGTTCCCGCCCCCCAATGGCTCCACCCTTTTGCTGCATTCGGGAAATTCATTCCGTTCCATGCCCGGAATACTTCCTGCAGCAGCGGGGCCTTCACTTCCGCCATACGGCGGTTTCCATTACCGTCCGAATCGCGTCCAGTGTTCATAGCTGCAATATGGCCAGCATGTATCCGGGGAGACAGCAGCCCGATACTTCGGCTCAGCCTAGTTATATAGTCGGTGATCGCCGCGAGCGCCGAGCTATCTATGCCTTTGCGTACATGGGGCCCCTGCCGATGGAGCTGAACCGTTCGAGGGCTGCTTCCGGTCAGCCCTCCATAGTCAACTCCAGGCCGCGGCCGTCCGGTTTGGCCGGCAGCACGGTCTGCCTCGACGCCTTCGTCCCTCAGACGACGCCATCCGAGCGCCGTCGCGGTCGCTCCCTTGGGATTCATCTCTTCCAGCGCTTCTGCCGGGTGCAGCCTCCAAAGCCTTCCCGGTTCCCTTGGGAGTGAGCCGTTGAACGGCTGGTTCAAGCGGTTCTGCAGCCTTAGGCCTCGCAGGGAGATGTACAGATTCGCGTTAGCCTGCGCCTTCCTTGTCTCTGCCTCTCCCCGAGCCCTGCTGCCCGCCTGTTCAAAATCGCTCCATCCATTCCATTCCCCATCCGTCCGCTGGAATCGGCTTAACCAAGACCCCCTGGAAGGGGGCCGGTTAAGTTCCAATACGTTCAGCAGGAAGGCCTTGCGTTCCTTCGCGGGTCCATAGCTTGGATCTGGATACGGCTGCTGCTGATGGGAAATACGGCTTCTCCCCTCATGCTGGGCCGAGCTCTGGCGAATCGAGCTTGTTAATCCTCCCGTAACAGCTCCTGCTGCCTCCAGCTCCGCCAAATACAACCATAGCGCTTCTTTGCCCGGCGAGCGCTGCAGCTGTGTCAATGTAACCGCTCGAAGCAGGCTTCCCCCGCCCGCTGGACTCAAACCGATAAACGGAATATTCCATCCTAAGTTAGGAACTTCCCTATGCTGCCACAGCCCCATCTGTCTGCCCCACCGCCAAATCGGCGGTGAGATCGGCGTTTGTTCTTCGACCGGCATAGATGGGGAGCCAAGGTAGCTCCCCTTCGCAGCCAGCTGCCCGGCGGGCAGGCCTTGCACGGAATAGAGTGCATTCCACCTCGGATAGGACGGCCTTTCTGCTAAGAAAAAGTGCCCCCCCGCATCCATATAAGCAGGCCCGAGGGACGCCACCAGCCATGGCGTTTGCGCTTGTCCCCACATTGTTGTTGCAGAGCCGCCGCGCTGCGCTGCCCGCTGTACCGGCATGTGTGCTGCCGAAGCTGCACTATGCCCCATTCCTAAACGGGCTGCGGCCAGAGCTTCCAATGTGCGCTGCAGCATCGGAACGCTTACCCCTGGCCGGGCAAGAGAATCCACCGGCGAGCCATTCGTTACCGGGCGGTTCATGATGCCTTCCATGAATCGCTCCATGTTCAAACTGTAAGTCGTCGGCATCCTCCACAGCAGCGCCGCTGCCGGGCGGGATGGAACGACAAACGCTTGTCCGCTGTTTGCTGCCGCTTGATCCGAAATCTTCCCTTGAAGAAGATAGCGCGCAAGCGCATTTTCCCTTGAACCAAGAAACTCTTGCAATACTTCCCATGCTGCGCCCAGCGGTCTTGCACGCAGGCTCAGGGCCGCTTCGAAACGAAGCCTGCCTTCCATGCGATGGCGCGATCCTACAGCATCAACGGCCGATTCCTGGCGGCCACCCCAGAATGGCGCCCACAAGTGAACCGGCAAAAATACGGCCGGTTCACTTGCAAAGCGGCCTCCGGTTCTTCCAGCGTGATTTGGCAGCTCCGGCCAAGGACCGGGCTCCAAGCATTCAACCCTGACTCTCTCAGACGCCTTTGGAGCGGCGAGCCGACATGCGGGACAGCCTGTTCAAAGCTGATCGCTCCCGCTCCGGCAGCTGGCTGCCTTTGCGCTTGCCTTCCTCCTCGCTCCCGCTCAAAAATGAAAGAACCCGGGCTCTGCGGCGGAGCAAGAGCTCCTTCCTTTTGCTCACCCAGCCTGCCATCAGCAGGGGGGTGCCCTTCAATGACCAGCCGCATCCATTCTCGTGCCAGCCTCGCCTGTTCTGCATTCCAGCTCCGCTGAACCGCAAGTACGGCATTTCTCTGAATTGCTGCAGCATCACTATTTTGTGATACCAACGCCTGGGCAGCCCGATAAAACAGCCCTATCGACGGCCACAGCCTTCGATTTAGAGGGGACGAGCCTCTCCCGCTTCCCGGTGTATGCCCCAGCAGGTCCCAACGAAAACGTTGAATCGTTGGCAAGCTAAAACCGCTCAAGGCGGTCCTAAATCCCAGCCCTGAGAAGCGGCTCTCGTTGGCTCCCGCAACCGGGGTCCTCTGATCCTTAAAGCTTTCGCCATAAGAAACGTTATTGCTGCGTATCCAAGTAAAATACGGGTTATATGTAAAGAGGATGGAAGCCGGATGCCCCTGGGCAAACGCCGCAAACCTCTCCTGCCTTGGCGAGAAAGAGCCGGCAGACGTCTGGCCCCATTGATCCGCCCATCCTTTATCATGTTCAAAGTTAACGTATTCCGTAAAAGGGTAACCGTCCTTCCGAACCGCATTCGCTCCATTCGTTGAGCGAAACCGGCCGGTCTGTCCGGCGATTGTCCTAACAACTACTTGCGGCCTTACTAAGCTGTACCCTAAAGAGCGTTCCAGCCAACGTTCAATGAAGCTATGCTCCGGTAAACCCAACTGCATGCCCAATCGGTTGCCCTGCAGCGCCAACAAAGCGCGCGTGAGGTTAAATTCAAGCCGATATGGCGTTAATTCTTGTCCTAACCTGCCTTGCTCCAGCTTGGTGAAAATCCCCTGTTCCGCCGGATCCATCTGATGATGTCGTACTTGCGGTTCCTGCTGCAGTCTTGCTCCAGCCAGCCGTGCTGGCAGCGAAGCCAAACGGATGATCTCTTTTGCTGCCGGTCCCTGTCTGCCGTCTGCTTCCGAAAGGACTCTTCCGCCTTCCCGGGGCACAGCCGGGCCGGTCCCCAATAAGGTCCATGCCATGCGTAGCAAGGATGTATATACCTGTCCATTGGCAGGCAGACCTGCATCCCCATGACGCCTGACAGAGTCAAGCTTGTCTGCTTCGGCATACCGAAGCCATTGCTCCCATCGATATGTCTGCTCCCGCTCGCGGCGAACCCAGAGCTGTTGAGCTTCCTTCATCTGCTGAAGCACGATTTGAATCTGAAGAAACCATTGATGATAGATTGGAGCCGCTCCCCGGATGCGTACCGGTGCTGCCTCCATCTCCTTCAAGGTGCCGAAAAATCAATTCCAGCCGGCCGAATCGGCCGCTGCGTCCAAAGCCGTATTTACCCGCAATGTCTTGGGCAAACCGGTCAGCCTGCAGGCCTCGCCCTCCGATAGGGCTCCGGCTGCTGCCGATCATAGGACGTGTAGAAGCAATCTGTGCTGCAACGACGGGGATATGCGATTGTCGGGAAATCATTAACCGTGTCCCCCTGCCGCTTCTATTTGCTAAAAATCGTTTTTAATCCATGGTGAACAATCTCAATCGATTCAATCGCCACGTTTCCGTTAGCCGCATTCAACTCAGGCCCGTTCCATTTGACCGGATAGGCATCGAAAAAATTCCAGCGGCATACTTCTTCGCCTGTTTCGTTGAACAAAATAATGGAGCCGTTCGTCTGCTTCGCTTTCCCAACGATCGTCGCTTCGTACCAATCCCATAATTCCGTCGATTGGGTCAATCCCCGCTTCAGCACGATCCGCGAAAACTTCGTCTGCTTCGGAAAATAATGGAGATGCGTGTTAACGCCGCCTTCCTGATATTCCATGACCTCGGTCTCCGCCTGCATGCCGGTCACTTCGGAAAAACCGCCGACGATGACCCCTTTGATTTCCACCTGAAACCGGAACGCGCCGATCACGTTTTTTTGCTTCAAACCGGCCATCGCTCTCACCTCTTGTTAAACACATCAAACGGATTGTCCTGCGTCTCTTCACTGCTGTTCATCTTCTTGTTGATCCGGGATATTTCCTCGCACCATTGACGGCGTTCCCTGTGTTCCATTGACATGATTTCGTCATGAGGCCAATGAAAGTAGTAGGCGATAAAGCCGGCTTCCTCGTAAATCTTGTCAACGGGATACCCGGTTATGCCTCCGCCGTCTCGTTCAAAAAAGACACGTTCACATCGAATTCATGATCGCATTTGGGACATACCGCGTGCACCTTCGGCACTTCTACCTCATTGATGGTGCGGTACAAATTTTGCAAATAAGCCAGGTCCGCCGTAAACAAACGCTCAATGACGCGCGTATCGATCGCCCGTACATCGCCGAGCTTCGTCACAACCCTTGCCAGCAAAATAATGCTCAAATAGCCTGGATTCTGCTGTACCCGCTGATCCCGCATCGGCAGGATCTCATCGGCCGCCGTCGCCAGACGCATAACCCCGCGCTTGTGCAAATTTCCGTTCTCATCCACGTAACCTCTAGGCAGCTCGAAATCGTATTCTGTCTGAAATGCCATGCTGTTAGCCTCCTTTTAAAATGGGAGAACAAGAGCCAGCCGACAGCAGCTTGCCGGTTCAGCGGCTCTTGCCCCCAGGTTTATCGTTACTTCGTACGTGTCATGCCTTCATGCGCGAGCTCCATCAGCTCGATAGCTACTTCGTTGCCCGAACCGTTGAAGTTCGGAGCCGTATATTTGGTCGGCCAGGCTTCGATAACCTGCCAGGTCGCCACATCGGCGCCTTCTTCGTTGATCGCAATAATAGTGACCGTCTTACGCTGAATTTTGCCCTCCAGCGATTCGGACATCCAGTTGTACATATCCATGGAGTCGGTCACGCCCCATTTCAGCGTAATGTTGCCGTATTTCGACAAGCCCGGCAGCTTCCGAGGCGTCGTAATTTCGTTGCCTTCTCTATATTCGATAACGGAGATGGAAGCATCAAAGCCGGACACTTCGCTGAAGCCTGCCTGTTGAATGCCTTCCACTTCAATACGGAATCTAAAATTGCGGTATGGATCTCTACGTTCGACTGCCATACTAAGCCCCTTTCCTTCTCCTCAAAATGGTTGCCGGACCTCTTCCGGCCTCGGCGTAAGCGCCGTCTACAATATGAGACTACTCTTCTCTCGTCTTCTGCGTAATCCGGAAAATGACGAACTCGGCCGGCTTCACAGGCGCTACGCCGATGACGCAGATCAATCTTCCGTTATCGATATCGTCCTGTGTCATGGTGCTGCGGCCGATATTGATGTAGAACGCCTCGCCGGCACTTGATCCGAGGAGTGCTCCGTCTCTCCAGACACGTGTCAGGAAAGCATCGATCGTACGCTGTACGCGAGCCCACAGCTGTTCGTCGTTCGGCTCGAATACAACCCAGTTGGTCCCGTTCTTGATCGACTCTTCCAGGAAAATGAACAAACGTCTTACGTTCACATATTTCCATAAGGTGTTGGACGATGTAGTACGTGCCCCCCATACGCGAATGCCTTGTCCGGCAAAGTAACGGATCAGGTTGACGCCTTTCGGGTTCAGGATGTCCTGCTCGCCTTTGTTGTATTGGCAGTCCAAACCTACCGCACCGCGAACCACTTCGTTCGCAGGAGCCTTTTGCACCCCGCGGCTGTTATCGGAACGGGCGTAAATCCCTGCAACGGAACCGGACGGCGGGATGAAAATATTGCGCTTATCCAGCGGATCGAACACCTGCAGCCAAGGATTGTACATCGCCGCATAGCTGCTGTCAAAAATGTTGCGGTGCGTCATAACGTCCGCTACCTTCGTTTTGTCGCGCGGAATGTCCAGAATGGCAAAGCGGCTGCCCAGGTTCTCGCAATGAGCCACCAGCGCCAATTGAACGTTAGGATCGGTCACGCCCGGAATCGCCATAATGCTGACCACATCGTTGTCGATGAACGACTGGATCCCCGTTCTTTTGCCGGGACCGCGGTCTTGACCCATGTAATCGGCCGCCGACAAATTCGCCAAAGAGCCGTCGCTGCCTCCGGACAGTGCAATCTGGAATTTGCCGTCCTCTTCCTTCAAGCCGGAAATCACTTCAAACGGAGGCACCTCGCCGAGATCGCCTGTCGTGATGTCCTGTACCTTCACAATGTTGGAACGGGACAAAATTTTGCCGATATGGTTGGCAGCCGTTACGTTCAAAGATACTTTCTCGTACGATTCGGCTTCATCCCCGTAAAATACGTTCAGCGACACTTCGCAAGTCGTCAGCACCTTCGCAGGAAGCAGGTTGCTGTCGATGACGTCTTCTCCGCCTTCAAGAGCCGTGCTCAGTTCAATGATGTTGTCCTGCGAGGAAACGATTTTGCTGTACTGCTTCTCGCCGTCCGCTTCGAAAGCGACAACGTCGCCTACGTTAAAGCCGGCGTTATTTTTAACGCGGTACTGCTTGTCTCCCACAATCTCATAGATTTGGGTTTTGGCTTTGCTGGAAGGAACAACGACGATGCGAATCTGATTTCCCCAGGTTCCCGGGTTTTTCGATTCAATAGCCAAGACGGAGGACTCGGTGTTGCCTTCGGCCTGGTTCGTTGCCGGCTTCGCATCCGTTGGTGCGACACGCATAACATAGCAGCGGGAGCCGCCGTTCAGGAAGAAATGCTCAACCCCATAGGACAGAAACCGGTACTCGCCAAATGCGTTTTCCGACAAATAGCCGCCGAACAGACGGTTAAAGTCCGCCACGCTCGTCACGAGCTGGGGAACGCCCTCGATCTCTCCTCTTTGCGCCAATCCGATAAAACCCGCGGTGCTCGTACTTGCACCCTCCAGCGGTTGCGCACCGCTGTCAAACTCTTCCACATACACGCCAGGCGATAAATACTCAGCCATTGTTTCCCGGTTCGCGATGCAGGGCGCCCTTGCGGGGCTAGCATGACCCTCTCATCCCGATTCCGGTTCTCTCCTTTCTGCTTGGGGGATTAGTAGATGTAACCTTGCAGGACCTGTTATTTATGTATAAAGAAATTGCTGCCATGGTGTCATAGGATGATACTGCCGGAATGAACGGTTCCGCCTTCCTCCAGCACCACCTCCCTCAATACGGCCGGCTCCTGAACCGGAGCCTCTCTATGCAGACTTAGCTGCGCCGTAAACTGCTTCAAGCCGATACCGGGAAAAGCGAGAACCGCCTCTCCGCGCGCGGTTGTGCGGGTCTGAACGACGGGGAGCAAGTAAGCTCCCCTGCTGTATGTATGCTGTAAAGGGCCGGCCAGCTGAAATCTTTTCCCGAAATCGATAACCCCCGCAATCTCGACGGTTTCTTCGAACGGTTTAGCAGAACGGCTTCGGATTAAATAACGGTCGCCGATGCGGATGGATCCGCTTAATGCCCCAACCGTAATCTCATGAGAGCCCATTTCCTGCTTCTCTCCGGTCAGCCGCGCCCGGACGGCATCCTCCTCGGTGATAACCGCCGTAATACCAGCGTTATCGACCGGACGCCCCTGCTTGTCCTGTACGGACAACCGGAGAAGCGTGTCCGCAGGGCGAAACGGATAGGAAGGCAGAGGCAGAAGCCTGACATGAACGATCGTACCGACCGAAGCGATCATAACGTCCCGCTGCTCGGGAAAATAATGCTCGGAGGCAATATGGAGCCGGTAGGCCCCTTCCTGCAGGTCGCCGAACACAAAAAAACCGTCGGCCTTCTGGACCGGTTTAGCCGGAATTCCTTCCAGCCAGGCGGAAGCGCCGCCAAAGTAAGACGAATCCGCCGCTGCCGCGGAATGAAGCCCGACGACCAGCGAGACGCGGGATTTCAGCTGCGCTACTCGAATGAATGTCAATTCGAGTCCTCCTAACCCTGAATTCGAAAATCTCTTTCCAATACTCTTTTGGTGGTCTTGATGCGAGTGGAGTCAATGTTAATCGGTCCAACCGTATAGCTGACGGAAAGCCGGTAAGGGGTATCGGCAAAATTCCACATTTGCAGCATGCTGCTGCCGGGAATTTGCTCCATGACAATGCGGACTTCTTCATCCTTCTCAGCAAGCGTGCCTACGGTCATTGAACCCCGCAAAATGGAGTGATCGTACAGAACCTGCATCGCACGCCCCATGATCCGGTGCTCGTCGAGAGATCTCGTCTGCAGCTCCGCCGGAGACTGCACCGTGAGCATGTAGCCGAGCTCGATCGTCATCGGCGGATACTGAAGCTCGCCGACTCCGCGAGATACCATCTGGGTGCGCCGGCTGTCGCCGCTTTCACGGATGCTGTATAAAAAAAGCGACAAATACAGGCCCCCTTTATCCACGGGGGAAGCTAAGCCGATCAGTTCCGGCTGCGGAATCGGGTCCGGCGTCATCTGATCGCGAAGCAGCTTGATTAACGATGCGCTGACATCGGCAATCACGGAATAATCGCCCATAAGCCCTCCTGCCATGTATAGGTATTTATACCTTTTTGTCGGAATTTGTTTCTATTATCTATTATAATTCTTATAAGTTCACATGACTATAAGATTATTTCGACAAATCTCACGCTTTTTGATAGAGCTGCTGTTAGAAATCGTCGAGATCTTTGCCGAGAACTATTTTCCCCGACTTTTGCAGCTCATGCTTGACGGACTGAATAATGTGGCGCATGCCGATAGGCTCATCCGAAGAAGCGGCCAAAAATGCCGAGGACAGCACGACGTTCTTGATATTCCCCCCGGCAATCTCGTATTTGCGGGCCAAATATTTAAAGTCCACATCGTCATCCAACGGAGCTTCAGGAGGAAACTGAGTACGCCATAAACTTTCACGATATACGGCATCCGGGAACGGAAATTTCACAATATAGTTGATCCGGCGAAGAAAGGCCTCGTCGATATTTTGCAGCAGGTTGGTCGCCAAAATGGAAATTCCCTGGTACTCCTCCATTTTTTGCAGCAGGTACGCCGTTTCAATGTTGGCATACTTGTCGTGCGAATCTTTGACTTCCGACCGCTTGCCGAACAGCGCGTCCGTTTCATCGAAGAACAGCACCGCCTGGCTGGATTCCGCCTCATGAAAAATTTCATGCAGGTTTTTTTCCGTTTCCCCGATATATTTGCTGATGACCTGCGACAGATCGATTTTGTACAGCTCCAGCTGCAGATCCTTGGCCACCACCTGGGCGGACATCGTTTTCCCCGTTCCGGGAGGAGCCTGCAAAAAGCATGCTGAGCCCTTTCCCGTAAGCCAGCTTCCGGTCAAAGCCCCAGCTCCCGTACACGAGCGTGCGGTACTTCACCTGGTTGCAGGCGCTGCGCAGCTGGTCCTTCTGCTCGTCGGGCAGCACGATATCGTCCCAGCCGTACCGCGGAACAATGCGGGTCGCCTTCCGCTCCAGCTTATGCTGCACCTGGCCGTAGCAGGCTTGAATCAGCGTCTCCGTGCGGATTCGAATCTCGCCCCCATCGGCAGAAGCATCCGGCTGAGCCGTGGCCGTGTCCCAGCCTGTCAGCTCCGCAGCCAGCAGCAGCGAGCGGCGAATCTGGCCCGGCGTAAACCGGAATTTCCCGCCCATCGCCCGCCAGTCGGCGTCAGACTTCACGTTCAGCTCTGCGGCAAAAGCTTCCCACAGCGCTTCCCGCTGCCGTTCCTCCGGGACTCCCAGCTCCGCTTCGAGCCACATCCGGTCCGGAGCCTCTCCGTTCAGCCGGAGCGGACGCTCCCCTAACAGGAACAGCCAGCCTTCAAAGACCTCGAGCAGGCCGTAAAACTGCTCTGCACGCTGCTTTGCGGCAGCATCCTGCTCTTCCGGGTACAACGAGGTCACGCCGGTAAAAGCTAGCGCAGCCTGATGCAGCATCGCTTCCCGGATCAGCTCCTGCATCCGCTTGACGAAGTCTGCAGCGGCCAAAGAGCTCAGCAGGGAAGCATCGGCCATCAGCACCGGCTTCCCCATTGCGCTGCATGCATGCCGCACCTGCAGCCTTTTGCCGGCGCCCGGTTTGCCCCAGAGATAGATCCCGCGGCGGGTCTCCCTCGCCTCCGGTTCCTTGCTTCTCGCGGCAGCCTGCCGCAGATAGCTTTGCAGGCGAAGCTGCGCATCTTCGCCAACCCGCAGGGGCGGCAGCGCCTCATCGGGATAATAAATGCTTGCGGCCGGCTTCAAGCCCTCGTCGAATGCGCCGGAGTCGAGCAGGAACATCGCCATCCGGCGATCCAGGGCGACCGCGCCGGAGAGCATCGAGCGGCCCGCGGTTTCCTGCATCTCCCCGGTACAGAAGTACCGGGCCAGCTTGCCGGTCAGAGCAAACGACATCCGCGCCGCGCGGTGTTCCTCCGGCGTGCGGCATACCAGCTGCAGCACGAGGCTGACATTCGGCAGCTTGGCCGTCAGATCGTCCTGCAGAAAACCGAAAATCCGCTCGTACTTCCGGTCCAGCTCCACGGCTGCCGCGGTCATGACGATCCGCCGCTCGAGCTCGGTTAATCCGAACACGGCGGATACATAGATCAGCGGCAAAAAGACGCCGCTTTCCCTGCTGGCCGACACCCGCGCGGCAAGCTGCGCCTCCTGGGCCTCGATCTCCTGCTCGACGGCCTCCAGACGACCGTCCCCCGTCTCAGCTCTCTGTGCCGCCCCTACTAACCGCAGAAACTCGTCCTCCGAGATGAACATGCCCCGGTAAGCATCCGTCTGCGGATCCGGCGTAATCTCCTGACGCAGCACAAATATACGCTGCAGCAGCAGATCGAGCAGCGCCAGCTCGTCCGCATAATGCTCCCATACATGGCCATAGGCGGCAAACCGCGGCTGCCTCCTTACGGCCTCCGGCGTCTCGTGAGACCGCGGCGCCGGTGACTGTGATCCCATTCCCATACCTACCTAACTTCCTTTCCAGGCCTAGACTGTATCCGACTCTATCCGCGGATCCTCCTCTGCCGTCAACCGTTTAATTCCAGTCCTGCCATGCCTTCCGCCAGTCCATTCTGCCTTCAGCCACTTCCTCCAGGCCGGTCGAGAACATATTCAGCATCAGGGTGTACACGGCAAGCAGCTCGAGCAGCTCCTCCCGGTCTGCGGTTCTGTCAGCCGGAAGCGCGTGAATATGACGAAAATGCACTTCGTTATCCCCGTTCATGCCAAAGTGGCCTACCGCCGTTAACGTATTGACCCGAACGAGCAGCCGCTCCAGGCCTACGGTTCCCGGACTGTCCCCTCCTTCTGTGTGAAAAGGCATCAGATACAGCCATTGCAGCAGATGCACCGATTCCAGCTCCTCCGCCGGAATAAAGCTGACATGCAGCAGCCGCTCCCGTCCCGCTTCATCCGCCGGCAGTCTGACTAGCAGCACAGGCAGCGGCAGCTCCTCCGTCGGCTCAATCAGCTCCGAAGGGATCTCCGCTTCTTCCAGCAGTCCTCCCAATACGCTAAGCTCAGCGGTGTACCGCAAAGCCGTAGAATCTGAAAATGTCATCTTTGCGCCTCCTTTAGTAGGTTATTCTCTTTGCGCCATGGACTTGATCAGCAGCGCCCGCTGGGCATCAATATCTCCGTTCAAATCATACAACCGCCGCAGGCTGCAGCCCGTTGCCGCAATAAAACGCTCCACATGGCGGTAACGCATCACGACATCCGGATTCGCCCGGTTCGATTTCCGGCAGCTTCACGATCATATCCATAATCAATTCCGTGTCGTCCACCCGCTTCTGATGCTTTTTCTCGCTCGACTTCTCGGCATTAAACACCATACCGAGCGGCGCCCATCTATGCGCGTTGTTCCGGCCGGCCTGCTTAATCAAGCGAGTGATCGGCATCGCCGCTTTTCCGCTTGCCGCTACGACCTTCAACGCCACTCCGGCATGCGAGCCCGCTCCGCTCAGGGTTGCAATATCGCCTGCCATATTGGTCATTTCGAGACCTATTTGCACTAAAGCGCGGTCAATCCGCTTCACGTTGATCGATTTCATCTCTTTGGCGATAATGTACTCTCTCATACGGTGCAGCTCTTCTTTTTCCTCATCGGTGGCTGTCCCGCCCGTATCCTTCGCTTTAAGTGCCTCGTGCTGGGTCTTTAATGCGTCCTTATCCGTACCGAGACGGCCTTTGATTCTGCCGCCAAAATATTCTTTGCGCGTCATATAGCCCTTCGTTTTGTAGCTATCCTTAAAGCTCTGCTTGATCGAATTCATCTGATAAGCGCTAATCCCCGCTTTAATCGTATCGTAGGCTTTGATCGTAATTGTCGCTCCGCTGATGGCCAGGCCCAGCGCCGGGATGGCGGTAGACAAGCCGGCCGTGCCGACATTGAGCACATCAAGAATCGCTTTCACGGTCTTAATTACCGATGAAGCCGTCTCCAGGCCGCTTACGACGATATCGACCGTATCCCGGAACGCTTCTCCCGCACCGATGCCCGATTTACTGAACGCCTTTTGGAACAAATCGTAAATTTTCTTAACGGTCTGGAATCCGTTCTTAATGATCCCGACCGCTTCCCCTACGCTGCCCGACCAGCCGGCTACCGCTTTGGAGACGCCGATTCCACCGGAATGTCCCGCTGCCTTTGACGCATTATACACCATCGAGGAAACCGCCGAATTAGCGTTAACCGCGCTTTCCCCGACCGATAAAGCATTACTGCCGATTTCCTTCGCCTTTTCCGTCCGGGTCTTATTGTTATCGAACGCCGTCGTCAAAATATTTTTCATCCCGATCAGGCCTGAGAAGCCGCTGCTCAGAATACCTACCGACGCGTTCGCGACTCCCATTCCCGTGGAAGCCTTATCGAGCTTATCCGCCTTGTCTCCGCTTGCCTTCTCGCTCAGCTCGCCTAAGCCTTCGTTGAACTGATCCGTCGTTTCATCCGCCATTTCCCCGACCGGTTCGGCATACTCGTTCGCGTCGTCCAGCAGATCCTGCTTCTCCGGCGCCTCTGCCGTTCCCCAAGTACCCTGCGACCGCGCATGGCTCAAGCTCGCTTTCGCTCCGGCAATACCGCCCGGCCAGCTGACCTTGTTCGTCCGGATAAAACCCTGCGTACCTTTAAATTCGATCATGGTCCATGCGCCGGTCTTATCTTTCTTCTCGAGATCTTCAATCGGTGCCCTGAAGCCGATTCGTTCTCCATCCATCTCTTGCGGCTTCACGGTATATTCCGGCTGCGTCGGATTTAACGGATTCGCCGTCTCGTCATATTTACGCATGTGGGCGCCCATTCTTGAGTTCATCATGGCGGGCTTGAGCTGCAATGTGCCGCCGAGCCCGCCCGGCAAGGCACCCGCTCCCGCGGAGGAAAGCATCTGCATCGTCCCGCGGTTGCCAAGCTGAGTCTGCAGCACGCCGGCGAGACCGGTTCCTCTTACCGGTGTTTGGGCCCCCGCCGAGACCGATTCAGCTGCCTGCCTTTGCCTATCCGCGCCGCGAATAGTTTCTCTTGTCCCCGAAGACGGCTTGGACAAGCTTTTTTTACCCCACATGCCTTCGTACCCCCGATCTTATCCCCATCATAATTGATTCTTATTCGACAAATAGAGCCAAAATCCTTGACCGTTTGCCAAATTTTATCTCCGCAGCCTAAAGGGTTACCCGGGATGCATACCATATTTTTACTCACCTGTGGTACTATGAAAGAAAGAAGTTTAACAGCTTACAATCCTGCATTCATCCCTATTCACATAAGTCAAATGACGTTAGCGAAGCTTAAATGAAAGGAGTCCCATATGAGGGATTATAAGAAGCGAAGTCCTGGCAGCCCGTCCACTTTCAGTGCCGGTCATTCCATGGCCGAGTACCCTGAGCAACAGACTTCCCGTTCCCCTGGAACCCAGCCCTTCGGGCATTCCGCGGGCCTTCCCCAGTCCAGAAATTCATCTGCCGGCCCTCCTGCGGGAATATTTCAACTGCAGCGCACGGTAGGCAATCAGGCCGTTCAGCGGTTACTTCAGGCGAAGAACGATAAGGAAACCGGTCCTATTATGCGCCCAATTTCGAATCCGCAAGCGAATTCAGGGGAAAGAACGGCTGTGCCAAGCCAACCCTCGGGCGAAGCGCCGATTCAGCGGCAGCTGTGGAAGGCGGAGCTGCGGGGCCGGAAGCCGAAAACCTTGATGGTCAAAGCCTATGACCGCTGGCTGGGCCCGCCCGACAGCAAACCGGCCGGATTTATTACCATGGAAGAGGCGTTCGGGTATTTTGTTCTCAAGCCGAAACGGGAGCTCGAGAATGGGGAGATTTTCGATGACGAGACCGGAGAAATTACTACGGTTGCAGAGCAAAATCAAACAAGAGCCGCCTCCCGTCAAAAAACAGCGAAAAAGAAAATGACCGAAGCTAAGCGAAGAAAGGATCTAACCACCGGTCAAGGATTCAAAAGCTCCCGGCTCAAAACCAACGCTGAAAACGAATATAAGAAAAAGCGCGCGCTCGAAGAAGCCCAGGAGGATACCGGACTGTACCATATGGGCGGGGATACCGATACGGAAGAGTTCGAGGGCGAAGGCCTTCACCAAACCATCATCGATCGGGTAGACAACCTGCATATTACACAGACGGATCTGATGAACGATGCTTCAGGAAAAGAGCAGCTCGCCTGGTTTAAATTAAACGAGGCCCACCGGGAGCAAATCGAAGCCGCCCGCCAATCGGCTCTGAGCAACCGTGACGAGATCTATCATTCGCCGGGAGAGCGTCCTATGTATACGGCATCCCTTCTTGAGGCCGCCACTCCGCAAAAAAGGCCCGCTTTAAAAGAAGACACCACACATACCGGCATCGGCGGTCCGATTGATGATCTAAGCCACTCCATACCATGGGCACAGGTACCTGAGCACCTGCGTAATGCAAACGAAGGCGGGGTTAACCACCCGAAGAACATCCCTTACGAGAATTTCGTCACGAATCAGGTCGTCAATACCGCTGTTGAAAGAGTTGCCCAATCCTATCTCGATCAAAAAAAGCAGGTCGTCAAAGTGGTCTGCCGCCTTTGGAAGGACGACCATGTGAACCGAACCGTCCATGTTTATTTTGTCCAAGACCTAGCTTATCCGCTCGTTTTCGCAACGCGCAATCTTGGCGATAAAAAGCCGAAGCGCTACAAGCGCGGAGTCGAGCTTTGACAATCTATTTTGATCAACATGCAAAAAAAGACCAGCCCTCGCGGGACTGGTCTTTCGCTTATTGTACTGGACTAATCTTAGTTAGAAGCCAAGATAGACAGTGTTGTTTGTTGATCGAAGAAATGCGCTTTGTTCATATCCAAAGCCAATTTTACGTTTGTGCCTTCTTTAAATCCAGCGCGGCCGTCAACACGAGCTACCATGCTGTTTTTGCCAATGCCGTTCAGGTACAAGAACATTTCATGACCCAAGTTCTCGGAAACCTCAATGTGAGCATTAACAACCGTGTTAGGGGAAGCTTCCATAAATACTGGCTCTTCGTGGAAGTCCTCAGGACGAATACCCAGAACTACTTCTTTACCCACATAACCGCCGGCGCGAAGCACTTTCGCTTTGCCTTCCGGTACTTCTACCGAAACGTTGTCCACTTTGAATTGCAGGGCGCCGCCTTGCTCTACCAAAGTACCTGTAACAAAGTTCATCGAAGGAGATCCGATAAAGCCCGCTACGAACATGTTTGTAGGGTTGTTGTAGATTTCTTCCGGCGTAGCCGCTTGTTGAATAATCCCTTTATCCATAACGACGATACGATCGCCCATTGTCATCGCTTCGGTTTGGTCATGCGTTACGTAAATAATTGTTGTTTCAAGACGTTTGTGCAGTTTGCTGATTTCAGCACGCATCTGTACGCGCAATTTGGCATCCAAGTTGGACAACGGTTCGTCCATCAAGAAAACTTGCGGTTCACGGACAATCGCACGGCCCAAGGCAACACGCTGACGTTGACCACCGGAAAGAGCTTTAGGTTTGCGATCCAGCAAGTGAGTGATGTCCAAAATTTTCGCAGCTTCGCGAACGTCGATGTCGGCTTTTTTGAACTTACGGAGCTTCAAACCGAAAGCCATGTTTTGATATACGTTCATGTGTGGATACAAAGCGTAGGATTGGAATACCATCGCGATGTCGCGGTCTTTAGGTGCTACGTCATTCACCAGACGATCGCCGATGTACAGTTCACCTTCAGTGATTTCTTCCAAACCTGCAATCATACGGAGAGTAGTGGACTTCCCGCAACCGGACGCGCCTACAAGAACCAAAAACTCTTTATCTTTGATTTCAAGATGAAAATCTTTCACTGTCGCTTCTTCAGCGCCTGCATATCTCTTAACGATGTGGTTTAAACGTACACCTGCCATGGTTCAATTCCCCCTACGAGTTAGTATCGGTTATGTACCTATCTTACCTTACAGGGTGTCTTTGTGACTATGCACAATCTTCACAAAAAAATCACTTTCTTTTCGTTACTTTGTACAATAACAAAGCAATCTTCACCAAAACCGCGTCATTAAAGGTCCGGACGTCCAGCGAAGTCTCCTGCTTGAACTTATCCAGCCGGTACAGCAGCGTATTGCGGTGGATATAGAGCCGCTTGGCGGTTTCGCTTACATTGCAGTCCAGCTCAAAAAAATGCTCCAGCGTCGTAAGCGTCTCCGCATCGAGCGCAACGTCCAGCCGCTTGAGCACCCTCTCCAGAAACCGGTTTTTCTCCGGCTCGGGAATCAGATTGATCAGCTTCTCCAGCTGCAGGTTCCAAGGCAGGTGCATATTGCTGCCCACGTGGTAGGTACGGCCGAGCATCATCGTCTCCCTGAGCTGCAGCACCGCTCCGTACAGTGATTTGGCCGGCATCATCGGGTAGTGAATAGCCAGGTGGCATTCGCCGACCCATTCGCTCTCCAGCATCTCATGAAGTCCGTAGCCGATGGCGGCAAGCGTGTCCTCCAGGCTTTCCTCGTCTCCGTAATCCCGGTCATCGGCAGAATCGATGGACAGCATCTTCTCCGAGCCGAGCAGCAGCCATTCCTTGTCCATCAGCGGAATCAGAATGACCTCGGCATCGAAGAACGATTCCAGCAGCTTCTTCAGCTCCTGGTAGCTTACGCGGCGGGACGGCGAATAATCGCCGTAAAGCAGAAGGGGAATTTTCGTCGAATAAAGCGACATCTGCGATACGAGCGAGTCGGGCATTTCCGCATTCGCAACTCCAAGCTCCTGCTGCTGATTGAACCATTCCCTGGACCAGCGTCGCCTTGCGCTCTTCCTCGCTAACGGCAGGCACGGGCTTCTTCTCCTGGGTGCGCCGGGCTTCCAGCATCATCTCCACCAGCTGGCGCTCCGCCTCCGTCATCGCACTTCGCTGAACGACCAGGATCAGAGCATCCTGGCTCTCTTTTTGGGCGAAAAATACCCACTGGTCATCCTTATATAAGCTTTTGGGCGGCGTCCCTTTATTCTTGGCCGCTGTATCGGCTTCTCTTAACCATTGCTCCCATGTCCATTTCAACAACTTGACAGGTCCTTCAAAAATGTGCTCCAGCTGCTGTCTCAACGGTTCCCAATCCATACCCGAACTCCCATCGTCGTATATTTATATCTGGATGTGGCGAATGCTAGCTATTACAGACTTTTTAGGGGATTGCTTGTCTTCATCATAGCAAAAAATACCTAAGCATACTAGGAAGATTCGGATCATGCTCGTCTTCTACGGCGGTACGTGCCGATTTAAATGCGGTATGCTGCCACAGACGCCGCAGTCTGCAGGCGGCAGGACCCGAAACGGCACGGTTGGCGCACATATTATGGGCTCTTGCCCGGCTCTGACGACTAAGGATAATTTTGAACGCATGGGAAATAATTGAACTGTGCTTTTACCCATACAAAGAGGGGGCCGAGACTATTTACGCTCTGCCTTATGGCAGGAATGCCGTTTCTTTCTCCCTGCCCGCCAATCAGACATGCGATTGGATTACATACCAAATGGATGACGGCCTGAACTGCGATAAAAAAGAACGCTCCGCGCAGGTTGTCCGTCAAGCCTTAGCGTCGCCGACGGGTACGTCGAAGCTGTCGCAGCTCGCCTGCGGCCGGAAAAAGGCCGTTATTGTTATCAGCGACGGAACTCGGCTGTGCCCGAGCGAGCTCCTGCTGCCTGCCCTGCTTGAGGAATTAAATGCAGGTGGCATGCCGGACTATGCGATAGATATTGTCATTGCATTAGGACTGCATCGCAAACAGACGAAGGAAGAAATGATCTGCTTGGTAGGCGCACCCGTGTTTCGGCGTATCCGGGTGCACAACCATTCCGCCGAACCCGAGGATTGCGTCCGCCTCGGGCGCACCTCCTCAGGCACTCCCGTGGAAATTAACAGGCTCGTCGCCGAAGCGGATCTTCGCATTGTCACGGGAAATATTGAGCCTCATGCAATGGCCGGCATTTCCGGAGGTATGAAATCCATCGTTCCCGGCACGGCTTCCAGGCGGTGTATTGAGCACAATCACGGTCTCTCTCTGCACGGACCGCGTAAAGCTAGGGGAGCCGGATAACCGGGTGCATACGGATATTGAGGAAGCGCTGCGGTTTATTTCCGTAGATTTTATGCTCAATGTAGTCGTAAATCACCGCCGCGAAGTACTGGAGGCCGTCGCAGGCCATATTATTGATGCGCATCGGGCAGGGGTTCGCCTGGCATCGGAACGGTTCATCGTTCCCGTTGGCCGATCGTACGATCTCACGCTTGTTTCTCCGGGCGGGTATCCTAAGGATATGCAAATGTATCAGTCGCTTAAAGCGCTGCGCAACGCATCCAAGATCACAAAGAACGGCGGTGCCATTATTATGGCTGCAGCCTGCCAAGAGATATTCGGCAACGGCATTTTCCAGTATTGGGTGGAAACGATGAAGGACCGACAACGAACGGTATCGAAGCTGAACCGTGAGTTCGTCCTCGGAGCCCATAAAATTACTCATCTGGACGAAGTTCTGTCCAAGCAGCGTGTATACCTGCTCTCCGAAATCCCTGAGCCCATTGTAAGGCTTCTGGGCATGGAACCGGTGACTGACTTGCAGTCCGTGCTAGAGCAAATACTCGATCAGGCCCGCGGGAAGCCATCCATAGCCTGCATGCCCTACGGCTCGCTCACCTTTCCGAGCCTGTCCTGAACGCTTGGACCTGCTAGAGCGCTTATCGGCATCCCTTCGGTCCCCGCTGCTTTCGACGATAGAAGACATAACTAGCGGAGCAATCGCAATTGCAGGCCGATATTATCCTGATCAGGCGACAAAAGGAGGCCAAAACTTATGCATTGGACGAGTTGGAACCTGGAACGAGTCCTTATTTTATTTGTCGGCATCGCCTTTCTGGCGGTTGGAGCGCAAGTAACGCTGTCGCATTACCGGCAAAATTTTCATCACCGGGCCATGTGGTATCCCGTCGTTTCTGCACCTATCTTCGCCGTTACTGCTGCAGCGTTAGCGACTGTTCGGGCTGACTGGCTCTTGCAGTTGTTTCACCTGCTGATGTGGGTAGGCGCCGGTATCGGGGCGGTCGGCTTTTACTATCACTTTCATGGCGTCGGCATTCGGGTCGGCGGCTGGACGATGCGGAATTTCCTGGTAGGCCCCCCGGTGATATTGCCTGTACTATTTATTGCGATTAGCGCTTTAGGACTAATAGCCGTGTACTGGAGGTAAGCAGATGAGCAAAGAAACCCATTACCCAACCTATGATGTCATGAATGCCCAGCATGAGTGGGATGGACATACGCGCCGAATTGTGAATGAACGTCTTCATACGGGAGGGGATTATCAGTTCCTCACCGTGCTGGAAGCCGAGATGCTGCGTTCCTGCTGCGCTCAATTGGTTGATGACGACCGGGCTGAGCTGATCCAGTACATTATTGAATACATCGATAAACAAATGGCTTCAGGCATCGAAAGCGATAGAAAAACAGGCCTGCCTTCCGCTCCAGCACTCCTTCGGATGGGTCTCGACGCTTTAGGGGACTCGTGCCAGCTGCTGCATACGGAGCACTTTTTCCATTTGGAAAGAGAGCGTCAGCTGGAGATTCTAAAGTCCATCAGCCAAGAAGATGGCTTACCCTATGAAACCTGGAAGCATGTGCCGCAAAAAGCCTTTTTCCAGAAGCTCCTGACGCTCACGCTGGAATCGTATTATTCGCATCCACGTATTTGGTCGGAGATCGGGTATGGCGGTCCCGCCTATCCTCGAGGGTATGTGCGGATGCATCCCGGACAACTCGATCCTTGGGAGGCCAAGCCTAAGTATGAAGAAGCGTAAATATGAGGGAGAAGTGGCCGATGTCGTTATTGTAGGCGCAGGGGCTGCCGGCGGCGTGCTGGCCAAAGAGCTGAGCACCGCAGGGATGCGGGTGGTCGTGCTGGATGCAGGGCCTTTTCGGGCCCCGCAGCGGGATTTCGCCAGTGATGAGCTGTCGATGCAGCGCCTGGGCTGGCAGGACACCCGTGTTACAGACGGCTCCGATCCGCTGGAGATGGGTCATAATAATTCAGGCTGGGGCGTCGGCGGAGGAACGGTTCATTTTACAGGCGTATTTCTCCGGTTTCATGAAACGGATTTCAGAGCCAGAACATTGGACGGAGTCGGTGAAGACTGGCCGATCGGCTACAGCGACCTGGCTCCCTACTATGATAAAGTGGAAAAAGAAATCGCCGTATCCGGCCCGAAATACTTCCCGTGGGGCAATTTCCACGGGCCGTATCCGTATCCGGAACGCGATCCGCTTAGTCCGAATGCTCAGCGGTTTCAGCAGGGCTGTGAAGCGCTCGGTATCCAGTCGGCCGTCACGCCTCTCGCTATTTTGTCCGCCCCGTTCGATAACCGCCCCCCTTGCATTAACCGGGGCTTCTGCAATCAGGGCTGCATGCCTAATGCCAAATTCAGCACGCTGATCGTCCATATTCCTAAAGCGATTCAAGCCGGCGCCGAAGTGCTTCCCGACTGCATGGTGACGCAAATTACAATGGGGCCTGACGGCAAAGCCTCGGGTGTCATTTTCGTCCACGAAGGGCAAACATATGAGCAGCGGGCCAAAATCGTTATCGTGGCCGCTTATGTAGTCGAAACCCCGCGTTTGCTGCTGCATTCGGCCACTGCGCAGTTTCCTGACGGACTGGCCAACAGCAGCGGCTGGGTCGGCCGCGGGTTCATGACGCACAGCAGTCATGACGTGTACGCCAAATTTCCGGAGGAAATCAGGCTCTACAAGGGTACGCCTGTGCTTGCCTCCACACAGGATTTCTACAGCACTGCGCCCGAGCGCGGCTTCGTCCGCGGCTACACGCTGCATGCGCATGGAGCGCGTCCTGTCGGCTTCGCCACCGGCTTGTCCAAATCGTCCAGGCAGCCGATGTGGGGCTCAGAGCTTCGCCATAAGATGCTGGACTACAATTACTATGGACGGATCACCATGGTAGGCGAAGTGCTTCCGAATCCGGATAACCGTATTACGTTAAGCGATGAACCGGATCACCATGGCATGCCGCGGGCCAAAGTGACATTCAGCTACGGGGATAACGACCTTCGGCTTATCGGTCATGCGGTAGAGAGCATGAGAAATATTTTGACCGCAGCCGGCGGCAAGCCGGATTTCGTGGTGCCCGATACGGCCCATCTTATGGGGGGCTGCCGCATGGGAGACGACCCGAACACATCCGTAACCAACTCTTATGGCCAAACGCATGATATCTCCAATCTATTTATTTGCGACGCAAGTCTGTTCGTCACCTCCGGCGCAGGGAACCCCACCAATACGGTAATGGCACTGGCTATGCGCACGGCTGACTACATAAAGGACCAGGCAGCCCGTATGGAACTATAGCCTTGTATTCGCTACAATAGCCTTATAAGCTCCACAAGAAGGGGCAGCAGAACGCGCATCAAGCCCCCAAATGATAAAAACGCAGGACGGACCCAAACATGGCTATTGTAGAACTGACCATTATTCCGATTGGTACGGGCACGCCCAGTCTCAGCCAATATGTCGCGGACATTCAGCAAGTACTGGAGCAGTCACCCGAACCTATTCATTATCAACTGACGGCTATGAGCACCCTTATTGAAGGCGAGCTGCCAGATTTGCTGAGGGTGATTCACCGGCTGCATGAGGTTCCTTTCCAGCATGGCGCCCAACGTGTGTCTACCTCGATTAAAATCGATGATCGGCGTGACGTCAAAGGATCGATCCAGCAAAAGCTCCAATCGGTACAAGCAAAAATGAACCGCTAGCCGCTGGCTTATCCGCCACTGATATAACCCCCACGTTCACTTACCTTGCCGACGGTTGGCAGCTGGCTGCTCATCATGTGTGGTCCTTGGTAAGGGGGAATCGGGTATGAAAAGACCTGACGATTAAGTGAGTAAGTTCACTCTTCCGTCAGGTCTTTTTTATGGCCAAAGCCAGCCAATAGCTGCACAAAAAAAAGACCTCGAAAGGTCTCTTTTCTTTTACTCGATGAGCCATGTAGGACTCGAACCTACGACACCCTGATTAAAAGTCAGGTGCTCTACCAACTGAGCTAATGGCTCTTATAAATGGTGGAGGCTGATGGATTCGAACCACCGAACTCGATGAGAGCAGATTTACAGTCTGCCGTGTTTAGCCACTTCACTAAGCCTCCATATGAATAGCATGACTTAATTGCGTTACTTTTATTCAAGCAATTAAATCAATGGTGGCTCGGGACGGAATCGAACCGCCGACACGAGGATTTTCAGTCCTCTGCTCTACCGACTGAGCTACCGAGCCAGATGATCACTTGTCCAAAATTTGTAATGGCGGAGCCGACGGGATTCGAACCCGCGGTCTCCTGCGTGACAGGCAGGCATGTTAGGCCTCTACACCACGGCTCCGCATTAAACAAACATGGTGCCGTCGAGAGGACTTGAACCCCCAACCTACTGATTACAAGTCAGTTGCTCTACCAATTGAGCTACAACGGCGTATTAAACTAAATGGTGGAGGCTGACGGGATCGAACCGCCGACCCTCTGCTTGTAAGGCAGATGCTCTCCCAGCTGAGCTAAGCCTCCATACACATGTGACACGAGACACATCATAGCATGTCTTGTCACAAATGCGCAATTAAAAATTATAGCGGCAGAGGGGATCGAACCCCCGACCTTACGGGTATGAACCGTACGCTCTAGCCAGCTGAGCTACGCCGCCACATTGATTGAAAGAAACTACGGAGAGAGAGGGATTCGAACCCTCGCACCACTTACGCAGTCTAACCCCTTAGCAGAGGGCCCCTTATAGCCACTTGGGTATCTCTCCATGGACTCAAGAACAATGTTTATTGTTCCTTGAAAACTAGATACGAAACAAGCATACATCCTTCTTCTTTGCTGTTCTCTTGGATAAGCCCTCGACCGATTAGTATTCGTCAGCTCCATACCTTACGGCACTTCCACCCCGAACCTATCTACCTTGTCGTCTTCAAGGGGTCTTACATACTGGGAAATCTCATCTTGAGGGGGGCTTCACGCTTAGATGCTTTCAGCGCTTATCCCGTCCGTACGTAGCTATCCAGCCGTGCTCCTGGCGGAACAACTGGTACACCAGCGGTACGTCCATCCCGGTCCTCTCGTACTAAGGACAGCTCCTCTCAAATTTCCTGCGCCCACGACAGATAGGGACCGAACTGTCTCACGACGTTCTGAACCCAGCTCGCGTACCGCTTTAATGGGCGAACAGCCCAACCCTTGGGACCTACTTCAGCCCCAGGATGCGATGAGCCGACATCGAGGTGCCAAACCTCCCCGTCGATGTGGACTCTTGGGGGAGATAAGCCTGTTATCCCCAGGGTAGCTTTTATCCGTTGAGCGATGGCCCTTCCATGCGGTACCACCGGATCACTAAGCCCGACTTTCGTCCCTGCTCGACCTGTTTGTCTCGCAGTCAAGCTCCCTTATGCCTTTGCACTCTTCGAATGATTTCCAACCATTCTGAGGGAACCTTGGGGCGCCTCCGTTACTTTTTAGGAGGCGACCGCCCCAGTCAAACTGCCCACCTGACACTGTCCCCATACCGGCTTACGGTACCAGGTTAGAACTCCGATACGATCAGGGTGGTATCCCAACGTCGCCTCCACCCAAGCTGGCGCTCAGGCTTCTCAGGCTCCCACCTATCCTGTACAGATCGTACCAAAGTCCAATATCAAGCTGCAGTAAAGCTCCATGGGGTCTTTCCGTCTTGTCGCGGGTAACCTGCATCTTCACAGGTATTAAAATTTCACCGGATCTCTCGTTGAGACAGCGCCCAAGTCGTTACGCCATTCGTGCGGGTCAGAATTTACCTGACAAGGAATTTCGCTACCTTAGGACCGTTATAGTTACGGCCGCCGTTTACTGGGGCTTCGGTTCATAGCTTCGGGGTAAACCCCTAACCACTCCCCTTAACCTTCCAGCACCGGGCAGGCGTCAGCCCGTATACTTCGCCTTGCGGCTTCGCACAGACCTGTGTTTTTGCTAAACAGTCGCTTGGGCCTTTTCACTGCGGCCCCCTCGGGCTATTCACCCTACCGAGGCACCCCTTCTCCCGAAGTTACGGGGTCATTTTGCCGAGTTCCTTAACGAGAGTTCTTCCGCGCGCCTTAGCATGCTCTGCTCGCCTACCTGTGTCGGTTTGCGGTACGGGCACCTTCTCCCTGGCTAGAGGCTTTTCTTGGCAGCCTGAACTCATGACCTTCGCTACTGCAATTTTCGCTCCCCATCACAGACCAGCCTTACGATGTGCGGATTTGCCTACACACCAGCCTCTCTGCTTGGACGGACATCCATCAGTCCGCGTCACTATCCTTCTGCGTCACCCCATTGCTCATAACGGTTCACGGTGGTACAGGAATTTCAACCTGTTGTCCTTCGACTACGCCTTTCGGCCTCGCCTTAGGTCCCGACTTACCCTGAGCGGACGAGCCTTCCTCAGGAACCCTTAGGCTTTCGGCGGATCAGATTCTCACTGATCTTTTCGTTACTCATACCGGCATTCTCACTTGTATGCTGTCCAGCGCTCCTTACGGTACACCTTCTACCTACATACAACGCTCCCCTACCCAAGTGCAAATCTTGTTTGCACGAGCCATAGCTTCGGTGGTGTGTTTAGCCCCGTTACATTTTCGGCGCAGAGTCACTCGACCAGTGAGCTATTACGCACTCTTTCAATGGTGGCTGCTTCTAAGCCAACATCCTGGTTGTCTTTGCAACTCCACATCCTTTCCCACTTAACACACACTTGGGGACCTTAGCTGATGATCTGGGCTGTTTCCCTCTTGACAATGGATCTTAGCACTCACTGTCTGACTCCCGGGATAAAGTATGTGGCATTCAGAGTTTGACTGGACTTGGTAACCCTTGGCGGGCCCCGCACCCAATCAGTGCTTTACCTCCACTACTCATCTCCCGAGGCTAGCCCTAAAGCTATTTCGGGGAGAACCAGCTATCTCCGAGTTCGATTGGAATTTCTCCGCTACCCCCACCTCATCCCCGAATTTTTCAACATTCGTGGGTTCGGGCCTCCAGTGCGTGTTACCGCACCTTCACCCTGGGCAGGGGTAGATCACACGGTTTCGGGTCTACGTCCACGTACTGCGATTTTTCGTAAGAAAATATCGATACGCCCTATTCAGACTCGCTTTCGCTGCGGCTCCGGCTCTTCACCTTAACCTTGCACGGGAACGTAACTCGCCGGTTCATTCTACAAAAGGCACGCCATCATCCATTAACGGACTCTGACTTCTTGTAAGCACACGGTTTCAGGTTCTATTTCACTCCGCTCCCGCGGTTCTTTTCACCTTTCCCTCACGGTACTGCTTCACTATCGGTCGCTAGGGAGTATTTAGCCTTGGCAGATGGTCCTGCCTGCTTCCCACGAGGTTTCACGTGTCTCGCGGTACTCGGGATCCGTCTAAGGTTTTCGCAAAATTTCGATTACAGGGCTGTTACCTTCTGTGGCCGGCCTTTCCAGACCGCTTCATCTACTCTGCTAAACCCACATTGACGTCCCACAACCCCAGAGGGCAAGCCCTCTGGTTTGGGCTGTTCCGCTTTCGCTCGCCGCTACTGACGGAATCACTCTTGTTTTCTTCTCCTGAGGGTACTTAGATGTTTCAGTTCCCCTCGTATGCCTCCAACTACCCTATGTATTCAGATAGCGGTAACTGAGTATTACCTCAGCTGGGTTCCCCCATTCGGACATCCCCGGATCAACGCCTGCTTACGGCTCCCCGAGGCGATTTCGTCGTTCGCCACGTCCTTCGTCGGCTCCTAGCGCCTAGGCATCCTCCGTGTGCTCTTATTAGCTTAACCCATGTTCGATGAATCGAACGGCAGCTAAAGATTGTAAGAGTAAGATCATCAAGATCTATCTCTTTCAAGGATGATTCTATGCTTTGTTTCGTTATCTAGTTTTCAAGGAACAAACTATAAATATGAACATATGGTGGAGCCAAGCGGGATCGAACCGCTGACCTCCTGCTTGCAAGGCAGGCGCTCTCCCAGCTGAGCTATGGCCCCATACAAGTCATATTTATTGATGGAAAACTCCATCAAAACTGAACAAATGATTGGTTGAATGCTTTATGTCCGTTACCCTACAGGTAACATGGACTCCATAGAAAGGAGGTGATCCAGCCGCACCTTCCGATACGGCTACCTTGTTACGACTTCACCCCAATCATCTACCCCACCTTCGGCGGCTGGCTCCCTTGCGGGTTACCCCACCGACTTCGGGTGTTGTAAACTCTCGTGGTGTGACGGGCGGTGTGTACAAGACCCGGGAACGTATTCACCGCGGCATGCTGATCCGCGATTACTAGCAATTCCGACTTCATGCAGGCGAGTTGCAGCCTGCAATCCGAACTGAGACCGGCTTCTAAAGATTCGCTCCAGATCGCTCCTTCGCTTCCCGTTGTACCGGCCATTGTAGTACGTGTGTAGCCCAGGTCATAAGGGGCATGATGATTTGACGTCATCCCCACCTTCCTCCGGTTTGTCACCGGCAGTCACTCTAGAGTGCCCAACTCAATGCTGGCAACTAAAGTCAAGGGTTGCGCTCGTTGCGGGACTTAACCCAACATCTCACGACACGAGCTGACGACAACCATGCACCACCTGTCTCCTCTGTCCCGAAGGAAAGGTACATCTCTGTACCGGTCAGAGGGATGTCAAGACCTGGTAAGGTTCTTCGCGTTGCTTCGAATTAAACCACATACTCCACTGCTTGTGCGGGGCCCCGTCAATTCCTTTGAGTTTCACTCTTGCGAGCGTACTCCCCAGGCGGAGTGCTTACTGTGTTTACTTCGGCACCAAGGGTATCGAAACCCCTAACACCTAGCACTCATCGTTTACGGCGTGGACTACCAGGGTATCTAATCCTGTTTGCTCCCCACGCTTTCGCGCCTCAGCGTCAGTTACGGTCCAGAAAGTCGCCTTCGCCACTGGTGTTCCTCCACATCTCTACGCATTTCACCGCTACACGTGGAATTCCACTTTCCTCTCCCGCACTCAAGTCATCCAGTTTTCAGTGCGATCCGGGGTTGAGCCCCGGGCTTAAACACCAAACTTAAATAACCGCCTGCGCGCGCTTTACGCCCAATAATTCCGGACAACGCTTGCCCCCTACGTATTACCGCGGCTGCTGGCACGTAGTTAGCCGGGGCTTTCTTCTCAGGTACCGTCACCTCAGGAGCAGTTACTCTCCTAAGCGTTCTTCCCTGGCAACAGAGCTTTACGATCCGAAAACCTTCATCACTCACGCGGCGTTGCTCCGTCAGACTTGCGTCCATTGCGGAAGATTCCCTACTGCTGCCTCCCGTAGGAGTCTGGGCCGTGTCTCAGTCCCAGTGTGGCCGATCACCCTCTCAGGTCGGCTACGCATCGTCGCCTTGGTGAGCCGTTACCTCACCAACTAGCTAATGCGCCGCAGGCCCATCTGCAAGCCACAGATTGCTCCGTGTTTCATGATTCCCTCATGCGAGAGAACCAGCTATCCGGTCTTAGCTATCGTTTCCGATAGTTATCCCGGTCTTACAGGCAGGTTGCCTACGTGTTACTCACCCGTCCGCCGCTAACTTCACCCGAAGGTGAAATCCGCTCGACTTGCATGTATTAGGCACGCCGCCAGCGTTCGTCCTGAGCCAGGATCAAACTCTCCATTAAAGTTGTATAACTTGTAACAGAGCTTGTCTTAAGCTCAAAAATGCTGACTTGCTTTTGTAAATCAAATGGCATTCAACCATCATTTGTTCAGTTTTCAAAGAGCTTTCTTGATCATTGCTTCGTCACTTTTTTTCCGTGACAAGAATTCATCTTATCACATTGTCGAGTGCGTTGCAACTCTTTTATTTACTTCTTGTTTCCATCACTTGCTGAGGCTTGTCTGTCTCAGCGGCGACAAAAAGTAATGTACCATAAATCGCATATGGATTGCAACATCTTTTTTAAAAAGATTTTAAAGAGCTCAGCTCACGCCGTTTAACCATACCTGGCATGGCTATTCAACGCCTTTATTCCTAATGAAATCAAGCCCCTCAACGGGTCCTTATAAAGGATGCACTCCCGGCAAAGAATCTATGCAAGCAAATTAAGCATAGCCAGTCCCGACTCCCCGTCACTTCTTGTGCGATGCTTCTACGCTTAGGTGAACCATATTAGGACCCTTGCTCTCATCTCAAGTCATAGGCAAGCTGTTATCAAGCAGCGGCAATCCTTCACAGAACGCTTCTCACTGACGTTGAATCATCACCATCGACCTGCTTATTTTAACCTGCAGCAAAAAGAAAAAGCTCCTGAGAGGAGCCTTTTCAAAGGAGGCATACATTATGCTTGGAGGTGGCTGCTTCTCTCTTCAACAAAAAGGTGGCGATTAAGCCTCCCCCAGAAGCTGCAGCAGTTCCTGTTCGTCCTCAATAATACGGATTCCGAGATCCTGCGCTTTCGTCAGCTTGCTGCCAGCGCTTTCGCCTGCAATGACGATATCGGTCTTTTTGGAGACGCTGCCTGTAATTTTGGCACCCAGGGCCTCCAGCTTTTTGCCGCATTCATCTCGGCTCATTGAAGACAGCGTACCTGTCAGCACGATTGTTTTCCCGAAGAACGGGTTATCTTCATTCACTATAACGGGGGCTTGCTCACTGGCAGGGCATACTCCGGCCTGAAGCAGCCTCTCAATACTGCGCTGCATAACCGGGTCCCGGAAAAAGCTGACGATGCTGTCGGCAACAATCTGACCGATATCCTGCAAAAGAACAAGCTCCTCCGGCTCAGCCTGCATCAGCTTGTGAAGGTCGCGGTAATGGTCGGCCAGCACTTTGGTCGTCGTTTTGCCTGTATTCGGAATGCCCAGCGCAAATAGGAAAGAGGCCAGGTCACACTGCTTGCTTTTTTCGAAAGCGGCCAGCAGCTTATTCGCCTTTTTCTCGCCAAACCGGTCCAGCTTAATCAAATCGTCGAAGGTCAGGTCATATAAATCCGCAGGATCGCGCACCCCCAGCTCCTGGTACAGCTGTTCGGCTGTCATGATGCTGAACGTCTCTATATCCATGGCGTCGCGCGAAGCAAAATGCGTGATGCGCCCGATCAGCTGGGGCCGGCATTCGAGCCGGTTCAGACAGAACAAATGAGCGCCCTTCAGCTCAAGCTCCGAGCCGCAGGAAGGACAATGGGTAGGGAATACGATCTCCTGTCCGTCCAGCTCTTCGGTCGCTTTACCGAGAATCTCAGGGATGACATCGTTGGAACGGCGGATCAGCACTTGGCTGCCCAGCGCATGCTTCAGATTTTTGCGTTCAATGTCGCCGATGTTGTTCAGCGTACAGTTCTGTACGGTCACACCCGCTATATCTACGGGTTCAACCTTGGCGACCGGCGTGATTTTGCCGGTGCGGCCCACTTCCCACGACACGGACAGCAGAGTGGTGACCGCTTCTTCCGCTTCGAATTTAAAGGCTACCGCCCAGCGCGGGAATTTATCCGTATACCCCAGCACCTCGCGGGTATGCATGTCGGTCACCTTGACCACCAAGCCGTCGATCAGAAAATCAAACGTATTGCGCATTGAGACGAGCTTATCCAGCTCCTGCGCTACCTCTTCAATCGAATCGTAAAATTGAACATACGGGCTTACTTTAAACCGGTTGGCCCGCAAAAACTCGACCATTTCCTGATGGCTGTCGAAGGTCAGGCCGTCGGTATAGCCTATATTGTAAAAAAACGCGTTCAGCTTGCGTTCTGCGGTGACTTTCGGGTTCAGGTTACGCAGGGCTCCGGCAGCCGCATTCCGGGCATTCTTAAGAGGCTCTGCCGCTGTCTGATTGTATTTATCCAGTACGGACAGGTTCATAATCCCTTCGCCCTGCACCTCGATGACGCCTTCCGTGTAAGGAATGGTCAGCGGAATGGATTTAATCGTCTTGACCTGCGCCAGAATGCCCTCTCCCACGGTTCCGTTGCCTCTTGTCGCCGCCTGTACCAAGGTTCCGCGCTCATAAGTAAGGTTGAGCGTCAGCCCGTCGAATTTCAGCTCGATAACAAAGGACGGCGAAGGCAAAGGCGACTCCGGATGCTGCGTGTTATAGTCCTGAACGAGCTTGGAGACACGAGCGTGCCAGGCCATCAGATCGTCATGGGTCTGCGCTTTGTCCAGACTCCACAGACGGGAACGATGCTTGTGAGGCTCGAAGCCGCCGAGCAGCTGGTCCCTACTCTAAGCGTAGGCGAATCCGGCAGCACGACCCCGGTTTCCTTCTCCAATGTAACCAAACGGTCGTACAGCTTGTCGTACTCCGCATCGCTGATGGTCGGTTCATCCAAAGTATAATACTGATAATTATGGGTATTGATTTCTTCAATGAGGGCTTTCATAGCCGTCAGGGCTTCCGTCATATAAAGGAAACATCCTCTCCAAAAGAAGTCCCGCCGCTTCTTTACAGTACTAAAGCGGCGGTAAGGATCGAGCAGCCCCTCCGCAGAAAAGGGGCTGCCGCTATTTTCGGTTATTTCAAGGCATTTTAAACCAAAGCTAAGGCCGGCTCGCCGGACATAGCAAAACTTGTACGGCAGCGGCACAAGCGGAAGGCCTCTCCGCTCAGCCTTCCTTCGTGATCGGCGCGAACTTGGCGAGCAGCCGCTTCACGCCGACCGGCGCCGGAAAGGCAATCTGCAGCTCGGTGTCGTCCCCCGAGCCCTTGATGGCTACGACGGTGCCGATGCCCCACTTGCCATGGGCCACTTTGTCGCCCATGGTGTAGTCGGCAGCCGGCTTCGCCGCGGCGCCGGAGGCTGCGGCGGGCCGAATCGTGCCCGCCGGTGCGGTTTTGCCGGCGGCCGTCGGCCGGAAGCCGGCAGCTTTGGCCGGCGCGGCGGTCCCGGCCGCGCCGAAGCCTCCAGCGGAGCCGAAGCTGCCTCCGCTGCCATAGCGGCTCTCGCGCCCGCTGCGCGAGAAGCCGAGCCCCGTGGAGCGGCCGCCGATGACGCCGCCAGGCGACACCGGCTCGAGCAGCTCCTCGGGGATCTCCGTCAGGAACCGGGACGGCGCGTTCATGTTCGTGCGTCCGAACAAGGTGCGCATCCGGGCGCAGGTGAGGAACAGCTCCTGCTCGGCGCGCGTGATCCCCACGTAAGCAAGACGCCGCTCCTCCTCCAGCTCATCGTTGTCGTTCGCCGCCCGGCTGTGAGGAAAGACGCCTTCCTCCATCCCGATGATGAAGACAACCGGGAATTCCAGTCCCTTCGCGCTGTGCATCGTCATCAGCACAACCGAGTTATTCGCATCGGCCTGCTCTTCCGCCGCATTGTTCATGGAGTCGATATCGGCGATCAGCGCAAGATCGGTCAGAAACGAAACTAGCGACTTGTCTTCATTGCGTTTCTCAAAGTCCATCGTCACGGACAGAAACTCGTCGATGTTTTCCAGACGGGCCGTGGCCTCGATCGTTTTTTCCCGCTGCAGCTCCATTCGGTATTCGGTAAGCTCAAGCATTTTTTCCGTCAGCTCGGTCACGGACAAATATTCGACCATCCGGTTCAGGTTGTCGATCATATCGCGGAAGTCGGCAAGCGCGTGCTTCGCCTTCGTCCCGATCTCCAGCGCGTCCACTTCCTCCAGCATCTCGAACATGGAAATGCCGCGGCGTCCGGCTGCATCGGCCAAACGGTCCACGGTCGTATCGCCGATACCCCGCTTCGGCACATTGACGACCCGCACAAAGCTGATATCGTCCGTCGGGTTCGAGATCAGACGCAGATACCCCAGAATGTCCTTAATCTCTTTGCGATCGTAGAACTTGATGCCGCCTACGATTTGATAAGGAATATCGGATTTAATCAAAATTTCCTCTATTACCCGCGACTGCGCGTTCGTGCGGTACAGGATCGCGTGGTCGCTGTACTTTTTGCCGTTCGTTCTTACATTCTTATTAATTTCGTTCGTAACAAAGTACCCTTCCTCATGCTCCGAGTCGGCTTGATACAAACGAATTTTGTGCCCCTCGTCCTTGCTGGTTCACAGGTTCTTTACCTTACGCCCCGTATTATTGCCGATGACCTTGTTCGCTGCATTCAATATATTCGAAGTGGAACGGTAATTTTGCTCCAGCAGAATGGTCGTCGCCTTCGGGTAATCCTTCTCAAAGTTAAGAATGTTCGTAATATCCGCTCCGCGCCAGCGGTAGATGGACTGGTCGCTGTCCCCTACGACGCAGATGCGTTTATGCTTATCGGCCAGCATCAGACAGAGCATATACTGCGCGCGGTTCGTATCCTGGTATTCATCGACGTGGATATACTGAAACTTGTTCTGATAAAACTCCAGTACCTCCGGCACCTCTTTGAATAATTGAATCGTCTGCATGATTAAATCGTCGAAGTCCAAGGAGTTGTTGGCCTTCAGCTTCTTCTGATACAGCTTGTACACTTTGGCAACGATGCCGTCAAAATAGTCGCCGATCAGGCTCTCCAGCGTTTCAGGCGATTTCAATTCGTTCTTCGCAGCGCTGATCGCGGCTTGAACCGACTTCGGCTCAAACTTTTTGACGTCGATGTTCAATTCCTTCATGCAGTTCTTGACAACGGACAGCTGGTCGCCGGAGTCCAGGATCGTAAAATTGGATGTAAACCCGATCCGGGTGATGTCCTTGCGCAGAATGCGCACGCACATGGAGTGGAAGGTGGATACCCAAATATCCTGACCGCCGGGACCGACGAGCTTGCCCACCCGCTCCTGCATTTCCCGCGCGGCTTTATTCGTAAAAGTAATCGCCAGAATCGCCCATGGCGGAGCCTTGCGGGTAGCGATCAAATAAGCGATCCGGTGCGTCAGCACACGGGTCTTTCCGCTGCCTGCGCCGGCCATAATAAGCAGCGGTCCGTCGACCGTTTCGACCGCTTGCTTTTGCTGTGGATTCAACGTCTGTATGGATGCAAATATATCGACACTCTCGTTCATCGTAAGTTCTCTCCTCACCCTGTTCTTTCATTAAGAAGCTTGCCCGGCCGTCCTTACGGCACGCACCGCCTCAACAGTGGCCAATGCCTGCTCCGGCTGTTCGTACAAGGCATTGCCGACGACGACCGTATGCGCCGCCTCTGCAGCCTGACGCGCCTTCTCCGGACTATCGATGCCGCCTCCGTAAAAAATACGCGCCGACTGCACCAGCTCCCGCGTACGAGCAACCAAAGCCATATCCCCAAACATACCGCTGTACTCTATATAAAAGATCGGACACCGCAAAAGCCGGTCCGCCATCCGCGCATACGCCTCGACATCCTTGACGTCCAAAGCCGTATCGGCCTGCGTTACCCTTGCCGCAGCGGATTCGCCGTTCAGAATAACGTAGCCTTCCGTCAGCACCTGGCTCCAATCCAGTATCGCTCCGTATTCACGCAGCGCCTTCTGATGGTTGCCGACGATCCACCGAGGATCCCGCGCATTCAAAACCATCGGAATAAAAAACAGATCAAATCCGGGCGCTATCGCCTCTTGATCCGATATTTCCAGCACACACGGCACCTCGTACCGGCGAATACGCGCCATCAGATCGACCGTGTTGTCAAAGGTCACGCCCGTCGAGCCGCCTACGAGGATCGCATCGGTCCCCGATAAGCACACCTGTTCCAGCAGCTCATCTGAAAGTTCCTTGTCCGGATCCAGTTTAAACACATGATTCCATTTCGTTACATCTAAATGCAAAGGTTACAGCCTCCTCTGTACAATACGAAAACGGCTGCCGGAGTTGTCCGTCGGCCGCTTCTGCTGCACCCCCTGGAGCCGGGTGTACAGGTCTTCTCCAGGCATGCTGATGCGTTCTTTGTTAGGTACCTATGAAATTAGTCTATGCTACCGTGCATACCGTGTCAAATGGGTTCTATTCACTAATCTAACCCCCCTTTCAAAGAGAGACGCTCCGCGACAGAGCCGCCATTGCTGCAAAAAAATGAGGTTGTTACCCCCTTATCCCCTTTGCTTTGACCCGTGTCACTTGAAAAAAAGCAAATACCCCGCGGGAGGAACTCCCGGCAGGGTATTATCGGTTAGCGCTATGTGTCTACAGCATGTACTTGCTGTTATGTCCTGTCGCCTTATCCGCGGAAGCGTCGACGCTTGCGCTGCTTTGCGTATCGTCGGAGGCACTCCAGTTATAGCTGTTGCCGCCTCTTGCCGCATTCGAGTTGTCTGCGCTCCAATTGTAGCTGTTGCCGCCGCGAGGCTCCGCTGCGTCTCCAAAAGCTTCTGTGGAGCTTTTGGAGGCTATGCTCCCGTAGCTGCTGCCTGTCAGGCTGCCTCCATAACCAGACTGAGCCGAGCCCGTCCGGTAGGAGCCGGCAGATTGCCCGCCGCCCGTATTCGCGCTGAAGCTAGGATTCAGCACGGAGCTCGCAGGAGAGCTGTAGCTTGAGCCGCCCCCATAGCCTTGGCTGCCGGCGCCGGAGCCAAAGCCTTGCTGCTGGCCGTAGCCTTGTTGCTGCCCGAAGCTTTGCTGACCCATCGGCTGCTGAGCTTGCTGGTAGGCGCCAGTCTGGAACGCCGTATTGGCCGTGTAAGACTGCTGAAACGCATTGGCTTGCGATGCCTGCGCATGGCCGCTTTGAATCGCTTGCTGCACCAGGTTTTGCAGCTGCTCCGCTTTGTGCACCTGCTGCTGAAGCTCCTGCTGCACCTCCTGCATATTGGCCATTTTCACCGAACCATAGCCGTTCAATTGAGAGAGCACATCGAACAGCTCGGCCTGGTCCTGCATCGTATGCTGGGCCAAAGCCTGAAACGCCTGGCGGATCGCCGGGTGCGTCGCCTCCAACGCTGCGGTCGTATATTCACGCGCCGTCCGTTTTAATTCGGACAGCACCAGGTTGCCCCAGTCCTGTTCTTGAATGGAGCCGGACTGCTGGGTACCTTGCTGGGATATGCCGTAAGATGATTGATACATGCTGCTGCACCTCCTTATATGCGTCTATTAATGTGTAAGCTGCGTATGCTGCTGAAGCGTTCTTAGCAATTGATCCGTGTGCTGCAGGCGGTCCTGCGCAATTTGCGTCATTTTCTGCTTAAGCTGCGGCGTATGGCAGCAGGAGATTGCTTCCGAAGCCATTTTGGCCAGCAATTCCTCGTTTTTCAAGCAATCGGTTATGTAGGACAACTCCTTAGAGCTAACCGCGTTCGCACCTTGCAGTTGTGATTGCTGCGTATACATTGTTATACCCTCCTTTCTTTGACAAAAGTTAGGTTGCCCAGTTTGTGGAAAACTATTTATTAAAAAAGGAAAATCCTTCAGCTTCTTATGGATCTATACTTCTCCGCAAAAAAAGACTCCTGAACCTTTGACGGTCCGGAGCCCATGATTTGTAAAGTCTCCTATCCATTAATGACACTGCCTCCGTTAATGTGTAAAAATTGTCCTGACATATACGAGGAATCGTCAGAAGCCAGAAATACATAAGCAGGTCCCAGCTCCTCGGGCTGGCCCGGACGTTTCATCGGTGTATCCGCGCCAAACTTAGCTACCTTGTCGGCTTCAAAGGTTGACGGAATTAACGGCGTCCAAATCGGGCCTGGCGCCACGCCGTTGACTCTGATTCCTTTGTCCGCCAGATTCATGGAAAGCGACCGGGTAAAAGCAACAATGGCTCCTTTCGTCGAAGAATAGTCCAGCAGCGTCGGGCTGCCCTTATAGGCTGTTATCGATGCAGTATTAATAATGGAGGCGCCTTCTTGAAGATGAGGCATGGCCGCCTTCGTCATATAGAAGAATGAAAATATATTTGTACGGAACGTCCGTTCGAGCTGCTCCTGAGTAATGTCCTCCAGGCCGGGCTGAGGGTGCTGCTCCGCCGCGTTATTGACCAGAATATCCAGCTTTCCATAGGCTCCGATCGTACGCTCGACGGCATCCCGGCAAAAATCCTCTTCGCCCACGTCGCCCTGGATCAGCAGGCAGCTTCGGCCTTCCGCTTCAATCAGCCTTCTCGTCTCCTCGGCATCTTCACGCTCATCCAGGTAGACAATCGCGATATCAGCGCCCTCTGCCGCAAAACATACCGCCGCCGCTTTGCCGATGCCGCTGTCCCCTCCTGTAATGATAGCCGTCTTGCCTTCCAGCTTCCCGCTTCCACGGTACCGCCTATCGACGGATTTGGGCTGCGGCTTCATCTCCGTTTCTACCCCAGGCTGCCGCTCCTGATGCTGGGCCGGCAAGGTCTGCTTTACTGTCGCTTCGGAAGTACTCATAGCCTATCAGCTCCTTCTACTTGTTGTGATGGTCTGCACTGCCGGAAGCAGGATGGTCTTCGTTCCATTCCTTGGCTTTGGCTGTAGCAATGGCGATAGCTCGTCCTTCGTCGTAGCCGTCCTCGAGTAAAGCGTTGGCAATCTCCACCGCTTTGTTTCGGATTCGCGGCTGCAGGTTCTTCATAGATACAGGGTAATTGCGATGATTCCACGGCATGGATCAGCCCTCCTCTTGAAACGATAGAACCTTCCCTAATACTTAACCGCTTGGACGGGATTGAAACGCAGCAGCTTTCAAGCAAGACTGCCGATCGGAAAGCGGGTCAGAAACCATCCGAAAAAGCAGGATCAGCCCCTTGGCACCGAAGTGCAGCAAGGGGCTGATCGATATAATAACGCAGTCGGGCAGAGCATAAAGGTTTTAATGCAGCGGGCCCTACCGCTTACTACGGAACTTAGTTAGCAGCATCGGTTGCTGCCGCGTCTGCAGATGCTGCATCGGAAGCAGTACCTTGATCGTGTTGACGCGGTACTCTTTTGCTGTCGACCCATTTCGTAATTTGATCTGTCATGCCGTCTTTAATCTGGCTGATGAGCGAATCTTTCGTAATGCCCTTCGCTTCGGCAATTTCAGCAAGCGATTTGCCGTCCTTCAATTGCGTTTGAAGCTCCTCCTGCGTCAGTCCCAGAATCGCAGCCAGTGACTCCTGATTGCCAAAGAAGCCGCCGTTCATGCCTCCCTTACCATGCTCGCCGCCAAAGCCGCCGCGGCCGCTTGGTCCCTCTTTACCGGTACGGGCGTTCTCCACTTCTTTTTTCAGACGCTCCGCCAAATTTTCTTTTTGTTTGTCCGCTTGCTCCTGCGTCAGCTTGCCTGCCGTTACCGCCTCATCGATAGCGGTCGTTTCCGCTGCCGACAGCTTTGCCAGCAAATCGTCTTCGCTTAAGGATGCTTTCTCCTGAGCAACCTGCAACAACGTCTTACCCGCCTTCAACTCGTCCTGAATCACACTTTCCTCCACGCCGAGAATAGTTGCCGTTTCTTTCAGAATATTGCCGCCAAAGAAGCCGAAGCCCTGCTTACCCTGCTGCTTGCCGCCGCCAAAACCGCCGAAGCCGCCTTTGTCTGTACCTGCGCGTTCAACTTCTTTTTTCAACCGGTCCGCCAAATTTTCCTTCTGCTTGTCAGCCTGCTCCTGGGTCAGCTTGCCTGCGGTCACCGCCTCATCAATAGCGGCCGTTTCCGCTGCCGTCAGCTTGGCCAGAAAATCGTCTTCACTTAAGGAAGCTTTGTCCTGCGCAATTTGCACCAGCGTTTTGCCGGCTTTCAGCTCATCCTGAATGACGCTTTGCTCTACGCCCAAAATGGTTGCCGCTTCAGAGAGAACCTTGCCGCCTCCATTGAAGCCAAAGCCTCCTTGACGATGGCCGAATTGCCCTTTTGCTTCTGTCGATTTATTTTGAACAGCCGCCGATGTGTCCGCTGCCTGTGCTTGAGGAGTGTATAAGCTTCCGACAAGTCCGCCTCCAAGTAAAAAGCTTGCTGCAATTGTACCTGTGATCATTTTTTTGCCGAATGGTTTCATCATTTATTTCCTCCACCTTTTGATTAGAATTGATCTTACATTTCCAAGTATATAGGCACAATCTTAAACTGGCATGAATTTCCGCTGAATGTAAACTGAGTGTTCCCTTAATAATCCATGAGTCTTATTTATCTTCTGCCGCTGCACAAGCCATGAAGGGAGATGATCGCTTCGCAGCAAAAAGAAAGCCCATGCTCCGGCGCTGTACACCGAGGCATGAGCTTCTGCTGTTAAGAAAAACGTATTCGTTACTTCGCTGCCGGAGCAGGAGCCGTTTGCCCGTCTGCCGGGGCTGTCGGAGACGCCGGTGCGGCAGGAGCCGCTGTGTCCGCCGGCTGCGGCTTATCCAGATCGGACAGCTCCTGAATGGCAGAAGCCGGAACCGCAAAGGCCCATTCTCCGCCCTCCTGAGCGATCCAAACCTGCTCGCCATCCAGCTTGCCGACATAGGCCGTTGTCGCTTCCTTACCTGAAGTATCGGCCGTTTTGAGCTCGATACGCAGCTCCGGCGCGTCCAGCTTCACGTCGGCCGTCTTTTTGACAGGCTGCTCCGTTGCCAGGGACTGCAGCTTATCCAGATATTTGCTGGAATCGGCTCCCTTGACCTCCTGGTCGCCAAGCTTCCAGTTGGCTTCATACGATTTTTTATCAACGTCGGTTTTGGTTAAGCTCCACTTATGGCCCTTCCAATCGACGCTTAAACCGCGGATCTGTTCATAATCGAATTTCACCGGGCTTTTTTCCATAAAGTCCATCTCCGTCTTCGCAAGCGACTTCACTGTCGAATCGCTGATCCGGAATACCTCTGGAGAGCCGGTGAATAAAGCGTAGTCGTAGCCTTGTACCGGTACGGCATTGCCGACGCTCAAGGTTTGCTCCGTGCCGTTAGTCAGCTTGACGGTAAATTTCTGCTTCGGCTTATCCAGTCCGAATTTCGCCAGATCTTTCCCTTCAGGGTCGATGATCTTGTCCTTTGCGATCATATTGAACGAATCAAGCCAGCTGGTAACGCTGTAATCGTTCAATGGAAGCGGAGACGGCTTGGACATCGTCCATTTGCCGTCCTTTTGCTGCAATTCGAGCTCCGATCCATCCGATAAGACCGAATAGCTCGCTACCTCTTCGTTTTTCACCTTTGCCACAGGGGCCGCTTCAGGGGTCTTCTCCTTGAAGAAGTCCTTGCTGGAAGCATACCAGAAGCCGCCGATACAAATGATGACCAACAGAAGTGTGGGAATGAGCCGCTTCATCCTCTTCTCCTCCTCCACCAGATCGAACCGCCTACGAGCAGGAAGAATAACGGGAACAGAAGCACCGTGCCATAGAAAATCATTTGCGCTTGACCGCCGGTAATGGCTGCCGTCGGCATTTTCGGGTTCTCCCGCGGTCGGATCGTCACTTGATCCTTTTGCTCCTGCAGCCAGCCTACGCTGTTCAAAGCAAAGTCACGGTTCCCCTGCTGCGAGATGACGTCATCCCGCAGGAAGGTCGATCCGCCGAGGACGATCGCCTTCGGCTTGTTATCCTTGTCGGAAACGGCATAGCCAAGGTTGAGCGGACCTTTGATGTCCTTATCGTCCTTATTGGTTTTATTCTGCAGGAGCTGCGCGATGTCGGTCTCGCCATAAGCCTGTTCGGTCGTTTGCAAAATCGACGTCGCCGGATAATCGGCCACCGGCTGGGAGCTCAGCGAAATCGCCAGGTTCATCAGCGTTAACAGGTTGTAGTCCTGAAGCTTCTTCGTAATATCATGCGAGCCGTACTCCGGAATAATCGTGAGCGGGCTGTAAAGCTTGCTCTGCTTCGGCTCAACGGCTACCGCATGCTGATCCTGGACGCCGTAGAGCGCAAGCAGGCTGTCGATATTTTTCCACTTGGTGGTCATATTCTCATCAAAGCCAAGCGCCATATACAGCTTGCCTTTGCCGTTCAAGTAATCTTTGATCACCGTAGCTTCCGAATCGCTCAAGTCGGTTTTCGGTCCGATGATGAACAAAGATTGCGCGTCATCCGGAATTTTGCCTTCGCGCAGCAGGTTCAAATCTTTAACTTCGTAATTCTCGCCTTCGAGACCGCTTTGCCATAGCGTCATTTGATTCAAAGGGATCTCACTGTGACCGGACAGGAAGTATACCTTGGTCTTGTCCTTCACATTCAAATTCACGAGCGCTTGAGTCAGCTTCTGTTCGCCGCTGAAATTGTACTCGCCTTGATCCTGTCCCTGCTGGAACATGTCGTAATAGTAGATCGATTTCTTCTGCGTACCGCTCTCCACAACGAGGCTGCCGGACGGGTCTACCTCGTACTGCTGGGCAACCTCGGGATTTTTCTCCATATCGTACTGGTCAAATACGATTTTCCCATTGCGTTTCTTGTACTCCTGTACGAGCTCAGACACCTGACGGCTCATGAGCGGGTCCGTCTGCGAGCTGGTAAAGGCGATGATATGCACGTCTTTATCGAGTGTTTTTAACGTTTGAACCGTTTGGTCCGATAACGTGAACTGCTTGTTCTGCGTCAAATCGATCTGCATCGTCTTGCTGGAATTCAGAAAGATCGTCAGGACGATGAAGATACCGATCACCGCAAGCGAGAGCACGACCGCGTTCGTGCCGCGAATCCACTTGTTCAATTGCCTTTCCCCCTTAGAGCCGGTTTATCTCCAGCGTTTTCTTTCCAAAACCTGTATGCTCAAGACGATAAACACAATAGCCAGCGTCACATAGAAGAGCACGTCCGCAAAATTCAGCACACCCTTCTGCAAGTTGTTGCCGCGGCTGACAATTGAGAAGATGCCTAAATAATCTTTAATTTTGCCGCCGACCGTATCTCCCAGCCAATCGATCGTCCATAGAATCAGAAGCAGGCCAATCCCCAATATACCCGACACCATCTGATGCGAGGACAAGGAAGAAGCGAACAGCCCGACAGCCATCATCGCTGCGCCGATCAGGAACATGCTGAGGAAGGAAAGCCACAGCAGCGGCTGATCCAGCTTGCCGTAAGAGCTCATAATAAGCGGATAGAGCAGGCAGCCGACAACCAGCAGCAGCTGGACGACCACGGCGGCCAAATATTTGCCGATCACGATTTCGGTAATGCTGATCGGCGAGGTGAGCAGCAGCTCGTCCGTGCCCTGCCGCAGCTCATCCGATACCAGACGCATCGTCAGCAGCGGAATAATGAGCAGGTACAGAAAATTAACCGGGCTCGAAACCATCCGGACGTCGATCATCGACGAGTACAGGAAGTTGGAGCTGAACATATAGCCCACAACCAGAAAAAAGAACGCAAACGCGACGTAAGACGTCGGCGAGTAAAAATACATTTGCAGCTCTTTCTTCGTAATAGCCCAGGTTCTACGCATTCGGGTTCACCTCCTCCGTCTCGTCTGCTGCGTCGTCCGTTAAACCGGATCCGGCCGTATCCGATGACGGTTCATTGGTTGTCAGCTTAAGGAAGATGTCCTCCAGGCTCAAGCTTTCCTTCTTCATCCCGACAATCGGATATTTCCGCTCCGCCATCCGGTAAAAAATCGCTTCGCGAATGTCCGCGCGGTCACTTCGCGGTCACAAGCACCTTCACGGTCGACTGTGTATCGTCGGCCGCAGCATCCGCTGCGCCCGCACGGCTGCCCGACGCCTCAGGCCCCGGCTGCGTATCAAGCGCAGCGTCGGATGCAGTCTCCGCTCTTGCGGGAATCGGCACGGCCGTCTCTTCCGCCAGCGGCTTCACGGCCGCGATCTCCGGCATGCCGCGCAGCTCGGCCAGTACATCGTGGCGCGGCCCCTTGATCTCGAGCGAGACCTCGAACGTCTCGCCCATCGAATGGGCCAGCTGATCGGGATGGCCGTCCATCACGATGCGGCCCTGGTTGATAATCATCACGCGGTTGCACAGCGCGTTGATTTCAGGCAGGATGTGCGTGCTCAGCAGCACAGTGTGGTTCTCACCCAGCTCACGAATCAGCTGGCGGATTTCAATGATCTGCTTCGGATCGAGACCTGATGTAGGCTCGTCCAATATGAGCAGATCCGGATTATGCAGAATGGCCTGCGCCAGCCCCATCCGTTGTTTATAGCCTTTGGATAAACCGCGGATAATCTGGCGTTCGCGGCCCTGCAGACCGAGACGCTCGATGACCTCGCCGATGCGCTGCTTTTGTTCCCTTACCGGTACGCCGCGCAAATCGGCGATAAATTCCAGATAGGCCTGCACCGTCATTTCAGGGTACAACGGAGGCGTTTCCGGCAAATAACCGATCTTCTGTCTTGCTCTCTTCGGGTGATCGGCCATCGACAAACCATCGATTATGATCGAACCGACGGTTGGATTCAAGTATCCGGTAATCATCCGCATGGTCGTCGTCTTGCCTGCACCGTTGGGCCCGAGAAAACCGACGATTTCCCCGCGGCTCATTGAGAAATCAATGCTGTGGACCCCTCTTTGGTTCTCGTACAATTTACTGACCTGTTTGACTTCAAGCACGCCCTCAAACCTCCATTCGCAACAAAAAAATACCTACTAACCACCATTGCCACTTTTGTGTCAGCTTAACCACCAACAATATACAGTTGAAACAATAAAGCGAGATTAAACAAATCTGAAAATTAGCTTAAAAAATTATGTCCAAATTGTGAACGTCCATAACAAAAAGACTGTTCCGGGGCGGCAGCCCTTAAAAACAGTCCGATTTTATCTTATTTATGAGTCCGGTTATACACGATTATCCATGCACACTCGAAGGATGATTCTTCCGTTTCATCTTTAGTTTAGCCTGCAGTTCTGCAGATTCAGGACGATAGCGAAGCTTGCCCCGCAGCCGGGCCGGAGGACATAAGCAGCCTCTGCATTACGACATGCGTATCAGGATACAGCATGACGAACCGCGTCAATCCCATCACTTCAAACAACCGCCGGTATGCCGGAATCAGACCGCATACAAACGTTTGGTAATCCCCCTCTTCCCCCGCCTGCGCCATACGTATAAGGACGGTTAGCCCGGCGGCGCTCATGTGCCGAACCCCGTCCGCGCAAATGACAAGAGCCCGCTTTCCGCCGCCCAATCCATGTCGCCAGCTTCGCAGTTTCATCAAGGCGGACTCCGATTGCTGCAGCAAATCCCCCTTCAACTCAACAACCAGTGCAATATCCGAAGGCACTACCCTTACCGCCAAAGATTCCATCCCTTACACCCCTCAGCCTTTATACGCGTGGCTCTCTTCCTCCGGCGCAACAATCGATTCGGCGCTGCGCACCTTTTCCCATTTCTTCGTCCAGCGCCGCGCTTCTTTCTTGTCGCCCGCATGATGCAGCAAGCGGACCAGCTCCCGGTAGCCGTCCTCCTCCAAAGGGAATAGCTCGACCTTGCGCCTTAAGTATTGCGCCGCGCGCTCGAACTGCTTCTGTTCCAAGGCATGATTCGCCAGCTTCTGAAGTATCACCGCTTGTCTTCCATCCATCCGCTCTCTATATTCATGAATCCAGTCCGTGTAACGGACCTCCGGAAGAAACGGGCCGTACATTTGAACAGCCTGCTCATACAATTCCAGCGAAATCGCTCTGTCCGATTCCCACAGCCGGTCCCCTGTTTGGATAAGCGCGTAAAACTGATCCAGCTCTTTCGAGTAGAGCAGATCCTCGTTTAGCCGAATCCAGCCGTCTCTGACGAATACGCCCGGATCGATATTCAGCTCCTGCCTCAGCGTTTGCTTGAGCTGATGAACAATAACATAAAGCTGGTTACTCATCTTCAGCAAATTTGGAGGACCCAGCAGCGCCTCCATCACCTGTTCCTTGGCAGCGGAAAGCCCTGGCTGGATCAGCAGATAAGCAAAAAGCTCCAATGCCTTTTTTCGTTTCCATTTCAGACCGATCAGTTCGGTGCTGCCCTGAACAAACCTCATTTTACCGAAGCAGGAGATCGTCCAGCCTTTCTTCTCAAAAGGTTTGTTGTCCGGCTTGGCTTCGATCTCCATCTCTCCAAGCTGCTTAAGCCATGCTGTATACATGGGATTACGAGTCAGCTGCTCCCAGTCCCTCAGCCTGGTCAGCCAGCGTTTCGCTTCCTTATGGTTTCCATCCAGGGACGCCCGCTTGTAAAGCACGGCCCCCGCTTGAAACTGAACATCCAGATCGGTTTCATACTGATTCACGATCCGCTCCAGCGACTGCCACTCTGCCGGTGCCGCAGGCCCCTGCTCGGATGCATAGTGCCAGATGCCATATGAAGCAGCTGGAGGTGTATTCATACGACAGCTGCTCCGTTTCCACTGACTTGAAAGCAAGCAGCGCCTCCTGAAGCTCCCCGCGCCGTTTAAGGCAGACGGCTGATGCCAGCAGCCACATCGGCTTGTACACAGGCGCCAGCTTCGCCTTTTGTTCCATATATAATAAAATACGCTCCTGCTCCGAAGCCTCGAGCGTAAAGCCTCTGAACATCACTCTGTCCAGCCCGAGCCGCATCGCTCCCTGAATATCTCCATCCTCAATAAAACGGTTCCATGCTGCCGTAAAAGCTGAAGGATACCGAGCCTCTTCGGGCAGTAAATGAGCTCCAAGAGCCAACGCATGCAGCACATGTCCGCTCACCCGGCATTCCCCGCCGGTTGCATTCGCCGTTTAAAAAAAGCAGCAGGCTTCGGGCTTCGAGCCATTGGCCGATACGCATATGAAGCACCGCCAAATACGCCAGCACATCCAGCAGCATCGTCTGAAACGTTTGCGTGGCAAATCCTTGCGCGGCAGCGCGAAATACCGATTCCGCCTGACTCAGCTTCCCTTGCCGGAGCCAGAGCTCCCCTTGATACTTCAGCAGCATAGGAGCATTTTGTTTATACAGATCCGGTATTTGGTCCATCCATGCCGTATCTACCGTCTGTTTATCCATCAGCATACGCTCCAGGTCAAGAACCGCTTCTTCATACTGACAGTCAGCCAATAACTGAATGACTTTCCTACTCTGCTGAATCATGCTGCCCCCCTCTTAACCTAGTTCTCAAGCCTCGTTTTTCCTCATTTTACCTCTAGGTTAATTATCCTGCAAACATTAATTTATTCACTTATTGGAGCGCGCAGCTTCCTCTCATTAGGTATACAGACCCAGCTTCCTAATAAAGTCTTAACAATAGAAGCACACGGCGAAAATACAACAAAGACGGACCGCACCGATCCGCCTTGGCTTCATTCTGTATTAAATTGTACATGCTCTGCCAAACGGGATTATCTGCGTGCCGGAACCCGGATCATATCCTTGCGCCTGTACACGCTCAGCATCAATCCCAACGCAGCCATATGAATGAGCAGCTGACTGCCGCCATAGCCGATAAGCGGAAGACTGATACCCATAATAGGAAGCATGCCGACGGACATACCGATAGACCAGACAAATTGGACGGCGAACAGAGCCGCCAGGCCGGCAACAAGCCCTTTTCCGTAAGGATCCTTCACTTCCAGGACAATACTGACCATCTGTACCAGGAGCAGAACGATACATAAAACAATCGCACCGCCGGCCAGCCAGCCCAAGCTGTAAATGAGATACGTAAACAGCGTGTCGGTATGGATCATCGGCAGCCGGGTATTGACCGCGGCAAATCCATGCCCCCACCAGCCTGCGGAGCGAACGGCTTCATCCACCCGGATGTACATATATCCTGCGCCGAGCGGGTCGCTCCCGCGGTCCAGAAAAGCAGTAAGCCGCTCCATAGCATAGTCCTTGGAGAAGAGAAAGTTCAAAAAAAACAAAGCCCCGGAGGAAACGACGGGAATGAGCTCCTTCCAGCTTCTCCGAATATAATAGGACAAGATCAAATAAGCGGAGGTATATAAAAATAAAGAGGAAAAAGAGTTGGCGCCCAAGTATAAACCGGCAGGCACCGCGACAAATAGAAGCTGCTGCACACACCATGCTTTTAAACTCTTTTCCTTATCAAGCATCATTCCTGCCGCACACAGAATAAACACGAAGACGCTCACGGTCGTCCAGTCCATCCCAAAGCCCGCTATGTATAAATATCCCCGCACCCCATTAACTTGGTGACCATAAGCCATTGTGAGGAAAGTTACCAGAACCGCTCCTGTATAGATCATCAGCGAATAAGCCCGCAGCTTGCGGTAATCGAAAAACACCAGGACAGCAGCTACCCCAAGGCCAAGAAAGGTAAATACCATTTTATTCTGCAGAAAATGATATCCGTTGAAGGGACCGTTCGGCACTGCCGCATAGCTCAGACCTACCGCATACATGGCCACCAGTGAAATGATTAATAATGCAGCCAAGCCTCCAATCAGCCCCCAGGCTATTCGAGGCTTATGGACCCGGTTCAACCCGGCTCCGACCGTCTCGGGATCGCCCATTTGTTCCAGCGCCCAGCGTACGGCGGTCTCTTCATCCGCCCCTTCTTCCCGCTTGCAGCCGACAAGCTCTTCGAGATGAACCGCCATCTCCTGCCTGATCTCCTTATGCAGTTCTCTGGCTCTTATCTGCATGCAGACCGAGGATAAATACTGTTGAATCAAAGGATGCTTATCCATCACGCGTTCCCCTCCCCCAGCACCCGGTCGACGGCGTTGCGGAACAGCCGCCATTCCCGTTTCTTCTCTTGAAGCTGGCGTCTGCCGCTATCCGTAAGCTTGTAATATTTTCTCTTGCGGCCCTCGGCTTCCGACCAATATGCTTCTACCCATCGTTCTGCCTCCATGGCATGAAGAATAGGGTACAGCGTGCCTTCCTTTAGCACGAACGTACCGTCCGAGCTGCGCTCCAATTCCTTGATTAGCTCATAGCCGTACAAATCCTGCCGATCCAGTAAGGTGAGAATAAGCGTTCCCGTGCTTCCTTTGAGCAGTTCCTTCTTTACCTGCAAGCTTCATCGCCGCCTTTGAAGAAGTAATTGTATGAAACCATACCTAGATTATCTATACATAGTATATCTAGGTATTAATGGATTATCAAGCCCCTTCTCTCTCTTTAACCACTAACAAGCGTTTAGCGATAAAAAGGCGGCTGCCTATGAAGTTCCCCCAGGTCATCCATTCCGCTCTAACAAAAAAAGCCGGAAGGGAGACTTCCCCTTCAGGCTGCTGCGGCTTATTTGCCATATTCTCCTCCGCTGATAATACCGGAGGAATATAAGAAAATCAAAATGACCAATACCGGCGCAATATAGCGGATAACAAACATCCACAGCTTGAACATTCCGTTCGTCAAGCCAGCTTCTTCCCCGGCCTTCTTCCAGACATAGCCTGTAAAGATGGTAACGATCAATCCGCCCACAGGGAGTATGATATTGGAAGCGACGAAATCGACGAAATCAAAAAAAGATTTGCCTGCGATCGTAAATCCGCTGAATGCTCCGCCGACCGATAGAGCGGAAGGAACACCCACAATGCAGCATAGCACGGTTGTCCACAGCGCCGCTTTATTTCGGCTTAGGCGCCATTTATCCATCGCATAAGCGACTGGAACCTCCAGCAGCGATACCGTTGAGGTCAATGCGGCTATAGCCAGCAAAATAAAAAACAAACCGCCAAACACGCCACCCAAAGGCATGGCGGAAAAGGCTGCCGGAAGCGCCATAAACACGAGTCCCGCTCCCTGGGAAGGCTCGATGCCAAACGCAAAAGAAGTTGGGAAAATAATCAGTCCGGCGATCAGCGCGTACAGCAGGTCGCCTGCTCCTACAGCCGCGGCCGCTTGTCCAAGCGATTGTCTGCGCTCTACATAGCTGCCGTATGTAAGCATCGTCCCCATGCCAAGCGAAAGCGAGAAAAATGCGTGCCCCAAGGCAACCAGTACCGATTCGGTTGTCAGCTTGGAAAAGTCCGGCTTCAGGAAAAACTCCACCCCGGCCATAGCGCCCGGGAGTGTGACGGAGCGAACGATGAGAACAATCAGCAGAACCAGCATACCCGGGATCAATATTTTATTGAACTTTTCGATGCCCCCGGAAACCCCTTTGGCAACAACCGCTCCCGTAATCGCCATAACCGCTACCTGCCACAGCACCGGCATCCCGCTCGCGGCAAAAGAAGTGAACCGATGGGTATAGTCGGCATCCTGAAATAAAACGTTAGAGAAAGAAATGATCGCGTAGTGAATCGTCCATCCGGCTACAACCGAATAAAAGGACAAAATCATAAACGCTCCAAAAATAGAAAGGAACCCGAAGCCCCCCCAATACTTCGATTTGGAGAGACGAATAAATGAAGTGGAAGCATTCCCCCGGCCTCCGCGGCCGATGGCCAATTCTGCCAGCAGTACAGGCAAGCCTACGACAAGCAGACAAATAATGAATAAAAGAAAAAATGCCGCCCCGCCATATTTCCCTGTAATATACGGGAACTTCCACATGTTGCCTAAGCCTACGGCGCTTCCGATGGCAGTCAAAATAAATCCGGACGAGCTAAACCGTTCCGTAGCGGAGCCACCCTGATCGGATGATTTTCCTGATGTCTGATTCTGCATGATTTTCTCCTTACTGTTCTTATGTTGGAACCCCATGATGTTTTGTTTTTGGAAACGGAAACAGGCAGTATCGTATCTTATTTTTTCAACATTGTCCATGTAAAATTTTTCAAGAAAATTTGAGGTGATTGACTTATTTTTTGAAAAGATCCGTTCCTTCATACTTGCAGAAACGATTGCCAAATAACCCATGCATTCAAGATTTTTCCCAGAAAAAAAGCGGCTCGATGCAGCAAAAGGATCTCTCCTGCCGCACCGGCCGCCCGCTTGGAAGCATCTGCCTAATTTATTTAATTAATTGACCACGGGTTACACCCAATTGATTCGTTGCCTTCAATGTTTTCCATACCTGCGTACCGCTGATTTCCCCCTGCAGGGCGCGCTCGTACAGCTCAATGACTTCGCGCACCTTGTCGGCCGATTCCTCCAGAAACTCTACGCGGAACGCAGAAACGCCAAGCTCGAGGAAGTTACGCACATATTCCGCACCCGACTGCTCAATAGCGTTATAAACCGTATTGCGGCAGCCTTCATCGACGCGCACCGGATGGGACATACCGACGCGGTCCTGCAGCGAAACGCGGTGATCCTCGCAAGGGCGGCCGCAGTTCGTGTAATCCGTGCCTTCGCTAAGGAACGTGCAGTAAACGCAGTGCTCCGTATGGAACATCGGCATATGCTGATGAATTACGACTTCCAGCTTCGAAGTCTCCGCAACCTCCAGCAGGTCTACCATTTGCTGAATGTTCAGGTCATACGAAGGGGTCACTTTGTCCAGGCCCGCTTCCAGAAACAGCGCCGCCGTTTTATGGTTGGCCACGTTCAGCGAGAAGTCTCCGATCAGCTCAGGGTGCTGGTCTTGCGGACGCTCCTGCCGCTGCTTCATATAGTAGTAAACGGCGCCGGTATTGCGCACCAATACGGCATCCGGCTGCAGGTTAGTAATGTTCTTGAAATAGCCGGTTTCGCCCGGCATATGAATTCTCGGGGTCGCCAAGGCGATGCGCTTCCCTGCCGAACGCGCAGCCTCGATCGCCGCCGGAAACTGCTTGATGAACTCGAAGTCGGCGTAGATCATCTCCACGTTCGTCTCTACCGCCGCTTTCACCTGCTCCAGCGTACGGCACAGCGCCGTCAGCCGCGGCGCCGGTGTGGCCGCCGGCTTCAGCGGCGCATCCGCCAGCGTGTCTACGCTGCGATGGATGTACGCTCTCGGCTGCTGCCTTGCCGCCTCCAGCTGCTCCACCGCGCGGCGGCGCATGCCGTTCAGCTCGCGCATCGGCACGATCAGCGCGCCGTTCAGCTGCACTTCCAGCTGCTCCGCTGCCAGCTCAAAAATGGTGCCGCCCAGACGTCCGAACTGCTCTTCGAACAGCGCCGCATCCATCGGGCGCTTCTCGGCCTGCACCAGCGCCAGCTCCGATTCAACCGATACGGTGTGTCCTGTCTGCAGGTCGGTTCACCAGCTTTTCAGCGGCTCGCCCAGCGTGCCGGTTACCCGGACGGCAACCGGGAACGTGCGGTAAGGCTTGTCGGTTTCGAACGTTTGACGCAAGCGTTTGTCAAGATGCGGATCGTTCGTCTTCCAGATGCGGTCTCCGACATGCAGACGATTCAGGTTCACGTCGTTACGGCCCGGCACAATCTCAATCAGCCCGCCGGGAGCCTCGCCTTCAACCTTCACGCCCTTGCGGCGGATATCGTACACGCGGCCGCCTTCTTCCTTGCGCGTAGGATCGCCGGCATCGAAGCAGATGCCGTCCCCGCGCTTCAGCGGCGCTTCCAGCTCGCAGAGAACGCCGTCGCGCAAAATCTGCTTCACGCGGCCCAGGTAGACGCCGCGGCTTTTCGGATACGTGCCTTCGACCAGCTTCTTGTTGTTCGTGCCTTTTAGAAATCCGTACGTAAACCCGCGGGAGAAGCTCTGCTCCAGCTCGCGCAGCTCTTCCTTCGTAGGCTTCGCTTCACCGGTTTCAAAATACCGGTCGATCGCCTTCCGGTATTTGCTGACTACGTTAGCCACGTATTCAGGGCTCTTCAAACGGCCCTCGATCTTGAACGAGGTCACGCCCGCTTCAATCAGCTCGGGAACGAGCTCCAGCGCAGCCAAATCCTTCGGCGACAACAAATAAGCGATATCGCCCATCGGCTTTTGCTCGCCATCGACCATCAAATCGTACGGCAGCCGGCACGCCTGCGCGCATTCCCCGCGGTTCGCCGAACGTCCGCCCCACATCTCCGAGGTCAGGCACTGTCCGGAATAAGAGACGCACAGAGCGCCGTGCACGAATACTTCCATCGGCAGCTTCGCCTGATCTCCGATCTGCTTGATCTGCTTTAAATTGTTCTCACGGCCGAGTACGACACGTTCTATGTCAAACGGCTTGGTAAATTCGACCGCTTCCGGCGACGTTATCGTCATCTGCGTCGAACCGTGAATCGGGAAGTCGGGCGACAGGCCCGGATCATTTTGACCAGACCCAGATCCTGTACGATGACCGCGTCGACTCCTGCCTTGATACAGGCTTCGATCAGCTGCTTCGCGTCGTTCAGCTCGTTCTCGAACACCAGAATGTTGAACGTCAGGAACCCCTTCACCCCATATAGATGAAGAAACGACATAATGTCCGGCAGCTCATCCATCAAAAAGTTGTTGGCTCTCGCCCTTGCATTAAACTTCTCTACGCCAAAAAATACGGCGTCCGCCCCGTTCGCCACAGCCGCCCGAAGACAATCCCAATCGCCGGCCGGCGCCAGCAGCTCGATATCTGATTTTTGCAGCTTTCTCATGCTTATAATTCCTCCGAATGCTATCTATATTATCTATCAGTATAGGCAAACTAGGATGCATTCTAATCCGCTTCATCCCGATAGATTTGAACAAGCCCGATCTTCCTAGTGTAACAGATAACCGCCTGTCAAAGCTAACGAAACCAGCAAATGGCAGGGTAGAAAAATACATAGAAAGCCAGCACGCCCGATAGAAACGCTTGACTTGAGGCGAATGGCTTCTCTTAGCATTGCATCGATTATACACAAATGGCTCCCGCACCAAACGATAAGTTTATAGATAAGTTCGCGCGATGCCGGTGTACAGAAGAACGGAACAAAGGCTGCAGCATCATTTCCATCAAATCAGAGTATACCCAGGCAATTGCGGTACATGGCATGACAGGGCAATGGAACACACGCTCACGCTCAGCCCCTTCCATTATGTGTGCAATCTCTTACCTGCTGCGTTACATATCGTCCGCTCAAACAATAGCCATCCTTCAATTCCGGCCCTCCCTCCCAGTCAAATTCAATGTATCCCGCTTCTCTCTCCTCCTTCACCATGGATACATTCTCCCTACGCACCCTTCCCGACAGTTCGCCAATACACCCCGCCGTTCCCTGCCGCCGCTTTCCGCAGGCCCGACCGGCCTCGACAAAAGTTAACAAAGACCGCGATTCCATGCTATAATGGCAGGGTAGTTCAACCGAGTCATAATTGAGGGATTTTATTGAAGTTATTTACGACCCGAATTCGAATTGCAGGTGCCGTACTCGGTACGCTGCTGATTGCTGCGGTGCTGGTTCTTGCCCTGTGGAATAAGGAGCTCTCGGTCCGCATGCTGTATGTGACCAAGGATGACAGCTTCGATCCCGCGGCGTACAGCCATCTTCAGCAATCGCTTGTCGCTAATTTACAGCTCGAACGGAACCACCTGGATAAGCTGACGCTTCGTCAGCTGAAGGCTTACGATTCCGTTTACTTGGATGCTTCTCTGCATAACGCCATGTCGGATGCGCAGCTCGGGCTGCTGCAAAGCTATGTGGCCCAGGGCGGGCATCTGTTCCTTGAAAATGAATTGGCCGGGGACTTTCCCCCGGCCTTTATCGGGGCCAAGCAGCTCGTGCAGATAACTCCGCCGCCGGCTATGGCTGCAAGCACAGGCAAAACGGCGGCTACCGCCGACCCGCGCTTCGCTTACCCGGAGGTAGAGCTTAATCTGCAGGGGATGCAGCAGCTGTTCCGTCAGTATATGGATAATTACATTAACCATGACGGCTTCGCTGACCTGTCCAAGTTCGCTTGGGGCCAGGGGCTGATCCCATCCACGGCAGAGCCGCTGGTCACCTGGAACGGAACGGCGCTTTACGCGCTGAACCGTTACGAGAAGGGCACGGTGTTTGTCAGCAGCGCGCTGCTGCCGAACCGGTTTTACCTCACCGGCTATGATCTGAACAGCGGCATGAACCCGTCCCTTGGCTTCCAGCAGCTGGCTGAGCAGACGAACAGCGCCAAGAAGCCGGTGCCCGGCGCGTTGTACTATGACCGCAACCAGCTGCCTTTAGCGCCTTACTATCACTTTACCTTTGCGGCGGCAAGCGCGCTATTTCAAAGCGAATACGTCTCGTTCGTCTCGAAGGAGCGGCTCGGCTACACTGTGAAAAAGGTACTCGGCCCTTACGGCCGGCCGGCGATGTCGCATCAGAATCATTTTGAGGCGATTGAAGCGATCCGGGACGGGGAAGGCATCCAGTGGGCGGAGCTGCTGAAAAAATACAACCAGGTGCCGTCGTTCTCCCTTGTCCGCTCCTCTTTTCACTGGGGACTGTGGCAGGAGTCCGTAGCCGTTCATTTGAATATCGGCGATAAAGACAAGCCCGCCTTCGCCGGAGAATCGCCGAACTCGTTTTACTCGAGCGGCACGCGGCTGATCAGTGACGGGAAGCCGGTCCAGCTGGCCAATTATCCCGATTACCGGTCGCTCGGCGATCCGATCCAGCTGCCTTACCGGGCTTATCCGGCGCTCGCCGACCTGAACGGCGACGGCCATGCCGACCTAATCGCCGGCTCCGCCGACGGCACGGTCTCGGCCTACCTGAGCCTCGGGGCCCAGCAGGGCGCTTATGCCGGGCAGCAGCTTCCCGGACCGGCGCCGGACGCCTTCGGCAAGCGCGAAGCGGTGCGGCTGACGAACGGACAGCCGCTGAAAACCGATGCGTACGCCAGCGTCGCTGCGTACGATCTCAATGGCGACGGGCGGCCGGATCTGCTTCTCGGCCGCTCGGACGGCACGCTGGCCGTTGCCTACGGCGCAGCCGGCGGCTCGTTCGATCCGCCCGCCCCGCTGACGGCTGGCGGCAAGGCCATTGCCGGGGCTGCGCCGATTGCCCCGGCCGTGGGCGACGTCACCGGCGACGGCATTCCCGACTTGATCGTCGGGGACGCCGCAGGCGCGGTGACGCTCTACCCCGGCCGCACAGCCGCAGGCGCGGCGGGCACCGGCTCCGGCTCAGCGGGAGCGCAGGCTGCCTTTGATCCGGGCCGTCAGCTGTTCCAGCTGACGGCACCTTTCGCCGCGCCGTCGGTGCACGACGTGAACGGCGACGGCCTGCCAGACTTGGTGGTCGGCAACCTCGAGGGCGACCTGCACGTCTATGCGCAGCAGACCGACGGATCGTGGCAGCCTTCGGGCGTCATCGAAGGCGCCACGCTGAACCAGCTCGGCAATCACGCCCTCGTCGGCGGACACAATTCTGTGCCGCTGTGGTACGACCTGAATCATGACGGCAAAGACGACTTGATCGTCGGCCAGCTGGAATTCGGCATGCCGACGACCGTCGATGACCCGAAATTCCCTTATGCCGAGCAGTTAAAGGCATTTATTCAATATAATAAGGATCACAGCCTGGAGCTGTATCCTCATGTATTCGTGCATAACTTCACAAGCGACCAGCAGGAGAAGGAAGAGCTGGAGCTGCAGCAGAAATCGTTCGACACGCTGGGCATCCCATGGCATATGCCCGGGACCAATCAGCATACATGGCGGATCAACAATCCCGATCCGACACAGACGCTGCGCAACGAGAAAGAAACCGGCATTTGGTTCAACCTCGGCTTCCGCCCGGCCAATATTCCGAACGAGCCGCGGCTCGGCGTCCAGTATAACTGGGGATTGCCGTTCCTCATGTCGGATCCGAAGACGGGCAAGCCGGCCGATCCGCCGATGCTGCTCTCAACGCCGGCTCCGGTGCTGAGGCTGGATCCGCAGTACTCTACGGAGGACTTGTTCCAGTCCTATATCGATAATGATTTGCCGATCGATTATTTCGAGCATATCGAGTATCATTTCCCGACACGGGTGAACGAGCTGCTTGAATTTGTCAAATATCTCGATACGGTCCGCAACCAGAACAGCTATAATTTCATGACGGAGAGCCAGCTTTCTCGTTCCGTGCTTAATGCCTTAACGACGCGCGTCGAGGTGTCCCGTCCTTGGCTGTACGCCCTGTGGCGACCGGGCCCGAAGCTTACTCGGCCTGCACAGCTCGCCGTCTATTAAGATCAAGCCGGTAACGGACGGCGTTCCCGTCCAGGCCGCCGAGTATAAAGGCACGCTGGGCCTCGTTATCGAGCGGGGACAGGCTTATGCCGACCGCCTGCCGGTAACGGACTCGGACGTGTACGATCTGAGAGGTAGCAAGCTTTATTTCGGAGTTCCGCAAGCTACGAGCGTGCAGTTTAAGCTTGCGCCCGTTCACGACCCTGTATCCGGTCCGCGCCTTCTCCGGTCTAATGTCCCTTACTCGCTCTCGAAGCAAAAGGATCAGTGGACTGTGGAGCTTCGTGCAGGCGGCATGCAGCAAGTTCAGCTGTGGAGCGATAAGCCCCTCACCATTGAGGGCGACGAGCTTCAGGTAAAGCATGATGAAGCTGCACAAACGTATACGATTACCCACTTCGGCGCATCGGCCAAGGCAACGATCCGGTTCTAATTCATGAACCGGCCCGTTCCTGGCCGTTCGCCTTTTGAACCCTAGTAGGACGAAATTTAGACAAGTCGAGGAGGAACTCTCATGCAAGACCTGCTTCAACAGCTCGAAGACCACATCCGCAGCCGGTATGAAATCGAAGCGGACGATGACGATTTTACGGTTGATGTCCATTTGTTCGACTATGGCTATATCGATTCCATCGGCGCCACGGCCTTGATCGCCCATATCGAGAAAACATACGGCATCCAAGTGACCAACCAGGATCTGATGCTTTATTCAATGAACACTGTGCGTGAAATCGCTGATTTCATCCAACAAAAGACTGCGAGGTAATGAATTATGGAATGCGTCATCTCCCTGGAAGGACTGGCCTCAAGCCAGCACGGTCAAGTTAAGTACGCCGCCGCTTTTATCGACGAGCATATCCGGGACATCCGGCTTGAGCATGAGCAGCTTACCATCGTCCACGAATCTCCGAAGGGCAATGAAGCCATTGAAGCGCAGGTGCGCCGTCTGATCGAACGTTTTTCCCATGGCGATTTCGGGTTTAAAGAGAACATTTTGTTCGAGCACAAGGTAGATACCCCTTATGAAGGAGATATCATTGCGGAGCTGGTCGACCGTAAAATCATCAAGGTGCTGGAGCCCGGATTATTTATTTTCCGCGAGCCTTTCTCGAGCCTGATGCGGTTTCTCGATTATTCGTTCGTCACCAAGATCGCCGGCCGTTTCCAAGGGGTAACCGAGGAATCTTATCCGGCTGTCATTCATGCCGACACGCTGAACAAAACGAACCATTTCACATCGTTTCCCGAGCATATTCATTTCTTGACGCATTTGCGTGACGAACCTGGATATCATCGAATCGTTCTCCCAGACGATCCGTGACGCCGGAGGATGGAAGCAGGAGGACGCGCTGGACTTAAATGCCGCGATGCCGAAGCCGAAATTCACGATGAACCCTTCGACCTGCTACCACTGCTATGAAGGTCTGCAGAACGAGACACTGGAAGGCGACGGCATCATCGTGACCGCCATTTCCAAATGCCATCGCTTCGAATCCCGCAACCATACGGATTTCGGGCGTCTGCTCGACTTCAGCATGCGGGAAATTATTTTCGTAGGGAAACCGGATTTTGTTAAAGAAAACCGTCTCCGCTCCATTGAGTATTTGAAAGAGCTTGCTGTGGAATGGAATGTGGACAGCATGCTGGAAATTGCGAACGATCCTTTTTTCACCAACGATTTTCAGGTCAAAGCTTCCTTCCAGCGTAATCAGGAGATGAAATATGAGCTTCGTTTGACGATCCCGCACGTAAAAAAATCGATCGCCTGCAGCTCGGTCAATTTTCACAGCAACACGTTCGGCAATGCTTTCAACATCCAGATGGGCAAACGCAAAGCCGTTACCGGCTGCGTAGGCTTCGGCATTGAGCGTTGGGCGTTCGCTTTCCTTGCGCAATACGGCTTGAATGAACAAGCCTGGCCGCAAGCCTTCCGCGAGCAGTACCATGCCTGGCAGCAAAAATCACTGTAAGCCTGATCGAGCGCTTAATGCCCGTTCGTTTTCCAAGCAGCAATACTAGAAAACAAGATAAGATGTGGTATCCTTATGAAACTATTCGCATGGCTGCGCCGCAACAGCTTCGTGCTGCTGCTGCTGGCCGTCTTTATTTGTTCGGACCTCGCCATCGCTTACTGGAATCCCATGGTGACGTCGCGGCGCTTTTACAAGAACGATTTCACCAAAACGCTCTATCACCATCAATGGACCGGCCATGGTCCTGTTTTCTTCGGCAACTCGGCGGTTACAGGCGCTTATATCGAGGAACAGTCCCGTTCCGGGTTGATCGAGATGGGGCTCTCCTACGGTAAATTGACGGACCTGCAGGCGATTCTGGACCGTCAGCTTTTTCATGTAGAGCAGGAGCTTGTCGTCGGGATAGACGTGCACACGATGATCGACAGCCTGGAGACAGATCCTACGTATCAATGGTTCAAGCCATGGTACCAGCCTTACGTCTATACTTACCGCGATTATTTCCGCGATTCCGGCACCGAATTTGTCAAGAGCTTGTATAAAGGCGTCATGGACCGTAAACCCGACGAGTTATTCGCTTATGTACCCCGTTGGATCGACAAGGAGCTTTACCCCGGTCAGATTGCGCCTGACGAGCTGGAGAAGAAGTGGGATGAGTACGATAAGCGGTTTGGCTGGATGACGCAGCAGGACTATAAGGACAATCTGCAGGCCGTCGATTACATGATCCGTTATGCGGAAGAACACCAATTAAAGCTGCGTGTCATCTGGATGCCGTGGAACAAAGGCTACGCGCTTCCCCGCTATATGCCCGGACTGCAGGAAGAAGTCAACCGGCGTCTGGCCGCACATCATATACCGGTGCTGAACTTGCTTCAATCCTACGATGCACGCTATTTCCACGATCTTGTCCATTTGAGCCGTGAGGGAGGCGCTCCCGTATTTACGAAGGAGGTGGACGCATGGCTCCAATCGCTCGCAAAATCCTAGAAATCTTGATTTATACGGCGATGCTGATCATGGTCCTCGTGTATTTTACCGGCAAAGGGCTGTTTATCTACGAGGGATTCTAGCGGCGGATTCGCAAACCTGACCATCGGTCCTGCAAACGATCTGCTCTTCTCTCCAAAAGACTGTCGCCATCTTGTCACAAGGGAGTTTCGCTATGTGGTATTTGAATATGAACGCAGTCATGGCCATGAGCGGCATGATTCTCGTTCTGGCTTTGACCCGGTGGTGGCCGCACAACAAGCGGGTGCTGCTGCTGGCGTTCAACCTCTGTTTCCTGCTGGTGTTCAGCAAGAAGCTGTTTGTCTTTTATCTTATCTATACGCTGGTCAACTATATCGGATTTCTGTTTCTTCGCCGTGTCACCAAATGGCGTCTGGGCTGGTTTATTACTTCGATCGTGCTGAACGTCGCGGCCGTCTCCTGCCTTCGTTTATTCGGAATGAACATACTCGAAAATCCCTTGTTCGATACGGTCATCCTGCTCGGACTCATCTATAACGTGCTTAAGGTTATCGATGCATACTATTTCGCCTATTTCTTTGGCAGGGATGCCCAGGCCAAGGCTATCGATTATGCCAATTTTATTTTGTTCGTACCTACCTTCACGTCGGGGCCGATTCTGAAGTTCAAAGATTTTATGGCGGATACGCGGCAGCCGTACCGGCTCAATGCCGCTCAAGTTGAGGATAGCGTCAAGCGGATTATTAAGGGGATGTTCAAGAAGATCGTGCTGGTCACCTGGATGCAGGATCTGTTCAACCATATGCAGGCTCAGGAGCTTCATACGCACCAGTCGCTCTTCCTGATGATCTGGTTCTATGCGCTGATCTTCTTCGACTTCTCCGGTTATTCCGACATTGCCATCGGCTTCGGAAGGCTGATGGGCTACAATATGCCGGAGAACTTCAAAAAGCCGTTCCAATCGCCTACGTTAACTCAGTTTTGGCGCAATTGGCACGCTACCTTAGGGGATTGGTTTCGAGAGCATATCTTTATGTTCTTCTCCAGACAGGCGCCAAGCCGCTGGACCGCGGCGGGCTTGTCCGTGCTCATCATGGTGCTGATCGGCCTATGGCACGGCTTCAGCTGGCTTTACTTTCTGTACGGCCTATACCATGGGATCGTCATGGCGCTGGAGAATTTGCTCGGCAAATCGACCGTCAATAAGAAAAAGGTATCCCGCGCTTACTTCTTCAGCCGTTGTCTGCTGACCCAAGCCATCGTTACTTTCTCTGTCATCGTATACAGCGGCAGTGAAGAGACCGTATTTAAAATTTACCGCGGCCTGTTTCACTGGCCATGGGCTTGATCGCCAAAAGAGTCTTTCTTCCGTCAGGGAGGAAAGACTCTCTTTTTTTAGTGCAAAGCCAGACTAATAAGAAACCGGCCGTCTTCACAAGCCCATATCGCAGGGACACGGTCATTATGCGAGACGAGATGACGGTATACCCATTTCCCTATGGTGCATCTAACGCACCAACTGCGCATAAACGCAGACCGCTCTGAGCCTGAGCTTCTGTCATCCTGCTTACGCAGAATGCTTGAAGGTAGGCTAGAGCGGCTCTATAAGCTTCGCAATACTTGGGAGCCTTACGCTGCTGCGTAAGCCTGAAAGGCTGCTTTCCCGGTCCCAGGTACCATCGTTATGTTCCAAAGCCAACTTGCTTGCTCCTAAAAATTAAGCGTATAAAGCTAGACACTTTGTGGCTTGAGTCGATGAGTATAAATGAGCTTCCATTCCGACAATCTCGATCCGTTCCAAGGCCTGTATGTCAAAACCGCCACCCGGTTCCATGCTTCCTTGCGAGGCACGCAGCGTTTGAATCAGCTGTGGGATCAATTTATGATCACTTGAAATAAAAGTTACCGGGATCTCCTTATCGTTAAAGCAAATTCTCACGCTGATTCCCCCTTATCCAATTCTTTTACCGCTTCCCCTTCCCCCAACGACTGAACCGGGCCTCGGATGACGTTGCCGACCCGCTCCTGCATCCAGCCTTGAACGGCCGTGCATTGAATTTGGTTGTTGCTTGCTGAGATGAACAATTCGCCGACGGGTTGATACACCTGGTTGTCGTCCTTCTTATGGACAAAGACACTGCCCGATTTACTATCGATATTGAGCGAAATTTGATTGGACAATTCGACCAAGCATGTGGACTTTTTAAAGTGATTGGGGAAACGAAGCCATTTTCCTGTAGTGGTTTCAACAATTTGAGTATCTTTGCTATACATATTTGATCCGCCCTCTCTTCAAAAAGTAGGTACCTTCCGCACGTTACCGACGCTTGAATCCCGGCAAATGGAATCGTTCCCTCGCTTTCTATTTTTTTTCGCGGCACTGTCTTTAGTGTATCTCTTTTGTCCTGCAAAGAAATGGGAACGATGTCGAGAGGGACTGTCGAAGCCCAAATTTTTTCAATATTTGCGCCGCATCCTTGTCCTGTCCTCATCTTGCACTTTGAGTTGTCCCAAAACAATGATATAATTTGGTGGAGTCGCGTTTACGTACACGCGTACATTTTCTACATTTTTCGGAGGTGTCGTATGAAGTTAGGCGTATTTTCTGTATTATTCGGACAAAAGCCTTTCGAAGAAGCATTGGATTACATCGCATCCAAAGGTTTGGATGCCGTAGAGCTTGGAACAGGCGGCTATCCGGGGAATGCTCACTGCAATCCGGAGGTGCTTCTGGCTGACGACAGCAAGCTGAAAGCGTTCAAGAAAGCCGTAGAATCCCGCGGTCTGATTATCAGCGCACTGAGCTGCCATGCCAACCCTCTGCATCCACAAAAAGCGATTTCAAAGGAACATCAAGACATTATTCTTAAAACCATCGAGCTGGCTGAAAAGCTGGAGGTTCCTGTTGTGAATACCTTCTCCGGCTGCCCTGGCGACCATGAGGATGCCAAATATCCGAATTGGCCGGTAGCCCCTTGGCCGCCCGATTATCAAGAAATTCTGGACTGGCAGTGGTCTAATAAAGTTATTCCTTACTGGACTGAAACCGGTAAATTCGCTTCCGACCGCAATGTAAAAATCGGCCTCGAGCTCCACGGCGGCTTCTCCGTACATACTCCGGCGACCCTGCTGCGTCTGCGTGAAGCAGCCGGCGAAGTGATTGGCGCCAACCTTGATCCTAGCCATATGTGGTGGCAGGGCATCGATCCGGTTCAAGCCGTACAAGTGCTTGGCCGTGCCGGTGCCATTCATCACTTCCATGCCAAGGACACGACGATCGACCCAGTGAACGTCAACAAACACGGCTTGACCGACATGCAGCCGTACACGGCGATGCTGGACCGTGCTTGGCAGTTCCGTACCGTGGGCTTCGGCCACGATCTGAAGACTTGGGCCGACATCATCAGCGCACTGCGTCTGGTCGGCTATGACTATGTCGTCAGCATCGAGCATGAGGACGGCCTGATGTCGATCGACGAAGGCTTCACGAAAGCCGTTCAAAACCTGCAGCAGGTTTTGATCAAGGAACCGCTTGGCGAGATGTGGTGGGTGTAATCCCTCCCCGGCCCGGCCATAGAAAAAACCCTTAAACCAACAGGTTTAAGGGTTTTTTGCCGATTCAACAGGAAATCCGATCCTGTTTATATTTTATCCACCCAGTGCATGACCATGACGACATCCATGATCAGAAATACGATCAAGCTCACCAATCCGAAGCCGATAGCAAAAGGATTCTTCTTCGCTGCTGCCAACAAACGGACGACACCGATCGCAATGACAATCGTAAACAAAATAACAAATATGTCAAAACCGTCAAAATTACTCGTTGCTTGTGCTGCCTCAGCCGCCAAAAACATCGAGAGACCTCCTTTATTATACAAAAATGCTTAACTTCTATCTTATCCTGAGTAGCTGTGAACTTCAAGCTGTAAAGCCCAAGTGTAACAAGTTTGTCAACTTTTGCCGTGAATATGCATAGGAGGGATCGATTACCTTATAGTTCTACTTCGAATAGAAGGAATCCTCCCGATAATTATAATCAAGCGTGCAACGGTTATCCATGTCGGCTGAACGGTTTCTTATCGGTCGAACAGCTGTTTCGCAAACCTTCCACGTAACTATAAATTGTCCATCTCTTCAAAAATTTATAACTCCCGTCCCAGAATTTCAATGCTAGACATCCTTCCGCGTCAGCGTGATCGGCCGGTTAGCAAGAAGCGAGAGCAGTCATTCAACACGCGCGATCCGGCAAAAGAACCCTGCTCCCCGTCAACCGGCGGAGCAGGGCTTGCTATTGTTGCACCATAGGCGGCATCCCGCCCGGCCGCCATTCGTTAAATAACGCTTTGCTCCATCTGCTCCAGCCGTTTCGCATAATCCTTGGATCGGACGGTGTCTCTCTCCAAGATCGGCTTCAGGTAACGGCCGGTGTACGAGCCCTCTACCTTTACCACATCCTCCGGCGTCCCTGTAGCTATAATCGTACCGCCCTTGCTGCCGCCCTCCGGCCCAAGGTCGATGAGATAATCCGCTGTTTTGATCACGTCCAGATTGTGCTCGATAACAAGCACGCTGTCTCCGTTCTCCACCAGCCGGTGCAGCACCTTCAACAACCGGTCAATATCGTGGATGTGCAGACCGGTTGTCGGCTCATCGAGAATATAGATCGTTTTGCCGGTGCTCCGGCGATACAGCTCGGCAGCCAGCTTCACGCGCTGCGCTTCTCCGCCTGAGAGCGTCGTCGCGGGCTGGCCTAAATCCATATAGCCCAAGCCGACGTCCAGCAGGGTCTGCAGCTTCCGGTGAATGCGCGGAATGTTTTTGAAAAACTCGCACGCATCCTCAATCGTCATACCGAGCACCTCGGAGATGCTTTTTCCCTTATAGTGAACTTCCAATGTTTCACGGTTATACCGCTTGCCCTTGCACACCTCGCACGGCACATACACATCCGGAAGAAAGTGCATCTCAATCTTAATAATCCCGTCTCCACGGCAGGCCTCGCACCGGCCGCCCTTCACGTTAAAGCTGAACCGGCCCTTCTTGTAGCCGCGGACCTTCGCTTCATTCGTGTTGGAGTACAAGTCTCGGATATCGTCGAATACACCGGTGTAAGTGGCCGGATTGGATCGCGGCGTCCGCCCGATCGGGGACTGGTCGATATCAATGACTTTGTCGACAAGATCCAGTCCGACAAAATCGCGGTATTCGCCCGGACGCACCTTGGCTCCGTTCAGCTCCTTGGCCAATGTCTTGTACAAGATTTCATTGATCAGCGTACTTTTGCCGGATCCCGAGACGCCCGTTACACATGAAAATACGCCTAATGGAATTTTCACACTGACATTGCGCAGGTTGTTTTCTTTGGCTCCCTTAATCTCTAGCCATTTGCCGTTCGGCTTCCGGCGCTCCGGCGGAACGGGGATGAACTTCCTGCCGCTCAAATATTGCCCCGTCAACGATTCCGGGTCACTCCATAATTTCCTTCGGCGTCCCCTGAGAGACGACCTTGCCGCCGTGAATACCGGCCCCCGGCCCGATGTCGATAATGTAATCGGCCGCCAGCATAGTGTCTTCGTCATGCTCTACGACGATAAGCGTATTGCCCAGGTCGCGCATGTGCTCCAGCGTCTGAATCAAGCGGTCGTTATCCCGCTGGTGCAGACCGATACTCGGCTCGTCGAGAATATAAAGGACGCCCATCAGGCTTGAGCCGATTTGGGTTGCAAGGCGGATACGCTGCGCCTCTCCGCCGGAGAGCGTGCCTGCAGCCCGGTGCATCGTCAAATAATCCAGGCCTACGTTGACAAGGAACCCCAGCCGCGCCTTGATCTCTTTCAAAATCAGATGAGCGATCTGCGTTTCCCGATCATTGAGCTCCAGCGATTCAAACCATGCCTGCGAATCGCCAATGGACAGCGAGGTCACATGCGCAATATTTTTGCCGTTAATCGTCACCGCCAAGGTTTCCGGCTTCAAGCGCTGCCCCTTGCACTTGCTGCACGGCTTGGAGCTCATATACGTTTCGATATGCTCCCGAATCCCTTCAGAGAACGTATCGCGGTACCGGCGCTCCAGATTATGAATGATCCCTTCAAAAGCAACCAGCGCTTCCTTCCGGTGACCCATATCGTTCTCATAGCGGAACCGCACCTTCTCGCCGCCGGTACCGTAGAGCAGCTTTTTCATCTGGTCGGCCGTCAGCTCGGAAACCGGCACGTTCCGCGGAATGCCGTAGTGCTCGCACACCGCAGCGAGAAACTGCGGGTAGTAATTCGACGTGCTTCCCGCCCAAGCTTCAAAGGCCCCTTCCTCGATCGACAGCTTCGTGTCGGGAACGAGCAGGTCGGGATCGACAATCATTTTACTGCCCAAGCCGTCGCATTCCGGACAAGCCCCGAAAGGGCTGTTAAAGGAAAACATTCTCGGAGCCAGCTCCTCAATGCTGAAGCCGCACTCCGGGCAGGCCAGGTTTTGGCTGAACAGCAGCTCTTCCTTCTCCATCACGTCCACGATAACGCGCCCGTTGCCGAGCTTTAATGCCGTTTCAAGCGAGTCCGCCAACCGGGACTGCACATCCGGCTTAATGACGATCCGGTCGACGACGACTTCGATGCTGTGCTTCTTGTTCTTGTCTAGCTCGATGGTATCCGAAATATCTCTTACTTCGCCATTCACGCGAACGCGAACGAACCCCTGCTTCTGAATATCGGCCAGCAGCTTGGAATGCTCGCCCTTGCGTCCAGAAATGACCGGACCCATAATTTGCAGTCTCGTCCGCTCCGGGTATTCCATAATCCGGTCGACCATTTGCTCCACGGTCTGGGATGTGATTTCAATCTTATGATCGGGACAATGAGGGCGCCCAATCCTCGCAAACAACAAACGCAAATAATCGTAAATCTCCGTCACGGTACCTACCGTCGAACGCGGGTTCCGGCTGGTCGTCTTCTGGTCGATGGAGATCGCCGGGGACAGCCCCTCAATGGAATCGACATCCGGCTTGTCCATTTGCCCCAGAAACTGGCGCGCGTAAGCGGACAGCGATTCGACGTACCTTCTCTGGCCTTCCGCATAAATCGTATCAAACGCGAGCGAGGACTTCCCCGAGCCGCTGAGGCCCGTCAGTACGACGAAACGGTCGCGCGGGATCGTCACATCGATATTTTTCAAATTGTGCGCTCTCGCGCCCTTGATAACAATATTGTCTCTTGCCACTTGCTTTCCACCATCCTCCATAATAAAACGGTCCATCGGCTCTCCCAGGTTACCTAATTGCTGATCGGTACCGCTCCCGTTCCTTTGTATATGAACATCCGCGGGGTTGTCATACTTCGCAAGAGAAGCAAGCCGCGGATGTTTGCACATTATGATTCAGTATATCCATTAAAGGTCGGCTTTTAACTCCAGCACGGCATCGCGCAGCTCCGCCGCCCGCTCGAACTGCAGATTTTTCGCCGCCTCCTTCATTTCTTGTTCTAAACGTTCGATGAGGGACATCCGGTCCTTCTTCGACATCTTCACTTCCTTCACATCGGTCAAATAATCCGCCTTCGATTCGGCTACCTTCACCGCCTCGATTACATCGCGAACCTTCTTCTGGATCGTCTGTGGCGTGATCCCATGCTTCTCGTTATAAGCAAGCTGGATTTCGCGGCGGCGGTTCGTCTCCCGGATCGCTTTGTCCATCGAGTCGGTAATTTTATCACCGTACATGATGACCCGCCCGTTCGCGTTCCGCGCGGCCCGGCCGATCGTTTGAATCAGCGAGCGCTCGGCGCGCAGGAAGCCTTCCTTATCCGCATCGAGAATCGAAACCAGCGATACTTCCGGCAAGTCGAGACCTTCCCTCAGCAGGTTGATCCCGATAAGCACATGAAACACGCCCAGCCTCAGCTCGCGCAAGATCGCCATCCGCTCCAAGGTCTTAATATCGGAGTGCAAATACCGGACCTTGATCCCGACCTCTTTCAAGTAATCGGTCAAATCCTCGGCCATCTTCTTGGTCAGCGTCGTCACCAGCACCCGCTCATCCTTACGGATGCGGTCATGGATCTCGCCCAGCAGGTCGTCGATCTGCCCTTTGGTCGGTCTGACCTCGATAATCGGATCGATCAAACCGGTCGGACGAATGATCTGCTCGACCATCACCGGGCAATGCTCCAGCTCGAACGGCCCCGGCGTCGCCGAGATAAATACCGCCTGATTCACCTTCGCCTCGAACTCCTCGAAGCGCAGCGGACGGTTATCCATCGCGGACGGTAGCCGGAAGCCGTGGTTAACCAGCACTTCCTTCCGCGCCCGGTCCCCATTGTACATCCCCCGGATCTGCGGCAGCGTCACATGGGATTCGTCCACCATCAGCAGCATATCGTCCGGGAAATAATCGAACAGCGTGTAAGGCGTAGCCCCGCGCTCGCGGAACGTCAGCGGTCCGGAATAGTTCTCGATGCCGGAGCAGAAGCCCATCTCCTGCATCATCTCAATGTCATAACGGGTCCGCTGCTCCAGCCGCTGAGCCTCCAGCAGCTTGCCTTCTTCCCGCAGCTCGGCCAGGCGCTCCTCCAGCTCGCGCTCAATGTTCACAAGCGCCCGTTTCATCGTATCCTCATGGGTGACGAAGTGAGAGGCCGGGAAAATAGCGATATGCTCCCGCTCGCCCAAAATTTCGCCGGTCAGCACATCAATCTCCGTGATGCGCTCGATCTCGTCGCCGAACAGCTCGACGCGGACCGCCTGCTCCCCGTGGGAAGCCGGGAAAATCTCTATTACATCGCCGCGCACGCGGAACGTGCCGCGGACGAAATTCATATCGTTGCGCTGATACTGGATATCGATCAGCCGGTGCAAAATGTCGTTGCGCGATTTCTCCATCCCGACGCGCAGCGACAAGACCAGGTTGCCGTATTCGATCGGCGAACCCAAGCCGTAAATGCACGAGACGCTGGCCACGATAATAACGTCGCGGCGTTCGAACAGCGAGCTCGTCGCCGAGTGGCGCAGCTTGTCGATCTCTTCATTGATGCTCGAATCCTTTTCAATAAACGTATCCGAAGACGGGATGTAGGCCTCCGGCTGGTAATAATCGTAATAACTGACGAAATATTCGACCGCATTGTTCGGGAAAAACTCCTTCAGCTCGGCACACAGCTGCGCCGCCAGCGTCTTGTTGTGAGCTATGAGCAGCGTCGGCCGGTTCAGTCTCGCTATGACCTGAGCCGCCGTAAAGGTTTTACCCGTGCCCGTTGCGCCAAGCAGCGTTTGATACCTCTGCCCCGTCTGAATCGAAGCGACAAGCTGCTCGATAGCCTGGGGCTGATCCCCCTGAGGAGCGAAGTCCGAGACCAGCTCGAACGGTTTATAACTCATCGGTACTTCGTTCATTTCATCACCCGCCTATTGAAAAAGATCATCTTCTATAAACTTTTACACTCAAATGTCCGATAAATACTATGCGCGTATCGACGCAGGTTGACTCCGTTCGACTTTTTCCTCTATAGGAATATTTGTTCCCATTTATTATACCTTTTTTCACCTTTTGTTGCAAACGGATATCGCTTCCACAGCGCCTGATTTGCAAGAATCGGCATGAAGGCATAGACGCGTCGGCGTCATTATTTTACTCATTGTAGGGGTGGTACGAAGGTGGATTTAACAACGATTATCGGTCTCGTAATAGGCTTGGGGGCCTTGATAGGCGGTTATATGTGGGATGGCGGCCATATCAGCGCCCTGATCGTCCCGAGTGCGATGCTGATTATATTCGGAGGCACGATCGGCGCCATTGCGATCAGCTTCCCTATGTCCCGCCTGAAAGAAATCGGCAAAGCGCTCAAAATGGCGTTCACCGAAACAAAGCGCGATCCGCGTTCGACGATTGACGAGCTGGTGGATATGGCCAGCATCGCTAGAAGAGAAGGCGTGCTTGCCTTGGAGCAGCGGGCTCAGGAGCATCCGAACAACTTCCTGCGCGACGGTTTGATGATGGTCGTTGACGGAACCGATCCCGAGCTCACCCGGCAAATTCTGGAGCTGGAGATGGATGCGCTGGAGCACCATCATGAAGGCTGGGCCAAAATTTTCGAAGCCGCCGGCGGCTTTGCCCCTTCCATGGGGATCATCGGTACGGTTATGGGCTTGATCCACGTTCTCGGGAACCTGTCCGATCCAAGCACCTTGGGACCGGCTATCGCCGTAGCCTTTACAGCTACGCTGTACGGGGTATCCTCGGCCAACGTCGTCTACCTGCCTATCGCGCAAAAAATCAAAATTCGCAGCAAAGAGCAAATTTCCGAGATGGAACTGATGCTCGAAGGCATCCTGGCGCTGCAGGCGGGCGAAAATCCGCAGCTGATCAAAAAGAAACTGAATTCCTTCGTGCATCAGGACCATAAGAAAGCGGAAAGCGAAGGTGATAACGGTGGCGAGGAAGTCTAAAAATCACGGCAATCACGAGAATCATGAACGCTGGTTAATTACCTATGCCGATTTGATCACGCTGCTGCTTATTTTTTTCGTTATTATGTACGCGATGAGCAAAATCGATAATGAAAAATACCAGGTTTTGGCGCAGGCGCTCAGCTTCGAGTTTAAACAATCCGAGTCCGTGCTTCCCATGGGCGAAGGCGTGCTGGGCCGCGTAAGTACGGCAAAAGCCCTAGACGGGGAAAAGACCCAGGACGACGAGAAGGACAAGAAAGAGAAGGAAGAAAAGGAAGAAAAGGAACAGCGCGAGAAGCAGCTGGAAGACTTGCTGAAGAAGGTCCAAACCTATATTGAGCAAAATAACCTGCAGGCGCAGGTTGCGGCAGCCAATACGCCGCGGGGTGTGGCCGTCACATTAAACGACCTGTTCCTGTTCGATCTCGGCAAAGCCGATCTGAAGAAGGATGCCTACCCCATTCTCGATCAGCTCGCCAGCTTAATCCCGACATTGAACACGACGATCAGCATCGAGGGCCACACCGATAACCTGCCGCTGGCTACCGGTTCGATTTACCGGGACAATTGGGGCTTATCCAATGAGCGCTCCTTGTCGGTGCTTCGTTACTTTATTAACAAGGAAGGGCTCGATCCGAAAAAGTTCATCTCTACCGGCTATGCGGATACCCGCCCTGTCGCAGACAATAACAGCGCCGAAAACCGGGCCAAAAACCGCCGCGTCGAAATCGTTGTGCTGCGGGAACCCAGTTAAAACGGCAAAAGCTGTGCAGACGCGCTCGAATTCGAATGCGTCAGCACAGCTTTTTTTAGATTGTAGGCAGCACAATTGCAGAACAGCAGGCTCTTTCTTATAGACAGCTGCTCAGTTGCCAGCCTTCTTACATCGGCTTCGTGCCTGTAGATGAAGGTTTGGTAAGTACGCCGACCAACTTGCGGCTCAAGTATGCAAAGAGATGCGTCTGGCGTTCCTCGGCATAATACATGGCCTCCTGATCGGGAGCCAGCAGAATGCCGAGCTGGTGATGCTCGTCGGAGAACAGCGCATGCTTCACGAATTTGCTCTCTCCCGCCAAGTTCAGCACCTCCAGCTTGCAGAAGGCGGAGTTCAGCTGCATCGCCTGATGAAGCTCACGCTTCGTGTGCACCGGCACGCCATTCACCTTGTGAATGATTTCACCGGCTTCCAGCTTCAGCCCTGCGGCTGCGCTGTTCCGCAGCACCGCCAGTATCTTCAAGCCTCGCTTATCATGGACGAACGCAGGGCTTCGCTTCGCCTCATCCCATCGGCTGTACACCAGCAGACCCTCGTGCAGCACAATGCACAAGAGCGAAGACAATATCATCAGCACAGGGACCAGCTTGGCGAGAATGGCCAGCAGCAGCACGGCTGCGGCATATACAGCCAGCAGCTTGGCGCTCATGCGCGCCTTCTCCTTCGGCAGCCGGGACCGGCGTGATCTCGGCGAAGCCGATCATGACCGGGAAGCCCACGATCGTCCAGCCTCCGCTCCAGAGATCCCCGCCGAGCAGCGGCGTCCAGGGCAGCGGCGAACCGGCCGCTCCCTGCATAGGGACGAGCAGAAACAGCGTCAACGGCCAAAATCCTTGCAGGTGATAGCCGCCGACGATTTTGCCGCGCTTGCTCTCGTAAAACATCGGCGTCGCGATTCGCGCCCCCTGCTGGCGGACGAACAGCGCCTCCACCAGGTGGAGGACCGGCGACGAGCGCAAGCAGCGCCGGCATGTTCAGGCCGCGCAGCGCGTCGGCGAACCATGCCCCCACGCCGCTGGCGCCAGCGCTCCACTGCGGGAACCAGCCCAGCACGGCTTGGGCCGCTCCCAAGAGACCGATAGCATACGCCCAGCAGAAGAATCGGACGCGGAACAGAATCAGCGCCAGCGATACGATCCAGAGCAGAATAATCGCCTCTGCCTGAATTGTCGCTCCGACAACGGCCATCAGGACGGAAGCCGCGATTCCTCCGATCCAGCCCCACAGGACCGTGCGCCACGTTTCGGACAGCAGCGAATGAAGCTTGGTATGAAACAGCTTGCGTTCAAATAAAATTTGTCTGCGGTACTGCAGCACAATAAATAAAATACCTATGTAGTAAAACGGATGCGAGAGGAGTTGAAGCAGGGCTTGGAGCCCTTTTTGCGCAACATCCATAAACAAGGTCATCGGACCGCTCCTTCCGGGATTTTACGGCTGTACACACAATTTTAACGCTGACTGCAAAAAAAGATTAGAAAAGCCGGACAAAGCCAGCCTTTCTAATCTTTTCGACGTACTGCCTGCGATTTCCTTCCAAACCCCCAACTTTCCAGTAAAAGGCAGGCGACGCCTTCGGAAACGCAGCCTTATTTCGAAAGCTGTGCTTGAACTTGCTGCACAGCCGCTTTCAGTTGCAAATCATTTTTCGGATCCTTGATCTCGGTCAGGATCGCTTTCTCCAGACGGTTCGCTGTCTCCACGTCCACCTCGCCGGTCATCGGAAGGCTCTGCGTCCGCTGGAAGGCCTTGACGGCCAGCGCTGTCTTTTCGCTAAAGTAGCCGTCCGTCCGATCGGGGCTCAGACCCAGGCCTGCGAGCATAATCTGCAGGTTCTTCACGTCCTCGGAGTTCGAGTCCGGCTTCAGCGTCCCCTTCTTGGTCAGCGGAGCGACTTTGAAATAAGCCGGCTGCTCCACCGGAACGTCTGCCTCGATCCCTTTCTTATGAATCCAGGTGCCGTTCGGCGTCAGCCATTTATACACAGTCATTTTAATGTTGCTGCCGTCACCCATTTCCTTCTCGAAGGTGACCTGCACGGTGCCCTTGCCGTAGCTCGTTTCACCGACCAGCTTGCTTCCCGCCGAATCATGGAGAGCTCCCGCCAAAATTTCCGATGCGCTGGCGCTGCCTTTGTTGATCAGCACGGTGACAGGGTAATTTTTGCCGGTGCCTTGGGAGTTCGTCGCTTCAATCTCGCCCTTGCGGTTCTCGATTTTCACGATCGGCTTGCCCTTCTGCACGAACGGCTCGGCAATCTCTACCACGGCGGACAGCAGGCCGCCCGGATCGTTGCGCACATCGATAATCAAGCCCTTCATGCCTTTGGCTTCCAGGTTGGCCAGCTCTTCCTTGAACCGCTTGGCGGTATTGCTTGAGAACTGACGGATTTCGATTTTGCCGATGTTGCCGGACATCATTTCCGCATAGACGGTCTCGACATCAATGTCGTCGCGTACGACGATCATCTGAATCGGGTCCTGCGTGCCCGGTCTGACGATTTCCAGCTTGGCTTGCGTTCCTTTCGGTCCGCGGATTTTCATGATCGCCTGATTGAGCGTCAGCCCGTCCAGCTTCTCGCCATTGACCGATACGATGACGTCCTTCGCATGCAGCCCCGCCTTCTCGGCCGGGGAGCCCTTGATCGGCGCCACGATCGTCACCTTGCCGTCGTCGGAGGAAACCTCAGCTCCGATTCCCTGGAATGAGGACGTGATGCTCTCATCAAACTGCTTCGCCTCATTCTGGTCCATGTACACCGTGAACGGGTCATCCAGCGTAGACAGCATGCCGTTGATCGCTCCGTTCACGACCTTCTCCTTGTCCACATCGGACAGGAACTTGCCCTCGATCAGCGAGTACGTCGTTGAGATCTTGTCTAAATCCTTCGTGGTCAAGCCCGATTTCGCAGCCGCCGCGCCTTCCTTGCCCGCCACCGCAAAAATGGACGGGTTCACAATCGTAAGCGTCATGATGCTGCTGGCGAACATAGCCAACAAAATAAATGCCAAAACCGTACGACCTTTAAATGTCATTGCTTCTTCCACACCGCCTTTATCCACTCGTCCCTATGAGGTCAACGCCCATTTGTATTATATGACAAGCTATTAGAAATTATTAACAGCGGTTAGCGCAAGTATGGTTTCGGATCGACCGGTTCCGAATTGATACGCACCTCAAAGTGCAGATGGTTGCCCGTTGATTCCCCTGTAGAGCCGACTTCAGCAACTTTCTGCCCTCTTTTGACGGTATCGCCCTTCTCAACAACCGTACCGCCGTTGCGGATATGCCCATACAGCGTCCAATAGCCGCCGCCATGGTCGATGATAACGGTATTTCCGTAGCCGCTCCACCAAGAGGCGACAATAACTACGCCATCGCCGGCAGCCAAAATATCGGTACCGTTCGGCATGGCCAGATCGATCCCTTTATGCAGCGTCTTCACGCCGGTAAACGGGTCGGAGCGATAGCCGTAGTCGGAGGACATCGGAGCGACTCTCGGAAGCGGATAGCCGAATTTGCCGCCGGATAAAGACGGCGTAATCAGCGGACCGCTGCTGCTTGCGCTGCCCGACTTGCTCTTCGAAGCAGCGGCACGGGCCGCCGCCTCGTCGGCTTCCGCCTTGCGCTTGGCCGCCATAAGCGAGGACTGCTGCTTGGCGAAAGCGATCATTTTCGCTTCCTCGTCATCGGAAATTTTCTCCTGCTCCTGCTGCTTCTGATCCAGGCTCGCTATGAGCACGTGCTTTTCTTTATCTTTTTGCTGCAGATCGGCATTGGCCACGGATTGCTGTTCATACAGACCGCTCAGCTGGTCCAGCTTGCTCTTCGATTGCGTTTCCTTCTCCAGCTTGGAGGTACGGTCTCTCTGATTATCCTCCAAAATGCGCTTATCCTGATCGGCAATCGATTTCAGCGCATACAGGCGGTCCAAAAAGTCGCCGAAGCTGGTAGAATTCATCAGAACGTCCGTATACGAGACCGTTCCGTTCATATACATAAGCCGAAGGCGGGATTTCAGCAATTCGTCGCGGGCTTCAATTTGAGCTTCCACCTCATCGATCTGCTGCCCGATTTCCTTCAAGTCCGCTTTCGTTGTATAAATTTGATCGTTCAAACCGTTCAGCTTCAGGTTGGATTCTTCAATCTGCTTTTGAAGCACTTTCAATTCGGCTTCAGCCTGCTGCTTATCTTTTTGCACTTTATTGATTTCATTTTGAGCACTGTTCGCTTTTTGCTGCGAATCGCCCATTTTTTTCTTCAGATCGTTCAACTGCTGCTCAATCTTCTGCGATCCGGAGACCGCATAGGTCAGCTGCGGTGTTACCAGTGTACCTATCAATCCTGTAGTGACGACGAGAGACAGAAAAGTCTTCTTCAACCTTCGTTTCCTCCCCTTACGGATATTACCATCCTAAACTGGCGGCTAAACACGCAAAAACTTGCGGACGGACAGCATGCTTCCCCAAATCCCTATCATGATGCCGATGCCCAGCAGCAAGCCCGATACGGTCATCGAAATTTGATGAAACGGCAGAAGCTTGATCATCAGCATGCTGAGATCCGTCTGCGTAAAGCTCATCAGCTCATAGTACCCATACAGCAGCAGCGCGACGGGAATCACCGAGCCCGTCACCCCAAGCAGCATACCTTCTATAAAAAACGGCCAGCGGATAAACGAATTCGTCGCCCCGACCAGCTTCATGATGGCGATCTCTCTGCGTCGTGCGACAATCGTCAGCTTGATCGTATTAGCAATGAGGAACATCGCCGTCAGAGCAAGCCCCGCGACCAGTATCAGACCGATATAGCGGACGATTTGCGTCACCTTGAACATCGTTTCCACCGTTCCCTGTCCATAGCTGACCCGATAAATCGGCTTCGCCGGCTTATCCGTGTTGATCGCATTGATCTTCTGCGCAACGGCTGCCACTTCTCTCGGCTCGGTCACCTCTACGGTAAACGAATCGTTCAGCGGATTGTTCTCGCCCTCATAGCCCTCCGTCAGCGACTTTCCGTTCTCGCCCAGCTTGTCCCGCAAATAACTAAGCCCTTCGTCCTTCGAAACAAAAGTGACTTTATCCACCTGCGGCAGCGCGGCGATTTCATTTTGCAGCGGAGCGATCTGTTCCTTCGGTACATTCACATCCAAATAGACCTTGATCTCTACCTGCTGCTCGATCTGCTGCGCCAAGTAGTTAACATTTAATGTAAGCAAAAGAAAGATGCCGAGAATAAACAGCGAGATGGCGATCGAGCTCACCGAGGCGAATGACATCCAGCCGTTGCGGATAACATTTTTGCCGCCCTCCCGCAGGTGGCGCAGCCCTGTGCTAATCCTCATAGCCGTATTCACCCCTTGCTTCGTCCCGCGCAATCTGGCCGTTTTCTATCGCCAGCACCCTTTTTCGCATTGTGTTTACAATTTCTTTATTGTGTGTCGCCATGATGATGGTCGTCCCCCGGAAGTTGATCTCCTCCATCAGCTTCATAATACCCCAGGACGTTTCGGGGTCAAGGTTACCCGTAGGCTCGTCCGCAATAATGACGGACGGGTTGTTCACAATTGCACGCGCAATAGCTACGCGCTGCTGCTCGCCTCCGGACAGCTGTGTCGGCAGAGAGCCGGCCTTATCCCGTAAATGGACGAGCTCCAGCACTTCCTGTACCCGCTTGCGGATCAGCTTCTTCGGCGCTTCGATAACTTCCATCGCGAATGCGACATTCTCTGCTACGGTAAGCTTGGGAAGCAGGCGAAAATCCTGGAAAATAACTCCGATGTTGCGGCGCACATACGGAATCTTGCGCTGCTTGAGCTTCTCCAGATTAAACCCGTTGACAAAAATACTGCCTTTGGTCGGTCTTTCTTCTCTATAAATCAATTTCATGAATGTCGATTTTCCTGCGCCTGAAGGCCCTACGACATATAAGAATTCGTTACGGTCGACTTTAACGCTGATGCCTCTGAGTGCGTGACCCCCGTTAGGGTACGTCTTCCATACGTCATGCATTTCAATCACATTATCACATCCTGAATTTTCTGTAGCTCATATAAGTTCGACATAAACAGGTAAAATCCTTTACTTCTAAAAGAAATTCAACACTTTTTTCACATTTTTCCTTCACAATTTGTTGAAAGAGCCCCGCTCCTTTCGAGGAAAGTTCTGTCTGAAGCGGCATATACATATAAGGTACAGGCAGGGCTTGTCATGAAAATTTGAATGATTTGTTAACAAGCGTCAAAAGGAGACGGATGAGATGGCTCGTCATTCTGTTATATTCCTGCGCCTGCTGGCAGGCTTGCTGCTGGCCGCTGCCTCAGCCTGCGGCACTGTTGCATGGTACGGCATGCAGCGGACGCTACCGGCCGGATTGACTGTCGACGGCTGGCCGATCGGCGCAATCACCATCGGTGCCTTCGAACAGCAGCTGGCTGAGCAGCGGCAGCGGCTGCTCGGCCAGGTTGTGCGCGTCGTCAGCAAGCAGGACGAGCTGCCGCTTGCGCCGGCCGACTGGACGCTGGAGCAGCTCGGTCTCAGCCTCCCGCTCGCAGAGGTGGAGGCGAAGCTGCGGCCGCTGAGCGTCGGCTCGCCCTTTGAGCGGGCGGTTTACCGCTACGGGCTGCGCGGCCAGACGTGGGAGCTTGCGCCGGCGTTCGACGCGGCCAAGCTGCATGACGCGCTGCGGCGGGGCTTCCCCGGCGTCTATGCGAAAGAGCCGGTCGACGCGCAGCGGATCGTCGGACCGCAGGACACGATCAGCTACGTGCCTGATACCGGCGTGCTGCGCATCGACGAGCCGAAGCTCCTCGAGCAGCTGCGCGCGGTACGGCCTACGCTGGGCGCCCTGGCCGCCGTACATGACGGGGCGGCAGCGGATCCCGCTCCGGATGCGGCGGGAGCCCTGCAGCCGATCGCGACCGTTCCGCTGGCGTTCTACCGGCAGAATGCCGCGGTCACCATGCAGACGTTGAAGGCCCAAGGCATCGAGCGGAAAATCAGCGAGTTCACGACAACCTACCCCGCGAACAGCGAAGGGCGGGTGCATAACATTTGCTCCACCGCCGCCTCGATTCAGGATCTGCTGCTCGCTCCCGGCGAGGTGTTCGATTACGCCAAATATATTGCCGATACCGAAGCGAAATTCGGCTTCAAGGAAGCTCCCGTTATTCTGAACGGCAAGCTGGTTCCCGGGATCGGCGGAGGGATCTGCCAGGTCTCCTCTACTCTCTATAACGCCGTGCTGCGGGCGGGACTTGAAATTGTCGAACGGCGCAACCACTCGCTGCCGGTCAGCTATGTCCCGCTCGGGCAGGATGCCACTTTTGCCAGCGGCTATATTAATTTTAAATTCCGCAACAGCACGCCCTACTACCTGCTGCTGCGCACCTCGGCCGATGAGAGCCGGCTCACAGTCAAACTGTTCGGACAAACTCCGACAGATGTGACCTACACCATCGAGTCGAAAACGGTCGAAACGTTGGCACCGCCTGTCAAATATGTGCTGAATCCGACGCTTCCTGCCGGAAAAAGCAAAAAGCTGACTACCGGCAAGCCGGGCTACATCGTGGAGACTTACAGATATAAAAAGCAGGACGGGCAGATCGTCGGCACGGAGCGGATCTCCCGTGACACGTACTCGGCCCAGCCGACCATCTACGAATCGAACCAAGGCGGATCCTCCTCGCCTACTAATCCAGCTCCTGCGCCACAGCCGGGACGCCAGCCGCAGGCGCCGCTCATTGAGGATGGCGTAAGGGGGCCCAGCTTCCCTTAGGCACGGCTTCGCCGAAAGGGCTGCATCCGGTGCGTCAGTTCGAACGGTCGCCATGCCACGCCAGGCATTCGTGCGTGTTGGAGCATCGGTCTCCAACACGCCGCTGCGCGCCGGAAAATAGGCGGCGCAGACGCTCCTTGCCTCAAACGAAATCCTTTCGTTTCGCCGTCTCGCAGCCTCTCACTGAACGCCTGGTTGCGGTTGCCGCCATCGGCGTGGTTCTTAACGCTAAGCGTAACCCTGCTCAACCAATCGCTCTCATCGCATGGCGGTGGCGGGGCTACCCTCACCGCTCCGGCACGCGAAAAAACACCGGCCTTCGCGTTATTCGCGAACTGCCGGTGTTTTTTCTCTGTCGTATCGCTTGCTTGCGAACACGCAGGTGTCCTCTTGGCTCTACGCATCGCTTGCTCGCGAACGCACAGGCGCTTTCTTTTGCCCCACGCATCGCTCTTATTCGAAAACGCGCAGGTGTGCTTTCTTTCCCTGCACATCGCTTGCTCGCACACGCAGGTACTCTCTTTGCCCTACGTATCGCTTCTCACGAACACTCTGGTGCTTTCTTTTCCCCACGTATCGCTCTTATTCGAAAACGCAGGTACTTCTTTGCCCTGAGCCCCTTCGCTCATGACATGCATATTCTTTACCCTACGCACCTCTTGCTCACAAACGCGCAGGCGCTCTCTTTAAAAAAGTACCAAATTCGTTCAAGCCTTAGGCATGCTGACGATAAAGGCACTCCCCTCGCCTACCCGGCTTTTTACCTGAATGCTTCCTCCATGAATGTCCACGATGGATTTGGTTATCGATAAGCCGAGACCTGCGCCGCCGTATTTGCGCGCACGGGACGTTTCGATCCGGTAAAACCGATCGAACAAGTGGGCTAGATGCTCCTCAGGGATCCCCGGTCCGTTATCTTTGACGGATAACCTGATCATTCCAGCTTGTTCATCCTCATCCAGCGCGACCTCAATCCTGCCCTGTGCGGGATCGGTATGCTGAATAGCATTTTGAAACAGGTTCAACACAACCTGCTTGATTTTATCCTGATTGCATACGGAACTTAGCTCGGGATGGACGGAAAAGTTAACTTCCCGGTTCCCGGCCAGCAGCCGAAGCTGCGGCTCCATGTCGTGCAGCATGCGGTCGAATCTTTCCGCCTTCATCTCAAAGGTCGGCGTCCGGTCCAGCCTGGCAAGCATGAATAAATCCTGCACCAGTTTATTAATCCGCTCGGATTCGCCGTACATGCTCTTTAAAGCTTTTTCCAGCTGGTCCGGATGGTTCGCCGCGCCGCGCAGCAATATTTCCAGGAAGCCGTGAATGGACGTTAACGGGGTTCTCAGCTCGTGGGAAGCGTCTGCAATAAACCGCCGCATCTGCTCCTTGGCTTCCTTCTCCGCCTCGAACGAATCCTCCAGCCGCTCCAGCATGCCGTTGAACGAGAGGGACAACCGGTCAATCTCCAGCTGCCCCTGACGGACGGGAAGCCGTTCGTTCAATTTGCCTGCATCAATCTGCTCCACGGTATCGACCATTGTGAACAATGGTACAAGCGTTCGCCTCAGCACCGGCAGGAACGTAACCAGACCGAAGAACATTGCTACCAAGGAAAGCCCGACAAACGTCATCAGCTGGCGAAGAAGCAAATCCTTGAGCGGACCTGTACTCGAGCTCACCTGAAGCATGCCGACGGGCCGCCCCCTCGGGCCTGCGGGCTGAAAAGCAACCAGCTGTTCCTCACCGCTGCTGTCTCTCAGCACCTGATAAGGGATTTTTTTGCCCTGTTGAACCTTTAACAGCTCCTTATATTCCTCTGAGGATAGCTGCGGCCCTTCCCCTGTGCTGTCCGGGGGGCGGGAGATCAGGTTGTAGTTGCCATCCGTATCGATAAACGCAACGGTCGTCTCCGGAATAAACAGCATCGGCCGGTCACGGCGCTGCGGATTGTCCTTATCCCTGTCTTTGTCAAATAGATTCCATGCTTCGCGGGGTAAAGAAATGACCTGACTCTGCATCGTTTCCGCTTTGTTTTTATACAAAAACTGCTGCATAAAGATGTATTGAAACACACCGATCAACAGCAGCAGTCCGGCCAAAATAAACAGCGAACGGGAGAGCAGCTGGTATCGCAAAGATTGCGGCGCAAACAAGCGGACCAGCCTTGTGCCGAACGTTTTCATGATAAATCCACTCGGTAGCCTGCTCCCCGCAGCGTTCGGATCAGCTTGTGCTCCCGGTCATTCAGCTTGTCGCGCAAGGAACGGATGTATACTTCCACGATGTTTTCTTCTCCCCCGAAGTCATAGCCCCATACCTTCTCCAAAATCATCGATTTACTAAGCACCAGCCCGTTATTAATGACCAGAAACTTCAGCAGCTCGTACTCGGTCGGCGACAGCTCCAGCACTTGGTCCCCGTAAGTGATCTCCTTGCGCCGGTCGTCAATTCGAAAAGGCCCCGCCACCACTTCGCCGAATAGATTAGGAAACTGGTTGCGGATTCTGGCGTGAATGCGGGCAAGCAGCTCCTCGAAGCTGAAAGGCTTGCTCATGTAGTCGTCTGCCCCAAGCGTCAGTCCCTTGATCCGGTCCTCTACCTCTTCCTTGGCGGTGAGCATAATGACGGCGATATTCTGGTTCTTTTTCAGCATGCGGCACACCTCGAAGCCGTCCATTCCCGGCATCATCACATCGAGAATGGCAACATGCGGCTGAAACTCTTTGGCCGCCGTAACGGCGGTGAAGCCGTCCGGCGCTGTCATTACCTCAAAGCCTTCGTTCTGAAGGCCAAACTCCAAAAACTGCAAAATATTCGGTTCGTCATCTATTAATAAAATCTTGATTCCTTTTAATTGGCGCATATGTTCATTCCCCTCCGCCCCCTATTGTACCTCATTTTTTCCGCGGCGCATCCCTCTTATCCAAGGTTTCAGCAAACTTTCAGCCATTGCTCAAGTTTGGCTCAGCTTATGGTTACATAATGTTCTCATAAGCACTCTAACTACAATTACAGGCCGGAATCAATCCAGTTTACTTAGGAGAAGGAGTCCGTATTGATATGAAAAAAAGACCGTCCAAATGGCTGAAATGGAACATAGGAGCCTTAGGGCTCCTCGGACTCGTCGTATTATTTCAGGAAGTAAAAGATAGCCCCGCCTTCGAACAGGCGTATGCTAATGCCTCTCCTCTCAAGGAGCAGTCGACGGGCCAGCAAAAAAGCCGCGATCCGGTAATCGGCGAATGGCAGCAGAGCCAAGCCTCCGGTTCCGGAGGAAGACAGGGAGCCTCCGCTCACAGGCACAGGCAGAACGGAACTTCCACGGACCTGAACGGAGGTCCGCCGGTAACGGCAGTATGAACACCAGCCCTGGAGACAGCTCGTCGGCCGTACCCAGTACTCGAACCGGCAGATCCTGATTAGCTTAGGGCACAGCAAGAAAAAAGGAGGTAACTTACCATGGCTTTAGATTCTAACCATCCTTCGCACCGTCTCTTTCATTTTCGAGCCATGAATACCCAAATTGAATTCATGGTTAGCGGGGGGCCGGAGGAGCCGGCTTACTATTACAATCTGGCTTCCGACTGGTTCCGCTATGCCGAGGAACGGTTCAGCCGCTTCCTGGAGAAAAGTGAGCTCAGCCATCTGAACCGTCTGGCCGGAGAAACCTGCCTCATCTCCGAGACGATGCTGGAGGTCCTCACGCTGGCTGATAATTACCGGCAGTTAACCGACGGCATATTTAACCCGCTCATTTATGAGGCGCTCAGCCGGTCGGGGTATGACGATACATTTGATCATATTCGTAATGGAACTGCGCCCAAAGCGCTGTCTTCTGGGCCTCCTGTCGAAACTAAGAATCTTGCATCCCTCAGCATTCAACCGGCTATGCGGTCCGTCCGGCTTCCCGCCTCATCCGGCATCGATCTGGGCGGCATCGTCAAAGGCTGGGCCGTCAAACGGCTGGCCGACTATTTCAAGGACACGCTGCAGGTGCCCCGCGGCCTCATTAATGCAGGCGGCGACCTGACGTTCTGGGGAGGGAGCGCGGAGGACGCAGCTCCATGGACGGTTGAAATCGAGCACCCGTGGCAGGAACAGACTCCCCCCGGACGCATCGTACGGGCCGATGGGGCTGCCGCCACCTCCAGCAAGCTGGGAAGACGCTGGAACACCGATCAAGGCGTCATGCACCACTTGATCGATCCGCGCACCATGCGTCCGAGCGATAGCGATGTGATCCAGTGCACCGTCAGCGGCGGTAAAGATTCGGACACGGTCGCTTGTGAGATTTGGGCGAAGGTTCTCTGCATCCTGGGAACGAAGGAAGGCCTCACCTTGTTAAGACGCAGGGCCGTCCCGTACGAGGCGCTGCTGTTTACGGCCGATCGCCAAACACATTTCTTAGGCAATCCGGATTCGCTCGGGACGATATGGCGGGAAGTGCCCGTTGATCATATCCATATCCATCGCGGTTCGGCGAACTATCCCCGTTATGAAGGAGGGACCAGAAGTTGATTGCTTTCATTGCAGCTCTGCCTTTATGGCAGGTGATCCGTGCGGCCGGATTGGTCTCCTTCGTGCTCCTGACGCTTGGGATCGGGCTTGGAATTAGCCACAGCTTTCCGTTCTGGGGCGGCAAGCTCAAAGGAAGGCTGTATAAGACGCATGTCTATTCAACCAACTCAGGTGTGGCGCTGGGCTTGTTTCACGGCATGGTTACCGTTATTGACACATACGCTCCGTTCAGCTGGAGCGATGTGTTTATCCCGTTTACGGCGCTGCGCTCGCCCATGCTCAACGGGCTCGGAACCCTGGCCGATTACGGCATGCTGCTTGTTATTTTCACCTCGGACCTTCGCAGCAAGCTGAAAAAAAAGCTGTGGTTCCTCATCCACCTGCTGTCGTACCCTATCTTCATGATGGCTTTCATTCACGGGTACTTCCTCGGAACGGATACGCAGTATGCAGGAATCCGCTGGCTTTACCTGCTGTCCGCACTTCTCGTTATCGGGTTGACTTTCATACGGCTTATCATCCCGAGCCGTCGAAGAGAGAATCGGCCTCCTGCAGGCCGCCGTATTTCCGCTTCCCGATAAATACAATAAAACCCGGCGAACCGGGCGTTGAAGACGCCCCGATCGTCGGGTTTTACTTTTGTTTGCTGCGGCATCCCGCTTATTTGCTTTGATTATAATACTGCTCGAACCATGCGTTCGTCTGAACCGCAACCGCCTCGGCACGAACAATAGCTTCGCCGACCTGGTTACTGGCCGTACCGCCGTATACGTTACGCGCATTAACGACCTGCTCCGGCTGCAATACTTGATAAATGTCCTGCTCGAACAGTTTGGAAAACTGGTGGAACTCCTCCAGCTTCAAGTCCAGCAGGAACTTGTGGTTCTGAATACAGTAAAGCACGGTTTTGCCGATCACTTCATGCGCCTGACGGAAAGGCAGGCCTTTGTTGACCAGATAATCCGCGATATCCGTAGCGTTGGAGAAATCCTGATTGACCGCCTGCCGCATCTGCTCCTTGTTCACCTTCATCGTGCTGACCATCGGAGCGAACAGCTGAAGCGCGCCTTGGAGCGTCTTCACGGTATCGAACATGCCTTCTTTGTCTTCCTGCATGTCCTTATTGTAAGCAAGCGGCAGAGACTTCAGCACGGTCAGGAGACCGAACAGATTGCCGTAGACCCGTCCTGTTTTACCGCGCACCAGCTCCGGTACGTCCGGATTTTTCTTCTGCGGCATAATGCTGCTGCCTGTGCAGAAAGCATCGTCAAGCTCGATAAACCGGAACTCGGTACTGGACGACAGAATCATTTCCTCGGAAAAACGGGATAAGTGCATCATGATCATCGACGCGTTGGACAAAAACTCAATGATAAAGTCGCGATCGCTGACCGCGTCCAGCGAGTTCTCATAGACGCCGTCGAAGCCGAGCTGCTGCGCCACATAATGGCGGTCGATCGGGAACGTCGTCCCGGCCAAAGCCCCAGCCCCGAGCGGCAGCACATTGATCCGCTTGTAGCTGTCCTGCAGGCGCTCAATATCCCGCTGGAACATCGAAACGTACGCCATCAAGTGATGGGCGAACAGAATCGGCTGCGCCCGCTGCAGATGCGTGTAGCCCGGAACAATCGTATCGATGTTATTCTTCGCCTGGGTCAGAAGCGCTTCCTGAAGCTTGCTCAGCAGGCCGACGAACTCCACTACGCGTTTGCGCAGATACAAGTGCATGTCGGTCGCTACCTGGTCGTTCCGGCTGCGTCCGGTATGCAGCTTGCCGCCGACCGGTCCTACTTCATCGATCAACGCTTTCTCAATGTTCATATGAATGTCTTCATCGCTCACGGAAAACTCCATTTCCCCGCGGCGGATGATATGCTGCACCTTCAATAGACCGTCCTTGATTTTCTCCACATCGTCCAGTGGAAGGATGCCGCATTTGCCAAGCATCGTCACATGAGCCAGGCTTCCTTGAATATCCTCTTCAGCCAGCTCTTTATCGAAAAGAATGGAAGCTGTATATTCCTCGACCAGCTGGTCGGTTTTCTTCGTAAATCGTCCACCCCAAAGCTTTGACAACGTGTTTGCCTCCTTATTGTGGCTTGTGAGAGGCGGGCTTGAGTTGCAATCCACTCAGCACAAGCTGAAACTTTCTTCGAAATTCGACATCGACCAAACATAGCAAAAGCGACGCAAGCTTTTCCCGGGGTCTGTGCCCCGGAAAAGCCGCTTCGCTGAATGCTTGCCGGCCTCATCGGCGAGATTACTTCGCGTTTTGCTGTACGCCGGAGGATACTTTCAAACGCAGCGCGTTCAGACGGATAAATCCGGCAGCGTCGCCTTGATTGTAAGCTTGGGTAGGGTCCGCTTCCATTGTAGCAATGTCCGGATTGTACAAGCTCACAGGGCTTTGCACGCCTGCGCCGATAACATTGCCTTTGTACAGCTTCAGACGTACCGTACCGGTGACGTTCTTCTGGCTTTCGTCGACCAGCGCTTGCAGAGCAAGACGCTCAGGCGCGAACCAGAAGCCGTTATATACGAGTGTCGCGTAACGGGAGATCAACGAATCGCGCAGGCTCATCACCTCGCGGTCCATCGTGAGCGACTCCATTTTGCGGTGAGCGGTGAACAGAATTGTACCACCCGGCGTTTCATATACGCCGCGGCTCTTCATGCCTACGAAACGGTTTTCCACCATGTCGACACGGCCGATTCCGTGCTTGCCGCCGAGCTCGTTCAAGCGCTCCATCACGGTAAGAGGGTCCATTTTGTCTCCATTTAGGCCGACACAGTTCCCTTTTTCAAAATTCAATTCCACGTATTCCGCTTGGTCCGGTGCATCCTCAGGGTCTACGCTCAACACGAACATATCTTTGTTGGATGTCGCGCTAGGGTCGAACCAAGGATCTTCCAGCATGCCGCTCTCGAAGCTGATATGCAGCAGGTTGCGGTCTGTGGAGTAAGGCTTCGCAGCGGATGCCGTTACCGGAATGCCGTGCTTTTCCGCATAAGCGATCATTTCCGCGCGGCCCGGGAAGGTTTCACGGAATTCCTCCAGACGCCAAGGCGCGATCACTTCCAGCTCAGGCGCCAAAGCAGCCGCCGTCAATTCAAAACGAACCTGGTCGTTCCCTTTGCCTGTCGCGCCGTGTGCGATCGCGGTTGCGCCTTCTTTACGGGCGATTTCGACCATACGCTTCGCGATCAAGGGACGGGCAATACTCGTACCGAGCAGGTATTGGCCTTCATATAATGCGCCCGCTTGGAACATCGGGAAAATAAAATCTTTGGCGAACTCTTCACGGAGATCGTCGATGTAGATTTTCGATGCGCCGGTTGCCAGAGCTTTCGCTTCCAGACCGTCCAGCTCATCCTTTTGCCCGATATCGGCAGTAAATGCGATAATTTCCGCATCGTATGTTTCTTTCAACCATTTTAAAATAATCGACGTATCCAAACCGCCGGAATAGGCCAGTACAATTTTTTGCTTTGCCATGTTCAAGTTCGCTCCTTAGAAAAAATTACATGATTGCTGCCATGATAGCTTTCTGTGCGTGCAGACGGTTTTCCGCCTGATCGAAAATAATCGAGTTCGGCCCGTCGATAACCCCTTCGCTGACTTCCTCGCCGCGGTGTGCAGGCAGGCAGTGCATGAACAGGTAGTCTTTGTTCGCGTAGCGGGTCAGCTCTTCATTCACCTGGAAGTTGGAGAACGCAATTTCGCGCTCCTTCTGTTCTTCTTCAAAGCCCATGCTCGCCCATACGTCCGTATAAACGACATCCGCATCGGCAATCGCTTCCTTCGGATCGTTGCCGACGTACAGCTTGGAGCCAGTCTGTGCGGCCACGTCTCTCGTCGATGCCACTACGCCCGAATTCGGCTCGTAGCCCTGCGGCGAAGCGCAGGCAAAATCCATTCCCAGCTTGGCCGCACCCATCATCAAGGAGTGCACCATGTTATTACCGTCTCCGATATAAGCCACTTTCAAGCCTTGCAGGCGGCCTTTGTGCTCCAGCACGGTTTGGTAATCGGCCAGCGCCTGGCAAGGATGAGAACGGTCGGTCAGGCCGTTAATCACGGGTACCGTCGCGCCGCGGGCCAGCTCAATGACCTTGCGGTGAGCAAAGGTACGGATCATAATCCCGTCCAAATAACGCGACATCACCTGTGCCGTATCCCATACCGTTTCCCCGCGTCCCAGCTGCAGATCGTTCTTGCTCAAAAACAGCGCATGCCCGCCCAGCTGGTACATGCCGACTTCAAACGATACACGCGTCCGCGTAGAAGATTTCTCAAAAATCATACCGAGTGTCTTGCCCTTGAGCGGCTGATACACTTCGCCTTCTTTTTGTTTGCGTTTCAGTTCAATCGCCAAATCGATTAAATATTGAAGCTCCTCCGGCGCAAAATCAGCTATGGAAAGAAAGTCTCTTCCTTTCAGATCGATTGCCAATTGTTGTTCAGTTCCTGCCAAGGATCTCGCCCCTTTCCTGTCGTGCCGGCTTCGCTCTTCAGCAAAGCCGGGGTCACGCAGCTATCAATAGTATTGTTGCTTTATGTTCTAGCCCTGCACAGCCGCAGCCGCTTGTTTGTTCAACAAATCGCTTACGGCCTTCAGACCGTGTGCCAAATCTTCTTTATCGATCAGCAGGCTTGGAGCCAGTCGGATGACATTCGGGCCGGCTGATACGACAAGCACCCCTTGCTCCTGCAGCTCGGCTATCAGGTCTGCTACCGGCTGCGTGCACTCGATACCGATCAGCATGCCGAGTCCGCGCACTTCCTTCACGAGCGGATTGTCCGCCAGCTGCTCCGACAATGTGCTCACAATGTAGTCGCCCAGCTCCTGCGCGCGCTCAGGCAGCTTCTCGGCCAGCAGCGTTTCTACTGTGGCGATTCCCGCCGCCGTCGACAAGTAGTTGCCTCCGAACGTAGAGCCATGGCTCCCTGCGGAGAAAGCCTCGCGCAGCTTCTCTTTCCCCAGCATCGCGCCGATCGGCATTCCGCTGCCGAGGCCTTTGGCCAAGGTGAAAATATCCGGCTCAATGCCGTAATGCTCGAAAGCAAACATTTTACCCGTACGGCCCATGCCCGTCTGGATTTCATCAATAATCAGCAGCAGTCCGTGCTGCTTGCACAGCTCAGCCACCTTGGTGACAAATGCCTGGTTCGCCCGGTTAACTCCGCCCTCGCCTTGAACCATCTCCAGCATAATCGCGCATGTTTTCGGCCCGATCGCCTTCTCAAGCGCCTCCGCATCGTTATAGGGAGCGTACACGAAGCCCTCAGGCAGCGGGGCAAAACCTTCTTTTACTTTATCCTGCCCGGTTGCCGTCAGGGTAGCCAGCGTACGGCCGTGGAACGACAGGTGGAAGGTAATAATTTCGTACTGGTCATTTTTGCCGAGCACCTTCTGAAAATACCGGCGCGCCAGCTTGATCGCCGCTTCATTCGCTTCGGCGCCGCTGTTGCAGAAGAATACCGCATCCGCACAGCTATTATCCGTCAGCAGCTTGGCGAGCTGCTCCTGGTTCGGGATATGAAACAGGTTGCTCGTATGCCAGAGCAGATCGACCTGATCCTTCAAGCGCTCCGCTACCTGCTTGGGAGCATGCCCCAGGTTGGTCACGGCAAGACCGCACATGAGGTCCAAATATTCCTTTCCGTTCTCATCCCACAGACGGCTGCCTTCCCCTTTCACAAATGCCAACGGGTAACGGCCATAATTCGGAAATAAAGAATTTGCTCCTTCTCCCATGTCGATCCACTCCTTTGTCCCTTGTATGATTTATCCGTTATTTCACGATCTATTTTACAATCCGCGTTCCGATTTCCGCGCCTTTGATGACACGGCTGAGCACTTCCGGCTCTGCGCCGTTTACGATAATGACTTCCCGTACTTTGCCTTGAATGCACTGCACTGCGGCCCGCACCTTCGGAATCATGCCACCGTAAATTTCGCCGCTGTTGATCATTTCGTCGATTTCATTCACCGTCACGCTCGGAAGCACGCGCTTCTCTCCGTCCACGACTCTCATGATGCCCGGTACGTCGGTAACGACGATCATCCGTTCAACGCCCAAGTGGGAAGCGACAGCGCCTGCCGCCGTATCCGCGTTAATGTTGTAACGCTGTCCGCCGTCCGCTCCCAAGCCGACCGGCGCGATGACCGGCATATAGCCCATTTTGACAACGCCCTGAATCAGCTCCGCATTGACATGCGTCACGTCCCCGACCAAGCCGACCTCGTTCGCATTCGCTACCGGTACCGCCTGGATGAGCTTGCCGTCTACACCGGACAATCCGAGCGCGCGTGCGCCGGACAGCTGGATTTTACGGACAATCTCCTTGTTGATCTGACCGGACAGCACCATCTCTACGACATCAAGCACCGCTTCGTTCGTCTTGCGCAGACCGCCGACGAATTCCGTCTCAATGCCCAGCTTGCCCAGCGTATCGGAGATCGCAGGACCGCCTCCGTGAACGATGACCGGAATAATAGCTTCATCCTGAAGCCCCTTCAAATCCTGAAAAAATGAATCAGGAAGCGCAGCCAGCGTACTGCCGCCGCACTTCATCACAAAACACATTGCGCTCATGCTTCGCTCCCCTTACGCATAGATTTGACCCTCCCAAACTCCCCCTGCTATGGAAGACCAGGACTCCAAGGGCTCTCACCCCTCTGGACAGACGAAGCTTGGAGAAAAACGGTCTTATTTACATTTGCGGTTTCGAACCGCTTTCGTCCATTTGGAACACATGTATTATATTTTCAGACTTCAAGCAAGCCCTAAAATCATTAAATCTATATTTACGTCCGATAAGCAGCATTAATCCGCACGTAGTCGTACGTCAGATCGCAGCCCCAAGCCGTCGCCGTCTCCGTGCCCATATGCAGGTTCACGTGAATTTGTACCAGCTCAGTTTTCAAGTAGGCTTCTGCAAGATCCTCGTCGAACTTGACCGGTCTGGATTGCTCGAGCACAGTAATGTCGCCCAGACGAATATCGACCGTCTCCGTATTCACCGGATAGCCCGCTCTGCCCACGGCCGCGATGATCCGGCCCCAGTTCGCATCTGCCCCGAAGCAGGCTGATTTAACCAAGCTCGAGCCGATGACGGTTTTCGCAATGGCGCGAGCCGCTTCCTGCGACTCCGCACCCGCCACGTTCACTTCGATCAGTTTCGTCGCGCCTTCGCCGTCGCGGGCGATAGCCTTGGCCAAATATTCTCCCACGTACCGGAAGCCCGCTTCGAACGCAGCCCAATCGGGATGATCCGGCGTTAAGTTGTCATTCTCCGCCTGACCGCTCGCCATAACCACGACCATGTCGTTCGTGCTCGTATCGCCGTCCACCGTGATCATGTTAAATGTCGTGTCGGTTACCGAGCTGAGCAGCTTCTGCAGCTGGGCGCTTCCGATATTAGCGTCTGTCGTCATAAAGCCGAGCATCGTCGCCATGTTCGGATGAATCATGCCCGAGCCTTTGGCTGCGCCGGCGATATGTACCGTCTTGCCGCCCACGGTTACCCGCACGCAGGTCATCTTCTGAACCAGATCTGTGGTCAGAATCGCTTGGCAAAAATCTTCGCCGCCGTCCAGCTTCACCTGCGCCGGCAGGCCGTCGATGCCGTTCAGCACCTTCGGCATCGGCAGCAGCTCGCCGATCACGCCTGTTGAAGTCACGCCTACGTGGTGCTCGGCTACGCCGAATGCCTTAGCTGCGGCCGCGCGCATCGCATAGGCATCTTCCTCGCCCTGCTTGCCTGTGCAGGCATTCGCGTTGCCGCTGTTCACTAGCATCGCCTGCAGCTTGCCGTCCACGGCAATGCTCTGCTGCGTGACGCGCAGCGGCGCTGCCTGAAACGCGTTAAGCGTATATACTCCCGCCGCTTCGGCAGGCTCATCGCATACGATGATGCCCAGATCGTAGCGCTCCGTTTTCTTCAAGCCGCAGTGCAGTCCCCCTGCGCGAAAGCCTCGAGGCGTCGTAATCGTACCGTCCGGCACGACAGTAAATGAATTGCTCACCGTCATCTTCTCCTCATCCATAACCTATTCGTTTAAGGATATACCGGGGTAAAGGCCAATCCGGTCGTCTCCTCCCAGCCCATCATCAAATTCAAATTCTGAATCGCTTGACCCGCTGCGCCTTTGACCATATTATCGATAACCGAAATAATCGTCAGCCGTCCTGTCCGCGAATCCAGAGAGAAGCCGATATCGCAGTAATTGGAGCCCCATACGTGCTTCGTAGCCGGCCAATTGCCTTGAGGACGAATTCTGACAAAACGGCGTCCTTCATAATACTGCTTATACAGCTCAATAACTTCCTCTTCCGAATGCTTCTCTTTCAGATTAACATACATCGTGGACAAAATCCCGCGCGTCATCGGCACCAAATGCGTCGTAAACGTGACAACCACGTCTTCTCCAGCTATACGTCCGAGCACCTGCTCGATTTCCGGCGTATGCTGGTGTTTATTGACCTTGTAAGCCAGGAAATTCTCGTTAATCTCCGAGTAATGAGCCGATAGGCTTAACCCTCTGCCTGCTCCCGATACACCGGATTTGGAGTCGATAATAATGGAAGATAAATCGGCCCAGCCCGCATTCACGAGAGGAATCAAGCCAAGAAGCGAAGCGGTAGGAAAACAGCCCGGGTTGGAAATAAACGCCGTCCCCTTCACTTCTTCACCGAACACCTCGGATAATCCGTATACCGCCTTCTCTACGTAAGCCGGATCTGCCGGCTTATGTTTATACCATTGCTCGTAGGCTTCGCCCGACTTCAAACGAAAATCGCCGGACAAATCGACGACTTTCAGTCCCGCGTCCACCAGCTGGGGAGCCAGCTCGGATGCGACGCCATGAGGGGTCGCCAGGAAGACCACGTCGGCTTGCTTGCTGATTTGCTGCACATCAATTCCGTCCAGCTTCTCCAGCATAATCTGATTCAGATGCGGAAAACCGTCCGCAATCGGCACACCCGCGCTCGATGACGAAATAACGGAAGTGATCTCAACATGAGGATGCGTCAGCAAAAGACGGATCAGTTCAACCCCACCGTACCCTGTCGCCCCGATAATAGCTGCTCTTAATTTGTTAGACATAACCGTTCCCTCCACATGCAAACTATGTATTATTATACATTCGACGGTATAATAATTCAATGGATTTTTTGCCGGGTTTTTCGATCCCCACAAGCCCGGTCACCTGAAAAATAATTGCTGCAACCCTGTATGAACTGCCGCAGTGTAAGCGGCACCAAGCAAGCCAAAAGTACAGCTTCAGCAAGGCACTTCACCGCTTCCTACGGTCCGCTCCCTATCACTTGCGGTTTCGTCTCCGGATATTTTCCATCATAACTCAGAAACCGTTCCTATTTCTATGGCCGCCGGACAAAATATAACAGGTTCTCCTTAAGGCGAACCGTGCAGCTTGAACCCTTCCCCCAATACTTCGTTCGTATCGTTTAAAATTACAAAGGCTTCCGGGTCTGTCGCCTTAACCAGTTCTTTCAGGCGGGTTACTTCATTCTGTCCCACTACCGCCATCAGTACAAGCCTTTCCTCCCCGGTATAGCCCCCTGTCGCATGCAGCTGGGTTAGCCCTCGATCCAGCTCGACGAGAATCGCCTGACGAATCCTCTCCGCCTCATTGGAGATAATGAAAGCCACCTTCGAATAGCTCAGCCCGAGCTGTACTACATTGATCGTTTTGCTTGTTACGAAAAGCCCGATCAGCGCATACATCGCTTTTTCCGGAGAAAGCACAAGCCCTGCCGTCAAAATCACGAGCCCGTCCAGCAGCGCCACGGCAAGTCCGAGACTTAAGCCCGTCAGCCGATGAATCATTTGGGCTGCGAGGTCCAAGCCTCCTGTGGAGGCACGTCCCCGAAACACGAGCCCAAGCCCCATGCCTACGAGCATCCCGCCGTAAATACCGGCCAGCAGCAAATTGTCAGTCAATGGAGGCAGTCCGCGCGTCAGCAAAATAAGCAGCGGGAGCAGCACCGAGCCCACCGCTGTCTTGACACCGAACTGGCCGCCTAATACCCAGGTACCCAATATAAATAAAGGGATATTCAAAGCCCATTGAGTCAACGCCGGCTCTAGGCCGAATACCTCCTGAACAATGATGCTGATCCCCGACACCCCGCCGGATGCCACTTGATTCGGGCTTAGAAACAGATTAAAGCTCAGCGCAATCAGCCCTGAGCCGATCATTAGCAGCACATATTCCATCACCTTGCGCCCCAGCGGCCGCTGAAGCCTGTGCTGCATAGTCGTTGAGGTGCGAAGCCTTTTTTTCGGGCGGTACGCCATTCCGGCCCCTCCTTCCTATAGCCTTTAGGATAAACAAAAAAATCCCGCAGCCTAAGCCGCGGCGCTTTGCATTCGGCAAGCCGGACTTTTTCTTTAAATAGTCCTTCTTAACTCGAAGCAAAACGCCTGGCAATAGGTGTAGGATTTGCTAGTCACGCTTGATTTATGAGAGCTCCGTCAGAGTCCACGCTCGTTACTCAGCAGCAGGATCCGACTTGATCTGCAGGCGCAGGAAGGCATCGATGAACATATCCAGATCGCCGTCCATCACCGCCCCGATATTCCCCGTCTCAGTGGAGGTCCGGTGGTCACTTCACCATGCTGTACGGATGGAAAACGTAAGAGCGTATTTGGCTGCCCCATGCGATATCGGACACTTCCCCGCGAATTTCAGCCAGATGCTTCATCTGCTCTTCGATTTTCTTCTCGTAGAGCTTCGAACGGAGCATTTTCATCGCCCGCTCGCGGTTCTTGATCTGCGAACGCTCAGTTTGGCAGCTGACCACTACGCCGGTCGGTAGGTGCGTAATCCGTACCGCCGAGTCCGTCGTGTTGATATGCTGACCGCCGGCGCCGCTGGAACGGTACGTATCCACTTTCAAATCCTCCGTGCGGATTTCCACTTCCACGTCGTCATCAATCTCCGGCATCACATCGCAAGAGACGAAGGAGGTGTGGCGGCGGCCCGAGGCATCAAATGGAGATATCCGTACGAGGCGATGCACGCCTTTTTCCGCCTTCAAATAGCCATAGGCATTGTAGCCTTTAATGAGCAGGGTCACGCTCTTAACGCCGGCCTCATCGCCCGGCAAATAGTCCAGCACTTCGACCTTGAAGTCCCGCTTCTCCGCCCAGCGGCGGTACATCCGCAGCAGCATCTCCGCCCAGTCCTGCGATTCCGTACCGCCTGCACCGGGATGCAGCTCAAGAATCGCATTCAGCCGGTCATACGGCTGGCTCAGCAGCAGCTGCAGCTCGAAATTTTCGAGCTTTACCACGAGCGCGGCAATTCCCTTCTCGATGTCAGCGGCCATGCTGTCATCCTGCTCCTCCTGCATGAGCTCGACCATCAGCTCCAAATCCTCGTATTCCGAGGATAACGCCTGGAATTGGTCCACGCTGCCTTTGATCGCGTTCATATCGGCGATGGTTTTCTGGGCGCTCTCGTTATCGTCCCAAAAATCAGGCGCAGCCATTTTTTCCTCGTAGTTCGCAATTTCCTCGAGCTTCAGATCTAAGTCAAAGAGACCCCCTAAGCTCAGCTAGTCTTCTAGCCGTTTCTCGTAAATCCTGCTTCACTTCTGGTTCTAACACAACGCTCACTCCTTCAGATTAAAGCCGCCCTTGCAGCTCTCCTTTGGTTCAAAAAAAGGGGGCCGGATGATTCCCGGCTTCCCTTTTTCCATTCTTCTATTCACACAGGTGGCTCACATGTCGCTCAAAAGTAGTTATGCACCGTGGCACTGCTTAAACTTTTTGCCGCTGCCGCATGGGCACAGATCGTTGCGTCCGGTAGGACTTTCGTTCACGACCGGCTTCTTCGGCACAGGCTCTCCATCGTTCATAACCAGGTTCGCCTCAATCACAGGCTGACGCTCAAGATTGGTTTCTATGTGGGCTTTCATAATGTACGTAGCCACTTCCTCTTGGATCGTCTGGATCATCTCCTGGAACATTTCAAAGCCCTCAAATTGGTATTCGCGCAGCGGATCGGTACCGCCGTAGGCCCGGAGGTGAATCCCTTGACGAAGCTGATCCATCGCATCGATATGATCCATCCATTTGGAATCGACCGCGCGCAGCACGATGACCTTTTCAAACTCACGGACGAACTCTTCTCCGATGGTTTGTTCGCGTTCTTCGTACAGGCGCATAACCAGATCCTTGATGTACTGCGCCATCTCATCCTTCTCTTTGCCCCACAGCTCTTCCGATGTCAGCTGTCCTTCGTGAAGGAACGTTCCGTTCGCATAATCTACGATCGCCTGCAGATCCCATTCCTCCGGAACCAGATCGGCCGGGCAGTGCGCCTCTACGATCCGTTCAACGACCGGCATAATCATACCGAGTGTAATATCCCGGATGTTATCGGATTCCAACACCTCGCGGCGCTGTTTATAAATAATTTCCCGCTGCTGGTTCATCACGTCGTCATACTGAAGAACGACCTTCCGCACGTCGAAGTTATTGCCTTCCACCCGCTTCTGAGCCGACTCAACTGCACGTGTAATCAGCTTGCTCTCAATCGGCTGATCTTCCTCGAAGCCGAGCTTATCCATCATGCCCATGATGTTCTCCGCACCGAAGCGGCGCATCAGCTCATCTTCCATGGACAAATAAAATTGAGAAGACCCTGGGTCGCCCTGGCGTCCTGCACGGCCGCGCAGCTGATTATCGATACGGCGGCTTTCGTGCCGCTCTGTACCTATAATATGCAAGCCGCCGATATCGTGTACGCCTTCGCCCAGCGTAATATCCGTACCGCGTCCCGCCATGTTCGTAGCGATCGTCACAGCGCCAGGCTCGCCTGCGCGGGATACGATTTCCGCTTCCTCCGCATGGTACTTCGCATTAAGCACCTTATGGGACACGCCTTTGCGCTTCAGCATCTCAGACAGCCGCTCGGAGTTCTCGATCGACACCGTACCTACAAGTACAGGCTGCTTGTTCTGATGGCGCTTGACGATCTCTTCCACGACCGCTCTGAACTTACTGTTCACCGATTTATACACAACATCCGGAAAATCCTGACGAATCATCGGACGGTTCGTTGGCACCACGATAACCTCGAGTCCGTAAATTTTCTTGAACTCTTCCTCTTCCGTCTTAGCCGTACCGGTCATCCCGGACAGCTTGCGGTACATACGGAAATAGTTCTGGAATGTGATGGTTGCCAGCGTCATGGACTCGTTCTGCACCTGCAGCTTTTCCTTCGCTTCGATAGCCTGATGCAGACCATCGCTGTACCGGCGTCCGGTCATCAAACGGCCGGTGAATTCGTCGACGATCACGACCTCTTCTTCCTGTACCACATAGTCCACATCGCGCTTCATGATCACATGTGCTTTCAATGCTTGCGTAAGATGATGATTCAACGTCACGTTGGCATGGTCGAACAGATTCTCGATCCCAAAAGCCTGCTCCGCTTTGGCTACGCCCGCTTCCGTCATCGATACGGAACGCATCTTGATATCCACGGTGTAGTCTTCTTCTTCTTTCAAGCGGCTCACAAACTGATCCGCCCGGTAGTACATATCCGTCGACTTGGCAGCTTGTCCGGAAATAATGAGCGGCGTCCGCGCTTCGTCGACCAGAATCGAATCCACCTCGTCAATGACGCAGAAATATAAAGGTCTTTGTACCATCTGCTCTTTGTAGACAACCATGTTGTCACGCAAATAGTCGAAGCCGAACTCGTTATTCGTACCGTACGTAATATCGCAAGCATACGCCTGCTGCTTTTCATGATGCTCCAGAGAATTCAAATTGACCCCGACGGTCATGCCGAGGAATTCGTATACTCTTCCCATCTCTGCGCTGTCACGTTGCGCCAGGTAATCATTGACCGTAACGACATGCACGCCTTTGCCCAGCAGCGCGTTCAAATACACCGGCAGGGTACCGACCAGCGTTTTCCCTTCCCCGGTCATCATCTCCGCAATACGGCCTTCGTGAAGCACCATACCGCCGATCAGCTGCACGTCATAGTGGCGCTTGCCCAGCACGCGCTTCGACGCTTCCCGAACCACCGCGAAGGCTTCCGGCAGCAGGTCGTCCAAGTCCTCGCCTTTCTCCAGCCGCTCACGGAATTCTACTGTCTTATTGCGCAGCTCTTCATCAGACAAAGCCTCTATGCTTGGTTCCAATTCGTTGATCGCTTCAACGGTCTTCCATAGTCTCTTTACTTCACGTTCGTTTGAATCACCAAATATTTTTTTAACGAGTCCTAACATGGGCTCATCTCCCTTTTATAAGAACGGTTTGCCTTAAATTGTAGCAGTTTGCGACAAGAGTCGCAAGAACTGAAGGATCGTCCATTATTTATCATGGTAAACTTGCGTTTCCTTTATGCGAAACACCGTAGAAGGAACCTCGATCTATACGTAAAAGAGAGCCTGCCCCTAAAGGCAAGCTCTCCGTTATCTATTTATACGGCCGGCTCAATCAAGCCATATTTGCCATCATTTCGTTTATATACCACATTCACTTGCTCTGTATCCATATTGGAGAATACAAAGAAGGTGTGACCTACCATATTCATTTGCAGAATCGCTTCGTCCACATCCATCGGCTTCAATGTAAACCGTTTGGTACGGACCAGCTCGTAAAAGTCTTCGTCCTCGAGCAAAGTCGGCGTATCTACCTTTAATATATCGCGTATACCGCCTTCTTCGCGGATTTTACGGTTGACCTTCGTTTTGTGCTTACGGATTTGCCGCTCCAGTTTGTCTACAACGACATCGATCGATGCGTACATGTCGGCGCTTTTTTCCTCGGCCCGGAGCAGAACCCGCGTCAGCGGAATCGTCACCTCGATGGCTTGTAAGCCTTTAATGACACTCAAAGTTACATTAACTTCGGAAGTAGGGGGATTTTCAAAGTACCTTTCCAGCTTGCTCAGCTTTTTTTCAACATAGTCTCTCAGTGCTTCCGTTACCTCGATGTGTTGTCCACGAATGTTGAATTTCATTGTACTTCTCCTCCTTTCATGTACCTATTATACTATATTCGGCGGCCTCATTCAAAAATCCTTCATATTTGTTCGCCGATTTGTTTAAATTTTCTTACAATTCTGTAAACGAGCTGACTTCCCTCTTGTTTTTGGAGAAACACGAACCACCACAAAAAACACCCTGGATTCAATCGAGGCCACTGAAAAAGTCATCGCTACGAGTACGGAACATTCTTCCGATCGCTGTTGTCCCTGGATTTCTTTGATTATCTTCCGCTTGTAGCGGTTGAAATCCAAGGACAAAGGCGAACGCTTTCGCTTCTACAGAACGATTCCGTGCTCTCCGCTAGTTTTTCAGTGGCCTCCGCTTAGGATGCCGGTTTTTTTGACACTGCAATTATCCGAGTGTTTTATCGCCTTTTTTCCAATTCACCGGGCACAAGCCGCCGGATTGAAGCGCCTCAAGAATGCGCAGCGTTTCTTCGACACTGCGGCCGACGTTCATATCGGTAACTACCTGGTAGCGAACTGCGCCTTCGGGGTCGATAATGAACAGACCGCGGTGCGCCGCGCCCGAAGCGTCGTCAAGCACGCCGTATGCTTTGGCTGTTTCTTTCTTGAAGTCGGACGCCAGCGGGTAGTTGATCGGGCCGATGCCCTGCTGGTCGCGCGGCGTATTGATCCAAGCACGGTGGGTATAGACGCTGTCCACCGAGATGCCTACGATATCGCAGCCAAGCTCCTTGAACTTATCTACGTTGTCGCTGAATGCGATAATTTCCGTCGGGCATACATACGTGAAGTCATAAGGCCAGAAGAACACCATTACCCAACGGCGAGGCCACTGAAAAAGTCCGTTAATGAAAAGGTACAGACTCTCAATATTTTGAGGGCGCTGTGCCTTTTTTCTTGTATACTTTAAAGTAATACGTCGGAAGGGTGAAGACCATGTTCCAGCCTCAACTTTCTTTTGCATTAAGCCCATACACAGCGCTATATGACCTCATCGTGCCGAAAGACAACATGCTACGCCAGATAAATGAGCTGGTTGACTTCTCCTTCGTCTACGACGAATTGAAAGCTAACTACTGTTTGGACAACGGCCGTAACGCCATCGATCCGTTGCGGATGTTTAAATATCTGCTTCTGAAAGCTATTTTCGAGGTGTCGGACGTGGATCTGGTCGAGCGCTCCCGGTACGATATGTCTTTTAAATACTTCCTTCAGATGGCTCCGGAAGAAGCCGTCATCGACCCGAGCTCCCTTACGAAGTTCCGCAAGTTGCGGTTAAAAAACATGGATCTGCTGGATCTGCTCATCGGCAAGACAGTTGAACTAGCTACTGCGCAAGGGATTTTAACGAGCACCTCCATCATCGTGGACGCGACGCATACAAAAGCCCGTTATAACCAGAAATCACCGAGGGAGATTTTACAGGACCGTTCCCGCAAATTGCGAAAAGCCATCTACTCTATCGACGAATCGCTGAAGGGGAAGCTACCTGCCAAGAACGCCGTGGATACGCTCGAGGCCGAGATCGACTATTGCCAGAAGCTCATCGAGGTTACCGAAACCGGGCTTGGTATCGCCCAACTGCCTAAGATTACAGAACCGTTGAATCTGCTAAAAGAGACCGTCGAGGATGACATAGAACAACTGCGCATCTCGCAAGATCAGGATGCGCGCGTCGGCCACAAGAGTGCAGATTCCTCGTTTTTTGGCTATAAGACGCATATTGCCATGAGTGAGGAACGAATCATTACGGCGGCAATTGTAACGACCGGAGAGAAGAACGATGGCAAGCAGTTGCAATCGCTCATCGAGAAAAGCAAGGCTGCGGGCATGGATGTAAAGACGGTAATTGGCGATATGGCCTATTCGGAAAAAGAAAACATCGCATACAGCAAGGAAAATCAGATTGAACTCGTCTCCCGGCTTAACCCACAAATCACCCAGGGTATGCGCAAAAAGGAAGATGAATTCGAATTCAATAAAGATGCAGGCATGTATGTATGCAAGGCAGGCCATATGGCGATTCGGAAAGCGCGGACAGGAAAAAAGGGAATCAGCAAAAACCAAAAGGACACTTACTATTTCGATGTGGAGCTATGCAAACGATGCCCCTTCAAAGAAGGATGCTACAAGGAGGGCTCTAAAAGTAAAACGTACTCGGTGAGCATTAAATCCGGGGAGCACGCCGAGCAGATGGCATTCCAGGAAACGGAGTATTTCAAAGAGAAGGCGAAAGAACGGTACAAGATCGAGGCCAAAAACAGCGAACTTAAGCACCGGCACGGGTACGACGTAGCCACGTCCTCGGGTCTGTTAGGCATGCAGATACAAGGAGCTATGGCCATATTCGCAGTAAACTTAAAGCGGATATTGAAACTGGCTGACTAAAAAATAGCGTAAAGCCCTATGAAAAATGCGGTACCCTCCGAGAAAATCGGAACAGGTGCCGCATTTTTTTCGCCTAACGCCTGGACTCACCGAAAAAACGTAAGTTCTTCAGTGGCCTCGATTCAATCCAGGGTGTAGCGGCTCTATCAGTTATGGATAACCAATCTATGCCATTCGATCCTTTGTATTAAGGATAAATTATAGCTTTACTACGTTAGCTGCTTGTGGTCCGCGTGCGCCCTCTACGATATCGAATTCAACCGATTGGCCTTCTTCCAATGTTTTGAATCCTTCGGATTGGATTGCGGAGAAATGCACGAATACATCCCCGCCGTCTTCGCGCTCGATGAAACCGTATCCTTTTTCTGCGTTAAACCATTTTACTTTACCTTGCATTCAAAACATTCCCTTCGTTATCAAGTAAATGCAGGCCATGCCCACAATTCGAATATATCACCCCCTCTTCCCGGCTGTCAATTGTATCCACACGTGAAACCGGAATTTTTAGAAAATTTCGGTATTAACATGCCGTTAATAAACTATTCACAGAGAAAAACCGCGTCACTGCGGCGTTTTTCGACATTTTTTATAAAGTTATGCACAAAGTTATGCACATTGTCCACAGGTCGTGTGTATACAAAAAGAACCCTCTCATGTTTATTCACAAGAGGGCTTAACTCATTTATTTTAAGTTATTCGTACGCAATCTCTATTTTCTTTTATCAAAAAATGCGCCATAAGCGGAGGTAGACCCGCCATATCCCCCGTACTGATCATTGGCTGCCTTGCTTTTCCGGAAATTAGCCATTTCCACTGCCAGCAGCTGTTTCTTGCGGTTCATGACGGGAATAAGGTTCATATCAGCCTCGGCCGCCGGTTGGAGATAGATTCGCTTTTGTTCGTCCGAAAGCGTTGCTCCTGCTTCAAACCGTTCATTCAGCTGTTGTATTACATTCTGCCGCTGATCCAGAAGATCGTTCCACTCTTCCGGCTCGGCATCCTCCAATAACCGGCTCTGCAGTCGTCTAGTATGCTCAAGCAATTCGTTCAGCAGTATATCCAAAGAGGCCGTCATAATTGTCCTAGTCCCCTCTCTCTATGCCTTTTGCTTGGAGAGAAGTATAGCTTCCTTCCACGTATCGCGGAACTGTACGAACAGCCCTTCCACCTCGTCGAGAATCGTGTCGTCCTTGTGGATGTTCGCTTCGATCAGCCGGCGGTTCATATAATCGTACATCGTCATGAGCTGCTCAGCGATTGGGTAAGAGCGGTCCAGCGTAATAATAAGCTCACTAATAATATCTTGTACCCGCAAATTGGATTGATTCGACTTCTCCCATTGCTTCTCGGCTAAAGCCGCTCTTGCCTGCTTAACAAATTTAATCGCCCCGTTAAACAGCATGAGAGTCAATTCGCCAGGAGTGGCCGTAGTGACTTGATTGTTTTGGTATTTTTGAGCAGCAGTTATCATGCTTCCTCGCTCCCTCTACTTTTTAACTTTGGGTCTGTTGTGTCAGCCAGCTGCTTTGGGAATTCGCCTTGCTTAACGCTGTCTCCATAGCAGTGAATTTAGCCCAGTAACGATCTTCAATATCCTTGAGCCTCGCCTGCCAATCTATGATATCCTTGCCGATTTGAGTTAAATCTTTACCTAAAGTACTGTTATCCGTAAGCGATGCTGCGCTACCGGCCTTATCTGTAATCTTGGTCATCGTGCTGTTAATCTGATCATAGAGACGCTGAGCTAGCCCGCTCTCTGCATATTTAGTAGAAGAGTCCGTAGCCGTGCTTGTTTTGGTAAACAAATCCATGACGGCCGACCCGTTCTCGGAGATCGCCTGACGCAGCTTGGTCTCGTCGATATACAGCTTACCATTCTCGTAATAGGACCCTGTCGTGATTCCGATCTCGCTTAGGGTGTTATGTTTATCATCAATTGTGCTTCCCGTTACTTGGCTGGAGAGTGACTGGCGCATTTGAGATAACAAACCGGAAAGGATCGGATCCTGTCTTAGCATACCGCTCTTGGCCTTATCTTCCCACTGCTCTACTTGCTTATCGGTCATTGCCGATTTCTCATCATCTAACAGAGGCTGGTAATCCCTGTATCGAGTCTCGCTAATCTTGGTGTTGAGTTTATCGATAACATCGTTATATTTGTCTATGTAAGTTTTAATCGAGTTATAGATGGCGTCCTCGTCCTGCTTCACATTAACCGTAGTGGGGCCTGTGCCCTTAACGTTGAACTCTATACCGTCAAATGTAAAAGTAGAGCTGGTGATGCCGTATGTGATGCCGTTGATTTTGACACTACCGGCTGTGACGTTCGTACCAGCCTTGTACGTACCCGCCGACCAATTAGTGCCGCCACCAGTTGTATCTCCATTAGATATTCCAAGTATATTAATATCATCACTAGTATCGCCAACCGTCGTATCACCAACGCCCCCGACATATACTGCTGAGGCTGCGCCTGCAGTTGTATTTGTCAAAGTTATAGATTTATCATCCTCAAGAAAGTTTGCCTTTACCCCCGTAGTTGAGGAAACCGCATTGATCCGGGCGATGACATTATTAATGGTGTCTTTGGGGTCCACTTTGATCTCTACTGCGTTCGCCGCACTGGAGCCAATCTTAAATGAAAAGGCAGTTCCTCCAATTTCAGTGGAACCATCCTTCACACTGTTATTCACAGTAAACTTAACTGATGCCGAGCTAGCAGCCGTGGGCTGACTGATTACATTCACATCATATGTAGTAGCCGTAGGGTACCCCTTTTGCTTGGCTGTCACGATAGAATCGTTATCAGAAGCCATCGTTTTTGTCTGGAACGTACCTTGTAGCTTCATGTTCGATGTCGCACTTCTTAAATCTAACAAGAGCGCATTCATTTCTCTATATTGGTCCCTTGTCCATTCTTCTGTCTGCTTTTTCTGCAAAAGCTTATTTAACGGGGCACTCTCCGCCTTCATCAAATTTTTGACAATGGAATCTGTGTCTAAACCTGAGACTAATCCGCTCATTCGCATCGTGGTTGAACTTGTACTAGTCACACTGTTCACCTACCTTTTTTCATCAATTAACAAACCGATCTTGCTTTTCATCTCGGCAACCATGTCGAGGATCTTCTTGGAGGGGATTTCTTTGATAACTTCATCTGTTTGATTATCTACAACCCGCACATAATATTCCTGTAGTTTTTCATGAAGAACAAAGCTCAAATGCGTATTATTAGGCTGCATCATTTTGTTCAATTCATCGACCGATTTCATCAATTCCTGCCTTGCCGCCTCTTTATCCGCCGCCGCTCCCGACAACTCCATTGAATCCGCCTTGCCGTCACTCCGTTCTCCCGCTGCTTTCACTGCGCCTGGAACTGTTGGAAACGATTGAGGATTAGCCCCTCCTGCCGAATTGGCAAAAGAAATGTCCATGACTACCGACCTCCATCTTACATCTAATACTAATAGTATCGGAAAGAAGTGATACAGAGTTTAGGAAGAATGCAAAAATAATCGAATTTCGTAATATTCAAGCTACAAATTAATAAAAGAGCCTCTCCGAAAAAGGGCTCTTTTAGCATATTTCAATGACAATATAGCAACAACTTATCCCCAAATGGAGATTGGGATATAACTGCTCAAGGTTCTCGCTACAGGGAGTCCTCCGCCATCGCAATATTCACAAACTGCTTTATACATGCAATCATATAATCCAACATTTCTTGTGTCATCCCAGGATAAACTCCTACCCAAAAGCTTTGGTTCATTGCAAAATTAGTATTGACTAAATTACCTATTTGCCTATACCCCGTCTGCTCATTTCTCATTTCATCAAAGCAAGGATGCATAATCAAATTGCCTGCAAACAACATTCTGGTCTGCACGTGATGCTCCTCAAGATATGAGACAATATCATCCCTTGTAAAGCCAGCATCCTCTTTTACTCCTATTAGAAATCCAAACCAGCTCGGCTTAGAATTCTCACTTGGCTCCGGGAGAACCAGTACATTACTCATCGGATCAAGCCGGTTCTTCAAGTAATTCCAATTATCAATTCTGGCCTTGATGAAATACTCCAGTTTATCCAACTGCGCGCAGCCGATTGCTGCCTGCAAGTCAGTTATTTTCAGATTATACCCAAAATGGGAATACACATACTTATGATCATATCCAAATGGAAGCTGACCGTGTTGTCCATTAAATCTGTTACAGCATGTGTTGTCTATACCTGACGGACAATAACAATCCCGTCCCCAATCTCTTAAAGACAAAATAATTTTCGCCAATAGGTGATTATTTGTATAGACGGCGCCGCCCTCTCCCATCGTCATATGATGAGGCGGATAAAAACTGGATGTTCCTATATCTCCGATCGTTCCAGTTAATTTCCATTCTCCGTCGATATAATACTCGGATCCTAACGCATCACAATTATCTTCAACCAACCATAATCGGTGTTTTTGGCACCATTGCTTAAGCTCTCCTAGGTTAAACGGATTTCCTAATGTATGTGCAATCATCACTGCTTTAGTTTTGTGGGTCAATGCTTTATCCAGCTGGGTACAGTCAATGTTGTACTGCGGTATTGTAATATCGACAAATACAGGTACGGCCCCATATTGAATAATGGGAGCCACAGTAGTTGGAAACCCCGCTGCGACAGTGATGACTTCATCACCCGGCAAAATCCTTTTCTCCTTTAGTAACGGTGAAGTAAGTGCCATGAATGCCAGCAAATTAGCACTTGAACCAGAGTTACATGTATAGCAATGCTTTACATTTAAAAAGCGCGCAAATTGTTTCTCGAACTGTTTGGTATACTTGCCTGATGTTAACCAGAACTCCAGACTCGCATCCATTAGGTTTACAATTTCGTTGTCATCATAAACCCTGCCGGCGTAGTGAATTCGTTGATTCCGGTTAACATCTATGCTATCTTCATGTTTCTTTGCGTGATAGTATTCTTTAGTTAATTGCATGATTTCAAGCCTGAGTTGGTCACTATTTTTCAATGCTTTACTCTCCTATTTCATATTAGTTAGTCCAGCAGTACCAATAACCAGTTATGCCTTGGATGGTCTTATCAGCATTATATTTTTTAAGTAATTCTACATCTTTATCATTTACGGCACATATAGCCAGTATCCCAGCTTTAGAGAGTTTACTTCTAAGGGTATCAAAGCTTTTCGGCATTTGAAGTATTTGTTCTATATTAGATTCCAATAAAATGTAGTCAAAAGAAATATTATCAAAAGCATCAATCGCGTTATCTTTGGCATGAATTACTTCTGTACTGTATACATCTAAATCAAGAATATACCGTTCGTCATCTGTAACATTATATAAACCTATGTCTTGGTTTCCTGCCTCTTTGTGAATTGTTTTAATCTTGAGAGGATTTGATCCAAATCCAGAATTTATACCCAAAATGTTAACTTGTCCTACAGCTTTGATAGCCAAGGACTGTATAAATTTTTCATCATAGCAAAACCCTATGCTCCATGCATCAACACCATGTCGCTCCATAAATAATTTGCGGCTTTTTTCAAGTGTATTTTCCTTAACTTGAGCTTCTTTAAGGGTCACACTTCCAAAATGATGGCAAAAGCAATCTTTAGCTAAAACCATTTTGTAACCAGCGCGTCTTAATCGCAGTGCTAAAGCATCATCACCGAATTCACTGTAAACGAAGTAACGGTCTATAGAACCTATACCACGTGATGAAAACAAGACATCACTTCTATATAGAGAAAGTGGATTACAGAGTCTTGTTCGTTCCTCCCAACGAGATGGATCTGAAATATTATTTGCTTTTGCAAAAGCATGCATTTCTTCAATAGAGGAATACTCTGCTGGTATGGTCTGATAGTTTGAGATATTAGGTGTTGTGGGCACTACCATTGCTATTTGAGGATCCGACTCAATACATTTAATAAGGTTATCCAAGTAATTCTCTGTAACGACAACATCATTCGAAATAGACAAAACATATCTTCCTTCACAAATCCGACGCGATGCTCTTATATCCGCGAAGCTGTTTTTCAATAGAGTGATTCCTTTATTACACTGAAGGCTGTCAAAATATTCTTGTGTATGGTCACTTGAACCATTATTAATAAAAAACAACTCATAATTTACATAACTAGGAGTGAACTTCAAAATACTTTCAATACACTGTTTTGTATATTCAAGTTTATTGTAGGCAAGGACATAGATGGACACATCATATTTATACTGATTTGTTTGCATACTTTCTTCTGTGTATGAGTTTATACCCATCTGAACAAATTCTTGAGCATAATGTAATTGTTCCTTATCTTTATTACCGAAGATACAAGTAAAAAAGTAAAAATCATAATAAAACTCTTGAATTATAGGAATAAGTTCAAATTGAATTTTTGATATGCCCTTATCTGACCGAGTCTTTAAAAACCTAAAAATATTATTTATGGAAAAAATCAAGTTTTCACAAGTTACTGGAGCGGAAATAAAGGGTATTTCCTCCTTTATTTTTTGAACAAGCGGGTATAAAGACTGTATCATATCCTTCATATCGCTTCCTGTTAATTCGATTTGACCATAATTTTTTGCGGTTGCACATTCAAGCATATATTGTGCCGCCTCCAATAAAGTTTCAATACACTCAAGAATTTGGATCGCTAACGCCTCATCCTTTAACACGAAATGCCTCCCTACTTCTAGATCCTAAAAATACCAAATTCGCGTAACTTGCCGGTGCCGGTAGTAATTGATAACTTCTGGTATTTTTTAAACTTAGTGTTTCTAATAATCAGTTCTTTTTCCAACTCTGGTTTGTCACCGGATTCCCATATAATCATTTCAGAAACCATACTATTCAATCGTTCAAAGAAAGATTCTAAAATTTCCGGTGTTTCAAGATACCAATACAGCACGGTCATTAACAAGGCTATATCATAGCTTTCTGTTGCCTCGATATCTTCAAACTTCCCATATACGTAATTAACATTCGTATTTTCTAGAACGCTTATAGCTTTAGCCAGTTCATATATATTTTTATCCATTTCAATTGCGGTAACCTTGAGTCCTTCTCTTGCAAACATGCGTGCATTGTATCCGTTATTACATCCTATATCGATTAACTTTTTCCCTCTCAAATTTATTCCTCGGAGTGCTTTAAACGCCAACTCTACTCTTGTCGGAAACACAATATCTCGAAGTGTTGAATACCTGTAAAAAGTAGGATGCAGAATGGATGTGTAGATGTCGTTTATTTTAAAATCGCCAAGAAGCTCAATTAAAGGTGAAATATTTGACTTATTAGTATAAGCATTATAATCGTTTAATGACATCATAGCATAAATATGTCTAACACCTTTACTATATAAAAATGTAGCTCTATGCAATCCATCGATAACGCTAAAAAAGCCTCTATTTTTATCGTACTTTACAGTTATAGGTTGGGTATGTTCTTTATAGTATGAAAAGCCTTGCTGTAAAATAGACATTTGCTTATCATAGAATTCTTTTCTCATCATAAGCACCTTCTCAGCTTGCGAATCACTCGTAGCCTTAAAAAGTTTAAGGTAGGCGCTAGGATAATTTTCGCTAGCTCCGCTTAGATAATCAAACAGTTCTGGATAATATGGTGATCTATAGATTTGATAATCTATAGGATTATTTTCTAAAAATTCGTCGGAAGCTGCTAATACACTATCTCCATTTGAATGTCTAAGTTCTGAATTTACCCTCAATAATTCGACAGGAATTTGCGTAATAATAGTATCATTCACTAAGTCATGTACAATTTCAGCATTACCGTACTTAGTTTCTGTACGGTAAGTTGAAGGTCTAGTAAGTACGGCGGTACGGTTCCCCCCCAACATCTTCCCAAAAAAATTAATATGTCCCTCTTCATAGCTAATAATGATTTTATTTACTGGTATTTTATATAAAAGTAGCTGGTTAGCCATTTCAACATAATTAGTACGGGATGTTATTAAAACATAGTCGAAATCTATATTTACGATTTCTTCAGGTTGTTTAATTATGATCCCGTAATATTCCTTACCTATCCGTGAAGGAGAATTATCGATGCTAGCAACAATTTTAACGTCTTTGTTAAAGCCACCAGTCTCAAATAGCAGGGTTGCGTTTATTGCCGTACCAAATATAACCAATTTTATCATTTGACACTCCACCTTAATTATAGTTACCATCTTTTGTGCCACTAATATTGAAATACCAAACCCCTAAATTAATGCAACAAATAATCAAAACTATAGGTAAGCGAAAACACGCTCGCTAATTTAATTAATTTATGAAAGTGCAAGTAACTGCAATGCAAGTAACTGCAATTAATTTTATAATCTTCGCTTTCGTTCCCAATATATTAGAGGAACATTCAACTAGGAGTACTTAAATAATTTGCCACTATTATGAGGCTGGTGTTACACAAATGTCCTATATTCGACAAATCTTAACGCTTCATCTTCCAAATTCCATTTAAAAAATTTATTTCAGGCTTCCAGCCCAGCTCTAATTGAATTTTTTTTACATCCACTTTAAGTTGAACAACGTTCACATCAGTTTCAACATTAAATTTCAAGGTAGAAGACGGGCTTATTAAATTTCTTGCCTCTACTATATACTCTTTAAGTGGCCGACTATCCCCCGAAGCTAGGTTAAAAAGCCCCGTTTTGCCTTTATCACCGAGCAAATACAGAGCATCAGCAGCATCATCAATATATAAATAATCCCAAATCTGATTCCCGCTTGTAAGTTCAGGGATTTTATTTTCTTTAAAACTTTTAAACAAATAGGAAATTAGAGTATTGGGATTGTCTCCTTCCCCGTAAACACTGAACACTCTTACCCATGTAAAGGGAATGTTTAACTGACTTGCTAAACTACTCAATATGTAGTAACAAGCTAGCTTACATGAACCATACGCTGTATTAGGAGCAGTAAGCGTATCTTCATTTATTTCATGATTAACAATCCCATATTCAGCTTGAGACCCGGTCACAAGAAACTGTTTAATCCCTATCTGATATGCAGCTTTCATAGCATTAACAGCTATATTTATATTTTTCATTTGACCCTGGAGGTCATTTCTAGTCCCCTCCCAAGCCAGATGATAAAATACATCGGCGGAGTTCACGTATTCAGACAAATCAAACTCCTCTTCCATGTCTACTTCAATGATCTTGATTCCGTCGATATGGTTTAAGCGTTCGCGTCTTTTTGAATTACTTCTGACCAGCACATAAACAAATACCCCGTTATTTAAGAGCGTTTTTAATAAACCAAACCCCAAGAATCCCGTTCCACCCGTTAGTACGGCCGTTTTCATTAGAAGCATACCTCATTAATATAATTTTGAATCGCTTGCTGGGTTACTCCAATATCAACAAACTTCTTTTGGGTTGATGCCTCATATTTAGACTTTAGATTTTCAACAAAAAGTTTTGAGCTATTTCCATCACCGAAATAATTCGAAGTAAACTTATAGAAGCCTGCTCGATGAATACAAGATAAAATTTTCTTGCGATTTTCTACCGTATGTTGAATATTCCTTAAGTAGGCCCTCTTATATCTACCCTGCTGTCTGGTTCCCAAATCAATGGCAGGAATTCCAAAAACGCAAGCCTCTCGTATTCCAACACTTGAATTACCAATAATAAATTGAGCATATTTTAATAAGCATAAGAAATTCTCAAAAGGCAAAGAGCGAAACAGCTTGTACCTATCATGATCTTTATATTTTTCAATCTCTCTAATAATGATATCACTGCCAAGATCGTTGTTTGGATATATCATGATATAGTTTTTCCCACTTGCCTCTGTTGCCTTTAAAAGTTCCTCAATATGATGTTGAATGTCCAAAAGCTCAGTAGTAACAGGATGATATATAAAAATTGCATAATCTTGAAAAAGAATACCATGTTCCTTCTTAACGCTATCTAATGGAGGTAAATCAGATGAAACCATGACATCTATGTCTGGTGATCCGATTACAAATACGTTCTCTTCTTTTTCACCTAGCTGGAGAATTCTCAGTTTCGACTCATAATTCGCCACAAAATGAAACTGCGCCATTTTACTGATCGAATGCCTTATTGCTTCATCAACAGTACCTGTTACTTCACCACCCTCGATATGTGCAATTAGAATATTATTTAGCATACCAGAAATAGCTCCAGCTAATGCTTCTACTCGATCTCCATGAACTACAATTAGGTTTGGATTTGCCGCTAATAAATAAGAGTTTAGTGCAACTATTGTACTGGCCAGGTCAACATCCATTTTCCTTGTATAATTTATTTCTGAAGCACAATATACATTTTCGTACCCATCATTAAGTACCTCTTGATAGGTTGATCCGAATTCCTCCAGCAAATGCATTCCACATACAAAAACAGATACTTTGAAAATCTTTTGCGTTTCTCTAATAAGTGGCTTCAACTTGCCATAGTCTGCTCTGGTTCCCGTTATGAATACAATATTTTCAATTTTACTCTTCATCACAATCTACAGTACCATTTCCCAAGAAATATGCGTATCTGCTTTAATATTGATTTTCGCTGTTCTACCGATCACCTTTTCATAATCAATAGCTTTAACTTCACCCGTTCCTGGCCTTTTCACCCAGAGATTCCCCATTGTAAACTTTTCACCAGCTTTAATATCCGCAACAGTTACTGCCGTTGCAAAGGCAAAATCCATTGTAACTTGTTCCTCCGCTAATGGGACTTTTTCTCCGCCGCGCATTTGAAATACTTCTTTCGAGGCATCCAACAATGCTTTTAATTGACTCTCATCCATAGAACAAACGATATCATTCCCCACTCTGTCCATCGTGTCAGTAAAATGACGTTCTACAATAGATGCACCTAAAGCCATTGCTGCGATACAAGCATTATTATTTGTAGTATGATCAGATAACCCAATAGGAACCCCAAACTCTCGCAGTCTTGTCATAGCACCAAGCCTAACAAATTTAGCTGGTGTTGGATATAAATTAGTCGTATGCAATAAGGCAAACTTACAATTATTCTTAATAAGAATATCAACAGCCCGACTTACTGATTCCATATCATTCATACCTGTAGACACAATCATGGGCCGACCCATTCTAGAAATTAAATCAATCAAAGGATAATTGTTCATTTCGCCAGAACCTATTTTAAAAGCGGAAACACCAAATTTATCGAGTCGCAAAGCAGCAGCCCGACTGAAGGGAGTACTTAGGAACACCATTCCCTTCGACTCAACGTACTCCATCAGTTCTTTCTCTTGTTCTTCGTTTAACGCACACTCACTCATAACATGATAGATCGATTTAGTTGAATTGCCTGGTATAACGCGCTTTGCATCACTACTCATTTCGTCCTCAATAACGTGTGTCTGATGCTTGATGATTCTCGCTCCTGCTCTTGCTGCAGCATCAACTATCTTAAAGGCCGTCTCCAAAGATCCGTTATGATTAATACCCATTTCCGGGATTACTAACGGTTCAAACTCTTCACCGATTGCTATATTTTCAATACTGAAACTTAGCATATTTTTCATACTCCTCCTGTGTTAAAAATGGAGATAAATCATCTATTGCCGGTGATATAATACTTCCATCAGGAAGCTTCTTGCTCATTACCTTAGGCTCAATAGGTTGCTTTGTATCCTGAATAATTTCACAGAGACCAAAAGAGTCCAAGGCTAACAACCAATCCAACCCATTGTCAATGTCATCATGACATGAAACTTTCTTGTACGGCAAACCATACGCATAACTAATCTTCTCGAAATCAGGGAAGCTGATCCCACTTTCCTTGGTGCATCCAGCCAAATCACCACCAAAGAAATTAGTTTGCGTTTGTACAATAGCTTGATAACCATAATTGTTAAATATAATAAACTTTACCGGTAAATTATTATGAACAATGGTTTGTAACTCCTGAATATTCATTTGGAAGCTTCCGTCACCAGTCGCACATAATACGGGCTTCCCAGATGCAACCGCTGCCCCTATAGCGGCTGGAATATCATATCCCATTGTTCCACAATTAACACTTCCAAAAAGTCGTTGCCCTCGTTTGGAAATTCCCATCTGTAATACTGAAACGCAAGCACAACTATTCCCAACTACTGTAATACTATCTTCTGCGAGCTTCTCAAGTAGTTTATGCGAGAAAAAGTAAGGGTTAACTGTTTCGCTTTCATAGGCATTTTCAGGTATAAGTGCAAATCTGGCTTTTAGTGTATTACAATAATCTATCCAACTACCTTTTAATGGTAAACAATCGGTCACTTGTTTATTTAAGGAAATAATCACATCTGTTAAATCTGCATGAATAGGCATATCAATTTTTATTGTATTCTTTTTAAGTTCTTCTCCATCAATATCTACCACTATTTTCTCTGCTTTAGGAGCAAACGCAGTAAAATTAAAACCAGTTTGTTTAAATGACATTCTAGCTCCAAGGGAAAATACCAAGTCAGCATTTTGTATAATAAAGTTTCCTGCTCTTCCACCAAAAACTCCAAAGTTGCCAAAGTATAGAGGGTGGGAATTTTCAAAAATGTCGGCAACACTTGTCGGACAAAGAACCGGTATATTCAATTTAGAAACGAGTTCATATACTACAGTTAGGCAACTAGATTGTCTAACAGCCGAACCTAATATAATTACCGGAGCTTTTGCCCTTTTAATTTTATTTAGTATAACACTACAATCGTCCTCGATTAATGAAGATTCCATCGGAGTAGGAAGACCAATTAATTCTGACTCCTCAATTAAAGCACCTTGAACGTCTAAGGGAATATCAATCCAACAAGGCCCCTTTCGGCCTGTTGTAGCTTCATAAATAGCCTTCTCCAAATGATACTTTATATCTTTTGGGTCTTTTACCATAACAGCATATTTAGTCATGGGTTTTACAGATTCAATAATATTATACTCCTGTTCACCAAACTGTCTTAGGTTAAGACCTGTACTCTCAACAGTTGTTGCATACCTCGTTTGTCCAGAAATAATCAACATTGGTATTGAATCTAACCACGAACATAACACCCCTGTGATGGCGTTTGTTCCGCCGGGCCCAGTAGTCACACATGCAACAGCCATTTTATTATGAATACGTGCATACCCTTCAGCTGCGATAGCACTCGCTTGTTCATGGTGGTTATATATACATTCTATGTTTTCATGTCTACCAAAGGCATCATTAAGATGCATAGCACCACCACCTACAACAGAAAAAACACTCGTTATTCCGTTTCGAACTAAAAGATTTGCTATATAATCAGCTACTCGGATTTTCACAATCTTACAACCACCTTACGGCCTTATGACCAATATTTATTAATCTGATTGCTTGTTACTGCTTTGCATTCCCGGTCATTATAAAAAGCTTGATACCATTCCACAGTCATCTCAACAGCTGTTTCGATTGAATAAGCAGGCTTCCACCCCAAAACCGTTTTTGCCTTCGAGCAATCTAGCTTTAATGTTGTCGCTTCATATGGACCTTCTTCAGAAACAGATACCCACTTTGCTTCTGGGCCCCATTTTTTGCAAAACTCATCAACTAAAACACCAGTATTTATACAGTCCATCTCATCTGGACCAAAGTTGTAGCTTCCCTCATACTTATCCTTATTTTGATCCTGTTTTTGCGCTAGGAGCAAATAGCCCGAAAGACAATCTAACACATGCTGATATGGTCTTATCGAATAAGAATTTCTAACAATGATATTTTCATGTAAAGTGACAGCTCTTACACAGTCGGGTATTATCCTATCGGCGGCAAAATCACCACCTCCAATTACATTACCCGAGCGTGCCGTTGAAATGGCTGGTAAGTTGCTATTGCGAAAAAAGGAATTGCTGTAACTTGAAGTAATCAGTTCACTGCAAGATTTACTGTTAGAATAGGGATCTTGACCACAAAGTCGATCATTCTCTCTATATCCCCAATACCATTCATTATTTTCGTATACTTTATCTGTTGTAACATTTACAAATGATCTGACGTTTCCATATTGGCGTATACATTCCAAAATGTTGACGGTCCCCATTACATTCGTCTCATAGGTATACACAGGATTATTGTATGATTCTCTAACGATAGGTTGAGCCGCTAAATGAAATACTATATCTGGTTTCGCGCTGTTGAGTGCTTTTTGTAAGCACGCAATATCTCTAATATCGCCATTTATCGAACTCATCTCTGCTGATAAGTTTAAAATTTCATAAAGATTTGGTTTGTTGGGATGAGAAAGTGCGTACCCAGTGACAATGGCCCCTGCATGCAGTAGAATACTTGAAAGCCACGATCCCTTAAACCCAGTATGACCGGTCAAAAAAACTTTTTTGTTTTTCCAATAGGATTGATCTATTATCGGGATCACCACACTTTCCAAGGAGCATTGCCGCTCTTCCACAAATTTTCCAAATACGACCTATCCCTCACCGTGTCCATGGGACTCCAAAACCCATGGTGCTTGTATGCTGCGAGCTTCCCCAGACTAGCAATCTGTTCGAGAGGTTCACGCTCCCAAATTGTATAATTCCCCTCGATATAATCAAAGACTTCTGGTTGGCATACAAAAAAGCCACCATTCACCCAACCTACATCCCCTCTTGGCTTCTCCTTAAATGAACTGATCATATTCCCTTCTTCAATATCGATTGCACCAAAACGTCCTGACGGTTGAACAGCCGTTAATGTAACAATTGCATCATTTTTAATATGAAAATTAACTAAAGAAGAGATATTCACATCAGCTAATCCGTCACCATATGTTAATAGAAAGGGCTCATTATTAATATATTTCTTAATATATTTAATACGACCTCCAGTTTGTGTATCAAGGCCTGTATCTATAACTGTAACTCGCCATGGCTCAGCAGTATTTTGATGAATCTCCACATCCCCCCCTTCACGAAAATCAAAAGTGATATCAGAAGTATGCAAGAAGTAATTCGCAAAATATTCTTTAATAATATTTGCTTTATATCCGCAACAAATAACAAAATCATTAAAACCAAATGAAGAATAATATTTCATAATATGATATAAAATAGGACTTTCACCAATTTCGACCATTGGCTTAGGCCTGAATATAGATTCTTCGCTGATTCTAGTACCGTATCCTCCCGCTAGAATGACAACCTTCATCATCATATATCCCCCTGGCTCATCATAAAACAGCTATCTTATTGATATTACATATATCGACATTTTTTTTGCGTAATGTTATAACAAATTCATGGAAATCAGTATTTCATGAATTTGTCGTACCAATTAAACTTTCATCCAGCATAAAAATTGGTCTATTTCATCCACAGAATATCCTTGTTCCTTGGCTCGCTGGAATGTTTCAACTGCATCCTTATATCTCAGAAGCTTATATTCGCAATATGCCTTCTCAAAATAATTATGAGCTAGCTCATTACCTTCTTCACTTAAAGATTCTTCCCATTGCTCCAAAGCTAAATCAAATCTGTTAAAATCATTTAATAAGCTTCCAATCTCCTTGGAAAGTGGTATATCAAACGCATTTTTTATTCTTAGTAGTCTCCCCAGAATTTGCTCCTCATCCAGAATGACAAGTTCTTTTAATATAGCAAGATAGCCCGGAACATCTTCTTGACCTAAAATCAAATCGAGGCCTCCGCCATAAAAAACACTCGCCAATCTCTGATAGTCTCCGGGAATAATATCATGCAAAACGCTCCTTTCGAGCTCAACATAACTAACCAAGGTACAAACGACAATAAACAAAGCAGCCCACTGACCCGCTTCTTCTTCTTGATAACAGCTTTGAAAATATCGTAATGCCTCTTCGTAATTCTTGCTTCCTAACAATGCAAACATGAACGTGCTATCACTCTGCCCAAAGGTTTTATACCAAATATTCCAGAAATATAGCAAGGTCTTACCCATCTTTAAGGCAGAGAGTTCTCTGACAACAAATTGGATATCATTTTCAACTGTAATATCATAGATCTGTTTGAGAAAAATAATAATATCCTCTGCCCTTTGCTGCTTAATCAATCGAATCAAGCAATGAAACGCACCTTCGTGATATCTATTTTCTGTCAGAGCCTTAAAATAATTATCTAAAGCCAATTCAGGCTGATTTTTCAACTCAAATATGCGTCCGATTGTGTAATAAATGTCAGTGAGTAAGCCTGGTATCGTATTAAGCTCAACATCGTTATAACTCGCATTAAGCTCAACAGTCCTTTGAAAGTAATTCAATGCCTGCTCATATTGCTTACTTTCTAAATATTCTACAGCTAAATATCTATAAAAGTCAGGATGATTCGGAAATCGCTCCATTGCTTTCTCTATTTCAACTATAATCTCTTTATGTGGAAAATCAGCAGCTCTCATAGAACGAATAATATTATGATAAGCCTTTGTATTAAAACCATAAGCCAAATCTCCAGATTCAATATACTTTCGAGCATTGAATATGGCCTCATTATATTGACTCAAAGTAACGTAACAATCAGATAGGTACATATAAATAATATTTCTTTGCTTATTAGAATTGGAGTGAAGCCGCTGTTCTTTTAGCAGCATTTCTAAATTACGTTCTGCCTTACTGATAATCCGGTCCGCAGAATAGCCTGTGTGATAAACTACCAAGTCATTCTTACTAACATTAAATAAGTTGATAGTACCTGTTTTTTTGTAAATACTCTCGTGAATACTGTTCTTGTATCGGATATTATTATTATTTCTGAAGATTCGAACTAAGGAATTAGATTGTATGGCTCGTTTAGTCAATTCATCTATACTAATATGATGAAGAAGTAACGCGTCTACCTTATCATTCTCGTGTACAAGCTTCAGCAAATCCGGAATTTTCTCTCCAGAATGTTGATAAAAGTATTCATCTGCATCTAGAAAAATAATCCAATCCCCGCTAGCCTTCTCTATCGCATAATTTTTTGCATCCGCAAAATTGTTGTTCCATTCGTAATGAAACACCTTAGCTCCTAGTTGCTGAGCTAATTGCACAGTTCTATCTGTTGAGCCCGTGTCCACTACAATTGTCTCATGCGCCGCTTCCTTGAAACTTTCAATACATCTCTGGATGTTCTTTTCTTCATTTTTCGTTATCAAACAAGCGGATATCTTAAACATTTGAGCACCTCAACTTATTAAAAAAGAGCCAGAATAACCATCTGGCTCTCTCTTTATATTTTCTATTAACGAAGCAATTGAAGAACACCTTGGGGTTGTTGGTTTGCTTGAGCCAACATAGCTTGTGCAGCTTGAGCAAGGATGTTGTTTTTCGTTTGCTCCATCATTTCTTTTGCCATATCTACGTCGCGAATACGAGATTCAGCAGCAGTTAAGTTCTCGGAAGAAGTTCCCAAGTTATTGATGGTGTGCTCCAGACGGTTTTGAACGGCACCCAACTTGGAACGCTCGCTGGATACAGAGTTGATTGCTTTATCCAACACTGCGATAGATGCTGCAGCGCCCTCTTTAGTGGAGATATCAAGAGCTGCTTCGGACTTCACATCGTTCGTTCCGTTAGTAACAGAATTCGTTTTCGTGAAACCTGCTTGGCCGGCATTACCTGTGATACCAAGTGCTGCGGAGCGCATGTCACCGATTGTCAAGGACATCGATTGACCGGAGTTCGCACCGATTTGGAATTTCGTGGAGAATCCGGAACCTTGTGCGCCAGCTCCAACCACTTGATCAACATTGCCAATTGTTTCGGAATTGTCATAACCAAGCGCTGCTAATGCAGATCCTGTCCCATCTTCTACCGTGATATCTTTGCCTGTTTCGGAAATAAATTGAACTTTATTGTCCTTGGACAAGGAAGCAGTGACTTTACCGTCTAGACCCGCTTGCTGAAGGGCAGCATTCAGATCTTTAATCACATCAGCCATAGCCGCAGCCTTGGCATTATCGTCAACGCCAGTATTTGTTTCATAAGTTTTATCCGTTGTTCCAGTGTTCAACTTCACTTCTACAGCACTGTCAGTGCCAATGGTAAGTTTAATTGTTGCACCAGAAACAATAGTTGTATCAGCCGAATTACCCAATGCATTTGTTCCTTCAAGTCCTGCACGTTCTACTGTAGTAGGATCGCCTTTCACAGCATTCGCCGCGCCTACACTAGCAGTAGTAAGACCCAATGTAGTATCAGGACCTGATGCTGTGAAAGAAATCGTGCTGGAAGCTCCCTCGGACTTTGCGGTAAATACTAAATGATTGGTTGAATCCAATGTGATATCAACCAAATCAGACAATTTAACGCCGCCGGAAGTAATGTTTCCTAATTCAGCAATAAATTCATCCTTGTCTTCTTGCTCAATAGAGCTGGTTGTTGCGCCTAATGCGGAATCCAAAGTTGCAGAGGAAAGATCAAACGTTTGGTTATCAACGGTGATTTTCACAGCGCCAACAGTACCTGTGGATGTCAATGCATTAGCCATTGTCGCTTTTGCACTTGTAGCTTGAGTAACTTTCGCTCCATCAGCAGAACCGATACCACCGTTCAACAGCTTCTGAGTATTGAACTCAGTTGTGTTACCGATACGGTTGATCTCGGAAGTCAACTGGTTCATTTCGTCTTGCAGAGCGCCACGGTCTGTATCTGTGTTCGTTCCATTCGCAGATTGAGTAGCCAATTCGCGCATACGCTGCAGGATGCTGTGAGTTTCGTTCAATGCACCCTCAGCTGTTTGGATCAGGGAAATACCGTCTTGAGCATTACGGCTAGCTTGGTCCAAACCGCGGATTTGTCCACGCATTTTTTCGGAGATTGCCAAGCCTGCAGCATCGTCGCCAGCGCGGTTAATGCGAAGACCGGAAGACAATTTCTCGATGTTTTTGTTCGTGTTAGCTGTGTTGATGGACAATTGGCGGTGAGTGTTCAAAGCCGCAATATTGTGGTTAATAATCATGTTTCTTCCTCCTTGAAGTTCGTAGCCCCACATCCATGTGGTGGCCGTTTTATCGTGAGAAGAGGAGGAGTTAGGTCGGCCGCCCTACCCTCCTTCTCGCTCTATTATATTTATCGTACCTTTCGACTCAAAAATGAATAGCGATTTCCGATAAATTTTCTTTTATTCTACTTTTTTTTCAAGAAATTTCTCAAGTGATCTACGTTAATCGCCGTTTTGGATGCTTCTTCATTAGATTCCTTCAATGCTACGTAGATTTCCTTGCGTAAAATCCGCTGCTGCTGAGGGGCAACCACGCCTAATTTGACCACATCCCCCTCTGTCCCAAGCACAACCAGTTCAATTTGATCTCCGATCATAATCGATTCACCTGTTTTTCTCGAAAGAACCAGCATCTTATCACTCCCCTTCGTCCTGAACAGCAGCCATCAAGTCATGTATAGCATGCTTGGTCCGATAGGCTGAGTTATGTAATATGATTTGCTTCGCATTCCGGTTCTGCTTATTGATAATAATCGGAGCCATTAAATTCATGGTAGCTTCTTGGATATGCTCGTTACCCGTGACGATTGACCATACCTCAACATCCGCTTCAGATTGGATCCCAAGCTCGGACTGGTCGGCAGCTTCGATTTTAAATTCATAGTTCAAATAAACCGTAAACGGATTAATAATGATAAAGTGAACTCTACTGTCATCCAACGATTGCAAGCAGCCAAGCGAGCTCTCTTCATCTATATTAATAATCAAGAAGCGGTGATATCCTTCAAATCCCGGAATTCCTTGTGGAAATGTAATCACATCTTGTTCATCATATGTCACGGTGCCTAAGGCTATTGTGTCTAACTGCATGCTTCAGCATCCTTCCGTATTTGATAAAAAAGGAAGCTATAGGCCCACAGGGCAGCTATAGCTTTTTATATAGGTCATATTAAATTTTCATATCCATTTGGGGAGCTGTAATCTCCAGTTTTGGGTACTGCAGCATATAAATATCCAGCTTCCCGCGGTGATAGTTGATAATAGGCGGATTGACGGTGACACGATGCTCTACTTTGGCCGGTTCGAATTGAATATGAAACGGCCCGGCTCATATTGAATATCTATATTGTCATAAGAAGCCTCGCCCATATACATAAACTCATAGAAATCGATGTCCTTCGTGCTCTCCTGGGCCAAGGCTGCAATAGCATTCTCTCCCGTATGGATAGCGGCCATCCGGTTTCCGTCCTCGACAATTTTGGCTATCCCCTGCATGGCAATATTGCGGCATTCCGAATAAATTCTGTTGAATGCCTGCAGCGTAGGGCCATGACCTAACGCATCATGCCACCCGCTATTGTCGATAATGAGCTGCCCGGGGTTCGCATCGATCTCGAGCTTAGCCGGCGTAGTGGTAAGCTCCTGCTTCGCTTTCGGCTGCTGAATATCGAGTTGACCCGGATCGGCATCGATTCCAATTCGCCCATACTGCTGGCTGATCTGTATTTGAGGAAGACGAGAAATTGCCATCCAGCCTGTCTCCTATCTTAGGAAATCGATAAGGCTTGCGCTAATAATCTTGGATCCAACGGATAGCGATGCTTGATATACATTTTCATCCGTCTTAAGATTTGTAATAACTTCGGATATATCCGCATCCTCAGTCTTGGATTGCAGCGACTGCAGATTAATGCTGATATCCTGCAATCGGGATTGGGCTAATTCAATGCGATTGGATTTGGCGCCCACATCGGCTCTGACTTCCAGAAATCTGTCATTTTGCGTATCTAATCTTCCTATAATATTGCTGACTTCTGTCGTATCTCCCGCCCCAAGAGCCGCGGATAAATCTTGAATCACTTTAAAAATATTATCTTTTGTCCCCGGATTGTTAGGATCATCCGCATCTCCAAACACCTTGTTGCCGGGAATGTTCGCGGCAAGCCTTACACCGGTTCCAATTTCGAATTTAATCTCACCTTGATCCACCGCATCCGTACTAGCCGTTGCCTCGGTATACGGCGGTTTATCGGTTAATTGGCCATTGAACACATATTTCCCGTTAAATTCGCTATTTCCAATGGTGACCATTTGCTTGTACAGCTGATCGATCTCACTTTTGATAGCATCGAGAGCTGTCTGTGGATTCGTATCGTTAGCCCCTTCTACTGCGAGCTCCCTAACGCGTTGGATGACACTATTCGCTTGTCCCAAAGTCGTATCAGTATAATCGAGCCATGAAATAGCTGCATCCACGTTGCTTTCATACTGTTCGTTTGCCGAGACCTCACTCCGATAGCGGAGCGAGAAGCTGATGCCCACCGGGTCATCCGACGGTTTATTAATTTTCCGGCCAGTCGATAACTGATTTTGTCCTTCATTCATGCGATTTAGGTTACTGTTAATATTTCGAAGCAACTGGGTGTTAAGCATTCCCTGGGTAACTCTAGTCGTCATAAATATATTTCACCTGCCTCTTTATATAATAAGGTCACCTATTTAACGTCCAACAGTCCCCATACCATTGATGATTTTATCCAAACACTCGTCGAACGTAGTGAGGGCTCTGGCAGCCGCATTGTAAGCATGCTGGAACTTAATCATATTCGCCATCTCTTCATCCAAGGAAACGCCGCTGACCGCCTGTCTTCTGGAATCGACTTGATCTACGAGGATTTGCTGATTCGTCGCTTGGCGGGTCGCCTCCTGGCTCTGTACACCCAGCTCTCCAACGATCGATCGGAAGAACTCGTCAAAGGTACCATCCATTAAAACCGGCTTGCCTGAGGAGGTAGGATCGAAATTCACCTTATTATTACGCACGCCAGCCAAGAGAAGGGCCATATCGTTATTCCCTTTGACGACTTTCTCCACACCGTCTGTATCTATAAAAGTCCTCGAGGAGGACGATATATTGCTGACATCACTTACAATATCCGGATTGACCGTAATGCTGCTTGCATCGAAGCTTGTCGTACCCGGCTTCAAAGTAAAGAATGGAACCCCTGATTTCAAAGGACTGGAGGAGGAATAGCCCAGCTCATGAAGTCCGTTAAAGCCTTTGACAATAACATCCGTATTAGCCCCTAACGTCCGTTCCTCTAAAGTCCCGTTGAATTGTTTCTGCGTAGTAGTCCCGTCGGCATTGACCAACGTTAGCGTAGTATCGGCCGGAACGACCATTCCCTCAGGAAGCGATGTCTTCAAATCACCCTGCACCAGCGTATTAATCATACTGTTCAGCTGGAATTGGTAATTGGACACATAATAATCGCGCGATTGGATCAAGCCGTAGATTTCACCGCTTTTTAAATCTCCGCCCGCGACAGCAGCCGCTTCAAGTGATCCTCTGGACAAAACGGTGCTCACATCTTTCCCCGTTACAAGCGGGGTATTACCCATAGATACATTGTACCCACGTTCATCTTCCGTATAACTAATGTTCACGATTTGTGAAAGGTTATCCATCAGCAGATCTCTCTGGTCCCGAAGGTCGTTTGCATTATCCCCCAGGCCCTCGACACGGTAAATCTCTTCATTCAAATGAGCGATCTGTGAAGTGTATTGATTCGCTTGTTTTACCTTTACTTCAATATTCTCCGTCAAATCGTTCGAAAGATCATTTAATTGGCGCGAGGTTTGATTAAACGCATCCGTCATAGCCAAGGCGCGTTCTTTAACCAAAGCCCGCGCTGTCGTATTCTCCGGAGTCTTGCTGAGCTCCTGCCATGCATTCCAGAACCCTTCAATCGTCTGGCGAATCCCTGTATCCGACGGCTCATTAATGATGGCCTCAAGCTTATCCAACGTATCTTTACGGACAGACCAATCGCCTAAATCCTTATTTTCATTCTGGAACTGGCTGTCCAGAAATTTTTCTCTAACCCGAGTAATGCTATTAAACTCGACCCCTTGTCCCATTTGTCCGGGGACTGTACTGTTCTGCAAGCCGGGGTATTCGATCGGCCGGGAAGCTGTCATGTTGACGACTTGCCGGGAATAGCCATCCGTATTCGCATTAGCTATGTTATGCCCTGTTGTATTTAAAGCCGCCTGCTGTGTAAACAGGGCGCGCTTTGAAATCTCAAGACCCGTGAATGTTGACCGCATAGACGAATCATTCTCCTCTCATGCTCTAAAAACTACGCTCTCGTATCGAACAGTCCCACTCTTCTGGAGCCTTGAAGCTGATGATGCGGATGCTGATAGGTCACTTCGTTCTCTGGCGGACCTGCAATGATATCTACGGAATAATCAATAAAAGCAAGCGAATGCTCAATAAGCTGCTGATTCAATTGATTGGCTTCCTTTAGTTTTCGAATCGCCGACAACAGCTGCTTCTGCAAGCCCAGAATCGTTTTCTTGTCCTCTATATTAAAAAGAATTTTCGTTAAATCGCTGACGGTCACCTTCGGGTTAGGCTTATATCCCTTCTCAATCATAATCCGTCCTATGGCATCAATTCGTGCCTGATCCAATTCATTAATTTTCTTGACCAGCTTGTTTTCTTGATTAACAATCTTCATTAACTGCTCAACATCATTTCGGATGAGCACCTGCTTCTTCTGCTCAGCCAGCTCTAATAAAGTCTCATGAATGTCGGTCAACGCTGTTAATACTTCCGCTAAAGCTTGAAATGCCATGCTCATCCACCTGTTTGATCAGATTGTAAAACGCTTTTATTTGATAAAAGGAAATATTTTTTCCGCAAGGGCTCTGGCATCGATCTTATACGTTCCGTCGGAAACCGATTTCTTTAATGCCTCAACCTTTTCTCTTGCCCGCTCCGCGGCTGCCGGATTCTGGCTTTCAAGCAGCTCCTTCGCTTCGTCCGATATCTCCACTTGGTCCTTCTTTCTGCCTGTTTTTCCGGCGCTTTGAGCGGTTAATGCGTCCTGCGACTTTTTATAGGGATTGACTGGGCCGACCGGATTGATTCCATTTATCTTCAAGCTTACCACCTCGTTCTCCATTAAAAATAACTCCACCGAAAAAGCGTTACTACTTTTATCGGTGGAGTTACATAGAAAGTTTATATTAAAATGTGATTATCATCACCGATGTCGATCACGCAATCGGTCTTTTATATTATAAGATAACGGGTTGCTCTGCTGCAACAAGGCCTGTCTCCGCTGCTCATCCTCATGAAGATTACTTGTATCCTTTGCAAGTTTTTGACGGCAGGACTCACACATCGTATGTGACCGAATCGGTTCATGGCATATTTCGCATTGATAGAACATATTGGGATTACTTTTTATAGAAATACGGCCTTCCTTTATAAACTTGGTGATTTGCTTAACCGAGACTCCCGTTGCCTCGCTCAACTCATACAATTGACAGCTTTTGTTTTCCCGTAAATATTCCAAGCATAGCTCATACTCGTTTTCAATGTTCCTGATACAGCTGCCGCAAAGCCCATAATTGTTCTTCACATATATTTTTCCGCAGCGTGGACAATTATCGACGTTTAAGCTCATCACACAGCTCCCCCTTCCGCATAACTCATATATCGGTTTATATTTATCTATAGTGTAGCTTAAGGCCTGACAGCTTGTACACTGAATTTTTATTGACATCTTTGTACCGAATCGCTTAGCTACCGAGCCCAGCAAATACCATATATTTTCATTGGAATGCCGCTAGTCATCATCGTTCGCGCGCACTCATTCAACGTGCTGCCGGTTGTATACACATCGTCCACCAAATACAATCGGATTTCCGATTCAACCTGAGCGGCATGCGCCCCCAGCCTCCACATGGATTCAGGCAGGAAGCGAAATACGCCTTGCAGATCCTCTAGGCGATCCCCTCGCGTTTTAAAGCTTTGCTTATCGGTATGGCGTACTCGTTCCAACGTGGGAAGCACCGGCAGTCCTGTCCTTTTCCCTAGTTCCTCCGCCATCTGCTGGGCTTGATTAAAGCCCCTTTCCGCCAGTCTCATGTCGCTTAGCGGCACATAGGTTATGTATTCATACAAGGCGGTACCTGCTGCTGTTGTGGAAATCTCTGGGGTAGAAGCCTGCTTATGCAGATGGTAAGCATGAAGCAGCATCGTTCCGATCAAGCCGCGAAGCTTTTCGTGCCCTCGGTATTTATAAAGAGCCAGCCATTCCTTCATTTGCGGACTGTAGCTGACGGCGCTCCGATTCTGCTCAATATAAGGTTGAGGCCTGCGCACACAGTCGGGACAATCACCCGGTCTTCCGCAGTGGCTGCACTTTACTTGGAGAATCCATGGAATGGCCCGCTCACACGCCTTGCACAAAGGCAGCTGCGGATGTCCGGCATACGACGCGCCGCAAGTGATGCAGTTCAGACGGGTAGGAACCAAAAGCGTCTCCGTTTTATTTATAAATGCGGTTATCCAGCTCATGAGCCTACTAACCGGGCTCTTAGACAGTTCTCCCACGATTTGCCCCCTTTTCGATTAAATATCCCTTCTTGCGGGCGAGACGGTTCATCTCGTTAATCTGTCTTATCGCCTCCTGCTGCGCTCTCGTCTTCTCTTTCGCTGCAAAATATACCTTCCCTGCCGGATCCTCTGCGGACCGTCCTGCGCGGCCGGACATTTCGGACCAGCGCAGCGGCATCGAATATCTGCTCATCCGCATCCACTATGAGCACATCGGACTTAGGGATCGTCACTCCCCGCTCCAAGATCGTGGTCGTTACAAGAATCCGGGTATCCTTGCCGCGAAAATCCATGACCTTCTCCGAACGCTCGTCATCCTTAGATGAAGTGCCTCTAGTGACCACTTGATGAAAGGCTTGACTCAAAAGCCTGTTAAGCGGCTCTACCATATAAATTTTAGGCACGAACACAAATAGCTGCGCGCCCCGATCCATAGAAGCTTGAATGATACGGAGGAGACGCTGATCCAGCGTTGCATTTTGAATTTGTTTTTTTAATGGGTGACTCCGTATGAGCACAGGCACCGGCAGCGGATGCCGATGATATCTTGCCGTGACTTTTACATGAGGCAAGCGGCCGCTGGAGGTCGCCTTCTGAAGATGATACGGAGGCGTTGCCGATAGGAGCAAGGTCATGCCTCCCGTTTTGCAAACCTTTTCTGCGGCGTATTGCAGCATAGGATTATTATGATAAGGAAAGGCATCCAATTCATCGATGATGACAAGGTCAAATGCCTGTTCAAACCGCATTAGCTGGTGCGTCGTTGCTATCGTAATGTCGCCGTTCCCCCACCGCTCGTCGCTGCCTCCGTATAAAGTAACGACCGAAGCGGAAAGGGCGGAGAACGCTTTTTCAATTCGCGGCTTCAGCTCTAACACCACATCCCGCCGCGGCGTAGCGATGACCACCTTGCCGCCTTGTGTGATCATATAATGAATCATCGGAAAGATCATTTCTGTTTTGCCCGCCCCGGTAACCGCCCAGATAAGGAACCGGTTTGGTGAATTCCTAATTTTTGTATGCTTATGTAATTCAATCCCTTTCATAAATGTGAGTGCTTGACCGGACGCTTCTGCCTGAATCTCGCTTAAGCCCCAGGGCCGAATAAATTGGTTTAAGTCTTCATCCTCCTCCATCATTCGCTTTTCTTGGTAAACGGCATAGCCGGATTGTACTCTCTCCCTAGGCGCCACAATCATCACTGTACAATACCGGGATCTGCCCATGGTGAGGCACTGCTCGCAATACGGACATACTGTCCCGCAATACAGGCACTCCGTCATAACCATTTGTGAAGACCCGCCGCCGCAGCGCCGGCATTCGTAGCCTGTCTCCTTGTTTATGAGAGAGAATCTTGCCTTATGTTTCTGATGAATGCCTTGATGAAGCTCCCACAGCCCCCGCAAATAACCGGTTTGCAAATAAATGAGCGGTTCCGCCGATACGTCCTTCAACTGATATTCATCCAGCAGCTGGCGGACCTCATCCAACAGCAGGCTTCTTCCTTGCATAAGGGACGCCACACGTTCAAGCATTTCTTCTTGTGTTCCTGACAAGCTCCCTCCATAAGTGCGCACATAGGCCGCCGCTTGTTCCCTTGTGCACTCCATCAGCCGAAACTGGATGGGTGGTCATTGTCCCTGCTCTTTCCATTGTTTTATCAAATCAGCCGCTTCCTTATGGAGCCTTTCGAGCACATGCTGATAGAAAGCAGACCATGAGGATTTCCCTTCCCTTACATACCGGACATTCCAAATGAGTCTATTCATCTTCTCTTTAAGCAGAATGGCTTGTCCAAAGGAAAGAGCCGGGTCCAGCATCAAAATCCGCTCCGGATTCTTTTGCCGCCCGAGCCAGTATGCAACATCCGCTCTAACATCTAATGTGACCTGCCACGAAATCATTTCTCCATCTACAACTGCATATAAGACTGCCTTCATTTCTCACCCGCACATTATCAGATTTAGCCGATCAGATTGTTCTGTAAGCGGTTACCAAACCATCTTGCTGGCTAAGCCGAACGACAATGACCTGTTCATCTTCATGCTCAGCGATCCATGCATCGAATGCATTCACGGAATCGAAATGACATATATCAAGATGAAGCTCCTGGCGGAATCGTCCGGCAATAGCCAAGGTATCATCCGACGAACCTTCATCGGCCAATGTAACGTGGATGTCTCTCCCTTTTAGCCGCGAAAAAAAGTATAACGAACGAATGTACCATTCAATCTGCGCTTGATTATTATGAGTAATTAACAAAACCTGCGTTACGGCGCGCAACTTCCTCCGTTGATCGCGATAATACCAATGCACCAAGGCGATACTTGCAGCATAAATGCCTAAGATCCATAGTAACCCTAATAACATCGCGGCTCCCTCCCTTAAAAGCAGTATATGCCGCCTTAATCGGGTTGGTTCCTTGTCCTAGGGAAAATAGATCATCGCCTCAATGTTGTAAAAAAAGGGGATGCGCCCCTTTACAGCGTTACCCAGCCATTCTTGATAGCAATAATAACCGCCTGCGTCCGGTCATCCACTTCCATCTTCTGCAGGATGCTGCTCACATGGTTCTTTACGGTTTTCTCGCTGATATAGAGGAATTCGCCGATCATCTTATTGCTTTTGCCTTCGGCCATCAGCCGCAGCACTTCCGCTTCCCGGCGGGTTAACGGACTGTTATCGCTATGTACATATTTTACGCCGGCTTCCTTCGCTTGTCCGCCAGAGCCTGCAATACCAACCTCGTCCAGGTAGGTCATCCGGCGCAGCTGATTAATCAGCTTCCCTGTTACCTTCGGATGGATGTAAGCATGACCGGCCACAACAGAGCGGATAGCGTTGATCAAAGACTCTGCTTCCATATCCTTGAGCAGGTACCCGGATGCTCCTTTACGAAGCGTTTCGAATACGTAGCTCTCGTCATCATGAATCGAAAGGATAATTACCTTAATATCTGGAAAAATATCCTTCAGCTTCTCGGTAGCGACAACCCCGTTCTCGATCGGCATATTGATATCCATCAATACGATGTCGGGCGTCAAAGTATTACACAGCTCAATAACCTGGATTCCGTCGCCACATTCGCCGACAACCTCCAGGTCGTTCTCCATATTGATGATCCGTTTCACACCTTCACGAAATAACTGGTGATCATCGGCTAGTACCAGCCTGATATTGCGTTTGGTATTTCCTATGATGTCCACTATTTATTCCTCCTTTGAGTCTGATTTAATAGGAATCAGAATCGATACCTTCGTGCCTGCATCTTTAGTTGATTGAATCTCTATCCGTCCCTCAAGCAGCTCCACACGTTCCCTCATACCAATCAAACCGTAGTGGCTGCCTTTTTCAATCTTCCTGTCAATATGATCCACCACAAATCCGACTCCGTTATCGATGACAACGATCTTCACCATCTGCTGCTGATAGGTCAGCTCCAACGAAACATGAGATGCTTGAGCATGCTTCAGCACGTTAGAAAATGCCTCCTGCACCAGCCGGTAAATCGCGACCTCCATACCGGAAGGCAGCCGGGCATCTTTGCCAATCAATTCAAACTTGGTATTAATCTTCGTTTTTTCTTCGTAATCCTGTACGAACTTGCGCAAAGCGGGAATTAATCCGAGGTCATCCAGCGCCATAGGACGAAGATTGAAAATGATTTTCCGAACCTCTTCAATGCCTCCCCGAACCTGACCCTTCAAATCCACAAGTTCTTCCTTAACGGAGGAGTATGCCTGTTTTGTCAGCATACGTTCCGCAATCTCCGTTCGCAGAACGACATTGGCCATCGTTTGAGCCAGACCGTCGTGTATTTCCCGGGCAATCCGTTTACGCTCATCTTCTTGGGCCAAAATGATTTTCAATCCCAGCAGCTGCCGGTTTTTGGCCGACTCCAATAGACGGGTCACCTGGTTCAGATCGCCCGACAAATACTCAAGCACTACGTTTACCTGGGTGACGACAGACTCTGCACGCTCCAGCTGCTTGTCCACGTTCTTGACACGCTTCTGCAGGTCATCTCTCCTCGTCTTCAGGTAAAGCTCTTTTTCCCTGTACATGGCAAGCTGAGTCTGCATCGTCGTCGCAAGCTCGTAAGCCGAGCGAATGTCTTCCTCCGTAAAGCGTTTAAAATCACGGCTCACCTCCGTCAGACGGATGCGAGCCTTACGATATTCCATCTCACAGTGATCGACCATGTCAATGGTCTTGGAGGTTTCCTCTAGAACTTGCTGCAGCTCGTAATTTAATGCATTGCGCTCTGACCGAACACTTTCACAGATTTCGAAAATCTGGTATTTACTACTCTCCATGACATCAATCGCATTCTTAATTATGCGGTCTAAGGCATCCCCTTGCATTCAGTCAGGTCTCCTCTTCAAAATATCCTTGTCGGAGTCTGTAGAGGATATGGGGCTCAGTACAGACTCCTAGCAATATAGTACCATATTTCGCATGGTTTGTAAGAGGAGTTAGGAACTATTATTGTAGTGTAATATGCTTGGTTTTCTCGTCCCAAGTCACTTTCCATCCAAGGTTTTCAGATAAAATCCGCAGCGGCACGACCGTTAAGTTGTTCATAATCGTCGGGGCTACTTCCGCGGTCACCCGCTGGCCGTTTGCAATCAATTCAGGACTATCTACCCAAAGATCAATCATTTTATTGCCTCGAATGACCGTTACCTTTCTCTCCTGATCATCCCAGCGAACCTCGCCGCCCAAAGCATCGGTAACAAAACGGATCGGAATGAGTGTATTGCCGCTTACAATGACCGGTGCCTGCTCTAATGTCATGTTCTTGCCGTTGACCGTTACTGCCGTTTTATTGATAGTCAGGCCAACACTGTTCTTGGAAGGCGTCGATACCTGCCCTTTATATGTGAACATAATGTCGTCAATGGCAACCGTACCTTTAGCTGCTCTTTCATCCTGACCAATCTCATCGTCAACTACATATACACTCTTTACGGAAATCGGGTATTTTAGACCTAAGCCGGACAAGTCCGCGGAGACCAGCTTCCAGCCTTTCCAATCGATCCGCGGTGCAAGCTCCACATAAAATATTTTGCCGCTGTTATCTTTAATTTCCGTTTTGAGTGCATTCAGGCTCTCATCGCCGTTCACCTTCATCTTAATAAACTGAGGCTCGCCCTCGATCTGAATCCCTGTGTCCATTTGAGCGTAAGCCCACTTCGTACCGGTTCCTTTGGTAAAATCATAATTCAGCTCAAGATACTTGTTATTGCTTGAATCCGGCTTAATATACACCGATGCTGTGACTTCCTCCGGTTTTGCAGCAGACATTGTCATGACCGCATAATTGTCCAGATCGTACCACATCTTATCTTGTCCGACCGCGATTGCTGCTATAGTGCTGTAACCGTCGTAAGTGGCAATAAGCTGTGCTTGAGATACGCCCGCTAAGCTGTCCACTTTCATGACGCCGTTTTGGATAACCGCTTTAATGCCGCTGACTTCCCAATGGATCAATTCCGGCGGAACCTCTCTGGTTTTTCCTGAGCGGGTTGTCGCAATTACCGGCAACCGGTACGATTCCCCTTCGGTTAAAGCAAGATTGTCCACGCTAATCTTGAGGCTTGCGATCTGATCTCTTCCAACGACCTCTACCTCGGAGGTTTGACTTCCTGATCCGGAGGCTGCGGTTACTTTGACCGTGCCGGTTTTGATCGGTGTAAAAATGTTATCCTTAAACGATCCGTACGCCGGATCGACGGACCACTTGGCGCTAGCCGCTGCTTTACCTGCATCCACGACCGGATTATAGTATTCGTCATATGCCTTGAAGCTTAAGGGTGCCTGTTCATTTAAAAATAATATGGGCGGTGCCTGAATGACCAAGTCCTTGACGGCACCCTGCGGCGCTAGAGAGTACACTCCGACACCGTTAACAACCAGCCGCTGAATACCGGTCTCCGTCTTGTTCACAAGTACAGGAGCTGTTTCTCCAAGCGGACGCGCAACCATCTGTGTCGAACCGCCGCCGTCCAGGTTCATCCCTTTCCATACGCCTACTTTAATCATGAACTGCTGAAGCTCCGTCATCGTCAGACCTTTGCTGTCGCCAGCGTTATCGGCTGTAATAATATAGGCCGTTTTCATGTCTTTGGAGTAACCGATAGCCGTTCTGGAACGAGTGCAGCACAGACTGGCGACTTCACGGGAAAAATCCGTCGGCTGGCCGCCGTCAACAAGAATCGTATGACCGCCTATCATCATTTTAAAATTTTTCGTATCATACGTTTTACTAGCATCCTGAGGGAGAATCTGATAATTATAATTTAGCGGATCGCCGACCTTCATATGCTGACGCACAAAATCAGCCGCTTTTCCCGACGCGCGTAAAATATATCCGTCCTTCGGAGCAATCATATCGATAATCCCATTATCGGCAATTTGTTTAATGATTCCGTTCTCAACCAATACTTCCGTAGGTACGGTAACCCCGTCATTCGAACGGTCTACCTGCCCCCACGTATTTGTATACATAAACATGGCATCGACCATGCTATGCTCGCCGCCTGGCTCAAACCAATAATACGTCTTGTTAATACCGCCCAGCGCAAACTTTGCGCCGTCCTTCGTCGTAACCGAGCCATCAAAAGTAAATAAATCAACGATAGGTACGTTATTCTTATCAATAGCAAAAGAGTAAAAACCCGGTAAATACGGTGGAGTCGCCATCAACTGCCCATTGGCAATTTCGGGTCCCATCGGTACGCCTTCCGCCTGTGTGTTATAAAAGTCTCCGTTTACACCGGCCACAGCTTTAGTTTCCGTCGCCATGCCGAGCACGCTTTGCTTCTTGGTAAATTGATTATTCGTTCCTGTCATGACATCAACTTTGATATTCGGGTTCGTCAGGTCAACCTCAATCACTTTACCATTGGTAGTGTACTCTTTATTGCTTCGTGTCGATTTCCATACATATGATTTCAGAACGGCACCCGACGTCAAAATCTCCTGGTTGGTTAAAGTAACAGTCGGCTCTGCCGCGGCAGCCGTATTCGAGATTGGCAAAAATGGCGATAATCCTATCATAGCGGACAAAATAACAGTAGATAGCTTGTACCATGCTTTATGTTTAATCACGTTGCGTTCTCCCTTCTATTTCCACTCTCCTCTATTATAGACTCCAAATCTTTCATAAAAGTTACGATACTATGAAGATAAAAATACAAGATTTACGCAAGACTTCGAGAAATGGACACAAAAAAAGCCCGACTCTCCAACGAGAATCAGGCTTTCAAATATCACTATTCCTATTATGCGAGGGCTTCCGTCTTAAGCACTTCCGCTTTGTCCGTACGCTCCCAAGGCAAATCTACATCTGTACGGCCGAAATGCCCGTAAGCAGCCGTTTGATTGTAAATCGGTCTGCGCAGATCCAATTGCTTGATGATACCTGCTGGACGCAGATCAAAGTGTTTGCGGATCAACTGAACCAGTTTCTCCTCTTCAACTTTACCTGTACCAAAAGTATCCACAGCGATGGAAACCGGTTGTGCTACGCCGATAGCATAGGCCAATTGAACTTCACAGCGATCAGCAAGTCCAGCTGCAACTATGTTCTTAGCAACATAGCGAGCTGCATAAGCACCGGATCTGTCAACTTTTGTTGGATCCTTACCGGAGAACGCACCGCCGCCGTGGCGTGCATAACCGCCATACGTATCAACGATAATTTTACGGCCAGTCAAACCGGCATCCCCTTGAGGTCCGCCGATAACGAAACGGCCTGTAGGGTTAATGAAGTACTTCGTATTCTCATCAAGGAATTTCTCAGGAACGATCGGTTTAATAACGTGCTCCTTAATATCCGCTTGGATTTGCTCCAAAGTCACTTCTTCACCGTGCTGAGTAGAAACAACGATCGTGTCAACGCGTACAGGTGTGTCACCATCGTACTCAACTGTTACTTGAGTTTTTCCGTCAGGACGAAGGTAAGGCAAGGTGCCGTTCTTACGAACCTCAGACAGACGGCGAGACAGTTGGTGAGAAATCGAAATCGGAAGCGGCATAAGCTCAGGTGTTTCATTCACCGCAAAACCAAACATCATCCCTTGGTCGCCTGCACCGATAGCTTCGATCTGCTCGTCCGTCATTTGACCTTCACGGGCTTCCAAAGCTTTATCAACGCCTTGTGCGATGTCAGGAGATTGTTCGTTCAAGGATACCAATACTGCGCAGGTTTTAGAGTCAAAACCATATTTAGCACGAGTATAACCGATATCATTAATTGTTTGACGAGCAATCGCTTGAATGTCTACATACTCCGATTGGCTCGTAATTTCACCAATTACGAGAACTAACCCTGTAGCTACAGAAACTTCGCAAGCTACACGAGCGTTAGGATCGTTTTTCAAAAATGCGTCAAGTACCGCATCCGAAATCTGGTCGCAGATTTTATCCGGATGTCCTTCTGTAACCGATTCAGATGTAAATAAGCGTCGACCGCGTGGAATAGACATACTATCGACCTCCTACAAGTAGTATTCATAATTATTAATAAAAGTACACATACAAAAAATCAACCTTTTCCGAGTGGAAAAGGTTACATTCGCACTTTCCGTCATTAAATTATCTTACTGGATTTGTCGAGTACTGTCAATAAAATTGCGATGAGTTCCCAAAAAATTAACATTCAAAGATCTATACTGTTTATTATAATTTACGCTTACAGGTTAAACATCATTTCCTCAGCTTTTCGGATCAAGCGACTTGTAATGGCCCCGCCTACGGCTCCTGCGTCTCTGGATGCAATGTGGCCCCAATAATCTTCCTTGACCGACTGTGCAGGAATAGCGCCTAGCTCTGTTGCAAATTCCACATTTGCATCAGCGAATGCTTTACCCACGGGTAGTCCCATCTCAGCAGCAATCTCATACTTGAGTACATCCAATGCTTGATGACTCTCCGGCACAACTTTTTTTGATTTAGCCATGAAGTGCACCTCCTAAGTGATGTACTGGTAGTATGTCCTTACGAAGGAGCTGAAACCGTATAAACCATTGTCAGATTGGGTAAAATTTATGATGTAGCCTTGGATCCGTCAGCATTCATTATCATGTAGCTTCCACGAACCATAACATAAATCTCAATCTTCGATTTAGGATCCGGCTTAATGCCTCGTCCTTCGCGAGGAACGATAAGCAGATGGTTCAGTTCCACCGGAGCTCCTGCAGTTATGTCCTTACCTATTGTGACATCGGCTAGTCCACTGTCATCCGAACTAAACACAGTTACTTTTCCTGTACGCACAATAATTTCTGATCCTGCACCGCCATAAAGGGATTGGCCGGGCTCCAGCTTAATGACATCAAGTGAAGCCGAGCCCTCCGCTGCCGGAGCTTGTACACTAGGAATAGATGGCTCTGGTGAATTTGTTGTAGGAGTAGTGGTGCCGCTGCCGGATCCCGAAGAGCCTTTCCCTCCTTGCTGCTTGGAAAGCTCATCTGCTATGTACTTGCTAATATTTTGCTCAAAATAACTCTTCGTAATGACAGGATCATCTACTGAACCTGGCTGCACTGAAGACGTGCCGCCATCAGCGCCTGCTGTGACAATGGTTGCTGCCCATAGGAGTACTCCGGACACGACAATCTTGATTCGTTGATTCGACATGCTTCACCTCTGTAGTAAGTTTGATGTCTATTAAGTATAGCTTTTTGAGATAAAAAAAGAAGACCCCGAAGGGTCATCTTTTAGTAGAGATTAGTTAGCAGCGCCAGTAACTGTCACACCAAATGCAGCAGTTACACCACTTGGTGCGATAACGTTAATTGTGAATCCAGAAACGTTAGATGCACTATTGAAGCTAATTTGACCTGTAGAAGGATCAATAGACACATCATTTGTAGTACCGCCAGTGATATCGGAGATGTAGAAGTTCAAGTTCAACACATCATTTGTATTTTGTCCAGTACCGTTAGCTTTAATCAAGAATTGATCAGCTGCATTAAGTTCTTCGTTAGTAGCACCAGGAGTGAACTCAGATACAACTTCATCACCAAATTGATCTTTTACAGTAATTTTTTCTGCAAGCTCTTTGGACCAGAGGTATTTGCCATCAATACTGTTACGGTCAACAGTTTTATCTGTTTTACGCAACGCAATGCTAGCAACAGCAGGACCTTCATTTTTAGTTGTTACATCAATAGTTTTGGATTCTTGGTCGCCTTTAGCGTTTCTATACAAGACACTAATTTTTGCAGTACCAGCTTCCAAACCAGCAACAAAGTTCTGTGCACCATTAGGAACATTAGCTACCAATGGATTGTTAGAAGTAACCGAGATAATCGAGTTAGCTGTGTTGGAGCTATACAAACCGGATGGTACTGCAACTTCTTCACCATTAGTCTTTTTAGCTCTCAGCTTAACTTCTTTTGTAAGCTTCTTATAGTTGTTGTACAAGTAAGTAGCTCCACTTACATTACCGTTAGCTACACCTTTGTTGTTCACATCGAAATAGTCATCAGCAGCAAGAATTGTGTTGTTTACACCTTTATCCAAGTAAGCTTCATAAGTCAGCTTGTTCTCAGATTTGCTTGGATCGATACGCTCAATCGTAGTGGACAATGTATCAAGCTCAATTTCTTTACCTGCATTTGAACCTGTTTTAGGAATTTTGATAAGTGTTGCTTTCAAAGTCCAAGTTCCTGTTGGAGAATTTGGAGTGGAATAGAATTTGAAAGACTTATCAAAGAAGTTATCCCATGGATCCAAAGTAGGATCTTTCACAGCATCAGTAGTAAAGAGAGGGAACTCTGCATATGTCGTTCCAGTCACCGTGGAAAGCTTAAATTTACGATTATTAGCATCAGATTTTTCTTTAGATGCCAGATATACATCTTCGCCGTTTTGTACTGTAGATGTTGGAGTACCAGAGTAAGACAATTTCACTTTGTAATCATTATCAGGATCAGTGGAATATTTCATCTCTGTTCCATTTTGATCGTAGATTTTATATTTCAATTCAGTATCAGTTCCACCTACAATGTATTTCTTAGGCGTAGTGGAGAACTTGATGCTATCAGCTTGACGAGCATCACTTACGGAGATATTCAGAGTAGCACTAACCTCTCTGTGATCTTCCAAGGATACTGTAATCGATTGGGAGCCTTTTCTATCTACGCTGGAAACAACGAGATATCCTTTGTAAGCACCTGTTGTGGCAATTTCCGCATTTTTGCTACCGCTCTTACCAAGTGTTAGACCACTAGTAGAACGAATATCAAATTTGCTGTCTTTATCGCCGTTGCTATATGCATCAACGATATCATCCGCATCCAGCAATTCACCCTTAGAATCTCTTGCAATCAAAGGAATATAGAACTTTTTGTCAACATCCTCATCACCAGTAAGTTCATCGCCCTCAGCCAAAGTATAGTTGTAAGAGCCGAACTCAACAGTTGCAGGGATTTTAGATGCATTTACATGAACTGTCTTAGTAGCAGAGTTACCACCACGCGCATACACAGTAATAGTAATATCTTTTTCTTCGTTGTTAGTCGAGCGAATTTGCATATCAGCAGCAGTGTCGCCGACAACATCATCTACGAATGGATCATTAGGTCTGTCACCAGTACCAGGACCTTCTTCGAGATCATTATCAGAGAAATTTACAGATACATCATCGTTCAAAACACTCTTATCTTCAACACGGAAACCATATTGGTCATAAGCTTTAATGTCCAGATAATTGTTAGTGCTGTTTGCTTCGATGTTATCAATTTTCACACCTGCAGCGTTGAGCAAATCGCCAATTTCCACTTTAGAAACGAGGGACTCGTCACCAACAGTAAAGATCTTATTAACTTGAACTCCGCTATCTTGGTGCATAACACTGATAGAAATTCTGTCATTTCTTTCAGTACCTTCTTCTTCACTTAGAAGAATCGCTTGTTCACCAGCGACATTGCTGAAAGTACCACCATTTACGCGAATATCAAAGTTGCTTGCATTCAAGCTTGTCTTTGCACCGTATTGGTTAGTTGCTTTGAAATCAATGCGTACCTTTTGAATCAAGTTGTCATTTTTGTCTCTCGTCAAAGGAATTGTATCAGAAGCTGTCAAAAAGTCGATTTTCGTGATTTTTTCAGGCGTTGTTGTTACGGAAGCAGTTTTCGCTGCATCATCAATGTTATCCAAACCACTGATTGTAACATCAAACTTGTTGTCTTGGAATTTCGATTCAAAAGTCAAAGTTGCTGTAGTTTTGTCATCGCTCCAAGTAGTAGTGTAGCCAGAAGTCACTACATTACCATCTTTCTTAACTTCTACTTTCAAGTTTTTAGCAGCATCTTCGGAAAGAGCGCCGTTCAATTGAAGAGACAATACATTAGCGTCAGTAGCTTTCAAAGAAGAGATAGCGTATTTGCCGCTGAATACTGGTTTGTATTGTTGTTTAGCTTCGTAAGATCCAAGAACCAGCAGATCACGAGTTGCTGCGGAAGTACCACCGAAAGTACCGTCAGTACCACTGGACAACAATTTCAATTGAAGTGCCAGAGCAACATAACCTTTAGCCCAGTCGGAAACTGTTTTGTCGCTTACGCCTGGAGTTGCTTGAGCTTCAGCATCTTTACCCAATCCACGGATCAAGAAAGTTGCCAGTTGTTCTTTAGTAACTTCACCAGCTGGGTTGTACTCGCCAGGAGCATAACCATCAGTGATGCCTGCTGCTTTAACAGCTTCGATGTAAGGAAGAGCGTATCCGTTAGCTGGATCGTCAGCTTGAACATCTGTGAAGCTGGAAGTTTTCAAGGAAGTGTCAACTTTCAATTTGAAGATCAACGCTGCAACTTTAGCGAATTGAGCGCGGTTCATTTTGTCTTTCAGACCAAATGTGCCTTCGCTTACGCCGTCAAATACACCAGCGGAAATCATTTCGTCAAACTTAGCTTTAGTAGCTGCATCCAGATCTTTCAGATCGCTGAAATCAGCAGACGATTTTGCAGCTTCTTCGCCAAATGCTACGGAAGAAAACATAGAGAATGCCATAGCAAGGGATAAAATTGTAGATAAACTTTTCTTCATAACCTTTTTTTCTCCTCCTCGAATATCTTTCGGTTTTTGAGAGTTTTGTTTAAATAAATTAGAGCTCGATTCCCTCATTAGCCGATTCACCCCCTTCCCAGAGTTGAGCGAATTAAGTATTATTAAGGTCTGCAACGTATAATATTGCAGAAACTAGTAAACAATAAAATAGTAAGTTAGACATTCGCATGCCCTCATACATTATACACCGCAAAGCTAGAGTGGTAAAGAGTTTATTTTGTGAAATAGTTCCAATAAATCCTTACTCCTACCGGCTTTGTTTGTGTTTTCAATGTATTAAACGCAGTGCATTTTAAAAAGTTGCGCTCCTTCGAAAAAACTTTTTTCGTTTTTTTCGAGTCGCCTCGTCGCTCAACTCAAGGAAGCTTTACGCGCCGTCTATCAACTCGGTATGTCCTATCGCTTACGAAACCTAGTATACAATGATCTATCAGTTGCGTCATTACTTATTATTTTCCATTGTTCGAACTCATTAAAGAAACCCGCGAGCGATGCAGTGCAGCCCACGGGTTTTTAAGCGTTAGTTACTTAGGTATTTTCTTAAGCTGCTTCAATACGCGGACTGCAATTGCAGCGGCTTGCGCTCTAGTGAAGTTGTCCGTCGGAGAGAACCTGTACGTTTCTTTCTTCTGACCTTCTAGGAGCGTATTCGCAATCCCATCGATATAGCCTGCTTTTACAGCAGCATCCACTGCAGGTCTTGCGTAGTATTCAATGCTGTTGGCATCGGTAAATTGCTTTTGCAAAGCAGCCAGCACTTTGGCGTCGTCGCTGTTCATCTTGAGATCTGCAGCTCTAGCCAGCATAACGGCTGCATCCTGACGCGTAATCGGCTGATCATGCCCGAAATAGCCCTCATTCGAGCCTCTGGCGATCCCCGCCCTAGCAGCTGCTTCAATATGCATGAAATCGTAAAGGCCGTTACTGTTCAAGGAATTGCCTCTGCGGACATCACTGAAGGTTCCGTCATAGTGCTGCGTATCATCTTGGTTAACTACACTCGTGCTCTTGTTTTCCAATGGAATATCAAAAATATCGACTAATACAGAGACAAATTCCCCGCGTGTGATAGCCTCATCCGGTCTAAACTCTTTCGGGAAGGTATCCTTGTTTCTCATGATTCCTTTGGAATACATAATATCAAGGTAATCGCGTGCCCATGGATGGCCCGTAACGTCTCTGAAGCTTGAATCCATGTACATGACCTGATAGTACCCGAACGAATCTACAGGAACCGTAATCGTATTTTTCTTCGGATCCACTACGCCCCCGATGTTTCTCCATTCCGTATTACCCGGAGAGTTGTAGTCACCGTTATTATTTGTATAGTTAGTGAAATGGTATACCGTCAAGTACTTCCAAGCATCGTCGCGAATGCTGTCATCATATTTGATTGTCAGCTCACCGCGCTTGGTCGGAACGACTTCGTCCCGAATATCCCTGTTATAATACTCGCCTGATCTGTACGCGCTATTCTCATCCTGCTCGTAAGGAAGGCGTCCAGAGCCATACATAGCTTCTTTCAAGTTCTCTGTGGACTGATCGTCTGCAATCGTTCCCGCATCAATCCAATAACGTTTACTTGCCGGTCTGAAATGCCCTGTCGGCTCATTCAACTTATCTTTGTAACCACGGCTTTCTTCAATTTTGTCGACCCGTCCATCCAGGTTGCTGGCAATACCAAATAAAAGACTGCGTTCCGATGTGATGTATTGATTTTCAGCAAACAGTTCATTTCTCATAAGCTTCGTGTCTTTAGGAAAAGACAGCTCCAGCTCACCGCTGAACACCTTCATTTTGGAGGCAAGCTTGGCTTTATACTGGCCGCCTTCATTCGGTGTATCTACATTATATAAAATAAAGCTTCCGTTTGTTTTGGCAGTGCCTCGTACGACGGTAAACTTAATTTCATTTTTACCGGCTTTTAAATTCAAAGCTTCATACTTAAACAGATCTTGACCATCTGTAGTCTTGGTCTTAACCGCCTCTTCTTTTCCAATTAGAACCGAGTCAGCTTTATCTGCAAGAATCTCAATCTTTTGAAAGTTCTTATTAATATTCGCTTGATCTACGCCATCCAGGTTTTTAATAAGATCCGGTTTTAAAATTTGATAAGACAACGGCTCTTTGGAAACTGTAATTGTACGCGAGGTGGATGCCCCCGATACGGTTGATACACTTAAATTAAAGCTGTGTACCCCATACTCCGTTTCTCCAATCGTCAGGTCTAAAGTGAAATCGATATAGTTAGGCCCCGCCGTAGTCGATAATGCAGGATTCGTTGAAGTCGTCGAACCTGGTTTGGTGTAATTGATTTTGATTTCCGATGGCTGAGCGTTATACACCCGACCCTTTAAAGTTAACTTGGTGGAAGTGGTCGAATAAGTATCCGGCTGCGTGCCCTTTTTATATTTAGGGTCGTTAGACAGGAAATCCAAATAATAAGAATCAATATAAGGAAGCTTATTTCTAAAAACAAAGATATCGTAGCTGCTTTGTACAACCGATCCCCCGATACTGATTTCGAACCGAAGGGTTTTCTTGCCGTCCGTTGCAAAAGCATTAATGAAATCTTGGTTTGGTGTGACCGTAAAAGCACCTGAGTTATCGGCATTAAATTGTAGTGTGGATGTGATATCCATATCATTAAGATATAGCTTTACCAGATTGCTAGCTACTGCACTGGACGGATTCGGCAGGTTTTTAATACTCCCCGTAATCATTGCCGGCAGCGGCTCCGAACATCCTGTAGTGCCTGTAACTCCACAAACCACTTGACCGTCATAAATTTCATTCAGCAATACATAGGCTGTTCCGTTAATCGTTAATTGATAAGATTTTTCGCCGGCCGTGAATTTATCCGTGCCGCTGTACGGAATCACCTGAATCAGGTTCGATCCATCTGTAACATTAATAAGATCAATGATCGCTTTATCGTCCGTCGTTGGGTAGTTGCCATAAAGCGTACCGTTAATATACACATCTACGCTTGTAGCATGCGGCGCATTGACTTGTAATTTGGAAGGCAGCACATTGATCTGAGTCGTTCCGACTTCAACAAGACTTTCCCATTTGCCTGGAACAGTCTCCCGTTCTACCGATTGAACGTAGGGATCGTTTGTCTTTACAAAGCTGAAAGTAAACTCGGAGGTCTCAACTTGCTTTGAGCCGTCACGCGGAGTAAAGGCCACGTAAATTTTTTGAGATCTCGTACCGACGTTAACGGGCAGATCGATCTGCACGCCATCGGCGATATATTTGCCATCCGGGTCACTGTATCGTCCTGTAAAGCTATGGGCTGCAGGGTCATTAGAGTTGAGCGTGCCGCCTCCAACTGTCGTTACACTGTTTGTCGCAAAATCATAATGAACCTTATAGTTGTTTACCAAATAAATATCAGCATATACGTAATCAGTTACCGAATTATTGAACGTATCCTTTGATAAGGCCGTTTTTAATAGCGCGGTAAACGTAACATTACGATTACCCTCTGTCTCGATGGTCGGAGTCTCTACAAGCGCTTTCGAAGCCGCCCCGTGGTATTCGGATACTCTGGCATTAAATGCAAATGCCTTACCATTGTCATATACAAACTTACGCTGCATCAAATAGGAATTCACATCGTTAGCGGAATAAAAAGAAACTTTATTGTCGCCAGGAATCAAATTCAAATCATTCGTTCTGCCTGTGTTAGCAATATAAGTGAACTTATTACGGTAGAAGCTGGTCGGCTGATAATCGTTACCGTTAAATGTAGCTTCAATCCCATTCGCATTATTGGCATTCCCTGTGATAGTCACACCCGTATAAGGAGGATTCTTCGGAAACATCCCCGTTCCATTAAAAGGGTACACCACATCGACTAAGGGATCCCCGTTAATCTGCAAATCGGAAATGTTCGTAGTAGAAGTATAGTATGCCCATGCAGGAACAGAACTAATAACCGTCGTATCTTGACCAAACTTTAAAGTGATTTGATTCAAGCCGTCAGTTAAGTAGACGTTATTAAAAGAAATTTCTTTTAAGTTCGAAGCATTTTGTACCGGCTTGTTGGTCTTCTCTTCATACGATATTCCTGTCGTTTTATTCGTAACTTGATAATAAACGTTCTTGACCTGATCATCGGCAATCCCATCGACAATAGCGGTAATGGTAATTCCGTTGGTCGTGAACTGGTCTACATTAGCGGAGGCCACGTTCCTAGGATCCTCTGCGCTTACGTAATTAAACTTCACGATAGTCAATGCGGCGGCAAAAGCCGATAACGGTGCCACTAGACTCAACATCATGGCTAATATCAAAGAAACGCTCAGCCACTTGAATTTCATCCGTTTCAATGTTTGTTTCCTCCCTATGTTTGAATTCCATTGCATGTCTGTTTAATGATTATCGAGCTTCGTTTCTCCCCCCATAAAAAAAGTTACGTGTACTTTAATTATCGGCTGCAACCTTTGAAAATGTTAGTCGAATCCTGAAATTATATGTACTTAAATAACCAAAAAATCCCAAACCTGAGGTTTGGGATTAAAAACTCGTCCTTATTACTTCATCATGCGTGAACGCGCACCGAACAGCACTTTAACCTTTTGCAAAAACCGAAGGACCGGCTTCTTGGTCTGGCTGATGATGCCAATAGCCTCCGCCCCCAAAACCAGCACGGCAATCAGAATAACAATGAGCAGCACCATACCCCAAATCGCTTCCTGTTCGGACATGTAGGAAAGCAGTACGGCAGATACGCCGAAGATAGAAGCTACTCCATAAATAATGAGTACGGTAAGACGATGACTAAAACCAAGCTGTAGTAAGCAATGATGCAAATGGCTTTTGTCAGGCTTGGAGATCGGGAGGTTGTTCACCCAACGTCTTAAAATTGCAAAGAATGTATCCGATAATGGGACCCCTAATATCATGATAGGAACCAATAAAGACAATACCGTAGCTTGTTTAAATCCAAGGATGGATAAGGTGGCTAAACTAAAGCCAAGAAACAGTGCACCGGAGTCTCCCATAAAGATCTTCGCAGGATGAAAGTTATAAAACAAAAATCCGGCGATGCTCCCTAAAAGAATAACACTTAACAGCACAACCGTAATGTTCCCCATCATAAGGGCAAGAATAAGAATTGTTGTCGTGGCAATACCGGAAACCCCAGCAGACAAACCATCCAGTCCGTCGATCAGGTTAATCGCATTCGTCACGCCGACAATCCAAAATATCGTTAGCGGAACAGCCAGCCAAGTCAATGAAATCGTCGTGTCGCCGAAAGGCACGTTAACCAAATCAATAACAACACCGGAATAAACGACAACACAGGCGGCAATAACTTGACCAAGCAGCTTCACTTTCGGAGATAAGTCAAACCGGTCGTCTAATGCACCTACCAAAACGATAATGGCTCCGCCCACCAATAAACCAAGAGCCACTTCCGAGTTAAGCGAATCAATAGCCGGCGCAATGATAAAGAACGCACCAACAAAAGCAATAAAAATGGCCAAACCGCCTAATCTCGGCATTATGCGGGTATGTACCTTCCGGTGATTGGGTGCATCCACCGCGCCTACCCAGAAAGCAAATTTTTTCACCAAAGGCGTCATTAGCAGGGCAATCAGGCACGCAGCAGCAAATCCAATTCCGTATAGAACATTCATCTTGTTTTCACAGCCCCTTTTATCTATAAAAAACCCCAAACACTACAGATTATACTCCGTTTATACCTGTAATACCACCACAATTTTCAGGAAAAATGCCGGGTTTTCGGGTGTTTTCATCTTGATTTTCAAGGTTTCTGTACGTTTTCTTTTTCACGGATTACTTTCACTGCGAATTTCGGCAAAACAAGCATCCGCTTGTACCGCCACGGTTCTTGCAGCAGCCGGTAAAACCATTCCAGCTTCAATTTTTGGAACAGCTTGGGCGCTCGCTTCAGCTTGCCGGAAATGACATCGAAGCTTCCGCCTACCCCCATAATAACCGGAACTTGAAGCTGCTCCTTATACTGCGCAATCCACGGCTCCTGCCCTGAGGCCGACCGTCCTACTAATAGAATGTCCGGTTCATGGGCACGAATATTCTCAATCACCGCATGATCTTCATCCGCTTTAAAGTATCCGTCCCGGTACCCGACAAGCTGGAGCTTGGGATACTTCTCCCTGATTTTCTGCACCGCCGCTTCCATTACTTCAGGTGACGCACCAACGAGGTATACCTTCCAGCCGTTGGACTCGCCCAGACGAAACAGCTGATTGATCAGATCAAATCCGGTAACCCGCTCCGCTACAGGATTACCCACATAATTCGCCGCCCAAACAACGCCAGCACCGTCCGGTACAATCAGATCGGCATGCTTCATCATTCGAAGATAGCCCGGGTCTTCAACAGCACTCATCACCATAATCGGGTTGGCGGTAATAATCTGATGCGGCTGTCGGGAATCGATCATTTGGGTAATAAGAGAAATCGTGTCCTTCATGCTCAGCTTTGAGAAGGGAACGCCGAATATAGATACTTTGGGTATGTTCATTGAGGATCCCTTCCTTTAGCAAAAAATAAAGCAATGGACTCCGCCGGCTTCTGCGCTTCGCTCTTCAGCTTCTTGATGATCGAAGCTTTCTCTGCCAGCCACGCTTCACGACCGTGCAGCAAACGGATTGCTTCCGATGCTACCGTTGCCGCCTGGATGGACTGTGTGCTGGCCGCGGCAGCCATCTGCAGCCGGTTCAAAAATTGATCGATCTTCGGATCATACGAAATCCCGAGCATCGGAACCTCCTGCGAAGCCGCATAGATTAAGGAATGGAGCCGCATACCGATCAACAGATCGCAGCGGCCGACTTCGCCCAGCATATGCTGAGGATGGGCAACGTTATCGGCAATAGTTATCCGATCGCGATAAGCCGCTCCCATCATCGAACGAACTTCCTCCGACGCTTGATGATCGGAAGGCAGATGAAAGGGAAGAAAACGCACTACGGCTTCCGTCTGATTCAATACCAACGTCAATGCCTCAGCTATTGCTTGCAGCTCGGAATGATCTGGGTTCCAATAGCGGACCGAGACGCCGATCACCGGCTTGTCATTCAGCTTAGCGCTTGCTTGCTGTTCTAAACTGCTTCCCAGAGGCAGCCCCATGACAGGATCGGGAACCACCGTAACCTCCTTGGAAACGTTCATCCGCTGCAGCAGCTGTTTGGATTCCTGATCGCGAACCGATATAAACCGGCTGCGATTGAACACGGATCGAATCCAACCGAAAAACAATCGTCTCTGCACGGGGCCGATCCCTTGAGAGTAAATAAAGGTCGGCTTGCCGAACCACTGTGCAATCTTCAAAATGGCTAAATAATAAGGAATCGTCTTTGCGCTTGTCGCATCCTGAAGCAGACTGCCCCCTCCGCTAATCAAGCCGTCGGCTCCTCGAATCGCAGAGATAACCCGCCCCAGCTTCATACGGTGCACGGCTTCCACGCCATAGGTCCGCTTCGTCTTATCGGGATCTACGGAGAGAACGACCGGCTCCAGCCGAACACCGTTCATCCTCCCCTGCTCCTCCAGCGCCAGCAAAATGGATAGCAGCACGGCTTCATCACCGCTGTTATCAAAGCCGTAGTATCCGGATATAACTATTCTTTTACCAGCAGCGGGGGTACCCAACGCTTCCAACTCCTTACAACAATCTCCCAAACGATAATTAACGCAATGCCGATTAATAGACCGAACGAAAGGCCATACACAATTCGCGTTAACGAAATTTGCAGCGGTGTATGTAAATGGGCAAACGTATCAACAATAGAAGCTTGTCCAATTACACCGATTAATAACAGAATGAGCGCGCTGCGGTATTTCACACAGAGATAGCCGCCCAATAAGAAAAGCGGATGCGCAATTAAAAACTCCTTCGTTCTCGGTCTGACGCCCAGCGTATTTTCCAAGAAGGAACGGAAATACCTTTCAAACGCCGACGCCTGTCCCTCGTTGCCCGTTCTAGACAAGTAGTATAAGCCTGCGCCTACAATGGCCGCAGCAGCAATAACCCACAGCACGCTAATATAGGAAGACAAGAGAGCTTTCCCTCTGCCCATAATTTCGCGATAGCTTAAGTTTTCACTGAATAGAAGCCAATACAGCGCCGCAAGCACGATTGGAAGCAAGTGTAGGATACTCACGCCCCGGAACTGATCGATAACGATCGAGAAAATAATCGAATTCAGCAGCCCAACAATGAAAAAGACGCCAATTACCGAAATCATCGAGGTGCGGATAAGCAGCCATACGGCAAAACCAATCCGAGAACCAACGGCAGTCGAACCCGTACCCAGCTTCTGTCTGCCCGTTCGAACGGCCTGGCAAATCGCCACGGTCGGCGCACTCGTCCCTGCCCCCAAGGCTAGCGCCTGGGCAAACAGGTTCGGCGACAACACGGACAGCCCTGCAGAACCGATCAAGCCAAGTACAAAAACAAGCAGTGTAAGCTCCGGAACGAAATACGAAATCATCAAGGAAATGAGCGCTACTGCACCGATCCAAACAAGGATCTTAGCGGCTTTCTGCCAGCCGGAATACATCGGCTGGAACCGTTCCGCGATACCGATGCTGTAGCCCGCCTTTTGAATACGCGGAACCGCGCCGTCTTCTCCCTTGAGACTTGCATAAATGGAATCCAGCGGATTCAAAATTTTGCCCTTGTCGATATTTTTAACGGCATGCGCATTGAGAAAGACCATACGGATATTGCGGTCACTTCACTGCCAGGACGAATCGGTCCGCTACGCCTTGAATCCGTTCCTTCAGCTCGGCATCCGTCAAGTTCTCGGTCAGCTTCTCGCCGTCCTTCTCGGTGAAGGAGTGCAAGCGCACTACGTTGTAATCCAATTTTTTGGCCAAATAATTAAAACCGCGCTGCTGAGCCTTTTGCAGCTCAATGTTGGCGAGTCCCATATGATGCTTGTTCATCAGTTCGGCCATCTGATCGAGATTCTCAAGGTTCGTCTCACTGACGAAGCCAGGTACCGTCTCTCCATCGACAATAAACCGTTTGATTCCATACTGCTGCAGCTGGCCGAGCAGGGTATCCATCTGCGCAGCGTCAAACGGCCTACGGTTGGACATCCGAACTACGATCTGGAACTTCTGATCCTTCAGCATTTGCAGCGTAATCGGATCGGGATCCATCGTTTTCAAGCCCGCTTCATCCATGCCCATTTCGATAATCATGCCGGGCTGATTTTTGAAGCTCCAAGGCCGCGTTTTTACATTCAAGCTGTTAAACGTATTCGTTATTAACGACTGCAGCTTCTCTTGCGACTCTTTCTCCGTAAACAAAACATAAGTGAAATTTTCGTTCGGAGAAATCGGGCTTTGCGTCAGCGCCGTCGCTTCGTGAGAAGAAAACACCTCGATGCGCCGGCTCAGCTTCAGCTCGTTAAGCGTCGACTCATACACCGCTACAGAATTGATACCGGCGCTTTTTAAATTTCTAAGCTGATCGGTAACAAATTTCCTCGGGTCGGTTTGCAAATCCGATATTTCCAGCAAATCGCGGTAATCGAATACAAACTCAACCTTGCGGCCGGTGTTATGCTCCATTTCATGTCTTTGATACGCGATGGGAAGGGAGGCCAGCATCCCAAGGATGACCAGCCCCCACAACCACTTGCTGAATTGCCTGTTCCATTGCAAGTAACGCCCGCTCAACACGTCCACTCCTACCGTTATTTATGATCTACCCGGCTCATGACGGCAGTAACCAATCCATGAATCGCGTCAGTGGCTGCCTGCGCGGAAACGCCGCATACAGCAAAATATACTTTGATTTTCGGCTCCGTACCGGAAGGACGCAAGCAGAACCAAGAATTGTCCGCCAGCGTGTACTTCAGCACATTTTCAACCGGCAAGCCATACAGGCCCTGCGAAAAATCTTCTACGCGGACAACCTGCTGTCCGTTAATAGCTGTCGGCGGATTCGTCCGCCAGTCCTGCATAATGCTCTGAATCTGCTTCACGCCGTCTTTGCCCTTCATGGTACGGGACTCAAGCTTCTCCAGGAAATAGCCATGGCGCTCGTACAGCTCCTGTAGCACTTCGTACAACGTCTTGCCTTGATTTTTATAGTAAGCCGCCGCTTCGCAAATAAGCATGGAAGCAATGACAGCGTCTTTATCCCGCGCGTAGTCTCCGGCAAGGTAGCCGTAGCTTTCCTCGTAACCGAACAAAAATTTCGATTCGCCGGTAGATTCAAACTGGGTCATTTTCTCGCCGATATATTTAAAGCCGGTCAGCGTATTGAGCGTAGCTACACCGTAATGAGCCGCAACGGCTGCTCCCATTTCACTGGTTACAATCGTTTTGATGACAACCCCGTTCGACGGCAGCGTCCCCCGCTCCTTCAGACTGCTCAATAGGTAATCTACCATAATGGCGCCGGATTGATTGCCTGTCAGCACAAAGTATTCGCCGGAAGCATCCTTGACCACCGCTCCCATCCGGTCGCAGTCCGGATCCGTTCCGATAATAATATCGGCGTTAAGCTCTTTGGCTTGGCGAATAGCGAGCGTGAATGCTTCTTTCTCCTCCGGATTCGGCGACTTCACGGTCGAGAACTGCGCATCCGGCTGCTCCTGCTCTGCGACAACATGCACGTTATCAAAACCAACCGACTTAAGGACGGCGCGAACCGACAAATTACCTGCACCGTGCAGCGGCGTAAACACAATACGGAAATCGTCATTAATTTGCTTAACGATATCTCCATTCAAGCTGACAGCTGTGACAGCCTTCACATAAACCTTATCCAACTCTTCGCCGATCCATTCAAGCAAACCGGCTTCCTCGGCTTGTGCACGCGTCTCACGCTTCACATCGGCAAAAGATTGCACCTGTTGAATCTCGGCAATAACCTGCTCGGCCTGATCGGGAACAAGCTGACCGCCGTCCGACCCGTAGACCTTGTATCCGTTGTATTCCGGCGGATTATGGCTAGCCGTCACCACGATCCCAGCCGTCGCCTTCAGCTCGCGAACCGCAAAAGACAGCTCTGGCGTCGGACGCAGCGACTCGAACACATAAGCTTTAATTCCGTTCCCTGCCAAAACCTTGGCAGCTTCCAATGCGAATTCCGGCGATTGATTCCGAGAATCATAAGCAATGACAACCGATGGGCTGGCAGCCCCAGTCTTAAGAATAAATTGCGCCAAGCCTTGCGTAGCCCGGCCAACGGTGTATAAGTTCATCCGGTTCGTTCCCGCGCCGATGACGCCGCGCAAGCCTCCGGTTCCAAACTCCAGATCGCGATAAAAACGATCCTCGATCTCCTTCGGCTGGTCGCCGATGGCTTTGAGCTCGTTTTTGGTATCCATATCAATAGCGGGATCCTGCAACCATAGATCATATTGTTCCTGAACGCGAACTTGTGTACTCATACTCCATCTCCTTTTGCTGGGCAACTATTTTTTATCGGACAGAGCGAACATTAATTCGCCCTCTGCCACCACTTTATCGCCGACCTTGGCTACGGCCTGGCCTTTGCCAATACTTCCTTTCAGCCGGGTAATCGTGACCTCGAGGATCAAAGTATCCCCTGGTACCACTTGTCCGCGGAAGCGGAAATCGTTAATGCCGGCGAAGAAACCGAGCTTGCCGCGGTTTTCCTCAACCTGCAGCATGGCAACGGTACCGACCTGCGCCAAGGCCTCAACTATTAATACCCCCGGCATGACCGGATAAGACGGGAAATGGCCCGCAAAAAAAGATTCGTTGGCGGATACATTTTTGAGGCCCACCGCTCTCACGCCGGCCTCTACCTCGAGAATGCGATCCACCAGCAAAAATGGATAGCGATGAGGGATAATCTCTTGAATTTGCATAATATCTAACACGTATAAGACTCCTTCCGCATTTTAGTATAAAAACAATCCATTCAACTTACACTATAATTATCCTTCATGATCTGCAGTAATGAAGGTTGATATAAGGGAGCTTGCGTGCAGAGGGTCATCAGAAGACCTGCTGTGCGCCGGCTCTTTTTCCTTTTATAAAGGCATATTCGATTTCGGCTGCCGCTTGTTCAGCAGATTAAACTGAACAATGTAAATAATCAAAGTCAGGAAGGACAATAGAATCACGAGCCACAATATCACGTGCGCATAGGGCAGCTGAAATATGACAAGAAGGATCGCTATGTAAAATAACACCGTCGTCAGCTTCCCCATCCCATTGGCCGGTACGGTCCGCTTGCCGCGAAAATGAAACACCGCCGATCCTACAATCATCCCCGCATCCCGTAAAAACATCGCTAACGCCGCATTCCAGTTCAGGATACCGGCGAAAACCAGCGAAAGAATGACGGCTATCATCATCAGTTTGTCCGCCAGAGGGTCAAGCATACTTCCGAGCTGGGTGACCTGTTTCCGCTTGCGCGCAATATAGCCGTCCAACACATCGGTACATCCCGCCACTAGAAAGACGAGAAACGCCGTTTTCGTGTACCCGGCTTCGAACACAAGCAAGTATACGGGAATTAACAAAAACCGGCCCAATGTCAGCAGGTTCGGCACATTCCACACGCAAAAGACGCCCCCTCCACGTGATTTGGGCACTCGTCCCATCCATACATTATACCGTTCTTATGGCAAAAATAAAACTCCCTGCATCAGGGAGCCCTTTGTCCAAATCAATTATCAGGTTTGGGAAAATACAAGATCGTAAATATGCCGCCAAGTATCGAACTCATACACCTCGTCCATCGGCCGCTTGCCTAAATAAACATAGCCGATGACCATACCGGCGCCAAGACCGACAACACATAAAAAAGGGATGCCCAGCCACTTGCAGGCCAGAAACAAGGAGCGTTTCCACCTTTTGGGCCGAACCTCGGCTTTCTTCGTCTTCTTTTCTTCCTCGTTCTCTGCCATGCGTATATCTACCTCACTTCAAGGAAACGTTAGCTGCGCAGGCTGTTAGCCATACCCATCATCGTATCCGACGAGCTGACCGCACGAGAATTCAATTGAAATGCCTTTTGAATTTGCAGCAGCTCCGTCATTTCATCGGCCAACGTTACATTTGATTGCTCAAGAAAGCCCTGCCGAACCGAAATCGGATCGGTCATATTATTCGTCGCAGCTTCAGGCGCGGTTATGTTTTGCAAAATATCTTGAGGATTGTTCGTTCCTGCAGCCAGTGCATACAGATTATCGCCTACTTGCTGCAGTAACTGGGGCCGCAGTACACGAAGCACTTTAATTTGGCCAATCTGCTCAGGTATCGCTCCCTTGACCCCGTCATCGGTAGCCCATACCGTACCGTCCGCTTCAATCTTCACATGATGATTGGCCGGAACGCGTACCGGCAGATCGTCCGTTCCCATCACGTAGCGCCCGTCTTTCGCGGTAAGAAACCAATCTGGATCGGCCGGGTCCGTCGAAGGACTCAGCTGAAACGATCCGTTGCGCGTATATTCCGTAAGCGTCGTCGGGTTGTTGTTGCCGTCCCGCGTTACGCTGTTCACTTCAAAAAGGCCGTTGCCCTCAATCGCCAGATCGAGCGGACTCTCCGACGCTTTGAGCGTCCCCTGTGCCAGATCGAGTTGGGCTTGCACCAGCTTCGCTCCCCATCCCTGGCTGTAGCCGAGGGGAGACAGCCGGCCTTCCTTCTGAAAGCCTGCAGGCTGCTGCTTCAAGCTGGTAAGCACGTCCTGAAAAGAAGCGTCCTTCCGCTTATATCCCACCGTGTTGCTGTTCGCCATATTGTTGGCGACCATGTCCAGCTTTTGCTGCAGCGCATGCATGGAGACGGAGGAGTTAATCATGGAGTTATTCATACTCGGCCCACCTCGTTAACGGCTTTGTCCATACTTTTATCATAGAACTGAACGACCTTCTGATTCGCCTCATAGGCTCGCACCGCTGTCATCATGTCTACCATCGACTGGGCGGGATCAACATTCGAACGTTCAATAAAGCCCTGCCGTACCTCTACCTGATCCTGAGGATTGACCGGTCGCGCCAGCCCTTCTTGTCCTTCGTTCAAACGGTATAAGCCGTTGCCTTCGCGGACGAGCTGATTCGGATCCTCGATCCGGCTGAGCAGCAGCTGAACCGGCTGGTTGTTCGCATTTTGTATGGCATTGCCGTCCGCATCGGTGAATTGTCCGTAATTGGTTATACGGAAATTCGTAATCGGCTCCTGGGTCGCAGGATCGCGCAGCACGATCGGTTGATTATCCGCCCCCAATACCTGATAACCGTCCGTAGTAATCAAGGTCCCGGCATCGTCGACCGAAAATTTCCCGTTGAGCGAGTAGCGCTGCTCACCGTTCGGATTCTGAACTGTAAATAAAGCCTGCGGCTGGTTGATCCGCTGTCCGTTCGCATCAACATATTTGCCGGATTCGTCAAATTGAGCGCCTGGCACCTGAATGTTCGAGATCAGGGCAAAATCAAACGGGTTGTGCGTCTCTTGAATATCGCCCTGCGTATGAACCGATACGTTCTCCTCCGCCATTACACCTGTATTCAAGCGGCCAACCGAATCAACTTGTCCGTCACGGATACGGGAAATCAGCATCTCCGGAAAAGAGCGGTTAATGGCATCTCCCTGTTTAAAGCCCGGCGTATTGATGTTGGCTATATTATTCGTTACAATGTCATGCTTGCGCTGCTGCGAAATCATGCCTGACGCCGCCGTATATAGACCTCTTAGCATTGTACTGAACCCTCCCGTGCTAGCTTGCTTGGATGTTGAAAAAAGACCCACCCGCTTCTATATTAAGTATATCGGCAGCATGGAGTCTTTTTTCAACATGACGTATGGATCATTTCGGCCGGGTCTAACGAATGAGGCTGGACCGGACGGAATGAACGGTTTAAAACTTTCGCTTCGAAACCTTGTCAAGGTTGTCCAGCATAATACCCGTCCCTTTAACGACGCAATGCATCGGATCTTCCGCAATCAGCACAGGCACCTTAAGCTCGTCCGCAAGCAATTGATCGATACCATGAAGCATGGCTCCGCCGCCTGTCAAAATGACGCCGCGGTCGATAATATCCGCCGAAAGCTCAGGCGGGGTGCGCTCAAGCACCGATTTGGCCGCTGCGACGATGGAAGAAACGGGGTCCCAGAGCGCTTCTTGAATTTCCTGCGAGTCGATCGAGATGGTCAACGGCAATCCGCTCACCATGTCCCTGCCGCGAATATCCATCGTATCCCTGCGGCCGTCCGGAGACACCGTTCCGATCTTTAGCTTAATGTCCTCGGAGGTCCGCTCGCCGATCAGCAGTTTGTACTTGCTCTTAATGTACTTCATGATGGAGGAATCGAACTTGTCCCCCGCGATTTTAATAGAAGAGGAGGTGACGATATCGCCCATGGAAAGCACAGCTACATCCGTCGTCCCTCCGCCAATATCTACAACCATGTTACCGCTAGGCTGATAAATATCCATGCCTGCGCCGATAGCAGCCGCCTTTGGCTCCTCTTCCAAAAAAACCTCGCGCGCCCCGCTTCGCTCCGCCGCCTCACGAATCGCCTTCTGCTCGACAGACGTAATATTAGTCGGAGCGCAAATCAGGATGCGGGGATGGCTGTACCACTGCTTCCCTCCAACTTTATTGATGAAATACTTGAGCATGATTTCCGTAATTTCGAAGTCGGCAATGACGCCGTCCTTCAGCGGGCGAATGGCCACGATATTTCCAGGTGTACGCCCCACCATACGGAACGCTTCCTCGCCGACAGCCAGCACCCGCTTCGTATCGCTTTCAATTGCGACGACAGACGGCTCATCCAGAACAACACCGCGTCCTTTCACATGAATCAGGACGTTCGCTGTCCCCAGATCTATGCCAATATCCTTGCTTAACATTGAAAATTTCCTCCCTAACCCAAACCGTCCATTCCTTCAACAGAAGCGGCACCTCTATGATAATTATTAAATTAAATAGTTCGATATAAAAATGAAAATTCCTCTTTTTCAGATGAATTTTTTCGACATAAATCGCTTCTTCGTGTCGGTTCGGATCGGTTTGTAGGAGCCTAACTCGATAACCGTACGCACTTACTTGGCCGTCACAAGCTTATCCTGGGATTTTGGGCTGCGAGTCTTGCGATACTTAATCTTGGTCGCTTCCCCTCCGCGCAGGTGACGAATCGATTTGTGGTATTCCAGGATATGCTTCACTTGGTTCGCCAGATCCGGATTAATCTCGGGCAACCGCTCCGTTAAATCCTTGTGCACTGTACTTTTCGAAACGCCAAATTCCTTCGCAATAGTGCGAACCGTGTGCTTCGTTTCAACAAGGCAACGTCCGATTTTAATGGTTCGCTCTTTGATGTAATCGTGCACTCCCCTCGCCTCCCTACTCGAGTTAGTTTGGTACATTATATGAGGGGCCTTAACTTATATTCTTTGTTTCCAAGCGTGACAAGCCTATTCCGGTCAATTATTTTCAAGGACAAGCGCTCCAAGGAGGCGAAAGCGCAAGAAAAGCACCCTTGCAGATACAATTCACTCGTGAGAACCGGATGGCATGCTCAGATGAGTTAGAGTCCTGGGATAGCCCGTTTCTGTTCTTAATATAAAAAAAGGGGGCGTCTCAAACGCCCGCCCCCTGCTCCATGTCTATCGGTTGATTAGTGACCGGAGATAAACGTCTCAGGATTCAATGCTGCGCCGCCTTGGCCTTGACGAACCTCGAAGTGCAGGTGATTCCCCTGATCCTTCTCCAGCTCGTTGCGGCCGGCTTTGGCGATGACATCGCCTTTTTTCACTTCCGCATCTTTAGCCACTTTGACATCGGCCAAGCTTTGGTACACGGTAACCAGCCCATTCGGATGCGTGATTTCCACCAGGTTGCCGACGACCGGATTTTTCTCGACAGCCGTCACTTTACCGCTCATTGCAGCCATAACATCAAACGCTTGGGCATCCGGTCTTGCAAAGTCGATCCCCATATGAGGCGTGAACTCTTGACCGTACTCCACCATAGCGGCTTGACGCACTTCATTCGAAGCCTTGCTGTCGAAGTACTGCATTACAACCTCAAGCTCATTGCGGTCTTTGAACGGCCATTGCATCGTCTCAGTGTTGGCATTGACACTCACAGCAGCATCGGGGCCCATCACGTTGTCGGTTACCGTAGGGGTGCTGTCCATTCCCACATCTTTCAGGGAGGACTTGCCAGCATCCTGGTAGACCCACATTAACGTTAAGATAATTGCCGCAGCTGCCATGTACGTCGCAGGAAACACCCATTTCTTAGCCAGTAGTTTTTTCCATGCGGACGTCGAACTGCTTTGCGCTCCATCCATTGGTTTTGGAGCTTCTTCTTTGGTCTGTAAATCTCTCTTTTGATCATTCATAGATTTATCACCTCGCTAATCATTGTTGCCACGGATACGAGTTTTATACGCGAGGTGATCTATTTTTTTAGCTGTATTTGAAAAAAATAATAGTTTTCATTTCAACGCATAATCCAGATGGATCAACGCCTCCGGCGGGCTATCCCTTGCTGGCCCGTTTCCCCCTTTTAAGAGGGCTTTGGTAGAAAGGAAGCATCCTGTTGAAGGGCAATGCCTTTATAATAGTATTTTACGATCTCTTCCGCCTTGCGCCCTTCCATTGCCATCCCGTTCGCTCCCCATTGGCTCATACCGACGCCATGTCCATAGCCGAATGTTGTTATTGATAAGCTCTGGCCCTTCCAGCTCCATTGAAACTGGGAGGAAGCCAAGCCGAGCTTTTCTCTGAGCTCCCGCCCGGTGAATGTTGTTCCGCCCACCGTCATCCTTTTGATACGGTGGCCCTGCGTCGTTTCCAGCACCTTCATACCGCCTCCGGCTCCGGCCGATGCCGGGATGCTGCTGCGCAAGCCAAGCTTGGTCTGCAGCTCCTTGGCCGTCAAGGTTACCGTTTCCTTGTAGCGCGGTGACAACGATACGTCCCAAGGGCTCGGTACGCTGCGAAGATAAGGAATATACTCGTTCCAATAATCCTCCGAGTTTTCGGTGTAGCCGTTGCTTGTCGAGAAAAAAGTCGCTTCAATCGGTTTTCCCTCATAAGTAAGAATGAAGCCCTTCGTTTCATTCACAGCCCGGTTCAGCTTGTCCGCATTGTCCGCGTAAGCCTTACCCCACCGCTCCTTCAACTCCTCATCCGACACATAGGCTTGATGCGCCACCGTGTCCGTGACCCAGGCCCCCGCCGCTTTAGCGGGCACGCCAGTGAAATCCTGCTCCGCGATCCTTCTCACGATATAGGTTCTCGCAGCCATCGCTTGGGCTTTCATTGCCTCCAGCTCAAATTCAATGGGCATCTCGGCTGCCAGCACGCCTCTAACATACGATTCCAGCGGAATCCGTTCTACCTTCTTCTGCTGGGTCAAGTAGACCGGAACCATCACCTGCTCCTCTGTTGCCCGATCGGAAGCGATTATCTCCTGTCCCATCCTTTCTATTGGGACCGCCGAGGGGCCGTGGCTTTTTACGAGAATCGCGGGGACAAGCAAAATAACCGCGGCAAAACTCGACAGGCATACGGCCACCCATCGGATCCACTGTCTTCTATGCGTACGAATCATTCCTGCTCCTCCATCTTCTGCCGGCTCTTAGACTGCATGCACCTCGTGACTGCAGGTATCATCATCTTATGAACCGGAAAGATAGAATAGAACCCGTACAAGAGAAAAGAGGAGCCTCTCCCATATTCAAATGAGAGAATCTCCTCTAGTGTTCCTGTTCATATTAGGCTAAGCTTGGAGCTGCCGCAAAAATCGAAATTGATTCGTCCGACGGCTCATAGTCGGCAACCTCTGCGGGAAGCCGTTCGATCTCGGCGCCAAGCTGCCGTAATTTTTGCGTAATGTCCACATAACCGCGGTCAATATGATGGATACCGGTAATTTCCGTTTCACCATCAGCCACAAGCGCAGCCAGCACCAGCGCGGCACCGGCACGAAGATCCGTGGCGCAGACCTTACCGCCCTGCAGCTTAGCTCCGCCGCTGATGACGGCGCTTCGGCCCTCCACCTTGATCTGCGCATTCATATGGGCCAGCTGTTCCACGTGCATAAACCGGTTCTCAAACACCGTCTCGGTTACAATACTTGTGCCTTCCGCCGTTAACAGCAGCGCCATCATTTGCGACTGCATATCGGTAGGAAAGCCGGGATACGGCAGTGTCTTCACATCGACGCAGCGAAGCGGCTTGTCGGTATATACGCGAAGGCCGTTTTCGTCCTCTTCAATATGAACGCCCATTTCTTGCAGCTTGGAAATGACCGGACGCAGATGGTCGCCAATGGCTCCATCAATATACAAGTCGCTGCCTGTAATGGCAGCCGCCATCATGTAGGTACCCGCTTCAATCCGATCCGGTATGACCGTATGTACCGCGCCGACCAGCTTCTCCACACCGTCGATCCGGATTAATCCGGTACCGGCACCGCGGATTTTGGCGCCCATTGCATTTAAATAATTGGCCAAATCGACAATTTCCGGCTCTTTGGCCGCATTTTCGATCGTCGTCGTGCCTTCCGCCAGTGAAGCCGCCATCATGATATTCTCTGTAGCCCCTACGCTTGCGACATCGAGATATACCTTGGCGCCTTTCAGGCGACCGGCCACCTTCGCTTCGATATAGCCTTGACCCAGCTCGATCTCAGCGCCCATGGCCTCGAAGCCTTTGAGATGCTGGTCGATCGGACGGGTGCCTATCGCGCAGCCGCCGGGCAAAGAGATTCTCGCTTGACCCATCCGGGCCAATAAAGGTCCCATCACAAGAAAAGATGCCCGCATTTTACGAACCAGCTCATAGGAAGCCTCGCAGGTGCGGATATTTGTCGCGTTGACGCGCACGGTTTCATCTTTATAGTCAATTTGTATACCTAAGCTTTCCAAAACCTGATTAATGACAATGACGTCGTCCAGTGGAGGTGCGTCGTGAATGACACTGTCTCCTTCTGTACCTAATATAGAGGCTGCAATGATCGGCAGGACGGCATTTTTGGCGCCGTGTATTCTGACTCTGCCGGACAATCGCTGGCCGCCGCGGACGATAATTTTGCTCATCATGGTCCCCCTCCGCGCTGTTTTCTCTGCACACTGTTCCTAGTTTAGCATCGAACCTTCAGCATGTAAATTTTCATTTGTGAGTACTATCACGATACTATTCGGAGCTACTCGGGAATTTACAACGGTTGTACTATCCATTGTTGACAATAATCCCCTCGGTTATTCTTCTGACTGCCTGAAAAGTCCCGGAATCTGCCCCTTGCGGGCTACTCCGTCCGTGCCTAAACTGCAGAACAGGTCACATGGCCAAGTCCTCCTGCTTCAGAGGAGCTGTCGGTTACAGACGAATTAAAACATGCCGGGGAGCCAAGTGAACCATTGAAAATAATCAATTACGAATTTGGCCACCTGATACCCTAATGCAACCGAAAGCAAAATCTGAAGCACCTTGCTCTGCGTGCTTCGCGGCCGCTTCGTTAATTTATCGAATTGCAGCTCCTGCAGTGCCCACCACGAGCAGCCGATGCAGATAAGCACAATGACAATATTCAGCAGGCCGTTCATGCCCATCGAAGATTTCATTTGTTCCACATAATCCATACTTGCTCTCTCACCTTTCTTCAATTAAAGCCCATTAAGGCAGCATCTTGGCCAGCATGGAGACGAATTCCGCACGCGAAGCCTGCTGATCGGGACGGAAGCTTCCGTCGGCATAGCCGTCAATCCATCCCTCGGCCTTCATCTGCTTCAAAATCCCGACGCCCCAGTAATCATCATCCACGTCGCTGAATGGAACGGCTCCCCGCTTCTTGCCTGTCTTGTTCAACCCTTTGGCAATCATCGCGATCATCTCCATTCGGCTTACCGGCTGGTCCGGCGCGAAGGATCCGTCAGGATAGCCGTCGATAATGCCGCTTTGCGCCGCCCTGGCGATATAAGAATACGCCCAATGGCCTGCGGATAGATCGCTATAAGCGATATTTTTTTCCTTGGATAAATGAAGGGCTCTGCTTAGTAAAGTCGTAGCCTCCGCCCGCGTTATCGCGTAATTCGGCCGGAAGGTGTAGTCGTCATATCCGTTAATGATCTGCTTGCCGCTCATCTCGAGGATGTTATCCAGCGCCCAATGCCCGTCAATATCCGAATATCCGCCGACCAGCGGCTTAGCTCTTATGTTCAAACGATACAGATTGTTATCGAACGCTTGGCTGGCTCCGAGCTTCACATAGTAGGTACCCGCCGGGAGCCGCTGCAGCAATTGAATCGCCTCGCTTCCGGAGCTGTTGGCTAACGACTGCATGGTGCCATCATAAAGGGTCATCCCCATGCTGACTCCATAAGGTATATCTCCCAGATCCATTTGGACCAGCGAATCGCCGTTCAGCGAATACTGGAACCAGTCGATATCGTCGCTTTTATCCATCAGTCCGTAATAGTCTGTATTCAACGAAACGGTTGTCGCTTGATAAGAACGATTGTTCGGCTCATTCGGATCGATTTGTTTAGCATTATATTCAATAGTTAAAAAGTATTCGCCGACTACGGCGTTCGCATACTCTTTTACATTACTGACTCTAATATAATAGCTGCCCGGGAACACTTCAGGAAGCTCGAGCGTCTCGCCCGCTCCATCCTCCCCGTCGTCCACAAGGACCGCTTTCTCTCCCTGCTTCTGTACGTACAGAACAGGGTCGATCCTAGCCGTATCGGTCGAAAGCCGAATGTTCAAGGAACCGGATTGCATCACCGGAAACTCGAACCAATCCTGATCGTTCTGCTGATGGAACGTTCCCTTGATCGTTTGAGTCCGTGAAGGCAGCACATACGCTTTATACTGCTTGTCGTTATCCTCGAATTGATCGCGATAGATTTCAAAAGAGGTGGTCATCTGATAGGGCGTTTCCGTTTTCACGCTTCGGTTGCCTAGCTGCAGCTGGATATAACTGCGTCCTTTGGTCACCGGAAGCGCTGCGGAGCCGCCGGCACTAACCGTTTGACTGCTGAATGCCCCGGAAGCATCCGTATGCTGGAGCGTTACCGGCAAGCCGCCCTCCAGCTGGAACGAAACCTTGACCGTGCCGTCATAGGGAGCATCGAAATAAAACCAGTCCTGATCCGAACCCCCGTTAAACGAGGCCGCAACGGATTTGCTGACCGCAATAGATTTCGCCTGATCCTTTCGGCCGTTCGGCTCATACATATCGAGCAGCGGCATTTCGGTTAAAGCGCGGTCTGCACGCACCAGGCCATAGCCTGTTGAAGCATCCCAGCCAGGCGTCCCCAAATCGTCTGCCGTTTGCCGCAGCAGCTGACGAATCTGAAAAGCCTTCAGGTCCGGATACTTCTTCCAGGCCAAGGCTGCCACAGCCGCGACCTGCGGGGCGGCCATCGAAGTGCCGTCCTTATTCTCGTAGGAGCCGCCCAGCGCCGTTGTAAACACGTCCCAAGGGGCGACAAGGTCCACTTCGGGACCTGTGTTAGAACGCTTGTCGGCCGTCCGCTCGGCCGTCATACCTCCGACCGCGAGCACAGTAGGATACGCTGCCGGATATTTGACCCGGTTGCCCTCATTTCCGGTAGCCGCAACCAAGAGAACGTCGCGTTCCTCCGCATAACGTACAATTTCGTCCATATAAGTCGAATATTTATTAAGTCCCAACGACAGCACGACAATTTTGGCGCCATGGTCCACTGCGTAGCGAATGCCTTCGCCCAGCTTCGCCTCTCCGCCTGAACCGTCCGCTTCGAGCGCCTTGACCGGCATAATTTTGGCGTTCCACAAAATGCCGGAGACGCCTCTGTCGTTATTCGTCACCGCCGCCAGCACGCCTGCCACATTCGTTCCGTGCCCGTTGTCGTCGCGAGGCGGAAGACTTGGATTCACCAGATTGATCCCATCGACCAAATTCGGCTGCAGGTCGGGGTGGCTGAGGTCAACCCCGGTATCGACAATAGCGATGGTAATGTTGGAATTGCCTTTCTCCACGTCCCATGCTTCATTTACGTGAATTAGCTTTAAATAGGATTGTTTCTCGCCAAAAGGGTCGTCTGCCACGGCAGCAGCCCGGACGGATCGGACCTTGTTCTTGGGCCTGAACCGCGCCAGTCATCATAAGCAGCAGCACAAGCCCTGCAATCCAGTGAACAAGTAGAAATGTACCCTTTGTCTGCCTCATGTCCATGGTTCCTTTACGCTGATTTCGATAGCTTTACTTGATTCTATAACCATACTACATTTCCCTGCATAAGCTATACATTTGGAAGAAGTAAATAATGGATGTTTTATGAACGTTACAGCGCTGGCAGAACCATCAGCTTGCCCGGACAAAGCCTGCTGGTACGAATTCCTCCCGCTTCCCCACCCTGCTATCGAGTCCGCTCTGTGGAACCGGCGGGAATTACCAGTTATTACCCCCATCCCCTGCAGCACAAACATAGCAGCACCTTGAAAATACAGCGGCTTGGACGAGCATAAAAAAAGTCCGGGGCTCCGCATCTGCTGCGGTTTCCGGACCTTTTGCCCACGCTGGGCGAGCGTTATTTTCCATGAAACAAAGACAAAGAGATTAGCTGAGAAAAAATAAATCTTGCGTTAACGAGAAGATGCGGTCGATCCAGCCAAGCACGACATGAGGGATGACTCCAAGCACCACACTAATAGCTGCGCACAGCCAGACGGTTATACCCAACGGAATCGGTACCCGTACTCCCTTCGACTCGATATCCGAGCGCATGAACATTTGCCGGATGAAGCCGAAGTAATAATAAAAGGATACGACGCTTGTCAGCATCATCACGCCGGCCAGCCAATAATGCTGCGTGGCGAGCGTCCCCAGTAAAATGAACAGCTTCCCGAAAAAGCCGCCCGACAAGGGAAGTCCCGCCAGAGACAGAACAAGCAATACGGTAGCCGCAGCCGTCCACGGCGCCCTGTAATACAGTCCCGCCAAGCCGCCGATCTGCTCATCGCCTGTGGAATGCTCCAGTATCATCAATACGGCGAAGATACCAATGTTCATAAACAGATAGGCAATGAGATAAAAAGCAAACTCGGAGAAATTGGAGTAATGCACCATCGAGAACTGTGCTGCGATCGGAATCAGCAAATAGCCCGAGTTGGCGATACCTGAGTAAGCCAAAAGCCGCTTCAGGTTCGTTTGGCGCAGTGCGGTGAAATTCCCCATGATCATCGCAGCTGCAGCTACAATCATCAAAATGAGCAGCACATCCTCATGGAACGGCAGACTCATGAGCGAACCTATCGCGAATACTCCGTACATGACACGAAATAAAATGGCCAGCGCCGCGCCTTTGGAGACGACCGCCAGAAATGCCGTAATCGGTGTAGAGGCCCCCTGATAAACATCCGGAGCCCACATATGAAACGGCGCCGCCGCTACCTTAAAGCCGAAGCCTGCCAGCAGCAGGAAGAAGGACAAATAAATGAACGGCAGCGCGGTCTCCGCATGCTCGCCTAATGCCGTGTTAATCTCCGCAATTCCCGTGGAGCCCGATAAGCCATACAGAAAGGACATCCCGTACAGAATGACCGCGGAGGAGATCCCGCCCAGAATGACATACTTGAAGGCACTCTCGTTGGATCGCAGATCCTTTTTCCGCATGGCTACCAGAATATACGAGGTAATGCTCAGCAGCTCCAGACCGACATACAGAGTGATCAAATCCCCTGAGGACGCCATAATCATACCGCCCAAGGTTGCGGGGAGGAGCAGATAATAAAACTCTCCGAGGTGCGGCACTTCTTCTTCCTTCACCGAGCCTATGCTCATGAAGGTAACCAAGCCGGCCCCCGTCAGTAAGATAAGCTTCATGATATTGGCGAAGTCGTCGATGCGATAGCTGAAATTCAGCAGCTGCTTCGGCTCCGCCGGATTCAGATAACTAACGACGAAGAGCCCGGAAATGATAATACTGATCAGTGACAGCCAGCTTAGCGACGTTCGGTTTACTTGCTTAGGCAGCAGCAGATCAAGAACCGACAGGACTACCGCAGCGATGACCAGTGTCAGCTCCGGTGCCATGAATCCGAGATCGCTCCATTGGAGACGTAGTTGTTCCACCGGTCTAACCCCCTATCTTCGCGACGGTATGTATGAATTGATCGAAGCTGCCGACCGTTTGCTGCAGCGGCGCGCTTAACACCGCCGGATAAATCCCCAGAACGACAATGAAGGCAACGAGCACAATCATGGGAATCGCTTCGATCAGCCTTGCATCCTTGATGGTCTCCGTCTGTACCTTCAAAGGACCATAGGTGATACTGAGCACCCCGCGCAGCACATAAACGGCTGTTAGAATGACGCCCAGCGTTGCGATAACGGTCAGCACTTTCTTGGTCTCGAACAAACCGACGAATGCCAGAAACTCGCTGACGAACCCGGACAGCCCCGGCAGTCCCAGCGATGCCATACCGGAAACGAGCAAAATGCCGGAGATAAACGGAATTTTGGCGGCAAGACCGCCCAGGTGATCCAGCATGGTCGTTTGTGTCCGCTCGTAGATAGCGCCGACCAGCAGAAACATAAGCGCCGAAATGAGTCCATGGGACACGAGCTGGAAGACGGCGCCTTCGAGTCCCGTCGTGTTGAACGCAGCAATCCCGAGCAGGACAATGCCCATATGGCTGATACTGGAGTAAGCCAGCACAAGCTTGAAATCTTTTTGTACGAGCGCCAGTACGGCTCCGTAAATGATATTAATGACCCCTAGAACCGCCAGCACCGTCGCCCACTGCGTGGCCTGCTGCGGAAAGAGCAGTACGCCGAAGCGGATAAATCCGTAGGCGCCCATTTTCAGCAGAATGCCGGAGTGAATCATAACAACCGATGGTGGCGCTTCGGTATGAACCTTCAGCATCCAGGTATGGAATGGAAAGATAGGCAGCTTGATGCCGAAGGCGACAAGCAGCATCACGAACAGCGTCCATTTCATCGCAATGCTCAGGAAGAAGGGATTGCCTCCCTCGACATCCGCCTGATTCACGTACGAGCCTTCTCCGAAAAGGTGGCTGGAGATGACGCTTAAATCCCCGCTGTAAAAAATGGAGGTTCCGCTGTCATTGGATACCTGTCCGAAGCCGGCGGTCGTCACCAAAATGAAAAAGGCGATGAGCATAATTGCCGAACCGATACCATTATAAATGAGAAATTTGTTCGCCGCCCGCTCGCGCTCCATGTAGCCCCATATGCCGATCAGGAAGAACATAGGGATGAGCGTAATCTCGAAAAAGATGAAGAAAAGGAACAAATCCTGCGCCATAAAGACGCCGAACATGCCGGTCTCCAACAGGAGAAACCAAATATAATACGATTTCCAGCGCTTTTTGATATAGACCGAAGCAAGGGCCGCCATCGTTGCCACCAGCGCGGTAAGAAACACCAGAGGCAGCGAGAGCCCATCTACCGCCATCGTATATTTGAACTGGAGATAGAACGAGGTCAGCTGGTTTAATCCCTGCGCTTCATGATTCAGCGGGACGGTAATCCAACCCAACTCTTCCTTGAACTGCATCCCCTCCAGCTGCTGGTTGAAAGCCGAATACAGCCAAGCGGAAAGGGCGAGCGGGATTAAGGTTGCAATGATCGCTACCGTCTTGATCCACATTCCCTGATGCTTCGGCATAAAGAGAAGGACCAGCACGCCAAGCAGCGGCGAAAAGGCAATCAGCGATAAAATGTATGAACTATCCTGCATGGACGAACCTCCTTACGGCGATGGCCGCCAAGGCCAGGATGACCAAGCCCAAAAATCCCAGTATGGTGGCCAGACCGTAGGACTGAACCTGACCGTTCTGCAGGCGGGCTCCGATTCTTCCGATGCCTACGACCGAGTAGCTGGCGAACTTAACGACACCGTCGATGACGTACTTGTCAAACAGCGCCAGCACATTGCCGATAATTTGGAGCGGTTGGACGATAACGGTTTGATAAATTTCGTCGATATAATATTTGCGGTTCAATAGCCGATAAAGCCATGGAGCCCGGAGAGATACGGCGTCGCTAGGGAATGTCTTCTTCCAATAGACCAAGTAACCAAGCCCGATCCCAAGCAAACCGACCAGCGTCGACACAATCATAACCACAGCATTCGCATGCTCTTCTTCCGCTTGACCGGTCAGCCATGTGCCGAGCCAAGGAGTAAATGGTGTGAATACAAAGCCTGCCACCACAGCCAATACTGCCAGAATGATAAGCGGTATCGTCATAACTGAAGGCGACTCATGGACATGAATGTGATGCCGCGGCTTGCCCAAGAACACGAGAAAGAATAATCGTGCCATATAAAATGCCGTGAAGAACGCCGCGATAACGCCTACCCAGAACAGCAGCATGTTGTGATTGTAGGCCTCGGCCAGTATCGCGTCCTTAGACCAGAAGCCTGATAAAGGCGGAATGCCGGACAAAGCCAGCGCGCCAATACCGAAGGTCCACGCTGTCACCTTCATCCTGCTGCCGATGCCGCCCATTTCGTGAATATTCTGCGTTTGTACGGAATGGATGACGCTGCCCGCCCCCAAGAACAAGAGCGCTTTGAAGAAAGCGTGAGTGAACAGATGGAAAATACCCGCCGTATACGCAACCGTCGTGCCAATGCCGAGGGCCATCATCATATAGCCCAGCTGGCTGACCGTGGAATAAGCGAGTATCCGCTTAATATCGTTCTGCGCCGTGCCGATCGTCGCTGCAAAAATAGCCGTAAACCCGCCAATGCAAGCAACGACGGTCAATGCCGCCGGCGATGCCTGAAAAATATCGAAGGTACGCGCTACCAGATATACGCCCGCCGCTACCATCGTCGCTGCATGAATCAATGCGCTGATCGGCGTCGGCCCTTCCATAGCATCCGGCAGCCAGGTATGCAGCGGGAACTGGCCCGACTTGCCTACCGCCCCGACAAAGATCAGGATGGCAATCCAGGTGGCGATATCCCCGGATATTTTGCCGCTTGTAAAAGCATTATGTATGGAAGTAAAATCCAGCGCATGGTTCGGCATCGCCCAGAACAGCAGCAGAATAGCAATCAACAGACCGACATCGCCGATCCGCGTAACGATGAATGCCTTTTTGGCGGCGGCCCTAGCCTCCGGTTTAAAGTACCAGAATCCGACCAGCAGAAAGGAACATACCCCTACGAGCTCCCAGAAGATATACAGCTCCAATAAATTTTCGGAGATGACCAACCCGAGCATCGAGAAAGTGAACAATGCAATATAAGCAAAAAACACATGGATTCGCTCGTCCCCATGCATGTAGCCTTTGGAGTACAGATTGACCAGCAGACTAACGGTAGTCACGATCACGAGCATCAGAGCGTTGAGATTGGTAATCTCGAACCCCATGGAAAGCGAGCCCGTACTCAGCTTGATCCAGGTCAGCTTATTCCATGTGTAATCCTCGATTTGTCCTCCCAACCGCTCGATAAAAATCAGCAGCGCCACAACAAATGAGGCGAATGTCGCAATAATGCTGATATAGATGCCTGCATCCTTCAATTGGCGCCCCATTGCCATCAGTATGAGAAATGCAAGCAGCGGGAACAACGGAATAAGCCAGGCATATTGCGAATAAGCCGATATCATCAGTTTTGTCCTCCTTAAAGCCCGCCATCGGACAGGCTCTCTTCAAAAGCACCCGCTAGGCCGGGTCCATGACAGCCCGGTTTCCAAATCCGCCGTTCTCCATAGACCGAACCAAGCCGGACGGTGCTATCGTTTTAACGAATCCATCTCATTCACGTCCGTTGTTCCTTTGATGCGGTATAACGTAATGAGAATCGCAATACCTACCGCGACTTCGGCAGCGGCTATCGTAATGTTGAACAGCGAGAAAATTTGACCTGTCAAGTTCGGCTGAACGCCCAGCTTGGAGAAAGCGACAAGATTCAAATTGACCGCGTTCAGCATGAGCTCGATAGACAGCAGCACGATGATCGCGCTTTTTTTGGCCAATGCTCCGTACAAGCCGATACAAAATAGAATCGCCGCCAAAGTCAGGTAAGGGGTTGCTAATCCGACACCCATGGTTAGTCCTCCTCCCGTTTGGCGATGACGATCGCACCGATAAAAGCAACGGTCAGCAGTACCGACATCAGCTCGAATGGAATCACATGCGCGCTAAAAAGCAGCTTGCCGATTTCCAGCGTGTTGTCCTCCGCCGCTTTAAATTCCCCAGCAGGAAGCGTTGAGTTCTGAATGCAGTAAAACAGACCCCGAACATAGCTGCGGCTCCTATAAACAAAAGCACGTTATGAACAGGCCGCTTGGGCTCTTCCTCCTCGCCCTGATGCTTCGTCATCATAATCCCGAAAATCATCAGAATCGAGATCGCTCCCGCATAAATCAAAATTTGCACGAAAGCCACGAACTCCGCATTCAGCACAACGTACAGGCCGGCCATGCTGATGAAGGTCAGCGCCAGCGCCAATACCATATGCACGACCTTATTGAAGCTGATCATAAAGATCGCGCCCCCGATCGCCATCAGCGCGAAGATGAAGAAGGCGATATTCTCACCGCTGGATAGAAACGACATGATATTCCCGAACATTACTTCGCCCCACCTTTCGGCATCGCGGAATTGTTCTCCTGCCGTATGTGCTGGTTGTTTTCATTCAACCACTGCAGGTTTTTGAACAAATCGTCCCGGCTGTACGTGCTTAATTCAAAATTATTTGTCATGACAATCGCTTCCGTAGGACATACCTCCGTGCACAAATCGCACAAAATACATATTTCGAAGTTGATGTCATACGTATCGATGACCTTGCCCTTTTTCTCCGGATCCGGGTTCGCCTTCCCTGTCAGATTGATGCATTCCGTAGGACAGATGCGGGCGCATTGATTGCAGACGATACATTTATCCGGGTCAAAATGCTGAATTCCCCTAAACCGGTCCGGCATCTCCAGAGGAACGTCCGGATAGGCGTAGGTTACTTTTTTCTGGGTCATGGCTTTCAGGGTAACACCAAGGCCTTTCACGATGCCTTTCATAAGCTTTTCACCCTTTTCCAATGCGTTTAGTCCATTGCGTTATTTAGAAGATCACCGGCTCTTACGTCCTAAGTCAACGGCGGTGCCGGCTCATCCGGTCGACGGTCCAGCAGAGCTTACAGATGGCCGCTTATTTCAAAAAATAAACCGACAGCATCGGTCCGATACTCATATATACGGCCGTTACGAAAATGTTGACCAGCGCCAGCGGCAGCAGCACCTTCCACCCCATGCCCATCAGCTGATCGACCCGAATCCGCGGCAGTGTGGCCCGAATCCAGAACAGGAAGAACACAATCGCAGCAAATTTCAACAGGAACCAGATCAGCCCCGGGATAAAATCTAGAAACGGAAACGGCGCGTGCCAGCCGCCCAGGAACAACGTCGTCGTCAGTCCCGCAATAGCGAACACATAGACGTATTCAGCCAGCATGAAGAAGGCAAACCGGAAGCCGCTGTACTCGACATGATAGCCTGCGACCAGCTCCGACTCGGCCTCAGGCAAGTCGAACGGCGTACGATTTAACTCGGAAACGCCGGCAATGATGAACACGACGAAGCCGATAATTTGCGGGAGGAAATTCCAATGCCAGAATCCTCCGGCTTGGTGCTCCGCAATAACATTAAGGTTCAAGCTGCCGCTCGTCATAATGACGCCGATCACGGAAATGACCAACGGAATTTCATAGCTGATCATCTGCGCCGCGGAGCGCATACCGCCCAGCAATGCATACTTATTGTTCGAAGCCCATCCCCCGAGAACGATACCGATCGTAGAGATGCCTGACAGCGCCACATAATACAACAGCCCGGCATTCAGATTCGTACTGATCAGCTTATCCGTAAAGGGGATAACTGCGCAAACGGCAAAGGACGGAATAAAGGTAATGACCGGAGCGAGAATGAACAGCTCCTTCTCCGCCTTCCGTGGAATCGTATCCTCCTTGATCAGCAGCTTCATGACATCGGCTACGCTTTGCAATAAACCTAGCGGCCCCGTCCGGTTCGGACCGATCCGCAGCTGCATCCAACCGATAACCTTGCGCTCGAAGTAAATGGCATAGGTAACGAACCCGAGAATAACCAGCAGCATGACGACGCCCCACGCGAAGAAAATAGCGAAGTTCGCCCAAGTCAGCTGCTGCTGCAGCAAATTAACCATCAGCAGTCCACCTCCCCGACGACGATATCGATACCTCCGAGGATGGTGATGAGATTCGTCATCGTTTCCCCGACCAACAGCTTCGGCAATATTTGCAGGTTCACGAAGGACGGCCTGCGGAACTTCAAGCGGTACGGCTTATCCTTCCCCTTCGATGCGATAAAGCAGCCAATCTCCCCCCTTGGGGATTCGATACCGGCATAGACCTCGCCCTCCGGCGCCCGCAGCACCCGGGGAACCTTGCCCATCGTCTCGCCTTCCGCCGGAAACTGCTCCACCGCCTGCTCCAGGATACGCAGAGACTGCCGTATTTCCTCAAAACGCAGCAGGTACCGGTCATAGCAGTCGCCGTTCGTGCCGACCGGAACGTCAAATTCAAACCGGTTGTACAAGCTGTAAGGCTGGTCTTTCCTAATGTCCCAGGAAACCCCGGTACATCGCAGGTTGGCCCCGCTTAAGCCATAAGCGATTGCGGTATCCGCATCGTACTTGCCAATGCCGCGTATCCTTGCCAAAAAGATTTCGTTCCCGCTGACCAGATCCGTATACTCTTCCAGCTTATCCCGCATATAGGGAATGAACTTGCGTACCTTCTCAATCCAGCCCTCCGGCGCATCCCATTTCACACCGCCGACGCGCATGTAATTGTAAGTAAGGCGCGCGCCGCACAGCTCATTAAACAAGTTGATGATAATCTCACGATCGCGGAATGCATACAGAAACGGGCTCATCGCGCCGATATCCAGCAGATAGGTACCCCACCAGACCAAATGCGAAGCAACCCGCTGAAGCTCCATGACGATCAGCCGCAAGAAATCGGCGCGTTCCGGAATTTCAATCTGCATCAGCTTCTCCACCGCATGCACCAGCACATAATTGTTGGTCATCGCGGAGACGTAATCCATCCTGTCGGTATAGGGTATGATCTGGGTATAATTCAGGTTCTCAGCCAGCTTCTCTGTCCCGCGGTGCAAATACCCCATCACCGGGTCGGCTTCCGTGATCACTTCCCCGTCCAGCTTCACGACAATCCGGAATACGCCATGGGTACTCGGATGCTGGGGCCCTACGTTAAGCAGCAGTTCTTCCGTTCTAATCAAAAGACTTTACACCTCCGGGTCAAGCGGTTCATAGTCTTTGCGCAGTGGATGGCCGACCCAATCGTCAGACATCATAATTCTTCTTAAATCCGGATGTCCCGGGAAATCAATTCCGAGTAAATCATAAATTTCGCGCTCGTTCCAGTTGGCCGTAGGCCAAACCGGCGTAACGGATGGAATGGACGCCGCATCGCGGTCCGTCTTCACCTTCACGCAGTACTCCTGCTTCGTATGCAGGGACAGCAGGTGGTAGACCACCTCCATATGCGTCTCCTGATCGATGCCCGTCACGTTCCGCAAATAGTTCAGCCGGAGCTCCTCGTGGTCCCTCAACAGCTCCGCTGTCTCAAACCACTTGCCGCTGTTGACGATGACATACGGCATATGAGCGTCCCGCTCGTTGATAAAAGCTTCCGCCACGGTCTCCTCGCCCAGCTCATGCTTTAGGATCTGCACGAGGCGATCCAGTCTCGGCTGATTCGGCGAGGGCTCCTTCGGCCCTGCGTCCTCCTCGGCGTCGGGCTTCTTCGCACGGGCGCTCGCCCTTGCGGCGCGAGCTTCGGCAGCAGCCTTGGCCTTAGCCTCCTTGTCCGCGTCCGTAGGCGCAGCCTTAGCCGCCGGAGCCGCAGCAGGCTCTTTCTCAGCCGCCTGTCCTTCCGCAGCCGGGCCGGCAGCCTCGCCCGTTCCCGCCGACTCACCTGCAGCGGCTTTCGGCGGCTCCTCCTTACCTGCCTTAACCGGACGCGCCCTTGGAGCGGGCTTCTCCGCTTCGGGCGAACTCTGTCCTTCGTTCGGAGTCGTTGGCTCCGCCTTGGCCGAGCTGGCTGCTTGCCCGCTTGGAGCAGGCGCCTCCGCTTCTTTTTTTACTGCATCGCTCTCACGATCCGAAGACGGTGGAGCTGTTTCTTTTTTCTGCTCATCGCTCATCGGTTCGTCACCTGCTTACCGGTTTTCGCTTCGTAGCGTATTTTCTCCTGCAGCTTGTTAATTCCATAGATCAGCGCCGCCGGATTCGGCGGACAACCCGGAATATAGACGTCTACAGGCACAACCTGGTCTACCCCTTTCACTACGGCGTAAGACTTCACATACGGTCCGCCTGCAGTGGCACAGGAGCCCATGGCGATCACCCATTTGGGTTCAGGCATTTGTTCGTACAGGCGCCTTAGCAGAGGAGCCATTTTCTTCGTGACTGTCCCGGCTACGATCATGACATCAGACTGCCTTGGGGAAGTCCTAAAGATGACCCCGAAACGGTCCAAATCATAGTGGGACGCACCGGTTCCCATCATCTCAATGGCGCAGCAGGCCAAACCGAACGTCAGCGGCCACAAGGAATTGCTCCGCGCCCAAGCCTTGACCTGCTCAAGCGTTGTCATAAACACATTGCGTTCCAGCTCTTGTCTCTCTTCCAGAGAGATGGATTCTAAATTGAGTTCCATTGCAGCACCTTCTTCTTCCAGGCATAGAGTAGTCCAACCAGCAGCAGCCCGACAAAAATGCACATCTCTACAAGCGCAAACAAGCCTAATTGCTTATACGCAACGGCCCATGGATACAAAAATACAGTTTCTACGTCAAAAATAACAAACATCAATGCGAACAAATAGTAGCGAATATTGAATCGTACTTGACCTTCCCCTACCGGCTCGTTCCCACTCTCATAAGTAGTATACTTCTCTTCCACCGGCTTATTGGGACGCAGCCATCGCCCTATTGTAAGCGCTGCAATTGGAAGCAACACCCCCAGGATGAGAAAGATGGCAACGACCACGTAACTGTTCATGTACATCGTGAACGATTCGCCTCCCACACTTCGTATTGAAAAGCAGCTTATTCATTATTGTATGTGCAGATAGGCCAGGCTTAGAAGGCTCGTTCCGAATAACTTGTAAGCGCGCACAAGTTGCAGTCCCGAATGACTCATCCAATACGTAAACCTTATCGTACACATCACTACTGTTAATATATACCACCTCGATTATAACAAAAGGGCGTATAGGTGTCTAATATTTCCTTTGTTATTCGCCCGAAAGTCCCCTGCTTGCGTTCTTTTCCATCTATACCTAAACAAAAAAAGCGAAGGAATCAAAGCTCCCCCGCTTTACGAACGATTCAACTCTTACTTTCTCCCGTAAACCTCAATACGATTCGTCGCTCTTTGCAAAGCCAGCTCCGCACGTTTGAAGTCCACGTGTTCCTGCTTATGATCAGCCAAACGTTGTTCAGCGCGTGTTTTTGCGGCTTGAGCACGTTCGATGTCGATTTGCTCCGGCAGCTCGGCGCTTTCCGCCAAAATGACCACTTTATCCTTCCGCACTTCCATAAATCCGCCGTTCACTGCGATAAAATGTTCTTTTCCGTCCTTTTTCACAGTGATAGGAGCGACTTTTAATGGAGTTACCAAAGGAATGTGATTCGGCAGAATCCCGAGCTCTCCTTCTACACCCTTCACGCTGATCATGTTCACGTCTTCTGCGTACACTTTGCGTTCAGGCGTTACCACTTCCAGTAGGAAAGTACTCACTTGGACTCCTCCTAAAAGCTTTCCGTTAAGAAAGCTGACTTCGTAAGCATAATCTTAAGAGTATTCTCCAAGAAAAGCTTGTATGATATCCATAGAAGTTCGCTGAACACTCACAAGGAATGTTCAGCGAACCGGCTAAAGCGCATTACAGCGTTTTTGCTTTTTCGATCGCTTGTTCAATCGTTCCCACGTTGTGGAAAGCTGGCTCTGGTAAAGTATCGTGCTTACCTTCAAGGATTTCCTTGAAGCTGCGCACGGTTTCTTTAACCGGCACGGCCAAGCCTGGAATACCGTTGAACGCCTCGGCAACGTGAAGTGGTTGGGACAAGAACAGTTGAATCCGTCTTGCGCGAAGTACAACCAGCTTATCTTCCTCGGACAACTCGTCCATACCCAAGATTGCAATGATATCAAGCAATTCTTTATAGCGTTGCAAAATTCTTTTTACGCTTTGTGCTACATTGTAGTGCTCTTCGCCAACGATTTCCGGAGTCAAAGCACGGGAAGAGGACGCCAATGGATCCACCGCTGGGAAGATACCCATCGCTGCAATACCACGCTCCAAGTTCGTCGTTGCATCCAAGTGAGCAAACGCCGTAGCCGGAGCCGGGTCAGTATAGTCATCTGCAGGAACGTAGATTGCTTGAATCGACGTTACGGAACCTTTTTTCGTGGAAGTGATACGCTCTTGCAATTGACCCATCTCTGTTGCCAGCGTCGGCTGGTAACCTACCGCGGAAGGCATACGTCCCAATAGGGCTGAAACCTCGGAACCCGCTTGTGTAAAACGGAAGATGTTATCGATCAACAGAAGTACGTCACGGCCCTCTTCATCACGGAAATATTCCGCCATAGTCAAGCCTGTCAAAGCTACACGAAGACGCGCACCTGGAGGCTCGTTCATTTGACCGAAAACCATCGCGGTTTTGTCAATAACGCCGGAATCCGTCATCTCATGGTACAAGTCGTTACCCTCACGTGTTCTTTCACCAACGCCGGCAAATACAGAAATACCGCCGAGCTCGGAGGCAACGTTATGGATCAATTCTTGCAGGGTTACGGTTTTACCTACACCGGCACCACCGAACAGACCGATTTTACCACCTTTAACATACGGAGCCATCAAATCGATAACTTTGATACCTGTTTCCAGGATCTCAACTTGAGTAGACAAGTTTTCGAACGTTGGAGCTGGTTTGTGAATCGGGCTAGTCAGTGTACGATCCACTTCGTTGTTACCGTCGATCGGGTCCCCCAATACGTTAAATACGCGGCCTAAAGTAGCTGCGCCTACAGGTACAGCAATCGCTGCGCCAGTATCTACCGCTTCCAAACCACGAACCATACCGTCCGTAGTGGACATAGCGATACAACGAACCAAGTTATCGCCCAAATGCACAGCAACTTCAACTGTAAGCTTAATATCTTGCTCGCCAGCTTTGTCGGCTTTTTTCTCAATTTTAATCGCATTTAAAATTTCAGGCAGGTGTCCACGCTCGAACTCGATGTCGACAACCGGACCTGTAATATTCACAACACGTCCTTTGTTGCTCACTGCTTTCTCCTCCTTCGAGTTTTGCTTCTGCAAAACTTTGTTCGTAAGCGCTACTAGGCTTTATTGAACAATAAAGCTGGTTCGCGAGCAAGCGATTACCGGATGTTACCCTTGTGCGTTCGCACCGGCAACGATCTCCGAAATTTCTTGCGTGATAGCTGCCTGACGAGCACGGTTGTATACCAAAGTCAACGTACTGATCATCTTCGTTGCATTTTTGGTTGCACTGCTCATGGCCGTCATTCTAGCACCGAATTCACTTGCTTTACCTTCCAATACCGCACTATAAATTAATGTCTCCGCATATTTAGGCAGCAGCACTTCCAGTACACCTTCCGGTGAAGGCTCATACTCGTAGTTCGAAACTGCTGCTCCACCCATATCTGCCAACGGCAAAAGCTGTTTTACTGTTGGTTCTTGAGTAATCGCATTGACAAATTTGTTATAAACCAGATACAGCTTATCGTACGAACCGTTCTCAAAGTTTTTCACTGCGGAAGCAGCTACCGCTTTGATATCGGAGAAGCTAGGAGAATCCGAAAGACCGACAACCTCATTCACAATCGCCATGCTGCGGTTGCGGAAATAGTCTCTACCCTTGCTTCCGATTACGAAAATCGCATACTCGTTCGGCGAGCTATGGTTTTCTCTAATTTCCTGCATCACTCTACGCAGTACGTTGGAGTTGTAACCACCGGCCAAACCGCGGTCCGAAGTAACGACGAGGTATCCTGTCTTCTTTACTTCGCGGGTTTGCAGCATAGGATGCTTCACACCCTTGCTGCCCGCAGCGATACTTCCCACCACTTCCTTCAGCTTATCCGCATAAGGACGTGCCGCTTCAGCCGCTACTTGGGCCCTTCTCAGCTTCGACGCAGCGACCATTTCCATCGCTTTTGTGATCTGCTTCGTATTCTGTACCGATTTGATCTGGCGTTTAATCTCGCGCATACCTTTTGCCATGCTTGCTCACCTCTCTCTCCGAAGCTTTCCCGCTAAGAAAAGCCTTCACTCGAAAAGCCTAATAACCTAGATCATCCAAACAACCATTATTTGAACCTCGAGCTTCTCCAGGAGAGAAGCCCGAGGCTGTATTTTTACGAATAGAATTACTCAGTAGAGGAAGCGAAGCCTTTTTGGAACTGCTGAATCGCGTCTTTCAATGCGTTTTCGTTATCCGATGTCAAATCTTTGGTATCACGAATGCTTTGAAGAATTTCCGGACGATTCGATTCAACATAAGCCAAAAATTCTGCTTCAAAACGACGGATGTCTTGTACAGGCAGCTCGTCCAGATGTCCTCTTACAACCGTGTAGATCGAGATAACTTGCTTCTCAACCGACAATGGTTGGTTAACACCTTGCTTCAGAATTTCCAGCGTACGAAGACCGCGGTTCAAACGAGTTTTCGTCGCTTTATCCAAATCGGAACCGAACGCTGCGAAAGCAGCCAACTCGCGGTATTGCGCGAGGTCCGTTTTCAATGTACCGGCAACCTTCTTCATCGCTTTAATTTGAGCGGAGCTACCTACCCGGGATACGGAGATACCAACGTTAACCGCCGGACGTTGACCGGAGTAGAACAGGTCGGACTCAAGAAAAATTTGACCGTCCGTAATCGAAATTACGTTCGTAGGGATATATGCGGATACGTCACCTGCTTGCGTCTCGATGAAAGGCAATGCTGTCATCGAACCGGCACCAAGTTCATCGCTCAGCTTAGCAGAACGCTCCAGCAAACGGGAGTGCAAGTAGAAAACATCCCCTGGATAAGCTTCCCGGCCCGGTGGACGACGAAGCAGCAAGGACAACTCACGGTAAGCAGCCGCTTGTTTGGTCAAGTCATCATAGATGATCAACACGTGCTCGCCTTTGTACATGAAGTACTCGCCCATTGCGCAGCCGGCATACGGTGCCAACCACAGCATTGGAGCAGGTTCGGAAGCACTTGCAGTAACAACGATTGTGTAGTCCATAGCGCCCGCTTTACGCAGGGTTTCAACTACGTTAACAACCGTGGATTGTTTTTGGCCGACAGCAACGTAAATACATTTTACGCCGTTGCCTTTTTGGTTAATGATCGTATCGATAGCAATCGCTGTTTTACCTGTTTGACGGTCACCGATGATCAACTCACGTTGTCCGCGACCCACTGGAATCATAGCGTCAATCGCTTTGATACCTGTTTGCATTGGCTCATGAACCGATTTACGGGCCATAACGCCAGGTGCTGGGGATTCTACAGGACGGAATTGCGTCGTGTTAAGACGAACCATTACCGTCTACCGGTTGACCCAATGCGTTAACAACGCGACCGATCAATTCCTCACCTACAGGAACCTCCATGATCCGGCCGGTACGTTTCACTTGGTCGCCTTCACGAATGTCTGTGTAAGGTCCCAAGATAACGATACCTACGTTGCTTTCTTCCAAGTTAAAGGCGTAGCCCAGAACGCCGTTAGGGAACTCGAGCAATTCCCCCGCCATAACGTTTTCCAGACCGTGTGCACGGGCAACCCCGTCACCGACTGTAATGACCGTACCTACATCAACGACTTGAATGTCGGATTTATATTGTTCAATCTGCTGTTTAATCAGCGTGCTGATTTCTTCCGGTCTGATACTCAAAGTTCCTCACCCCTATCTACAGTGCTTGAGTTTGATTCAACGTTTTTTGCAGCCGCTCAAGCTTGCCGGACAAGCTTCCGTCGTACAGACGGTCGCCGATGCGCACTTGAATGCCGCCTAGCAAGCTTTTATCGAGAACCGATTCCACACGGATTTGTTTACTTGTCAATTTGCTGAATGTAGCGGCAATATGGTTCAGCTCCGCTTCCGACAGCTCCACTGGCGTGTAAACGGTAGCTTGTGCTTGACCAAGCGCCTCGCTGGCAATCGCCACATAGTAGTTCACCAGCGCGTTCAGCAGTTCTTCTCTGCCGTTTTCGACAAGAAGCTGCAGCGTGTTGTACGATGTTTCCGACAATTTTCCTTCGAACACATTTTTCAACAGTGCTTTTTTCGCCTCGAGCCCGAGCCCCGGATGCTTGATCAGCTTCTCGAAGTCAGGATTTTGCTGCAAAATCACAAGGACCGATTTCAGTTCCTCTTCCACCTCGGCGATTTTGCTTTGTTCTTTAGCTAGTTCGAACAGAGCTTTTGCATATCTTTTGGCAACGATAGTATCCTGGCTCATTGATTGCCTCCTACCTCTTTCAGGTAATGCTCAACCAATTGTTCTTGGGATTTCTCATCGATTTGCTTCTCGATAATTTTGGAAGCGATCAGAACGGACATCGCGCTTACCTGACTGCGAAGAGCGGCAACCGCTTTGTTCTTCTCGTTCTCAATATCGCGAACCGCTTCTTCTTTCACGCGAGTCGCTTCCGCACGTGCTGCCGCAACGATCTCGTCGGCTTGCTTCGTGCTTGTTTGTTTCGCTTGCTCAATAATTTCATGCGCTTCTTTGCGCGTTTGCTGAAGAGCTTGCTTTTGCTCCTCTAACAATTGCTCAGCTTGCTTGCGACTATTTTCAGCCGTTTGAATCTGATCCTTCACGAGCTGTCTGCGTTTTTCCATCATCCCGAACAAAGGACCGAACGCAAGCTTCTGGAGCAAAAGATACAGAATCAAGAAGGCTACGATTTGAATAAAAAATGTGAACCATTCAATATGCAAGTAACGTCACTCCCTTCTGATAGCGTAGGCAAAACGAAGGCGTGGAGGCTGCAGCCGTCCCCGCCGAACATGTTCTTAGGCTTGGCCCATCAAGATGAACGCGATAACGAGTGCAACGACTGGCATTGCCTCTACCAAACCTACACCGATAAACATTGTTGTTTGCAGCGTACCGCGAAGTTCCGGCTGACGGGAAATACCTTCCAAAGCACGACCTACGATCAAACCGTTACCAATACCTGCACCAAGTGCACCCAAACCAAATACGATTGCTGCTGCTACTAATGCTAAAGCTCCCATTGAGAAAATCCTCCCTTAAATGTTCAATAGTTTTTATGAAATAACTCGAGACTTCCCGAGGTAAGTCTTACTGCTTAATGCGCTTCTTCTTCGTGAATCATCGTTTGCGAAATGTAAACCATCGTCAGCATCGTGAATACGAATGCCTGAATGGCGCCTACGAACACACTGAAGCCCTGCCAAACAAATAGAGGCACAACTCCGAACCAACTTGCCCCTATGATGACAGAAATCATAATTTCACCTGCATAAATGTTACCGTATAGCCGGAAGGCGAGTGTCAGCGGTTTCGATACCAATTCGATCAAGTGAAGAATCAGCATCGCGCCTTTAAACTCAAAGTAATGCGCAAAATAATGCTTCGTATTGCGGGTGATCCCCAAGTAATGGCTGAGCACGAAAACGATAACCGCCAGCGCTGCCGTTACGGCAATGTCGGCTGTCGGAGATTTCCACCAGGATACGTGATCCTCCGTAACAATCGAAAACGGAAGGCCAAGCATATTCCCGATAAAAATGTACATGATCAGCGTCATGCCAAGAGCAATAAACGACTTTCCATGTTTCGAGCCAATCGTACTGCCGATAATGCCTTCGACAAATTCTACGACCCATTCCATGAAGTTTTGCATTTTCGACGGATTCGTAACCGAGCCCTTGCTGGCTCCTGCGATAGCGAGGATCAGTACCAAAATGCTGGTCACGCCAATCATAAGCAAAGCTGATAAATCGAAGTGAATTCCACCTAACACAATACCCGGTGCATGATGTTCCATCTTTTCCAATCTCACCCCTTTCAACGAATAAATGTATTTCCTTTACTGCGGCTTGGATCTTTTAATAGAAATAATACCCAATACGAGTGTTGCCAATTGAACAAAAAAGTATCCGGCAATGGTAGTGGGCAGAGAGAAATATTGCGGATACCGGACAGCGGCAATTCCCGCAAGCGCTGCTATCGCCCCTCGCGTAAGAAAACCGATATTGCCTCTGTAAGGCCCCTTCTGCTCATCCGCAGCAACGGCAATCACCTTATCCGACAGCTTGCGGATCTTCCAGGCCAAATATTTGGCGTTGATCATGCTCGCACAAGCTCCCAGCATAATGCCAGCCGCATAAGGCCGAAATTCGACAAAAACTGCCCAAACGAACCAAGCAAAAGGAAAGAAAGAAATAAAATACATTTTGAACCGTTTTCAGATGGGCCGAAAACTCATCCATTATAGCCCTCCGTATTGCTTAATCATGAAGTAAATGCTTATGATGGCAGACGCAAGACCCAGCAAAAAACCTCCCAGTACCCACAGCTGACCTCCAAGCACTTGGCTTAGCCAATCTCCGAACCAATAGCCCGCCAATAAACAAACGACAAGATCGATTCCGATGGCACTCGTTAAAGCAGCTGCTCTCCAGGGATTATCATTGCGGTTCGGTTGTTTCATAAACACCCTCCTGAGAATCCTCACTTATTGTAACGAAGCGATGCAAGGTTTGTCAATTGTCGTTACTTCCAAACAACGGTGTAGAAAACTCCCAAAAACGTTGATACATCAAGGTTTTTGGGAGATCCAAACCAAACAGTACAACTGTACGCTGTAGCGTTTGTCATGAGATTGTCACGGTTGGAACGGTTCGGGTCTTGCAGACGCCTTTCCAAAATGGTAAAGGATGGCTTGGACGATGCGCTGCGACGCTTTTCCATCCCCGTAAGGATTAGCCGCCTGGCTCATTTGACTGTACAAATTTTCGTCTGTCAGCAGCGCCTTTGCCCGGTTGTACACCTTCTCCTCATCGGTACCGACGAGCTCCAATGTGCCTGCATCGATGCCTTCGGGACGCTCCGTCGTTTCGCGCAGCACCAATACCGGAACGCCAAAAGACGGGGCTTCCTCCTGCAATCCGCCGGAATCCGTCAAAATCATATGCGCATGCGGATAGATGTTATGGAACTCGAACACGTCGAGAGGCTCGATCAGCTTAATACGCGGGTGCCCGTCGAGCATTTCGTAAGCCGGCTCCTTCACCGCAGGGCTCGGATGGACCGGATACACGATAGCGATATCCTCGAACTCATCGGCAATGCGGCGCACAGCGCGGAAAATCTGGCGATGCGGCTCGCCTTGAGCCTCACGGCGGTGAGCCGTCATGAGAATCAACCGCTTGCCTTGAGACCACTCCAGCACCGGATGGGTAAAACCCTCCTGCACCGTATATTGGAACACGTCCGTCACCGTATTGCCGGTAACGAAAATCGTTTTCTCCGATTTGTTCTCCTTGCGAAGATTGTCCGCAGACAAATTCGTCGGAGCAAAATGAAGGTCGGACAGGACGCCTGTCAGCTGACGGTTCATTTCTTCCGGATAAGGCGACATTTTGTTCCAGGTTCGCAAGCCCGCTTCCACATGGCCGACCTGAATCTGCTGCATAAAGGCCGCATAGCTCGCCAGGAAGGTAGTCAGCGTATCGCCGTGAACAAGCACCAGATCAGGCTTCTCCTCACGGAACACCGGATCCAGGCCCTGGAGTACACGAATCGTAATTTCATTAAGCGTCTGCCGTTCTTTCATTACGTCCAAATCGTAATTCGGTTTGATGTTAAATGTATCCAGCACCTGATCAAGCATCTGCCGATGCTGCGCGGTAACGCAGACCAGCGACTCGATGTGCTCCGGATGCTTCTGCAGCTCCAGCACAAGCGGAGCCATCTTGATGGCTTCCGGTCTGGTGCCGAAAATAGTAATCACCTTAATTTTGCTCATGTCAGGCTCCCCCTCTTGTTCATGTCCTTACGGTTCGAACCCCCCGTTGAAGGCGTGCTATTTGGTTCCAAACAGACGATCGCCCGCATCTCCCAAGCCGGGGATAATGTAGCCGTGATCATCCAAATAATCGTCGATCGCCGCTACGTATAAATCGACGTCCGGATGCGCCTGCTGCACGGCTTGAACGCCCTCCGGTGCGGCAATCAGACACATGAGCTTAATTTGCGTACAGTTTCTCCGTTTCAAAGCTTCAATCGCCGCATTGGCCGATCCGCCGGTAGCGAGCATCGGATCAATTACGATCAGCTCTCGCTCCGTTACATCGGTAGGCAGCTTCGCGTAATATTCGACCGGCTCCAGCGTTTCCGGGTCGCGGTACAGACCGATATGGCCTACTTTAGCGGCCGGAACCAGCTTCAGAATGCCGTCGACCATGCCGAGCCCTGCACGCAGAATAGGAATCAGCCCCAGCATGCGGCCGGAGATGATACGGCAGTCCGCCGTAGCTACAGGCGTCTGAACCTGTACCTTCTCAAGCGGAATTTCTCTCGTAATTTCATAAGCCATCAGTGTGGCCACCTCGTCGACAAGCTCACGGAAATCCTTCGTCGTCGTCGACTTATCCCGAATATAAGTAAGCTTATGCTGTATCAGCGGATGATCACAAACAAATACTTTTCCCATGTTTCAAATCCCCTTTGCCTTCATTACGCCAAATCTTGACTATTATACCACAATTGCTGTTCGTTATCCTAACAAGTTTGCAGAATTGAGGCAAAGAACTTGACATTAGGAATAAAGGCTCTGGCTTCAGGGGACAAGCGTAGGATAAGGAGGGCCCAGGCATTAAATCGGACAGGCTACATGCCGAATTTACCCTCCCCCAAAACAGCGATTCTCTTTAGCGTATGCGAAAAAAGAGCCGACCGCCGGGACGGATCGACTCTTTTCCTGAAAGCTGCCCGAACGGGGCAGCCCTCGCTTACTCGCTTATTAGTAGCCCAAGCCCGGATACAGCGGGAATTGCGCCGTCAAATCTTTTACCATGCCGCGAACCTTCTCGTGAACGGCCGTATCTGTCGGATTTTTCAAGGTCAACGCAATGATTTTGGCGATTGTTTTCATCGCTTCTTCGTTCATGCCTCGGGAAGTGGCCGCAGGCGTACCTACACGGATTCCGCTCGTTACCATCGGCTTCGCCGGGTCGAAAGGAATGGCGTTTTTGTTTACAGTTACGCCGACTTCGTCCAGCAGATGCTCAGCGTCTTTACCGCTGATGTTCAGGTTGCGCAGGTCGATCAGCATCAAGTGATTGTCCGTACCGCCGGATACAAGGTTGATGCCTTCGGATACTAACGCTTCCGACAAAGCTTTCGCGTTGTTGATTACATTTTGCGCGTAAGTTGTAAAATCAGGCTGAAGCGCTTCGCCCAAAGCTACCGCTTTTGCTGCGATAACATGCATCAGAGGGCCGCCTTGGGAGCCTGGGAACACTGCTTTATCGATAGCGGCTGCCCATGGCTTACGGCACAAAATCATACCGCCGCGAGTGACCGCGAAGCGTTTTGTGCGTCGTTGTTGTAACAAAGTGAGCGTGCGGCACCGGGTTCGGATGCAAACCAGCGGCAACCAGACCGGCGATATGAGCCATATCCACCATAAACAGAGCGCCGACATCGTTAGCGATGGAGGCCAAAGCTTCGAAATCGATCGTGCGGGGATAAGCGCTCGCGCCCGCTACAATCAGACGAGGCTTATGCTTGAACGCCGCTTTGCGGACATCGTCATAATCGATGCGGGAGTCGGATTCTCTAACTCCGTAAGCGACAAAGTTGTACAAAATACCGGAAGCATTGACCGGGCTTCCGTGTGTCAAGTGGCCTCCGTGCGCCAGATTCATACCGAGCACAGTGTCACCTGGTTGAAGTGCAGCCAAATAAACCGCCATGTTCGCTTGTGCGCCGGAGTGAGGCTGTACGTTCGCATGCTCGGCACCGAACAATTCTTTGGCGCGGTCGCGCGCGATATCTTCCACAATGTCGACATATTCGCAGCCGCCATAGTAACGCTTGCCCGGGTAGCCTTCCGCATATTTGTTCGTCAACACAGTGCCCATTGCCTGAAGCACAGCTTGGCTCACGAAGTTCTCGGATGCGATCAGCTCGATTTTATCGCGTTGACGGCCCAGCTCCAAGTTCATAGCCTCAACGATTTTAGGGTCTTGATTACGAAGTTGTTCCACAATAATTCCTCCTCAGGTATGCCTATCTATAAAATGACTGAAAAATCCTTTAAGAGCAGGTGTCGATCTCTGCAGCAGTCTCGGCTTGCGGCACATAAACCGCTCTTGCGCCTCCAATCAGCTTAGGACGGGTATAGGCCATCTGCAAGGGCGCCTGTCCGATCATTCGAATGGAAGGACGCAGCGGAACGGCTACGCGCTTCAAGTGCATACCGATCAGCGTGCCCCCGATATCGATGCCGGCATGAGCTTCGACCGTTTCCACGACACAAGCACCGGGCAGATGCTTATATGCATAGGACGCCATCGAGCCGCCCGCTCTCGGTACAGGTACAACGGAAACCTGCTCCAGCCGGTATTCCTTCATCGCTGCTTTCTCCAGCACCAACGCCCGGTTCAAATGCTCGCAGCATTGAAAGACGGGGTAAAAACCGAACTCGGCACGCACCGTTTCGACGGCGGTGAACAAATGACTTGCCACCTCTTCGGTGCCCGAGGTTCCGATGTGTTGCCCGAGCACCTCGCTCGTGCTCGTTCCGATGACCAGCAGCTGCCCGGCTTCAAGCTTGGCCGCTTGAACCAGCTCTCGCAGCACCTGCTCAAGCTGGGGGCGGATACTGGAAATATCCCATGATTCATTTTGTGCAGGAGAAGATGAAGATGGAGTACTCATAGCTGCATGCCTCCTTCGTCACAATGCTCATTAAGGATGAATGGCGTATTTATCTTCCAGCGCTTTTACCTTGTTAATGCGGTTAGTATGGCGCTCCCCATTGGAAAACTCGGTTTCAAGCCAAATTTTGATAATTTCCTGCGCAACGCCCGGCCCGACAACACGTTCGCCCAGAGCCAGCACATTCGTGTCATTATGCTCACGAGTTGCCTTGGCGGAGAACAAATCGTGCACCAGCGCACAGCGGATGCCCGGCACTTTGTTCGCTGCAATGCTCATGCCGATCCCCGTTCCACAGATGAGAATTCCTTTATCCGCTTGCCCGGCCACCACTTGGTCGCATACGGCAATCGCATAATCGGGATAATCTACGGAATCGGTGCAGTTACAGCCTAAATCAGCAACCTGATGGCCCAGCGATTCGATAAATCCCTTCAGCTCATCCTTCAAACGTACTCCTGCATGATCTGCTCCAATAGCCACTTTCATTTTTCTTTCGCCTCCTAACCATAATTAGCTTCATTATAACCCAAAGCAGGCAGAAACACGAAAAAAGAGCAGCCGTATGCTGTAATCCAGCATCACGTTGCTCTTTGCCCAGGCGACCGGCCGTATACCCTGATGCTCCACTGTGGTTACACCCACTCGTCGCCAGTTACATCAGGTCCTGTTAACTATATATTCATCATAGCGGAAAAGCCGATAGATGTAAAGTCTGAGAATGCCCAGTATTACCGTGCTCATCCTGAGCCGGACTTCCGGCCGTGTACAGCCTGTGCGATCCGTTTGCCCCTCACAAAAAACATCGGCTTTCAGGCGTCACATCTGTTTCTTCCAAAAGGACTGCAGGGCCCCTGCTAACACTTACTTACGGCTTCAGCTTGCGGATCAGCTTGAGCAATGCCGCCTCAATCTCTTCGGCACATTGACGGTACATGGCAAGCGAGCCTCCGAACGGATCGGCAATTTCATAGTCGGGCAGCTCCCGCTCCAGCATGAGCAGTCTCGTTCTCTCTTCCTTGCTGATTTGCTGATCCAAAGCCTGCTTTAGCTGAAGCTCTGCGGTCAGCTCTTCCAGCTCGGCAATGCGTTGAGCCGTTTCCGGATCGTCTTCGACGAATTCCTTGAGCGTGTACATTTTATCAATGTATTCGGGAAACCGGCCAATCGCATGCTGCTTATGTCCTGTAGTCATTGTAAGAACGATATCCGCCCACTGCATCAGCTCCCGGGACAAAGCGCTGGAGGTCAAGTTCGCCGGCGCGCCCTGCTCCCTCAGAATCGATGCCGCATGAGAGGATACCGGAGAACCGTCGTAGGCCGCCACGCCTGCAGACCGCACCTCTATATGGTCTAATCCGTGCTCCTGTAAGAGCCTCCGTAAAATGCCTTCCGCCATAGGGCTTCGGCAGGTATTGCCTGTACAAACGAAAAGAATACGATTCATACGAATTCCTGCCTCTCCTCAGTTTGTGTAAGATCCGTTGTCTGCGGCGCTCCTCCGGCAGCATGCTGTCGGATTCGATCCGCCGGGAGCTTCCTCCCTCTCCCTATTATACCTCATCCATGCGAAAATATGGATACCCATCGGTACTTTGGGCAAAGAGAAAGCTAAAACTTACAGCAAAAAATGAACGCCGAAGGCCAGCAAAATCACGCCGCCCATCGCCTCGCCGTATTCTCCGATCCACCGCCCTACCTTGCGGCCCAGCATTAATCCGATGATGGACATGAGCCCCCCGACCGTGCCGAACATTAAGACGGTCAATGTAATATCGCCGGAAAACATTCCCAGGGAAACCCCTACCGAGAACGAATCAATGCTGACGCTCAAGGCGAACAGCAGGATCCCCCAGACAGTACGGTGGTCGATAGAGGGAACCTCGTCTCCTCTGAGCGAGCTGTATACCATGTGTATTCCCAGCAGTACGAGCAGAACGCCCCCCACCTTTGAGGCGATTCCGCCAAGCAGCGAGCTGACATAGCCCCCCATAAACATTCCCATCAGCGGCATGATCATATGAAAAAGGGCGATTATGAAACTGAGCTTCAACACATCCAGCTTGCGAATGCCCTTCATTCCAATACCAATCCCGAGCGAAAGGGCATCCAGCCCCAGCGCTACGGCCATGATCATAATGGCAATGAATTGTCCTATAACTAAGGGCGATGTCCAATCCATCTACTCTCTACCTCCTGTCCCATTCCTAAACAACATATGCGGACAAGAGGGGAATCATGACTTTCCCCCTGGCGGCGAGTAAAGGGTGGAGCATAGGCGGACTGCAGCCTTCAAGCTACTGTAAGAAATCCAAAAAGCTTAACGGAGGGCGAGTTGTCCCTCATGCAGAGCCGTAATGCGCGTGTTGGCAAGGCTGCGCTGCATATTGCATTCGCCCCCATTCGCCCCGTGAGTTCTATCGGCGTAACAGCCGTAAGTCGCGTTGCCGAGCTATGAGGCGGACGAGTAAACCCCGCGAGGCATTGCCTCCGCAGCGCGCCAGCCGATTAGCGATTCAATCGGCGAGCAGCACGCGGTCCCCGGCCGCCTTGCGCAGCCGATTCATGATCGCCGCCCCGATGCCCTCTTCGGGGCAGGCTTCTCCGACGATGAAGCTGACGCCGGCTTCATCGAACTCGCGCAGCGCGGCGTACAGCCCGTGCGCCACCGTTTCCAGGTCGCCCAGGCTGCCGCAGGCGACGACATGGTCCGCACGCAGCGCTCCCGCGTGCTCCGAGTAGGTGAGCGCTCCCGTACGCTCACCGCGTGCGCCAGCAGCATCGAGCTCATGCTGCATGCGGGCAAGCACCTGTTCAGGAGCCGTGCCCTGAACGAGACTCATGACGCCGCGCGGCGCGTAATGGGTGTATTTCATGCCCGGCGCGCGCGGTGCCGCCGCAGGCTCGCTCAGGTGCGCGGAGGATTCCCGCACCTCTATGCCCGGCAGCGCCTCGCGCAGCTGGGCTGCCGTCACGCCGCCGGGCCGGAGGACGTGCAGGACTCCGGCGTCTCCCTCTTCTACGGTGTATTCCACCACCGTTGACTCCACGCCGACCCCGGTCGGCCCCCCATCGACGATGCCGTCGATGCGGCCCTCCAAATCCTCGCGCACATGCTCTGCGAGGGTTGGGCTTGGCCGCCCCGAGCGATTGGCGCTTGGAGCCGCCACAGGGCAGCCTGCAGCGCTAATCAGCTGCAGCGCGATCGGGTGGTCGGGCATCCGAAGCCCGACCGTTGACAGCCCCGCCGTGACCAGCGGGGAGAGCGCCCCGGGCTTGACCGGCAGCACGACGGTCAGCGGGCCCGGCCAAAAGGCGTCAAGCAAACGCGAAACGGCCTCATTCGGGGCGTAAGCAAGCTCCTCGATTTGAGACCGGTGGGCGATATGGACAATCAACGGGTTGTCGGAGGGCCTCCCTTTGGCCGTAAATATATTCTGGACCGCTTCAGTGCTCCTAGCGTCCGCTCCCAAACCGTAAACCGTTTCTGTTGGAAAGGCAATCGTGCCGCCGTGCCGTAGTACGCTTCCCGCTTCACTCATTTCCTCTCCATGTATGTTCTGCTTCGTAATCTTCCACAATCTTGTCATTTCCACGTCCATCCTTCTCGATTGAACTCCCTGCCCCGGTTATCGGCGTGTAGCACACAGTTCCAGGAGCATGAGGCCGCCGTCTCCCCTTCCGGTTGCAATTGGCGGCGGGAATGCAATTCCCATAAGTGCTGTTAAGCGAATAAAGAACCCAGTTTCTTCAGCAGATCCCACAGAAAGAAATGAATTTCTGGCTGAGGATCTACAGCTTGGGAAACTGCCCCTGCAAGCTTGTCGCTGCCGCCATCGGCTTTAGCGGAAGCCTTATGAGCCTGACCCGCTTTCCCTTCCTTCTCCTTGCTGTCCTTGACTGTCTTAGACTTCTCATGCGCCTGGGCGTCCGCAGCATCCTCTTTGGACGAATCCGGCAGCGCAGCGGCTTCCGCCACATTCGGCTTTTTGGCTATGGCATCGGAATCGACGAAGCACAGCGGCGGAAACAGGACGCACCACCAGTTTTGGCCTTCAGCCTTGCCGATAGATACGCGCAGCGCTTCATAGTCTCCCGCAGGGTAAATTTGATTGCCGTACATTTTCATCGGAAAAGGAACCGTACCCAGCTCTACCTTGTAATCGTAAGTAAAGCCGTATGTTTGAAGTGTCGCACCGACAACAGCCTCCAGCTCCGGCAAATGGCCGTGGACTACTTCTCTCGCTTCCTCAATCGTGTGCGGACCTTGAACCCATTGGTTCATTTGCTCTACAATCGCGTCACGTACTTCTCTCTTGACCCATTGGTCGGACGGAGAATCGGAATTAGCCAGAATGCGAAGCCGGATCGATTCCTTCGGAATCGTCACATCGTTTCCGACGTTTTGCACCGCAGCTTGTTCCGGAGATGCGTATACCACAACTTGATCTTTTTGAGCTTCCCAGCAAGTCATTAATAGAATAATAGCAAAAGCGATATAATAATAACGGATAAAAGAAGTACGTTTTACCATAAGAAGCCCTCCCGACCTTGTCCTTATCGTTCCCTTAGTTGTAAGTATGGACAAGGAAGGAAGGTTCTAAACCTAGCAATCTAGCAAAATAGTTTCTCTTTTAAAGTTGAAAGACTCCTCCTGCAAAGCCTTGCTGCTTCAAGCGCAGATAACTGATGGAGTTTGACCTAACGCCGATGTCACAACGGACGATTGGGATTCGAGCGTGTTTCCCCTCCGAACTTTTCACGCTGAAAGGTTTCCTGCAAAGCCGTCCCAGCACTCCATCTTGCTAGGAGGTATGTTTTACCGCCACAACATGCCGGTCAATCCCCGCCAAATCGGGAATGATCCGCACTTCATCCCACTCTGCCACTTCGCACAGCAGTCCCGCTACGGCGTCTGCCTGTCCCTGCCCCACTTCAAGCCCCACAAGCGAGGGCATTCGGGGAAGCTCAGGGAGCTGGGCAATCAACCTGCGGTAAAGGACAAGTCCATCCGCACCACCATAGAGAGCCGACCTCGGTTCAAACAGCCGTACCTCCGGCTGAAGCCCCTCTTCATCGGCATCCGGGATATAAGGCGGATTGGACACCACCGCATCCAGCGGAAGAGCGCGGTCAATGTAGGGCTGGAGCAGATCGCCCTCAAAAAATCCGATCCGCCCGCTTACGCCGTGCCGCTCCGCATTAGCCTTAGCCACCATCAGCGCCGCCGGAGAAATATCGGAGCTCAGCAGCCTCCACTTAGGGCATAACACGGCCAAGCTTACGGCGATAGCGCCGCTTCCCGCCCCGATATCTGCGATCATCGGCGCAGTCTCTTTCCCCTGCTCCGCTTCTTCGCCTGCAGCTCCCCCGCTCTGCGTCTGAGCGCTGCCGCACGCCTGCGGCCACAACAGGCGTCCCGTTTCAACAACCTGCTCAACGAGCAGCTCCGTTTCCGGCCGCGGAATGAGCACCGCAGGCGAAACGGTAAAAGGGAGCCCGTAAAACTCCTGCTCCCCGATAATATACTGCACCGGCTCGCCCGCAGCTTTACGCTCTAAAAGATTGTTCCACTCCCGCCAATGTTCCACGGGGAACATCTCCCGCCATTTTAGCAGCAGCTCACTGCGGCTGACCCCAAGCACATGCTCCAACAGAAGCTGAGCACAATTAGCCGCTTCCATCACCCGATGCTTTTCTAAAAAAGAAGAAGCCTCTGAATAGGCTTCCCGAATGGTCAATTTCCGTTCAACGGTCATTGGTTTACTCTTGATCTCCTTTATCCATAAGCTCCGATTGCGCGGCAATCGTCAGCGCGGACACAATCTCCTCCATATCGCCGTTCAGCACCGCATCCAGACGGTGGAGCGTCAGCCCGATCCGGTGATCCGTTATGCGGCTTTGCGGGAAGTTATAGGTCCGAATCCGTTCACTGCGGTCGCCGGTACCGACCTTGCTTTTCCGCTCGCCCGCATACTTCGCCATTTCCTCCTGCTGATGCTTATCGAAAATACGCGCACGCAGCACCTGTAGCGCTTTTTCCTTGTTGGAGTTTTGCGATTTGCCGTCTTGGCACGTTGCCACGATCCCCGTCGGAATGTGGGTCACGCGTACCGCCGACTTGGTCGTATTAACCGATTGTCCGCCTGCGCCGCTGGAGCAGAACGTATCGACGCGGATATCGTTATCGTTAATCTCGATATCGAATTCTTCCATCTCCGGAAGCACAGCTACCGTAGAAGTGGACGTATGAATCCGTCCGCCCGATTCGGTCGTCGGAATCCGCTGAACACGATGAGCTCCGCTCTCATATTTCATTTTGCTATAGGCGCCTTTACCGTTAATAGAGAAAATAATCTCCTTAAACCCGCCCAAGTCATTCATACTGACATCCATTACCTCGGTACGCCAGCCCTGCGCATCTGCATATTTGGAGTACATACGGTATAAATCGGAAGCAAACAGCGCAGCTTCATCGCCGCCTGCCGCTCCGCGGATTTCAACGATAACGTTCTTTTCATCGTTAGGGTCCTTCGGCAGCATCAAGATTTTGATGCGCTCCTCCAGCTCTTCCTTCCGCTCCGTCAACTCTTCCAGCTCCATCTTGACCAGCTCACGCATTTCGTCGTCAAGCTTCTCATTTTGCATGGCGCGGGCCGCTTCATACTGCTCTACAACAGCTTTATATTCCATGTACGCGTCATACGATTCCTGAAGATCGGATTGCTCCTTGGAATATTCCCGCAGTTTCTTCGTATCGCTTGTCACGTCCGGGTCGCACAGCAGCTCGCTTAATTTATCATAGCGGTCCGCCAACGATTGCAGTCTGTCTAACATGATTGATCACCCCTTAAGTTCCATCTATTGAAGTTCGTTCCGCCTCACCGTCACTTGTCTATCACGCTGGAGCAGGGCCGAAGACGACAGCGCCTGTTTTTTCGCACCCGGCAGCCGAGGTCATTCGCCCCTGTTCTTCGTTTTCCATAAGGAACTGCAGCTATACGTTGAAGCGGAAATGCATAACATCGCCGTCTTTCACTACGTATTCTTTTCCTTCCAAGCGAAGCTGGCCTTTCTCCTTCGCCGCATTCATCGATCCCGCCGCTACCAAATCATCGTAGGCCACAACCTCGGCCCGGATAAAACCGCGCTCAAAATCGGTATGAATAACGCCCGCTGCCTGCGGCGCCTTCGTTCCTCTACGAATCGTCCATGCGCGAACCTCTTGCACGCCTGCTGTAAAATACGTGTATAAGCCAAGCAGCTTGTAAGCCGCTCTAATCAATCGGTTCAAGCCGGATTCCTGCAGACCCAGCTCTTCGAGGAACATTTCCTTGTCTTCGCCTTCCAGCTCGGCAATTTCGGATTCCACTTTGGCGCTGATCGGCACCACTTCGGCTCCTTCAAGAGCGGCAAATTCCCGTACCTTCTGCACAAAAGGATTCTCATCCGCATTAGCTACTTCATCTTCGCTCACATTGGCTGCATACAGCATCGGCTTCATTGTAAGCAAATGCAAATCGCGGATCAGCAGCTGCTCTTCTTCGCTCAGTTCCACGCTGCGCGCAGGCTTGTCGTTGTACAGCGCCTCTTTAATCCGTTCCAGGCACTCGACTTCCGCCGCGTATTTCTTGTCCCCGCCCTTCATGTTTTTGCGGGAGCGTTCGATCCGTTTCTCAACCGACTCCACGTCCGCCAGAATCAGCTCCAGGTTGATCGTCTCAATGTCGCTGATCGGGTTTACCGTACCGGATACGTGCGTGATGTTCTCATCCTCGAAGCAGCGCACGACATGAACGATCGCATCCACTTCACGAATATGAGCCAGAAACTTATTTCCCAAACCTTCACCGCGGCTCGCGCCCTTGACCAGGCCGGCGATATCTACGAATTCAAATGCCGTCGGCACCACGCTCTTCGGCACGACGATTTCCGTCAGCTTCACCAGACGATCGTCCGGCACCTCGACGACGCCTACGTTCGGATCTATAGTACAGAAAGGATAGTTCGCCGACTCTGCGCCCGCTTGGGTAATTGCATTAAACAAAGTGGACTTCCCTACGTTCGGCAAACCGACGATCCCTGCTTTTAAAGCCATGTATAGGACAACTCCTTAGTTAACTGTTTTCGATATATTCCTAAATAGTTATTATATCGCAAAGGCACCGTCTCTGTCACCTTGGTACTTTTTTTCATCGGTTCCGGCTCTCACCTGCTGCGGCTCCTTCCTTCCATCCGGAAAGAAGGTATAATGGAGAATACTATCCTTTCCAAGAAAAAGGTGATCGTATGCCTCAACTATCGTCCCATTCGGGAACATCCGCTCATGATCAGACGCACCCTGTCGTCCTGTTTGACGGTGTATGCAACTTTTGCAACGGCT
>NZ_JBIFNP010000003.1:0-41178 GCF_043945595.1 Paenibacillus sp. TAB_01
AATGGGCGGCATGATGTAATCGCCCAACCAAAAACCTTGAAATACCAGTATTTACAGGGCCTCGTGAGGGGCCCTGTTTTATTTAAAATCACGGAAAAATCACATTCATTGCAAAAATCACATATTGAGGATGCTGCCGAAGTGATTTTTTATCTTTTGAGTGACAGACTTTCTCATCTTTTCAGTCACGTGGGTGTAGATTTGCATTGTGGTTTTCATGTCATCGTGGCCGACTCTCTTCATGATCGCATTAATATCTACTTCTGCTTCGGTCAGCATGCTAATATGAGAATGACGGAAGATGTGCGGGGTAGCTGCTTTTTTGATGGATGTTTTCTTGAGTAATCTCTGCATCCTGATATTAATGTTCTTTGGGATAATGGGATATCCGTTCTCATGGCGAAAGACAAATTGCTTATCATGATAATCTTCGAATAGATGTCTCGTTGACATCCTTTTCTTAGCTTCTTTTTTTATATGAGCCTTTATCAAATCCATTATGCTCTCATCAAGCTCAATGGTGCGTATGGATCCTTCTGTTTTTGGCGGCGTTAATTCATATTTCCTCATGTTGTTATCTGGATTGTATAGTGTCTTGGTAATTCTCATTTCATTTGTTTCAAAATTAAAGTCTGTCTCTTTAAGCGCGCACAGCTCGCCTGACCTCATTCCTGAGAAGGCAAGTAAGTAAAATATCTCAAAATCATCCGGCATGCCATATTCACGAACAACCGAAAGAAATTCGGTCAGTTCTGATTTCTCCAGATATTTTTCCTCGATCGTATTATTCTCGATTTCCTCAACAGTTAATTTCTTGACAGGTATAACAGCCCCTTCACACGGGTTGTCTTTTCGCATCTTATGATGTATTGCATATTTGAAGATCATGCCGGCGGTCACATGAACGCCTTCAATGCTTGTTTTGGCGTAATTCTTATCGTCCAAATCATTCAATATTCTTTGGTACATCTTATGTGTGACCTTATCAATATTAACAGCGGCTACATAACGCAGGAGTATTTTAATTTCTTTTTCTCGAACCCTTATTGTGCTTCCTTTCCTTCGGCCTTTTGAATAGGTTTCTAGCCATTCCCAGGCAGCTTTTTCGAAAGTCATATTCCTCAAGGCTTTGGGATGTTCTGCCCCAGCGTCGAGCAAATCCTCAATTGCTTTGTTGACTCGATTCTCAGCATCTTTCTTCTTGTCAGCTCGCCGCGAAATCTGATTACGCTTACCGGTTACCGGATCTGGCGGGCCGTCAGCGACACATACCCACTTATAGCCTTGTTTATTCTTCGCATCGACTTTATAAAAGTAAGGCATAATTGATAAACCCTTTCTATATGGGATCATATGTTCCACACAAAGCCAAAATAAAAGCCCCTACAAGGGGATGGGATAATAGAGCTGTTATTAACTAATTATTTTTGTAATACTTCTTAATGGAAACAGTGCAGTAAGGAAGTAATTTATCTTCATCTTCCGGTTTGAACATACCTGATTCTATAAACGCACACTCGATATGACTGTATGTTCTTGAGGTTCCCTTAAGTATCGCTTGAAAATCTTTTGCGTTCCAAGCGTCTACATACCCTAATTGTTTATTTGATTCCGTCATTATTTTAACGGCATTCTTATCATATGGGTTGTCCAATTCACGAACAAGAATTAATTTTTGCCCGTAGTGACAACTAGAGGCAATCTTCTTTCTTGATGAACCATCATTATTTTTATGAGTGACTCCAGCTACATTAATTTCAAACTCTTTATATTCTGACGACTGATCTTCTACTCTTGACATCTCTTGATCGCTTTTATCATTTGTTCGGATGATCTGACCCCAGACCCATTTAAAAAAATTCATTTCCAATATCGCGCCTCAATATTTCCACATCGGTTGCGGGATTTGCTATTCAATACCTCGCTGTTCCAATCCGCATGCCGGGATGAATTTCATCACGCCGGCGTTCTTTCTCGATATCAAGCCATGTTTTCAACAAACCCATTTTTGATAAGTAGGTTTCCGATCCGCAGTGCTCACAGTACCTTGCATCAGATGGGTTTATCTCACCACAATTTACGCTGTTTTCAATCTTAACCTGTTTTTGACAGTCGTTGTATAAAAAAAGACCACACATTTTGCAATATGAGGCATGTGCTGAGAACTGAGAGTGTGCGCACCGCGGGCACATTTTAAATCGGCCCTTCGAATCCATGGATATATTCATAAATTTGTAGTCCAAATATTTCACACCTATCTGATCTCGACTGACAAGATGCTGTGGCAGACGAAAAGGAATATTGGAGCAAAAATTAACCTCTCTTAAGAAGCCTTTGAACTGTTGTTCATAAAACCTATATCCGTCAGAATCAATCTTATGAGAATACTTTACAGTTTCAAATTCCCTTAGACGATTCAAAGCAGCTTGATTTGATATTTTACATATGGATGCGATATCTTCCCATTCATCTAAGCCAAGCCTGGACACGATGTATGAAGGGGATAGAAGCTCTTTTGCAAAAAAGTCCGCTTCTTTCTCCAGAGTCTGATATTGATATTGAGTCAATCTGGCGCCGCGATTAATGGATGTTAGCTCAAAATCTTTAAGATGGTTCAAATAGATGTGCCCGATTTCATGGGCCAGTGTCCAACGGACTCTACCGGGTGATTTATGCTTTGAATCATCGTAGATCGTCATGTATTGTTTTCCGTTCCAAGTGGTTACAGCATCTACATTTTTTATCCTTAGACCTAGCGGATCCTTCTGCCCATAGAGTTGCTCTGCTTCGGAAAGCTTGAACAACAACCATTTATTATTTTTAAAATAAACAAACGGATCAACAGGAAGTTCAGAAATCTCGAAGGTTCTCATGAATTTACGGGCACCTTGTACTGCAAACATCCTGCGTGGAATGATGGGGATCTTTTTCATAATTTACTCTTCATCTTTTTTATTTCCCTGCTCATACAGGAAATCAATGAATTTTTTTGCCTGTTCAAATTGTTCAGGAGGAAGTTCTTTGGCCCGTGCGATCATACGATATACAGGCTCAGTCTCTTTATTGATACCATTTTTCTTCTTTACATCACTACGTCCCAATAAATAGTCTGTATCCACATCAAAATAATCAGCAAGGTCATTCAACGTTTTGTTGTCAGGTTCAGTTATTCCATTTTCATAACTACCATAGCCTTGTCTTGTTATCCCTAGAAAATCAGCGAGGTCTTTTTGGGTCTTTTTAGATTGTATTCGTAGACCGCGAAGTCGATCAGAAAACATAATTATCCCCCACATACCTAGTATTACATTAATTATAAGCAATAAAAAGTTGCCTGAACAGAAAAGGCAATAAACAATTGCATAATGTTATTGACAGCAATGAAACATTGCCCTATTATTAATGACATAGGCAATAAAACATTGCATAGGTGGTGATGATCTTGAAAAGGTTATGGCTTAATAAAATTAGAACATCTCGTAGTAAAACTCATTTAGAAGTTGCAAGCAATTCGGGAATAAAACGTCAGTATTACGGAATGATCGAGAATGGCGTAAGTAATCCGAGCGTTGAAGTAGCTAAGGCAATAGCAACATATCTGGAATTCGACTGGACTCTTTTTTTTGCGGATGAAGGCAATGAAACATTACATTTTAATGATGAGCAAGCCGCAACAAGGGAGGTCGTGTAAATGAGCGAAACAAATTCCGGTATTCCATTAATCAAATTCGAAATGGACATGACTCAATTGAGAAAGGCCATTAACGAAGCAGTTGACCAGGCGCTTGAGCGTCATTCGCTTGCAGGGTCGCTGCCCCCAGTGTTGAATCGGGAGCAATTAATGAAGTTTCTTGACATTAAAAGTACCAAAGCTTCCGAGTTAATGAACCGCAGGGATTTCCCAGTTATTCGAGAACTGGGCCATCCCAAGATTCTGACCCATCTTCTTATGAAATGGCTTGAAGACCACACTGAGTGGGTTACTGAAAACGCCGGTTCTGGTTACAAGCAAGTGGTGTGAAAATGATAAGAAATACCCGCCTCCAAGTGGCTGGCGGGCCGAAAAGGGAAATGTTGGTTGACCTTATTGTAATCGGTTATCATGTCACATTCCCATATATTACATGTGCAGTTTTGTCAATTTCGTGTGCCTTTAAGTGCGCAAATTGTCCATCCTGCTAAATTCCAATGGACAGAAAGGAGTGCCATCATTGAGCTTAGGAGAAGCGATTCACGAATATCGAATATCGAACAATTTATCCCAAAAGGCGCTGTCTGAAAAATTACCAATCGATCGCACAGTCCTTTCGCGTATTGAAAATGGGGAAAGGGAGCTTGCTGCTTCTTACGATTCTGTTGTAGCTGGGCTGAGTTGGAAACTAGCCCTGGCAATTGCTGATGAAAGAACAGGTGGCTTTATCTCTAACATTTTAGACGATGTGCCAAATCTAGATTTACACCCGGCAGCTTTAAAAGACGTGCTTCTAAAGGAACTAGGAGAAGCAGAAGCAGCATTGGAGGGGCTTGTCGTGGCAAAACATATCGACCCCGAAAAGCGCAGGGAAAGCGCTGAAAGAGTTTGGCAAGAAATGAGGGATGTAATCGAAAAGGCCGTGGTACTGCAAGGAGTTCTTGAGGAGGAATTCGGCCTAGATCGTAAGCGTTTAGCACAGAAACATGAAATGGAGGTGAAGCGCGGTGAAAGATGAGGTATTCGGTTCAAGGGTTATCTATGTAACTGGAGTCTTGAAAGGTAAAGAAGTAAGGCAGATGGTTGAGGAGTTTAGAGCCCAGGAAAGCATCCGACCGATGACAAATAGGATTCTTCGGGAAAATAACTGCTTACAAAGCAAAAAAGCCACTGGCCAGAGTGACTTTAGTGCAACACATTTAGAAAATGTACCTGGAGATATTATACCTGTTCATGAGCATGCTGACAAGGAGGTAAGTACCTATGTCTAAACAAAAGATACTAGGTCAGATCATGGGGATTGCGTATTTATTAAATCAAAACTCGGATTTTAATGTGTTCATTGAATTTTCAGGGCATGTAAATCAGATCAGCATCCGTTTGAAGGACGAGTGACCTGAACTATTTGGCCGAATCCCATATTTACCTCGACAAACCCGATACAGAGGCAAGACTGATCGAGGTCGGGGCACACTTGACCAATATTTTGACAACAGGGGAAATTGATTATTCCAGATTATATAAAGGCAAGTACGGGATCCGGGAAGCACTATTCTTTTGTTTTGATAAACAGGCAGCTCATTAATTTTTTCAATTCGGATCTTCGGGGAGGAGGGGATGAATATTGGCAAGACCGCAAAAGGAAGGATTGGACTATTTTCCGATGGATGTAGACATAGACCAGGACGATAAGCTCGTTGTCCCAATTGGCAAGTTTGGTATGCAGGGATTTGGGATTATCGTCAAGCTGATGGGAGAGATTTATAAAAACGGTTACTTCTATCCGTGGGGAGAAAAGGAACAGTATGTATTCGCAAGCCGGGTTATTGTTGACATTAACACAATAAAAGATGTTGTTAATGAATGCATTAAATGGGGTTTCTTCCAGCAGGAACTATTCGACAGACATTCTATATTGACCTCCAAGGGATTTCAAAAGAGGTATGTCGAGGCCGCCAAACGGCGCAAGGAGCTAACCCTCGTACATGATTACCTTCTCATTGACGCAGGGGCCATGAGTAAGGAATGCAGTGTGAGTATCAAAATAGTTAATTCCGACGGTAACACGGTAAATGTATACATTAAACCAGATAAAAGCAACGCAACGAGTGCAGAAAGTGCACAAAGTAAAGTAAAGGAAAGTAAAGTAAATAAAAGTAAAGAATTAAAACCCAAAGATACTACCTCTCGGCAAATAAAAACATATGCCGAGGACAGTAGCTACTATCGTATGGCTGTTTATCTTCACTCTAAGATTAATGAATATGCTAAAAACCTTAGTGTAGACCACTTGATCAAGAATTCCAATATGCAAAAATGGGCTGATGATTTTCGCAAGATTGTCGAATTAGACGGACGACAGAAGGAAGAAATCAAAAATGTTATTGATTGGGCCACGAAAGATGCTTTCTGGCGAAAGAATATTCTTAGTCCTGAATCACTGAGAAAGCATTATGTAAAGCTCTGCATTGAAATGACAGATGGAAAAGGAGGCGGCAAGCTTGAAGAAGGCAATCTCAGGGGCATCCAAGGACGTGGCAAAGTTTTTGGAAGAGGTTCGGGTCAAAGCGGAGCGTTACAAGTCTCAGACGACGACCTCGATGAACTTAACAGACAGTCCCTACAAATGCTCGAAGTGTCGGGATACGGGAACTATTAACGAGATCATTGTTGTGAAGGTTGACGAAGGTGATCGGGACGAGCTCGGGAATGTGATTTATCGGGAACGCGAAAGACTACGGGTTGATGAAAATGGTTATCCGCCCCTGTGCGATTGCTATTCAAAGACAATCTTTGAGAGTTGCAACGCATCTGCAGGGATGAAGCCCAACGAGCGGGAGAGGTTATTTTCGACCGCCGTTATTGATACCGAGAACAGACAGTTCTTTATTCAGGCTCATAATTTTGTGAAAAACATCGACGCACATTTAAAGTCAGGGACGTGGCTTTATATTTACGGAGATGAACATCGGGCTAAGCAGCGCGGGCTTAGCGCATATGGAACGGGTAAGAGCTACCTCACACATTGCATCGGAAACGAGCTGACAAAGCTCAAGCAACGGGCAATATACATCACGGACGAACCAGCTTTTCAGGGAGATCAAGAGTACATATCGAAAGGACTCCAAAGAAAGCGAAGCAGACGTTTTATGGCGGTATCATAACGTACCGGTCCTGTTGATCGATGATCTGTTTAAGAGCCAGTACAAGGATTGGGCAGAGGATATCATGTTTCATCTGCTGGATCATCGGAATTGCCCGGGTAAGGTGACCATCATCAATAGCAACTATGCTCCCAATCGAATCGAAATCGCTATGGAACGGACGGGCAACGCCGTTTCCAGCCGAATCTTCGGACAGGCTGTTCTTGTGGAAATGATCGGCACAGATCGACGCCGCAATAAAATGAACAGGGGGCCAGAAAGTGCATGAATGATTACGATTTAGACGTATCGCCTGAACACATCTGCGATTTAATAGTTGAAGACCTTCAGTGGGAATACGAGCAAATGCGTAGGGAGGATGCTGAATGCTAAATAGCCTGGTCGTTCTAAAGCATCAGCGGCAAAAATTATATGTCTGCTTGGAAGATTTGGATTTTGTTTGGGACGAGAAAGAGGTTAAAGAATTTGACCGAATGTGGATCGAGGGGTTAAGCATTCAGGATATTTCTCGGGCATTTGATCGAGACATGGATGAAGTTGTTTTGCTGGTGATGGATCGGAAACGTACTGGCTATATTAATGACCGCCCCGGAGGGGTTTACGGAAGGAGGATGCTGGAACAATGAGCGAGCCAATTTATCTTCGCAGCTGCGAGGTAGTCATTTTCGAATTATTAAAGCAAGGTAAGCCGCATAAAGAAATTTTGGAGATTTCAAAGATAGGCAAAGGTAAAGTCGGAACCATCATTAACCACTTAAGAACTGTTGGGATGGTGGAGTTAGTCAAGAGAGGCTGCTATCTCACTTATGAAAAGGAATATGAAGTATTGCCTGATGAGGAAACTTTCAGGCTTCGGGTAACCAAATCCAAGCAGTTGACTGGAACTTTAGAAATAAATGGTCTGTCTGAACTCCAGCGGATGGTTTTAAACGACTACAAGAATAAGCTTCCCCGTTCTGTAATCGCCAAAAAATACGGAATGAGCAAGGTTGATTTGAATATGCTTATTCTTCAAATGGGGTGTGGGGCTTAATGGGCATTCAAAATATCGTCCATAACGAAGAAAAGGAACAAGAGATTCAGCATATCCTTGAAACGTTCTCCATGTGGGCAGGCCGTCCACTGAAGCGCCAGGAAGAAAATATCATACTTAAGGCTATTGGAAACGGGAAAACGCTGGACTTATTTACTAAGCTCATTCATTCGATTTATCCTCCAAAAGTTCAAGCTGCTCCCGATCAGAATCAAACTGTAATCGAGGATTACCTGGTTACCAAGTAGCCATACAACAAAATGAATAAATTTGTCCGTCAGGAGGCGGCGGCATGAAGCTTAAAGAAAAATGGTACCTGGTTATCGGCGGGAACGGTCTTTACGAGTTTGAAAGCTTGATTGTCGATAGCGTGACGATCCGTGTCCGGGCTAACAGCGAGGAAGATGCGTGGAAAATTTTAAGACAGACGGTTAAGTAATTCAATGAATAATTTTTCCCCTTGCGAGGTGAAGCGAAATGAAATGGGTAACAGTCTGCTGCGGCGAGAAGAAGGAGTACGCAAAAGAACTCATTCAGATTCAGCCTTGCCCGAAATGTGGAATGAAAGGTTGCTGGACCCAGGATACCTAAAAGGAGTGGAGAGCCATGCAGTTTGTTCAGCCAATCAGAAACACGGAAAAGCTGGAGCAGATGAAAGGCGTACTCCGGCAACAAAGCGATCGCGATTGGTTTTTGTTAGTCATGGGCATCAACGTCGGGCTGCGGATCGGTGATCTGCTCCGGCTACATGTCAAAGATGTGCGGAATAAGTCTCATCTGACGCACCGCGAACGCAAGACCGGCAAGATGCGCCGCTTCCCGATCAACGCGGAGCTGCGCGAGATCATCAACCAGTACACCAAAGGCATGCCGGACAACGCGCCGTTGTTTCCTTCGTACCGCACCAAGCAGAATATCGGAAGGACGCAGGCTTATCGCATCCTTAACCGAGCGGCGGCGGAAGTCGGGCTCTCGGAGGTCGGGACGCATACGCTGCGCAAGACGTTCGGCTATCATTTTTACCGAAAGTATAAAGACGTGGCGCTGCTGCAGCAAATATTCAATCACAGCGCGCCGTCGATCACGCTGCGGTACATCGGGATTAACCAGGATATTATAGACGAGGCCGTTGGCGGCTTCCATTTATAGGGAGGGATTATATGATTCCAGTAATGGTTTTACGAAATAAGTCTAATCCAGAACGTTACTTAGCTTTCGATAAAGACGCAAAGCTGAACATTTTAAACTCATTGGGCTTAACCGAATACGATTGCCACGGCGGCGTGTTGCATTATTGTATGGTCGAGAACAAGCCGGAGAATATTGAGAAATTACAGCAGATTGGAGTTCCTTTGGATGATATCAAATCCATGGTATCCAATGATGGGACAGAGATAGATATTGCAAAATTTGTCTTCACTTATGGCGAAGCAGAATGGTTTTCAAACGAGGAGTTCCTTGGCTATACGCCATGAACAGCTTGAATAATCAAATACATGGGAGGTTTTTCAATGAAAATGCATGTGATTAACGCAACGGACTTTATTTGGGCGGAAAGTGAAGAGAGTGCACGTAATCATTTCGTTAATGAAGTTCCAGATGAGGAAATCATATCAATGGCAGTGATGTCAGATGACACGCCAGTCTACATTCAAGAGCCCGCAGAAGGCGGCGAGTCCCTTTGGTGGTTTAAGAAGCACCCTGGATGGAACGTACTTGAAGAATCCACTCTCGGAGAATTTTTCAAGTCATATTGCAAAGGCGTTTCGCTCCCATTCATCGTTTATAGCACGAACTGGTAACGGAAATTCATGAATATTAAAGGACTTGGAGGATAAATGGAATGGTTAGAATGTCAGAGCAAACTATTGAGGAGTTCAAGAAAGCTGTAATGGAAATGGCGATTAATGGTTACGAATCGGATGTATCATTTAACAAAGAGGGTGCGCTTGAAAGAGCACTTGATTATGTGTTTAGACAGGCTCATTTAAGAGGCGGCTATGCTGCGAGAAATAATATTATCGAGTAATGGAGTTACGGGCAAGATTGAATAATCAAGGACATAAGGAGGAACTTATCGTGAGTTTGCTAAATGATCCAGAAGTGAAAAAGGCTCTCCAAGTTTTGAAAGATAAAGGTGTGCAGCTCTATGAAATCGAGTTATGGTACGGAGTCGCAGCCTATCAATCTAAATCTAATGATGAGATCGGAATATTCTTCTGTGGTAACTGCGGAGGTACGATCAACAAAGAATTGCTAAATGCAGAGAAGCCTGCGGATGATTGCGGGAACTGCGGGTTCAATGAATGGATTTTTGAACCAACGGGCGAAGAACGACTAGATAAGGATAGCAAATTGGATATTCTAAATTCATTTGGATTAACCGAATACGATTGCCACGGCGGCGTGTTGCATTATTGTATGATCGAGAACAAGCCGGAGAACATCGAGAAATTACAGCAGATTGGCGTTCCTTTGGATGAAATCAAAGCCGTGGTATCCAAGGATGGGAAAGAGATAGATATTGCAAAATTCGTCTTCACTTATGGCGAAGCAGAATGGTTTTCAAACGAGGAGTTCCTTGGCTATACGCCATGAACAGCTTGAATACTGAGGAACATGAAGGAGGATTCCATGAAAAAATACGTTATTGTCTCTCTTCGTCATAAGGATATGTTTTTCGGTGGAAATGCTCACCTGTTTTGGGGATCAGATCGGCAAGGATATACCGCCGTTCTCCAGACCGCAGGTCTTTATACCGAAGAAGAAGCGGCCAAGATAGCTAATGAAGATGACGTTCCAATCAACATCGATACCCTTGGATTCAAAGAGGAATTTTTTACCCCAACCAAAAGCGGATTTAAGGAGCTTCCGCAGCTTGTGCTTATCAATATCGAAAACAAAGGTATCGATGAACTGATTAAAGCTTCGCGGGCATGGTTCCGGCAGAGGAACGCAGGCTGAATACGGAAATACATGGGAGGCTCATTAAATGAAGCACAGATATGTGACATGTTCTTATAAATTATCTGAAACCGACTTTTGGAGATCGGGATATATTGACAATTCCTCGAATGATGTTTTTTCCGAAAGCGGTATGAACATGGGTAATGTATTCAAGCTTCACGGGTACATCGAAGGTATTGGTATTTTAAGTAAATGATTACGAACATTCGCTGAATATCGAAAGACATAAGAAAAGCGGGCAAAGTCCCGCTAGTCCATAAGGTCGCAAATCGTATTCATGTACAACGCCATTTCATGTGTCGCATCTGCTTCGGTCATACCAGCATTTATTAACGACTGTTTGTAATCGTCATAAGGATCACCATCGTAAGTCGATAGTCTGTACAAATAGTTAATCGTATTGGTATCTAACAACTTTAATCACCGCTTTCCGATTTAGTATTGTAATTATTTTACAATACATTTGTGGCGGCGGACAAGATGAATATTGAGGGACATGGAGGTGCCTATGAGAGCACTGAGTTTATTCAGCGGCATCGGCGGAATTGATCTTGCCTGCGAGTGGGCCGGCATCAAGACGGTGGCATTTTGCGAGTGGGCAGAATTTCCGCGTAAGGTGTTGCGAAAGCACTGGCCGGGCGTGCCTATTTATGAGGATGTTCGAACTTTATCGAAAGAGAGGTTAGATACTGATGGAATCGGGTCAATTGAGCTTATTCACGGGGGATACCCTTGCCAGCCTTTTAGTCATGCCGGGCAGCGAAAAGGCACGGAAGATGACCGTCACCTCTGGCCAGAATATTTCCGCTTGGTTAAAGAGCTCCGACCACGTTGGGTTGTTGGCGAAAATGTTGCTGGACATGTCACATTGGGCCTCGACATCGTGCTTACTGACCTGGAAGGTGAAGGATACACCGCGCGGCCGTTTATTATTCCAGCTGCAGCCGTCAATGCTCCACACCGAAGAGACAGAGTTTTTGTGGTTGCCCACTCCAACCAACAGCATGGCAACGATGGCCGACATGGAGCAGGCAAAATATTCAGGGAACGATCCACGCAGGCCGTCATATCAGGAGGCAAAACAGATGTGGCCGACTCCAACGGTGAACGGGAACTACAATCGGAAGGGGTCATCGGCGAAAGCTGGGGATGGACTGGCAACGGCAGTGAAGATGTTACCAACACCTCAAGCGCGGGATTACAGGAGTGGCGACGATCCGAGCGGACCAAGAGCGCAGCGGAAACGGGAACAAGGTTGGAGCCCCAATCTAAACGATGTAGTTCGGATGTTTCCGACGCCAACAGCGCAGGACGCGAAGAACAGCACGCTGCCCCCTTCACATATAGACAGAGACTCGGTGCCTGGGGCACTCCTTCGGGATGGGAACAGTGGTCAACTGAACCCGATGTGGGTCGAGTGGCTAATGGGATTCCCAATCGGGTGGACCGACTTAAAGCGCTCGGAAACGCCGTAGTGCCGCAGCAGATTTACCCAATCTTTAAAGCAATTATGGAGATCGAAGCGATGAACATTCGCTGAATATGGAGGGACATGATCTAATGGGAAAGCCAGATAAAAGTGACAAAGAAATATTGGAAGCTTATATCAAAGTCTTGGCTGATAGCATCAAGGACGTTAAATGTCCGTGCTGCGGAGAAGAAACAAGTACGGGTTCCGCGATCAATGATCCAGATGATGAATATCGGGATATTGTTACTTGTGAGGTGAATGGCTGCGAGTTTTATATGACCGAATATACCGATGGAAAGATTGTCTTAGAACCGTCTTTTGGATGACGGACATATTGAATATTGAAGATCATAAGGAGGATTTTATCCATGAAATCTATTAATCAATTTGTCAAAGAAGCACATGAAAATGCAATAACTAAAGGCTGGTGGATGGAAGATCGATCATTTGGTGAATTGATCGCATTAATGCATTCGGAGCTTTCAGAAGCGTTGGAGGATTATCGTAACGGCGAGCTTCCAACAACAATGTGGTATGAGAAGAAAGTGAATGGAGAATTGAAAACTGAGGCTATTCAAATCGATGATAACTGGAAACCTTGCGGCATACCATCGGAATTGGCAGACGTAGTTATTCGGGTATTCGATGCTTGCGGTCGTTATGGAATTGATCTTGAACAAGCCATAGAAGAAAAGATGGCTTACAACGCAACACGGCCACAACGGCACGGTGGGAAGAAGTTGTAAGGAGTTTTGAATATTGAGGAACTTGGGAGGGATAAGTGTGGAATACACGGCGACTATATCACGATTACCTGATTCGGATCTCGAAGCATTAGAGGACTACATCGATCGGCAGGATCTAGACCCGGATCAGATGAAAGTTTTTCAAGCCTTGCTCACGGGGTACGGGGCGGCGTGGGATGCACTGGAAGAGGATGTCGATTAATTATGCTGCGGGCTTGCTGGTATGGACTTATCGCAGAAATCATTCTTTTTGACGTAGTAGCCTTAGGCTGGATCTTATATAAAGCACTCGTAAAATAGTTTCATTGGAATAAATTATGGGAGGGAATTACCATGGCAGCAGGAACTTGGAAGCAAGAAATGATTTTTATCAAGAGGGATGATAATGGTGTGATTATCGCTATATCAGAGTATACACCAGAAGATTATGAAGCCAATCCAGATGAAGAAACAAGCTTCGAACCATTTGGAGATTAAATAAAGAAAATTCCCCAGCGTATACCTTGGTCGGAGGCGCTGGGGAATATGTGTTCTCACCCAAATTATAACATATAGAAAAGGGTGAGGGGAATGTTGGTTATGATGGAAGATTTATTCCCGGAGGCAACGGCAACGGAGGTAAAGCTCGCAAAAGCGTATTTGAAGAAATATGTTGAAAAAAAGCAATTAGCCGAGTTCTTTAATAGCAACCCACCCAAAACTGATAAGAATAAGAGAAGACAAGAAGAAGCGCTGAAGCTTGTCAGCTTTATTGAACGGGCCGTCGATCAAATTCGCGATGGGAATGTTAAAGCTGTTGTAGAATATCGCTACATTAAAGGTAATTCCCGCGCGGCCACTATCCTTAAATACAGTGGATGGGATTATTGTGATAAAACAATTGATCGTAAACTGGAAGAAGGGGCTGTGTCCGTAGCTAATACGCTGCTTTATTTGGAGTGAAAATGTCCACTTTATGTCTAACGCATGTCCACAAGATGTCTAATGTTGAGAGGTACAGTAAACACATAGAGCCGAACCGGCTCGGGTGATACCTACTGTACCTTTATCACATGTAGGACTCGGTCATGCGGTGGGTCCTTTGACCTTAGGCGCCAGTCGCCAAGCGTGTGAAGATGAGGCGGGGTTGGAAACCCCTGCGAGGTTGACTTGTCCCTTGCTCAGTGATTCGGATTTTATGACCGGATTGCTGCGGAAGGAATAACTAAGCCAGAGCTGCTGAAAAGCGGCTCTTTTTGTATTCAAGGAAGTGATCCTACGAAGTACATGGGAAAAGAGCCCGATCCACCGCGGCAGCCAGAGATATGCAGAGGATGTATTTGGGGAAGATGGGAAGCAAGTAAGCAGTTTTGTTCGAAAGTTGATTGCGTAAAAGATCGGGAGGTGATCAAGGCCAATGATCGGAAAAATAAGCTCGAATCTTAAACGGTTTTTCAAGGCAATAATGTCTGTTTTAAAAAGTAATAGACCGTCGTCGGTACCAATATTCAGAGATGATGGCAGGGGCATTCGACCAATGACATCTGTGCGTTGCTGCCGCAAATTGAGCTATCGGAAAGAAAGAAGCCAAATGAAGAATTGGCAGCACTGGAAGTGATGAGGGGATGAACTTTGTCCAGCCTATCCGGGATCGTGAAATGATTGAGCTCATTAAGAACTTTTTGATGAAACAATCTTATCGTAATTACATGATGTTCGTATTCGGAATAAACACCGGGCTGCGTATACAAGATATCCTGAAGCATAGAGTTATGGATGTCATGGGTGTTCAAATAGTAATGCACGAAATGAAGACGGGCAAACGAAAGATCATCGAAATCAATCCTACTTTACGAAGGGAACTGGATAAATATATTACGTACATGAAGATGAAGCCAACGGACTACTTATTTCCATCACGCCAAGGCGGAAAAGGGAACAAGCCTATCGGTCGAGACATGGCATACAAAATTATGCGCGCAGCTGCTCGGGAACATAACTTAGTCGATATCGGTACGCATACCATGCGCAAGACCTTTGGCTACCACATGTATGATAAAACGAAAGACATTACACTTGTCCGAAAGCTACTGAACCACTCTGATGACAGTTCGACAATGAGCTATATTGGTCTGGATCAGGATGCTATGAACAAGGCTATGAAACAATTCGGCCTATGAGTTCGCTTCATTTTAGTAGTGTGTAACTCGTAATCAGAATCAGAGAAAAAGCCTTGTCAGACAAGGGATTAAGGCGATGGCGGCAGTTATGCACTCTAATAAGATATGAGGAACTGGACACCACCGTATTTTTATACAGTTTTTCAAGAAATGAGCAGGGAATAAATCGGTATCGAATCGTTTTTGTCCATATGTATCAAGGGTTCCGAAAGAATTTCCAGTTAAAAATCAGGGCGAATATTTATGCAGAGGGAGGGATGGGGGCTGAAGACGGTTCATCCATTCTACCGATCCACCAAGTGGAAGCAGAAACGTGAGCGAGTATTACGGCGTGATGAGTATCGCTGCCAGGAATGTAAGAGATACGGGAAGTCCACGGCTGCCGCGACTGTACACCACATTAACCCGCTCGAACAGCATCCAGAATGGTCCTTGACCAGTTGGAATCTGGTATCCCTTTGCAACCCTTGTCACGATAGCATGCACGATCGTGTAACTGGTAATTTAACTGAAAAAGGAAATAGGTGGGTGGAACGGGTAACCCCCCCTACCCCTTTGGCCGACTAGGCAACATGTGGAGACCGGCTAGGGGAGCCTTTTCCAATAGTGCGGGGGCTGGGAAACTTTTTTTGGGGAGGGTGGTGGCATGAGCGATGATGTACTAAGTAAAGATTTCGACAAGGCAGCAGTCAAGCGAGCAACGATCCGCGATATGAAGGCTCTGAAGATTTATAAAAAGCAGTATGACAGGATCATTGATATTTATGCTGATTTGGTAGCCCAGTACAATCGGCTTAATGAAGAGTTTGCCGACGGCGGCTATCAAGTTGAATCAGAGACTGCTCAGGGAGGTTCGAAGAAATCTCCTATGGTCGCAACCCTTGAAACTCTGCGTAAGGATATTTTGGCGTACTCCGACAGACTATGTTTAAATCCGAAGTCCCTGGAGACGGTAACGATCGAAAAAAATGAAGCTTCCAAGCTTTCATCGTTAATGAACCGAAAATGAACAACGTTCTCTTTCACAAGAATTATGAAACGGTTATGGAGTACGCCGTAAGCATTATAGAGGGACGTAAAATCGCATGCCGGGAAATGGTTCAATCTGCACAACGATTTCTGGATGATTTGGCATCCGGATTGTATGACTTTAACCCAGAGGATGCAGAGTACGTCATAAAAATCATCGAAACGACCTTTGTTCATGAAAAAGGAGAACGACTGGACGGAACACCGTTGCGGGGATCTCCCTTTCTGTTAGAACCATGGCAGAAATTCATTGTTTACAATCTTCTCGGATTCTACAAAAAAGGAACACAGCTTAGAAGGTTTCAGGAGGCGTTTTTGTATGTGCCCAGGAAAAACGGAAAAACCCCGTTTTCTTCCAGTTTGGCTTGGGGGCTCGCATGGTTAAGCATTAAGTCCAGCTCGACAATTTACATTGTCGGGGCCGCATTGCGCCAAGCATTGCAGAGTTTCCGCTTTATTCTTTTTAACATTAGGAATATGGGGGAAGAAAAGAGCTTCCGCATTCTGGATAATAATCAGAACCATAGCATCACTGCAGATTTTGGCAAAAATGGTTCTCTGATGATCGAAGCGCTGGCTGCAAACCCTGATGCACAGGACTCATTGAATTGTAATTATGCCATAGCTGACGAGCTTCATGCTTATACGCGCCCTAAACAGTACAACATCATCAAAGAGGCAATGAAAGCTTATGCCAATAAGCTGATGATCGGTATTACGACTGCCGGGGATGACATGACAAGCTTCTGTTATCAAAGATTTCAATATTGCAAGAAAATCCTTGATAAGACAACGAAGGCAGAGCACTACTTTGTTTTTATTTGCAAGGCAGACCAGGATGAAAAAGGCAATGTTGATTATACATCAGCGGTAGAGCATGAGAAGGCGAATCCTAATTATGGGGTTTCGATACGTCCAGCTGATATCATGCAAGAAGCGATTGAAGCACAGGATGATCCTCAGCAGCGGAAAGATTTCCTAGCCAAGTCACTGAACATTTACACGGCAGCGATGCTTGCATATTTCGATATTCACGAGTTCCGATTGAGTGATCGCAAACATAAATGGACCTTGGAAGAGTTGGCACGGCTTCCAATCAACTGGTATGGCGGGGCTGACCTTGCAAAGCTGCACGACCTCACGGCTGCAGCTCTTTACGGGGAATATCAAGATATATCCATTGTGATTACGCATGCTTGGTTCCCAATCGTTACGGCGACGGCCAAAGCAGAAGAAGATGGCATTCCGCTCTTCGGGTGGAAAGATGATGGCTGGCTCACGATGACAAACACCCCCGTCACGAATCACGCAGAGGTCGTAAACTGGTTTATTGAAATGCGCCGTCGTGGATTTAAGATACGCCAGCTTGGCTTTGACCGGAAATTTTCGGCGGAATTTTTCCGTGATGCCAAGAAAGCCGGATTCAAGTTAGTGGATGAGCCTCAGTATTTTTGGCGCAAGTCCCAAGGATTCCGCAGGATTGAACAAAAGGCCAAGTCCGGCAAATTGTATTATTTACACAGTGAAGCCTATGAATACTGTGTTCAAAATGTCCGGGGGATCGAGAAGGTCGATGATCTAATCCAATACGAAAAGGTCGATGAGAAAAAGCGCATCGACCTTTTTGATGCGTCCGTTTTTGCTTGCGTGCGATATATCGAGGATACCGACAAAGGGAAAGCGACTGACAATTGGCTAAAAGGAGGTGAAACGACAGAGTGAGTAAAAGGAATAGGCGATCTGGACAGACGCGATCTGACCCGCAGCAAACTCCCATCGGCATTTTCCTGGCTGGGGACGATCCGTCTATCTTAGTTCCAGATGGGTATGTACGTCTCTCGGATAACCCGGAGGTACGGATGGCTATAGATCGCATAGCGGACTTGGTAAGCAGCATGACGATCCATCTCACGCGGAACACCGATGAGGGTGACATCCGGGTTCAGAACGAGCTGTCGCGCAAGATCGATATCAACCCCTACAGCCTTATGACCCGCAAAGATTGGATGTATTACATCGTTCACACGATGCTGCTGGCAGGGGATGGGAATTGTATTGTTTTCCCGACGGTACAGGATGGGTTGATTGACCAGCTGATACCGGTGCCCCCAATTCGTATTGGATTCCCTACGCCTCCGACCAGTGAGACCGGGCTAACAACAGGTTATCAAGTATCCATTCAAGGGCGGGTATATGAACATGATGAGCTGCTGCATTTTAAAATTAACCCGGATTCAGATAAACCTTGGATTGGCAGAGGGTACCGCCTCATCCTGAAGGATATCGTCGGCAATTTGACCCAAGCAGCAGCAACAAAGAAGGCATTTATGGGCGATAAATGGAGGCCCAGCATTATCGTTAGCGTGGATGCGGACACTTCCCAATTTAGCAATGATGCCGAGCGGAATAAGCTGCTGGAACGGTACATTGGGGACGGAAAGAGCGGAAAGCCTTGGGTGATCCCGGAGTCTATCATAAAAATCGATCAGGTGCGTCCTCTCAGCCTCCAGGATATTGCCATTCATGAGTCCGTACAGATTGATAAAAGGGCGGTTGCCGCAATGATTGGCGTTCCGGCCTTTTTTGTTGGGGTCGGTGACTTCCGCAAGGACGAGTACAACGCATTTATTCAGACACGCATTGCACCATTGGCAACCGGCATCGCTCAGGAGCTCACACGTAAGTTACTGATCGCACCGGATTTATATTTCCGGTTTAATTCCCGGTCGCTATATTCATACAGCTTGTTAGACATGGTTACGGCTGGGACAGCCCTCGTTGACCGAAATACACTGCGACGAAATGAATTGCGTGACTGGATCGGCATAAGTCCAGATCCAGAGATGCGCGAATTGATTGTGTTGGAGAATTACATTCCTGCGGATTTGCTTGGTCAACAAAACAAGCTCAAGACGCTCAAGACAGCGCTTCAGGAAGGAGGTGAGGATGGTGGATAGAGAAATTCGCCAGACGCGCGGGCTCAGGACAGAACTCAAGACGCGCGCTGAGGGAGAGGACATGACTATTGAGGGCTACTTTGCCGTGTTTAGCAGGGAGACAGAGCTTTGGCCTAGTGCATTTGAGGAGATCGCACCCGAGGCGTTTGAAAGGACGATGGGTAACGACATCCGGGCACTTATTGACCATGAGACCCGGCTTGTCCTAGGCCGCAACAAATCCGGGACACTTGAGCTGCGCACGGATAGCCACGGGTTATGGGGAAGGGTAAAAATTAACCCCCATGACAGCGATGCGGTTAACCTGTATGAGCGTGTCAAACGCGGAGATGTCGACCAATGCTCCTTTGGTTTTAATATCGTTCGCGAAGAAACGGACTGGCGCGATGACGGATCAGTCAAGTGGACCATCCGCGAGATCGATCTGCATGAAGTTAGTGTCGTCACCTTTCCAGCCTACGCGGAGACAGGGGTTCAAGCAAGGAAAGCGGAGGTAGCCCAGCACCGGGAGAGACAGCTTCAGGTCCGCAAACAAAAACTTATCGAAAGGGTGAAACAAATTGGCCATTAGACAGCTGATTTTGAGCAAAAAAATTGAACAGCGTAACAATGCCTTGGCAGATCTGCTGATCGAGGAGGAAAATCTCCAGAAACGAAGCTCGGAGTTGGAAGCGGCAGCAGCCGAAGCCAAAACGGATGAGGAAATTACAGCCGTCGAGGAAGAAACAACGGAGCTTGAGGCAACGGCAGCAAAGCTGGATGAACAGAAATCGAAAATTCAGGGTGAGATCGCCGAGCTGGAGGGCGAGCTGGAGCAACTGAACGCTAAACCGCCCGCAGACAATACGCGGAGCAAAAACCAAGAAAGAGGTGCCGAAATGGCCGGTGAAATCAGCAGACAACAAACTCGTAAGCTCTTGGAAAGTGGAGAATATTATAATCGCTCCGAGGTACGCGAGTTTTACGACAAATTCAAGAGTCTCCGAGCAGTTTCCGGTGGCGACCTGACCATCCCTCAAGTTGTAATCAACCGGATTATGGATATCGTCGGCGATTTTACAACGTTATATCCACTTGTCGACAAAATCCGCGTGAGCGGAACGGCCCGAATCCTCATTGATACAGATACAGCGGCTGCAACATGGATCGAGAAAAACGCAGCGCTTCCGACCGGTGATGTAGGCACAATCACGAACGTGGATTTTGACGGGTTCAAGGTCGGCAAGGTTGTTTTTGTAGATAATTACCTCCTACAGGATAGTATCATCAACCTGGATGATTATGTCGTGCGTAAGATTGCTCGCGCTATTGCTAAGGCCCTCGATCTTGCCATCCTTAAAGGTACAGGTGCTGCCAACAAGCAGCCAGCCGGCATCATTCCAGCAATTCCGGTAGGGAACCAAAAAACAGTTGAAGCCGATCAGAAACTGCTGGTTAATCTCCTGAAGAACGTTGGCTTGATTGACACTGGGGATGACAGTGTTGGCGAAATCGTGGCCGTAATGAAGCGTCAGACATATTATAATCGCTTGCTGGAATATACGATCAACATTAACAGCGAGGGCAATGTCGTCGGTAAGCTGCCTAATCTGCGTAAGCCTGACCTGGTTGGGTTACAGGTTATCTTTAATCAGAACATGGATCTCGATCAGGTGATGTTTGCCGAAATGAGCCAGTATACGCTGGTCGAGCGGGAGGATATCAGCATCGACCGCAGCGAGCATGTGAAATTCGTTGAAGATCAGATGACATTTCGCGGTAAAGGTCGATTTGATGGCAAACCAGTTCGGCCTGCAGCGTTCGCACTCATAACGATTGAAGATCCAGCCTAAGGTTGACGCTATAACAGTCAAAGAGGGTGGATGAGATGGACGTAACGCTGATATTGTCGCTTGCTAAGGAAGGGCTAGGAATCCGAACTGCCGTCAGAGATACATATCTGGCGGCCATTGCGGAAGCAATCGTGAAGGAACTCACGGATGAAAAGGGTATTGAGCTTGATCCGAATAACGCTAGTCATCTTATGTTCTGTGCCGATTATACCGCATGGCGATATCAAAGCAGGGACAGCAGTGGGGCGATGCCGCGGCATCTTCAGTTTCGCCTGCATAATCTGATGATCCAAGCGGGCCGCGGGGGTACTATTTAATGTCATGGGATCATGTTGTCGAGCTCATTGCGGTGTCCCATTCCGATGACCCAAACGTCACCATAACCGAATCGGTTACTGAAATTTTTGCAAATCGGAAATCTGTGGTTCGCAACGAATATTATCAAGCGATAGCCAACGGCCTGCGGCCTAACGTCACCTTTGAAATTCACAAGTTCGAATACAATGGAGAGCAGAAGATCCGGTACGACGGCAAGGAATATTTGATTTTGCGAACCTTCAGCAAAAATAATGAAATACTCGAACTGGTCTGCCAAGCATATGATGATGTGCGGACGAACCTTGCCAAGCTGCGGGATATCGTGGAAATCTGGCATAACGAATTGTCGGAAAACAGCATGGGTGAGATGAGTCCGACACCAGTACAGCTTTTCATCGTTCCGGCTCAGCTTGAGTACAAAGGCGGCGGAAGCAGTGAAATGACCGATCAAGGCAATATGATCGAAACGACGAATACCGTCGAGGTGACAATCCGGTACCATTCGGGCATAACCCCGGATATGTTCCTCGTAATCGATGGCCAACGGTACGACATTCAGTATATCGATGACCCATACAATCGGCATGAGACGCTTGTGATTCATGCGGAAAGGGTGATTCCGTGATGCTGACTCGTGCAGGTCTGAATAAGGCGATTAACGATAAAATCAAAGTGGAATTCCCAGGCATTCCGATTCAAAGCAGTGACGTGGAGGAAGGGTTTAAACGCCCTTCTTTTTTTGTGTCACTGGAGACCAATTCAAGCGAGACGTTCCCGTTCCAAGTGCAGCGGGATATGACCTGCCGAATTCTATACTTCCCAAGGGACCGTCATGTCTTTAAAGAGGAAGCTTATGATGTACAAGACAGGCTGGAGCGCTTGTTCGGGTTGAATTTTCCTGCAGGTGACCGAACGATTACCATCGATAGCGCTTCTACTGATATTATCGACAAGGTTCTCCATTATGATTTTGACTTCTCTTATTTGGAGGAGCGTGCAGATAATGACGCTGGCGAGCTAATGGAGGAGCTGGGATATCGTGGCTAGTTTTGATATTAAATCAAGTGGGCTCGATACATTTAGCCGAGAACTGGAGGACCTGCAACATCATTTTCCAAGGGAAGCGCGGCAGCTCATGCTTCGGTCCGGTACCAAGGCCAAAGCAATTGTTACCAGCAAAGCGAAGCAGCTTGTCAAGAAAGAATCGGGTAACTATTTGCGTTCTATCAAGCGCGGAAAGGTATGGATGGATGCCGAAGGGACGAAGGTTCGCGTTTATAGCGGAAGCCCCCATGCCCATCTAATCGAGAAAGGCCACCGCATGGTCGGGCACGAACCTGGCAAGAAAGAAATCGGGTTTGTCCGCGGATATCATGTTTTCGACAAGGCTGAACAGGAAATTGATGATCAATGGACAGAAATCGTGGAACAAGAGTTTGACCGAATTATGAGTAAATTATAAAAAAAGGGTGATATCGATGGGCTTGCCCGAAATTAATATAAGTTTTTCAAGCTTGGCTGTATCCGCAGTCCAGCGAAGCCAGTGGGGCATTGTCGCCTTGATCCTCAAGGATGACACGGAGGATTCTTTTGACACGAAGGTGTATACCGCAGCAACTGAAATCGATGCAGATGATTGGACTGCCATGAATAAATCCTATATTGAACAGGCTTTTCTTGGTGTTCCTTCTAAAGTCATCGTAGAGCGGATTCCTGCGGAAGCGGCGAATTATAATGCAGCCTTAACGCGGCTATCGTTCAAAAAATGGAATTATCTCGCTGTCCCTGGCATTGTAGATGCGGACGTAAATACGGTTTCCACCCAAATCAAAACGTGGCGGGACAACGATAAGCGGACATTCAAGGCCGTTCTTCCAAACAGCGACAGCGATCATGAAGGCATCATCAATTTTACTACGGCTGGAATTGTGGTGGGGGCCTCAACCTATACGGCATCCGATTATACGGCCCGTATAGCCGGCATTCTCGCAGGACTGCCGCTAACGCGGTCTGCAACCTATTATGTCCTTCCGGAAGTTGATTTCATAACCGAGCATACAACGCCAGATCAAGATATTGACGAAGGCGAGCTCATTCTGATCAATGATGGGGAAAAAATTAAGATCGGCCGGGGGGTCAATTCTTTGACGACCACTACCGTGGGCAAAGGCGCCGACTTTAAGAAGATCAAGATCATCGAAGGGCATGACATGGTCCAGGAAGATATAAAGCGAACCTTCAACGATGAATACGTCGGGAAAGTGAATAACAGCTATGACAATCAGGTGCTGCTCATCACTGCAATTAATGCCTATCTGCGCGGGCTGGAGGGAGATGTGCTTGATCCGTCCGCCGACAATGCGGTGACCGTAGATATCGAAGCGCAGCGTCAGGCTTGGGACGGCATCGGGACAGATACCAGCTCATGGGATGACCAGAAGGTAAAAGAAACAAGCTTTCAGTCAAAAGTGTTTTTGGCAGCTAACCTGAAGTTTCTCGATGCCGTCGAAGACCTGACATTCAAAATTTCTGTTTAAGGACGTGGTGAAATAAATGATTCCGGCAAATCGAGTTATTAGCGGCACATATGGCACCGTTTGGGTCAATGGTGAGCTCTGGGCGGAAGTAGATGCGTTTGAGGCCAAAGTCACCATTGATTATGAAGATGTTAATTTTTGCGGTGATGGAGCGACGTATAAGAAGGGTATGGGCTGGAAGGGTGAAGGGAGTATGACAATCAAAAAGGTCTACTCCCGCGTGCAGCGCGCGATGGCTGAAAATGTTCGTAAGGGAATCTATCCGAGGTTCGAGATGGTTGGAAAGCTGGCCGACCCTGACGCGTTCGGAGCAGAACGGGCTTCCGTACATGATGTGACGATCAACGAATTTAACCTGCTGAAGTTTGAGAAAAAGACGATGGGAAGTGAAGAGATCCCATTCGCATTTAGCGACTATGAGCTTGTAGATACAATCAACCCATAACCTCCTATTTAGGAGAATCTGAAAGGATTTGATGAAAAGATGGCAAAAAAATTAACAATTACTGATTTGATCGCTCAGAAGGAGAGGCTGAAACAGAAGAAAAAACGGACGCAGACGCTCTATGTTGAATCTCTGGATGCAGAAGTTGTTATTCAAGAGCCGGCTTCATCCATCGCAGATGAAGCCATTGAAATGACGCAAGATCCACAAAAAAGCGATATGGCGGATGTCCATATGGTGTACCATACCATGATCGAGCCAAATCTCAAGGATGCTGAATTGCAAAAGGCATATGGTTGTGTAGAGCCGACGGATATTGTGCGCATGCTTTTCCGCTCGGGAGAAATTACAACTATCAGCGGGTTTGCGCTTCAACTTGCTGGATACGGCAGCGGTGTGAAAAAGGTAGATGATGACTTAAAAAACTAATCATGTCCGATAGTGATCTGTACATGGTGCATCATTATGTGCAGCGGGGGCATGCGCTGTCGGACTTGTTAGGTTTGGACGCGGCATCGAAGCGGTTTATGAAAGTTTCGATGCTGCTGCACTATGAGGAGGAGGCAAAGCGTTGGGGGAATAGCTAGGAATCCCTAACGCGCTGCATCGAAAGGCAAGGTGACCTTATGGGATCTAAAGTCATATCCAAAACGATGGTTCTGCGTGACGGCGTCACCCAGCCATTGAATAAGATCAGCAGAGGGACCGTTGAATATAAAAACAAGCTGAAAGAGCTTAAAGAAGCCGGAGAAGAAGCATGGTCTGGCATCAAAAAGGGCGCGCTGGCCGCGACAGCTGCTATGGGAGCAGTTGGTGCTGGAGCGGTTGGCTTAGGGGTCAAAACGAATGCGGGTATGGAAACTGCCGGCCGATCATTCGATATCCTTCTTGGTTCGGCATCCAAAGCCCAAGTCATGGTATCGGATCTTCAGAAACTGGCGACACAGTCACCCTTTGAATTTGCCGGACTACAGGATGCCGCCAAGACGTTAATTGGTATGGGCTTCTCAGGAGATAAGGTCGTCCCCATGCTTCACAGTTTAGGCGACGCTGTAGCGGCTGTAGGTGGCGATACGGAGCAAATGAAGGGTATTGCTCTTGCTATCGGACAAATCCAGTCAAAAGGCAAACTGAGCGCTGAAGAGGTCAATCAGCTCGCAGAGCGCGGGGTTCCTGCTTGGCAATTGCTTGCCAAGGAGATGGGGAAATCCACTGGCGAGCTAATGAATCTTGCCGCGAACGGTGAGCTGCTGTCCGATCAGGTCATTCCTGCACTGATGAAGGGGCTGGATTCGCGTTTTGGTGGCTCTATGGAAGCGATGTCCGATACATTTTCGTATACGGTCGCCAATATGATAGAAACAGCGACGCTCGGGCTTGCGGGTGTAACTAAACCTTTATTTGAGGCAATGAAGAAGGATTTGCAAGGGGTACAGGGGCTTCTATCCGGAGACGGCGTTGCTGCATGGAGTAATCTTTTCAGCCAAGGGCTGTTGAACGTTTATAACGGAACTAAGGCAGTCGCTTCTGTGCTCTTTTCTATCACTAATTTCGTTGTCAACAACTGGGGTTTCATTGGGCCTATCGTTTATGGAGTGGCCGCCGCCTTTGCAGCCTACGGGATTGCGCTTCTTGTCGTGAGAGGCTACTCGTTAGCGACGACAGCTGCAACCTGGCTAATGGCGAGGTCACAATTGGGATTGGCTGCAGCTGTACGGCTGAATCCGATCGGAGTTCTTGCGACTGTCCTTGGCTTACTTGTGATCGCCGGAACCTATGTTATTCAGAACTGGGAGCAGATTAAGCTTTACGGCATGCAATTATGGAATACGGTCGTCGGTGCGGCAGAATGGGCAGTAAATAAGTATCTCGTATTCGCCAATTTCATGCTCAGGTTTTATAAATTCGCTTGGGACAGTATAGAGTTCTCCGGAAAATCGATCTGGAACGGCATTATTAGTGCCGGCGAAGCGGGTGTTAACGGTTTTATCGGATTAATCGATACGATGGTGGATCGGGCTACGAGCGGGCTCAATACGCTCATCCGCGGTGCGAACCAGGTTTCCAATAAGCTCGGTTATGGGAATGTGGCCGACGAGTTATCCTTTGGCGGGTTCGGTAAGGTCGATTTTGGCGGAGCAAAAGCAAATATCGAAAAGCCGAAATGGGAAAGTGATCTAAACCTTATTCCAAAGGTGGATTTCGACGGAGCCAAGTTTTCCGAAGACAGCATCATGGCGCAAACCAAGAAGGCGCAAGCAGATCGGGATAAAAAGAAGTCGGATGACGACAAAGAGATGACCGATACAATGGCCGGCCTGACGGAGGCTCTGAATGCCAATACCGCGGCGACAACCGAGAATACAGCGAAGCTGAAGGATAACAGCACGCCGCTTGAAATTGCGGATTCGCTGCTGGGCCGCATTGAAAGACATCTGTATGCCACATAAAGGAGAAAGATCATGGTCCAGGTATTTCTTTCGATCAATAACAACGAAGAAGTCATTCAACTTCCTGTGCCGCCGGCAGATTACAACGTCCCTAGTCCGTGGAAAAACGAGCAGATGAGCGGCCTTCAAGGACCCTTGAATCTGATCGGCCTCCGAGGACTCCGCTCCATTGAGATCCAGTCCTTTTTTCCGGCCATCGGTCATGATTATCCGTTTTTACAATCTCGTGAACTGTGGGGGATGGCCTATGTGGAAACCATCGAACGATGGAGAGATCGGCGCCTCCCGGTTCGTTTGGTTATTTCGAACACAAACGGCCAATCGCTTAATATGGCTGTCACCATTGATGATTTTGATCATGGAATGAAAAAAGACGGCGATATTTACTATACCCTGAAGATGACCGAATTTACATTCATCACAATGTAGGGGGGAACACATGTTTAAGTTGCTGCTTGTGAAAAATGATGGATCGAAAACGTATGATATTACGCCGCTTGCCGGGACGATCACCTGGGACAGTAATTTATCGCTCATGTCGGTTTTGGAGTATGAATTGTTCTGGAATGATACGGCGTTATTCCCGATTAACCCTTGCGAGTTGGGCGATGTCGTCATTTTGCTTAAAGATGACGAGGAAGTGTACCGCGGCATTATTGTCACGGAGAGCCGGCCCGGATGGGAAGCAAATAAGTATACCGTGTATGATTATGCCTGGTATCTCGGCAAATCAAAGAGCGTTTACCAATTCAATAACCTTTCGGCTTCCAAGGCGATCGAGCGCATATTGAAGGATTTTGGCATGCTGATCGGCAGTGTTCCTGAAATGAACACGCCTATAGATGAAATTTATCTTGAGAAATCGCCAGCTGAGATCATCGACGAAATTCTTAAGAAACACGAGCGCCGCAGCGGGAAACGATACACAGCTGAGATGCGGAAAGGCAAGATTTATTTTGAAGAGATGGCCGATATGGTCATTACCGGTACTTTTCAATTAGCGGGTAATATTGCCCCGGTCAATATCATGGCAAGCCCGCTTGCGGCCTCCAAGACGCGAACCATTGAAAGCTTGCGGAACCAGGTGAAAATCTTGGTTGAACATGACAAGGATGATAAGGCTGCGGCAAAATACGAAGTCGTGGCAACGGCACAGGACGAGGAATCTGTCACTAAATATGGACTGCTGGAGGATGTCTATAAAATCGATGCGGAGGATGCTGCCAAAGCACGAGAGGTAGCAAGAATCCTTCTGCAGCGTCTTAACCGCATTCACGAAACAAACAGCATTAAGCTGCTTGGGGATGTGGTTTTTAAAGCAGGAAGGTTGCTTGACGTCGACGAGCCAATTACGGGCATGTCCGGCCGATTTATGATTGTAACCGCGAAACATACGGTATCCAATCAGATTCACATGATGGATCTGGAGCTGGCACTGCCGGAGGAGGTCAATTGATGGATAGTATCGACCTATTAGCCAGGAAAATTGCTGATTTGTATATGCAAAATCGGAATCCCCCGAGTACATCTCTACGAATGGGCAGAGTCGTCGAAACCAATCCGCTTGCAGTGCAGTGGGGCGACAGTATCATCCTGAAGGCAGACAAGCTCATCATGCCAAGGATCTTTACCGATGGGCTTCAGATCCCTAACCGATGGCAGGACGCTAACGGGAATATGGTGGACGATACCGTTCTGTGGAAGATTCCCCTATCTGTAGGGGATCAATTAATTCTTGCACCGGATGAGTATCTGCAGATGTGGTATGTCATTGATTTAGTATAGGTGGTGGTTCATATGGCGGCTTTACCGCAAATCGCGCAGCTGGATTTTCCCGACAACGACCTGCAGTCATCAACTGCATCGACAACTGTTCACCGGACGTTCGATTGGGATTTTAATACTGGCGATTTTAAAATGATGGACGGAAAGCTGATGGCAGTAACCGAATTAAGCTATTTAAAAATCTGGGTTCAAAAAATACTTCTTACCGTCAAAGACAGCGGTATATATGCCGGAACCCAATTCGGCAGCGAGCATGATACGATTATCGGCAAGAATTTCAATCCCGCCTATAGCCAAGCTGAATTTGAACGAATGATCCGGGAAGCGTTACTCCAGAATGATGCCATCACACGGGTGGATGGCTTTGGTTTTACGATGGACGGTGCGCGGCTTGTCATTAGTTTTGAAGTCAGTAGTATTTACGGGAAAACGGCAGAGCAGGTGGTGGTGTAGGTGGCAAGCAAAGACGAGATTCTTTCAAATATGCTCAGCGATGTTCCGGATGACTATGATAAGCGGGCAGGTAGCTTCATCTATGACGCCCTTGTACCGGCTGCGGAGCAGTTTGAGCAAACAGATGTGTCCATACAAACAGTGAAGGACAAATTAAGCATTAATAATCTTGCTGGGGATGAATTGGCGCAGCGAATCAACGAACGAACGGGCATAACCCGTAAGACAGCGACAAAAGCAACGGGTAGCGTTGTGCTAACCGGTACAGGAACCATTCATATAGGCGACTTGTTTGAAACAGCAGGCGGCACACAATTTCAGGCAACCGAAACGAAACCCATTGTATTAAGTGGATCGGTTTCAATCGAAGCAGTGATTGCTGGCAGTAGCGGCAATGTCGCCGCAAATACGATCACGTTATTTCCCGTTACACTGACCGGGTTCACTGCCGTCAACAACCCAGGACAAACGATGGATGGTTTTGAAGAGGAGTCAGACACTGATTTGCTGCAACGCTACTTTGATCGAATCCAAACGCCGGCCACCAGCGGCAACAAAGCGCATTATCGGAATTGGGCCAAGGAGGTGTCGGGCGTTGGCGATGCCAGGATTATATCTCTTTGGGATGGTGATAACACGGTCAAAGTTGTGGTCATTGATGCAAATCGTCTGCCGGCATCGACTCAGCTTGTGAGTAACGTGCAGGAATATATCGATCCTGGGGTATCCGGTCTGGGTGAGGGCGCGGCCCCTATTGGAGCATTTGTGACCGTCGCCAGTGCAGCTGCCGTAGAGATTAACATCTCAGTGTCTATTGTACTTTCGACGGGGTATACCCAGCAGCAAGCGGAAGGTCATATTGAAGATAGTCTGGTGCAATATTTTCGCGATGTTGCTTTTGTGGAATCGATTGTCAGCTACGGAAAAACCGGAGCTGCAATATTGGCCAGCGATGGCGTCGAGGATTATTCGGATCTGCTGATTAACGGTAGCAACTCTAATATTGCTATTGGCACAGAAAATGTGCCTGTGCTTGGGACGGTGTCTGTCAATGTCACGTAGCGAGGAGATGCGAAAACGGCTGCAACCATTCATGCGCGGTTCTCTCGTATACAAATCGATTTTTGATGCAGAGGCCGCTCAGTTTAATAGTCGGGACGGTGTATTATCTGATCTGCAGGCGCAGTTATCCGTTGATACAGCCACCTGGGCATTGGACATATATGAATCTGAGCTCGGAATAGTGAAAGATGCCAGCAAGCCGTACAGTGAGCGTAGATCGGTCGTAAAAAGCAAGATGCGTGGAACAGGTAAGATCGATGCGGCTTTAATAAAAATTGTGGCAGATAGCTTTACGAATGGTGATGTTGAGGTTACTTTCGACGGGCATATACGGATTCAATTTGTCAGTGTAATCGGGTCGCCACCTAATGTGAACGATTTGTATGCAGCGATTGAAAATATTAAGCCGGCGCATTTACCCGTGAATTATTCATTACGTTACCTGACCATTTCCGAAGTTGAAAGTATGACAATAGCACAAATTGAAAGCACAACGCTCGATAGATTCGCAGGAGGTGGCGTATGACCCCACAGACACCAAACATTGGATTAAATAAGATTGATCGGCTCCTCCCCTACCACGACGTATTTTAATCTGGAGACAAACCTAGACGATAACTGGGACAAAATTGATTTACTGGTCCCGGTTAAATCAACGGCTGACAAGACTTATTACGTAAGCCCAGCCGGAAGCGACTCGAACAACGGTACGAGTGCGGCAACACCATTTAAGACGGTTGGTAAAGCAGTAAGCATGATTCCGCAGGTGTGTAATCATCTGTATACAATCAATGTAGCAGCAGGCACCTATGCCGAGGATGTATTAATTACAGGTATCGTGGGTAGTGGTACGATACGAATCGCGGGTGTTCCTGCAAACCCGGACACCCTCGTTATTAATTCCATTGCTATAAAAAACACAATGATAATTGCAAGCGTTGCAGGGTTCATGGCATCTAGTACAACACAGGCTGGATTCTTGGCGGTTCGATCCAAGCATGTTATTTTCGACAGTTGTCGTATTACAGCTAGTGCAAGCATAGCAGGCGTTGTATTCGATGGTACTTCAGGCCGCTGTATCAACAGTACCATTTCAAATCGATCTATAGGTATCGAAGTCGCTTATGCTTGTAAAGTCTATTGTGCCGCAAATAAAGGATCAGGAAATACAATTGGAATGCAAGCGCATGAGGGTGGGCAAATCGACTACACAGGCACCTATCCGGGGGGTACATCAGCCTTCTCAACATGGGCCAGCGGATCGATATCCCCTCTTATAGTGAGTGCTACAGAAGGGAATATCACGTTGTATGTCGCCACGACAGGGAATGACTCGAATGATGGATTGACAAGTGGGACAGCCTTGAGAACCATTCAGGCAGCCATTAACCGGATACCTCAGATTGTCAATCATCAAGTTACAATTAATGTGTCCGCCGGAACCTACAGTGAAGGTATAGGTATAAACGGGTTCATGGGTAAAGGATCGATTCTTCTCGTAGGTGGAACAGCCGTATCCGATAATTATGCTGTGAATAGTGTAGATGTATTTAACTGCGTACTGGATGTAACCATACGAGGCCTAAAAGCAATATCCACTACCCATGATGGATTTTCGGCCTATGGTAGTTCAGCCGTCACATTCGACGCCTGTAGGTGTACCAATGCGACAACATCGTTTAGTGCGGTTATATACAATAAGTCTAAAGGAACGGTTTCAGGATGCGAATTATCAAATAGACAAAACGGGATTTTCATTCAACGACATTCGATTGTATTTAGTACAACAAATACGGGGTCGGGGAACACGAACGGGCTTCAATCTTCGGAAGCATCGACACTCGGAAAATTTAGTTCACAACCCGCAGGAACAACGGCAGAAGCCACAGGTGGGGGAGGAGTTATCCGATGATAGCTATTCTATACAAGGATGGGTTACTTGCTAACTTTATTGATAAGGTCACAGCGATTGACGGCGATATCATCGAGGCCGAGGGGGGAGGGGCCAAGGGGGTACAGCATGATATAATCGTGCTGGATCAAGCAATCATCCGGTATGACCGGATCGAGTCGGGACGGGTGGCGTATACAGATTGGGTTCCCGACGATCAGGGCATTCCCCAGCCCGAAGAAAAGGTAAACATTTACTACACGGATATTCCCGTACTGGTCACGGATCACGGCGAATATAAGCCAGGTGACGATTTCGACGCTTCATTGTTTACTGATGAACGGGATCGGATACCCAAAACGCAGGCTCAGATTGACCGCGCGCGGCTCGCTGACCTGGAATTAATGATGGCTGATCTTATTATGGGAGGTTTGTAAAATGGCAAATATGACATCTCTGCAGGTGCGCATTGTCGGTAATGCCTGCATCACACGATTTAACGCAGGTGAGGCCCCGACGCTTACTCTGATCATCGCAAGTAATTATGATGCCCTGAACGATCCGGGGCGGGAAGAGGATCGGAAGGCGGTTGTCGCTTATGTGGCTGCTCAAAAACCGGAGATTCCACTTTAAAATCAACGAATCCAGTAAAGCATATATTACTTTGTGAAATCAATCTTTCCATCCTCTTCTACAATAAACGGACCGTTATAAAAAAAGAAATTGTCGAATCTAAATAAGTCCTCGGATAGCTGAATAGTGTGGCGAGTTTTCTTATTGGAGTAATTAGTTACCAGGAATAAGTGCTAAAACAACTCCGAAAATGGTGTAAAAGGTATCCAAATAGGGTAGCTCCTTAAGAAGAAATGGTGAGGTCAAAAATGAGTGGAACTGATTTGATACAGTTAATCGTTTTTATTTTAACAACGTTTTCAGCCATTGTATATATTATCCGGTTTAAAGAACAACAAAGTAACTATGTCTATTTACTCTGCTCTGCATCTATGTTTTTGTCATCTATCTGTTGGTGGAAGGCTTTTCTCATTTAGTACTCGTTTCTAATTTTCAATACGGATCATCCCTTTGAAGCTAAATGGGATGGTCCTTTTCATTTTCCAATTCATTCTACGAAAGGCGGCGACTTAGGTATATGCTGAAAATCTCCAAAAACAGCGGTTTGACCGATATTGTCTCTGACGCAAATCCCATTACCACGCAACATCCAACAACCGGATCTGCGCAAGAAGTTAAGGTATGGCTTTTTAACGATGATGCCACTAGGACATACCAGGGCATCAACATCGATCCGACGGACGCAACCGGAGGAGACGAGAGTACATGGTTCCAGTTGGCTCCTGACGTTTCCGGTTCTGCTGGGACTTACGGTGCGGCCAGCGCTGCCCTGAGTATGGCAAACATCACTTCGGCTAATGTTGGGGTTCCATTTTGGATTAAGGTTACCGTACCTTCGGGCCAATCGGTTCAAAATAAATCGGATATCAAGCTGATAGTGAGCTACACGGAATATGCCGCATAGCCATTCGAGGAGGTAGGTAACTTGGCGTACTATCTCCAAATGCCTGGGAACGGCAGTTACATCAAGCTGCCGTCCATGACCCTGAGCCGGATTGTCGCAGAAGTAGCGGTAAGACGTAAAACAGATGTCGTAAGGGTTTTGTGGGACTTTAGGACAGGCATCAGCTTTGCCTATCTTATACAACAGATAAACGGCACCGACGCAATAGGCGCGGGAGCTATCAAGGTAAGTGGCACTTCTGTTAGCAATGGCACTACATTCATTCCTGAGAATACTAAAACGACTATTGAACATACGTTTTCTTCCACCGCTATGGATGACGGCAATATATTTTCGAACAGCAGCGGAGCCGCAAACAGCACAATAGACGGCGATATTTATGACATCAAACTGTATAACGGCACTACGCTAGTTGCCCATTATGACATGTCCACCGGCACCGTACAGGACCAGACTGGCAATGGTAATCATGCGACTCTAATCGGCGGTAGTTGGGTACAGGACGGTCCGGTAGGGGATGCCGGAACAGTCAATTATGCGACCAAACAAGTCATCACTCAATCCGGCAGTGTCGCCGTCTCTACGAAGCAGATCGTCAGCCAAATTGGGGCAGATAGCTATGCCACAGGCCAGACGATCTACCAGCCCCAGACCACCAACGCGCCCACAAAACAGGCTATCTATGCTATTGGCTCCGTATCCTATTCCACTCTGCAGGTCATCACGCAAGATGGGATTCCTGGGGTTATTTCGTATGCCACGAGACAATCAATCTATTCGTCCGGGGCGGCTGCTTATCCAACAAAGCAGGTTATAGTCAGGCAAGGAACTGACCAGCATCCAACCAGGCAATCCATTTACTCGCCCGGCGTGATTCAACTCCCGGCAAGACAGAGCATATACCGCATCGGGGTGGACCCGTCCGACACCCGGCAGATTATTTATAAGTCCGGTGCAGATATGATCCCTGTGAAGCTGGCAATCTTTCAGACAGGCTCACTCGATTTGCCAACATTGCAGATCGTTTTCGATGAGCAAAATTTGATTGTTTCCCGGGTTGCGCTGCAGGCAGATCGGGTACTGCGGGTTAGCCTGCTTGCATCCCGCGAATTAAGGATCGAGCTGGGAGGTGATTTGCAAACTGTGAAGAAGAATCAGAATTTCGAAATGGAACGCGGCGAGTCCAAGTATCTGGATTTCTCCGTGGCAGGCATTGATGATTTTACGAGTGCTTCCGTCATGTGGGCGATGAGAAAAGGCAATGCCAGCGAGCCCGCCCTGCTCAAGGATACAGTTGGCGGCATCGAAATCACTGGGTCCGAGAGATTTACTGTCTCGCTTACCACGGCAGATACCGAGAATTTTCCACCGGGCATCTACTACCACGAAGCTTATGTTATCGATGCACAGCAGCACAAGTCCCCGGTTGCTTCCGGCATCATTACTCTAACACTAGGATTAATTTAGCACTAGCCCCGAGCCGATCGGGGTATTTTTATGCCCTTAGTGGGGCGAGAGGAGTAATAGATGCAGGACATGACAGCATTCACAACAACAATCTCTATTTTAGCTGCCATTAGCGGTATAATCATCGGCTGGTCCGGGAGGACACGTTCTATTCGACAGGAAATTCGAAAAGAGGCTGGGGACGGCGCGGTATTGCATGCTGATGTGGAGTACATCAAAAGAGGCGTAGATGACATTCGCCTTGAGCAGCGCGCCCAAGGAAAGCGAATTGACGAATTGGCTGAACGAGTGACCCGAGTAGAAGAATCTGCTAAGCAAGCACATAAACGAATGGATCGGCTTGATATAGCGCCGAGACATGACAGGGAGGAATAAATCATGCAAGATGAAATGATTCTGCAGTTAGCCACGATTGTTGCGGCCTATGTGGGCGTGATTAAAACGCTCGGAGTTAACCCCAAATACAGCCCGCTGATTGCTATTGCGATCGCGGCTGTTTTTGTATTGGTACCGAATGATATCCAGAATAAAGTTACAACAATCTCTGTGATCGGTCTTACAGCCAGCGGCGCCTATAGCTATGTCAAAAATAAAAACGGAGGCGGGATGAATGTCTAAAGGATTTGATTGCTCAACGCCGCTCACTACGGACAAGGCCCGGGAGTTTGCAGCTGATGGATTTACCTTTGTCTGCCGATATCTCGCTCCTCCGGGGTCCAGGAAGCGCCTGACGGCAGCCGAGGCGCAGGCAATCACGGACGCGGGCATGTGGATCGTGTCGGTGTTTGAGCGCGGCGCGGCCAACGCTCTTGCCGGCGCAGCGCAGGGGGCAGAGGATGGTAAACTCGCCCTGCAGTATGCGCGGGAGGTCGGTCAGCCGGAGGGCAGCGTGATTTACGCCGCGGTGGACACGGACGTCAACGCTTCGCATTACGACGCCGTCGAAGCATACCTGCGAGCGTTTGACGCAGAGATCAGCGGATATGAGCTTGGCGTGTACGGTGAGTATGAGATCTGCAAGGCGATGCACGACCGCGGCGTAGTAAGTAAGGTGTGGCAGACCTATGCCTGGAGCCGGGGAACCAAGCTGAACGATCCTAACATTTATCAATATGAGAATGACATTGTCGTGAATGGGATAGGCATAGACCGGGATGAATCCAATGGAGATGCGGGAGGGTGGCGAATAGGGATGGCCATAACACAGCAAACGACGCTTGATGCCGGGGTCGCTCAGACGATTATTAATACATGGATCGGTCCGGCATGGGACGATGCAGATAGGGCACAGCAAGTTGTAGAAGTTGATGGCGATGCAGCAGCAGCGGCAAAATTAGAAGAGCAAAAGCAATACTATAACTGGTTAGCCAACAAACTCCGCAAGGCTGCCGGCCTGGATGAAGAGTAAAAAATAAGCCCTCTTTCCTTTCGGATTGAGGGCTTACTTTTATTAGCATCAAAGCTTAGAAGCATTGTTTTAATAGTGCCTTATATACCTTCTCGTCAATTTCAAGCAGGCTCTTTTTCCCATCCTTAAACTGGATTGCTACAACGTGGGTACCCTTTGTTTTTGCCGATAGACCAGCAAGTAGCCCCACAGGGCCAAGTAAAAAACCCCCAACAAGACCTCTTCCGACTGCGCTAACTGCGCTTTTTCGATGCTCTTCGTTCATAACTTCATAAGAATCTACCGTCGTTTTGTCTACAATGATTTTTTTAAGAAAACCTGTAGTTATTGTTACTATTCCGAGGGCTTGTGTAACCATCTTCCCCTCGTAGTCCCCCGCGATTACCTTGTTTTTTGCTCCCATAGAATACCGGTCTCCTCTTCAGCCTTATAATACCAACATTCTACCACGACTAATGGACTATTTCCATAAATTTCTTGCTTGAAATAGGAACCTATGTTCGCATATAATAAGAACATAGGTTCTTGTTTGGAGGCGAACAGATGGAAAAGTACATTGGTAAAACCATTGAAATCATCTACCTGGGCGGCGATGGCCAGATCACGCAACGTCTGATTAAGGTCAACTCCGTAGGGAACGGCACCGTCAAAGCCCGATGTTTCCAGCGAAACGCGCCGCGCTTATTCCGGATTGAGAATATTTTGGCCGTACAGCCGGTTGGGAGAGCATCATGAAGCCGAATAAGTTGACGCCAGGTTCAAATATGTTTTGGGAATCAAGTCGTATGATTCTGCCTCAGCACAAGGAAGCAAGTATACATCAAGCGAAGCAATCAGTAAAAAGGTTTAAGCCGGAATTCTCGGAGGAAGAGATGGGAGAAATGTTCGGTCGATTGCAGGTGGCTAAAGCGAACACAATCGAAGTAACAATCACGGTTTATGGGGAACTTGATGATCAAGTAATAACAGGAAATGTGACCGGTCTTGATCCGCGGCTGCGTCTTATAAAAATTGAGGTTGAAGATCCGAAACATGATTGGCATCTCGTAGAGTTTTCTGATGTAATCGGTGTAGAGTTAGGGGATGATTACTATCCTTTCTGACATTGAGCGAAAGATGCTGAGGATACTTTATAATTTCACAATTAGATGGGATGGACCCCCGACTATACAGGATTTAGAGGTAAAGACTGGCCGAGACAGAGATGGTGTATATAAGGTATTGACCGTTTTAAACGATGAGGAGTACATCGAGTGGGATCGTTCTCAACCCGACAAGATAGTTATAATTGAGGGATGGGAAAGACAGCCGCTTTATAAATTCGATCCAAAACCAGCTGCATCTACAAAAAACTCCCCATTCATGAATTAGACTCATGAGCTTGCCTCAAGAGTCTTTTTAATTTGGCCAAAAATCCTCGGGCGTAACATTTCGCCCCATTCTCCTAAGAGCCCCAACGATTGCGATTTGAGTAGAGGCTCCGGCCCTCACTCCTTTACTACCATCACAAAGATCAGCGATCGTGTTTCGACTTCGACCTGAAGCCTTCGCTAAATCACCTTGGCTTATCCCTTTAGAATCAATATATTTACCAAGCAATGTCCTCTTTTTTCCTAGTCCATACATAGAAATAAAACCCCTTTCTATTACCAATTTGGACAATCTATGAAAAAAATATTCAAAAAACCGTGCATTTTGGACAATCGATACTCCGTAGACTTGAGGTATACAACGGTTTACAGGAGGTGCACAGAATGAAAACACCGATATCTTTCCGGCTTCGGAAAGACTTAGATGCGGATCTTATCAAAGCCGTCGAGAAGCTCGACAAGCGAGCATTGAAGGCACTCTGCCGGGACGGACTAAGATTAATGCTCGGGATACGTACAACGCGCACGATTGAGTTTCAGGAGCGCCCATTGAGTCTCCCGCAGTTCCCAGTTCGTCCGGATGATCCGGCGATGTCGATCGACCCCGGGCAAGGAGCTGCCCCAGTAAACAAGCCGACTATCTACGTACCTGGACGGCAGAACAAGCCCCGATAAGCTTCCGGGTGTTATTCCGATCCTATCTTCCGGGAGGAATGCCGACGCGGCAATGTCCGCGGAATATTCCGAACGGCGTCAGAACAGGGAAAACAGCGGGTTCGGAATATTCCGCAACGGGGGAACTATCCTATCGGATACTCAATGGAAAGGGGTGGCGCTGTTGTGTTGGTTGAAATCGTAAGTAGTGCTGTTATGGCCGGCGTATTGGGGTGGACGATTTTAGATAAGCAAGGAGCAAACGAGGGGAGCAAAATACAGCGGATCGCGGCTAACTGCGGGTTGACTATCAAGGATGGCAGCAAGACGATGACTATTCATTTGCTTCGGAAACGGCGGCATCCGTGGGGCACGGAATACGTTTACAAGCTGCCATTGGGTTTGTCCTTCGAAGATGCGCAAAAGAAGCAGCGGCATCTTGAAGACGGTTTGAATCATAAGCGCGGGCTGCTCGATGTAACGTTTGATGATTTCAAGAGGCTGCAGCTGCGGGCCGATCTGCTGGAACAAATAAAGAAAATATTCTCGGGGACAAAGCAACGGAAGGAAATCACGCTCGATTATGACGGTACGCTTCGAATAAATGTTTACCGGGAGCCACTTCCGGAAATGGTGCCATTCAATAACAGCACGCTGCAATCCTGTTCATCCGGCTGGACGGTAAGCCTGGGAGAGTCACGTACCGAGTCAGTCCGGCATGACTTCGAGCGGATCCCACATATGGTTGTAGCCGGCACTACGCGGTACGGCAAGTCCGTATTTTTGAAAAACACAGTAACTACCTTAATCCACAACCATACCGAGCATGTCGTGCTGACCCTGATCGATTTAAAAGGTGGTCTCGCGTTCAACCGCTTCTCCAACACCCGACAGGTCCGGACGGTCGCCAAGGACTCGTTCGAAGCGTTGGAGGCACTACAGGCAATTCAAGAGGAGATGAAGCGTCGGCAGGCGGAGTATCTCGACAAAGGATTTGAAGACATACGGGAAGCGGGGCAGAAGCAGCGACACTTTATCATTATCGACGAAGCAGCAGAACTCGCCAGCCAGGGAGAGCCAGATAAGGACGTCAAAAAGGTAAAGGTCGAATGTGAAAAGATTATATCGGAAATCGCTCGGATCGGCGGCGGGTTAGGGTACCGGTTAATCTTTGCTACGCAATATCCTACTGCAGACACGCTACCTCGCCAGGTTAAGCAAAACTGTGACGCTCGGCTCTGCTTCCGGCTGCAGACCGGTACGGCCAGCCAAGTCGTGCTTGACGAGTCCGGAGCAGAGAGCCTGCCGTTTATAAAGGGCCGGGCCATTTACCGGACGGATCGTAAGGTGATTGTACAGACCCCGTTTATCGAAAACGATTTTATCGACCGGACAATACGGCCACACATTACTATAAAACCCCGGAAGGAGAGGCCGAAGAATGAATCGGGTTCAACAGCTGAAACTCTGCAGGGAAGAAGCAATACTCTTGTCATTGAAGAGACTTGATTATTTGAGCCGGAGCCAGATCCAGCGGCTCCATGATCTTGGCGGGGAGCGTAATGCCCGGCGCGTACTGAGCAATATGGGCAGCTTAGTCTCCAGCTTTCGGGGGGAGACGGGCGAAAGTATTTTTTATCTCAGCAAAGCCGGCCGGGAACAGATTGGCTGCGAGTTAGTCCGCCAGAAGATGGCCCAGGTTAATCACTATTTAATGAGAGCGGACGTTTACATCCATTTGCGCCCCGAGGAGTGGAAGAACGAAGTCAAGGTAAGCGTTGGCGATATTGTGCGATTGACCCCCGATGCCTACTTTAGTTATCAGCTGCGCCGGCACTTCCTTGAGGTTGACCACCTGCAGCACATGCAGAAGAATCGGGACAAAATTGAGCGATACAAGCGGCTGCGGGATACTGGGTCGTTCCAGGAAAGACTACGGTACTTCCCCAAGCTCGTATGGGTGACGAGAACAGAGAGCCGTAAAAGGCAACTCGCGGAGCTGTGCAACGGGCTGGACACATTGATTTACACCTGGGCAGACATACGATAGGAGGGGATCAGGATGCAGATAACGATCAAATCAAGGTGCTGGGATGGGGCAAGACAAAAGGAGCTGCAGCTTGCAGGAGGATCGGTGATCGGTGAGGAGGTAGCATCCGGCTCAGACCGGGAGAAATTGCGGAGATGGGAGCGGGGCCTCAAGTCAATGTTGGGGTACACTGTACCTGTCGTGTTTGCTTCAAGCTTCATACCATATGGTAACGTGTCTGCCCATGGATTAGAGGAGCCTGCGCCGGCTCCCGTAATGATAGCGGCTGCCGTCCCTGCCGCGGTGAAGGAACGGATACTGCATGCTTTTGATCCGCTGATTGATCTGGCCATATCCCTTTCATATCCGATAGCCGGGGTGATGATCGCCGGAGGCTGCCTTTTTATCATGATAGGCAATCGGGAGCGGGGCATGCAGATGCTGCAAAATTCAGCGATCGGGTATATTCTCGTGCAGCTCTCGCCGATGTTTCTCAACCTTCTTGTTGGTGTCGGGCAGACTGTATCGTAGCAAAATTTTATTATAAGAAAGTCTTTGGTCGATTTGAAAAATAATCACTAAAAAATCACAAAAATTCCGTTTTGAAATGAAACAAGACGGAAAACAAATTACTGTTTCTTCTATTATAAAGGCGTTTATATTGGTTGACGAATGTCTGCGAAAGCAAGCGAGAGTAATTAATAAATGGGCGGCATGATGTAA